>NZ_LS483369.1:0-1200000 GCF_900475315.1 Neisseria cinerea | reverse complement strand
AGCTGCCCGAGCGTTATTTCGTTTTCGGCATTTCCACTATGGCGCCGATGTATCTGCAGCTTTTGCACAAGCTGTCCGAACATTGCGATGTGTTCGTGTTCGCACTCAATCCGAGCGGGATGCATTGGGGTAATGTCATTGAAGCGGCGAAAATCCTCAAAGGCGGCGGCGATCCCGATTTAACTCAGGCAGGGCATCCGCTGCTCGCCTCATTGGGCAAGCAGGGGCGGGACTTTTTCGACTTTTTGAACGAAATGGAAATAGAAGAAACGCCGGTGTTTGAAGAAGGCAGCCGCGATACGCTTTTGCACGCCCTGCAAACCGATATCCAAAACTTGGATATGCCGTCTGAAAAAGCGGGAAATATTAATACGGACGACGGATCGATACGTATCGTCTCCGCACACAGCCCTTTGCGCGAATTGCAGATACTCAAAGACAAACTGTTGAAAATTCTGCATGAACATCCCGATTGGCAGCCGCACGATATAGCCGTATTAACCCCGAATATCGAATCCTATACGCCTTTTATCGAAGCCGTGTTCGGACAGGCGCAGCCCGGTGCGCAGGCATTGCCGTATTCCGTTTCGGACGTGAAAATCAGCCGCCGACAACCGCTGTTTCATGCTTTGTCATGCCTGTTCGACTTGTTGGAAAGCCGATTTGAAGTCGATAAAGTGCTTGTGCTTTTAGAAACCGCGCCCGTGTTGCGCCGTTTCGGACTGACTGAGGACGATTTGCCGCTTTTGCACGACATGGTTGCCGATTTGAACGTCCGCTGGGGTTTGGACGGAGAAATGCGCGGCGGCACGGATCAGCTATTCACCTGGAAGCAGGCGGTAGAACGCATGATATTGGGCTGGATGCTGCCCGAAGGCGACAATCCGATGTGGCAGGATGTCAGCGCGTGGTATGCCGACGTGAATCAAACCGCCATGTTCGGACGTTTTACCGCCTTTATCGAGTCCCTGACGGATATTGTACGGATATGGCGGCAACCTGCGACGGTTGATGAATGGGTAGGACGTTGCCGAGATTTGCTTAAAACATTGTTCCAAGCCGAAGCCGATGACCAAAATGCAGTCCAAAATCTCGAAAACGAATGGGTCAAATGGCAGGAAGAGAGCACTTTGGCTGGGTTCTTCGGACAGTTGCCGCAACAAACCGTCATCCGCCACATCCTCCGCTTCCTCGACAGCGAAAGCGAGGCGGGCTTTTTACGCAGCGGCATCACTTTTTGCAGTATGGTACCGATGCGCAGCCTACCCTTTAAAGTCATCTGTCTGTTGGGTTTGAACGACGGAGATTTTCCCCGCAATACCAAAGCCGCCGTATTCGACCTAATTGCCAAACATCCCGCCAAAGGCGACCGAGCCCGCCGCGATGATGACCGCTACCTGTTCCTCGAAGCCCTCATCAGCGCGCGTGAAATCCTCTACCTGTCCTACATCGGGCGAGACATCCGCAAAGACGAAGAACTGGCTCCGTCTTCCCTGTTGGGCGAACTCATCGATACTGTTGCCGCTATGACCGGAATCGGCAGCCGGCAACTTGCAGAAAACTGGATAGAACAGCATCCGCTGCAACCCTTCTCACATCGCTATTTCCAGACCGGTTCCCGCTCAAACGGCATATTCAGTACACGTACCGACTACGCCGAAGCACTCGAATGCCCCTCAGGGCAGTCTCAACCCTTTTTCGACAACCCCGTCGAAAGCTGCGAACCCGTTGCCGAAATCGGACAGGAGGCATTTGTCCGGTTTTGGCGTAATCCCGTCAAAGCATGGCTTCAGCAGCAGCTTTCATGGAGCGAACCCTATATCGACGAAGCATGGGAACCGGCCGAACCCTTCGAGCCGCAACATGCCGAGCAAATCGCCGAAATCTATATCGAGGCGCGCCGCGAAGGACAAGATTTTTCCCAAACCGCCGCCCGCATCGGGGCGGAAAGCCTGCTGCCGTCGGGAGAGTTGGGCAGACTTTGGCAGCAGGACTTCCAAACCGCTGCCAAACAAATCGACACGGCGGTTTTAAACAGCCCCAAACTGCCACCGCTTTCATACGCCATACCGTCGGACGGACAAATCCTGAAAGGCAGCTTGGGCAATCTGTACCGCTGCGGTCAGGTGTTTTACGCCTACGGCAAACCCAACGCGCCACAACGTGTGGCTTTTTTGTTGGAACACCTAATATTTTGCGCCGTCATGCCGTCTGAAGCCGAAACGCTGCAAACCTTTATCGTCAGATCCGGAGAAACAGAAGTATTGGCGGGAATCGTGCAAGACAGGGCATTGCAGCTATTGTCGGAATGGATTGCATTTTTTAATATCGGACAAAACCGCCCGCTGCCGTTTTTTGCCAAGACCTCGCTTGCCGCCGCCGAAACATTGGCCGAAAAAACGGATTGGGAAGCGGCACTGAAAAAAGCCCAAACCGTCTATTACGGTAGCAAAGTCAGCAAAGGGCAGAAAGACTATACCGAAGTTGCCCTCGTTTTCGGCGGAGGGGAAGAACCACTCGAACAGCCCCTGTTTGAAAACCTTGTCCGCCTGCTTGCCGACACGCTTGCTGCAGCGGAAAAAAGGGAAGAGGCCGGAGCGGGAAGAGGCCGGAGCAGCATAACAGGATAGAAAGACAAATGCCGTCTGAAAACAGAAAAAAGGTTTTCAGACGGCATTGTTACAAAGGCTTGATTATTTCCGGCGCAGCTGGGGATGATTTTCCAAGTTGTCCATCATAATTTCGATGATGCGAGGTGCAGTTTTACCCAAATCGAAATTTTCACCGGAAGAGAGCCAGCGCCATATCAGCCCGTCCAACATCGACTTGATGAAGATAACCGCCATTTCCTTGTCCAAATCACCCGACAAATCCTGATTTTCCACCGCCTCGGTTAGAAAAGCGGTGATTTTCTCGCGCCAGATTGCCTGATGCTTGCGTGCAATGGCGATAACGGCGGCATTTTGCTCTGTGTGTTCGCATTTTAAAAACAGGATGCTGTGGAATTTGTAGTGGATGTCGTTGCTTTGCAGCCGCTCGAAAAAATGAAGCAGCGTACGGCGGAATACTGCCCAAGATTGTCCTTCGGGATTATTTTCCGTATCTTTCGACATACAGTTTTCAATATCGTCGCAGATACGTTGGAACAACGCGTCAAACAAGTCTTCCTTATTTTTGAAGTGCCAATAGAGTGCGCCGCGCGTTACGCCGGCAGTCTGGGCGATTTCATTGAGCGAGGTGCGCGCAATCCCTTTTCGGTAAAAGGTTTCCAGTGCGGCAAGCATCAGATGCTCTTTGGTTTTCAATGCTTCGGTTTTGGTTTTTCTCATAATGGCAGTTTCGTTTCGGCACGGTTTGATGAGGGCGGATTATAAAAAATGCTTTGAAACCATGCAAGCGTGTATGTATAATGAAACCAATGAAATTGAGACTACATCTCAACTTTGAAAACCGGTACAACCTGCTTTGCAACCCGTTCGAACATTCAGGTATCAAAGCAGGCGGTTTTTATATCCTGAAATAAGAATGCCTGTTGATTGGCAAAACCCTTTATATCAAACCAGACAGATAGGATAAATAATGGCTTTTTATGCTTCTAAGGCGATGCGTGCGGCTGCGTTGGCTGCCTCTGTCGCGTTGGCACTGTCATCTTGCGGCAAAGCAGATGAAGCGGCACAGGGCGGGCAGCCTGCGGGTCGGGAAGCCCCGGCCCCCGTCGTCGGTGTCGTAACCGTCCATCCGCAAACCGTCGCATTGACCGTCGAGTTGCCGGGACGTTTGGAATCGCTGCGTACCGCCGATGTCCGCGCGCAAGTCGGCGGCATCATTCAAAAACGCCTGTTCCAAGAAGGCAGTTATGTCCATGCCGGACAGCCGCTTTACCAAGTCGACAGTTCCACCTATGAAGCAAATCTGGAAAGCTCGCGCGCCCAATTAGCCAGCGCGCAGGCGACCCTCGCCAAAGCCAATGCCGACTTGGCGCGTTACAAACCGCTGGTTGCCGCCGATGCCATCAGTAAACAAGAGTACGATGCTGCGGTAACGGCGAAACGTTCTGCCGAGGCAGGCGTTAAAGCGGCACAGGCGGCAATCAAATCCGCCGGTATCAGCTTGAACCGTTCGCGTATTACCGCACCGATTTCGGGCTTTATCGGCCAGTCCAAAGTTTCCGAAGGTACGTTGCTGAACGCCGGCGATGCGACCGTACTGGCGACCATCCGCCAAACCAATCCGATGTATGTGAACGTTACCCAGTCTGCATCCGAAGTGATGAAACTGCGCCGGCAGATAGCCGAAGGCAAGCTGCTGGCGGCAGACGGTGCGGTAGCGGTCGGCATCAAATTTGATGACGGTACGGTTTACCCTGAAAAAGGCCGCCTGCTGTTTGCCGATCCGACCGTCAACGAATCGACCGGTCAGATTACCCTGCGCGCCGCCGTACCGAACGATCAGAATATCCTGATGCCCGGCCTGTATGTGCGCGTGCTGATGGATCAAGTGGCGGTGGATAATGCATTCATCGTTCCGCAGCAGGCGGTAACGCGCGGTACGAAAGATACCGTGATGATTGTGAACGCCCAAGGCGGTATGGAACCCCGAGAGGTAACGGTTGCACAACAGCAGGGTGCGAATTGGATTGTTACGTCGGGTCTGAAGGACGGGGACAAGGTAGTTGTGGAAGGAATCAGTATCGCCGGCATGACGGGTGCGAAAAAAGTAACGCCTAAAGAATGGATGCCGTCTGAAAACCAAGCCTCTGCCCCTCAAGCCGGCGTTCAGACGGCATCTGAAGCCAAACCTGCTTCTGAAGCAAAATAAGGAAGGCATCGATGGCTAAATTTTTTATCGACCGCCCCATTTTTGCGTGGGTTATTTCGATTTTTATTATTGCGGCGGGTATTTTCGGCATTAAAAGCCTGCCTGTTTCGCAATATCCGTCTGTTGCCGCTCCGAATATTACCCTGAGGGCTACTTATCCGGGTGCATCCGCACAAGTGATGGAAGACAGCGTACTTTCCGTTATCGAGCGGAATATGAACGGCGTGGAAGGTTTGGATTATATGTCCACTTCCGCCGATTCAAGCGGCAGCGGCAGCGTCAGCCTGACCTTTACGCCTGAAACCGACGAAGATTTGGCTCAGGTGGAGGTGCAAAACAAGCTTTCCGAAGTATTGAGCATGTTGCCGGCGACCGTTCAACAGTACGGCGTTACCGTATCCAAAGCGCGTTCCAATTTCTTGATGATTGTGATGCTGTCGTCAGACGTACAGTCAACCGAGGAGATGAACGACTACGCGCAGCGCAATATTGTGCCCGAACTGCAACGTATCGACGGGGTGGGACAGGTCCGTCTGTTCGGCGCGCAACGCGCCATGCGGATTTGGGTCGATCCTAAGAAACTGCAGAACTACAATTTATCGTTTGCTGATGTCGGCAGTGCGCTGTCGGCACAGAATATCCAAATTTCCGCAGGTTCCATCGGTTCGCTTCCCGCTGTTCAGGGGCAGACTGTTACGGCTACCGTAACGGCGCAAGGACAGTTGAGTACGGCCGAAGAATTCGGCAACGTCATCCTCCGTGCCAATACTGATGGTTCTAATGTTTACCTGAAGGATGTGGCGAAAGTCGGATTGGGTATGGAAGACTATTCTTCCTCAACCCGTCTGAACGGGGTAAATACCACCGGTATGGCGGTGATGCTGTCCAATAGCGGTAATGCGATGGCGACGGCAAAGGCGGTTAAAGAACGCATGGCGACGTTGGAAAAATACTTTCCTCAGGGTATGAGCTGGAAAACCCCTTACGATACTTCCAAATTCGTCGAAATTTCGATTGAAAAAGTCATCCATACCTTGTTAGAGGCGATGGTGCTGGTTTTTGTCGTGATGTACCTCTTCCTGCAAAACATCCGTTATACGCTGATTCCGACCATTGTCGTACCGATTTCCCTGTTGGGCGGTTTCGCCTTCATCTCTTATATGGGCATGTCGATTAACGTACTGACCATGTTTGCGATGGTTTTGGTCATCGGTATCGTAGTCGATGACGCGATTGTGGTGGTTGAAAACGTCGAGCGCATTATGGCGGGCGAAGGCCTGCCGCCTAAGGCTGCAACCAAAAAAGCAATGGGTCAGATTTCCGGTGCGGTAATCGGTATTACTGCTGTTTTGATGTCTGTATTCGTTCCTCTGGCTATGTTCAGCGGGGCGACGGGCAATATCTATAAGCAGTTTGCACTGACTATGGCGGCATCGATAGCCTTCTCCGCCTTCCTTGCGCTGACACTCACCCCTGCTTTGTGTGCCACAATGTTGAAGACCATCCCGAAAGGGCATCACGAAGAGAAAAAAGGTTTCTTCGGTTGGTTTAACAAAAAATTCGACAACTGGACGCACGGCTACGAAGGCTGGGTTGCCAAAGTATTGCGCAAGACTTTGCGCATGATGGTTGTTTATGTTGGTTTGGCGGTTGTCGGCGTATTCCTGTTTATGCGCCTGCCGACTTCTTTCTTGCCGACCGAAGACCAAGGCTTCGTCATGGTCAGCGTGCAACTGCCTGCGGGTGCGACCAAAGAGCGTACCGATGCGACGCTGGCGCAAGTAACGCAGTTGGCAAAAAGCATTCCTGAAATTGAAAACATCATTACCGTTTCCGGCTTCAGCTTCTCGGGTAACGGTCAGAACATGGCGATGGGTTTTGCCATGCTCAAAGACTGGAACGAACGTACCGCCCCCGGCAGCGATGCCGTTGCGATTGCCGGCAAGCTGACGGGTATGATGATGGGGACGCTTAAAGACGGTTTCGGCATCGCCATCGTTCCGCCTCCGATTATGGAGTTGGGCAACGGTTCCGGTTTGAGCATCAACCTGCAAGACCGCAACAATACCGGTCATGCCGCATTGCTGGCCAAACGCAACGAGTTGATTCAGAAAATGCGCACCAGCGGTTTGTTTAATCCCAGCACCGTCCGTGCCGGCGGTTTGGAAGATGCGCCGCAGTTGAAAATCGACATTAACCGTTCGGCGGCTTCGGCACAAGGTATTTCTTTTGCCAGCATCCGTACCGCACTGGCAAATGCGCTGGGTTCGTCTTACGTCAACGACTTCCCGAACCAAGGCCGTTTGCAGCGCGTGATGGTTCAGGCGGATGCTTCGGCACGTATGCAGCCTGCCGACATCTTGAATCTGACTGTGCCGAACAGCTCGGGCATTGCCGTTCCGCTTTCTTCGATAGCCACCGTTTCTTGGCAGATGGGTACGGAACAGAGCGTCCGTTTCAACGGCTATCCCGCTATGGAACTGTCCGGTTCGCCCGCAACAGGTGTTTCCACCGGTCAGGCCATGGAGGCAGTTCAAAAAATGGTTGACGAATTGGGCGGCGGTTACAGCCTGGAGTGGGGCGGACAGTCGCGCGAAGAGGCAAAAGGCGGTTCGCAAACTATTGCCCTTTACGCGCTTGCCGCCGTTGCAGTCTTTTTGGTGCTTGCCGCACTTTATGAAAGCTGGTCTATTCCGCTGGCCGTTCTGCTTGTGATGCCTTTAGGCTTGGCAGGGGCGGCGGCAGGTGTAACCGGGCGCAACCTGACCGAGCTGATGTTGGGCGGTATTCCTGCATTTGCCAACGACATCTACTTTCAAGTCGGTTTCGTTACCGTGATGGGTTTGAGTGCGAAAAACGCGATTTTGATTATCGAATTTGCCAAAGACCTTCAAGCGCAAGGGAAAAGCGCGGTCGAAGCCGCTTTGGAAGCAGCCCGCCTGCGTTTCCGTCCGATCATCATGACCTCGTTTGCCTTTATTTTGGGCGTGGTTCCCCTGTATATTGCCGGCGGTGCAAGTTCTGCCAGCCAGCGCGCCATCGGTACAACCGTATTCTGGGGGATGTTGGTCGGCACGCTTTTATCCGTATTCTTGGTTCCGCTTTTCTATGTGGTGGTGCGCAAATTCTTCAAAGAAACTGCACACGAGCATGAAATGGCGGTCAGACATGCATCAGAAGCGGGTATAACCGGTTCGGACGATAAACAATATTAAGCAAAATACCGTCTGAAAACCGCAGGTTTTCAGACGGCATCGGGACTTTTTTATGAATACTACATTGAAAACCACCTTGACTTCTGTTGCAGCAGCCTTTGCATTGTCTGCCTGTACCATGATTCCCCAATACGAGCAGCCTAAAGTCGAAGTTGCGGAAACGTTTAAAAACGATACTGCCGACAGCGGCATCCGTGCAGTCGATTTAGGTTGGCATGACTATTTTGCCGACCCGCGCCTGCAAAAGCTGATCGACATCGCACTCGAGCGCAATACCAGTTTGCGTACAGCCGTATTGAACAGCGAAATCTACCGTAAACAATACATGATTGAACGCAACAACCTTCTGCCCACACTGGCCGCCAATGCTGGCGGCTCGCGCCAAGGCAGTTTGAGCGGCGGCAATGTCAGCAGCAGCTACAATGTCGGACTGGGTGCGGCATCTTACGAACTCGACCTGTTCGGGCGTGTGCGCAGCAGTAGCGAAGCAGCACTGCAAGGCTATTTTGCCAGTGTCGCCAACCGCGATGCGGCACATTTGAGCCTGATTGCCACCGTTGCCAAAGCCTATTTTAACGAGCGTTATGCCGAAGAAGCGATGTCCTTGGCGCAGCGTGTCTTGAAAACGCGCGAAGCAACCTACAAGCTGTCCGAATTGCGGTACAAGGCAGGTGTGATTTCCGCCGTCGCCCTACGTCAGCAGGAAGCCCTAATCGAATCCGCCAAAGCCGATTATGCCCATGCCGCGCGCAACCGCGAACAGGCGCGCAATGCCTTGGCAACCCTGATTAACCAACCGATACCCAATGACTTGCCCGCCGGTTTGCCGTTGGACAAGCAGTTTTTTGTTGAAAAACTGCCGGCCGGTTTGAGTTCCGAAGTATTGCTCGACCGTCCCGACATCCGTGCCGCCGAACACGCGCTCAAACAGGCAAACGCCAATATCGGTGCGGCACGCGCCGCCTTTTTCCCATCCATCCGCCTGACCGGAAGCGTCGGTACGGGTTCTGCCGAATTGAGCGGGCTGTTCAAAAGCGGCACCGGTGTTTGGTCGTTTGCGCCGTCTATTACCCTGCCGATTTTTACCTGGGGTACGAACAAAGCCAACCTTGATGCAGCCAAGCTGCGCCAACAGGCACAAATCGTTGCCTATGAATCCGCCGTCCAATCCGCATTTCAAGACGTAGCAAACGCATTGGCCGCGCGCGAGCAGCTGGATAAAGCCTATGCCGCTTTAAACAAACAAAGCCGTGCTTATAAGGAAGCGTTGCGTCTGGTCGGCCTGCGTTACAAACACGGCGTATCCGGAGCGCTCGATTTGCTTGATGCGGAACGCAGCAGCTATTCGGCCGAGGGCGCCGTTTTGTCGGCCCAACTGACCCACGCCGAAAACCTTGCCGATATGTACAAGGCACTCGGCGGAGGATTGAAACGGGATACCCAAACCAATAAATAACCGGCCGGGCAATAAAATGCCGTCTGAAACGATAAGGTTTCAGACGGCATTTCTTTCTTTAAAACGGTTTCCGGTGCCGGCCTGCCTTTTAAGACGGCAGGCCGTATCCGTTTAGAAGGTATGTTTGACGGTTGCGGTCAGGCTGCGCGGCGTGCCGTAAACATGGATGTCCGGCATGGGGCGGTAGCGTTTGTTGAACACGTTTTCAAAGTCCAAACCGATGCGGGTGGATTTGCCGATTTTGTAATGCGCAGTCAAATCCAGCGTAGCGTATGGGCGTTGGGTCAGTGCTTCTTTACCGGCAGCGGTAAATGGCTGATATTCATCATAGGCGTTTGTGCCGCTTTGCCAGTTGACGTTTGCACCCAAGTTCAAACGGTCGGTAACGTCATACGCAGTAAAGAGTTTGAAAAGGTGGGCAGGATAAGAAGGGTTGACCACATTGCCCGAATCGTTTTTGAGTTTGGAGTATGCATAAGAAGCATTGAGCAGCCATTTGTCGCTTAGACGGCCGCCGACAGAGAGTTCCATACCTTTTGTTGTAGTGTTGTCGGCTGCACGGTAGTATTTCTTACCATTCGCGAATTTGCCTGCAACCACGCCCAAATGGTCGCGTTTATTCATAAAGGCGGATGCAGAAGCGTTCAAACGGCCTTCAAACCAAGAGGCTTTTAAGCCGAGTTCATATGTTTTGCCACGTTGCGGTTCGAGTGCCGTACCGTCTTTGGTCAAGTAACGCACTTGAGGGCGGAATATGGTGGTATAGGAGGTGTAGGCTGTCAGATTGTCGTTTAAATCATAACTTGCGCCCAAATAGGGGATAAATACCTTGTTTTTATGCCTGCTGTCGGCAAAATTGTTGCGATCGGAACTGTAGCGGTATTGCCAATCGACAAACCGTCCGCCACCTATCAATGCCAGCCTGTCAGTCAGTTTGAAACGGGTCGAACCGTAAACAGAGAGGTTTTTCATATGGGCAAAGCCGTCGCGAAGGTAGGGTATGGCCGGTTTTGTGAAATTTCCGTCAAAAAGGCGCAAATCAGGGACAATCTCATCTTCATTTTCTTCGTAATATGAAGGAGTTTCCTTATTGTACTGATAGCTGATGCCGGCATTGAATTCATGTTTGCGTCCCAAAAGCGGGTAATCGCCGTCTAAATTCAGAGAAAAATCTTGGTCGGCGTATTTGGCTTGATCGCGCTCGGCAAAGAATTTAGCGGAATAGTTCGGATAAATGACAAAAGGACCGGCTATACCGGAAACTGCATCACTTTTTCCATAAGTATGGCTGTAGTTGCCGTTCAGAGCCCAACCATTTTCAAACTCATGATTGACAGAGGTAAAGATTTCCGCACTGTTGTCTTTACCGTAAGCCCATTTTGCCGAGGCATTGCTGCGCGGTGAGGCTGCAAACGGTTTGAAAGGTTGATTGTTTTCAGGGTCTCCCGCCACGGTCAGATAGCTGAAAGGCGAGCTGCCGGTATTGCGGAAACGGTGTATTTCCGTACCGATATTCCACTGAGTCTGAGGGGTAATGTCGTAGGAGAGAATGCCGTAGAACGTGTGGTTGTGGCGCGAAGTGTTCGGCAGGTAATCGCCGCCGTGGTCGCTGACCAAAATAGTGCGGCCGCGCAAGGTATTGTCTGCATTCAAAGGCTGATTGGCATCAAGGACGAAGCGGTAGTGTTTCCACGAACCGACTCCGGCTTCGACGCTGACGGCAGGTTTGGCAGTCGGTTTTTTGCGTTCCAAAGCAACCGTACCGCCCGGCTCGCCCATACCGCCGTTGGACAAACCGCTTGCGCCGCGCACGACGACGACTTGGTCATACAATGCGCTGTCCAGATTGTTGGTGCCGTGGCGGATGGCTTTACCGTCGTAAAGGAATTTGGGCGCGCCGTCCACGGTAATGCTGTCAATCGCCTGACTGCGCGAAATAAACTCGCTGTGGCCGGATACGTTGTTGCCCATTTTGCTGTGGAACACGCCCGGTGTTTGTTTCAATACGTCCTGCAGGCTGTCCAAGCCTTGGTCTTCGATTTGTTTTGCCGTTACGACAGACAGGGATTGCGGTGTTTCACGCTGGGTCAGCTTGATGCCTGTGGCGGCGGAAGAAGCGGGGATGGTGTAGTTGGAAGCCGTTTGTTTTCCCAGTTCTTTGACGTGTATTTCCGGAAGGGCGGCAATGTCTGCGGCGGAGGAGTGCGCGGCGCATAACAGCATGAGTGCGGATGATACGGCAAGCGCAGTGCGTGAAGGGTGTGGGGTACGCATGATTTTTCCTTTTAGTGGTTTAGCGGCGGGATTTTAGCAAAATGTTGTAATTATACTAGTTAGTGTAAATATTATTTAGGATTATTTTGACTGTTGTCAAAATATATATAGTTATCTAGTTATAAAGATTTATATTGAATCATTATAGGAGGGGTAAAAGGAAATGCTAGCGTGCTGTCGGATTGTTGCACCTTACAAAAAATGCCGTCTGAAACGGACTCTGTTTCAGACGGCATTTTAAAATGCAACCGTTTAGAATTTGGCTTGCAGCCTTAACCAAGCGGTGCGGCCGGGTTCGTTCACGCGAGTGGTTTTGATGCCTGCGGCAGGATCGACAAATCCTCCGCTTCTGCTGACGAATTCGGCATAGGTTTTGTTAAAGACGTTGTCCACGCCGCCTTGCAGGGTGGCGTATTTGTTGAATTTCCAACCTGCATTGACGGAAAGTACGCCAAAGCCCGCGGATGCGCCGATATCTTGGCCGACGATATTGCCTTGACCTTTGCTGAAGCGGTTTTGTTTGGCAACGACTTTCCACAATGCGCCCGCGCTGAATTTGCCGTTGTCGAAGGCAAGGGTGTTGTTCCATTCGAGCGGAGGTGTTTGTGCCAACGGTTTGCCGTCGGTACGGTTTTTACCGTAGGTATAGGCTAAGTTGCTGGATACGCTCCAATTAGGAGCGAATTCCCATTTCACTTCAATTTCGCCGCCTAGACGGATGGCATCAATATTGCGCGCGCTTAAGTCTGCACCATGATGATGGCCGGAGTGTCCGCCTGCTGCCGGAGCGTTGCCACCGGCTGCCGCATGGTCGTGTGCCGCATGGTCGTGTGCCGCGTGGTCGTGTGCTGCATGATCGTGTGCTGCATGATCGTGTGCCGCGTGGTCGTGTGCTGCTGCATGATCGTGTGCCGCCGCGTGGTTATGTGCTGCCGCATGGTCATGTGCCGCCGCGCTGTTGGATGCATGATGCATCATCATCGGTTTTGTTTCGACAATGATAAAGTCGTCAACTTTGCCTGCAAACACAGAGGCGGAGACGTGCCAATTTCCGCTGTTCCAAATCAGCCCTGCATCAAGTTGACGGTTGGTTTCTTTTCGGAGGTTTTCCGATTTTTTGCGCTCCCAGTAGTCGGGAGAACGTTGGGCCACGCCTAAACCTGCGTAGTATTTGGTATCGCCCAGTTTTTGTTCAAATCGGAAAAAGCCTGAATTCAAGGGGTATTTGGTTTTTTTGAGGGGATCGGAGTCGGCCTTGTTTTCGTATGTGCCTGTTACCTGATCGTGACGGAAGCCGGCAATCAGTTTTTGTGCATCGTTACGTTGCCATGCTGCTTCGGCAAAGCCACCCAGTTGGTCAAAGCTTTGTGTCGGAGCATATGCTTTTTCGGTGAATTTTTCATCGCCTGATCGTTCGGTATGGCGGTCGCGCATGTAGTCGATGCCGGTTTGAAGGTTAACGTTGTCCCAATCGAAAGTGGCTTTCAGATTGCCGGTATCGGTACGGCGTTTGGGGTTAATGGCTGCCTTGCCCATTTTTCCGACGGGACGCAGGCTGTAGGTGTCCATAACGTGGTCGATTTCGCTGGAGCCGTAGCGTGCTTCGATTTCGCTCAACCAGGGTGTGATATTGCGTTGGCTGATGCGGACATTCCACGCGTCGCGGTCGAATTTGCTGCCGTCCATCATACGGTCGGCGTAGGCTGCCTTACCGCGGCTGCGTTCGTATGTGCCGGCGATGGTGGTGTTTTCGGTCGGAGTAACGCCCAACTGAACCATTTGGCTGTCGCGTTTGAAGTTGGAATGTACGCGGTTGCCTGCTCCGTCTTTATAGTCGTCGGATTCGTTGTGTGAGACATTGAGGCGGGCATAACCGTATTTGCCGCCTGCACCGGCTTCAAAGGAGGCATCGCGTCTGCCGCTGTTGCCTAATGTGGTGCTGCCGTTGAAGGAGTAGGGTTGTTCGTGGAAGGTAGGATCTTTACGGACGAAATGAACGGAACCGCTGATCAAACCCATCCCTTGGGTAACGGTTTGCGGACCTTTGGTTACAACAACTTCGTCAAAGGTGCTGGGGTGGATGTAGGAAGTGGGTGGGTCCATGCGGTTGGAACAGCCGCCGTAAACGAACTGGTCGTCTGCGTTGATAGCAAGGCGCGAGCCGCCCAAACCGCGGAACAATGGATCGCCCGAGCTGCCGCCTTTGCGGATGATGCTCATGTTGGGGACGGATTGTAAAAGGTCTGCGCCATCCCCTGCCGGTAGGGGCTGGAGGGTAGCTTTAGGATTGAATTTGACTGTATTGGCTTTTTGCTGCTGTGTCCCGGTAACGGTAACGGGGGAGAGCTCGGCGGTTTCTTCCGCAATAGGGGCTGCCCATGCTTGGCTTAGCGCGGCTGCGAGGGGAAGGAGTAGGAAGTGGGTAGTTTTCATATCAGTTTCTCTATATAGAAGGTTTTATGTTAATACTACTTAGGTAGTATATAGTACTAGTTTACATGTTAAAAGGGGAGTTATATTTTTTTTAACATATATCAATAAGAAAGATATGGGTTGCGCAAAAGAAATGCCGTCTGAAACATGACCTGTTTCAGACGGCATTTTTACGGATATTTTATTTGTTAAAGAAAATCAGTGTCCACGGTAAAACATATGCCTGCAGGAGGGTGAGGAGACCGACAAAACTACAGAAAATCAGGCTGTGTTTCACGGTGAAGCGGAACAGGTTGGATTCCTTGCCCTCTAAGCCTACTGCCGCACAGGCGATGGCGATGGATTGAGGGGAAATCATTTTGCCTGTTACGCCGCCGGTCGTATTGGCGGCAACGGTCAGCTCGGGGGTAACACCGATTTGATGCGCGGTGCTGGCTTGCAGCGAGCTGAATAATGCATTTGCAGAAGTATCCGAGCCTGTCAGGAATACGCCCAACCATCCGAGGAACGGTGAGAAGAACGGGAATACGGTTCCTGTTGCTGCGAGGATTAGCGCCAGTATGGATGACAATCCCGAATAGTTTGCTACAAAGGCAAAACCGAGTACCAAACCGATAGACAGGATGGACAGGCGCAGTTCTTTAAGCGTTTCAAAGAAAGTGCCGACGGCTTCGGAAGGTTTCATTTTCAGCAAGATTGCGGAAACGATGGAAGCAAACAGGATTGCCGTACCGACTGCGCCGAGGAAGTCAATTTTGAATACGGCGGCGTATGGTGTTGGTTCGCTGACGATAGGCGCGGCTTTTTGTACCAAGTTGTGCAGCATCGGCCAGTCGAATTTGATGGTGGCAACGCCCAAAGCCTCTTTAACGCCTTTAATCGTCCACACGCTGACGAAAACGGTCAGGATGGCAAAAGGCGACCAAGCTTTGATGATTTGTCCGGCAGTGTATTCGCCCGCTTTGCGTTCGGACGGTTTTTTCATGCCGTTGAATGTAAAGATTTCTTTAGGCTGCCATTTTCTCAAGAAGGCAGACAGGCAGATCAGGCTGACCAATGCGGAGGTAACGTCAGGCAACTCGGGGCCGATGAAGTTGGCAGTAATGAATTGGGTTGTGGCAAAGGATGCGCCGGCAACCAGAACGGCAGGCCAAGTTTGGCGTATGCCGCGCATACCGTCCATCATGGCAACTAACCAGAAGGGTACGATGACTGACAGGATAGGAAGTTGGCGGCCTGCTACCTGACCGATATGGTAAGGGTCGAGATTGGACACTTGACCGGCAACCAAGATGGGAATACCCATCGCGCCGAAAGCTACGGGCGCGGTATTGGCAATCAAACACAAACCGGCGGCGTAGAGTGGATTAAAGCCCAAGCCTACCAGCAAAGAGGCGGTAATCGCCACCGGTGCGCCGAAACCTGCTGCACCTTCCAAGAAGGCTCCGAAAGAGAAACCTACTAAGAGCATTTGCAGGCGTTGGTCTTCTGTAATTGAAATAACGGAGGCGCGGATAATATCGAACTGCCCTGTTTTTACGGTAATTTTATATAGAAATACGGCGGTAACGATAATCCATGCAATCGGCCATAAGCCGTAGGCAAAACCAAACAGTGCGGAAGAAACAGCCATGCTTGCCGGCATGCCGAAGCCGAGGATGGCGACACCCAGTGCAATCAGCAGCGTGTAAAGGCCTGCCTGATAGCCTTTGAGTTTCAGGACGGTCAGGGCAGTGAAGAAAAAAATGATGGGCAAGAGGGCTGCAGCTGCCGTCAGATACAGGCTGCCTCCTATTGCCGTGTAGTTTTGAACCCAAGTTTCCATAATTGAGCATCTCCGAAAATATTTTTCTGATTAATAATAAAATTGGTCAAACCAATTAAGATAATGCGGTGCTACTTTACGAAACTTTAATATACCAGTCAATATATTTTTCAATACAAATGATGATTTTTAAAAGAATATTAATTTTATTCCTTAATAATCAAGATGGTATTTTATTTAAAATGTAATTGGATGTAGTTCTGAAGGGGGTTGCCATGTTGGGCCGGTAATGCGGTTGACGGTGGGAGTGTTGTATTATTAGAATTTATGTTTGTTGGTCAGTCCAATTTTATTTATATTTCGGAGAAAGTTTGGCAGAAAATCGATAGAAGGAGAATGCGATTATGAAATTGATAAGGCCGCAGAAAATCAGCGATCAGGTGTTGTCGGTGTTGGAGGAGCGCATTGCGGAAGGTGTTTATGAGGAGGGGGGCAAGATTCCTCCGGAGCGTGTTTTGGCGGAAGAGTTCGGCGTTTCGCGTCCGTCGGTACGGACGGCATTGAATGTTTTGGTTGCCCGTCAAGTCTTGGAAGCGAGGCAGGGAGACGGTTATTATGTTTCTGTCAAACCGCAACAGGATTTCCTGAAAAGTTGGCAGGAGCTTTTGGGCAAGCATTCCAATTGGGAACAGGATGTCTTCGATTTCAGCTGCCATATAGAAGGCTGTATGGCGGGTTTGGCGGCAGAACGCCGTACGGATGCGGATTTGAAGCGGATTGGGTTTTGGCTTGAGAAGTTTGAGGAGGCATGCGAAAGCGGCAATTTAGAACATCAGAGCGAAGCCGATGTAAGCTTTCATCAGACGATTGCCGATGCGGCGCACAACCTGCTGTTCAGCCATTTGTCGGGCAGTTTGTTAAAAATGCTTTACCGGCAGACGCGCAGCAGTATCATCTATTTGAATCAGGAAGAGGATCCGCGTCCGAAACTGATGGCGCAGCACCGTGTATTGTATGAGGCGATATCAAACCGTCGGCCGGGCGAAGCTTCAGAAGCGGCAAAGGTTCATTTGAATTATGTGGCAAGCAGCATCATGAAAGACAGGGAGTATCAAAGCCGTAACCGCCATGCGGATACTTTGGCACAAAATGATTTGAAACGTGTGCAGGACTGGGAGGTATGAATACCGTTTAGACGGCCTGACATATTCGGATGTATCGGTAGTATCACCCGATTCGAACGGGCGGATAAGGAAATGCCGTCTGAACCGCATTTGCGGTTCAGACGGCATTTTGTTTGCGGGTTGGTCGCGTTTGTTTAGAAACCTTGCGCCAACATGGCATCGGCAACTTTGACGAAACCGGCAATGTTCGCACCATTGACGTAGTTTACTGTGTCGCCGACTTTGCCGTATTTCAGGCAGGATTCGTGGATGCTTTGCATGATGCCGAACAGGCGTTGGTCGACTTCTTCACGAGTCCAAGACAGGCGGATGGCGTTTTGACTCATTTCCAAGCCCGAAGTTGCCACGCCGCCGGCATTGGAGGCTTTTCCCGGGGCGTAGAGGATGCCGGCTTTGATAAATTGCTCGACCGCGCCTAAAGTTGACGGCATGTTCGCACCTTCGGCAACAACGTAGCAGCCGTTTGCCAACAAGGTTTTGGCGGCTTCTTCGTCCAATTCGTTCTGGGTGGCGCAGGGCAGGGCGATTTCAGCGGCAACGCCCCACGGTTTTTGGTTTTCAAAGTATTGCAAACCTTGCTCTTTGGCGTAGGTGGCAACCCGTTCGCGGCGGATTTCCTTCAGCTCGATCAAGGCGGCGAGTTGTGCTTCGGTCATACCGCTGTCTGGGAAGAGGACGAAGCCGTTGGAGTCGGAAACGGTCAGTACTTTCGCGCCCAGTTGGATGGCTTTTTCGGCAGCGTATTGCGCCACGTTGCCGGAGCCTGAAATCAGTACACGTTTGCCTTCAAAGCCGTCATTGCGGGTTTGCAGCATGGCTTGTGCGAAATAGACGCAGCCGTAGCCGGTCGCTTCGGGACGGATGAGGCTGCCGCCCCATTCCAAACCTTTTCCGGTCAGGACGGAAGTGAATTCATTGCGGATTTTTTTGTATTGTCCGAACAGATAGCCGATTTCGCGGCCGCCTACGCCGATGTCGCCGGCCGGAACATCGGTGTCTGCGCCGATGTGGCGGTAGAGTTCGGTCATGAAGGCTTGGCAGAAACGCATTACTTCAGCATCGGATTTGCCTTTGGGATCAAAGTCGGAACCGCCTTTGCCACCGCCCATAGGCAGGGTAGTCAGCGCGTTTTTAAAGACTTGTTCAAAAGCGAGGAATTTCAATACGCCCAAATCGACGGTCGGGTGGAAGCGCAAGCCGCCTTTGTAAGGACCGATGGCGGAGCTCATTTGAATGCGGTAGCCGCGGTTGACTTGAACTTGGCCTTTATCGTCTTGCCAGGTTACGCGGAACATGACGACGCGTTCGGGTTCGACGATGCGTTCCAGCAGGCTTTGCTGGGTGTATTTCGGATTTTTTGCCAGAAACGGGTCAAGGCTCATGAAGACTTCTTCAACGGCCTGATGGAATGGTTCTTGATTGGGGTTGCGTTGTTTGAGGTTGGCAAACAAGGTGTTCAAGTCAGTCATTTTGATGCTCCTTTAGGTTTATATTGTACTAATGGGAAAACAAATTTGTAGATGGCAATATAAACCTATTTTTTTTTGATGCCAAGCTGAATTTTGCGGAAATTGTTGACATTATTTTTTTGACTTTTTATAAATTTAAAATTTAATACCATAAATAGATAATAATAAAAAATATAATTTTGTATATATATACTTAATTAGCATTTACATCTAAGTAATTAAACTAGATTTTTGATTTTTGTCAAATTATTTTTTGTTATTCTATGTATATTGCCTGTGAAATCATTCTGGATTGTCAACAATATTGCCTGTTTCTGTGAACATTTCGGATGTTTGGGAGAAGAGGGCATGAAAGTATGGTTTGGGATTTGGATGCCATCTGAAAATGTTACAATATGCGCCGTTCAACTTGATGAAAGAATATTATGAAGGCCTATCTAGACTTGATGCGCCATGTCCTTGACAGCGGTACCGACAAATCAGACCGCACCGGTACGGGTACGCGCTCCGTATTCGGTTATCAGATGCGTTTTGACTTGGGCAAAGGCTTTCCGCTGCTGACGACCAAAAAGCTGCATTTGCGCTCGATTATTCACGAGCTGCTTTGGTTTCTCAAAGGCGATACCAATATCAAATACCTGAAAGACAACAACGTTTCCATTTGGGATGAATGGGCGGACGAAAACGGCGATTTAGGCCCGGTGTACGGCTACCAATGGCGCAGCTGGCCCGCACCCGACGGCCGCCATATCGACCAAATTGCCAATGTGGTGGAACAAATCAAGAAGAATCCGGACTCGCGCCGTCTGATTGTATCGGCATGGAATCCGGCTTTGGTCGATGAGATGGCCTTGCCGCCTTGCCACGCGCTGTTTCAGTTTTACGTTGCCGACGGCAAACTGTCCTGCCAGCTTTACCAGCGCAGCGCCGATATTTTCCTTGGCGTGCCGTTTAACATCGCCAGCTACGCATTGTTGACCATGATGATGGCGCAAGTATGCGGACTGGAAGCAGGTGAGTTTATCCATACGTTTGGCGATGCGCATTTGTACCGCAACCATTTCGAACAAGCAGAGTTGCAATTGGGCCGCGAATATCGGGCACTGCCTGTCATGAAGATTAATCCGGAGGTTAAGGATTTGTTCTCCTTCAAATTTGAAGATTTTGAGTTGGAAGGTTACGACCCTCATCCGCATATCAAGGCGGCAGTATCGGTTTGAGGAGGGTATATGGACAGGCATTTCGGGCGCAGGCGTTTTTTGACGGTTGCCGCCGTTGCGGCGGCGGGCGCGGCGGTTTCTTTCTTGCCGAATCCTTTTGCCGCCGATGATGAAAAACGCAATAAAGATGAAAAACGCAATGAAAATGTGTTTTTCTGGAAAGGTGTCGCGCTGGGTTCCGGTGCGGAGCTCCGTCTGTTCGGTGTGGACGACAGACGTGCGGCGGATTTGGTCAACAAGGTTTTGGCGGAAGTGGCGCGTTTGGAAAAAATGTTCAGCCTTTACCGTGAAGACAGTCTGATCAGCCGTCTGAACAGGGACGGTTATCTGACTTCGCCTCCGGCGGATTTCTTGGAACTGTTGAGCATCTGTCGGGATATGCATACTTTGACCGGCGGGGCATTTGATCCGACGGTTCAGGTTTTGTGGAAACTGTATGCCGATTATTTTGCCGCTCATCCCGATGCGGAAACACCGCCATCGGAAAATAGCGTGAAGGAAGCCTTGAAGCGGGTCGGCTTTGACAAATTGGTGTTTGACGACCGTGGAATCCGTTTTGCCGAAAAGGGTATGGGTTTGTCGTTGAACGGCATCGCGCAAGGCTATATTACGGATAAGGTCGTCGCGTTGCTGAAGGCAAATGGCGTGCCTGCCGCTTTGGTCGATATGGGTGAAATCCGCGGGTTTGATACAAACGGTAAACGGACTTGGAATGTCGGTATCCGCAATCCGGATGACGAAGAAGGCGTGTTGGCGACGGTTGTCATGAAAGACAAGGCGTTTGCCACTTCGGGCGGCTATGGGACGGTGATGGACAAAGCGGGCAGGTTTACCCATTTGTTCGATCCACGAACCGGCGTGAGTACGCCGCGTTATAAAAGCATGAGCGTAATGGCGGATGATGCAGCGGTTGCCGATGCCTTGTCGACGGCGTTTTCCATTATGGATTTGCCCTTGATACGGTCGGTTGCCGAAAGCAGGCGGCTTAAAGTTTGGCTGGTCATGCCAGACAATACTTTGAACGAAATAGGCTGAGCCAAAAGTAAAATGCCGTCTGAAACTGTTTCAGACGGCATTTTTGCCGTTTGGAGGGCTTTTTAGAGAATACCTAAAGAATTGACGAAAACAATAATAATGGCAATCGGAGCGAGGTAGCGCAAGGTATTCAGCCACAGCAGCAGTACTGTTCCCGGTACGGTGCTGCCCGATCCGGCATCTTTTAACACAGACTGCTTGTCCTGAATCCAGGCGGTAAATACGGCAACGCTCAATGCGCCGACAGGCATGATGACTGCAGAAATAAGGTAGTCCCACAAATCAAAAATGGTTTTGCCGAAAATCTTAAACTCACCCCAGATGCCGAAAGACAGTGCGGACGGTATGCCGATAATGAAAATGGCCGTGCCGATAAGCCAAGTATGTTTTTTGCGTTTGCGCTCGTCTTGTCGGATGGTTGAGGCAATGACTGTTTCCAACATCGAAAATGCGGAAGTCAGCGTGGCGAAAACGACCAGAAGCATGAATACTGCAAATAAAACCGTACCGAACGGCATCTTCATGAACACTGCGGGCAATACGATAAAAATCAATCCCGGCCCCTGGCTCGGTTCAAAACCGAAGGCGAATACCGCCGGGAAAATCACCAGGCCGGCAAGCAGGGAAACCAAGAGGTTCATCCACATAATCGTATGGCCGGAACGGAACATATCCTGATCTTTTCCCAAATATGAAGCGTAGGTAATCATGGCGGAAACGCCGATGCTCAGGGCAAAAAACGCCTGTCCCAAAGCCGTAATCATCGTATCGGCTTTAAAGTACGACCAATTCGGTTTGAGCAGGAAAGACACGCCCTCCATTGCACCCGGCAGCGTCAGCGAACGGATTGCCAGCGCAATAAAGAGGATAAACAGCCCCGGCATCAGATAACGGTTTGCCTTTTCAATGCCGTCTGAAATCCCGCCTTTGACCACCCAAACCGTAATCAGCATAAACAGTGCCTGGTAGGACAGCGAACCTGCCGGATTGGAAATCGTTGTGCCGAACAGGGCTTCAAAGTCGGCTCCCGCATGGATTGCCCCCGTAAAACTGTGGACGACATAATTCAATACCCATCCGCCGACCACGCTGTAAAACGACAGCAAAATAAAGCAGGCGGCAACGCCCATACGCCCGACCCAAAGCCATTGCGTACCCGGACGCAGAACCCTGAAGGAATCGACGGCATTTTTACCGCCCGTGCGCCCGATATAAAATTCGGCAAGCTGAACGGGTAGGGCGACCAAGATAGTAAATATCAAAAACAGCAGGAAAAACACCGCGCCGCCGTTGGTGCCTGCCGTATAAGGAAATTTCCAAATCGCGCCCAAACCGATAGCCGAACCTGCCGCAGCAAGGACGAAACCGATTTTGGACGACCAAGAAGCATGGGTAGTCATAGGGTTTATTAAGAAATGTGAAGACAGTGCATTGTAACAAAGCGCTTGATGCGGCGGCATAAGCCGGGGAGGACGCTGCAAAACTTTGCCAATAGGCTGCGCGATATTAGTGGATATTGGGATTTTCTTATTTTGAAGGATATATTTCAGGTTTTTTTTTTCAATGAATGAATATAATTTGGCGGTTTGTTGCATGATGGGCTTTCAGACGGCATATGCCGTCTGAAAGCAGTTTATATTGCATCCAATAATTTGTCGGCGGTATGGTTGATGGTAAAACGGTTGGCGACGCATTGATGCCCTGCCGTTGCCAGTGCGTTTTTCGCTTCAGGATTTAAGACGAGGTATTCGATTTCATCCGCCAAAGACTCAGGTGTCAGCCTATCCAGCAGAATCCCCGATTGACGATGCACGACAATTTCCTTTTGCGCGCCCAAAGTATTGGAAATCACCGCCGTTCGGCAGTACATTGCCTCGCATAATGACAAACCGAATGCCTCCGGGACGAGGCTGGGCAAAACCACGACATCGCTTTGGCGGTAGAACGAAGCAAGTTTTTCGGTAAACCCTTCAAAAGAAACAAATGGTTCTGCTCCTGAAGCAGATACGTTCCGCTTCAGGCGGCACATATAATCCGGATGTCCGTGCCCTGCCAATTTGAGTCTGATTTGAGGATATTTCCGATGCAATATCACACAGGCTTCAATCAGGTTTTCCAATCCTTTTTCCGGACTGATCCTGCCGGCGTAGGCGACGGTAAAAAAACGGCTGTCGGGTTTTTCTTGAGAGGGAGGGAACCGGTCGGTATCGATACCGTTATGAACAATCCGGTATTTTTCTTTAAAGGGATTGTCGGCGGTTTGCACATCGTAAACCAGACGGGAAACGCAAATAAAGCGGTCGGTGTTTTTCTGTATCAGGCGGTGATAAAAATCGGTTTTGTTGGCGACGACATTATGTTTGACAAATATCAGGCGTACCCCGGTCAGTTTTTTCAAAAGTATGGATAAGGCGGCAATTTTGCCGGTGTGTATCATTAGGTGGGAAATGCGGTTTTTCCGGATAAAGCGGGTAAGTGCGTAGAGCGAAAACAGCCCGTTGAGCGTGTGAAGGCGCGTTGTGAAAACGGAAGAAACTTCGGAAAAGCGTCTGTGCATCAACTCATTATTTTTATTGACGGCGGTAAACATCGTGCAGCCCCGAAGCCCCAATGCTTTTGAAACATCATAGACATACTGTTCGCCCCCACCCCAAATCTTGGCCGATACGATATTTAATATCCTGAATTCTTTTTCCATTTAAAATTTTCCGCCGGATTTGTACAGATAATATAGTTTGACATATTTAATCATCGTGTAATAGCTGTGGTTGACGGACATAATCCAACCCATTTTCCCATCAAGAAACCCTTTGTTCAGGATATAAATTTTGAAAAAACCCCAAATCGGGCGGAGGATAATGTCCCTAACGAAACGCACGGGCTTTCCCTGCTCCCGGTATTTCTCGGCTGAGATGGAAGTGTATTTGTTGAACTTGTTGAAATATTGTTCCCAGTTGTCGTACGTATAATGGTACATAAAATGTTTCAGACGGCGTTTGGGGTAGGGGGTCTGTACGGTTTCGTGTACTTTGCCTTGCACTGAACTGTCTTTCTTCGGCATCAAACGGCATACGCTGTCGGGACGCATCGCGCCGTGTGTGGCCGGATGGTTAGGAAAAAGGTTGCGGCGCTCGACAAAATAGGCGGCATAATCGCTGGTTTGGACAATTTTTGAGATTTCATCAGATAGTTCCGGCGTGCAGCGTTCGTCTGCATCAATCAGGAAAACCCATTCTCCGCCTGCCTGTTCTATGGCAAATGTTTTTTGCGCTCCGAAATCCCCGTTCAAATGCCGTTGGAAGACTTTTGCACCCAAACTCTCGGCAATTTCGGCAGTATTGTCGGTGCTGTGGTCGTCGATAACGATAACTTCTTTATCGAAACGGCAACTTTCAATACATTCCCGAATGTGGTTTGCTTCATTTCTAGCAACAATCAATACGCTGACTTTTTTCATCATCAAGGTTTCTCAAAGCATTTTGGTTTCACAGGGCGGCAAAAAAGCCCAAACATACGTCTGGGCTTCGGAATTGGTGGGTCCGGTGGGGTTCGAACCCACGACCAAGGGATTATGAGTCCCCTGCTCTAACCCCTGAGCTACAGACCCGTCAAGAGTAGGCGCGTATTGTATAGCATAGCGGTGGGATTGACAAACTTATTTCATCCGATGAGTAAAACGCAGTTGCTTCCTCCGAAGGCAAATGACGAGCTGGCGGCAATGTGTTTTTCCGTTGTCCAGAAGCTGTTGCCGCCGGTAAGGTTGATGGCGGGAAGGTCCGGATCGTTTTGCCCGTCCCAAAGCTGGGGAGGAAGCCGATTTTCCGGATTGAGGCGCCGGTCGGCAATGCCCCACGCGAATGCGGCTTCGATTGCACCCGCCGCGCCTAAAGTATGCCCGGTTTGCGGCTTGGTGGAAGTGCAGGGCGTATTGTTGCCGAAGACCGCTGCAACGGCACGGCTTTCCATACTGTCGTTGTGGTGCGTCCCGGTGCCGTGCAGATTAATCCAGCCGATGTCTTCGGGTTTGAGTCCGGCGTGTTGCAATGCCGTCTGAAAGGCGAGGATTGCGCCTTGCGCGTCGGGGCGTGGCGAAGACATATGGTAGGCATCGCTGCTTGCGCCATAACCCAGAAGCTGCATGCCGCCGGAAAAATCCGCATCGCGCGTCATGATGAATACGCCTGCGCCTTCGCCGATATTGATGCCGTCGCGGTTGGCGGAAAAGGGATTGGCAATGTTTGGGGACAAGACTTCCAGTGAGGCGAATCCGTTGACGGTCAGCGGCGAGAGTGTGTCCGCGCCGCCGCAGATGACGGCATCGCACATACCGGCTCGAAGCAGGCGGGCGGCACTGATTAATGCGCGCGCGCCGGAAGTGCAGGCGGTGGAAACGACGTAACGCAGGCCGTTTAGCCCGTAAGCGTCGGCAATGAAATCGGCAGGTGCGTTCATGAGGTGTTGGCATTGATTGAACGTGAGGTCTTGCCAGGCTTTTCCCTGCATTGCCTGTCGGAACATCGGGATGTTTTCATCTGCACCGCCGGTGGATGTGCCGATAACGACGGCAATCCTGTTTGCGCCGTATCGTCGTATGGCGGCGTAAATTTGAGGTTCGATTTGTTCGAGCGTGTGCCAAAGCAGCCGGTTAGTGCGGCTGCGGCAGTGTGCGGGCGTGCCGTCTGAAAAGGGACGCAGGGTTTCTTTTACCATACCGAAAGCAAGGTTTTTGCCGTCAACCCAGTCGGATGAAAATGTCAGTGCCGGTTTGGAAGAAGGGGACAGCAGGGCGTCGATGTGGGTGTGCAGGCCGCTGCCCAATGCGCTGGTGAGTGCAGGACTTCCGAGGTAAACAGGTATGTTCATAATGGTTCAATCGGTGCAACCGACCAGCTGGTTTGGTCGGGTAGGGTAATCAAAAATTGCCCGCCGGTGTGGTTGACGCACCATATGTCTCGATTGCGGTAACGGAACAATGCCCCCTTGCTGCAGAAGGATGTGTCGGCGTCTGTCCGTTTGGATTCGGGATAGAGGGGTGCGGCATTCTCGGCGGTTATCAGCGGGAGCAGTGCGGCAAACAGTAGTCGAGACGATATGTTCGGCATGATAAATCCGTCATTTTGCCAGCCTCTGCTGTTGATAGTCTGGCGTGAAACCGGTGCGCCTAATATGTCGGTTTGTACAAATCGGATTCCGTCTTCCAGCTGTTCGGCTGCCAATATGCCGGTTTGTACCGATTCTTGCCCCTTATTGTAGCGTTCCCATTTGAACCATTGTACGTCTTCGACAAGACGTGGTTGGGTTTGGGGGACGGGTAGGGTGTATGAGGAGCAGGCGGCGAGCAGTTTTGCGGTCAATATGGCAAGCAGGGTTGTGGTCAGGCGCATAAGTTCCTTTCAAAAATGCCGTCTGAAGCGGCAGCAGGGTGGTTAACGGCGCGGATGTTGCGTATCCGGGACCGAGTACATCAGCCGTGCCGCCAGCCACAGATTTAATATTACTCCGATGCTGACGGTCATGCCGAATGCGGCGACGGCCGGTGTGCCGCTGAAGGCAAGCAGGATAAACGAGATACCGGTCGTGAGCGCGGCAAGCAGCATGCCGCCCAGCCGTGCATCGGTACTGTGTCCAGCATTGAGTACGTAAACGGCATAGTCAATGCCAATGGCGGAAACCAGCAACAATCCGAACATGGCAAACAGGCTAACGGGTATGCCCAGCCAACCTAATACGGCAACAGTACCTATGGCGGCAGCGACGGGTACGGCAAGGATTTTTCCGCCCAGCCGTGCGCCAAACAGCCGCCACAGCAGCAGCCATGCCAGCAGGTAAGACGACAATTTCAGCCAAGCCGTCTGATTGCGCGTATGGCGGAACAGGTCGTTGAGCCTGCCACGCTTGTCCGCCCATTTGATTCCCGGAACGGTTTCCGCCGTTTTGCGGACGGTTTCCGGTTCGGTCATGCCGTTCAGGCGGATAACCGAGGCATAACGATGCGGTTCGACTTGGCCGAGATACAGGGGTTTCCAAGCCTGTGCCAGAGGCAGGGCGATGCCGTCTGAAAGGGTGAGGGTAGGCGTGCCGGTCGCTTGCAGCAGGGCGGATTTCAGCGTGTCTTCCGGAATACCCAGTTCGTACATGGCGCGGTAGTTTCCGGGTTTGTCTGCAATGGTGCGCAAATGTTGTTTCAGGCGGTTTTGTTCGGCTGCCGGCAGAATGAATTGATCCAGCGATTGGATATCTTTCAGTTTGCCTTGTCGAATCAGGGGGGCGAGGGTGCGGCGCAGTTCGGCATTTTTTAACAGCAGCGCGTCTTCGCTTGCGGCTTCGGCAACCAGATATTGACCGCTGAAATCGGTTCCGCCCAATGTGCCGATTTTTTGTATTTGCGACAACAGTCCGGGCGGCATATTTACCCATTGGCGGATGTCGTCGTGCCAGTTGCTGCGCCACAGTCCGACGGCGGTGAAAACCATCAGGAAAACTGCTGCGGGATAACGGAAGGATGAGGGAAACCGTCTCTTGATATGTTTGCCCAGTATGGTACTTAAGGCGGCAAAAGGTACGGGTTTTGCCTGATAACGGGCAAACAGGGGCGGCAGCCAGCAGATGGTCGCGCCGAATGCGCCAAGTAGCGAGAATCCGGAGAAAACGGCAGTTTGTTGTAAAACCGGCAAAGGTGTGAACCAGAGCAGCGCGTATCCCGAAACGGTAATCAGCAGGCTGACGGCAAAGGTGGGCAATACCTGTTTCATCGCCGGTTTCGCCTGCCATGATGAGAATACCGACGGGGTCAGCCAGTGCAGCGGGAAATCGACCAGCATTCCGATCAGGCTCGTACCGATAACCAGCGTCAGGGCGTGGATATGTCCGAATACCGCCAGCGTCGCCGCCAAACCCGCCAGCATTCCCGCCGCAGGCGGCAGCAGCAGCCAGAAAGTGCGCGCGCTGCGGAAAACCCACAAGATGAGGACGGCGGTCAGGACGATGCCGGCAAAACCCATTATCCGGCTTTCTTTTTCGGCATCGGCTTTGGCGGCTGCTGCAAAAAGTGCGCCGCCCCCGGTCAGGATTTCGGCGTGCCTGTCGGATGCCAATGTCTGTGTTTTTTGGAATAAATGACCCAAGGCATCTTGAGGCAGGGCGTTGCCGGGCAGCTTGGCGCGTATCCAAACCCAGGTTTTCCCGTTGTCTTCGTTGAACAGCATACCGTTTTCGGGATGCCATTGCAGACGGGTTTGGGGATTGATTTTGCCGGCAACGAAACGCCCGAAACCCAGCCAGTCCTCGTCTAAGGGCAGGGAGGATACGGCAAACGGGTTGGCGGCATCTTCGGCGCGCCGGCGGAAATAGTCAGCGGGTTTTTCGGTCAGCAAACGCCGTTGGGCTTCGGGTAAGACGGCTAAACTGATTCTGCCGATGTCTTGGCGGATTTGTGCAAGGTCGGGGCTGATTTGGCTGTTTACTTCGGAAAATATCCCGCTTTGCCGCCATAAGGAGGCGATTTCCGATGCCGTCTGAAATGCGGTTTCGGGTTGGGGGCTGCCGGCAAGCAGGATGATTTGACTGTTGATTTGTGCGTCGCCGGCGTGTTCGGCCGCCTGCAAAACGGTATCTTGGCTGCTTTGGGGCAGCAGTTCGGTAAGGTCGGTCTGCAGCCAGGCGCGCGTTGTCATGCTGTAACAGACAAAGACGGTAAGTGCAGACATCAACAGGGTATAAATCAGGCGGATCATGGCGGTTCGGACGGTGTCAGAGTGATTGTTTGGCAAATTCGTCCAGAGGGTTGCCGACGGTTATGCCGTTAAACTGCATATCGGTTTTGTCCCCTTGTTTTTCATGCAGTTCGATACGGCGTACGACGTTGTCCCCGCTGATGTCGATATGGTTGAAGATTTGTTTCATCACCAGTGTTTTCGGTGTGAGTTGCAGCGTCCATTTTTGCACCGACCCTTCGAGTTTCAGGTCAAACTGTTTTTCCAGTCCTTGCGTATCGCCGCCGATAAGGTCAAGAAAGAGTTTGATTTGCCTGTTTTGTCCGGGCATTTTTCCAGTATCGGGCATTATCCAGCCTTTACCGTTCCATTGGCTGATGCCGTCTGAACGGACGCGGAGGACGGCGGCAAACGGTTTTTGCATCTGCCAGAGCAGACCGCGTTTGGGCATCAGTACGAATTTTCCGGTTGTAGCCATCGGTTTGGATAGGGATTTCAGATGGCGGTATTGGATAAAGTTGCCTTGGATGTTGTCGGGTTTTTGCAGTATCCGGGTCAGTTCGGCAGTGGAAAATGCCGAGGCGGAAAGGGAGGTTGCGGCAAGGAGTGCGGCAAGCAGGTATTTTTTCATGGTTGTCTGTCGGTGTGGCAATAATGGGTAAAAATGCCGTCTGAAAACGGACGGTGGCTTATGCGGCTTGAAAAGTCGGATGACTCCGTATGGCTTCGAGCCAGCTTTCCGGCGTTTGGAACTGTATTTCTCCGGTTTCCAGGGATACTGCCGCCTGCGTGGTCGATGCGCGGGTCAGTTTTTCGCCGGTTTTTTCATCGGACAAAGTGTAGTCGATACGCAGGCAGCTGTCGATTTCGCTGATTGCCATGTCGATGCGTATGGTTTGTCCGAACCGTGCGGGGCGTATGTATTTCAAGTCCATTTTGACGATGGGCCAACTGAAGCCCCGCCTGCCCATTTCATCGTAGCCGTAGCCTATGCTGTCAAGGAAGGCGCAGCGTGCGACTTCGAGGTATTTGACGTAGTTGCCGTGCCAAACGATCCGCATCGGATCGACATCGAAAAACGGGACTTGGATGATGTGGCTGTGGCGGCAGAAAATGTGTTTTTTGTTCATCGGGGATGGTGCTCCCTATGCCAGAAGTCGTAAAAATTGAACCATTGCAGCGGATTCAGACGGCATTCTTCTTCTAAAATGCGGGCGAAATGTTGCGCGGATTCTTTGATTTTTTGCGTGCGTTCCGCCCGCGTCCAATCCGATGTGTCGATCATAGGGCGAAGTTTCAGGCGGTAGCGTCCGTCTTGTTTGATGCAAAACAGCGCGTTGACCTTGGTTTTCAGCAGCAATGCCAGAATCCACGCACCTTGCGGTATTTCGGTATGGTGTTGCAAAAAATCGACGGTTACGGTTTTTTCGCCCCGGACGGGAATGCGGTCGGCGGCGATTGCCAACCATTCCCCTGCTTCAATGCGCCGGTTAAGCGTCATCATCAGCGATGCGTCCAAGTCGCTTACCTGTATCAGTTGGATTTTGTCCGCGCCCGCCTGTTGCAGGGCTTCGTTGAACATTTGCGCGTGGCGGCTGTGTACGAGGACATTGAGTTTGAAATTCCGGTGGTGGGAAACCAGTGCGCGGCAGATTTCCGTATTGCCCAAGTGCGAACAGGCAAAAATCTGTCCGCGCCCGTTTTGATACATGGCGGCGGTCAGGTTGTCGGGGTCTTCGATAATCAGGTCTTCGTAACGTATTTTGCGCTGCCATACGGCAAACCGGTCGCAAACGGCTTCGCCGAATGCCAAAAACTGCGCGAATATGCGGTTTTCAGACGGCATAGCGTCGGGAAAGGTATATCGCAGGCGGTTTTGGTAGGTATGGAGGTTTTTCCGCACCCGGGGTGAGGTCAGGTAGAAATATAGGACGACAAACCAAATACACGGTTTCATCAGCAGGGGAGGGAAGTAACGAACAATTACCGCCGTCAGCTTGAGGAACAGGCGGTTGCCGCGTTCGTTTTGTTCCGCCCAGTGTCGGGAAGTGCCGTTCATCGGAATGTGTCTTTCAATATGCGCCAACGCCATTTGAGCATACCGAAAAACAGCCGTGTGTGCATTTGGCTGATACGGATGTTGTCGGCAAGGGTGCGGAAGTGGGAAATGCCGTCTGCGGCGTAACGGACGGGCGTGGGAATCCACACGGTTTTGATGCCGCGCCAATATAGCCGGATTAGGATTTCGATATCGAAGTCCATACGGTTGCCGACGTGTTCTTCGCGTATTACCGCCAAGGCGGACGGCAACGGATAAAGACGGAAGCCGCACATACCGTCTTTAATATCAGACGACCAGGTGTGAACCATATTCCAAAAGTCGGTAATTTTGCGCCCGTACAATCGTGATTTGGGTGCGTCGCCGCCGTATTGCGGCTGACCGCAGATGAGGGCTTCGGGATTGAGTTGCGCGGCACGGACGAACTTTGGCACATCGTCCAAACAGTGTTGGCCGTCGGCGTCGATTTGCAGGACGTGGCTGTATCCCAGCTCCGCCGCCGCCTCGAAACCCGTGCGTACTGCCGCGCCTTTGCCACCGTTGTATGTACGGCGGATGACGCGGATGCCGTCTGAAGCCAGATTTTCTAAAACGGGTATGCAGTCGGGGCGGGAGCAGTCGTCCACGACCAACACGTCCAAACCGTGGGCGCGCAGGCTGCGTGCAACCGTGCCGACGGTTGTCGGGTGGTTGTAATGGGGGATGAGGGCGAGGATGTTCATGTTTATACCAGGGTGCAACGAAGGATGCTGTGCCCCCGTCCGATGCCGTCTGTAATGCCGGTGACCTTCAGTCCGGCTGCTTCGATGCAGCGTATCATATCGTCGGAGTGGTAGATTTTGCTGTTGCCGTTTGCCATGGCGGAAAAGTAGATGCTGGTTTGGGTGAGGCAGTAGGCGGCGGTCTCATACTGCTGCCTGTCCCAAAACGGTTCCATGATATAAAGGGCGGTGTGTTTGTCCATGGAGTTTGCCGCACGGCTCAAAATGGAAACGGCTTCCTTTTCGGAAAAACAGTCAAGGAATTGGCTCATCCAGATTGCATCAAACCCGCGCGGGAAAGGTACCTCGGGATTGAGCAGATCGGCGGGATGTCCGTGGATGCGGTCCTGCCCGGCAACGTTTTTGACGGCTTGGCGCATCAGGCCGATTTGCTGAGGCAAGTCCATGATGGTTACATGGACATCCGGATTGCGGGTAACGCATTGTACGGCCCAGCGTCCGGTGTTGCCGCCTACGTCGAGCAGGGTTTTGACATCGTGTGAAAACACGATGTCCAGTGCTTTGTCAAATGAATGGTCGGAATAATAGTGGTCGAATCCGAACCACGATTTCTGCACCTGTTGCGGCAGGGAAGACAAGCCTTCATAGAGGGTCGGCCACGTACCGAAGGTTTTGAGGCCTTCCGGCTTGCCGGTTTGCAGGGTTTTTTCCAATTCAAACAGCCCTTGGTAGCAGACATCGTGGATAAAGTCCATATTGACACGCGCCATGCTGTCGTTCAGCAGGAACCAGCCTGCCTTGCTGATGAGGTAGCGCTCGTTTTGAAATAGGACCGTGCCTGCGGATAAAGAGGATTCCAGTAGAACTTGGACGGCATAGGTATCGATTTCCACCTGTTTGACGATTTCTGCCTGTGTCAGGCCGTCCGGGTTTTGGTCGAGCAGTTGCAGGATGCCGAATTTCACCATCAGCCGTGAAACTTGGAAAACGACCGGGGCAAACGCAATTTCTTGGGCAAGGCGTTGTGCCTCGCCGGCAGAAAGCCTTTCGTGGCTGTAACGTTGCTTGAGGTTATGGAAAAGGTTCATGGTTCCTCCCTTGTGGTTTGGTTGGAATTGTCCGGTAATGTGTCGAATACCATCTTCCCCGAGGAGCAGACGGCATCCTGTTTTTGGATTTTAAACGACAGTTTGTTTTTATCGGCATCGTATCCGAGTTCTACGGAAATGTCGTCATATGGACGGATAAATTGCTGGTATTTCAGGTTTTCGATACGGATAATGTTTTGCCTGCCGAAGGGGTGCCGTGCGGCGAGCCGGCGTATCCATTCCAATTCGATTGCGCCGGGGACGAGGGGAAAGGTGGAAAAATGTCCCCCGAAATAGGGTAAATCCAGCGGTACGCGGGTTTGATAGCGTAATCGGTTTCCTTCGGGCGGCAAGATATGCCATCGGGGGGCTGCGGGTTCTGTCAATGCCGTCTGAAAGTCCGTTGCGGTAATTTTCCCTTGTCCGTTGCGCGGCAGACGGTCTGTAAAACGCCAGTAGCGCGGAAGGGCAGCCGTATCTTGCGTTTTCGCAAGGTGTTGCCTGAGTGCGGCGATAACGGCGGCACGTCCCCGGGCGCACCATGCGGCAATGCCTTCCTCGCCCAATGCCGTCCAGGCGGCAATGCGCCCGTGTTTCGGATGGAGGGCGCAATGTGCGTCGGCAATCCAGGGGTGTTTCAGTAATTCGTGTTCGATTTGGTTGAGCGAAATGCGTTTGTCTGCCAGTTTGATTATCCTATCCTGCCTGCCCAACAGGACAAAACCGTCTTCGTGTGTTTCGATGCAGTCGGCAATGTATTGCAAGCCATTTGTCCACGGCGAGGATATTTCCACTGATTTGCCGGTATTGCGGACGGAGACGTTGGGGAACGGTTGCCATAAGGTTTGTTTCCGGCGTGATGCAATGATGCCGGTTTCCGTACTGCCGTAGACCTCGTAAGGGCGGACTGCATATTGTTCCAACAGGGCGGCAGTTTCCGGGGGGAGTTCCCCACCTGCGGAAACGATGCCGGCCATCCTTCCGTTTAACGCCGCCCAATCCCGATTTTCGCCGAAACGGTTGAGCAGTGCCGGGCTGGCAATCCAGACATTTTGATAATCGGACGGCACGTTCAGGCTTGCCGACAGCAGCAGTTCGGGATAGGCGTTTTGCCTGCGGATCATGGCCCACCCCATTAGCAGCGGAAGAGCGAAGCGGAAGGTGAACCCATACATGTGTTGAGGGGATACGCTGCCGAGGACGGCGGTTTTGCCGTGTCCGAACGGGATTGCCGTAGCCAGCGTGCGGGCTTCCGATTCTATTTGCGCGGCGGTTTTGACGATCGTCTTGGCTTCCCCGCCGGAACCCGACGTGCGCAAATGCACTTCTGATTCTGGCGGGATGTCCAATGTTTTCGGTATGCGGTTTTCAGACGGCATGCCGTCGGAAGGGGTTGGTATTTGCCAAACGCTGATGCCGTCTGAAACAATATCGGTGTCGGTCAACAGTATTTGTGCGGATTTCGCCCAAGTCAGGTTTCCGGGTGCAGTATTCGGCAGCAGGAGGGCTTTGCCGCCGCTGCGCCAAACGGCAAGCAATGCACATGCGAACAGTGCGGCATCGTCAAACCACAATGCCGCCGAACGGATGTTGTTTTGCTTTAATTTTAACGACAGGGCGTGTACCGTGCGTATAAAATCGGCGCGGGTCCACAATGGGTCTAGGGCAATCGGTGTGCCGTCGGAGGGATGGATGTCAAACATTCGGGTCATATATTCCAAATGGCAGAACGGAGGGTGTCGTGCCGGATAAAAAAGCAGTATTGCAGTGCCGCCTTGCCGATGAGTCGGCCGCCACCGCTTATCGGGAATCCTGTCTGGACGATGCGGACAGGGCGCGTTTGCTGCGCGCGCCGGAATTGGCAGGACGGACGGATTGGCAGGTCAGCCGGTTTTTAAAGCAACAAGGAGGTAAGGTACGGTCGCTTTCGCACAGCAACGGGTACGCGGCAGTTTTGGTGTGTGATGGCGACATGGTTTGCGGTGTCGATATCGAGGCTGTCCGCCCGCGTGATTTCCGCGCGCTCTCCGAGTGGGTTTGTTCACCTGAGGAGCAAATTCTGTTGGGACGTTCCGGCTGGGACGGGGAAACATTTTACCGTTTGTGGTGTATCAAGGAGGCTCTGCTTAAAGCCTGCGGTTTGGATTTTCCGCAAGATATGGCAAAAGTCGGTTATCGGACAGACGGTTCGGCAGTTTACGGTTTGCGTGCGGATGGTGGAACCGGTTGGCACGCGGTCAGCGCCGTCTGGTGCGGCAGTATGGTTGTCGCCTGCGTGTGGCGCGGAGCTGCCGAATTGGCGTGGCAATATTGCGGAATGGAGTCTTATCGGGAGCTTGCACGGATCGAGCGCATAGGCGGCAAATAAACCCGTAAAGCGTCATTTTACCGTTGCCATACGGCAGCTTGCCGTCAATGCCGCCTGTTTTATCCGTTCTTCCAACGTTTGAACACCAGCGAGGTATTCACGCCGCCGAAGGCAAAATTGTTGCTCATCACGTAATCGGTTTGGATTTCACGTCCGCCGCTTAAAATATAGTCCACCTTGCCGCAGCGCGGATCAATGTCGTTCAAGTTCAGGGTCGGTGCAAACCAGCCGCCGTTCATCATTTCAATCGAGAACCATGCCTCCAGAGCGCCGCACGCGCCGAGCGTGTGCCCTAAATAGCTTTTTTGCGAACTGACGGGCACAAATCCGAATACAGCTTCAGTTGCCAGCGTTTCGGCGATATCGCCTTTTTCGGTTGCTGTGCCGTGCCCGTTTACATAGCCGATTTTATCGGGCGTAATGCCTGCATCTTGCAGTGCAAGTTCCATACATTTCTGCATGGTTTCTTTTTGCGGCTGGGTAACGTGGCTGCCGTCGCTGTTGGCGCCGTAGCCGACGAGTTCGGCGTAAATTTTCGCACCGCGCCGTTTGGCGTGTTCCAACTCTTCCAGCACAAAAATCCCTGCACCTTCGCCGATGACCAGGCCGTCGCGGTTCGCGTCGTATGGGCGTGGGGTTTCTTCCGGTTCTCCGTTGCGGCGGCTGGCGGCATAAAGCGAGTCGAAAACATAAACTTCGGACGGACAAAATTCTTCGCCGCCGCCCGCCAGCATCATGTCTATCATGCCGTATTTGATGGCTTCGTAAGCATAACCTATGCCTTGGCTGCCGGACGAACACGCGCTCGATGTCGGGATGATGCGTCCTTTCAATCCGAAAAAGATGCCGATATTGGCGGCGGTCGTATGCGGCATCATACGCACATAGGTGTTGGCGCTGAAGTTGCGCGACGTGCCAGTCAGCAACAATTCGCCCACATCGCCGATGTCTTTGGTGCTGCCGCTGGAAGAGCCGCAGGCAACGCCCATCCGTCCGTCGGTAATACTTTCGTCTCCGAGCAAACCGGCATCCGTCAAAGCCTGCTCCGCCGCATCGACGCACAGATACGACACGCGCCCCATACTTCTGAGCTGCTTGCGCGTCCAATGTTTCGGCGGCGCGTAATTTTCAATCGGCGCACCCAGTTGCGCTTCCAATTCGGGGAAACGTTCGTGCCAATCCATATATTTGACGGCGTTTTTTTCGGCTTTGAATGCCGTCTGAATGCTGTGCCAGTCACGACCGAAGGCGGTAATGCCGCCTATGCCTGTTACTACGACTCTTCTGGTATTCAACACAAACCTCCGTTCACCGCAATCACTTGGCGCGTAATATACGCTGCTTTTTCATCCATCAGGAAACGCACCGCATGCGCTACTTCTTCCGGCAGCCCCATACGCGCTGCGGGGACGGCTTTCAAAATTTCTTCGACGGGTACATTTTCATCGACAATGTCCGTATCGATCAAACCCGGCGCCACGCAGTTGACGGTGATTTTGCGTTTCGCCAGTTCGACCGCCAAGGCTTTCGCCGCGCCGATCAAGCCCGCTTTGGACGCGCTGTAATTGACCTGACCGCGGTTGCCCGTCAAGCCGGACACCGACGCCATGCACACAATCCGCCCGGCTTTGCGGCGGCGTATCATCGGCATGGTCAACGGGTGCAATACATTATAAAAACCGTCCAAATTAGTTCGCAGCACCAAATCCCAATCGTCGTCTGAAAACGCGGGGAAGGCATTGTCGCGCGTCAGTCCGGCGTTCAACACCACGCCGTAATACGCGCCGTTTGCTTCGATGTCGGCAGTCAAAATATCGCGGCAGGCTGCGCGGTCTGACACGTCAAACTGCAACACCCTTGCCTGTCTGCCCAAAACTCGGATTTCTTCCGCTACGGCTTCGGCTTCATCGCGGCGGCTGCGGCAATGGACGACGATATCAAAGCCGTCTTCTGCCAAACCGAGTGCGACAGCTTTGCCTATGCCTCTGTTTGAGCCGGTAATCAGGACGGTTTCGGTCATGGTTGTTCTCCGTATGTGTGTGCCTGTTCAGACGGCATTAAGTTATTTCGACAGGGTGTTCGGGACTGTACACGTTCAATGAGGCGCGTGCCAAAATGCCGTCTGAGGGGAGTGTTTCGGACGAAGTTTCCGGTGCGTCCGTCCAACGCAGTTCGCAGTCGAACACACCCATACCTCCGACGTCTTGAATAGACATATGCGCCGTTGCCAGCAAATGTGTTCCGACAGGGACGGATTGGGTAAAAATTTCAAGTTTGCGCGTGCCGAGCAGGAATCCGAGCCGGACCGGTTGTGCGTTTTTTCGGGCTTGGATGCCGGCATATGCACCGACAGCCTGTGCCATCAGTTCGATAAATGCCGTGTAGGGCAGCATGCCGTCGACCAGAAGGATGTGGTCGGACCTTATCTGCACCCCTGCTTCGACAAAATAATCGCCGTATCGGTTAATACGGTCTATCAGAACCATGCGTCCGCTGTGCGGCAGCAGGGGGGCTGTGTCGGTAATCGGGCATTCTGGCAGTGTATTCATCTGTTGCGGTAGGGCGGCACACAAATATCGGCATTATAGTGATAAATGTAAATTCAGGCTAATGTGGCTGTCTGCTACGGAGATGGCGCCTGTCGGAAAAAAAGGGGCGGCAATGTGTTTGGCTTTCGGCATTGTCAGGCAGATAGGCTTTGGTTAGAATGTGGCATAGTGTAAATTTTTGAAAGAAACCATGCCGTCTATCATTTGCCGGTTTCACTTCGACATCTCCGCATGGCGGGTTTCAGGCAGCAAAATGTGTAATATGGCCCAGTGGAGGCAGTGGGCGGAATGTCCGGGTTTCGCCGACGGTTTGCCAGATGTCAAGCCGGAATTGCCGTTCCTGCCCGCTATGCAGCGCCGCCGTTTGAGTAAGGCGGCGCGTTTGGTATGTGATGCGGCTTGGGACATTGCCTCCGCCTATCCCGGCAGTCCGGTAGTTTATGCCTCGCACGATGGGGAAATGGCGCGTAGTTTCGATTTGTGGTTGGAACTGTTGAAATCGCAAACCGTTTCACCGACTTCGTTCGGTTTGTCGGTGCACAATGCGACGGCGGGGCAATGGTCGATATTGAGGCAGGATATGAGTGAGCAGACGGCATTGGCCGTGTGTGCCGATGGTGTGGAGACGGCTTTGGCAGAAGCGGCGTCCCTATTGAAAGAGGGATTCGGGTCGGTTTTGGTTTTGGTGGCGGACGATCCGCTGCCGGAAGGATATGCCGTATCGGCGACTCGCGCTCCGTTTGCTTATGCTTTGGCGATGGTCCTGACCAAAGGGACGCGTTACAGTCTGACTCTGTCTGCTTCGGATGATATGCCGTCTGAAACCGGTATGCTATCCGAGGCATATTGGAGCGGTTTGGAATGGGTGCGTTTTTTACTGAATGGCAATCAGGAATATCGCCGGGTATATCGCAATCGTGAATGGTTGTGGCAGCAGAATGGATAAATTGGATTATTGCCGCCGTTTTTTGGCGACTTGGTTAGGATTTGTGATTTTCGGTGTCGGCGGCATTATGATGAAATTGGTTTTGCTGCCTTACACTTTAAACGGTACTTCAAGGTCTGTCGCCCGCCAATTGGCGGCGCGCCGGATTATCGGAACATCTTGGCGTTTGTTCGTTGCTTATCTGAAATGGTCGGGTGTGTTGGATGTAGAGTTCAAGGGTATTGAAAAACTCAACCGACCGGGACAGTTGATTTTGGCAAACCATCCGTCTCTGTTGGATGTGGTGCTGCTTGTCAGCCATGTGTCCGAAATGAATTGCATCGTGAAAAAAGATTTGCAGCACAATCCGGCAATGAGCAGCCAGATTAAAGGTGCGGGCTATATTCCAAACGAAGAATCGGAAGCAATGCTGGAAACGGTAAAGGCAGTTTTTGACAGCGGGCAGAGCCTGCTGGTGTTCCCCGAAGGAACAAGAACGGGGTGGGACGGACGGGTCAAGATGAACCGGGGCGCGGTTTCTTTGGGACTGCGGTATGCCGAAGTGATTACGCCTGTATGTATCAAAATGAATCCGCCCAATTTTAAAAAAGGACAGCCGTGGTACCGAATTCCTTCGAAACGGATACGGTATGAAATTACGGTCGGAGACGACATCCTCCCCCAAGATTGGCTCGCCGAAAAACCGTTGCCGATTGCGGCTCGGCGGCTGAATGAATATCTGCAAGATTATTTTACAAGGAAAACCATATGAACGACTTGGAAGCCCAAATCAAGCAACTAATTATTGACAGTTTGGCTTTGGAAGATATAACCGCCGCCGACATCGGCAGCGAAGATGCGCTGTTCGGTGACGGGGGGTTGGGCTTGGATTCCGTCGATGCTCTGGAATTAGGCTTGGCGGTACAAAAACATTTCGGTTTCCGCCTGGACGGTGAGCAGGACAACTTGCGCGAACATTTTGCCAATGTCAAAACACTCGCCGCTTTTGTCAAAAACCGTCAAGCATAAGGATGAAACATATGACCGAACAAGAAATCTACCGGTTGTTGCGCGATACCCTGACCGAGTTGTTTGAAATCGAACCGGAACGGATTACGCCCGATACCAATCTTTACGAAGATTTGGAAATCGACAGTATCGATGCCATCGATTTGATTGACCGTATCAAGCGTGAAACCGGCCGCAAGCTGCAAGCTGAAGATTTCCGCAATGTCCGCACCGTCAACGACGTAGTACAGGCGGTATTGAAGATTCAGGCTGGCTAATCGGGTATTTCTAATTATTTTTCAGACGGCATGTTTTTATCGGATGCCGTCTGAAAACGTTTGTGCGGATTCAAAATGAAACTCGGTTTTTTCGGACATATTTTTCTGACCGTATCGAGTATTGCCTATCCCGCTTTGTGGTATTACGGCAGGGAGGCGGGATGGTTTGTCTGGCTGGCGGCGTCGATGTGCGGGTTGTGGCTTCTGCGCGCTCTGACTGCCAAATTTCCCCAACAGCGTTATACGGCTTTGTTTATTACACTGTTTTTTGCCTCAGTATTGGTGTTCGGGCGGCGTGATTCAATGTATTGGTATCCTGTCCTCGTTAATTTGATGATGTTGGCGGTGTTCGGGGGAAGCCTGTTTGCCAAACAGACGGTCATAGAAAGGCTCGCGCGTTTGCAACAGCCGGAACTCCCCGGGCAAGCCGTGCGCTATACCCGCTGGGTAACGCAGGTTTGGTGCGTATTTTTTATAATCAACGGGACGCTTGCCGCTTTGTTGGCCTGGTTGGGGCGATACGATTGGTGGGCGGTTTATACCGGCGTGATTGCTTATGTATTGATGGGGATATTGTTTGCCGGCGAATGGCTTTACCGCAAACTTGTTTTGAAAGTCTGAAACCTTATGCACACTTGCACTTCCTGCGGTGAAAAACATGAAGATATGCCGGCAATCGGTTTTGCCATTCCCGATCCCTATAATCAACTCAGTGAAGAAGAACGCATTGCTTATCAAGCAGAATGCGATTCTGATTTCTGCATCATCTGCTATCCCGACCAAACCGACCGTTTTATCCGCGCGGTGCTGCTTATTCCGATTATCGGGCATGAGGAAACGCTGGAATACGGGGTGTGGGTATCTGTCAGCGAAAAGAGTTTTAACGACTATCAAAGCCACTTTCACGACAATCCGGAAAACGTCGTTTATTTCGGCATGATATGCAACTGGCTGCCCCCTTATGAAACCGACACCTTCGGTCTGCACTGCAATGTCGTTACCCAGTCCGACAACCGACGTCCCCTGCTGCAACTTCATCAAAGCGGCGAACATCCGCTGGTACACGACTTTTATAACGGCATAGAATATGCCGAAGCGCAGGCAAGGATAGAGGCGGCATCCGGGGCAGACTATTAAGGACCAAATGACAAACCGCCCTCTATTGAACGAAACCATGCACAACGGCTCCCGCCTGTTCCTGCAACTGCCGCAAACCTGCCCGCCGTCGAGCCTGCTGCGGAAAATTGTCCATTTCGGCGGAATGCTTACCGACTTCGTATCGGATTGGGTTACGGGCGAAACGTGGATAGATTTCGGTTACAAGGGCTGGAAGTTCGGTATCCACAACCCATATGATGAATATTGTTTTTTTGCCGAAAACAACGAATGCCCTGAAGCTATATTGCAATCTATGATTCAGGCCGTCTGAAGTCCAAAATTCGGTTTTCAGACGGCCTCAAATGAGGATCAACATGAAATACAAAGACCTACGTGACTTCATCGCCATGCTCGAGCAGCAGGGCAAACTCAAGCGCGTCGCGCATCCCGTTTCCCCGCATTTGGAAATGACCGAAATCGCCGACCGCGTGCTGCGTGCCGAAGGGCCAGCGTTGTTGTTTGAACACCCGATTAAGCCCGATGGTACGCGTTACGATTATCCCGTGTTGGCAAACCTGTTCGGTACGCCCGAACGTGTGGCGATGGGCATGGGTGCAAACAGCGTGTCCAAGCTGCGCGAAATCGGGCAGACGCTGGCGTATCTGAAAGAACCCGAACCGCCCAAAGGCATTAAAGACGCGTTTTCCAAACTGCCATTACTGAAAGATATTTGGAGCATGGCGCCGAACGTGGTGAAAAACGCTCCGTGTCAGGAAATCGTGTGGGAAGGTGAAGACGTTGATTTGTATAAACTCCCGATTCAGCATTGCTGGCCGGAAGACGTTGCGCCGCTGGTAACGTGGGGCTTGACCGTAACGCGCGGTCCGCACAAAAAACGCCAAAATCTCGGCATTTACCGCCAGCAACTCATCGGCAAAAACAAGCTGATTATGCGCTGGCTGTCGCATCGCGGCGGCGCGCTGGATTATCAGGAATTTCGTAAACTCAATCCCGATACGCCCTATCCTGTCGCCGTCGTGCTCGGCTGCGACCCTGCCACCATTTTGGGCGCGGTAACACCCGTTCCCGATACCTTGAGCGAATACCAGTTTGCCGGACTGCTGCGCGGTTCGCGGACGGAGCTGGTGAAATGTATCGGCAACGATTTGCAAGTGCCTGCCCGTGCAGAAATCGTGTTGGAAGGCGTCATCCATCCAAACGAGACCGCGTTGGAAGGTCCATACGGTGACCACACGGGCTATTACAACGAGCAGGACCATTTCCCTGTATTTACGGTCGAACGCATTACCATGCGTGAAAATCCGATTTACCATTCCACCTACACGGGCAAACCGCCTGATGAGCCTGCCGTTTTGGGCGTGGCGTTGAACGAAGTGTTCGTACCGCTCTTGCAAAAGCAGTTCCCCGAAATCACCGATTTCTACTTGCCGCCCGAAGGCTGTTCCTACCGCATGGCGGTGGTTAGCATGAAAAAACAATACGCCGGCCATGCCAAGCGCGTGATGATGGGCTGCTGGTCGTTCCTGCGACAGTTTATGTACACCAAATTCATCATCGTGGTTGATGATGATGTGAACGTACGCGACTGGAAAGAAGTCATCTGGGCGGTAACCACGCGCATGGACCCCGTACGCGACACTGTTTTGGTAGAAAACACGCCCATCGATTATCTCGACTTCGCCAGCCCCGTCAGCGGACTCGGCGGCAAAATGGGTTTGGATGCGACCAACAAATGGCCGGGTGAAACCGACCGCGAATGGGGACGAGTAATCAAAAAAGACCCTGCGGTTACGGCTAAGATTGATGAGATTTGGGGGGAATTGGGGTTGTAGGTTTTACGGTAATGCCGTCTGAAGCGCGGGGGTGTTTCAGACGGCATTTTTGTACGCAGGGTATTTACGGTTCTTTAGGTTTGAGCCACTGCCATTGTTCCAGCAGGGTATCTTCGAGGATTTTCTGTTTCTCTTTGCGCGAATTGATGCCGCCGGTCAGCCTGCCGTAATCGACGGTAATGGACGGCTTGTCCACCGTACCGGTGATTTTCAGGGGAATCGGTTTGTTTTTCGGATGGACGGCGTTGCGGATAAGGACATCTTCAGACAATTCCTGCGTATCCAGATTGGTATAGCCGTTGCTGGTAACATAGAGGCTATCGGAGAAGAGTTCGGTATCGATGTGGCGGCTGATGCCGTCTGAAATTTCGCTGTTGAGCGTGAATCGGTGGAAGGGTGTGCTGGGTACGGCATTGTCGGCAGTTTTGCCCGAAATGCCGTTTTTCAGGATATTGTCCATGTCGATACCGTGCCATGCGCCGTTGGAAATATTCAGCGACAGGCTGCCTTGAAGCGAGCGGATAAGCTCTTTTCGGGTTTCGCCGCTCGCGGTCAGGTCGATGACCGCATCGCCGTTGCCGCTGAAGCTGTGGAAGCCGAACAGGTCTTGCAGCAGCGGTTGGATTTGGATGTTGCTTGCATTCTGTTGCAGGCGGTAAGTGGCGGGACGGGTGTTGGCGATGCTGATGCCGCCTTCGGTATGGCCGCCGTAAAGCCCTGACTTGAAACGGCTGAGCGCAATATGGCCTTTGTCGGCGTGGAGGTAGGTTTCCATATCGTCCAGTTGCAGGCCGGGAAGTTGGACATTGCCGATTTTAAGGTGGGCTTCGATATCTCCGGACAGCCTGCCGAGGGTGTCGGGAAATATTTTGCCGTTTTGTTGTCGCACGTCGTCAAGATAGGGGGTCAGGTTCAATTTTTGCAGTGCGACGGCGGCTTCCAGGTGCGGTGCGTCTTCATGCGTGTATCTGAATTTCGCGGCAACGGTTTGGCGGTCGAACGAACCGTTGAATTCGGCATGCCACTGATGAAGGTTTTTTATGGACATCGAACCGTCGAGCCGGCTGATGAAACGGGGTTGCGGCAGGCGGTTGACGGTATCCTGAAGGGTTGATACATGCAGGCGCGGTGCCTCCAGACCGTTATTCCGGCTCCAAACCAATGGTGAACCGAGGGAAAAGTTGGTTTGAAGGCGGGGTGTTTTGACGTTGCCGGAGATTTCGGCGTTACCGATGTTGCCGATACTGGGGTGAAGTTTGGCCTTATCGAGTTTGAACGATCCGCCCCATTGGGAATTCCCGTCGTTGGTGGTAGCGGTAAATGTCCCGTTGACGGTTTCAATTTTGATGTTGTTGTTCCTGAGTGCCAGCGTAGGGATTTGGGCGGTCAGGTGGAGGTTGTGGAAGGCGGTGTCGGCACGCAGGCTGAGGTTGGCCGCATCCGGTCCGCCGGCGTTAAAACGGATAGTGGGGTTGCCGGTGGTGGAAACGGTAATGCCGTGCCCGTTTAGTGCGGTCTCGGCTTCGAAATGGAACGGTGAGATTTCGGGCGGATTGATGCCGTCTGAAATGAAAAGCCCTTTGCTTTTCCATGAGGCAGACAGGTTTTCGCTTGTCAGTATGCCCGAACTTTCAAACTGTTGTCCCGATGAAACGGGGGATTGCAGGTTGAGGCGGACTTCCTTCAGGGTAAACCGCTCTTGCAGGAAGTCGAGGTGGACGGTGCTGTTTTCGATAATGATGCGGTTTACCGAGGCTTTGCGTTTTGGGTTGTCGATCAGGTCTTGGATGTTCCAAACGCCTTTCCCGTCGCGTGTCAGGGCAAGTTCCGCACCCGAAACCACCCATTTTTCAACCTGTATCTGATCCGACCACAGATTTTTCCAGCTCAATCCGATTTTGGTTTCTTTGATGGAAACGGCAGTCCGGTCGCCGCCGGGTTCGGTAATGGTCAGGTTTTTCAGGATGACGGTCGGCCGGGGCAGAAGCCTGCGCTGTATATCCGCATCAAACGAGATTTTCCGGTGCGTATGGGCAATGCTTTGTTGGAGGCGGCTTCGGATGTTTTCAGGTGTGAAGATGCGATATACGGAAGCGTGCAGCCCGATTGCTGCCAAAAGCAGTATCGTCAGCACGGCTACCGCATATTTCAGACGGTATTTGTGGAAGACCGATAATAAATCCATAGCCTGAAAAGTCTGTAAAACACGCCACAGTATAACACGGCTTGTAGAAATCCTATTTTGTGCGGGCGGATTATCTTGTATAAAGGGGTAATGTCCATAAGCAGGCATACCGCCGGATCAGGTATCGCGGGTGTTGCCGCGTTTGCAGGGGCAGTGTATGTTTCATACGGCGGCGGATTCTGTAAGATACTTTTTTGAAATACCGATGCCGTCTGAAACGGACAAGTTTTGTTCAGACGGCATATAATTTGCTTTTTATTCAGGAGGCACGGATATGGTCGGATGCGTTTGGCAGGCAGGACGGTTTGAAATCGGTTTGGACAAACCGAAAATCATGGGTATCGTGAATCTCACGCCCGATTCTTTTTCCGACGGAGGCGCGTATTCGCAAAACGCCCAAACAGCTTTGGCGCATGCCGAACGGCTTTTGAAAGAGGGTGCGGACATTCTCGACATCGGCGGTGAATCGACGCGGCCGGGTGCGGATTATGTTTCGCCTGAAGAAGAATGGGCGCGGGTTGAGCCTGTATTGGCGGAAGTGGCTGGGTGGGGCGTTCCCGTCAGTTTGGACACGCGTCGCACGGTGGTTATGGAAAAAGCATTGGCACTCGGCGGCATCGATATTATTAACGATGTGGCGGCGTTGACCGACGAAGGCGCGGTCGAATTGCTGGCGCGCCAGACGGACACGGGTATTTGCCTGATGCACATGCAGGGTTTGCCTGAAAACATGCAGATTAATCCGAAATATCAGGATGTTGTCGGTGAAGTGGCGCGGTATTTGAAAGCGCGGGCGGCGGAATGCATCGCGGCAGGCATCGCCCCGCAACGTATCGCGCTTGACCCCGGTTTTGGCTTCGGCAAAACCTTGCAACACAATATCGCACTGATGCGGCATTTGCCCGAATTGATGGCGGAAACGGGTTTTCCGCTGCTCATCGGCGTGTCGCGCAAACGCATGATAGGCGAGCTGACCGGCGAGGCAGACGCGGCGGCGCGCGTACACGGCAGCGTGGCGGCGGCGCTGGCTTCCGTGGCGCGCGGCGCGCAAATCGTGCGGGTGCATGATGTGAAGGCAACGGCGGATGCTTTGAAGACGTGGGAAGCGTTGGGCATCAATCTATAAACAGCGGTTCACATACTTCATGCCGTCTGAAAAGGACGGAGCGGCTTCAGACGGCATCAACGGTGCAGACAGCAAGGCACAAACTGACTGTATAATCTCGGACAACGGTTCACATTCTTGGAGCAACACATGGCAAAAAAATATTTCGGCACGGACGGCGTGCGCAGCGAAGTCGGGCAGTTTCCGATTACGCCCGATTTTGTATTGAAACTCGGCTATGCGGCGGGGCAGGTTTTGGTTCAGCACGACACCGACCAGAAACCGACCGTTTTAATCGGCAAGGATACGCGTATTTCCGGTTATATGCTGGAAGCCGCTTTGGTGGCAGGTTTTACCGCCGCAGGTGTCAACGTTATCCAAACCGGTCCGCTGCCTACGCCCGGCGTGGCTTATCTGACCCGTGCGCTGCGTTTGTCCGCCGGTGTGATGATTTCCGCGTCGCACAATGCCTATTCCGACAACGGCATCAAATTCTTTGCCGAGGGTGGCGTGAAGCTTTCCGATGAAATCGAGTTGGAAATCGAAGCCAAAATCGACGAAGAAATGAAAACCCAGCCTTCTGCACGCCTCGGGCGCGCACGCCGCATCAGCGGTGCGGACGACCGCTATATCGAATTTTGCAAATCCACCTTTCCCAGTCATTCCGACCTTCGGGGTTTGAAGTTGGTTATCGATACCGCCAACGGCGCGGGGTACGGTGTCGCACCCAAGGTGTTTCACGAACTGGGCGCACAAGTCGTCAGCATCGGCGACGAACCCAACGGCTACAATATCAATGAAAAATGCGGTGCGACTTATACCAAGACACTCCAGGCCGCCGTTTTACAGCATGAAGCCGACTACGGCATCGCCTTGGACGGTGACGGCGACCGCTTGATGATGGTCGATAAAAACGGTAAGGTTTACGACGGCGACAGCCTGATTTACGTCATTGCTAAAGCCCGCGCCCGAGAAGGTATCAACATCGGCGGCGTGGTCGGCACGGTCATGACCAATATGGCGATGGAAATCGCCCTGAAAGAGCAGGGCGTCGATTTCTGCCGCGCCAAAGTCGGCGACCGCTATGTGTTGGAACAACTGAACCAACGCGGCTGGCTCATCGGCGGCGAAGCCAGCGGCCATATTTTGTGCATGGACAAACACAACACCGGCGACGGCATTATTTCCGCGCTGCAAGTTTTGGCGGCGCTGCAAATCCTGAACCAAGACCTCGCCACTGTTTGCGCCGACTGGCAGCCGTATCCGCAAACTATGATTAACGTGCGCATCCAAAAGGGTCAGAAATGGCAGGAGGCTTCGAAAGACGTGTTGGCCGAAGTGGAAAAAGAACTCGAAGGCAAAGGAAGGGTTGTATTGCGCGCTTCGGGAACCGAACCTGTCGTGCGCGTGATGGTTGAGGCACGACAGGCCGACTGGGCGCGCGAAGGGGCGGAACGTATTGCTTCCGCCATCGGCAGCATTTAGGCAAAATCAGGAAAAACCGTTTTCAGAATCGGCCGGTTTTCTGTTTAAATGCCGTCTGAACATGCGGAGGATACGCGAATCTGCCTTTTTTCCGCTTTCAGACGGCATAATCTTTGATAGAATGCCTGCTTCATGTAGAAAATGTTTCGGTTTGTTCTGACTTTTTATCTCCGACAATGGAATATCCGCCATGTTTGCTTTTTTAGAAGCCTTTTTTGTCGAATACGGTTATGCGGCTGTTTTTTTTGTATTGGTCATCTGCGGTTTCGGCGTGCCGATTCCCGAGGATTTGACCTTGGTAACAGGCGGCGTGATTTCGGGTATGGGTTATACCAATCCGCATATTATGTTTGCAGTCGGTATGCTCGGCGTATTGGTCGGGGACGGCATCATGTTCGCCGCCGGACGAATTTGGGGGCAGAAAATCCTAAGGTTCAAACCTATTGCGCGTATCATGACGCCGAAACGTTATGAGCAGGTTCAGGAAAAATTCGACAAATACGGTAACTGGGTCTTATTTGTCGCCCGTTTCCTGCCCGGTTTGAGAACGGCCGTATTTGTTACAGCCGGTATCAGCCGCAAGGTTTCATACTTGCGTTTTATCATTATGGATGGACTGGCCGCGCTGATTTCCGTCCCTATTTGGATTTATCTGGGCGAATACGGTGCGCACAACATCGATTGGCTGATGGCGAAAATGCACAGCCTGCAATCGGGTATTTTCGTTATCTTGGGTATAGGTGCGGCCGTTGTCGCTTGGATTTGGTGGAAAAAACGCCAACGTATCCAGTTTTACCGCAGTAAATTGAAAGAAAAGCGGGCGCAACGCAAAGCCGCCAAGGCAGCCAAAAAAGCCGCGCAAAGCGAACAATAAAATCAAGCACCTAAATAGGTTGCCGATATTCAATAGTTTCCGTGTTTTTTTAATCCACTATAAAAATCCACTTGGAAAATCAAATATCGACAGCCCTTGGGTGCTTTTTCATTTGAAGGCCGTCTGAAAACCGTCCGCTCCGCCAAATTGCCAGCCTGTCCGAAATATAGTTAAATAAGCCGTATCATTATTTTCAGACGACCCGATGATGTCCATGAAACAAAAAATCTTCGTCCTCTACACAGGCGGCACCATAGGCATGACCCAAAGCAGCGAAGGCCTGCGCCCCGATACTGCATTGGTCAGCCAAGCCCTTTCCCCTTTTTCAGACGGCCTCGACTTCGAGTGGCACGTCTGCAATCCCTTGATTGATTCCTCCTCCGTCACGCTGCAACACTGGTGCGACTGGCTGGACATCATCGCCGACAAACTCCCTTCCTGCGACGGTATCCTGATACTGCACGGCACGGACAGCATGGCGTACACCGCTAACCTCTTCGCGCTCGCCCTGCAAGGTTTGGGCAAACCGATTGTCCTGACCGGTTCCCAATGGCCTTACGCCGCCGAAAACAGCGACGCCCCGCGCAACCTCTCCACCGCCGTTGCCGCCTTCAGCCTCAAGCTCAAACAAACCGTCATTGCCTTTGACGGCAAACTGTATCCCGCCGTCGGCAGCAGCAAAGTCAGCACCGAAACCGCCGCAGGCTTCGACAATCCGCATTTCGGCGCCATCGCCGAATGGGATGAAACACAAGGCTGGCACAATCTTCGTATCCCGTCCCAAGACGCAGCAGCCGTTTCAGACGGCCTCAAAATCCGCTATCCCGATCCGCAGGCAAAAATCGCCGTCCGCACGCTTATCCCCGGCTTTGCCGTCCAAGAACTTGCGGACGGACTCGCACAGCTTCCCGCCCACGCCCTTATCCTGCAAAGCTACGGACACGGCAACACCCCCGCAGATGAAGGTTTCATCCGCGCCGTGCAAGACTTTACGCAGCAAGGCAAATTGTTGCTCAACATCAGCCAAGTCCGACAAGGCAGAACTGCCGCCGTTTACGCGCAAGGCAATGCGTTCCGCAACTCAGGCATCATCAACGGCGGCAAATGCAACCTCGAAACCGCCACCGCGCTCATGACCCTCGCCGTATCGCAAGGCTGGGGTGCGGAAGATGTAAAAAAAGAGTTGGTAAGACTGCAATTATTGTGAAATCGAAATGAACTTCACCGACACCCACTGCCATCTCGCCGATCCCGCCTTACGCGAAAACCTGCCGCACATTTTGACCGCAGCGCGGGAGGCAGGGGTAGGGCGGTTTATCGTTCCCGCAACTCGGCCGCAGGATTGGCAGGACGTGTCGGATTTGGCAGAAAGGGTGTCTGAAAATCCGCTTTGGGGCAACATCCATATCGCGCTCGGCATCCATCCTTGGTTTTCAGACGACGTTTCCGAAACGGATTTCCGGCATTTGGAACAAGCATTGAAAGCGAGTCCGACGGCATGGGTCGGCGAAATCGGCTTGGATTTTTACGACAAAACCCAAACGCAACGACAGCGCGAACGGCAAATCCAAGTCTTCAGCCGCCAGCTTGTCATCGCGCAAACCCTGTGTCGGCGCGTGATTATCCATAATCTCAAAGCCACCGCCGACATCGCTGCCGCCGTCAAACAGACAGGCTTTACCCAAGGCGGCATCGTTCACGCCTTCTCAGGCAGCGCGGAAGAAGCGCGCGTGTTGACGAAATTGGGTTTCAAAATCGGCATCGGTTCGTTGTTGCTCAACCCGAACGCCCGCAAAATACGCGAAACCCTCAAAACCTTGAATGACACCGATTTCATCTTGGAAACCGACAGCCCGTTTATGCTGAAAAAGGAGATTAATACGCCTGCCAATATTCCAGGTATTGCAAAGATTGCTGCGGAAATCCGCGGAACCTGTGTAGAAGAGATTGCCAAGGTAACGGAGCGCAATGCCGATGCCCTGTTGGGACGGTAGGTTATCCATCTAAGATTATCTTTTTGAATATCCGGAAAACCTATTATAATAATCCAGTGTTGATGCCGTCTGAACATTCAGGCGGCGTTTGTTATGGAAGAATTATGAAGACGTCTATCTTAGAAAAACTACAACAACTCAGCGACCGACTGGAAGAAGTCACGCATTTGCTCGGTCAGCCCGAAGCTACGTCCGACATGGACAATTACCGTAAACTCACCCGCGAACACGCTGAATTGACGCCCGTCGTCGAAGTCTTCCAAAACTATCAGCTGGCGCAAAGCGACTTGGCGGATGCCGAAGAAATGCTGTCCGACCCCGAAATGAAAGACTTTGCCGCCGAAGAAATCGAAGCGGCCAAAGCCAAAATCAACACGCTCGATACCGAACTGCAAAAACTGCTGCTGCCCAAAGATGCCGACGACGACAAAAACATCTTTATCGAAGTGCGCGCCGGTACCGGTGGCGACGAAGCCGCGCTGTTTGCAGGCGATTTGCTGCGTATGTACAGCCGCTATGCCGAGCGCAACCGCTGGCAGGTCGAAATCGTGTCCGCCAACGAAAGCGAATTGGGCGGCTATAAAGAAGTCATCGCCCGTATTGTCGGACTCGGTGCGTACAGCCGTCTGAAATTCGAATCGGGCGGCCACCGTGTGCAACGCGTCCCTGCAACCGAAAGCCAAGGCCGTATCCACACTTCAGCCTGTACCGTCGCCGTCATGCCTGAAGCGGATGAACTGGAAGACATCGAATTGAACCCCGCCGATCTGCGCATCGATACCTTCCGCGCATCCGGTGCGGGCGGTCAGCACATCAACAAAACCGACTCCGCCGTCCGCATCACCCACCTGCCTACCGGTATGGTGGTTGAATGCCAAGACGGTCGCAGCCAACACGCCAACAAGGCGCAGGCGATGAAAGTCCTCGCAGCCCGCCTGAACGACGCGCAAAAACGCGAAGCCCAAGCCAAAGAAGCTGCCGAGCGCAAATCTCTCATCGGCAGCGGCGACCGCAGCGAACGCATCCGCACCTACAACTACCCCCAAGGCCGCGTAACCGACCACCGCATCAACCTTACCCTGCACAAGCTGGATTTTGTGATGGACGGCGACTTGGAAGAAATTACCAACGCCCTGATTGCTGAGCATCAGGCCGAGCTTTTGGCGGCAATGGGAGATTGAGTTTTGTGTTTGGGTAAAAAATGCCGTCTGAACTAAGTTTCAGACGGCATTTATGTTCAGGGTTAAGGCTTATTTCACTTCCAACTTGGCAACGCCGCCCATATAAGGCTGCAAAGCGGCTGGGATATTGATACTGCCGTCGGCGTTTTGATGGTTTTCCAACACGGCGACCAAGGTTCTGCCGACTGCCAAACCGGAGCCGTTCAAAGTATGTACCAAGCGGTTTTTGCCGTTTTCGTCTTTGAAACGCGCCTTCATGCGGCGGGCTTGGAAATCTTCGCAGTTGGAGCAGCTTGAGATTTCGCGGTAGGTATTTTGCGCGGGAACCCAAACTTCCAAGTCATACGTTTTGGTTGCGCCGAAGCCCATGTCGCCGGTACACAGGGTAATCACGCGGTAGGGCAGTTCCAAAGCCTTCAGGATGTTTTCGGCATGGCTGACCATTTCTTCCAGCGCTTCGTATGATTTTTCGGGATGAACGATTTGTACCATTTCTACTTTGTCGAACTGGTGTTGGCGGATCAGGCCACGTGTGTCTTTGCCGTACGAACCCGCCTCGCTGCGGAAGCAGGGCGAGTGGGCGGTCAGTTTTAGCGGCAGTCCGCCTTCGTCCAAAATGCTGCCTGCAACGGTGTTGGTCAGCGTTACTTCTGCGGTCGGAATCAGGTATTGGGTGGTTTTGGTTTCATCGCCACCGCGGGTAACATGGAATAAATCTTCTGCGAATTTGGGCAGTTGGCCTGTGCCTTGCAAGGTGGTGTCGTCTACGATATAGGGTGTGTAATGCTCGGTGTAGCCGTGTTTCAGCGTGTGCGTATCGAGCATGAATTGTGCCAGCGCGCGGTGTAGACGGGCGATTTGTCCGCGCATAACGGTAAATCGTGCGCCGGAGAGTTTTGCGCCGCCTTCGAAATCCAAACCCAAAGGTTCGCCCAAATCGACATGGTCTTTGATTTCAAAGTCAAATTCGCGTGGCGTGCCGACTTTGCGGACTTCGACGTTTTCGGTTTCGTCTTTACCGGTGGGTACGCTTTCGTGCGGCAGGTTAGGTATGCTCAACAACCATGCGTCCAATTCTTTTTGAACGGCATCCAAATCGGCGGCAGCCTGTTCCAAATCGGTTTTGATTTGGGCGACTTGATCAATGGCCGCCTGCGCCTCTTCATGTTTGCCCTGACCTTTCAGTGCGCCGATTTGTTTAGAAATGCTGTTGCGCGAGGCTTGTAGTTCTTCGGTTTTCACCTGAACGGACTTGCGTCGTTCTTCCAGTGCGTCAAAACGTGCGGTATCAAAGTCATAACCGCGCCGTGCAAGCCGTTCGGCAACGGCGGCGGTGTTGCTGCGGAGCAATTGGATATCTAACATGGTCTGATTCCCGAATTAATTTGAAACGTATTATTGTAAACCAAATTTAAGATATTTTCCCGAATCCGTCTGTGTTTCGACATGCTTGAACCATATCGTCCGATTTGTCAAAACCGTTCGATTTGTGGGAAAATCCCAAGATTGAATTTAACGGAGGGCGACACCGTGTTGGACAGAGAAGGCTATCGCCCCAATGTCGGTATCATCTTAATCAACAACCGCAACGAGGTCTTTTGGGGCAAGCGCGTACGCGAACATTCATGGCAGTTTCCTCAAGGCGGCATCAAGCCGGGCGAAAGCCCTGAAACCGCCATGTACCGTGAGCTGTACGAAGAAGTCGGGCTGCTGCCGCAACACGTCAAAATCGTCGGGCGGACGCGCGACTGGCTGCGTTACGACGTGCCGAACAACTGGGTACGCCGCGAATGGCGCGGATCCTATCGCGGACAAAAACAGATTTGGTATCTTTTGCGTTTGGTCGGCCGTGACAGCGATGTCAACCTCCGCGCCTGCCACCATCCCGAATTTGACGGTTGGCGTTGGCAACAATATTGGGCTCCCGTTGACGAAGTAATTGATTTCAAACGAGACGTTTACTTGGGGGCATTGGAAGAACTCTCTTCCCGCTTCCTGCGCGGCATGGAAAGCTACGAAGACTTTATCCGTCGCAATCCAATAGAAAACCTATAACCCAAACGCTTTCAGGCCGTCTGAAAGCGTTGTTTTTCATCCTTTCAGACGGCCTTTACATTATTCCTATGGCTAAAAACAACCAATACAGCGAATCCAGCATTACCGTCCTCAAAGGCTTGGAGCCTGTCAAAGAACGTCCCGGCATGTACACCCGCACCGACAGTCCGACCCATATCTGCCAAGAAGTCATCGACAACGCGGCGGACGAGGCGTTGGGCGGTTTCGCTACTGAAATCGACGTGCGCATCCACGACGACGGTTCGCTGTCCATACACGACAACGGACGCGGCATTCCCGTCGGGCTGCACCCTGTCGAGGGCGTGCCCGTGGTCGAACTCGTGTTTACCCGTCTGCACGCGGGCGGCAAGTTCAACAAAAAAGACGGCGGCAGCGCGTATGCCTTTTCAGGCGGCCTGCACGGCGTGGGCGTATCCGTCACCAACGCCCTCTCCACCCGCCTTGAGGTCACCGTCAAACGCGAAGGCAAAATCCACCGCATCGTGTTTGCCGGCGGCGACGTGGTCGAACCGTTGGCAGAAGTGGGCAAATGCGCCGTCAAAGACAGCGGCACCGAAGTGCGCGTTTGGCCGGACGGAAAATATTTTGAAAGCCCGAATTACAGCATTCCCGAACTCGAACGCCTGCTGCGTGCCAAAGCCGTGCTGCTGCCGGGTGTGCGCGTTTCCTTGACCTGTCCGGTCAAAGGCGAAGACGAAGCGCATACCCAAACTTGGCACTACCCCGACGGCCTGAAAAGCTATCTGACCGACCTGATTGCCGACGCGCAAGAAGCCGTGCCGCTGTTCTCCTGCGAAAACTACATTTCAGACGATCACAACGGCGATTTCAGCATCGGCGAAGGTGCAGCGTTTGCCCTGACCTGGCTGGAAGAAGGCTCGTGCGCCAACGAAAGCTACGTCAACCTCATCCCTACCCCGCTGGGCGGCACGCACGAAGCAGGCTTGAAACAAGCCGTGTTCAACGCCGTCAACAACTTCATCAACCTGCACAACCTCCTACCACGCGGCGTAAAAGTACAAAGCGACGACGTGTTCAGCAAAACCGCCTTCGTCCTCTCCGCCCGCGTCCTCGACCCGCAGTTCCAAGGCCAGACCAAAGACAAACTGACCAACCGCGACGCGTTGAAACTCGTTGCCACCGTATCGGGCGACCCTTTGGAATTGTGGCTGAACCAAAACGTGGACTTCGGCAAAAAAATCGCCGAACTCGCCATCCGCCAAGCGCAGGCGCGGATGCGTTCGGTTAAAAAAATCGAAAAGAAAAAAGGCAGCGGCGTCGCCGTCCTGCCCGGCAAACTGACTGACTGCGAAAGCGAAGACATCCGCGAAAACGAACTCTTCCTCGTCGAAGGCGATTCCGCCGGCGGCTCCGCCAAACTCGCCCGCGACAAAGTTACCCAAGCCATCCTGCCCCTGCGCGGCAAAGTGCTCAACAGCTTTGAAGTCCACCCCGACCAACTCTTCGGCAACGCCGAAATCCACGACATTTCCGTCGCCATCGGCGTCGATCCGCACGGCATCAACGACAAGCCCGATTTAAGCGGCCTGCGCTACGGCAAAATCGCCATCCTGTCCGATGCCGACGTGGACGGCTCGCATATTCAAGTTTTGCTGCTGACCCTGTTCTACCGCCACTTCCCGAAACTGGTCGCCGACGGACACATCTACGTCGCCCAGCCGCCGCTGTTCCGCGTCGATGTCAACGCACAAGGCAAAAGCAAACCCGCCCGCAAATTCTACGCCCTCGACCAAAACGAACTCGACAGCATTTTAGAGCGACTGCAAAAAGAAGGCGTTAAAGAAACCGCCTATTCCATCAGCCGTTTCAAAGGCTTGGGCGAGATGAACCCTGACCAGCTCAAAGACACCACCATGCACCCCGATACCCGCCGCCTGTTGCAGGTACAAATCCCAGAAGGCGCGGATGACGAAACACGCGATATCTTCGTCAAACTGATGGGCAAAGGCGAAGCTGCAGCCCGCCGCGCATGGATGGAACGGGAAGGTGATACGGCTCAATTGGATATTTAATTGGTTGGCAGAAAAGAAGAAAATAAGGATAAAACACTGTATAAACAAGCTATTTGAGTCAATGTGAAAAATGCCGTCTGAAAACCAATCAGGTTTCAGACGGCATTTTATTCGGACAGCTTATTCTGCTGCGGAAGGTTCTGCCGCTTCGGCTGCCGGTGTAGCGGTTTCAGCCTGTTTTTGTAAAGCTTGTTGTACGAAAGGATGATTTTGCGCGATGTTTTGCTCTTCAGGAGTAACCTCGCCTTTAAAGCGGTTGTTCAGGTCGAAGCGTTTACCTCCGCGCGCCAATGCTTTCAGATAGCGCGGACGGCGGCAGTGGTTGGCGAGGACGCGTGCAATAAGTGTAGGATCGTATTGGGGCAGCGCGGTAATCAAGTCTTGGTCGATACCGAGTGCCAACGGTTTAAATCGTTTGAATACATCGTATTTGCCGTAGATATGGTCGGCAATCATTTCTGTCTGTTTCTTTTTGCTCATGGTTTGGACCGCAGATTTCAGTGCTGCGCCCAAAGCGGTTTCTTGTGTCATTTCAGTTGCATTCCTCTAAACAAACCCGTGCGTCAAGGCTGCACGGCAATGCTCGATATTCTATTATAAAGTCTGTGTTTTGGCTAAATTTTTATTTGTTTGAAAGGGTAATGTCGGGCGTATTAACCTGAACGTCGGCATTTTGCGCGCGATGGCGCAGGGCGTGGTCGATGAGGACTAACGCGAGCATGGCTTCGGCAATGGGGGCGGCGCGCAGTCCGACGCAGGGGTCGTGTCTGCCGTGCGTGGCGAGTTCGATGGGGTCACCGTTGATGTCGATGCTGCGGCGCGGTGTGGCGATGGAGCTGGTGGGTTTGATGGCGATATTGACGTGGATGTCTTGTCCGGTGCTGATGCCGCCGAGGATGCCGCCTGAGTGGTTGGACAGGAAGCCTTGCGGGGTGAGTTCGTCGCCGTGTTCGCTGCCGCGTTGGACGACGCTGCCGAAACCTGCGCCGATTTCTACGCCTTTGACGGCGTTAATACCCATCATGGCGTAGGCGATTTCGGCATCGAGGCGGTCGAATACGGGTTCGCCCAAGCCGACGGGGACATTGGTGGCTTCAATATGCAGCTTCGCGCCGACGGAATCCAAGGATTTGCGCACGCTGTCCATATAGTTTTCCAGCTCGGCAATTTGGCTTTGGTTGGCGGCGAAGAAGGGGTTTTGGGAAATGTGTTCGTAGCCTTCAAACTGAATTTCTTTTTCGCCGACTTGAGTGACGTAGGCGGTGATTTCCGTGCCGAATTTTTCTTTCAACCATTTTTTGGCAACGGCTCCGGCGGCAACGCGGGCGGCGGTTTCACGGGCGGAGCTTCTGCCGCCGCCGCGGTAGTCGCGCGTGCCGTATTTGTGCCAGTAGGTATAGTCGGCATGGCCGGGACGGAAGCTGGTGGCGATGTTGCCGTAGTCTTTGCTGCGTTGGTCGGTATTGCGGATTAAGAGGGCGATGGGTGTGCCGGTGGTTTTGCCTTCGAAGACACCGGAGAGGATTTCTACTTGGTCGGCTTCGCGGCGTTGGGTAACGTGGCGGCTGGTGCCGGGTTTGCGCCGGTCGAGGTCGGCTTGGATGTCTGACTCGGTTAAGGCCAGTCCGGGCGGGCAGCCGTCGATGATGCAGCCCAAACCTGCGCCGTGGCTTTCGCCGAAGGTGGTAACGGTGAAGAGTTGTCCGAAAGTGTTGCCTGCCATGTTTTCCCTCTGTGGACGGTATGTTGGAGACAGCGGATTTTAGCATAAAAGCCGGAGGAAAACGGGTTATATGCCGGTAAAGGAGTTGCGTGTTTTGCAGTGAATCGGCTTATAATCCGGTCTGATTTTTCGGGATAGCGATATGAATGACTACACGCAGCAGCTTCAAGGTAAAAAAGACCACCTTAAAACCCTTTTTGCAGGTTTGGATGTTCCTGAGTGGGAAGTGTATGAATCTCCGGACAAACATTACCGTATGCGTGCCGAGTTCCGTATTTGGCACGAAGGCGGGGAAATGTTTTATGCCATGTTTGAAAAAGGACAAAAGGCTAGCGGGGCAAGCCTGATCCGTTGCGACCGCTTCGATGCTGCTTCAGAGGCAGTCAACTGCCTGATGCCCGAATTAATTGCCGTTGCCGCCCAATCTGCCGAACTGAGAAACCGTTGGTATGCCGTCGAATTTCTGTCCACGCTCAGCGGGGAAATGCTGGTTACTATGATTTACCACAAAAGGCTTGATGATGAGTGGATACGGGCGGCGCAAGCGTTACAGCAACAGTTGGATATTTCCGTTATTGGGCGGAGCAGGGGGCAGAAAATAGTCTTAAAACAGGACTATGTGACGGAAACTTTGAAGGTCGGTAATCGGGATTTCCGTTATCGGCAAATTGAAGGCGGTTTTACCCAACCCAATGCTGCCGTGTGTCAAAAAATGCTTGAATGGGCATGCGGTGCGGCAGAAGGGCTGGGTGGGGATTTGCTCGAACTATATTGCGGAAACGGCAATTTTACGCTGCCTTTATCTGAAAAGTTTGAACGTGTTTTGGCAACCGAGATTTCCAAAACTTCAGTAGGCGCGGCGCAATGGAATATTGAGGCAAACGGGATAGGCAACATCAAAATCGCCCGCCTGTCTGCCGAAGAATTTACCGAAGCCTATACCGGCAAACGTGAGTTTACACGCCTTAAGGAGGGCGGTATTGCTTTGACGGATTACGCATTTTCTACTATTTTTGTTGATCCGCCGCGTGCCGGTATCGATGAGGAAACTTTGAAGTTGGTGTCGCAGTTTGACAATATCATCTACATTTCCTGTAATCCTGAAACGCTGCGTGCCAATTTGGACACCTTGGCGGAAACCCATACGGTCGAACGTGCCGCCCTGTTCGACCAATTTCCGTTTACGCACCATATCGAAAGCGGCGTACTGTTGAAAAAGAAAATCCTTGGAAAAAGCAAAAGGTAAGGACTATGTACCGACACATCGAATACTATCCCGGCGACCCGATTTTGAGTTTGGTCGAAACCTTCAAAAACGACCCGCGCCCTGAAAAAGTCAATTTGAGCATAGGCATTTATTTCGACGACGAAGGCAAGATGCCCGTATTGGAATCCGTGAGCCGAGCCGAAACCGCCCGCGCTGCCACGCCTGCGCCGTCGCCCTACCTGCCGATGGAAGGCTTGGACACTTACCGTAGTGCGGTGCAGCATTTGTTGTTCGGCAAAGACAACCCCGCGCTCGCGCAAGGACGTATTGTTACCGTACAAACCTTGGGCGGCTCGGGCGCGCTCAAAGTCGGAGCGGATTTCCTGCACCGCTGGTTCCCCACAGCACGCGCCTACGTCAGCGACCCGACTTGGGACAACCATCGCGGCATTTTTGAAGGCGCAGGTTTCGAGGTTGGCACTTATCCTTATTACGACCCCGCCACTGTCGGCGTGAAATTCGACGAAATGACCGCGTTTTTCAACACCCTGCCCGAACACAGCGTCTTAATCCTGCATCCCTGCTGCCACAACCCGACCGGCGTGGATATGTCAGAACAACAATGGGACGAAGTGTTGCACATCATCAAAACGCGCGAACTGATTCCGTTTATGGACATTGCCTACCAAGGATTCGGCGGCGATTTGGACAGCGATGCCTACGCCATCCGCAAAGCGGTGGAAATGGAATTGCCCTTGCTTGTCAGCAATTCCTTCTCAAAAAATCTGTCGCTCTACGGCGAGCGCGTCGGCGGCCTGAGCGTGGTTTGCCCGAATAAAGAAGAAGCGGAATTGGTGTTCGGACAACTCAAATTCACCGTCCGCCGTATCTACTCCAGCCCGCCCGCACATGGCGCGTATATCGCCGCCGATGTGATGAACAGCTCCGAACTTTACGCTTTGTGGCAAAACGAAGTCTATGTCATGCGCGACCGAATCCGCGCCATGCGACAGAAACTTTACGATGTCTTGACCGCGCAAATCCCCGATCGCGATTTCACTTATTTCATCAAACAGCGCGGCATGTTCAGCTACACAGGATTGAGCGTGGAACAAGTCCGCAGGTTGCGCGACGAATTTGCCGTTTACCTGCTGGATTCGGGCAGGATGTGCGTCGCCGGACTGAATGCTTCGAATATCGCCTATGTTGCCGATGCATTTGCCGAAGTATTGAAATAAGAATTTGAAGTAAATCAAAAGGCCGTCTGAAAAATATTTATCTTTCAGACGGCCTCTTTATAATTGGCGCACCCAACAGGGATCGAACCTGTGACCTCCAGCTTCGGAAACTGACACTCTTCCAACTGAGCTATGGGTGCGGAAAACGTAAGATTAACGTAAATTCTGCAAATTGGCAAAGTTTATCTTGAGGCGTCAGGCTGATGCGTGGGGTATGAGGGATATTTGTTTGGGGATAAGCAAGTATTTTCAATGGATTATTTGCTTAAAAGAGACGCTGCCTGTGATTTTTTGCATATTTTCAATGATAGTGATTGGAAAGACCCTGTGAATTCAGTATAATCCAGCAAAATATTGTTAATTGCGTTTAACATACCAAACTATAATTTACAGCACAACCTAACCTGACGGCGAGGCCTACCAAATGAAACAACTCCGCGACAATAAAGCCCAAGGCTCTGCATTGTTCACCCTTGTGAGCGGTATCGTTATTGTTATTGCAGTTCTTTATTTCCTGATTAAGCTGGCGGGCAGCGGCTCGTTCGGCGATGTTGATTTAACGACGGAAGCGGCAACGCAGACCCGTATCCAGCCTGTGGGCCAATTGACCATGGGTGACGGTATTCCGGTCGGAGAGCGTCAGGGCGAGCAGATTTTCAACAAAATCTGTATCCAGTGCCATGCTGCAGACAGCAATGTGCCGAATGCTCCGAAACTGGAGAACAACGGCGATTGGGCACCGCGTATCGCACAAGGTTTCGATACCTTGTTCCAACATGCGCTTAACGGATTTAATGCCATGCCTGCAAAAGGCGGCGCGGCAGACCTGACCGATCAGGAACTCAAACGGGCGATTACCTACATGGCGAATAAAAGCGGAGGTTCTTTCCCGAATCCGGATGAGGCTGCGCCTGCCGACAGTGCCGCTTCAGGAACAGCTTCTGCTCCTGCCGATAATGCAGCTCTGGCGGAAGCGAAGGCAGAAGACAAAGGTGCTGCCGCACCTGCAGCCGGTGCAGACGGCAAGAAAGTTTTCGAAGCAACCTGTCAGGCATGCCATGGCGGAGCGATTCCAGGTATCCCCGGCATAGGTAAAAAAGATGATTGGGCTCCCCGTATCAAACAAGGTAAAGAAACCTTGCATAAACATGCACTCGAAGGTTTCAATGCTATGCCGGCAAAAGGCGGTAATGCAGGTTTGAGCGATGATGAAGTCAAAGCAGCGGTTGACTATATGGCCAACCAATCCGGTGCAAAATTCTAAATTCGGATTTCGGATTAAATTAAAAAACGGGGCAGGTATCTGCTCCGTTTTTTTATTGGAATTTATTTGTTTGCCCGTGTGGGAATGACATCAAAGGGTGTGAATAGATTTTTTATCTTCGAAATCTGTCTGCTCGATCGGATGAATAAAAAGTGGGATGATAAAAAAAGCGGATGTATGGATATTGGTTTAACTCATTTTTTTAAAGTTATAGTCGAGATACGTGTATCGGTGCAACCGGTCTGCCGTTGATGAAAATGCCGTCTGAAAATGTTTCAGACGGCATTTTTTAAGATATCAACAGTCAGTCTTCATAATTTTCTGTCGGCAGGCAGGAGCAAACCAGATTGCGGTCGCCATACACTTCATCTACCCGTTTGACGCTCGGCCAGAATTTGTGTTCGCGGACAAACGGCAATGGGAAGACGGCTTCTTCACGGGAGTACGGATGCGTCCATTCGCCAGTTACGTCGGATGCGGTATGCGGAGCGTTCACCAACGGGTTGTCCTCTTTCGGCCATTCGCCGCGCTCGACTTTCAACACTTCCTGTTTGATTTGTTTCAGGGCGGCGATGAAGCGGTCGAGTTCGGCTTTGCTCTCGCTTTCGGTCGGCTCGATCATCAGCGTGCCGGCAACGGGGAAGGAGACGGTCGGGGCGTGGAAGCCGTAGTCCATCAGGCGTTTGGCGATGTCGGTTTCGGTGATGCCGCTTTCGGCTTTAAGCGGACGCAAATCGACGATACATTCGTGCGCGACGCGGCCATTTTTGCCTGTATACAGAATCGGATAGTCTTCGCTCAGACGTTTGGCAACGTAGTTGGCGTTGAGCAATGCCCAGCGTGTCGCCTGTTCCATGCCTTGTTTGCCCATCATGGTCAGGTACATCCAAGTAATTGGCAGGATGGACGCAGAACCGAAGGCCGCAGCAGCAACGGCGGTTTGGTCGGCACTGGCGCTGTGGGTGTCGGTCAAAGCGTGTCCCGGTGCAAACGGGGCAAGGTGGGCTTTCAAGCCAATCGGACCTATGCCCGGACCGCCGCCGCCGTGAGGGATACAGAAGGTTTTGTGCAGGTTCATGTGCAACACGTCCGCACCGACTTCGGCAGGCTGCATGATGCCGATTTGGGCGTTGAGGTTGGCGCCGTCCATGTAAACCTGTCCGCCGTTTTCATGGATGATGCGGCAGATGTCGCGGATGCCTTCTTCGTACACACCGTGGGTCGACGGATAGGTAATCATGATGGCGGACAAAGCGTCGCGGTGTTGCTCGGCTTTGGCTTTCAAATCGTCAATATTGACGTTGCCGTGTTCGTCGGTATCGACAACGACGACTTTCAAACCGAGCATGGCGGCAGTTGCGGGGTTGGTGCCGTGGGCTGATTTTGGAATCAGACAGATGTTGCGGTGTCCCTCGCCGTTGGCTTCTTGATAGCGGCGGATAGAAAGCATACCGGTGTATTCGCCTTGTGCGCCGGAGTTTGGTTGCAGGGAAATCGCGTCAAAGCCGGTGATGGCTTTCAGGCTGTTTTCCATATCGGCGAGCAATTCATGGTAGCCGGCAGTTTGCGCTTCGGGAGCGTAAGGGTGGATGTCGGAGAACTCAGCCCAAGTAATCGGCAACATTTCCGCAGTCGCATTGAGCTTCATGGTGCAGCTACCGAGCGAAATCATGCTGCGGTTCATCGCCAAGTCGCGGTCTTCGAGTTTTTTCAGGTAGCGCAACATTTCGTGTTCGGTATGGTAACGGTTGAACACAGGATGTTGCAGAATGTCGTCTTGACGCAGCAATTCTGCATTCAGACGGCCTTTGACGTCATCGGCAAATGCGAACGTATCCTTGCCGGTAAACGCGCGGTACAAATCAACCAAATCTTCGTATGCCGATGTTTCATGGAATGCAGCCGCAACTTGAGTATCGTTGACGCGGCGCAGGTTGTAACCCGACGCCAAAGCAGCGGCAAACACTTGGTCTGCTTTCTCTTTGCTGCCGAAATCGACGGTAACGGTATCGAAGAAGACTTTGTGAACCACATTCAGGCCGTCTGAAACCAGCGCATCGGCAAAGGCAGAAGCCAACGCATGGATACGGTTGGCAATGCGTTTCACACCTTCAGGGCCGTGATAAACGGCGTACATGCCCGCCAAGTTCGCCAGCAATGCTTGTGCCGTACAAATATTGGACGTGGCTTTTTCGCGGCGGATGTGTTGCTCACGGGTGGACAACGCCATGCGCAAGGCAGGCTTGCCCGATGCGTCTTTGGATACGCCGATGATGCGGCCCGGAGCGGAACGTTTGAACTCATCTTTAAACGCGAAATAAGCGGCGTGCGGACCACCGAAGCCCATCGGTACGCCGAAGCGTTGGGTGTTGCCCAAAGCAATATCCGCGCCCAACTCAGCAGGAGATTTCAGCAAAACCAAGCTCATGATGTCGGCGGCAACAGCAACGATTGTGCCTTTTGCTTTCAGGCGGCCGATAACGTCCTGCAAGTCTTGCACGTCGCCGTCTTTACCGACGTATTGGAACAGCGCGCCGAAGTATTCGCCTTCATCCGCTTGGGCAAAATCACCGACCACCAACTCGAAGCCGAAATATTTGGCGCGGGTTTTCATCACGTCCAAAGTTTGCGAATACACGCGCGCATCCACAAAGAAACGCTCGGATTTCACTTTGCCTACACGGTGCGCCATCGCCATTGCTTCAGCGGCGGCAGTCGCCTCGTCCAACAAAGACGCGCCTGCCACAGGAAAACCGGTCAAATCGATACACACTTGTTGGAAGTTCAACAAAGCTTCCAAACGACCTTGGGCAATTTCCGCCTGATACGGCGTATAGGCGGTGTACCAGCCCGGATTTTCCAATACGTTGCGCAAAATCACGTTCGGCACGCGGGTCGGGTAATAACCCAAGCCGATATAGGATTTGTTGATCACGTTTTTCGACGCAATGCCTTTCAATTCCGCCAACGCGTCCGCCTCGGTCAGGGCTTCGGGCAGGTCGAGTTCGGACGGCATACGGATGCTTTGCGGCACAGTATTGCCGACAAAATCATCCATGCTCTTCTCGCCGAGCGCTTCCAAAAGCGCAGCCTCGTCGCCAAAGCTCAAATGGCGCGCGGCAAATTCGTTGGGGTTGAACAGTTCGGATAGTTTCATTTCTGCTCCTTCGGTGTTGTAGGGCTGCCATCAGGCAGAATTTTTAGACATCGGATGATTCGGGTAAGGGTAGCACAAAAGACGGGATAATGGCGGACAACACGCCAGAATGCAGCAGGTCAGGACAAGCAGCGCCACAAGCAGCAGCGATAAGGGAAAGCCGCTGACCAAAACCATGAAACCTGCAAGCACCAGTCAAGCCAATGGATACGCCGGAAGCGGAAAAACAATATTGAGTAGAACCAAAATCACGATAAACAGCGGCAGCCCCGCCATCAGGTTCGCAATATTCCATGATTTCAGCCTGTCCGGGTTTTATCCACAGCAGGTTCGGACGGTCGGTCATGCCGTCTGAACCGGCAGGCCGTCTTTTTCAAAAAACGCCATACCGCTGCAACTTCATGCGGCTGTATGGCGTAGGTTTTGCACTTCAGACGGCATATGCGTCCCGAAGCAGTTTGGTGTTCCAGTCGGTTCATGATTATCTAAACCCCTGCTTTCTCAAAAATTGATTCAAATCTTCGGCAAATTTCCGATAGCCTTTGCCGTTGGCGTGGATTTGGTCGGATTTCAGATTATTATCGCCCAAAATTTCTGCCCACGCGCCGCCGAACAGCGGAATGCCGTATTCCTTGGACAAATCCTCATACAGCGGATAGTTGCTCAAATGCCCGAACAACGCGCCCAGTGTGATGTGCGGCACGCCGACGAGGACGGCGGGGATGTTTTCCTTCTGCACGGTTTCGATGATTTTCGCGATATTGGCGCGGGTCTGTTCTTCGGGAACTTTGCGCAGAAAGTCGTTGCCGCCTATGCCGACAATCACAAGCTTGGGTTTGCGTGCCAACAGCGCGGGCAGGCGCGACAGGGCTTGTGCAGACGTATCGCCAGATACGCCGCCGTTGACGACGCTCCACCCCGTCAGTTTTTGCAGTTGAGCGGGGTAGGATTCGCCGGGGTTTGCGCCGTAGCCGAAGGTGAGCGAATCGCCCAAGGCAAGCACGGTGCTGCCTTCGGGAATTTTGGCGTGGGTTCGGGCGGATTTTCTGCCGCAGGCGGTAAGAAGCAACGCGCCTGCGCCGAGGAGGAAGGTTCTTCTGTTCATTGGTTTTTCAGACGGCATCGAGCCATTTTGGGTGGTATTTCAGGGTCTTACGGTAAACCGGACAGCTTTCGGCGTGCGCGCCTTTGAGGTAGCCGGTACTCATCAGAAATTCGCCGACGATTTCGCCGCCGACAAATTTGAAATGTTTTTTAAAGAGTTTGACCCATTCGTCTTTGCTTCGCGGATGGTGCGCGTCGAGCCAGTTCTTGAACGAGCCGTATTCTTGTTGCAACGCTTGGATTTGCCGTGCATTGAAAATGGCGGCATCGATTTTCAGGCGGTTGCGGACGATGCCAGCGTCGGCAAGCAGGCGTTCGCGGTCGGTGTCGTCGAAGGCGGCAACGGTATTGATGTCGAACCTTTCAAATGCCGTCTGAAATGCCTGCCGCTTCTTCAGCATCAGCGTCCAGCTTAATCCTGCCTGATTGATTTCCAACACCAGCCGCTCAAACAATTCATTGTCGTCCTCAATCGGAAAACCGTATTGCGTGTCGTGGTAATGTTTGTTCGGGTTGTCGGTGTTTTCGGGAAGTGAGGCGGCAAATTCGCAATAGTTCACGGTTTACTCGACCATCTGTTGCGCTGCCTGTTTCAGTCCCTGTTCGAGTGCGGCGGTCATGGCGGCGTAGCCGTCACCCTGCTGTTCGGTTTCGGCATGGAAGGATCTGACCGTGCCATCCGGAAATACCGCATAGCCACCGACGATGGTTTTTCCTGTGTAGCTGCCTTGGAAGGTATCGATATAGACCGTCCATTTTTCTGACTGGCCGTTGCGAGAAGCGGGAATGAATACACGTTTGGTATTCAGGCGGTTGAATGCATTGCTCAGTGCTGCTTCAAGCATATCGTCTAAAGAACTTGCCCAAACGTGATTTTGGGCGGTATGGAGTCTGTAGGGATCGGTCTGGTAAACCAGTCCGCCCCGTTTGAGCGGTTCGGCAAGGCGGACTTTGACGGCGGTTTCCGCCACGCGGCGTTCGGGCGGTAGGTACCGGCTGTCGTGCAGTATGAAATACTGCGTACTTTGCGCGGTGCCGCAGGCTGCAAGCAGCAGGGCTGCGGCAATCGGGAAGAGGCGCATTATCGGCTTCCTTTCGGGATAGGGTCTTTGCTGTTGCTGTTGAAAATCAGCGCGTTGGGTTTTTCTTTCAAAGTATTAATCACGGGTTGAACGTCTTTTAAGGTTCTGTCCAAACTTTGCAGCGTATTTTGTACGTCGCCGTAGATAGGCGATTGAGGCGATACGCCTTGCAGGGTTTGACGCAATTCTTTCAGGGTTTGGTTCAACTCGTTCGGAATGTTTTGTGTCTGCGGTTTGCCGACCAGTTTGTCGATGGAGCTTAGGGCGGCATTGGCAGATTTGAGTGTGGACTTGAGATCGGCAAGCGAACCGTTCAAGCCGGCAACGGTTTTATCCAATGGCAGATTATTGAATTTGTCTAACAAGTCGGCCACTTTTGCCTGCAAATTGTCCAAACCGCCGCCTTGGGTCGCGATAACGGTATCGCCTGCATAAACGGTATGCGGTCGCAGCTTAGGCGATGCGGAAGGCTGATCGTTCAACTCAATCATTTTGCTGCCGGTCAGCAGGTTGTTGCTGGAGATGCTGGCGGTCAGGCCTTTGTTTAAGGCCGTCTGAAATTGTTGTTTCCAATGCTCTTTGCTTTGCTCGTCGGCATTGATTTCCAAACGGGAAGGCTCGATACGGATGCGTACGGGAATCCAGCCGTTTTCAAACAAATGCAGGCTGTCGTTGCGGTCGAAATAAGGGACATCGGAAACCACGCCGACATTCAGGCCTTTGTATTCGACAGGCGAACCGGCAGACAGGCCGCGTACGGATTGTTTGAAAAACGCGGTGTAGTACAGCGAGCGGTCGTCAGGCAGGTTTTCCACTTCTCTGCGGTTGTCGTAAAGCTCGAAACGGTCGTCGTTTTGAACATGGTGTTGATTTTTTGTTTTTGGGGAGTCGAATGAAATCGCACCTGACAGCAATGCGGGCAGAGGGACGGAATTGAGTTTGACACCGCTGCCTGTGGTTTCGATATTAATGCCGCTTTCCAGCCAAAAACGGCTGGCGGAATGAATCAGTTTGTCGTTGGGGCTCTGGATGAAGATAGTGTAATGCACACTTTGGTCGGACGGGTTGAAATGCGCGCTTTCTACTTGGCCGACCATAAAGTTTTCATACAAAACGGGACTGCTGACGTTGAGGATGCGGTCGTTTTTGCCGATCAAATTTAGGCGCAGGCCGCTTTGACCGATAGCGGCAATCGGAGGAATGTCCTGCACTTGGAACACGTCTTTTGCCTCGTCGCTTTTCCCGGGTGTAAAAGCGATGTACGAACCCGAAAGCAGCGTACCCAAACCGGTTACGCCGCTTTGGTCGATACGCGGTTTAACCACCCAAAACTGGGTATCGCTGCGGATGAGGTCGGATACGTCCGCATTGAGTTGGGCAGTAACTTCCACACCTTTTTGATCGTTGCGCAGTTTGATTCGGGTAACGCGTCCGACATCGACGCTCAATACCTTAATGACTGTCTTGTTGACTTCGATACCTTCCGCGCTGTTCATCAGCAGCGTAACTACGGGTCCCCTATTGCGTATTTCCTTAACCCAAAGCCAGCCGCCGGCAATCAGCGCGATCAGGGGAATCAGCCAGACAGCGGAGAGGAAGGTATTGTTTTTACGGACGCGTGCTTTGGTATGCCCGTTTTGAGGAGAGGTGTTGTCAGTCATATTTTTCCGTTTCATTGAGCAAAATGCCGTCTGAGGCGTACCTGTCCCAGATGAGGCGCGGGTCGAAATAATAGGCAGACAGCATGGTCAGAACCACAACGAGGCAAAAATAGGCGGCCGCGCCACCTGGTACGACGCGGGCCATATTGGTGTGGAACGAACACATCAGGATAATAATCACAAAAATATCAATCATCGACCAGCGGCCGACCGCTTCGGTGATGCGGTAGAGGTGAGACAATTTCTTTGCGCCCGCCGGCAAAGCGAAGCGGGCGGCCGCAATCAAAACTGACATTGCCGCAATTTTCAGCATCGGCACCAAAATACTCGCGCTGAAAATAACCGCCGCAATCAGCCTGTCACCCTCGTTCCACATATAAGTGATGCCGTTAAGGATGGTGTTTACCTCTGTGGCGGCAGGATTGGACGAAATCATAATCGGCAGGATATTGGCAGGGAAATACAAAATAACCGCAGCCGTCAAAAACGCCGACGAAATACTCAGACTTTTCGGCCGCCGGCGATACAGGTCCGCACCGCACACGCTGCAGGGGCGTTCGTACCTGTTGCGGAAATACAGGCAACGGCTGCAACAGGTTTTATCTTCCGATGCCGTCTGAACCGCATCATTGCCCGTCAGCCGTTCAATCTGGAAATACACCCAATGTTGGGGAACAGATACCGATGTCCGAATCAACATGACCGACAGCAGGAACATCAGATAAAACGCAGGCCCGAAAGTTACCTCGGATACGGATGAAAGCTTGATATATGCCACCAAAGTAGAAATAAAAAACACATCCACCATCATGACCTGCTTTAGGCGCACCATTACGCGCGTTGCCAACCTTAATGCGGGATACGCCTTCCCCCGTATCAGTGCCGTATAGACGTATAGGCACAGCGACAGAAACAGAATCGGTGCGCCGAAGGTCGGTATAAACATCACTTCCGCCAAAAAACCGTAATCCTGAAACACCATCAGGCGCACCATTTCCGGTAGGGACAAAATAGACGTTGCACCCGGTATATCCACCCGGATATAGGTCATGCTATAAGCAAACATCATCAGAATCAGGGAAGCCGCCGCATAAGCGGGCGGACCGGAAAAAGGATGATTGCTTACCCTGAAGAGTTTATAGCTGCAGCGTGGGCAAAATGCCGCCTCCCCCCTGTCTAATTGAGGCACATCCACACGGCAGCCGCATTCCGGGCAGTCTACCGTATGCGGCGGTAAGGCACCATAAAGAGAGTCGGTGCAGGAGCGGTAACGGACAGGTTGGCGAAAAGCAATCATGCGGGACATGAGTAAAATATAAGTTATAGCATTATAAAGGAAAAATGCGATACGCCCAATCAGGATGCAAAACCGGCATGGGCAACCGCATAAACAAACCGCTATGCAGTAGAAATATTCTTTGTGCGGCTACCTGCCTGATTATCGAATCCCTTTATAAAACGGCATCTCTGTAAATGATAGTAAAACATCTGCTTGAACGTATAACACAAATGATATATATTTCATAAATTATATGATAATAAATTTCATTTATTATTTTTGTATGTCGAGTGTATAGGCAAATATGGGTTTTATCCGTATCGCCATCATCCGCATTTAATTGATAAAGGAAAAAACATGAGTGAAGCAGAAAACCAAGAGTTGACATTTGCCAAACGCTTGAAAGCAGAGACCACGGGTGTTCACGACAGCGTAGACAATCTCGTCATGTCTGTTCAGCCGTTTTCAAGTAAAGAAAACTACATCAAATTTTTGAAACTCCAATCAGTTTTCCATAAGGCTGTCGATCATATTTATAAAGATGCCGAATTGAACAAAGCCATTCCCGAACTGGAATACATGGCGCGATACGATGCCGTAACGCAAGACCTTGCAGATTTGGGCGACAAACCTTACGAATACGGCAAACCGTTGCCGCATGAAACCGGCAACAAAGCAATCGGCTGGCTTTACTGCGCGGAAGGTTCGAATCTCGGCGCGGCGTTTCTCTTTAAGCATGCGCAAAAACTCGATTACAACGGCGAACACGGCGCTAGACACCTTGCCCCCCATCCTGCCGGGCGTGGCAAACACTGGCGTGCCTTTGTCGAGCATCTGAATGCCTTGAACTTAACTCCGGAAGCCGAAGCAGAAGCCATCCAAGGTGCACGCGAAGCATTTGCCTTCTATAAAGTGATTTTGCGCGAAACCTTCGGTTTGGCCGCTGATGCCGAAGCACCGGAAGGAATGATGCCGCACAGGCATTGAGTAATGCAAAAATCAGGTATCGATGTTTTCATGGAATTGCACTTTATATAATACGCAGCTGTTTGCCGGAACGTATTTGCAACCGACTATGAAAACTTGAAATTTCTTTCAATAAATTTATGAATAAGCATCATACCTTTTCGTAAAAGAGAATGAACTTATTTTTATTATTCATGTAATTAGGAGTATGTCATGTCGAATTCATCATTTAAATTAAGCGCACTTGCCATTGCCTGCGGTCTAGCTCTTTCAGCTTGTAGTTCGGGAGGCGGAGATGCGCCAAGTGTTAAGCCTACCCCGACTGTTCCGGGTGCATCAAACCCGGTGCCTGGTCAAGGTGGAAAGGTTGAAACTCCTTCATCCGGTCAAAACGGTAGTTCGGTGCCGACCCCTCCAGGGGCTGGCGGTAGCGCAGGAAGCGAATCGACGACGCCTCCTAGTCACAACCATCATGAAGGCGGTAGCGCAGGAAGCGAATCGACGACGCCTCCTAGTCACAACCATCATGAAGGCGGTAGCGCAGGAAGCGAATCGACGACGCCTCCTAGTCACAACCATCATGAAGGCGGTAGCGCAGGAAGCGAATCGACGACGCCTCCTAGTCACAACCATCATGAAGGCGGTAGTGCAGGAAGCGAATCGACGACACCTCCCAATCACAACCATCATGAAGGAAGTCCGACAGGTGGCGATACAACCCAACCACCTTCAGCCGATAAAGCTTATGATGCAGCAAAAGCAAAATTTGAAGAATCATGGGGTAAAGGTGCAAAAGGCAATGATTATTCCGCCCAGCAAATCGACTCTAAAGATGAATTCTTAGCAGGTCAGAAAACGGAATTGGAAGGGTCTACCAGTGCATATAAAGCAGCAGCAAAAAAAGCGGTGGAAGGGAAATATGCCACAGAAGCAGACCGTAAGGCTGCAGTAAAAGCGGCAGAAGAAGCAAAAGAGAAAGCGGGGCAGTACCTCAGTAATATAGAGAGAACCCGTAAAGATGCCGAGCAGTGGAAAACGTCAGCCGAAAAAGCATTGGCTGAAGCGGAAGAAATGTTGAAAGCCAAGCCGGATGACGCTACTGCGAAGGAATACAAAGAAAAAGCTGAAGCATTGAAAATCCGTGCCGACCAGTTCTTAAAAAAATATCAGACTGCAGATGCGCAGGCATTGAAAACCGAAGCTGAGCGTTTGGCAACTGAAGCCAATGCTACCACAGTAAAAACTGCTGATACATCGACGAAACCCGCTCCTGAGGCAGGTGACCAAGACTCGGGCGATCAAGATTCGGATGATCAAGATTCGGATGATCAAGATTCGGATGATCAAGATTCGGATGACCAAGACTCAGGCAGCCAAGGAGGTGCGTCAACCCATCCTGCCAATCCCAAACCTTCAGCACCAGCTGCATCACCATTGAAAACCGGTGAGTTGGGTGAAAAATATTTTTACGGGGAAGGTGAAATCACGAAGCTGGTCATCAATGGCGAAACCATTGATTTGACAGTGGCTAATGAACGGCTGTCAAGTAGGACGCAGCTTTGGACAGACTTCGGTAAGATTATTACTTCAAAAGGTTTTGAAAATCTGATTTATGGTGCGGCTAAATTGGCAGATGGTTCATACGCACTCTTTGTGCAAGGAAAGTTGAGCGACAGTCTGCCCGGCGGTACGGCTACTTATAAAGGCGATGTATTGCATTTCCGTTCGCGCAACTTGACCGAAGGTGAGAATTGGTTTAGTGATGGTAATACATTCCGTTCAGCCGGTTCGTTTACTGCTGAGGTCAATTTTGCCGGTAAATCCCTGAGCGGTAAGATTAATAGTGGTGACGGATCGTATATGGGTACCCAGGAATTCAAGGGAAGCCTTGATGGCAACCGCTTTACCGGTACTTGGAAAAACGGTGAGAAAGGTAGCATCTCCGGAGGATTCTATGGTGCCAATGCTGCAGAAATGGCAGGTAGGTACAGCTATGTTAAGGATGCACCAGAAAAGGCCGGGAAATGGACAAATAACAGCTTCGGCGTATTTGGTGGTAAGAAAGCCCAATAATCCCGTTTGAATCCTTGATTTGACGAAAGCCCCGGTGCGGATAGACCGGGGCTTTTGTTTGATATTATATGGTTAGGATGGTGGAAGGTGATAATATACCCGTATACCTTGCCGCTACAGTATTACAGTTACAGCCGGAGTAGGATTTTAAAGAGAATTACCGGTAAAGCCTGAAAAAATGCCGTCTGAAAAAATGTTTCAGACGGCATTTTTTTGATTGCCGATATGTTAACGGACGACATTGGCGCGCATGACCACGCGGACGTGGAACGAGCCTGCCTGACAGTCGTATTGTCCGCCTTGCAGCGGTTGCTTATCAAAGTAGCTGTGGAAGCCGGTAACGCCGCGTCCGCCGAGTTTGCCTGCGGTCTGCTGGAATTTGCGGGCGGCATTGATTAAGGCGCGTTCACAGGCCTCGGAGTCGGATTTACCTACTCCGTTTGCCGCCTGACGGGTAACCAGGCCCTGACCGTTTGCAACAGGTACGCCACCGCCGCTGAAGCTGACGGGAATCCCAGATTCCAATGCGCCGTCTGCAATGGCTGCATTTATTGCCGCCTGACCGTTGCTACAACGGTAAATGATGTTTTTGCCGCCTCCTGCGGTGTCTCCGCGGATAACTTTGCATGATTCTCTGGCCGGTGTGCCGGCAGATTTCATGTGTGCGTTTTTAGGTGCGCTGCCGGATTGGCAGGCTGCCAGCATAAGGGCGGCGGCGGAGAGTATGAGGATTTTTTTCATGTCGGATATCCTTGCTTGCTGTGGGAAATCATTGCAATTGTACAGTAAGATTCAACAAAATGCCGTCTGAAAACAGGTTTCAGACGGCATAATGGCTTAGGGGTTCAATACGCGTGCGATGAGGGCTTTTTCTTTACCTTGCATATCGGGGATTTTGACCTGAATGCCGTTGCCCGGGGCTACATCGACAGGCTGGCCTTTGCGGGTCATTTGTTCCAATTTGATGGTTTGGTTGCCGCTCGGGTGGATGATTTCGAGTGAATCGCCGACGGCAAAGCGGTTTTTAACTTCCACCGTTGCCCAACCTTCAGTGTCGATTTCGGTAACGTGGCCAACATATTGGCTTTGTTTGGCGATGGAGTGGCCGGTCAGGTAATTTTGGTAATCCTGAGTTTGGTGGCGTTCGAGGAAGCCGCTGGTGTAGCCGCGGTTGGCGAGGCCTTCGAGTTCGCTCAACAGGCTGTAATCAAACGGACGGCCTGCGACGGCATCATCAATCGCTTTGCGGTAGGACTGGGCGACGCGTGCGACATAATAGAGCGACTTGGTGCGGCCTTCGACTTTGAGGCTGTCCACGCCGATTTTGGCGAGTTTTTCAACGACTTCGATACCGCGCAGGTCTTTGGAATTCATGATGTAGGTGCCGTGTTCGTCTTCCATAATCGGCATCATTTCGCCCGGGCGGTTGGATTCTTCAATCAGGAAAACTTTGTCGGCGTAGGGGTGGCGTTTTTGGCCGTTGATGCCTTCAAAGTTTTGGTTGGCTTCTTCTTGGGCTTTTTCAAAGTTAAAACCTTGCAGAAGCTGGGCATCGCCCGCATCGCTTTCAGTGGCGTTGTGAACCTTGTAGTCCCAACGGCAGGAGTTGGTGCAGGTGCCTTGATTGGGGTCGCGGTGGTTGAAATAGCCCGACAATAGGCAACGGCCTGAGTAGGCGATGCACAATGCGCCGTGGATGAAGACTTCGAGTTCGATGTCAGGGCATTCTTGGCGGATTTCGGCGATTTCTTCCATGCTCAATTCGCGCGACAGGATGATGCGTTCGACGCCGATGTTCTGCCAGAATTTCACGCCCCAGTAGTTGGTGGTGTTTGCCTGAACGGATAGATGGATCGGCATTTCCGGCCATTTTTCGCGCACGGTCATGATCAAACCCGGATCCGCCATAATCAGCGCGTCGGGTCTCATGGCAATCAAGGGTTCCATATCAGAAATGAATGTTTTGAGTTTGGAGTTGTGCGGCAGCGTATTGACGGTCAGGAAGAATTTTTTGTTGCGCTCGTGCGCTTCTTTAATGCCTTGTTCGAGGACGTCGAGTTTGGCAAATTCGTTGTTGCGGGCGCGCAGGGAGTAACGCGGACTGCCGGCATAAACGGCGTCTGCGCCGTAGTCGTAGGCGGCGCGCATTCTTTCCAATCCGCCGGCGGGCAATAAGAGTTCGGGTGCTTTCATGATTTGTGTGCTTTGCAGAAATGTTTCAGACGGCATTGCTGCAAATGCCGTCTGAAAAGGGTTTGAGGATAGGCGGATTATCCGCCTTTTTGTATTTTCGGTCAATTTTGTTGCGGATTTATAGTGGGTTATCTTGTATTTGACGGTTTGGGATACAATGCGGCCGTTCTTGTTCGAAAGCAAAAATTATGAGTCCTAAAATCGTGTTTTTCGATATTGACGATACGCTGTACCGCAAATATACGGATACTTTGCGTCCTTCTGTGAAAATAGCGGTAGAGGCATTAAGGGGTAAGGGAATTTTGACGGCATTGGCAACGGGGCGGTCTTTGGCGACGATACCGGACAAAGTGAAACACATGGCATTGGCAACGGGAATGGATGCCTTGGTTACCATCAACGGGCAGTTTGCCTTGCTCAATGGCAAGGCTGTGCGCGAGATGCCGATGGATGTCGGGCAGATAGGCCGGGCTTGTTCTTTTTTAGATGGATTGGGGATGGATTATGCCTTCGTCGGAGGAAGGGGGATTGCCGTGTCTTCTTTGTCGGCGCGGGTATGCCGTGCGCTAAACCGTATTGCCGATAATTTTTTTGAAGGAAGGGATTATTTTTTACGCAATCAAGTTTATCAGATGCTGGTGTTTGCAGATTGTCAGGAGGTGACTGATTTATCGGAATTTTTCCATCAGGAAGGGCTAAAAACGGTGCGTTGGCACGAGGAAGCTATCGATCTGCTGCCGGCCGGTGCGTCGAAAACGGACGGCATCAGAAGCGTGGTTGAGGCATTGGGATGGAATATGGCGGACGTGATGGCGTTCGGCGATGGTTTGAACGATGTGGAAATGCTGTCAGAAGTCGGGTTCGGCGTGGCAATGGGTAACGGGGAACAGGCAGCGAAAGAAGCGGCGAAATATGTTTGCCCCGGCGTTGATGAAGACGGTGTGTTGAGGGGCTTGCAAGATTTGGGTGTGATTTGAACGCATAATAACAACCCTGCCGGTTTTCAGACGGCAGGGTCGGTTTTCAGCCCTTCATGCAGCCTTCGTTTTGAAGCAGGGTAAATAAGGGCGCGCCGCTTGCACGGATATTCTTGCCGCCTTGAAGGTCGGTAAATTCCAAAATGGCGGCAGCTTCGACAATTTCTCCGCCGAGTTTGCGGATCAGCTCCAGTCCGGCAAGCATTGTGCCGCCTGTCGCAACTAAATCATCGACCAGCAGGACACGGGAACCGGGTTTGACGGCATCGGTGTGAATTTCCACTGTCGCCTCCCCGTATTCGAGCGCATAACTTTGCGATACGGTTTCAAAAGGTAGCTTGCCTTTTTTCCGGATAGGTACGAAACCGACATTGAGCTGATAGGCGAGTGCCGCGCCGATAATAAATCCGCGTGCATCCAAGCCAGCAACCATATCGATTTTTTGACCCATATAGCGGTAAACCAGCAGGTCGACTAAAAGGCGGAAGTGTTCCGCACTTTGCAGGACAGGTGTGATGTCGTGGAATAAGATGCCTTCTTGCGGCCAGTTTTCAATTTTGCGGATTTTGTCGGCAAGCGCGCCGACACTCATGGCTTCGGGGTGAAACAGCATGGGAGTATTCCAAATTTAATGTTTTTAACGCCATATTGTAGCCGTCAGTCTGCTGCTTGCCAAATCAATCAAGGCAATAGCGGCAAAATATGGGTGTAGGCGAGCATGAAATCAGGTGCCTGTTGTGGTACAATCGGCTTGAAAACATACAGGTAAGAGACATGACCGCTTATAAAAAAGGCAATATCTTTATTATCTCCGCCGCCTCCGGTACGGGGAAAACCACGCTGGTTTCTCGGCTATTGGCAAATCATGCCGGTTTGCGCGTTTCCGTGTCGCATACGACTCGGTCGCCGCGGGAAGGTGAAGCAAACGGCGTGCATTATCACTTTGTCTCCAAAGAAGAGTTTGAGTCGCTTATCGCGCAGAAGGCTTTTTTGGAGTACGCCGATGTATTCGGAAACTATTACGGTACAAGCATCGAAGGTGTGAATGCATTGGCTGCGGCAGGTTATGATGTCATTCTGGAAATCGACGTTCAGGGGGCGGCTCAGGTTCGAGATGCGCTGCCCGAAGCTGTCGGTATCTTTATCCTGCCGCCGTCTTTCGATGTGCTTGCTGCACGTCTGCACGGACGCGGGACGGATAGTCAGGAAGTTATCCAAAGGAGGCTTTCGAAAGCAAGGCATGAAATCGAACAGTCTGTATTGTTCGATTATGTCGTGGTTAATGACGACTTGGAGAAAGCGGAGGCGGATTTGGTTCATATTGTGAGTTCTTGCCGTCTGAAAAAATCCGTGCAACTGGGGTTTATTGCGAATTTGTTGGAAAATTCCTAGAAAACGGCGAAAATATCCAGTTCCCATTTTAAATATTCTTGAAAGAAAGCGAATAATATGGCACGTATTACCACAGAAGACTGTACCGGAAAAATTTCAAACCATTTTGACCTGACATTGGTAGCGGCCCGTCGGGCCCGCCAGCTTGAAAATGGCAATACGCCGCTTGTGGACGATGTCCGCAATAACAAACCGACCGTTACTGCCTTGCGGGAAATTGCTGCAGGACATGTCGGCATGGAACTGCTGACGTGCAGTAAATAAAGCCTGCCGGAAACGCGCGCCGGCGAATCTTTCCGCAGGTGCGCGGTCCGACGGTTTGAAACGAAAAATAAAATATGTTCCGAAAGCCGTCTGAAATGCCTGTCCCACAACCCACCGCACCTTACGACCATTTAACTGCCGAAGCACGCACTCTGCTTTTCCGTACCGCTTCCTATCTCAAGCCTGAAGAACAGGTTGAGCTCGAGAAGGCCGTTGCCTATGCATTTCACGCTCATGACGGACAAACCCGGAAAAGTGGCGAACCATACATTACGCATCCGATTGCCGTTGCGACACAGCTTGCCGTTTGGCATATGGACGTACAGGGTCTCTGTGCGGGTGTAATGCACGATGTGCTGGAAGATACAGGCGTTACGAAAGAGGAGATGGCCGCAAGATTCGGCAATACGATTGCCGAGATGGTGGACGGTCTGTCCAAGCTTGAAAAACTCAAATTTGAAGATCATGCAGAGCATCAGGCGGAGAGTTTCCGCAAACTGATTTTGGCAATGACCAAAGATGTACGCGTGATTGTCGTCAAACTTGCCGACCGTCTGCATAATATGCGGACACTCGGTTCGATGCGTCCGGACAAGCGTCGCCGTATTGCAAAAGAAACCCTTGAAATCTATGCGCAAATTGCCAACCGTATAGGTTTGAATAATGCATATCAAGAGCTTCAGGATTTATCTTTCCAGAATCTCCATCCCAATCGTTATGAAACCATGAAAAAGGCGATGGATAAGAGTCGGAAAAACAGGCAGGATATTGTTGGAAAGATTTTGCGTGCGTTCAGCCAGCGTTTGGTAGGGGCGAACATAGAAGCCAAAATCAAGGGTCGGGAAAAGAACCTGTACGGCATCTATCGGAAAATGTTAGAAAAAAAACTGCATTTCTCCGAAGTTATGGATATTTACGGTTTCCGTGTCATCGTTAACAGTATTCCTGCATGTTATGCTGCGCTCGGAGCATTGCACAACCTCTATCAGCCCAAGCCCGGACGGTTTAAAGACTACATCGCCATTCCGAAAAGCAACGGTTATCAAAGCTTGCATACTACTTTGGTCGGGCCTTACGGTTTGCCGGTTGAAGTGCAGATACGTACCAGGGAAATGGATGCTGTTGCCGAAGGTGGAATCGCCGGACATTGGAGCTATAAATCAGATTCTAAGACGGTCGATCAGGCGGTGCTTCACACAAACCGGTGGCTGAAAAATATCTTAGATTTGCAGGCAAGCAGTGCCAATGCTATTGAGTTTCTTGAACATGTCAAGGTAGATTTGTTTCCAAACGAAATCTATATCCTTACGCCAAAAGGAAAAATCCTAACATTGCCCAAGGGTGCAACACCTATCGATTTTGCTTATGCGGTGCATACCGATATTGGGCACAAAACCGTTGCCGCACGTATCAACAATATCATGATGCCGTTGCGTACGAAGCTCAAAACCGGTGATTCCGTCGAAATTATTACATCCGAACATGCCAAACCAAATCCTGCATGGTTGAATTTCGCCGTGTCCGGCAGGGCGCGCAGTGCCATACGCCAATATATTAAAAACCTTAACAGGCATGATGCGATTGTTTTGGGTGAAGGCTTGTTGCAGAAAGCCCTGTCCAGTTTGTTACCCAAAGATATCTTGCTTTCAGACGGCATTAAAGAAAGATATTTGGAAGACCTTAACGATAAACAGACATCGTTTGAAGAAGTATTGTATAACGTCGGGATGGGCCATACCCTGCCCGTTTATGTTGCCATGCATATTGCTGAATTGGCAGGAAAGCATTTCGGTAGCGAGGTCAGGCTCAGTTCCATTAAAGTCGATGGGCAGGAAAGCGGACATATTCATTTTGCAGAGTGTTGCCATCCGGTTCCCGGTGATTCCATCCGTTTGTTGTTGGTTAAGGGAAAAGGCATGATTATCCATAGGGATACATGCCCAACGTTGTTAAAGTCCGATCCCGAACAGCAGCTGGATGCAGACTGGGAAAATATGAACGGACAGAACTATCGTATCGGGCTGCATGTTCAATCGGAAGACAGTCACGGATTGCTGGCATTAATGGCGCAAGCTATTTCCGATTCCGGTGCGGACATCGAGTCGGTCGAAACACCGTCTAAATCCCAGTCGGGAACGGAAGGTTTTGTCGAATTCAAATTCTTATTGAAAGTTAAAAATCTGAATCAATTGAATCAGATTATTCAAAATCTGCACAGTATCCCATATATCCGCAAAGTTATTAGAAGTTGAAGCAGGTAAAACGGGTTGTCTTTTTCAGTAATAGACAACCCGTTTTGTGGTTTATCTGTCCAGCTACTTATTTGTCTAAATATACGGCAAGCCTTTCAACAATCCACATTGCCGCTTCATCTTTACTTGTTTCGGGAAAAGACAGTTCCCCGTCGTCCCCGATAATGGTAATCCGGTTGGTCGATTTGCCCATCGCGATTGAAACATCATTGGCAACTATCATCGGTATTTTTTTCTTAATACGTTTTTCTCGCGCATATGCCAATACATTCTCCGTTTCAGCGGCAAAACCGATACAGAAAGGAGGGTTCGGTAATGAGGCAATGGACGCCAAAATATCAGGGTTTTCATCCAATTCGATAGATAACGGATTGGCATTTTTATCTTTTTTGAATTTTTGAGTACTCCTGTTTTTAACCCTATAGTCTGAGACGGCGGCAACAGAAATAAAAGCATCTTGTTTTTCAATCAAACGATGCACTGCGCGATGCATATCTTCAGCGCTGACGGTTTGAACCGTATTGGATATACCGAAAGGCAGTTCGGTTTGAAGTTGCCCGTAAATCAGGCTGACTTCCGCACCGGCGGCACGGCACGCCCGCGCTAAAGCCACGCCCATTTTCCCGCTGGAAATATTTGTGATGCCCCTGACAGGGTCAATGGATTCAAATGTCGCGCCTGCGGTAATCAAGATTTTCTTGTCCTTTAAAATTTTCGGTGTCCATAAATCTGGAAGCAGGTCCAGCAATTCTGCGGGCTCCGGCATCCTTCCCATACCATTTTCTCCGCAAGCCTGTTCGCCCGAGCCTGGCATATAGACAGTAATGCCGTCTGAAACTAGTTGTGCGATATTCCGTCGGTTGGCAGGGTTGAGCCACATTTCCACATTCATGGCGGGAGCGATGGCAAGAGGACATTTCCGTGCGGCTGCCAGATTGGTCAGTAGGTTATCTGCCAAGCCGTTACAGATTTTTGCCACGGTATTCATACTTGCCGGCGCAATCAGAAAAACATCCGCATTCCGGGTTAAGTTGATATGTTCCATACCGTTTGAACCGTTGTCACCGTGCGTGTCGGTTAGCACAGGATTTCCGCTTAAAGCCTGAAAAGTTAAAGGAGAGACAAACTCGGTTGCTGAGCGGCTCATGACCACCGTAATGGAGTGCCCCTGTTTTTTCAGTAAGCGTACCAGTTCGCAAGCTTTATAAGCTGCAATACTGCCCGTTATGCCTAAAAGAATATGTTTACCCATTGAATGATTTTGGTTGTAAAAGAAGAAACATTACCAATTTTATAACAAAATACAGATTACTTGTCTGATACCTCTTTCTCAGTTATTTTAAAGCTATATGACAGAAAAAAAGGGGAGTGGATAAGAGGAGTGTAGGTAAATTTCGAGTCGGATGTGGTTTGTGGCGAAATAAAAAACCTTATCAGACAGCGAGATGGAGAAAATAATTAAAAAAAGGCAAGGTGAGGTATTGACCGTATACGTCTTCAAGCGTATAGTTCGGTTCTTCGCTGCTGACGAAGCGGCGGTAATGAAACGGAGAAGTATAGCACGGTTTGGTTTAAGCCGTATTGGATATTCCGATACTGTTGCGTACTTAATAGTTCAAACGCTCTTTAACAAAACAGATTACCGATAAGTGTGAGTGCCTTGAGCCTCACACTGTTTGAAAGACAGACAAGATGATGTTTTGAACATTGTCCTGTCGGTTTCTTTGAAGCAGACCAGAAGTTAAAAAGTTAGAGATTGAACATAAGAGTTTGATCCTGGCTCAGATTGAACGCTGGCGGCATGCTTTACACATGCAAGTCGGACGGCAGCACAGAGAAGCTTGCTTCTTGGGTGGCGAGTGGCGAACGGGTGAGTAACATATCGGAACGTACCGAGTAGTGGGGGATAACTGATCGAAAGATCAGCTAATACCGCATACGTCTTGAGAGGGAAAGCAGGGGACCTTCGGGCCTTGCGCTATTCGAGCGGCCGATATCTGATTAGCTAGTTGGTGGGGTAAAGGCCTACCAAGGCGACGATCAGTAGCGGGTCTGAGAGGATGATCCGCCACACTGGGACTGAGACACGGCCCAGACTCCTACGGGAGGCAGCAGTGGGGAATTTTGGACAATGGGCGCAAGCCTGATCCAGCCATGCCGCGTGTCTGAAGAAGGCCTTCGGGTTGTAAAGGACTTTTGTCAGGGAAGAAAAGGCTGTTGCTAATATCAGCGGCTGATGACGGTACCTGAAGAATAAGCACCGGCTAACTACGTGCCAGCAGCCGCGGTAATACGTAGGGTGCGAGCGTTAATCGGAATTACTGGGCGTAAAGCGAGCGCAGACGGTTACTTAAGCAGGATGTGAAATCCCCGGGCTCAACCTGGGAACTGCGTTCTGAACTGGGTGACTAGAGTGTGTCAGAGGGAGGTAGAATTCCACGTGTAGCAGTGAAATGCGTAGAGATGTGGAGGAATACCGATGGCGAAGGCAGCCTCCTGGGATAACACTGACGTTCATGCTCGAAAGCGTGGGTAGCAAACAGGATTAGATACCCTGGTAGTCCACGCCCTAAACGATGTCAATTAGCTGTTGGGCAACTTGATTGTTCAGTAGCGTAGCTAACGCGTGAAATTGACCGCCTGGGGAGTACGGTCGCAAGATTAAAACTCAAAGGAATTGACGGGGACCCGCACAAGCGGTGGATGATGTGGATTAATTCGATGCAACGCGAAGAACCTTACCTGGTCTTGACATGTACGGAATCCTCCAGAGACGGAGGAGTGCCTTCGGGAACCGTAACACAGGTGCTGCATGGCTGTCGTCAGCTCGTGTCGTGAGATGTTGGGTTAAGTCCCGCAACGAGCGCAACCCTTGTCATTAGTTGCCATCATTCAGTTGGGCACTCTAATGAGACTGCCGGTGACAAGCCGGAGGAAGGTGGGGATGACGTCAAGTCCTCATGGCCCTTATGACCAGGGCTTCACACGTCATACAATGGTCGGTACAGAGGGTAGCCAAGCCGCGAGGTGGAGCCAATCTCACAAAACCGATCGTAGTCCGGATTGCACTCTGCAACTCGAGTGCATGAAGTCGGAATCGCTAGTAATCGCAGGTCAGCATACTGCGGTGAATACGTTCCCGGGTCTTGTACACACCGCCCGTCACACCATGGGAGTGGGGGATACCAGAAGTAGGTAGGATAACCGCAAGGGGTCCGCTTACCACGGTATGCTTCATGACTGGGGTGAAGTCGTAACAAGGTAGCCGTAGGGGAACCTGCGGCTGGATCACCTCCTTTCTAGAGAAAGAAGAGGCTTTAGGCATTCACACTTATCGGTAAACTGAAAAGATGCGGAAGAAGCTTGAGTGAAGGCAAGGTTCGCTTAAGAAGAGAATCCGGGTTTGTAGCTCAGCTGGTTAGAGCACACGCTTGATAAGCGTGGGGTCGGAGGTTCAAGTCCTCCCAGACCCACCAATAACGGGGGCATAGCTCAGTTGGTAGAGCACCTGCTTTGCAAGCAGGGGGTCATCGGTTCGATCCCGTTTGCCTCCACCAAAACTTTACAAATGAAAGCAAGTTTGCTATTTTTAGCAGCTTATTTTGATTTGCGAAGTAGAATAACGACGCATCGATCTTTAACAAATTGGAAAGCCGAAATCAACAAACAAAGACAATGAGTTTGTTTTGATTTTTACCTTTTGCAAAGGGTAAAAATCTCTCGCGAGAGAAAAGAAAACAAACACAGTATTTGGGTGATGATTGTATCGACTTAATCCTGAAACACAAAAGGCAGGATTAAGACACAACAAAGCAGTAAGCTTTATCAAAGTAGAAATTTCAAGTTTGCTTCCCTAGTCAACGGGTAGGTAAACGAAGTCAAAGAAGTTCTTGAAATGATAGAGTCAAGTGAATAAGTGCATCAGGTGGATGCCTTGGCGATGATAGGCGACGAAGGACGTGTAAGCCTGCGAAAAGCGCGGGGGAGCTGGCAATAAAGCTATGATCCCGCGATGTCCGAATGGGGAAACCCACTGCATTCTGTGCAGTATCCTAAGTTGAATACATAGACTTAGAGAAGCGAACCCGGAGAACTGAACCATCTAAGTACCCGGAGGAAAAGAAATCAACCGAGATTCCGCAAGTAGTGGCGAGCGAACGCGGAGGAGCCTGTACGTGATAACTGTTGAGATAGAAGAACAAGCTGGGAAGCTTGACCATAGTGGGTGATAGTCCCGTATTCAAAATCACAACGGTGGTACTAAGCGTACGAAAAGTAGGGCGGGACACGTGAAATCCTGTCTGAATATGGGGGGACCATCCTCCAAGGCTAAATACTCATCATCGACCGATAGTGAACCAGTACCGTGAGGGAAAGGCGAAAAGAACCCCGGGAGGGGAGTGAAATAGAACCTGAAACCTGATGCATACAAACAGTGGGAGCACCCTAGTGGTGTGACTGCGTACCTTTTGTATAATGGGTCAACGACTTACATTCAGTAGCGAGCTTAACCGAATAGGGGAGGCGTAGGGAAACCGAGTCTTAATAGGGCGAATAGTTGCTGGGTGTAGACCCGAAACCGAGTGATCTATCCATGGCCAGGTTGAAGGTGCCGTAACAGGTACTGGAGGACCGAACCCACGCATGTTGCAAAATGCGGGGATGAGCTGTGGATAGGGGTGAAAGGCTAAACAAACTCGGAGATAGCTGGTTCTCCCCGAAAACTATTTAGGTAGTGCCTCGAGCAAGACACTGATGGGGGTAAAGCACTGTTATGGCTAGGGGGTTATTGCAACTTACCAACCCATGGCAAACTCAGAATACCATCAAGTGGTTCCTCGGGAGACAGACAGCGGGTGCTAACGTCCGTTGTCAAGAGGGAAACAACCCAGACCGCCAGCTAAGGTCCCAAATGATAGATTAAGTGGTAAACGAAGTGGGAAGGCATAGACAGCCAGGATGTTGGCTTAGAAGCAGCCATCATTTAAAGAAAGCGTAATAGCTCACTGGTCGAGTCGTCCTGCGCGGAAGATGTAACGGGGCTCAAATCTATAACCGAAGCTGCGGATGCCGGTTTACCGGCATGGTAGGGGAGCGTTCTGTAGGCCGATGAAGGTGCATTGTAAAGTGTGCTGGAGGTATCAGAAGTGCGAATGTTGACATGAGTAGCGATAAAGCGGGTGAAAAGCCCGCTCGCCGAAAGCCCAAGGTTTCCTACGCAACGTTCATCGGCGTAGGGTGAGTCGGCCCCTAAGGCGAGGCAGAAATGCGTAGTCGATGGGAAACAGGTTAATATTCCTGTACTTGATTCAAATGCGATGTGGGGACGGAGAAGGTTAGGTTAGCAAGCTGTTGGAATAGCTTGTTTAAGCCGGTAGGTGGAAGACTTAGGCAAATCCGGGTCTTCTTAACACCGAGAAGTGACGACGAGTGTCTACGGACACGAAGTAACCGATACCACGCTTCCAGGAAAAGCCACTAAGCTTCAGTTTGAATCGAACCGTACCGCAAACCGACACAGGTGGGCAGGATGAGAATTCTAAGGCGCTTGAGAGAACTCAGGAGAAGGAACTCGGCAAATTGATACCGTAACTTCGGGAGAAGGTATGCCCTCTAAGGTTAAGGACTTGCTCCGTAAGCCTAGGAGGGTCGCAGAGAATAGGTGGCTGCGACTGTTTATTAAAAACACAGCACTCTGCTAACACGAAAGTGGACGTATAGGGTGTGACGCCTGCCCGGTGCTGGAAGGTTAATTGAAGATGTGAGAGCATCGGATCGAAGCCCCAGTAAACGGCGGCCGTAACTATAACGGTCCTAAGGTAGCGAAATTCCTTGTCGGGTAAGTTCCGACCCGCACGAATGGCGTAACGATGGCCACACTGTCTCCTCCTGAGACTCAGCGAAGTTGAAGTGGTTGTGAAGATGCAATCTACCCGCTGCTAGACGGAAAGACCCCGTGAACCTTTACTGTAGCTTTGCATTGGACTTTGAAGTCACTTGTGTAGGATAGGTGGGAGGCTTAGAAGCAGAGACGCCAGTCTCTGTGGAGCCGTCCTTGAAATACCACCCTGGTGTCTTTGAGGTTCTAACCCAGACCCGTAATCCGGGTCGGGGACCGTGCATGGTAGGCAGTTTGACTGGGGCGGTCTCCTCCCAAAGAGTAACGGAGGAGTTCGAAGGTTACCTAGGTCCGGTCGGAAATCGGACTGATAGTGCAATGGCAAAAGGTAGCTTAACTGCGAGACCGACAAGTCGAGCAGGTGCGAAAGCAGGACATAGTGATCCGGTGGTTCTGTATGGAAGGGCCATCGCTCAACGGATAAAAGGTACTCCGGGGATAACAGGCTGATTCCGCCCAAGAGTTCATATCGACGGCGGAGTTTGGCACCTCGATGTCGGCTCATCACATCCTGGGGCTGTAGTCGGTCCCAAGGGTATGGCTGTTCGCCATTTAAAGTGGTACGTGAGCTGGGTTTAAAACGTCGTGAGACAGTTTGGTCCCTATCTGCAGTGGGCGTTGGAAGTTTGACGGGGGCTGCTCCTAGTACGAGAGGACCGGAGTGGACGAACCTCTGGTGTACCGGTTGTAACGCCAGTTGCATAGCCGGGTAGCTAAGTTCGGAAGAGATAAGCGCTGAAAGCATCTAAGCGCGAAACTCGCCTGAAGATGAGACTTCCCTTGTGGTTTAACCACACTAAAGAGTCGTTCGAGACCAGGACGTTGATAGGTGGGGTGTGGAAGCGCGGTAACGCGTGAAGCTAACCCATACTAATTGCTCGTGAGGCTTGACTCTATCATTTGAAGAACTTCAAAGATAAAAGCTTACTGACTGATTTCAGTCATCACCGAATATATTGATTAAGGCTTTACCGATTTGTAACAGTTTAAGTTTGGCGGCCATAGCGAGTTGGTCCCACGCCTTCCCATCCCGAACAGGACCGTGAAACGACTCAGCGCCGATGATAGTGTGGTTCTTCCATGCGAAAGTAGGTCACTGCCAAACACCCATTCAGAAAACCCCCGGATATCCGGGGGTTTTTGCTTTGCCAGGAAAAAATGTTGAGAATATTCAGAAAGAATGAGAATAATAAATAAAAGGTTAGTGTGGGTTATTCTTTCCTAGAGGAAAGGATGTTTTATTTTGATGTTTTCAGCAGCTTCTTGTATTTGAATGTACGGATTAAATGCTATTTGGTGATTTAAAATGGCATAGTTGTTGTTTCTGCTATAATTCTAGATGTTTATATGTGAAATGGTTCATGTTATGTTTATTCAAGCGGTACAGGAATTAATGACTATCCGTGATATTTTGCGTTTTGCAGTCAGTCGTTTTAATGAAGAGGGACTTTCTTTTGGTCATGGTAGTGATAATGCTCATGATGAAGCAGCTTATTTAATTTTGCATACGTTAAATTTGCCTTTGGATGTTCTTGATCCCTATCTTGATGCAAAATTACTTAAAGCTGAAAAAGAGAAAGTGTTGGCGGTTATTGAGCGACGCGCCGTTGAACATATTCCTGCTGCTTATTTGACGCAGCAGGCATGGCAGGGAGAGTTTGATTTTTATGTGGATGAGCGCGTAATCATACCTCGTTCTTTTATTTATGAATTGTTGGGTGACGGACTTCGTCCTTGGATAGAATACGATGAGTTGGTGCATAATGCGTTGGATCTTTGTACCGGAAGCGGATGTCTCGCAATTCAGATGGCGCATCACTATCCCGATGCGCACATTGATGCGGTTGATGTGAGCTTGGATGCTTTGGAAGTAGCAGGGATTAATGTCGAAGATTATGGTTTGGAAGAACGCATCCAGCTTATTCATACGGATTTGTTTGAAGGATTGGAAGGTACTTATGATTTGATTGTTTCCAATCCTCCTTATGTTGATGCGGAATCGGTTGAGTTATTACCTGAAGAGTATTTACATGAACCGGAATTGGCATTGGGTAGTGGTGAGGACGGATTGGATGCAACCAGACAAATTCTTCTGAATGCTGCAAAGTTTCTGAATCCTAAAGGTGTATTGTTGGTAGAAATCGGGCATAACAGGGATGTATTAGAAGCAGCGTATCCGGAATTGCCTTTTACTTGGTTGGAAACCAGTGGAGGAGATGGTTTTGTTTTCCTGTTGACGCGTGAACAGTTATTGGGTGAAGAGTGAGTTGAAGGGAAAATGCCGTCTGAAGACGATTTGTTTTCAGACGGCATTTTTTACTATGTGTTGTCTTGGGTTTGACGGTTGGCTGATAAATCCTTTACCATATTGTTTACAAGTTAATTGCTTTACTTTTTGATTTTTATATTGCTATTGTAATGAAAACGTTATATCGGATTGTATTTTCAATTGTACTTTTGAGTTTTTCGGCTACGTTGTCGGCGCAGACTTATTCAGTTTATTTTAATCAGCATGGGAAACTGACGGCAACGATGTCATCTGCGGCTTATATTAGGCAATATAGTGTGGTATCTGGTATTGCTCATGCTCAGGATTTTTATTATCCGTCGATGAAGAAATATTCCGAACCTTATATTGTTGCTTCAACGCAAATCAAATCTTTTGTACCTAACCTGCAAAATGGCATGTTGATTTTGTGGCATTTTAATGGTCAAAGAAAGATGACGGGAAGTTTCAGTAAGGGTAAACCGGATGGTGAATGGGTCAACTGGTATCCGAACGGTAAAAAATCTGCAGTTATGCCTTATAAAAATGGCTTGAGTGAGGGTACGGGATACCGCTATTACCGTAATGGCAGCAAGGAAAGCGAAATCCAGTTTAAACAAAATAAGGCAAACGGCATATGGAAACAATGGTATGCTGATGGCAATATCAAGACGGAAATGGTCATGGTCAATGATGAGCCAGCCAAGATTCTGACATGGGATGAAAGCGGCCGATTACTCTCGGAACTGTCTATCCATCATCATAAACGTAATGGAGTAGTCTTAGAGTGGTATGAAGATGGTTCTAAAAAGAGTGAAGCTGTTTATCAGGATGATAAGTTGGTTAGGAAAACCCAGTGGGATAAGGATGGTTATTTAATCGAACCCTAAAGTTGATGCCGTCTGAAATATATTCAGACGGCATTCTTATATGTGCAGATTGATGGCATTGTTTCTTGAAAATTTAGCCGTGGTATATAATTTTGGCTTTTAATGAATATCTGCAAGGAGAAAGTTTCGTGAATAATTCAGTCATCACCGTCATCGGCAAAGACCGTGTGGGCATTGTGTACGATGTTTCCAAAATTTTAGCGGAAAACCAAATCAATATTCTCAACATCAGCCAACAACTGATGGATGATTTTTTTACCATGATTATTTTGGTGGACACTTCAAAATGCACCAAATCGCATCAAGAGATCTTGGATTTGTTTGCGGAAGAGAGCAAAAAACTCGCGCTTGATATCCGTATGCAAAACGAAGAAATTTTCCAAGCCATGCACCGCATTTGAGTCGGAGGAATGTGATGAGTATTCAATCCGGCGAGATTTTAGAAACTGTCAAAATGGTTGCTGACCAGCATTTCGACGTCCGCACCATTACCATAGGTATTGATTTGCACGACTGTATCAGCACCGACATCGATGTACTGAACCAAAACATTTACAACAAAATTACCACTGTCGGCAAAGATTTGGTCGCTACGGCGAAACATCTCTCCGCCAAATACGGCGTGCCGATTGTGAATCAGCGCATTTCCGTCACGCCGATTGCCCAAATCGCGGCGGCAACCAAAGCCGATTCTTACGTCAGCGTGGCGCAGACTTTGGACAAGGCAGCCAAAGCCATCGGTGTGTCTTTTATCGGCGGCTTTTCCGCGCTGGTGCAAAAAGGCATGTCGCCTTCGGATGAGGTGTTAATCCGCTCCATTCCCGAAGCAATGAAGACTACCGACATCGTGTGCAGCTCCATCAATATCGGCAGCACGCGCGCCGGTATCAATATGGATGCAGTCAAGCTGGCAGGCGAAACCATCAAACACACGGCCGAAATCACGCCCGAAGGTTTCGGCTGCGCCAAAATCGTCGTGTTCTGCAACGCGGTGGAAGACAACCCGTTTATGGCGGGTGCGTTTCACGGTGCTGGTGAAGCGGACGCCGTTATCAACGTCGGCGTATCGGGACCGGGCGTGGTCAAAGCCGCGCTGGAAAATTCGGACGCGGTCAGCCTGACCGAAGTCGCCGAAGTTGTGAAGAAAACTGCCTTCAAAATCACCCGCGTGGGCGAACTCATCGGCCGCGAAGCCTCGAAAATACTGGGCATCCCGTTCGGCATTCTTGATTTGTCGCTGGCACCGACCCCTGCCGTCGGCGACTCGGTGGCGCGCATCCTTGAAGAAATGGGCTTGAGCGTCTGCGGTACGCACGGCACGACGGCTGCTTTGGCATTGCTGAACGATGCCGTGAAAAAAGGTGGCATGATGGCTTCCAGCGCGGTCGGGGGTTTGAGCGGCGCGTTTATCCCCGTTTCTGAAGACGAAGGCATGATTGCTGCCGCCGAAGCAGGCGTGCTGACGCTGGACAAACTCGAAGCGATGACCGCTGTCTGCTCGGTCGGTTTGGATATGATCGCCGTCCCTGGCGACACGCCTGCGCACACCATTTCCGGCATCATCGCCGACGAAGCTGCCATCGGCATGATCAACAGCAAAACTACTGCCGTGCGCATTATTCCGGTAACGGGCAAAACCGTCGGCGACAGCGTCGAGTTCGGCGGTTTGTTGGGCTATGCGCCTGTGATGCCGGTTAAAGAAGGTTCGTGCGAAGTGTTCGTCAACCGCGGCGGCAGGATTCCTGCACCGGTTCAATCGATGAAAAACTGATTGCCGTATATTAAAAATGCCGTCTGAAACATTTCAGACGGCATTTCTTTTTTAGTTCATTTATTCAATATAAGTGAATTTTGCACGTTTTATATTGCACATTAATTCGTAAGGAATGGTTCCGGCTGCTTCGGCAACGGTATTGATATTGACCGTATCGCCCCACAGTTCGACTTCATGACCCAAACCTTCTTGCGAAGCATCCAGCTCGATGGTCATCATATCCATAGAGACTCTGCCGATGATCCGGGTCAATTTACCGTCGACGGCTACGGGGGAGTTGGTTGGAGCACGGCGCGGATAACCGTCCGCATAACCGCAGGCAATCAGGCCGACGCGCGTAGATTTACTGGTATAAAATGTTGCGCCATAACCGATAGGGGAGTGCGGCTGTAAAACGCGTTCGCCGAAAACACGGGTGGAAAGCCTCATCACGGGTTTCAGCCTGTCATCGTTGCCTCCGAACGGGGAAATGCCGTATAACGCCAAGCCCGCGCGCCCCCAATCCCTGCGTGCTTCGGGGATATTCAAAATAGCCGCCGAATTGGCAAGGCTTTCTTCGCCTTCCAGCCCTTTTGTACCCAAATCGAATGCTTCCATCTGTATTTCCGTCATGCCGCTTTCGGGTTCGTCCGCGCAGGAGAAATGCGAGAACTTGACAATACTGTCCACATATTCCGACTGTTTCAAGGCTGCATATGCCGAAGCGTAATCATGAGGGAAAAATCCGGTACGGTGCATCCCCGAATCCATTTTCAACCAGACCTTGACCGGTTTTTTCCAATGCCGGGAAAGCAAAGCCTCAAGCTGCCATTGGTTTCCGACTGCCGGCCAGAGCGAGTATTGTTCGACCGCTTCGTACTCTGATGCTTCAAATACGCCTTCTAAAAGGACAATCGGATTGGTAATGCCACTCTCCCGCAGCTTGACTCCCTCATCGATTGTGGCCACTGCGAAACCATCTGCCAAGTCTGCCAGCGCGAAAGCACATCTGACCGCACCGTGTCCGTATGCGTCGGCCTTCACTACCGCCAACAGTTTGCCTCCGTGCATTTCCTTTAAAATCTGATAATTGTGCCTAAGGTTGCCCAACCTGATCTGCACGTTCAAAGGGCGCATAAATTCATTCCTTACCAAACAAGTGTTTATTAGCAAAATTAAGAAATCGGTTGGGGGATTATAATCCAATGGCAAGGCTTTTAAAATATTAAAGAACCTTACTCTCCGGAGGTAGGGTTGGGTTTGCCATAGGGAAAGGAGGCTTGTGTTTTCCTGATATAATTGTCTTTCATTATCAGCATCCAAACCATTAAAATCAATAATAAACAACAAGGTAAAGACAAATGAAAGAGTTAGATAAGATTGATTTCCGTATCCTCAAGATCCTGCAGAAAAACGCCCGTATTCCCATGACGGAGCTTGCCGAGAAAGTAGGATTGTCCACTACTCCGGTTACCGAACGGGTACGCCGTTTGGAGCGGGAGCATTATATTACGGGTTATCATGCACATCTCAATCCTCATTTATTGGGCAAACCGTTGTTGGTTTTCGTCGAATTGAAATTACAATCCAAGTCGGGCAACATCTTTGAAGACTTTAAAAAGGAAGTATTGAAAATACCGCAGATTATGGAGTGCCATCTGGTATCGGGGGAGTATGATTATCTGATTAAAGTCCGCTTACACGATATGTCGGCTTACCGCGATATGCTCGGCAATATTTTGTTACAACTTCCTGCAGCATCTGAGAGCAGGAGTTATGTCGTGATGGAAGAAGTCAAAGAAAATACGGTGTTGGATTTGGATTGAATATTTCAGGCTGGCTATGTAGTTTGACACCTGAATGAAATATAACAACAAAACGTATGGTAGGTTGTAGTTTTAGATAAAAAATGCACACATTCAATAGAATGTGTGCCAAGTCTACAAAGGAGAAATAGAGGAGAAACTATTAACTGACTACTCGAACCAGCTAACGGGGTGAATTATGCCGTTATCAGTCATAAAAGGCAAGTTTTTTCTTGTTAAATTTCTTAAAGAATAGAAATCCAAACGATAAAAGTAATTAAACTTCAAGAGAGGACGGGATAAAAAAATGCGCACGGCTTGTTTAAGCGTGCGCCAAGTCTACAAAGGAGAAATAGAGGAGAAAAATCAAGCTGCATCAAGCAACTCAACGGCGGTAATTATCCGCCGTTTCTTACTTGCTGTCAATTATTTTCTGAAAATTTATTCGCCCGATTCGAATTCTGCAAAAAATCTTACCCGATGACTAACGGGGAACAAATTTCCCCAAAAACTCATCAATCTGTTTATTCAAGAAAATCATACGCACTTCATTGAAATAAACTTTTGTCTTTTCTTTATCAGCTGTTGTTTTTCATTCATTAAGTTTGCCAAATCTAAATTCCTCGGTATTTCCTTGTCGGCATTGTGCGGAGCAAATCGCCGTTTTGTCTATTGTCAGGTCTTGTGCATATTGGAGAAAACCGAAATCGTCCGCACCTGCACTGATTTTGATGCATCCCTTGCCATCTCTGGATATATCCCTTGCCATCTCTGGATATATCCAGCAAAATCGGTGTATCGGTATTTGATTGATGTGTTGAGAAAATGAACCCGTTATTTAAAAAAACCGTTTGGCTGCTGTTTGCCGTCTCGGTTTGCGCTTTCGCCGGCTCTTTGGCGGCGCAGTATGTTTTGGGTATGGACCCTTGTGTTTTGTGTATTAGCCAGCGGTTGTGCGTCTTGGCAACCGGATTATGTGCGGCAATTGTGCTGGCGTGTAAGCCCAAGGGCAGGGTGGGACGACTGTCAGGCGCAGTGTTTATCAGTATTCCTGCCGTTACGGGCGCGGCTGTTGCGGCATATCAGTTGTGGCTGCAGTCGCTGCCGCCGGGTACGGCTCCTTCGTGCGGTGCTCCGTGGACGTTTCGATTGAAGGGCTGGCCTTTGTTTGATTGGTTCGAGCCTGTTGTGCGCGGGTTCGGAAATTGTGCCGAACCGGATTATCTGCTGGGGGTCGCTTTGCCTGTTTGGAGTGCTGTGTATTTTCTGGCGGTTGTCCTGACGGTTTGGTGGGCGTGGGCAAGGGCTAAATAAATCAATGCCGTCTGAAAGGTTCAGACGGCATTGTCGGATGCTTGTGCTATACGGTATCAGTCTAAATTCAGTACGGCAGAAGTATAAACGTCTTGTACGTCGTCTAAATCTTCCAGCGCGTCAATCAGCTTCTGCATCTTGACGGCATCGTCGCCGGAGAGTTCGGTTTCGTTTTGGGCGCGCATGGTTACGTCGCCGTCAACGGATTTGTAACCTGCCGCTTCCAGAGTGGATTTCACGACCGCCCAATCGTTTGGCGCGGTGATGACTTCGATGGAACCGTCGTCGTTGGCAACTACGTCTTCCGCACCGGCTTCCAAAGCCGCTTCCATCAGCGCGTCTTCATCAACGCCGGGTTCAAATACCAAATAACCTTGATGTACGAAGTTGAACGCTACGCAGCCGTCGGTACCCAAGTTGCCGCCGTTTTTGGTGAACGCATGGCGTACGTCCGCAACGGTGCGGGTTTTGTTGTCGGTCAGGCAGTCCACCATCAGCGCTGCACCGCCGATGCCGTAGCCTTCGTAGCGCAATTCGATGTATTCCACACCCTCTAAGTTGCCCGTACCTTTGTCGATGGCACGTTGTACGTTGTCTTTGGGCATATTGTTTTCGGCTGCTTTTTCCAGAGCCAGGCGCAGGCGCGGGTTGGCACCGGGATCTCCGCCGCCCATACGAGCCGCAACGGTGATTTCTTTGATTAAACGGGTGAAGATTTTGCCGCGTTTGGCATCTTGACGGGCTTTTTTATGCTGGATATTCGCCCACTTGCTATGGCCTGCCATAGATTTCCTTTCATATTTCAAATGATTAATCCGTTTTGTCGGATTTTTAGACGTGCATTTTAACATAAGTTGCAACCGCCCAAAATATTCTGCCCTATATCACGCCGACTCATATTGCCTTCGTCTGAAACGGGGAAGGGGATGCAGGTTTTCACTTGAAAACAAGGAAATATTTTAATTGGTGTTGTTTTACGGTATGATGGCTCTGCTTTATTCCGATTGTTGACAATTGGGGCGGTATGATAAACGCGGCCTGCTCGCCGTGTTGCCCGTTGGCACTTTTGGGGTAAGCAATTGTTCTAATCGTAATGTAAGGTTATTTTATGGAAAATATATTGTCTGTTCTGGTGGGTACAGTCAATCGGTTCCTTTGGGACTACCTGTTGATTTATGCGCTTTTGGGTATCGGCCTGTTTTTTACGCTGTATCTCGGTGCGCCTCAGATTTTGAAGTTTGGCGCGGGGTTTAAATCCGTATTCGGCGGTTTGTTTGCCAAAAGGGATAAAGACGATAAGTCCTTATCTCAGTTTCAGGCGCTTGCGGTTGCCATATCCGCGCAAATCGGTACGGGCAATGTCGCCGGCGTGGCGACCGCTATCACTGCAGGCGGGCCGGGAGCGATTTTTTGGATGTGGGTTTCCGCTGTTTTGGGGATGTCCACGATTTTTGCCGAAGCCCTGCTCGCGCAGAAATACCGGGTGGTCAGTCACGGCAAATATATCGGCGGACCGGCGTTTTATATTACGCACGGCCTGACTCCGAAAATCGGTCGCGGCGCGGCGCGTTTTTTGTCCGGTTTCTTTTCCATTGCGTTGATTATCGCATTGGGCTTTATCGGTAATGCGACACAGGCCAATTCCATTGCTTCTGCAGTTAATATTGCGTTTGGTGTGCCTTCGCTGACGGTGGGCATTGTGCTTGCCGTCTTTACCGGCATGATTGTTATCGGCGGTGTAAACCGTATTGCCAATATTGCCCAGTTTGTCGTGCCGTTTATGGCGGTTGTCTATATTTTGTGTGCGGTGGTGATTTTGTTTGAATTTTCAGACCATATCATACCTATGCTCAACCATATTTTTGTTTCCGCCTTTAATCCTGAAGCGGTATTGGGCGGTGCTGCAGGTATCGGTATGCGCGAAGCGATACGCTTCGGCGTGGCGCGCGGTCTGTTTTCCAATGAGGCGGGGATGGGTTCTACCCCGCATGCACATGCAACCGCGGATGTGAAGCACCCTGTCCAACAAGGTATGGCGGCATTTGTCGGTGTGTTTATCGATACGATTTTGGTGTGTACGGCTACGGCGTTGATTATCTTGTTGACTGACGCCAACCTTTCAAGCGGACAGGGCGCGGCGGTTACTCAGTTTGCCTTTAATAAGGCCTTCCCGGGATTCGGTTCGCAATTGCTTGCGGTATGTCTGACTTTCTTTGCCTTTACCACTATTATCGGTTGGTATTATTTCGGTGAGTCCAATATCCGCTTTCTGTTCCGCGGCAGGCATCTGGGTATTTACCGTGCGTTGGTTCTGTTTGCCATTGTCTTGGGTACGTTGGGTAAAGTCGATTTGGTTTGGAGCCTGTCGGATATGTTCAACGGTTTTATGGTTATCCCCAACTTGATTGCCCTGTTCTTGCTGCGTAAGGAAATCCGCGCCATTTATGATGATTATCTGGCGCAGGAAAAGTCCGGCCGGGGCTTGTCTTATCAGTATGAATTTCACGAGTTTCACGATAAGGGCTGATGCCGGAAAATAAAAAGCCTCCCAACTGCCAAGGTTGGGAGGTTTTGTTTTTCAGACGGCATTTTATATGACGTAACCGTATACGCTGATAAATTGGGTGATGCTGCCGCCTAGTACGAATAAATGCCAGATGCCGTGTCCGTGTCTGATTTTTTTATCGTTTACAAACCAGTAAATGCCGATGCTGTACAGTATTCCGCCTGCCGCCAGCCAAACCAGCCCTGCTGCCGGGAGGGAGGCGGTCAGGGTTTTCATCACCGCTAAAACCATCCAACCCATAACGACATAAATCACAATAGACAGCAGTCGTTTTTCACTTTTCCGCCCTAAAGTGAGTTCTTGGATGATGCCTGCAACCGCTAGCAGCCATGACAGCAAAAATACTGTCCAGCCCGGCCCGTTTCGTAAAGAGACCAGTGCAAACGGTGTGTAGCTTCCGGCAATAAGCACATAAATCATACAATGATCGACTTTTTTCAGAATGCTTTTCAGCCTTCCGGCTTTGATTCCGTGATACAGGGAAGAGCTCAAATACAGCAGGAAAAGGCTGATGCCGTAAACGGATACGCTGAAGGTACGGTAGCCGTCGCCGTATTCTTCGGCTTTAAGCAGCATCATGACCAAACCTGCTGCAGCTAAAACCAAACCGCTCAAATGGCTGTAAGTATTGAAGCGTTCGCCTGGATACATCGCATAACCTTCCGATTGGACAGAGGCAGCCAGTTTACGCCGATATCTTTGCCTTTGTCTGGGATTTACTCTTTGCCTACATTCTGCATATTCTCGAAAATGCTTGTGTTAGAATCTCGTTTTCTTCTTTTCAGACGGCATTTTATGTTGAATCCTTCCCAAAAATTGGTTGAGCTGGTCCGCATCTTGGAAGAAAACGGTTATATTTTCAGCGGAGATCCTGTTCAGGCAACGGAAGCGCTGTGCAGTATAGAAGGCAGTATCGGAGAAAAAATGATACGCCGTGCCGAGATTATCGACCGAAATCGAACGTTGAGGCATACTTTGGAAAATGTTCGCGCCGGTTCGTTTTGGCTGTGGCTGGCAGCAGCGATGTTTACATTTTTTACCGGTTTTTCCGGCGCGTATCTTCTGATGGACAGCCAAGGGCTGAATTTCTTCCTGATTTTGGCGGGCGTGTTGGGCATGAATACGCTGATGTTGGCGGTATGGTTGGCAACGTTGTTCCTGCGCGTGAAAGTGGGGCGGTTTTTCAGTAGTCCGGCGACTTGGTTTCGGGGTAAAGACTCCGTCAATCAGGCGGTGTTCCGGCTGTATGCGGACGAATGGCGGCAGCCTTCGGCGCGTTGGATTGCCGGCGCGACTTCACACAGTCTATGGCTCTGTACCCTGAGCGGGATGCTGGTGTCGGTATTGCTGCTGCTTTTGGTGCGGCAATATACATTCAACTGGGAAAGCACGCTGTTGAGCAATGCCGCTTCGGTACGCGCGGTGGAAATGCTGGCGTGGCTGCCGTCGAAACTCGGTTTCCCTGCGCCGGACGCGCAGGCGGTGGTCGAAGGTCGTCTGAACGGCAATATCGCCGATGCGCGCGCGTGGTCGGGCTTGTTGGTCGGCAGCATAGCCTGCTACGGCATCCTGCCGCGCCTGCTGGCTTGGGCGGTATGCAAAATCTTTTTAAAAACAAGCCAAAGCAAGTTGGATTTGGAGAAGCCTTACTATCAGGCGGTCATTCGCCGCTGGCAGAACAAAATCGTCGATGCGGATACGCGTCGGGAAACCGTGTCCGCCGTTTCTCCGAAAATCACCTTAAACGACGCGCCCAAGTGGGCAGTCATGCTGGAAACCGAATGGCACGAAAGCACATGGTTTACGGGCAGATTGGCGCAGGAATGGCTGGATAAAGGCGTAGCGGCGAATCGGGAAGAGGTGGCCGCTTTGGAAGCGGAATTGCAACAGAAACCCGCCCAGCTTCTCATCGGCGTGCGTGCGGAAACCGTCCCCGACCGAGGCGTGTTGCGGCAAATTGTTCGGCTTTCGGAAGCGGCTCAAGGTGGAGCGGTGGTACAGCTTCTGACGGAACGGGCGCTTTCAGACGACCTGTCCGAAACATTGAACCATTGGCGTAATGCGCTGTCAGAGTGCGACGTGGCATGGTTGGAACCTGACAAGGCGGCGCAGGAAGGTCGTCTGAAAGACCAATAAAATCACTTGAAATGTTCTGTTAAGCCGATATTCTGAAAAAAGGCCGTCTGAAAATCCATTCTTCAAAAACATCATGAACAAACAACCCCTTTCCCTCGCAGTCGTCGGGCATACCAATACCGGCAAAACCTCGCTCTTGCGCACCCTGTTGCGCGACAGCGGCTTCGGCGAAATCAAAAACGCCCCGTCCACCACGCGCCATGTCGAAGAAGCTACGATTACCGACGGCGCCGATACGCTGCTGTATCTGTACGATACCCCCGGGCTCGAAGACGCGGGCGGCGTTTTGGACTGGCTTGAAACCCATACGGACGCACGCTCTGACGGTATCGAGCGGCTGCAACAGTTTCTCGACAGCGACGGAGCGCATCACGATTTCAACCAAGAAGCCAAAGTGCTGCGGCAGCTTCTGCAAAGCGACATGGCGTTGTACATCATCGACGCGCGCGAACCCGTCCTCGACAAATATCGGGATGAATTGACCATCCTTTCATGGTGCGCCAAACCGGTCATGCCCGTGTTCAACTTTACCGGCGGACAGATTCCCGAATCGTGGACGACCATGCTGGCACGGAGAAACTTGCACGTTTTCGCAGGATTCGACACCGTCGCATTCGATTTTGAAGGCGAATTGAACCTTTGGAACAAGCTTGCCACTATGTTGCCGCAGCACGAAGTCATCGACCGCCTGACCGCTTCCCGCCGCCGCGAATGGACGCGTCTGGATAAAGAAGCGCGACACGAAATCGCAGGTTTCCTGCTTGATGTTGCCGCCTTCGCACAGGAAATTGGCGAAAACGACGACCCCGCGCCCGTCCTGCAAATCATGCAGGCGGAAATACGCCAGCTCGAACGGAAGATGCAGCAGCGGCTGTTTTCCATTTACCGCTTCTATCACAGCGAAATCGACGGCGGCGACTGGGTGCCCAAAGCCTTCCATCAAGACCCATTCGACAGCGAATTGCTCAAACAATACGGCATCCGCACCGGTACGGGCGCGGCAACCGGCGCACTCATCGGCTTGGGGCTGGACATCGCCACGCTCGGCGGTTCGCTCGGATTGGGTACGGCAATCGGCGGTTTTTTGGGCGGCATTCTGCCCAATACCCGCACCATTTCTGACAAGCTCAACGGCCGCCAAACCCTGCACACCGACCCCGAAACCCTGACCCTGCTCGCCGCCCGCGCCCTCGATTTGCTACACATCCTGCAAACGCGCGGCCACGCGGCACAATCGCAAGTCGAGTTGCACAGCCGCAAAGCACCTTGGACACCAGACAAACTCCCTTCCGAACTCAACAAAGCCCGCAGCAGGTGGAAATGGTCGTCCCTCAACACCCACCTCCCCGAAACCAGCCGCGTCGAACGCGAGGAATATGTGGAAAAACTCCAAATACGTTTGTCGGGCAAATAATGCCGTCTGAAGCGTTATTGTTTGTCGGGGTTTTCTAAAAATAGGGAGAGCAAGGAAGGATAAGGTTTCGGGAGATAGGGCTGGGATTTATGATGAGGGAAGGATTTTTACAAATTAAGACCGGCATTAAGCTGGGGCTTTATGTTTATTTTTGAGCGAGGACAAGGTGCCTTGTATTGAAATCAGGGCAGGTTGATAGTCAGTGATAAAAACGGGTTCCGTATCATAATCATACGGAACCCGTTTTGAAATGCCGTCTGAATGTTTCAGACGGCATTTGATTTGCATGAAAATTATAGCGTGCGTGCAACTTCGACGATGTCGAAGCATTCCAGTTGGTCGCCTTCCATGATTTCGTTGTAGCCTTTTATCATCAGGCCGCACTCGAAGCCCATGCGGACTTCTTTGACGTCGTCTTTGTAGCGTTTCAAAGAAGACAGCTCGCCGGTATGGATAACCACGTTGTTGCGGATGAGGCGGACATGGGAATCGCGTTTGACCACACCGTCGGTAACCATACAGCCTGCAATGTTGCCAACTTTGGAAACAGAGATAACCTGACGGATTTCGACCGTACCGGTTACTTGCTCTTTCTCTTCCGGAGAGAGCATACCGCTCATGGCGGCTTTCACGTCGTCGATGGCATCATAGATGATGTTGTAGTAGCGGATTTCCACGTTTTCATTTTCGGCCAGCTTACGTGAAGAAGCATCTGCACGGACGTTAAAGCCGATGATGAATGCGCCTGAAGCGATGGCAAGGTTGACATCCGATTCGGTAATGCCGCCCACGCCGCTGTGCAACACGTTCACTTTTACTTCGTCGGTGGACAGTTTTTTCAGGCTGCCCGCCAGAGCTTCGTAAGAACCTTGTACGTCTGCTTTGATGATGACCGACAAGGATTGGGCTTGGTTTTCGCCCATGTTGTTGAACATGTTTTCCAGTTTCGCAGCCTGTTGCTTGGCCAAGCGTACGTCGCGGTATTTGCCTTGGCGGAAGAGGGCGATTTCACGCGCTTTTTTCTCGTCGGCCAATACCATCGCATCTTCGCCTGCGTTCGGAACATCGGACAAACCGAGGATTTCGACCGGAATAGACGGGCCTGCTTCGTTAATGGCTTTGCCGTTTTCGTCAACCATCGCACGGATTTTACCGAATGCGGTACCGGCCAGCAGCATATCGCCTTTTTTCAGCGTACCGCTTTGTACCAAGAGAGTGGCAACCGCACCGCGGCCTTTGTCCAGACGGGCTTCGACGATAATGCCTTTTGCAGGTGCATCGACAGGGGCTGTCAGTTCCAAGACTTCGGCTTCGAGCAAGACGGCTTCGAGCAGTGCGTCAATGTTCGTTCCTTTTTTGGCGGATACGTCGATAAACTGTACGGTGCCGCCCCAATCATCGGGGATCACTTCGTGTTGGGTCAGTTCTTGGCGGATACGTTCGGGATTGGCCGTATCTTTATCGATTTTATTGACGGCTACCACAATCGGAACACCTGCCGCTTTGGCATGTGCAATGGCTTCGATGGTTTGCGGCATTACACCGTCGTCTGCGGCAACCACGAGAATCACGATATCGGTCGCTTTCGCGCCGCGCGCGCGCATGGCGGTAAACGCTTCGTGACCCGGAGTATCTAAGAAGGTAATCACGCCGCGCGGCGTTTTGACGTGATAAGCGCCGATGTGCTGCGTAATGCCGCCTGCTTCGCCCTGTACAACTTTGGCGCGGCGGATGTAGTCCAGCAGCGAGGTCTTGCCGTGGTCGACGTGACCCATGACGGTAACGACGGGCGGACGTGGCAGGGCTTCTGCATCTGCGGCCTCCACACCTTCGTCCAAAAAGGCTTCCGGATCGTCTGCTGCGGCAGGTTTGCCGATATGTCCGAGTTCTTCCACCACAATCAGGGCGGTGTCTTGGTCGATAGATTGGTTGATGGTTACCATCATGCCCATTTTCATCAGGGCTTTAACCACTTCCACGCCTTTAACGGCCATTTTGTGTGCCAAGTCGGCAACGGTAATGGTTTCAGGCACCAAAACTTCGTGTACGACAGGTTCGGTCGGCGCTTGGAAGGCGTGTTGGTTTGGCTCAAGTTTGAGTTTTTTGCCTTTTTTGCCTCCGCGTACGCGCTCGTCGTCACCATTGCGCGCATTGTTGCGGTCACGTCCGCCTTTACCGCCTTTGCCTTTGGCATTGCGGCCCTGGCCTTCGTCATCACGGTTGTAGCGGTCTTCTTTTTTTGCTTTTGATGGATTGAGGGGTTTGTTTTCGCTTGCAGAAGTGGCAGCCTGCGTTTTTTCAGCGGGTTTTGCTGTGCGCTGCCCCGCAGTTTTGGCTTCCGGTGAGGTTTTGGCCTGTTGCTCTGCCTGTTGTTTTATGGCTTCACGGCGTGCCTGACGTTCCTGTTTCTCTCTTAACAAGGCTTCTTGATGGGCGCGCAATGCTGCGGCACGACGCGCCTCCTCATCGCGTTGCGCCTGTTCTTCCGCACTGACTACAGGCTGCGGGATGGCGGGTTCGACCGGTTTTGCCGGTTTTTTTGCTTCTTTGCCTTTGCTGCCTTTATCTTGTTTCGGTGTGGATTCAGCTGTTTTCCCGGACGGTACTTTGTCGGAAGGGGCTGCTTTGTTTCCTGCAACAGGTTTGGGTTTGTCGGAGGTGGGTTTCGACATGTCTTCGGCAGGTTTGTTTTCCTGAGCGGCAGGCTTGGTTTTGCTGCCGGATTTTGCCGCTTTCAATTTTGCTGCTTCCGCTTCTGCTTTGGCGCGTGCTTCTGCGCGTGCGGCAGATTCGCTTTCTGCTTTGGCTGCATCTTCCGTCATTTTTTCTGCCTGAGCCGGAGGTGCTTGGACCTGTGAGGCTTTTGCCTGCGCTACCAGCTCTTCAGGGGATGGAATGTTGACGGTGCGTCCACGTTTGCGTGTTTCAACTTTTACGCCGTCGATGGTGCTGACTTCGGTCTTGGTGCGACGGATGCTGATAGTACCGCTGTTGCTGCCGTTTTTCTTGGTCAGGTAGGCGTTTAGAAGCTGTTTGTCGTCCAGTGTCAGGGAATCGCTGCCGCTGGTTTTGCTGACGCCGGCTTCTTTCAACTGGTTCAGCAGGTCGTCGACCGGGCGTTTCAGTTCGGCGGCAAATTGTTCTACGGTTGTGTTACTCATCTTTACCCCCTTTATTTGTCTTCGGTAAACCAGTGTTCGCGTGCGGTCAGGATGACGGCTTTTGCGGTTTCTTCATTGACACTGGTAATTTCAATCAGCTCATCGACGGACAGTTCTGCCAAGTCGTCGCGTGTAGTAATGCCTGCTTCGGCGAGTTTGAGCAGCATATCGGCATCCACACCTTCCAGGCTGCGCATATCATCGGATACTTCGCCCAGTTTTTCTTCGGCGGTAATCGCTATGGTCAGAATGGCGTCACGTGCCCTGTTTCGGAGCATATCGACAATTTCTTCGTCAAAACCTTCTATGGCAAGCAGTTCGGCGGCAGGAACGTAGGCAACTTCTTCTAATGTTGCGAAACCCTCTTGAACCAGGATGTCTGCGGTTTCTTCGTCTACATTCAGATGGGAAACAAACAGTGTTCGGATAGCGGCATCTTCGGCAGCATTGCGTTTGTCGGCTTCTGCAGAAGTCATGATGTTGAGCTGCCAGCCGGTCAGTTCCGATGCCAGTCGGACATTTTGACCGCCGCGTCCGATGGCAAGCGCAAGTTGATCTTCGGAAACGATAACATCGACGGCATGTTTTTCCTCGTCGATTACAATACGGCTGACTTCGGCGGGGGAGAGTGCGCCCATAACGAATTGGGCAGGCTCAGGAGACCAGAGGACGACATCGATGCGTTCGCCGGACAATTCGTTGCTGACGGCATTGACGCGTGAACCACGTACGCCGATACAGGTGCCTTGCGGGTCGATGCGTTGGTCGTTGGCTTTGACGGCAACTTTGGCGCGTTGGCCAGGGTCGCGTGCGACTGCGCGGATTTCCAACATGCCGTCTGAAATTTCGGGGACTTCGTTGGCATAGAGTTTGGCCAGAAAGTCGCCGCTGGTACGGCTCAAAATGACTTGTTTCCGGCCGGTATTGCCGATTTCGTCCACGCGAAGGAAAAGTGCGCGGATACGGTCGCCGCTGCGGAAGTTTTCGCGGGGGATGGTTTGATCGCGCGGAATCAGTGCATCCAGTTTACCGGCAATAATTTCAACAATGATGCCATGGCGTTCTACCCGTTTGACCGTTCCGGTAACGATATCTTCTTTGACGGCGAGAAATTCGTTCAGGTTTTGTTCGCGTTCGGCATCGCGGATACGTTGCAGGATGATTTGTTTGGCGGTTTGCGCGGCTTGGCGGCCGAAACCTTCGTTAGGCAGCTGCTCCTCGTAATATTCGCCGATTTGGATGGTCGTGCCGGGGATTTCTTCTTGGATTTCCTCGATGGTTTTTTCAATATCGGGGTAGGTATAGTCTTCATCGGCCACAATCAGCCAGCGGCGGAAGGTTTGGTATTCGCCGGTGTCGCGGTTGATTTGTACGCGGACATCCATGTGTTCGCGGTCTGCCTTTTTCTTGGCTGCGCTAGAGAGTGCGAATTCCAAGGCTTGGAATACGACTTCTGCGTCAACATTTTTTTCGCTTGCCAGAGCTTCTGCCAGCTGTAATATTTCACGACTCATTTTGAAAATCTCCAATATTGTTGTGTTTTAGAATTTGAATTCGGGACGCAGGCGGGCTTTGTCGATATTGTCCATTTCGATTTGCACGGTCTTGCCGTCGAAGGAAACGGTAACAGTGTCGTTTTCACAGCCTTCGATTTTGCCGATAAAGTTTTTCTGACCGTCTATCGGCAGGCGGGTTTTGATTTTTGCCTGCTGACCGGCAAAGCGTACGAAGTCGGCGGCTTTTTTCAGAGGACGGTCGAGTCCGGGACTGGAAATTTCCAGATTTTTATAATCGATGTCTTCCACCATAAACAAACGGCTCAAATGGTTGCTGACGGTTGCGCAGTCTTCGACGGTAATACCACCTTCTTTATCGATGAATACGCGCAACGTTCCTTGAGCGGTCAGTTCGAAATCGACCAGTTCATAGCCCAAGCCGGGCAGGGTTTTTTCGAGGATGGTCTGAATATCCATGCTGCTCCCTAGGTACATAATAAAAAAATGGCCGAGAGGCCATTTTTCGTTAGGATTGAAAAATTGGCACGATTATAACCTGTTTTATGAAAAAATGAAAGTGTTGATTTATTTTGTGTTTTCCAATTTCAAACAAATGATTTTGGTAATGCCGGCTTGAGGGTTGAGGTTGATATTGTTGACAAAATTGTGTCAGAATTTTATGTCTAGATATTTAAATCATTAAAAATCAATATATTGATTTCATTTTTTGATTTTGTTGCCGATGGGGGAGGTGTTTTCTTGCCTTGCATAAAGATTATCCCGAGCCTAAAATCGGGGCGGTTTATTTCTGACAGTTCGGGGCCGTATTATGTCTCTTTATCCGATTTACAATTTCTCTGCCGGTCCTGCGGCGTTGCCTGAAGCGGTTTTGCAGACGGCACAGCAGGAAATGTTGGACTACAATGGAACCGGTTTTCCAGTCATGGCGATGAGCCACCGCTCGGAGATGTTTTTGAGTATCCTGCATCATGCGGAAGAGGATCTGCGGCGGCTTCTGAAGATTCCCTCAAATTATAAGATATTGTTTTTACAGGGAGGAGCGACAACTCAATTTAATATGGTGGCCATGAATTTGGCACATGGTTTCCGTACTGCGGATGCCGTGGTAACGGGTAACTGGAGCCGGATTGCCTATGAGCAGATGGAACGGTTGACGGATACGGAAATCCGCTTGGCGGCACACGGTGGAGAGCAGTTCGATTATTTGGATTTGCCCGAACCGGAAACGTGGGACGTGGACAGGAATTCCGCCTTTGTTCATTTTGCCGTCAATGAAACCGTCAATGGATTGCAATACGGCAAAGTGCCGCGCCTTTCAGACGGCATGCCGCCGTTGGTATGCGATATGTCCAGTGAGATTTTGTCGCGTGAGTTTGAGGTTGCCGATTACGGGCTGATTTATGCGGGTGCTCAGAAAAATATCGGGCCGGCAGGTGTTACTGTGGTCATTGTTCGAGAAGACCTGTTGGACCGCTGTCCCGATAATATTCCTGATGTGTTCAACTATCGTTCCCATATCGAACGCAACGGTATGTACAATACGCCTTCAACTTATTCGATTTATATGTCGGGGCTGGTGTTCCGCTGGTTGTTGGCGCAGGGCGGAGTGGGAAAAATTGAAAAAATCAATCATCTGAAGGCGCAAATTTTGTATGGTGCAATAGATGGCAGCGATGGTTTTTATATCAACCGTATCCGTCCGAACGCGCGTTCTAAAATGAATGTTGTGTTTCAGACGGGCAATGAGGAACTTGACCGCCGTTTTGTATTCGAGGCTGAATTGCAAGGTTTGTGTCTGTTGAAGGGTTATAAATCTGTCGGCGGGATGCGGGCCAGTATTTATAACGCAATGCCGCTGGAAGGTGTGAGGGCGTTGGCGGATTTTATGAGTGATTTCCAACGTCGTTACGGCTGATTTTGAGATGCCGTCTGAATGTGTTTTCAGACGGCATTATTTTTCCCGGTTAGGCGGTGTAATGGCATTGCCGGATGCTTTGTGTTATAAAACACTTTCCGAAATGATTTGAGAAACGATTATATGGATGCTTTGCAGCTTTTGATTACACGGCGGTCTTCAAAAAAATTGGCGGCTCCCGCTCCTAATGCCGGACAGTTGGAACAAATATTGCAGGCGGCAACGCAGGTTCCGGATCATGGAAATATGCGTCCTTTTCATTTTACCGTCATCCAAGGCGAGGTAGGATTGCAACGTTTTCGCGATGTGTTGAAGCAAACGGTTACCGAATTGAATTTCGGCGATGATGCGATGAAAAAGGCTGAAAAAGTGGGTAATATGGCGCCAATGGTAATAGGGGTAACGTTTGCTCCGAACCGAGAAGTGGCGAAGCCGAAACCGGAGTGGGAACAGATGCTGACAGCAGGTTGTGCGGCGTATGCTTTACAGCTGGCGGCAACTGCCCAAGGTTTCGACAATGTGTGGATTACAGGAATGTGGATCAACAGTCCTTTGTTGCGTCAGGCTTTCGGGTGTGCGGATAAGGATAAAATTATCGGATTGATGATGGTGGGATCGCCGACAGAAGAAATACATAAGCCCAAAAATACGGATTTGGAACAGTTTGTCAGCTATTGGTAAACAGGATTTCAAATAAAATGCCGTCTGAAGGTTTTCAGACGGTATTTTATTTGAAATCCTCAAGTTGGATCTATAAGGCGCTTGATATAGCGGGTAAAATTTACGGTGTCTTTCCATGTTTGAATGCCATTAGTGATACCGGGTAGGCAAGGGAAGATAAGGATATATCGTGATTCTCCGGTCAGACTGTTGATAAATTAAACTACTAAGGCAACAGTTGCCTTAAACCGGGGCATGAAAAATTCGTAATATCGAAAGATTTTATGTTTTTGCGCAGAATATGTGCTGTGTTTGTCGGACTGGTGCAAACGACATCCTAAGATATGATTCTTTGGGTACTTGGTGAAACTTTGACCTTCTGATCAGGTAAGTCAGCCATGCCGGATAATTACAACATGCTCAGTATGTTTAATGGCGTATTTCCTAAAATTCATCTGTTCTGAAAAGCATTAGGCAAGCTTTCCTCAAAGCCTGAAATTTTTATTGAATTGTTTTGGTGCAAATAAGGTCTGGAATATTTTGCAAATCAGGCCGTAATTTTACAGATAAAAAAACGGCGGTACTTTTCAGTACCGCCAAAGCTGCTTTGGTAATTAAAAAAGTTATTGACCGGCACAACGGAAGCCTAAGTTGTGCAGTACATATTTGGATTGCAAACTGGTACGGATACCGTACCGGAGGAAGGCGGCATAGTTGGATGAGTCGCTCGATCCGACAGAAGCACCGCTGCAGAACATTTGCGCATTGGCATTTCCGGAAGAAAGCAGGCTACTGTTGAAATCTTCCGTCCATTCCCAAATAAGTCCGTGCATATCATAAACACCCCAGTAGTTGGGACGGCCCTTGCCGACGTCATGCAAGCCTTTTCGTCCGCCATCTGCGTACCAATCAAGAATAGTGCGGTTATAACCGGGCTCGTTGGAGCCGTTTTTTTGAGTGGCAGAGGCGAGTCCGGCAAATTCCCATTCGTTAATAGTCGGTAGGCGTTTGCCTTGTGCAACACAGTATGCGTTGGCGGCAAACCAAGAAACATTGGTAACGGGCTGTTTCAGCTCGCTTGCTTTTGGTGCATAGCTGTGGCTGCCGTTTTTAATCCAGTGTTTCAGATAAGAAGGCTCCGCCTGTTTGGAACTGACCTTGCCTTTTTGCCATTGGGGATGATTTTTGACAAATTCTGCAAATTCAGCATTGGTAACAGGATATTTATCAAGTTGGAAAGGTTTAACTTTAATTAAGGTTGTATCTTTTTTCAGATAGAGGGGGCGGTAGCTCCCACCTTCTATTTTGACCATTTCGGTAGCTGCCGCATTGGTACTGATGAGTGCCGTACAGAGAAAAAATAACCGGATGTACTTCATATCAAGCCTCCTGACAGACGGTTAAAATTGATTTTTCAGGCAGTATTTTAAACGAAAGCTTTGAATGCCGTCTGAAGAATCAATCTTTCGAAGTGAAAAAATTGATTATTAAAAAACCACTGCCGTGCGTAATTAAGTACGGCGGCAGTGGTTCGTTTGCCTAAAAATGGGCGTTCAATTTAGTAATCGCTTTTTGCAGGAGCAGAGGCTGCAGGAGCAGAAGCTGCGGGAGCAGAAGCAGCAGGAGCTGCACCGTTACCGGCATAAGCAGTATCACTCAATTTTTGAGTCATGATTTCAGGGTTTTCTGCACCTTCTACTTTCAATTGACCCAGTGCGCCTTTGTTGAATGCGCGGAAGATAGAGTGGTCAACCAAGGTGTAGCTGCCCGGTACGTCTACTTTGAATTCAACCATAGCAGAACCACCTGCAGGAATGATGGTGCTTTGTACGTTTTCGTTAATCAGTTTACCGCCTTCAACATAAACTTTGTCGAAGATTTCGCCGATTACGTGGAAGGAAGATACCAAGTTAGGACCACCGTTACCAACGTACATACGTACAGTTTCGCCTGCTTTGGCTTTCAGGGCGTTGTCGCCGGCGATAGCGCCTACGTGACCGTTAAATACTACGTATTCAGGTTGTTCGGCGACGGCTTTATCCATATCGAACGGTTGCAGGCCTTGTGCACCTTTTTTACCTTTGGTGTAGAAGTCGCCTTGGACGATGTAGAACTCTTTATCCACTTTCGGCAGACCTTCTTTAGGTTCAACCAAAATCAGACCGTACATACCGTTGGCGATGTGCATACCGACGGGCGCAACGGCGCAGTGGTAGATATACAGACCGGGTTGCAGGGCTTTGAAGCTGAATGTAGAGGTACGACCCGGGGCAGTGAAGGAAGCTGCCGCGCCGCCGCCAGGACCGGTAGCTGCGTGGAAGTCAACGTTATGAGGAACGGTAGAAGAAGGATTGTTAGAGAATTCTACTTCTACTGTATCACCTTCGCGTACGCGAATCATGCGGCCCGGAACATCGCCGTTAAATGTCCAGTAGTGGTACTCGACGCCATCATCCATTTTCATGGTTTTTTCGATGGTTTCCATTTTCACGCGGACTTTGGCAGGGTAGTCGCGGTCGATTGCAGGAGGTACTTCTGGAGCGTGTGTGGTAACTGCATCGATAACGGGCAGTTCGCCTGCCGGAGTTTCGGCGGCAGCTTGTGTAGCGGAGCTTGCAGCTTCAGCGGAAGCGGCAGGCGCTTCGGCAGGGGCCTGTGCAGCTTGTTCGCCACCACAGGCGGCTAAAGCAAACATGGAAGCGATAATTGCAGCTAAGGCTTGACGTTTCATGATGTTTTCCTTTTTGTAAGAAAAATTAAATTGTCCTGAAAGGATTGGTTAAGAACTGGGCGTGATTATGCGGTGGCTCATCCCTATATATTTTGACATAAATCAAATAATTCTATAAATACGAACTTAAAATGACACTTCTAATACTTTATAACTACTAAAAATGTGCAAAATAATTCAAATTAAGTAAATTGATGGGTGCAGGTAAAGATAGGTAGCTCCTAAATTACGATAATGATATAGATTATCATCTATATATTTGTTTATATACGGGTTTGTTTGAACAAATGTTTATTTGTGCGGTAAACCGTGCTACAATCTTTAACATTCATATTCTGTGAATTTTAAACAACCACTTTTTACCAAAAGGAGCTCTCAAAATGGGACAGTACAAGAAGCTATGGTACTTGCTGTTTGCCGTTCTGGCGGTATGCTTTACCATTCTTGGCTATATGGGCAGCGAGGTTTACAAAAAAGCCCCGCCTTACCCTGAACAGGTCGTTTCTGCATCAGGCAAGGTTCTGATGACGAAAGACGATATTTTGGCAGGTCAGTCTGCATGGCAAAGTACCGGCGGTATGGAGGTCGGTTCGATTCTGGGTCATGGTGCATATCAGGCTCCGGACTGGACTGCGGACTGGCTGCATCGTGAGTTGGTTGCATGGTTGGATTTGACTGCGCAACAGACTTACGGCAAAAAATTCGATGAGGTTTCCCCTGAGGAACAAGCTGTCTTGAAAACACGCTTGGCTGACGAATACCGTAATCAAAGCCGTGTGAAAGAAGATGGTTCCGTTGTCATCAGCGATACGCGTGTAAAAGCTATCGAAAGCATCCTGCCTTACTACCACGGTGTTTATAGCGACGATCCTAAGCTGCAAACCACTCGTGAACACTTTGCAATGAAAAATAATACATTGCCAAGTCAAGAGGCACGTGAAAAACTGTTCAACTTCTTCTTCTGGACTTCATGGTCTGCTTCGACCAACCGTCCTAACGAAACCTTTACCTATACTAACAACTGGCCGCACGAGCCTTTGATCAACAATGTGCCGACCACTGAAAACTATATGTGGTCATTCACCAGCGTTGTTCTTCTGTTGATGGGCATCGGTTTGTTGATGTGGGGTTATTCTTTCCTGACCAAACACGAAGAAGTGGAAGTTCCGGCTGAAGATCCTATTTCTAAGGTTCAGTTGACTCCTTCGCAAAAAGCATTGGGCAAATATGTATTCCTGACAGTTGCCCTGTTTGTGGTACAAGTATTGTTGGGTGGTCTGACTGCGCACTATACCGTCGAAGGTCAAGGTTTCTATGGTATTGACGAAGCACTGGGCTTCGAAATGTCCGATTGGTTCCCTTATGCCTTGACCCGTACTTGGCACCTTCAATCCGCCATCTTCTGGATTGCAACCGGTTTCCTGACAGCAGGTCTGTTCTTGGCTCCGATTGTGAACGGCGGTAAAGATCCCAAGTTCCAACGTGCCGGTGTAAACTTCCTGTACATCGCCCTGTTCATCGTAGTCGGCGGTTCTTACGCGGGTAACTTCTTTGCTTTGACTCACATCATTCCACCTGAGCTAAACTTCTGGTTCGGCCACCAAGGTTACGAATACCTTGATTTGGGCCGCTTCTGGCAACTCCTGTTGATGGTCGGTCTGTTGTTGTGGCTGTTCCTGATGTTGCGTTGCACTATCTCTGCCTTTAAAGAAAAAGGCGTGGATAAAAACCTGCTGGCAATCTTTGTTGCCTCCATGGTTGGTGTTGGTGTGTTCTACGCACCGGGCCTGTTCTATGGTGAAAAATCTCCGATTGCCGTAATGGAATACTGGCGCTGGTGGGTGGTTCACCTGTGGGTGGAAGGTTTCTTCGAAGTGTTCGCTACCGCTGCCTTCGCATTTATCTTCTACAACATGGGCTTTGTCCGCCGTAGTACCGCTACTGCTTCTACCCTAGCTGCAGGTGCTATCTTCATGCTGGGCGGTATCCCGGGTACGTTGCACCACTTGTATTTCTCCGGCTCTACTTCTGCTTCTATGGCAATCGGTGCCTGCTTCTCCGCTTTGGAGGTAGTACCGCTGGTATTGCTGGGCCGTGAAGCATACGAACACTGGTCTTACCAACACTTGTCCGATTGGGCGAAACGTTTGCGTTGGCCGCTGATGTGCTTCGTTGCAGTCGCCTTCTGGAACATGATTGGTGCCGGTGTATTCGGTTTCCTGATTAACCCGCCGATTTCCCTGTTCTATATCCAAGGTTTGAATACTTCTGCTGTTCATGCGCACGCTGCCTTGTTCGGTGTGTACGGTTTCTTGGCTCTGGGCTTCGTATTGCTGGTTGCTCGTTATTTGAAACCGAACGTGCAGTTTGACGACAAGTTGATGACTTGGGGCTTCTGGTTGCTCAATGGCGGTTTGGTCGGCATGATTGTTATCAGCCTGCTGCCTGTCGGTGCTATTCAAGCATATGCCTCTATTACTCACGGTTTGTGGTATGCACGTAGTGAAGAATTCCTGCAAATGGAAATCCTCGATACCTTGCGTTGGGTACGTACGGCAGCTGACTTGATCTTCATTGGCGGTGCAGTATGCGTTGCTATTCAAGCTACTAAAATTGTATTCAGCCGAGACAAATAAGTTTTAGTTTGAATATTGGAAACTGCACCTGTTATCAGGTGCAGTTTTTTTATGGATAAGATTCTTAATAAAGCGTAAGTCGATGTAGAAATACCGTATTGGTATGATTGGCCGTGTTTGGAAGGATTGTAAGATATAGTGTTTTAATTAATGTAAATTGTCATTTTGAAGGAGTTATATATATAAGGAAATTATCCAGTTAAAAATTTCTTGTTGAAATCTGGATTGACGGGGAAAGAAATTGAAATATATGCGAAAAGTGGATATGGGTGGAGTTTTGTTCAATCTGTAACCGGTTGGGACGGGTGTATATCCGTGCATTGTATTTTTTAACACTTATTTGTTAAGAATACCGTCTGAAGGCTTCAGACGGCATTTTTTTGTCTTTCTAATACTGCTATTCTGAAATATCAGTAAGGCTGTTTTCTGTAAATACCGAGAGATCAGGTGGGGGAAGCAGGGTGTCTAAGGTCAGGACAGATGTATCGAGAGTAGGATAATTGTCAAATTCAACCGAATAACCGCCATCGCTTCTGCTGCGGACTTTGGCGTGCGCACCCAGCGGGAAAGTAATTTTGTCGGCAATATGTCCGAACGGGAAACCTGTCAGCACAGGAATTTTTGCCGTACGCGAAATATGGTTGACCACGGTAGAAAAATCATAAGACGAATCGTATACATCGCGGATATTGCCCATACGGAAATCGCCGAAAATAATGGCGCGTTGTTTGCCTAAAATACCTGAAAGATATAGGGTATTGAGCATACGTTCGATGCGGTATGGTTGTTCGCCGACATCTTCGATGAATAAAATGCCGCCTTGAATATCGGGCATATAGGGGGTACCGGCAAGTGAAGCAAGGACGCTGAGGTTGCCTCCCCACAATATGCCTTCGGTTTCGATATCGGAGCGTTGGATATTAGGAATATCAACAGTCAGGCTGCATTGTGTTGCCCCCTTGATAAAGGCATCCATTGTAAACACGCTGGGGGAGGGTTTGCCGAATTCACTGTATGCCATCGGACCGGCAAAACTCATCATATTGCCTTTTGCCAAGAGTGCCAGCTGGACGGCGCAAACATCACTAAAGCCGAAAAACAGCGTACCGCGTTCGCGCATTCTTGCGCCGAGTGAGGCAAAATCGATATGCGGCAGAATGCGTGCCGCACCATAACCGCCGCGCAAACCCATCAGAACTTTCGGCATGGCAACGCGACCGGAAGCGACATCTTGGAAATCGGCGGCACGTTGTGCATCCGTACCGGCAAACCGTTGGAAGCGGCGGCTGCCCGCCTGTTGGTTGGTTACGGTAAAACCGGCATTGTAAAGGCGGGTCAATGCAGTATTGACACGGTTGATGTCTTCGGCAAAGCCTGAGGAGGCGACAATACGCAGAAGATTGTCGGCAGAATTAGAATGGCGTGGTGGTTTGGGGTACACGGTTTGTGCTTTCTCAACAGGAAGAGATACGGGGTTTGGGGCAAGTGAATTGGTCGGAGTGCTGCAAGCCTGGAGCAATCCCATTCCGGCAGCTGTGGTGCAGGTTTTTAGAAAACGGCGGCGTGAAATAGGTTTAATCATGATGCAAGTATCGGTTAAAAGGATAAAAAGAAAAAGTAATAGCGGAACAGCAACCTCATCAGCCTGTATGCCTTTTTATAGGATACCGTCTTTTCAGTATGACGGCTGTGTGAGGGAGTGTTGCCGGCGTTCTCGTTTTCCTGATGCTCAAAATAGAAGAATATTATAGAAAAATAAAATGTCGGAAGCCAAGCAACGGAAAACAGGATGAGCGGCATTCGTATGGGAATATTTAATGTCGGCAAACGGCTGTAAACGATAACCATCGTACCGGCTTAAAGTATCGGATAGCGCCATACCCATTGATAGTTTGGGAAGGTATTTCCAAACCGCTGCAAGGATTCTTTGTCTTTGCCGTAACTGCGGTGCTGTTTGTGGTTTGGCTGCTCCCTGATTCCGGTTGTTTTTGTAAGTTAGAGTTGTGCGTATCAGCCCTGTTTATGATTGTCGGGGTTCAGACGGCATTTATCCTTTGAGAATGCCGTCTGAAACGGGGTAGAGTAGCTTTTTAATCTGCTCCGTCCAATCCTGAGGCAGAAGCATGGCATGCTCGCGGACGGGGTTTGCCCAAATCGGCGCAGGGAAAGTCGCATCGTTTTCAAATCGGGCGATAATATGCCAGTGCAGGTGTGGAACGACATTGCCCAAGCTGGCGAGGTTAATCTTGGTCGGTTGAAACACTTGGCGCATGGCGGCCTCGACGTTGTACACCATTTCCATGATTTCATGACGTTCGGCTGCCGAAAGGTCGGTCATTTCGGCAATATGCTTACGCCAAATGACGCGGCAGAATGCCGGCGAACCGTTGTCGTTATGGACGGCAATGACGCGAAGGTTGGCGGTTTGCAGCAAAATATCTTCATCTTGTGCCGTGCAGATGGGACAAGGCTTGGTGTTCATGTTTCTTTATTCCTTAAAGTATCCAAAAAGGCGGCAAAGGGTGTCCTGTTGTTTTAACTTGTCTATGCGTATTGCCGTCAATTGTACCATTTCATATCCGATTGGTTTTTACAAATTAATGTATGTTTATCGTGGTTGAATTCTTGCAAACAGCATTATTTTACGGTTGCACCCAAGCAGGTGGATGCACCGGTAATTGCGGAATAAGGAGTGTATGGCAAAAATGCCGTCTGAATCCCGTTGGCGGTTTCAGACGGCATTTTCTTGTCGGTGCGGCACTCAGGAAAACTGCGCCGCGCCACGGTTTGCCAAATCGTCGGCGCGTTCGTTTTCGGCATGTCCGACGTGTCCTTTAACCCAAGTCCAGCTGACTTGATGCTGACCGACGAGTGTGTCAAGTTCTTTCCACAAATCATCGTTTTTGACGGGCTGTTTGGCGGCGGTTTTCCAGCCGTTGCGCTTCCAACCGTGTATCCAGTTTTCCATGCCGTTTTTGACGTATTGCGAGTCGGTGCAGATGATGACGGTGCAGCGGCGTTTGAGGGACTTCAGTCCTTCGATGACGGCGGTCAGCTCCATGCGGTTATTGGTGGTTTGCGCTTCGCCGCCGAAAAGTTCTTTTTCGTGGCTGCCGTAGCGCATTAATACGCCCCAGCCGCCCGGGCCGGGATTGCCTTTGCATGAGCCGTCGGTGTAAAGGTAAACGGTTTTGTCCATTATTGTGCCTTTGTGTGGTATCGGACGTGATTATAAGCGGTTTGTGTACCGTACCGTCTGAAAGATTGCGGCGGATTAAAATAGGCATATAATGTGCAACTTTATTTTTGAATATGAAGGAGTGGATAGTGGGTCAAAGTGGCGAGTTGTTTTGTTTCGGACAGATGCCTGTATGGAAAGTGGAAAACCTGCCGGAAGTTTTGTTGTCGGGCTATTCGTCTGAGGAAGGGGAGTGGGTCTGCCTGAATGTGTTGCAGGGCGATGTCGAAGTCCGTGCACCGGACGGGTCGGCAGAGGTTTGGTCGGCAGACGGCGGCGATTGTGTGTTTGCGCCGCAGCAGGTGTTTTCTGTCAAACCGAAAACGGATGATGCTGAAATCCGTTTGTCGATGTATTGTGCGGCCGAAGATTATTTCCACAAAAAATACGGCATGAGTGCCACGCATTCTGCAGTGGCGGCGGCTCAGGATACCGTACCTGCGGGCAGGGCGCTCGATATGGGCTGCGGACAGGGACGCAATGCACTGTTTCTCGGTTTGAAGGGATTTGAAGTTACTGCAGTCGATCACAATCCAGCCGCGTTGGCAAACGTGGCGGAGCTGGCAGAGGCGGAGGGTTTGAACGTCCGCACGCTGGAATATGATTTGAATGCCGCTGCTTTACAGGGCGAATTTGATTATATTGTGGCAACAGTGGTGCTGATGTTCCTGATGCCGCAGCGCGTGCCTGACGTGATTGCCGATATGCAGGCGCATACGGCGGCGGGAGGATACAATTTGATCGTATCGGCAATGGATACGGCGGATTTCCCCTGTCCGATGCCGTTCCCTTTTAAATTTAAAGAGGGCGAGCTGAAGGATTATTATCGGGATTGGGAGCTGGTCGAATATAAAGAAGAATTGGGTTCTATGCATGCCAAAGATGAAAACGGCAATCCGATACGGTTTAAATTTGTAACCATGCTGGCGAAAAAGCCTGAATAATCCTCAAAAATGCCGTCTGAACATTTTGTTTCAGACGGCATTTTTACGGTTAGTCCCGATAGGCCCAATGATTGACCGGGCCGTGTCCTGCGCCGATTTCCAAAGGGTTTGAGATTGCCGCCGTGATGTAGGCCTTGGCAGTCTGTACGGCTTTGCAAACGTCTAAGCCTTTTGCCAATTCGGCGGTAATGCAGGCGGAAAACGTGCAGCCTGTGCCGTGCGTGTGGGCGGTCGGAAAGCGGAGGCTGTCGAATTCCAGCGTTTCATTTTGTGTAAACAGCCAGTCAGTGCAGTGTCCGCTGTTGCTGCCGTTCAAATGTCCGCCTTTGATAACGACGTTTTTGACACCGTAATCAAGCAGGATTTTTGCCGCACGTTCCGCATCTTTACGGCTTTCGATATGCACGCCGGTCAGGGCTTCCGCTTCGGGCAGGTTGGGGGTCAATACATCCGTACCGGGAAGCAGCAGCAGCGTCAGTGCCGCAACGGCGGAATCCTGCAACAGCGGTGCTCCGCCTTTGGCAATCATTACAGGATCAAGCACGCGCCTGCCGAAGCTGCAGTGTTTCAGGTTGTCGGCAACGCATTCGATGATTTCCGCTGTGCCGAGCATTCCTATTTTGTAGGCGCGGATGTCGAAGTCTTCCCTGATTGCTTGGATTTGTGCAGTGATGGTTTCGGTCGGGACGAGATGAACCGCCGATACACCCAAGGTATTTTGCGCGGTAACGGCGGTTATTACGCTGGTGCCGAATACGCCGCGCATCTGAAAAGTTTTCAGGTCTGCCTGTATCCCTGCGCCGCCGCCCGAGTCCGAACCGGCAATTGTCAGGGTTTGGACAAAAGTTTCTTCCATTCTTATTCTCCTGTGCCATTAAAGTATTGAAACAGTTTGGAGGAAAAGGGCAATGCCGCTTGAAAATAAATAAAGCACCATCTGATGGACGGTGCCTGACGCTGCAACACCGGTTTCCTGCCAATCAGGTTCGACGGGTATATTCTCAGTCTTTAAATAGACACCCCGACCGTGTTTGATAATGCTTATCTTATCACAGCCCTTAAGGTATCGGGAAATGCCGGCTAACTGTTTGTTAATCAAAATCCGGACGGTCGGAAAATACTTCTCAGGCAATATGACGGTTTGAAAAAGAATGGCGGTAAGATATGAAAAAACCTGCTTGAAACAAGCAGGTTTTTAAATTGGCACGCCCACGGGGATTCGAACCCCGGTTGCCGCCGTGAAAGGGCAGTGTCCTAGGCCTCTAGACGATGGGCGCCTAAGAAGCTGCGCATTCTATTCAAGTATGGCAGCGTTGTCAATCGCTTCCGCGCGGAAATGCGTCGGAAGCAATATGAATTTTAATAACTTTATGATATTCCAAATCATTTATTTTGATTGCGGGATTAGCCAAAAAAACCCATTTTGACCTGGATGAGCTTTTCAAGTTCCTTCAATACGCGCCGGCGAGAAACAAAGAAGATGATGTGGTCTCCGTCTTGAATGCAGGTCTCGGTGTGATGCCCCATAACGACTTCGCCGGTTTCGGCGCGGACGATGGCGGCGATATGGCAGCCGCTCGGCCATTTGATATCGGTAATCCTTCTGCCGACAATGGCAGAGGTGGAAGTATCGCCGTGAACGACGGCTTCGATTGCTTCAGCCGTACCGCGTCTCAGGGGGTGGACGGCAACAATGTCGCCCCGGCGTATATGGGCGAGTATCGAACCGATGGTGATGAGGTGGGGTGAGACGACGATATCGATTTTATTGCCCTCAAGCAGGTTGACATAGCTTGAGCGGTTGACGATGGTAACGACGCGTTTTGCACCGAGGTTTTTTGCCAAGAGGCTGGACATGATGTTGTTTTCATCATCGTTGGTGAGGGCGCAGAAGACGTCTATTTCGTCGATATATTCGTCGTCAAGCAGGGTTTCATCGGTTGCTGATCCTTGCAGGACTAATGTGTTGTCGAGGTTTTCGGCTATCCATTCGGCGCGCCGGGGGTTATATTCGATAATCTTGATGTCGTACTTGGATTCAAGCTGTTTGGCTAGGCGGTAACCGATATTGCCGCCGCCGGCAATCATAATGCGGCGGGTACGGGCTTCTTTGGGGCGAAGTTCGCGCATGATGGTGTTGACGCTGTCGGTTGCTGCGGCAAACAGGATTTCGTCTCCTTCGATAATGACGGTTTGCGGCATGGGGACGATAAGTCGGTTGTTGCGGTAGATGGCGCAGATTTGACAGTCGGCGTTTTCGGGCAGGTGTTGTGTGATGTCGGCAATTTCGCGGTTGACGAGCAGCCCGCCCTGACGTGCCTGCACGATGACCATGCGGACTTTGTCGTCGGCAAAATTGAGAACCTGTAATGCGCTGGTGTAATTTAAAAGGCCGGCGAGCTGTTCGGTAACGAGTTGTTCAGGGCTGATGGTTTCCGTAATGCCGAATATGGAGAGGCTGCCGTTTTCGTTTTCTTCGATTTTCGGATTGCTGTATTCAATATATTCGCTGGAGCGGACACGGGCAATACGACCTGGGATATTGAACAGGTCGGCGGCAACTTTGCAGGCAACGATATTAGTCTCGTCATTCCGTGTCAGTGCAAGCAGCAGGTCGGCATCCGCCGCTCCGGCACGTTCGAGGGTAAGGGGGGATGCTCCGTTGCCGACGACGGTTTGGACATCAAGCCGGCCGTTGATTTTCTGCAGGGCTTTTTCATCAATATCGATGACGGTAACGTCGTTGCTGGGAGTGGCGGCAAGGTTTTGTGCAATGGTCGAACCAACCTGACCGCTGCCTAGGATAAGGATTTTCACGGTGATATGGTGTTGGGAATGTGGGAATGTGATTGTATACCAAATAATGCTAGAAATGCCGTCTGAACACGGGTTTGTGTTCAGACGGCATGGATTATGGTTGTTTCAATCAGGACTCGACGGGGATGATGCCGATTTTTGCCTGCCATTTGCGCGGTGCGGTGGCGTGGATGGATTCGCCTTTGCTGTCCACAGCGACGGTTACGGGCATGTCTTTGACTTCAAACTCGTAAACTGCTTCCATGCCCAATTCGGGGAACGCCAATACTTTGGAAGATTTGATGGCTTTTGCCACGAGATACGCCGCGCCGCCGACTGCCATAAGGTACACGGCTTTGTTGTCGGCGATGGCTTCGCAGGTGGCCGCGCCGCGCTCGGATTTGCCGATCATGCCCAAGAGGCCGGTTTGTTCGAGCATTTGGCGGGTGAATTTGTCCATGCGGGTGGCTGTGGTCGGACCTGCGGGGCCGACGACTTCATCGCCGACCGGATCGACGGGGCCGACGTAGTAAATCAGGCGGTTGGTGAAATCGACGGGCAATTCTTCGCCTTTGTCGAGCATATCGACGAGGCGTTTGTGTGCGGCATCGCGGCCGGTAAGGATTTTACCGTTCAACAGCAATACGTCGCCGGTTTTCCAGTTGGAGACTTCTTCTTTGGTCAGCTTGTCGACATCGATGCGTTTGCCGTTGTCGGGGCTGTAAGTCAAATCGGGCCAGTCTTCAACGCGCGGCGGGGTCAGTTCGACCGGACCTGAGCCGTCCAATTCAAACTCGACGTGGCGGGTGGCGGCGCAGTTCGGAATCATGGCGATCGGCTTAGAAGCGGCATGGGTCGGGTAATCGAGGATTTTGACGTCCAACACGGTGGTCAGTCCGCCCAAACCTTGTGCACCGATGCCCAGCGCGTTGACTTTTTCAAAGAGTTCGAGGCGCAGGGCTTCGGTGGTGGACAATTCTGCGCCGGACGCGGCTTTTTCCTGCAACTCTTGAATGTCGATGTGGCTCATCAGAGATTCTTTCGCCATCAGTACGGCTTTTTCGGGCGTACCGCCGATGCCGATGCCCAAGATGCCGGGAGGACACCAGCCCGCGCCCATGGTCGGGATAGTTTTCAGCACCCAATCGACGATGTTGTCGGAAGGATTGAGCATGGCGAGTTTGGATTTGTTTTCAGAGCCGCCGCCTTTTGCCGCGCAGGTTACTTCGACTTTATCGCCCGGCACGATGCTCATGTGGATGACGGCGGGTGTGTTGTCTTTGGTGTTTTGACGTTTGCCGGCGGGGTCGGCGAGAACGGACGCACGCAGCGTATTACCTTCCCAAGTGTAGGCGCGGCGCACGCCTTCGTTAACCATCTCTTCCACGCTCATGTCCGCATCCCATTGGACGTTCATGCCGACTTTGAGGAAAACGGTTGCGATACCGGTATCTTGGCAAATGGGGCGGTTGTTTTCCGCACACATGCGGCTGTTGACCAAAATCTGCGTCATCGCGTCTTTGGCGGCAGGATTTTCTTCCTTCTGCCACGCCTTATAAAGCGCGTCGATATAGTCTTTCGGATGGTAATAGCTGATGAATTGGAAGGCATCGCAGATACTTTGGATAAAGTCTTCTTGCTTGATGACGGTCATGATTGTGTTCCTTTTCAAGGTTATAGTAGCAGGTGGTTTGGCTGTTGTTTTAAAACGTATGGCGTGGATTGTTCATTTGAAATGTAATCATGCCGGTAGTTATATGGTAAGGCAATGTAAAAATGATAATATTCTGATTTTAATGACCTGCCGCGATGCCGGTTTCGAGCCTGTAATTCACGGCTTAAACTTTGCCGGCATGGCGAAACAGCAGAAGGCAGGTTTTATTACGGGCTTGCCCTAAATTTGATTTTCAGTACCGGCGGCGTTATTTTACGGGAACTTCCAAGCTATTGGGCGTAGTCTACAATAGTTTGGCGGATGAGCAAAGTTGCCCGTATATCTTATTTCGTGTTTTCAGACGGCATGGTTGGGAAAGATATGAATGAACCTTATTCAGAGGATGGTATATGCGGTTTTATTTGAAATGGGTGCAATCTCTGTTTCTTATGAGAAATGCCGTCTGAAACCGTTTCAGACGGCATTTTGTTTAGCGGGGGTTATTTTGCGGCCTGTTCGCCTTCTTTTGCAAAATATTTGGCGTAGATTTTATCGTATTCGCCGCTTTCACGTACTTTTTTCAACGCATCGTTCATTACTTTTAAGGTTTCCCCGTCGCCTTTGCGTACTGCGATACCGTAGTGTTCGGTAGTGAAGTCGGGCAGGGTGACGAAGTCCATTCCTTTGGTCGGATTGTTTTTCACATAATTGGCAATGACCGCGCTGTCGCTGACTACGGAATCCAAGCCGCCGTTTTCCAGTTCTTTGATAATCAGGGGAACGTTTTCAAAGCGCGCGATTTTCGGATTGTCACTACCCAAGAGTTTGGATACGGAGAAATCGCCCGTGTAGCCGGTAACCACGCCGACTTTGTTCATGTTTTTCAAATCGTCGGAAGAAGATATTTTTTTACCTTTCGGAACCAGGACGACTTGGGTGATTTCAAAATACGGATCACTGAAGTCCATAGACTGTTTGCGGTCGTCTGTAATGGTAACACCCGACATGACGACGTCCGCATCACCGTTGTTCAAAGCGGGAAAGAGGCTGTCCCAAGGCTGGTGTTTGAATTCGATTTTAAAATTGCCTTCTTTGGCCATCGCATTCATCAAATCCACATCGAAACCTTCGACATCGCCTTTCGAGTCTAAAGATTCAAAAGGGGCAAACTCGGCGTTGGAAGCCACGCGGTAAACTTTGCCGGTGTTTGCGGCAGGTGAGGCGGCATCTTTGCTTTGACCGCCGCAGGCAGACAGCGTGAGCGCGGAACAGGCAATGGCGGCGGCAATCCATTTTTTCATATTCATTAATATTCCTTTCAGTAATAAAAAAGCCTAAAAGGTCAGTTTAACATAAAATTAACGTTCCTTTTCACGGAAAAACGCATAAGTAACGTCGTGGAACAAATCCGTATGCGGGCTGTCCTCATAGCTCAATTCTGCCAAGGTGTCCTCAAAAGCAAGCTGAATCGACTCGACCGCGACTTCGGCAGTGTCTGCGGGAAGGGCGCGGATCAGGGCTTTGAAGGCGGTGGACAGGACGTGGTTCTGCATACGCAGCACATCGTTTGCCTCTTCCAGATATTCCAAACGCTGTTCGATACTGCTCATGATGGATCCTTATGAATCTGTTAAAATGCGCCATTATATCAAACTGCGCTTTGGGCGCGGGTTTGTCCGCCTGCAAAGATTAAGAACCGGAAGCCGAAAAAATGGATACAAACAATCAGGATAAAGAGCCGAATTGGGAAAAACGCCTGGAAAACCTGCGTCAGACGCGCCGTATGAATACCGCGCCTGCCTATGCGCCGTTGACCAAACCTTCTGAAGTCGGAAAGGAAGAGCCCATACCGAAATTGGACGATGCAAACCGAGACCGTGTGTTAAAGGCGTATCTGAAGAAATGGCAGGAAGAACACAACAGCGCCGTTGCCGATTGCGGAGAAGAAGTCGAAACCGACCCGATGGTCATTCTTCAGGAAAACTGGCTCAATGCACAGGCTTCCCTGCAAATGTCGGTTTCGGAAAAACACATCGAATCGCAGCGGAAAATCTGGTTCAATGCAAAAAAAGACAGTGTCGAATTTGAAACCCCACAGATTGAGGGCGGGGAAAACGCCGACGAGGCAGAGTCCGGCATGAATGAGCAGGCGGTTTCGGAAAACGGGGAAAACGATGAGGAAGAAACGTTGATGCCCGTCTGTCTCAATATTCTGAATCCGAAAGCCGTCAACCGGCGCGAAGTGTTCTGCCTGTCCGAACAGGAGCTGACCGAACGGCTGATTAAACGCCTGCGCCCACATCTGACTGATACCGTCAACGGCATTATCCGTACGGCGGTGCAGAAGCAGATGGCGCTCTTTACTTATCAGCTCCAGCAAATGCTGCACGAGCAGGCGGGTGCGGTAGTTGAAGACGTGTTGGAACACGATATCCGCAAAATCCTCAACGACATCAAGTACGAATTAAAATACAAACGCTGACCGTCATGCCGTCTGAAAGCCGTGTTCAGACGGCATTTGCATTCTCATCCGACTTGAAAGCCTCATGGAACAGGCGCAAAATATTAATAAATTAAACAACGGGCGCACGCCCCGTTGACGAACGGACAAAACCGAGGAATTACCGATGAGCAAAAAACTCCACCCGCAGACGCTCGCCATACGCGGCGGCAAAGAACAAACCGAATACCGCGAACACAATCAGGCCTTGTTTCTGACCAGCAGCTTCATGTGGGACAACGCCCAACACGCTGCCGATTTGTTTTCAAAAAAAATCAAAGGGTTCACTTATACCCGTACTGCCAATCCGACCATCGCGGCCTTTGAAAAACGCATCGCCGCTTTGGAAGGTGCAGAACGCGCGGTCGCCACTTCGACCGGTATGTCCGCGATTCAAGCGGCGTTTTTCACCTTCCTGCAGGCGGGCGACCATGTGATTTCCAGCCGCAGCCTGTTCGGCACGACCGTCGGCTTTATCAATAACATCGTTACCAAATTCGGTATCGAAGTGAGCCACGTGTCGCCGACTGATATAAACGAATGGAAAGCCGCCGTCAAAGCCAACACCAAACTGCTGTTTTTGGAAACGCCGTCCAATCCCTTGGGAGAAGTGGCCGACTTGGAAGCCTTGGCGGAATTGGCGCACGGCATCGGCGCACTCTTGGTGGTAGACAACAGCCTGCTGTCGCCCGTCGGCTCGCAGCCTTTGAAACACGGTGCGGATATTTCCGTTTCCTCCGCGACCAAAGCCATAGACGGACACGGACGCGTGATGGGCGGCGTGTTGGCGGGTTCGGAAGAGTTGTTGGCGCAGGTTGCCATGTATTGCAACTCTTGCGGGCTGGCAATGTCGCCGTTTAATGCGTGGCAGTTGTTGAGCGGCGTGGAAACCCTGTCGCTGCGTATGGAAAAACAGTTCGACAACGCCCTGAAAATCGCACAATGGCTGCAAGCGCAGCCGCAGGTTCAAGCCGTGTATTACACCGGATTGCCCGACCATCCGCAGGCGGCGCTTATCCGCAAACAGCAAAACGGCGGTGGCATCGTCATCGGCTTTGAAGTTGCCGACCAAGAAGCGGCGTGGAAAGTTGTGGATGGCGTGGAACTCTTTTCCCGCACCGCCAACCTCGGCGACGTGCGCTCGACCATTACCCACCCGTGGACAACCACGCACGGCAGGATGCAGCCCGAAGAAAAACTCGCCGCCGGTATCCGCCCCGGATTGGTGCGCCTGTCGGTCGGTTTGGAATACGTTGACGACCTCGTCGATGATTTGAAACAGGCACTCGCACGCTGATTGCGTGTTTCAGACGGCATTGGCAGGGAAACACGGCAAATGCCGTCTGAAACCGTTATCTCATATGGCATACACATCAACAATAGGAAAAAATATGGATGAAGCGGTTTTTGCCGATTGGGCGTTGAAAATCTGCCTGACCGGCTTGATTATTTTTTTAGGTTTTATCGTTTGGAATTTGGGCAAGGAGTCTAAAGCGGGCAAATTTGGCATCGCCGTTTTGTTTTTGGTTTTGGGCTTGGGTGTGTTCGGTTTTGTGTTCAAAGAGTTATTGATTAAGTTTTTGGTATTGCCGAAATAGGTTTGCCGCTTGTCAAAATGCCGTCTGAAACGCAGGGTTTCAGACGGCATTTTTTATCGGGGCTTGAAGGGGTGTCATCCGTTGTCCGGTTCGTAGGGCAGGTAAACGTCGAAGCGGGTGCTTTTGCCTGTGTATTGGTAGGCGGGGGTTTGCCCAGCAAGCAATCCGCCGAGGCGGGGGCGTTTGACGACGACGCGTTTTTTTGCAGTCTGTCGGGCGGTATGGAGGAGGACGGCCTCATCTTGCGCCTCGCCGACGAGCCGGTGGAAGTAGGCCATTTCTTTTTTAACGGCGGCACTTTTGCGGCGTTCGGGATACATGGGGTCGAGATAGACGATGTCGGGTTTGCCTTGTGTTTGAACAAGTGCGGGCATTTGTTCGGCGGCGTTGCCGAAATGGAGGTTGATGCGCGCGGCGGTGTCTTGCGTTTCGGGATTGAGGAGGGCGCGGCGGATGCCGTCTGAAAGCAGGCAGGCGACGGCGGGATGTTGCTCGAAGGCGGTAACGGTCAGTCCGAGCGAGGCGAGGACGAAGCTGTCGCGCCCCAATCCTGCGGTTGCATCCCATACGGTGGGTTTGGCGGTATGGTTGACGGCTTTGGCGATGAGTTCGCCTCCGCCTTTTGTGCGCCGATATTGTGCGGCTCCCGAGGCAAAGTCGACGATGACGCTGCTTTTTTCCCCGACAAGCCTGAGGCTGACGGTATCGTGTTCGGCAAGGAGGTAACTGCCTTGTTCGGGCGGTTGGGAAACGGGCATGAGGGGGAATGCCCGTATCAGGGCGCGGACGGTTTCGGTGGCGGTGTTATCAATAAGGATGTCGGTCATGGCAGTTTTGTTTGTTCGGAAGCAAGGGGCGGTACCCGCTTTGCCGTATGTCGCTTCATGCGGCGTTTTGTCCGGATTGGCGGGCTGTTGTTTTGCCGTCAGCCGATGTTGAGGCGTTCCATACGGTAGCGCATGGAACGGAAGCTGATGCCCAAGCGTTTGGCGGCCTGCGTGCGGTTGCCTTCGGTTTGTTTGAGGACTTGTTCGATGATGTCGCGTTCGATTTTGTCGAGATAGTCCTGTATCTGCATGGTATCGGGGTCGAACGGGAGAAGGCGGGACGGTGCGGCGGCTGTTTCAGACGGCAAGATATCGGCAACGGGGACGGCGGTTTCCGTCCGGACGGGTTTGTGGCGCACATCTTGGATTTGCAGGTCGTCGATTTGCACGGTATGTCCGACGCACAGGGCGACGGCGCGTTCGAGGATGTTTTCGAGTTCGCGGAAATTGCCCGGATAACTGTAATTCAGAAGCATCTGTTGCGCGGCGGGGGAGAGTGTGTAAGGCCGGTTGTTGTGGCTGTGTTTGTACAGGAGGTAGGGGATGAGCAGCTTCAAGTCTTCGCGCATTTCACGCAGGGACGGCATATTGAGGCTGACGACATTGAGGCGGTAATACAGGTCTTGGCGGAATGCGCCGCTTTCGACAAGGGCTTCGAGGTTTTTGTGGGTGGCGCAGACGATGCGGACATCGACGGGCTGCTCGGTCGCGTCACCGATACGGCGCACGGCTTTTTCTTGAATTGCGCGCAAGAGTTTGACCTGCATGGAAAGAGGCAGGTCAGCCACTTCGTCGAGGAAGAGCGTGCCGCCGTCGGCATGGCGGAAGAAACCGGCATGGTCTTTGTCGGCACCGGTAAAGCTGCCTTTGCGGTAGCCGAAAAATTCGCTTTCCATGAGGTTTTCGGGAATCGCACCGCAGTTGACGGCGACGAAGGGTTTGCCCGCGCGGTCGGACAGTTCGTGTATGGTGCGTGCCGCTTGTTCCTTACCTGTACCGGATTCGCCGGAAATATAGACGGGTACGCCGCTGGGCGCCAGGCGGCGGATGAGGTGGCGGACTTCAACCATCTGCGGAGAGTTGCCGAGCAGACGGGGCATATCGGGTTCTGCATAAGGGACGCCGGCCGGTACTGCCGGTGCGGTCGGAACAGAAAGTGCCGTTTCGGGGAGTTCAGACGGCATGGGGTATGGGGAGGGCGGTTCCGACGGAACGGGCGGTTCGGGGATTTTGTTTTGGTGTTCGGAAACGGAAACGGCAGACTTGACGAGGGAGCGGAGCTGCGCGAGGGTAATCGGCTTTTGGATGTAGTCGAACGCGCCGCAACGCAGGGCTTCCTGTGCCTGATCGGCATTGCCGAAGGCGGTGATGACGGCAACCGGCGTATCGAGCAGGCAGCTGTTGATGTGTTGGACGACTTCGAGCCCGGAGCCGTCCGGCATACGCATATCGGTCAGGACGAGCGAATAGCGTTGGCTGTCGAGCTTGTTTTTGGCTTCGGTAACGCCGGATGCGGTATGGACGCGCAACCCCATTTTCATCAGGGTCATTTCCATCAGGTCGAGAATATCGGTTTCGTCATCGACGACGAGGACAGGGTGTTGCAGTTCAGTCATGGCTTTTTTCCGGTAATGTGAGTTCGAAACATTTGGCTTCCGGCAGGTAGGTCAAATCACCGAAGTTGGCATGTGCCAGTTCACGGGCGACATACAGCCCCAGTCCGGTTCCGTTTTTCGCCGTGGTGTAAAAGGGTTCGAACAAGTGTTCCCGCACTTCGGGCGGAACGCCGCCGCCGTCGTCGGCAAACAGGATGCTGATGGTGTTTTTTTGTGCCGGACGGGCAACGACGGTAATCGAGCCGCTACGTTTGCTGCTGTGCCGCCATGCGTTGTTGCACAGGTTCCACATGATTTGCCTCAGGTGGGCGGAATCGAAATAGGCGGTCAGGTGATTGCCCTGCATATCTAGGCGGATGCAGCCGACGGCATCAGGATTGTTGAGCAGGAATTCCTGCTTGAAGCCTATCCAAAACTGCATCAGGTCGATGGCTTCGCGCTCGGTTTTGTTGCCTTTGTTGAGCGAGGAGATGTCTTCGAGCATTTTGTCGATACGGCGGACGTTGCCGTCGATGATTTCGCAAAGTTTGACCTTGAACGGGTCGGTTTCTTCTTCCTCTGCATTTTCGCGCAACAGGTCGTTCGCATGGCGGATGGCGGACATGGGGTTGCGGATTTCGTGGGCGAGGTTGGCGGTTAGTTGTCCGAGTGCGGCAAGTTTGACGGACAGGGCTTCCGACTGGATTTCGTTTTGGGGGCGGATATAGAGAACGAGCAGGTTGTTTTGCTCTTTGTTCATCGGTATGGCACGGACGCGGGCGGTCAGTTCGGGCGTGTCGATATGGCGTTCGAAGGTGCGTGAGGATGTTTTATCCCATAAGACGGCGACAGGGTCGAACAGGGAGGTATGCTGTCCGATTTCAAGCATGGGGAGCAGATCTTTTGCCTTTTTATTGAACAGTATGGTCTGATGCTCGACGTTGATGACGACGACCGCTTCCTGAACGCGGTTGAGCACGATTTGGTTCAAGCCCCTGATGCGGCGGTAGGCAACGTGGTTTTCATGGGCAAGTTTGCCGGCACGGTCGATGTATCTGACCGACAGCGAGGCAATCATGGCAACGAAATAGGAGCCTGCTACGAGGATAAAGGTGTGGGCGATGGTTTTTGCATCCAGAATCAGCGGATACATATTGATATTGCTGTCTGCAAGGGCATTCAATATCAGTAGGATGGATGCGTAGCTGGCATAGAGCAGGGGATAATGCCCGTAACTGAGCAGGCAGGAGCTGACCACGAAGGGCAGAATCAGGATGCCGAAACCCGAATCGATGCCGCCGAACAGATAGGTCAGTATGCCGATTAAGGTAATGTCGGCCACGGCGCTGAAACTCGGTATCCTCAAAGCCTGCCATTGCCAGTGCGGATTGAGGATAGAAAAGAAAATCATCCAGCAGGCAATGGCGAGCCACAAGTAAAACGCCCATGTCGTCCATGTGGTGTGCAGGTTTTCATGTCCGCTGACCTCCAACCCGAAGATATGCATAATCAGCAGGGGGAAGGCGATGGCGATGCGGGCGATGTTGATCAGATTGGGGATCCGGTCTTTGAGTTTCTCAAGTTCGCGGGTATTGTAAATCACCATAATATGTGCGGAATCGGGTTTATTTCGGGGAAGAAAGCTGTTTCAGGATGCCTGATATGGGTAATAGTTTGCCTTTTTTGCCGCGTTTTGCCTCAAGCAGGGAGACGGGGATCCGGTCTTTGTGTGCCGCGCCGCGTTTGCCTTCGCTGTCAATCAGGATTTCCGTTTCGGAGGAAACGCCGGTATGCGTCATCGATTCGCCGGCGTTTAATCCGATGATTTGCAGTCCTTTGCCTTTCGGCATGATTTTCAATTCGCCGATGGGGAAGGCGATGGCGCGGTTTTGATTGGTGGCGGCAATGATTTTGCAGTCGGGATTGATCAGCGAAGAGGCAAAAACCGCAATCGGCGGCAGGACGGTTTCGCCGCTGTCTACGGTCATCACCACTTTGCCCGCTTTCACGCGTCCGACCATATCGCCCAGTTTAGTGATGAAACCGTAGCCGCCGCTGCCTGAGAGTAGGTAGTGCTGTTCGGGCTGTCCGGTGAGCATGGCGACGGGTTTTGCTCCGTTTTGTAGCTCGATTAAGGATGAAACCGGCACGCCGTCGCCACGTCCGCCGGGGATTTCGGCGGCATCAAGCGTGTAGGTTCTGCCCAATGAATCGAGGATGACGACGGGTAAAACGGTGCGGCCTTCGAGGGTTTGTTTGAGGCGGTCGCCTTCTTTGAACGCGGTTTGGCTCAAATCGAGGTTGTGTCCGGCGCGGCTGCGTATCCAGCCTTTTTCCGACAGAATCAGCGTGATGGGTTCGTCGGCGGTGGTTTGCGTCAACACGGCGCGTCCGGCTTCTTCCACCAGCGTGCGGCGCGCGTCGCCGAACTGCTTCATGTCCGCCTGCATCTCTTTGATAATCAGCTTGCGCTTTTCGTTTTCGTCGCCCAAAAGAATATTCAGACGACCTTGTTCTTCGCGCAACTCGTTCAATTCTTTTTCGAGTTTAAACCCTTCCAAACGTGCCAACTGGCGCAGGCGGATTTCCAAAATGTCTTCGGCTTGCATTTCGGTCAGCCCGAACGCCGCCATCAAATCGGTTTTAGGATCGTCTGATTCGCGGATGACTTTAATCACTTCATCGATGTGCAGAAAGACTTTCAGACGACCTTCAAGAATGTGCAACCGTTTTTCCACTTGGTTCAAACGGAATTTCAGACGACGTGTGACGGTCACGACGCGGAAATCCAGCCATTCCTGCAAAATCGTTTTCAGGTTTTTCTGCGCGGGGCGATTGTCCAGCCCCATCATCACCAAGTTCATGGACACATTGCCTTCCAGCGAAGTTTGCGCCATCAGCGTGTTGATGAAAGTATCCATATCGATGCGGCTAGATTTTGGTTCAAATACAAGGCGCACAGGATGTTCGCCGTCGGACTCGTCGCGCACGCGGTCGATTAAATCCAGCATCAGCTTTTTGGTATTGAGCTGGTCTTGGTTCAGCTGCTTTTTACCCGCTTTCGGTTTCGGGTTGGTCTGTTCTTCGATTTCGGCAAGGATTTTGGCGGAATTGGCGTTCGGCGGCAGCTCGGTCACAATCACGCGCCATTGTCCGCGCGCCAGCTTCTCGATTTCGTAACGTGCACGCACGCGCACGCTGCCCTTGCCGGTTTCGTAAATGCGGCGCAATTCGTCCGCCGGCGTGATGATTTGACCACCACCGGCAAAATCGGGAGCGGGAATATATTGCATCAGGTCGGCGGTTTCCAGCGTTGGCTTTTTCAACAGCGCAATCGCCGCCTGCGTGACCTCGTTCAAATTGTGCGACGGAATTTCGGTCGCCATGCCCACCGCAATGCCCGACGCACCGTTGAGCAACACCATAGGCAGACGGGCTGGCAGGTGTACAGGCTCGTCAAACGCGCCGTCGTAGTTCGGCACAAAATCTACCGTACCCTGATTGATTTCGGACAACAGCAATTCCGCAATCGGCGTCAGCCGCGCTTCGGTGTAACGCATCGCCGCCGCTCCGTCGCCATCACGCGAACCGAAGTTGCCGATGCCGTCGATTAAGGGATAGCGCAAGGTAAAATCCTGCGCCATGCGAACCATTGCCTCATAGGCAGAACTGTCGCCGTGCGGGTGGTATTTACCCAAAATTTCGCCGACCACGCGCGCCGATTTCACCGGCTTCGCTCCCGCCGTCAAACCCATATCGCGCATGGCAAACAAAATACGCCGCTGCACAGGCTTTTGGCCGTCTGAAACTTCAGGCAGCGCGCGGCCTTTGACCACGCTCATGGCGTATTCGAGATAGGCGCGTTCGGCGTATTGACCGAGCATCAGCGTATTGGAATCGGTATGGGAAGCGTGCGGTTGCGTATTCATTGTGTATGCGGAATGTAAAGCAAAGGACATTATTGTAAATCAAAACGGCAAACCATAGTGGGCGCCGTGTCTGAATCTGAATCAAATACGGGAAATGTGAAAATATGTTATAAATAAGGCTTTCCCACTTTCACACATTGGAGATGATATGGAACTGGTATTTATCCGCCACGGACAAAGCGAATGGAACGCGAAAAACCTGTTTACAGGCTGGCGCGACGTGAAGCTGAGCGAGCAGGGGCTTGCCGAGGCCGCCGCCGCCGGTAAAAAACTGAAAGAAAACGGCTATGAGTTCGACATCGCCTTCACATCCGTCCTGACCCGCGCGATTAAGACCTGCAACATCGTTTTGGAAGAATCCGACCAACTGTTCGTACCGCAAATCAAAACATGGCGACTGAACGAACGCCACTACGGCCAACTGCAAGGTTTGGACAAAAAACAAACCGCCGAAAAATACGGCGACGAGCAAGTCCGCATCTGGCGGCGCAGCTACGACACCCTGCCACCGCTTTTGGACAAAGACGATGAGTTTTCCGCACACAAAGACCGCCGCTATGCCCATCTGCCTGCCGATGTCGTACCCGACGGCGAAAACCTGAAAGTAACGCTGGAGCGCGTATTACCGTTTTGGGAAGACCAAATCGCCCCCGCGATTTTGAGCGGCAAACGCGTCTTGGTAGCGGCGCACGGCAACTCCCTGCGCGCGCTGGCAAAACACATCGAGGGCATTTCCGACGAAGACATCATGGGCTTGGAAATCCCGACCGGTCAGCCGCTGGTGTACAAATTAGACGACAACCTGAAAGTCATCGAAAAATTCTACCTGTAAGGGTTTGAAATAAAAAATGCCGTCTGAAGCCCAGCGTTTCAGACGGCATTTTTGACAAGGCGGCAAACGCATCAGCCGCGTACCAAGAAACGCCTTGTCGCTATCCGGTGCAGCGTACCGGCAAGCAGCAGCGCCACGCCTGCCGATCCAGCGGCGGCAAGCGTCAGCCCCAAGCCCGACAATACGCTGGAAGCCGCCAGATGCAGGCCGCATCCCGCCATTGCCGCGAAACCGAATGAAAATCCCCAAAAGCTCATCGTAAAACCGCCTTCCCAAAACCAGCGGGTCAGGCGCAGCAAGAACAAAAGCTGCAGGCAGCCGTAGCCGATTAATGCCAACGCAAAACCGTCGATTTTACCGCCGACGGCAAAATACGCGCCGCAGCCGACAAAGGCGGGTGCAAGCTGGATGCCGACCACGCCGCGCGCCGCCGTGCCGACCGGTGCAGCTGTGCGCAGCCTGCCCAAGATGGAGGCTTCCAAGCTCAGCCAGGAAAACATACCCGCGCCGAAAAACAAAGCCGCATAATCATGATGCCCCAACGCCGCCAGAGATGACGCGCTGACAAAGTTTGTCGCCACCGTAGGCAGGTAAATAATCGGCGTTGTCGCCTCCAAGGAATGCAGGCCGCGCCACAGACCGGCCGCCCGATACATTGAAAACGCCAACTGTCCGGCAACGCCGGCATAAATCAGGATTGCCGCCGCGCCTGCCTGATAGGGCTTTAGCGCGAGTCCCTCCAACATGGCGGTAATCGGAATCGCGCTGATGAAGCAGCATTGCACCAAGTCCCGAAAATCAGACAAAAAATCGTTTCGGTACGCAAATATTTTGATCAGGTATGCCGCCACCAGCAAGAGCCAGACAACCGAAGCCGCCGCAAGCAGCGATTCGGCGGCCAAGGCGGGCAGCAGCCCGACAGACGCGCCGTAACGCCACGACAGACCCAAGGCAAACAAGCCCAGCGCGATGCTGAAATAGCTCAAAGGAATCGGAAATTTCTTAGATGCAGACATAAACACCCTTCAGACGGCATGCCGCCGTAACGCACAGATAAAATTGAGCATGATATAAAAAACAGGCAGGCGGAGGATGACGTATCCGTATCGGCATATTGCCGTTTTGTCTCATTGCGCCCGATGTCGGAAGCGGTTGCCGCATCGGGCGCGCGTTTTTTGCGGTGCGGCGTGATTCGGATGAGGGGGCAAATCAGTAACCGTAGGGCGGGCTTTAGCCCACCAATCGACAACCGAAAATGAAGAAACGGTGGGCTGAAGCCCACCCTACGCAACTGAAATAACCCGCCCCGCAGCAAATTCGGGGGTGCGGCACAAAGTGCAGCCGTTGCGCGATTTGTTGCGGCGAAAGCGCCCAGTTACGCAAAGGAATCAGCAGCGTGAATGCCATTTGGTACAGGAAGATTTTGCCTTTTTGCGTAATTTCCTGCCAAATGCTTTTGAGCGTCTTAAACATAAGGATTCCTTTGGGTAATTCGTTTTACTTTGTACCTGAACAATATACAGTATAAAAATAGTACGAGTTTTTTCCAATCATCACAAAAAGCAGCCTGCACTTCAATTTTTGAAAGTGCAGGCTGCTTTCGATAGAGAGAGGCCGTCTGAAAATTATTTTTCAGACAGCTTTGAGATTACGGGTGATATGAGGATTTCGTTGGGTTATGACCCAAGCTACGTTTGCTGCTGACTGGATTACGGCATGGTTTGGAATCATTCGGTAGCAACAAAAACCGCGTGCGTGCGTACCGCACACACCCTACACCTTAATCTTAAAGTTTGCGTCGCCCGCAGTGGTAGGGTGTGTGGCGTAGCCACACACGCGGTTAGTGGGGATGCAGGCTACGGCTTGCTGATGCAGACGGTAATGCTTTGAAACAGGAAGAACAGTTTTTTACGGTTGAGAAAGATTGATTGTTAGATGATTGAATAAAAAGATTAAATTTAAGGATTAATCAGTTTTAAATGAAAACAGAAAGGCCGTCTGAAAATTATTTTTCAGACGGCCTTTGATATTGAGTTTTGTTGGTACATGACCCAAGCAGCGTTTACTGCCGACTGAATTACAGCATGGTTTGGGATCATTTGGTAACAACAAAAACCGCGTGCGGGCGTACCGCACACACCCTACACCTCAATCTTAAGGTTTGCGTCGCCCGCAGTGGTAGAGTGTGTGGTCTAGCCACGCACGCGGTTGACAGGGGTGCGGGCTACGGCTTGCTTTGTGTCATTCTTCATTTAGCTTTTCTATCATGTAAGCACAATGTCCACAAAATGGGGCGCAATCTAATTCTTGCGGGAGAATTTCAGCACCACATGCTTGACATTCTCTTAAGGCATGATAATCGCATTCTGTGCAAACATTGGCATCGACTAAATAAGGAGAAAAACACTCAGGGCAGTTTACAATTTTTTCATAACTATCAAAGTAATTAATTGAGTCATTAAATGCGAAATATTTAAAAACATACTCTCCTTCAGGTAATGCATTGCCACGTTCTGCATGTAAGTGGATATTAAAATCGTAGGTTGTACCTGTTGCGGCATGTGGATCGTTGTATACACCACTTGGACTATCGATCAATCGTACTGAAACTTTAGGAACAATTTTAAATCTTGGATTAAATCTTCCTGTTACAGTAAAACGAGAAGTTGGCCTGCTAATAGTACAAATCAAATATCCAACGTTACTATTATCGTCAATATATTCAATTTCTTGTTGTACATCTTTTACAGTGTGAATTTTTGAGTGTAGAAGAGATTTATTTTGTTTGTGTGTTTCTTGATTAATTTTTTCTTTATCTAATTGTTTTACCTCATCTATGGCATCTTTATTATCAATGTCCTGATCATCTGTTTTATATTTTTCCGCCAATGCAAGAAAACTCTTCGTTTGCAATACAAGAATTTTACATTCTCTATCTTGAGCTTCTTTTTTTAACTCAAGCCGGAGACCAATTGTCTTGCCTGAACGTCTTTCCCACCAATCTTCTTTTTGTTCAGAGGTAACTAAAATAATGGGTTTTTTAATTTCATTGCCATGCCTGAGTATTTGTTCCCATAAGAAGAAATCGCCATATTTTCTATCTTTTCCATCCTTTCCTGCATCCGCATATCCTGGAGGAATTTTATTTTCAAATCTTTTATTGGCCAGTTCAATTAATTCTTTTTTATCAGATTCTGAAAAAGGCTCACCTAAGCAATTATTATCTCCAAATAATTCTAAAATATTCTCAAGAACATTATCTGATTCTGTATTATTTATATATGCATCATCCCATTCAACTTTATCAAGCTTCTCTAAAATATCAGTTTTGTATTTATCAAGCTCCAACGCATCAATTAATTTCTTAGATATAGCTCGATTCCCCTTTATATCACTGGCAATGTTATCTATCTTATTCTTAATGTTTTGGATTGTAGAGGTTTGTGCAGCTTCAAATTGTTCTTTTGCAGAGTAAATTACTTCATTCTTATTTTTAAAGAATTCATTGGCAGCTTGGTCTGAGAGCCAAATCCTCCCCTTGAATAGCTTTAAACTATTCAAAATACTTTCTCTAGTGTCTTTATGGTAACGATATAAATCCAATAAAACATTTGTATCAACTGTTAATACTGCATTTTCCCAAATTTCTTTTTTTTCTTTTTCGGTTAATGGTAGTGCCCATTTAAATACATCTTTTATAGAAGGCATTTTTGTTTCCTTGACTTTTAAAATTATAAAAATCTAATAGCAAGGTTGGATCATGACCCAACATTTTTATATTTTTCTGCACAAAAGGCAGCCTGAAACTTTCAGGCTGCCTTTCTTACATCAAGCCAGCTTCGCGCCGACCCAGTCTTTCACGCTGTCAATCATCGCGGGCAGTTTCTCCACATCGCTGCCGCCGGCCTGTGCCAAATCCGGTCTTCCGCCGCCTTTGCCGCCGACTTGTTCGGCTGCGAATTTGACCAAGTCGCCGGCTTTCACTTTATTTGTCAGCGGTTTGGATACGCCTGCGCACAGGGAGACTTTGCCGTCGTTGACTGCGGCAAGCAATACGATGGCTTGTTCTGATTTGCCGGTCAAGTCGGTTACGATTTCGCGTAGGGCTGCGGCATCGGCTTCAATTTGTGCGGCAACGAGTTTGGCTGAACCCAAGTCTTTTGCATCGTCCAAGAGTTTGGCACCCGCATGAACAGCGAGTTCTGCTTTGGCGCGTGCCAACTCTTTTTCCAATGCTTTGGCGTGTGTTGCGCCTGCTTGGATTTTCGCCAGTACGTCTTTTTCGGTTTGGGCTTTGGTTTCGGCGATGATGTCTTTAACCAAACGCTCTTGTTCTTGCGCCCATTTGAGTGCGTTCAGGCCGGTGATGGCTTCGATACGGCGCACACCTGCGGCAATACCGCCTTCGCTGATGATTTTGAAGAGGCCGATGTCGCCGGTGCGTGAAACGTGTGTACCGCCGCACAATTCGGTAGAGAAACCGCCCATTTGCAGTACGCGCACTTCGTCGCCGTATTTTTCGCCGAAGAGCATCATGGCGCCGGTTTTTTGGGCATCTTCCATGCTCATAATGGCTGCGTTGACGGCAACGTTGGCCAAAATGGCTTCGTTGACGCGGCGTTCGACTTCGGCGATTTCTTCGGTAGTTACCGCTTGAGGATGGGAAATGTCGAAACGGGTGGATTCGGCGGTAACCAACGAGCCTTTTTGTTCAACGTGCTCGCCCAATACATCGCGCAGGGCTTTGTGCATCAAGTGGGTCGCGCTGTGGTTGCGCATATTGGCATTGCGGATTTCGTCATCCACTTTGGCGGTAACGCTGTCGCCGACTTTCAGACGGCCTGAAGTTTGTACGCCGAATTGGCCGAATACGGCCGCTTTGATTTTTTGGGTATCGCGTACTTCAAAGCGGTTTTCGCCTGCGAAGATATAGCCAACGTCGCCGACTTGACCGCCGGATTCTGCATAGAACGGGGTAAAATCGATAACGACGGCGCCTTCGTCGCCTTCGTTCAATTCGTTGACTTGCTCGCCGTCTTTGTAGAGGGCGAGGACTTTGGATTCGGTTTGGCGTTCGCTATAACCTTTAAACTCGGTGTCTTGACCGTCATAAGGCAGTTGGGCGTTGGCTTTGAAGCTTTGTGCGGCGCGTGCGCGTGCGCGTTGGGCTTCCATTTCGCGCTCGAAGCCTGCTTCGTCCAGTTCGATATTGCGTTCGCGGCAGATGTCGGCAGTCAAGTCGTATGGGAAACCGTAGGTATCGTAGAGTTTGAAGATGATTTCGCCGTCGAGTGTTTTGCCGCCTTTGGCCAGCGCGTTTTCTAACAAAGCCATACCGGTTTCCAAAGTTTGGGCAAAACGGCTTTCTTCGTTTTTCAACGCTTCTTCGATTTGAACTTGTTTTTCTTTCAATTCAGGGTAGGCATCGCCCATCTCTTTGACCAAATCGGCAACGAGTTTGTGGAAGAACGGTTTGCTTTGACCTAGTTTGTAACCGTGGCGCACGGCGCGGCGGATAATGCGGCGCAATACGTAGCCGCGGCCTTCGTTGGAAGGCAATACGCCGTCTGCAATCAGGAATGAGCAGGAGCGGATGTGGTCGGCGATGACTTTCAGACTGGGTTCTCCCATGCTGAAAGGTGCGCCGGTTTCGCGGGCAACGGCTTTGAGCAGGTCTTGGAACAAGTCGATTTCGTAGTTGCTGTGAACATGCTGCATGACGGCGGCCATGCGCTCCAAGCCCATGCCGGTATCGACGGACGGCTTGGGCAGCGGATTCATATTGCCTTGTTCGTCGCGGTTGAACTGCATGAACACGCAGTTCCAAATTTCGATCCAGCGGTCGCCGTCTTCTTCGGGGCTGCCGGGAATGCCGCCCCAGATTTCTTCGCCGTGGTCGTAGAAAATTTCGGAGCAGGGGCCACAAGGGCCGGTGTCGCCCATTTGCCAGAAGTTGTCGGACGCGTATTTCGCGCCTTTGTTGTCACCGATGCGGACGATGCGTTCAGACGGCATACCGATTTCGTTCAACCAGATGTTGTAGGCTTCGTCGTCTTCTGCGTAAACGGTCGCCAAGAGTTTGTCTTTGGGGATATTGAGCCATTCGGGGGAAGTGAGGAACTCCCAAGCGAAGTGGATGGCGTCGCGTTTGAAGTAGTCGCCGAAGGAGAAGTTTCCCATCATTTCAAAGAAGGTGTGGTGACGGGCGGTGTAGCCTACGTTTTCCAAGTCGTTGTGTTTGCCGCCTGCGCGTACGCATTTTTGCGCGGTAGTGGCACGGCTGTACGGGCGTTTGTCGAAACCTAAGAATACGTCTTTAAATTGGTTCATGCCCGCGTTGGTAAACAGTAGGGTCGGGTCGTCGTGCGGCACGAGCGAGGATGAATGGACGACGGTGTGGCCTTTGGTTTCGAAAAATTTTAGGAATTTTTGGCGCAGTTCGGAGGTTTTCATAATTTTTTCAATATCTCTCAAATGTCTTGTAATGGTAAAAGCAGGGAAAACGAATGGCGGTATCTTACCGCAAATCCCTGTTTCTAGCTATGGAATCGGCGGTTTTCGGAAGGGTGTGGCGGGATTTTGAATGCCGTCTGAAGCCATCGCGTTTATAATGGCTGCTTTCTTCAACCTGATATGCAAGGAATGATAATGACCAAACATCTGCCCCTGGCCGTCCTGACTGCTTTGCTGCTTGCAGCGTGCGGCGGTTCGGACAAACCGTCTGCCGAAAAACCGGCACCGGCGGAAAACCAAAACGTATTGAAAATTTACAACTGGTCGGAATACGTCGATCCGGAAACCGTTGCCGATTTTGAAAAGAAAAACGGCATCAAGGTTACTTATGATGTGTACGACAGCGATGAAACGCTGGAAAGCAAGGTGCTGACCGGAAAATCCGGTTACGACATTGTCGCGCCGTCCAATGCGTTTGTGGGCAGGCAGATTAAGGCAGGTGCTTATCAGAAAATCAACAAAGCATTGATTCCAAATTATAAAAATCTCAATCCCAAGTTGATGAAGCTGATGGAGGGCGTTGACCCGAACCATGAATACGCCGTTCCGTTTTATTGGGGTACCAACACTTTCGCCATCAATACCGAACGTGTGAAAAAGGCTTTGGGTACGGATCAGCTGCCGGACAATCAATGGGATTTGGTGTTTAACCCCGAATACACGTCCAAACTCAAACAATGCGGTATCAGTTATTTAGACAGCGCGGCGGAAATTTATCCTATGGTGTTGAACTACATGGGTAAAAATCCAAACAGCAGCGAAACGGCGGATATTAAGGCGGCAACTGCCTTGCTTAAGAAAAACCGTCCGTACATCAAGCGTTTTACCTCGTCCGGCTTTATCGATGATTTGGCGCGCGGCGATACTTGCGTAACGATTGGCTTCGGCGGCGATTTGAATATTGCCAAACGCCGTGCCGAAGAAGCAGGCGGCAAAGAAAAAATCCGTGTGATGATGCCGAAAGAGGGCGTAGGGATTTGGGTGGATTCTTTCGTGATTCCGAAAGATGCGAAAAACGTCGCCAACGCGCACAAATATATCAACGACTTCCTCGCCCCGGAAGTGTCGGCGAAGAACGGCAATTTCGTTACTTATGCGCCTTCTAGCAAGCCGGCGCGTGAGCTGATGGATAAGGAGTTTAGGGATGACAACACGATTTTCCCGAGCGACGGGGATTTGGAAAACAGCTTTATTATGGTTCCCATCCAGCCGGCGGCGTTGAAGTTTATGGTACGCCAGTGGCAGGATGTGAAGGCAGGGAAATAAAGCCTGATATGCCGTCTGAAGGATGTTCGGACGGCATTTTTTATTTTCGGAGGAAGAGGGCTTGCAGCCGTTGTTTGAAGGCAATGGGGCTGATGCTACTCAAAATGCCGCTGAGGATAATGATGCACATACCGAGTATTTCCTGCCAGAAAAGCTCTTCGCCCAGAAAAAATGCGGCAGACAGGCCGGAAAAGACGACGGTCATATAGGAGAGCGAGGCAACCGTGAATTTGTTGCCGACTTTATAGGCGCGCGTCATCGACAGTTGGGCAACCAGTGCGGACAGGCCGATGCCCGACAGATAAACCCCCGATGGGAGGGACAGGGTGTGCCAGCCGGTCAGCGTCGCCCAAACTGACGACATCGCCACACCTGTCGCGGAAAGGTAAAATACAATGCGCCAGCCGGGTTCTCCCGCCAGGGACAATTCGCGCACTTTTAGATACGCCCAGCCGGACATCGCACCGCCCGCCAGCCCGGCGAGTGCCGCCAGTTCCTGACCGCTGCGGAACGATGGATTAAGCAGCAATATGACACCCGTAAAGCCGAAGAACAGCACTGCCTGCGTGTAAACGGAAATCCGCTCTTTCAGAATCAGGAAGGAGAATACTGCCAAAAAAATCGACGAGGTGTAGCTTAGGGTTACGCCGGTTGCCAAAGGCAGATGCGTTACCGCGTAGAACAGCAGCAGCATCGCACCCGATCCGATAATGCTGCGGTTCAGGTGGTTTTTCCAATGAGTCGTGCGGAAGGTGTCGCGCCGCAATATGGCGGTACCGCCGAGTGCGGCGGCGGAAAACAGCATACGCCAAAATACCAGCTCGCCGCTGCTGAAGGCAAACCGGGCCGCCGCATCTTTAATTAACAGGTTCATTATGGTAAAGCAGGCTGCCGCCACCAGCATCCAGCCCGATCCTAAAATGTCTTTTTTTTCGATATCCATAAACGGTCGTTGCGATAAGGACGGTCGGATTGTAAACCTTGCGGCAAGGCTTGTGGAATGTGTTTTTGCCTGCTTCTGATGCCGAAATTTTATTTTTCTTGCCGAACAATTTGTTTTCTCAAGGCAAACTTGATTATAATGTCAGGCATGAAAAAATACCTTATCCCTCTTTCCATTGCGGCAGTCCTTTCCGGCTGCCAGTCTATTTATGTGCCCACATTGACGGAAATCCCCGTGAATCCTATCAATACCGTCAAAACGGAAGCACCTGCAAAAGATTTCCGTCTCGCGCCTTCGCATTGGACGGATGTTTCCAAAATTCGCGATGAGGCTACTCGCCTGAGCTATCAGGTGAGTATCGGTAAAATGACCAAGGTTCAGGCCGCGCAATATCTGAACAACTTCAGAAAACGCCTGGTCGGACGCAATGCCGTCGATGACAGTATGTATGAAATCTACCTGCGTTCGGCGGTAGACAGCCAGCGCGGCGAAATCAATACGGAACAGTCCAAGCTGTATATCCAGAATGCCTTGCGCGGCTGGCAGCAGCGTTGGAAAAATATGGATGCCAAACCCAACAATCCCGCATTTACCAACTTCCTCTTGGAAGTGATGAAGATGCAGCCGTTAAAATGATACGGTACGCAAATGCCGTCTGAAAGTATTTTCAGACGGCATTTGCGTTTTAAGGTCCAGATATTTTATTGTTGCCCGCCTTCTTTCCGGTATTGACCCGGAGAAACGTGATATTGCCGTTTGAATGCTTTGCCGAAGTGCGTTTCCGACTGAAAGCCTACCGACAGTGCGACCGACAAAACCGAATCCGGGGTTTTCTTCAGCAGCAATGCGCCTTTTTGCAGGCGGATATGGTTCACAAAGGCGTGCGGGCTGAGTCCGACCTGGCTTTTGAAACGGCGCATCAGCTGCGCGCGTGACATATTGGCGGTCGCCACCATTTTATCAACATTCCATTCGTCTTCCGGTTTGTCTATCACCTTTTGGATTAAATGTCCCAAACGTTTGTCCTGCCAACCTTTCAATACGCCCGACAGTTGGACATCTTTTTCCTGTTCAAGATAGGCGCGCAGGATAAGTACCAGTAAAACGGACGATAATGCGTTGACTACGGAAACTGTCCCCGCCAAAGGTTTTTCGCTTTCCAGTTGCAGCATTGAAACAACATATTGCAAACCGGGGTGGGTAATATTCAGAAAAACGGTTTCAGGCAGGCCGTTCATCAAATCTGCATGGGTATCATAGCGGAAACGGGCGCAAAACAGGCTCATATCCAGCCCGTTGCCGCATTGTTTGATCGTGAATGCACCGTGTTGGCGTATATCCGGCGTTAAGGTTTCTTTGTTTTGTCCGTTGTGGCTTAAGACATGCCCCAATCCCCGCGGGAAAAATACAATATCCCCCGTACTGACCGGACGCGGGGAAGTTTCACCGTCGATGCAGAGATAGCCGCTGCCCGACGTAACAATGTGTACCAGCCCTTCATGTTGCAACGTTTCATGCCGTACCGACCATTGTTCGCCCAAAAGGCACTGTACATCCACACTACCCGTCAGTTGGGCCAGGTCAACCAGTTTGTCGAGAATGTCCATAAATCTTTTTGAACCATCAAATGAGATTATTAAGCGATAAATACAACTAAATAATTGCAATAATACACACATCAAAAACGGATGCGCAACCGCGTATCAGGGTTAAACGTAAGATAAAGGAAAAGAAAATGTTTAAAGATTGGAAAGAACATACAGCATTGGTTAAAAAATCATTTGGCGAGCTGGGTAAAGAGCATCCTAAAATGCTGCAGGCCTACGGCGCATTGGAACAAGCGGCAGCTGCAGAGGCACTTGATGCTAAAACGCGCGAACTGATTGCCATCGCCGTTGCCATTACCACACGTTGTGAGAGCTGCATCAGTGTTCATGCAGCCGCTGCCGCCAAAGCCGGTGCGACCGACAGCGAAATCGCAGGTGCATTGGCAACCGCCATTGCCCTGAATGCGGGTGCCGCTTACACTTATGCCCTGCGTGCATTGGAAGCGGTTGAAACGCAAAAATAATCCGTTTCGGATAAGAAATGCCGTCTGAAAATATTTCAGACGGCATTTTGTCTGTTATGCTTCCCAATACTGTAAACAATATATGAAGCCGCTTATTTCAGACGGCATTTGAGAAACAAGGGGTAAGCGTGAAATATTATCGCTGGGTATGGTTTGCTGCCATAAGCTGTCTGCTGTTGTCCGCCGTTTTTATTGCACCTTACCTGACGGCATTTCACGAACAAGAAAAAACATTCGAATATGCAGAATTGACCGTTACCGCACCCAACCGCAGCGGACGGGCAATCAAACTGAATGCAGACGGGCAACATTACCGGCTTTCCTGCTATGGGTTCGACGGTTTGTGCGCGGAAGGCAATATCGGCAGAACCATCAGGGCGGAGCAGGCTAGAACCGTTTTAAGCGACACTGTCGGAAAAGGTTTTTTAAACGGCGTTCTGTTGGAATACCGCAACAGTGGCAGTATCCATACCAATAAGGAGTTCGCACATCCGGAAGGCCGCCTTATCGAAGTGTTGGCACAACCTGCCATTTTCAGCTTGAAACTGGGTATTTTGCTTTTATTGCCCGCCATTTTCCTGCGTTTGAAAAGAATATGAAAACAAATTGGCTGGAAGGAGAAAATGCCCGCGTGGCAATTTTACGTTTTGGGTTATGAGGATAACCGTTATAATCACAACTTTACAGTCTGCATAGAGAAAAACCGATGCCTTGGAATATTCCCATCTTCCTCACATGGTTGAGGGTCTTGCTTATTCCCGTCTTGATTTCCCTGTTCTACCTGCCTTTTTCATGGTTTGAAGAGGAAACGATCAATCTTGCCGCCGCTATAATTTTTGCTATCGCCGCATTGACCGATTGGTTTGACGGATTCTTGGCAAGGTTGTGGAAACAGACCTCGGATTTCGGCGCCTTCCTCGATCCCGTTGCCGATAAACTGATGGTTGCCGTATCTTTGCTGTTGCTGGTGAAGCTCGACCGAACTTACGTCTTGTTTGCCATCATCATTATCGGCAGGGAAATCACTATATCCGCACTGCGAGAATGGATGGCGCAAAAGGGTAGGAGGAATAGTGTTGCTGTCGCCACAATCGGCAAGTTTAAAACTGCCGCACAAATGCTGGCAATCTTCCTGTTACTGTTGAATTTTCCCAAATTATATGGATTTGATTCCGTTTTTGTTGGCAATGTATTGATGTTTATTGCATCTTTATTGACAGTTTGGTCGATGTTGTATTATCTGAAGATGGCATGGAAAGAAATTACCTAAAAAATAATAAAAATAGCTTGACGGCAGAAACGGAATCCATAATAATTGCGTCTTCTTCGATGTCGGAGAATGATATAGGGCGGGAATAGCTCAGTTGGTAGAGCGCAACCTTGCCAAGGTTGAGGTCGCGAGTTCGAGACTCGTTTCCCGCTCCAAAAAAATCATTCTCTTACAATCAATGCGGGAATAGCTCAGTTGGTAGAGCGCAACCTTGCCAAGGTTGAGGTCGCGAGTTCGAGACTCGTTTCCCGCTCCAGAGTTTTATTTTGAATGTGTCAATGCGGGAATAGCTCAGTTGGTAGAGCGCAACCTTGCCAAGGTTGAGGTCGCGAGTTCGAGACTCGTTTCCCGCTCCAAAAAATTGATACGTTTGAATTTGCGGGAATAGCTCAGTTGGTAGAGCGCAACCTTGCCAAGGTTGAGGTCGCGAGTTCGAGACTCGTTTCCCGCTCCAAGTTTTTAGATAAGCCAGTTTTAGGCGAGATAGCAAAGTGGTTATGCAGCGGATTGCAAATCCGTCTACGCCGGTTCGATTCCGACTCTCGCCTCCATTATTGTACTATGGCGGGGTGGCAGAGTGTTTATGCTATGAGGAGTGCAATCTTCATATAGGCCGGTTAAAATCCGCGCCCCCGCCTCCACCTTTCACAAATGCCCGGGTGGTGAAATAGGTAGACACAACGGACTTAAAATCCGTCGGGACTAAACATCCCGTGCCGGTTCGATTCCGGCTCCGGGCACCAATAGATATCTGGTTTTATTGCAAAACTTAGGTTCTAAATTTCTAATTGACAGCTTGTTTATAAGGCTGTCTTTTTTATTTTCGCCTGATTTATGTCTAATAAGACAAGTACCTGTAAAACTTGAGGATATCTCTGTGTTATCTGCCCCATATAAAAATGCTGCGTTTCCCGCACGACAGGTTGAGAAAATAAGTCTTTAAAACTTCCGAAGGTATATTTTCCTTCAAGCCCTTATGCGGTTTTACTGTCTCATAAAAATTCACAAAACGGCACAGCTTTTTTGCCGGTATTCCGAATATTTAAACAGAAAATTATTTCCATCAAAGTGTGGCTATCCGTTCTGCTTTGCCGAGATACTCCATGCCGTTATCCGAGTGGGTGTGGGGCAGGAGTCAATGATACCGTGCAAAAGAGACTTGCTGCACCTGTTTCGTGCGGTCAGGTAGAATGATCGTATGCGGTTCTTGGGAATAGCCGTTAATGGTGATGAACGGGCGATTTTTTGGGTCGGTTGCTTTCTGATTGGTGCAGTACTAAATTGGCAGGGAACATTTGAACAACGGTTAAGTAAAGTTTTTTGTTTGATTTTTAAAACAATTAGTAAATTGGGATTTATCCTAGTTGTCTAGGGCCGCCCTTATTTTTACCGCTCGGATAAGTATGGGTGATGTGGTCATCTATGTTTAAAAAAAGAGGAAGTACAATTAATGTGGAAAGAAATTTTATTGAATTACGGCATTTTTCTGCTTGAACTGCTTACTGTTTTCGGAGTAATCGCACTTGTTGTGCTGATTATTATACAGAGCAAGGAACGGCATGAAAACGGGACGGTTGTACTGACGGACTTGTCGGAAAATTATCAAAAACAACAACAATCGTTTGAAACTTTTTTCTTGAATGAGGAAGAAGCCAAGCATTGGGAAAAAGAAGAAAAGAAAAAGGAAAAAGAAAAAGTTAAGGCACAGAAAAAGCGTTTGAAAGAAGGGGTTGAAAAATCTGCCGAAACGCAAAAACCCCGCCTTTTCGTGTTGGATTTTGACGGCGATTTGTATGCGCGCGCCGTGGGGGCTTTACGCAACGAGGTTACCGCCGTGCTTTCGATTATCCGGCCCGAAGATGAGGTTTTGCTCAGATTGGAGAGTCCCGGCGGAGTGGTTCATGGTTACGGTTTGGCAGCCTCCCAGCTTCGGCGTTTGCGGGAACGCAATATTCCGTTGACTGTCGCCGTCGATAAGGTGGCAGCAAGCGGAGGGTATATGATGGCATGTGTTGCAGATAAAATTGTTTCCGCTCCTTTTGCCATTATCGGTTCGGTGGGTGTGGTTGCTGAGGTTCCGAATATTCACCGCCTGCTGAAAAAATACGATATCGATGTGGATGTGATGACGGCGGGTGAGTTTAAGCGTACGGTTACCTTTATGGGTGAAAATACGGAGAAGGGGAAGCAGAAATTCCAGCAGGAACTGGAGGAAACGCATCAGTTGTTTAAGCAGTTTGTCAGCGAGAACCGCCCTCAATTGGATATTGAGAAAGTGGCAACGGGTGAGCATTGGTTCGGTCGGCAGGCGTTGGAGCTGAATCTGGTCGACAGTATTTCAACCAGTGATGATTTGCTGTTGAAAGCGTTTGAAAACAAGCAGATTATTGAAGTGAAGTATCAGGCGAAGCAAAGCCTGATTCAGCGCATTGGTTTGCAGGCGGAAGCCTCTGTTGAGAATCTATTTGCCAAGTTTGCGAATAGGCGGGCGGATGTGATGTAATTTGACATTGTCGGATGACAATGCCGTCTGAAGCGTGTTCAGACGGCATTTTTTAAGTTCCGGCTTTGATGTTCCGTTCCGATCCCCCTATCCGTTGTCCGATGTCTTTCAAATTGGAATATTGTTCGACCAATCGCGGCACGTCGTCCAAACTCATGGCAAACATCCACAGATAAGTGCTGACCGAATAAATATGCCCTGCACTGCCGTAGCCTTTGAGCGTCATCATCACAAAAGCAAAGCCAAATAAAATACTCATCGCCACGCCGACGCAGAGATAGCCGAAGGCTTCGCGGTTGGAAATCAGCACACGCAGGCGCGCAACTAGTCCGTAATGGCGGTACAGCTGCCGCTCGTCGCCTTTTCGGATAAAGTAGTTATCGCGCTCCAAGCTGTTGTTCAGGCGAAAATACAGGTTTTCGCTGATGGAGGCAAAACGTGGCAAAAGCCATAAAAATAACGTAAGTATGCACATCGCCAACACGCCGACCCAAAATTCCAGCACCAGCAGCATGATGCACGCGCCGAATATGGATACGACGGATGTCGCGGCAATCGGCTGGTGTTCTTCAAAAAAGCTGACAAACTCACGCGACAGGGCAACCCGCGCAGTTACCGCCGAATGCGGGACTTGCCGCCGCTGTTCCAACACAATCGGCACGGCGATTTCGGTATAAATCCGCGTAAACGTGCGCGTATCAGTAATCCGCCGCGCCGCACCGACCAGCCACATCAAAAGCACAACCAAAGCGTACAGCAACGCCTGCCACACCTTCCCCGCAATTACTGCATTAATTGTCCAGCCGCCAAACACCGGATACACCAGCATCAAAAGGTTTTCCAGTCCGACCAGAGAAAACGTGCCGAGCAGACGCTTGCGGTGGGTTTGGGCTATGTGTTTCAACATTTTCCACATATTTGTTTCCCCTATTTTTTATTTTCTGAGATTGTTTTTTCCATCACTTCCACCAGTGCATCCAAATCGGCAAACAGCCGAGTTGTGCGCTTGTCGCCGAATGTGGCAAATACTTTGTCGCTGAATTCCTGCGCGTTTTCTGTTAAAGGTGCGGCATGGGCTTTGCCTTTTTCGGTCAGCGACAGCAACCGTTCGCGCCGGTCCTGTTCGCCTTCCTGCCATTCAATCAACCCTTGTCCGGCAAGGGTTTTGCATACGCCTGAAACGGTCTGTTTGGGCAGACTCCACTCTTCGCCGATATGCTTTTGCGTGCGGCTGCCTTCGGTTGCCAGGGTATAAAGTACGGCAAAGAGGTTGTAATTCAGATCCTGCTGCCCGATCCATTTGTCGAAGACATTGCAAATCAGGTTGATACGGGTTCCAAGTTGGTCGAGTTGGTTCATAATTGGTCTTGATATTGACTAAATTTGTGCAGGTTATAGTTATAATCAGGACTAATTTTAAGCGTGGGACGATAAAAATGCCGTCTGAAAATATTTCAGACGGCATATTGTTTGGAAAGGGAAGTCAGTGTTCTGCCAATTTCAGGTAAACGCCGGAAACGTCCTGATCACCGTAACCCGCTTCGAATGCTTTGCGGTAGCTGGCAGCGGTTGCTTCGAGGGCGGGCAGGGTATTGTACGACTGTTCCAGTTCTTTGACAGCAAGGTTAAGGTCTTTGGAAGCGTGTTTGAGTGCAAAGGCAGGGGGGAACTCACGGTTTGCCCATAGTGATTTTTTTGTTTGGAACATAGGCGAGTCCATTGCCGAGCCGCCGATGGCCTCAATAATGGCGTCGGTATCGATGCCGAACTGCCGAGCCATCAGCATGGCTTCGCTGTAAGCTTCGCCGAAGATGCCCAAAAGTGAATTCAAGACAAGTTTTGCGCCCGAACCTTTGCCCACCTCTCCGAAGTGGAAAGTTTTTTTGCCGACAAGGGAAAACACTTTCTGCAACGGGTTTAAAACAGTTTCGTCGCCGCCGAACAGAATGAGCAGCGTACCATTGGTAGCCGGACCGACCGAACCGGAAACCGGGGCTTCGGCAAATTGTCCGCCGGCAGATTCGACAAGTTCTTTGACGGCAAGGTTTTCGGTTGGTGAGATGGTGCTCATATTGACGATTATTTTGCCTTGGAGTTTTGTGAGCATTTCTCCTGCTAGGATGTCGCGTACTGCAGCATAGTCGGAGACCATTAGGAAAATAACGGGATAGTCGCGGACAAGTTCGATGGTGCTGCCATAGACCTTTGCACCTTTGGCGGCAAGGGAATCAGTTTTCCCGGGCGAGCGGTTGTATATGCCAACTTCGATATTGCCGTCCAAAAGCCGTGTTACCATGGGGTTGCCCATTTGACCCAAACCTATCCAGCCGATTCGTGTATATTCGTTTACAGGCATGTATCTGCTCCTTTGTTTGTAGTGTTCTGTAATCTTATAGGCTCCGATGCCGTCTGAAAAGCCTGCTTCTGATTTTGCAAGGTAGAAATGCGGAAGATTACGGTATCCGGTTCCTTTTGAAGGCAGAACCTACGATCATATGTTTTTGGGGCGGATATAGGTTTTATCCGAGCCATTGGCAAATTTTAATCCCGGCAGGGATTTCTGCTGCAGCCCTAATGTTTCGGCAACATCCTTTTCTTGGGTAAACGTAAAGCGATAGGCAGTCAGGGTTTTACCGTTTCTGACGGTATCTTCCGTCTCGAAACCTGCTACCTTATAGGCACATACGACCGCGTTGTCCGAATCCGTATCAATACCGATGAGGTATTTCACTTTTTTGACCAAATCTTTGGCAACCGTCCAAGTGCCGCGTGCCCTATTTTCACGTTCTGCGGCAGATTCGTTACGGTTTGCGGCTTGAGGTAGTTTGACTGCCAAAATCAGACCGTCCGGATTCAGTTTGCCAACATCTGCCGGCTCGAAGCCGAAACGGTTTTCCCAATCTTCGGTACGGATGCCTTGTATCGAACCGTCAAGGTTCTTCAGCTTTTTACCGCAAACGCTGCGGGCAAACGCAATCAGAGATTGTTGAGCGACCAGTGCCTCACTTTCGGTTAGGTGATGGGCCAAGATAAAGCGTCCGAGCTTGCGGCATTTGGATACGGCTTTTGCCGTAGGTGCGTCGAAATGGTCAAATTCGAAAATACGGTTGCCACAGCCTGTACCGATATACAGTACTTTGCCTTTTTTCAAATCGGTCAGGCAGTACACGTAAAAACGGTTGGTACCGCTACCCAAGGCGGCCTGTGCGCTTTCAGAAAAACCTTTGTCCTCAGTATCCATATCGTCCTCCGTTATAGTTGTGGGAAAAAACAGAAATGCCGTCTGAAGAAAACCATGTGCCGTCCAAACCTTTAAAGATACGGGTAACAGGTTCGGGCAATGCTTATTTTACCTTCGGCGTGTTATCGCAGAAAACTAAATCCAAAACCATGCCATTTGACCCGTCGGGCGGCACAAACCTAATCAGGCTGTAAGTTTGACAAGGTTGACGCAGACACCTTATTGTGTAAAACGATATACGTTTATTCCGCATATTGCGCGTAATTTTTGGGTGGAATCCCGATTACGAAGCTGCTTTACCGACAAGGCGATGGCTGGCGAACTATCCGGTATGGTATGCAAATACCTTAATATCTTGGAATGATAATGCCGTTTGAACGGGTTTGTGGTTCAGACGGCATACGGTTGCATTTAGAGCAGTGTTCTTACGTCGGCGGCAATGGTTTCAGGCTCGCTTCCGTAAGGAGAGAAAATCGCTACCTCCCCGTTTTTGTCAATCAGATAAGCGCCGGAAGAGTGGTCGACCAAATAGTTTTCGCTGTCGTCTTTTTGATTGACCTTGGCAGAAACCACGCGATATTGCTGTTTGATAACCGGCAGGCTTTGATCGCCGGTCGCGGTCAGTCCGATAAAGTCGGGATTGAATTGTTTGGCGTATTTGCCGATGATTTCAGGCGTATCCCGTTCGGGGTCGATGCTGACGAACACGACTTTCACATCTTTAGCCTGATCGCCAAGTTGTTTTAGCGTGTCGCTGTATGTCAGCAGCTCGGTCGGGCAGACATCCGGGCAGTGTGTATAACCGAAAGACAGAATCACCACTTTACCTTTTAAGTCGCTCAGGCTGAACGGTTTGCCATCGCCATCGGTCAGCGTAAAGTCGCCGCCGATATCTTCCTGGCGCATATCTGTACCGCGTGTTTGCGGTTTCGGTGAGTTTTCGGCAGCAGATGCGGCAGATGCAGTGGCTTGTGCCGCATTGTTTTCTTGAGGTTTGCAGGCTGCAAGCGATGCAAGGGCGAAGATACTCAGCAGAAAGGAACGTGGTATAGAAAGCATGACAATCTCCTAGTAAATATAAACAACCGAATTCGTGCAGAACTTGAATGTTTCAATCTTAACGCGTTTATTAGATTAAATGTAGTATTTTTTGTACTGCAGTATGGCAGTGGTCATCAGAGCTAATGCGGCATAATTTTTATTCAGTAGGTTTCTTAGATTGCGGTATAGATGTAGCATGGTTTAATTATCTTTAAAATCAAATAGTAAATAATAATTAGTAAAAAAAATCAACAAAAGGGTTTACAGAGTTTTAAAAGCCATTATAATAGCAGCTTCTTCACTAGCCCAGGTGGCGAAATTGGTAGACGCAGGGGACTCAAAATCCCCCGCCGCAAGGTGTGTCGGTTCGAGTCCGACCCTGGGCACCACAACCGCTTTTAGAGCGGTTATTTTTTTGTCTATTGCAGTCCAACGCCGTAAACCAAAGCCAGGAAAGACAAGGCTTTCCGCTGGTTTAGTGCCTGCGTATCATCTAATCCCGTCTAATATGTTCTAATTGAGTTAACCTAAAATTTACGGTATTTTTTACGGTATCTGAAAAATACCTCGGAAAAATACCGTAAAAATGAAGCTGAACGACCGACAAATCAAAAACGCCAAGCCCGCCGAAAAACCGTATAAGCTGAATGATGGCAAAGGTTTGTATCTGTATGTCAATACGAGCGGCGGGAAGTTATGGCGGTTTGACTTTTCGCATAACGGCAAACGTAAAACGCTTTCAATCGGCAAATATCCGACCGTATCACTGGTGGAAGCCCGCCAAACCGCTGAAAATGCCCGCCGCTTGCTTGCAGCGGGGCAAGATCCCGGCGAAGCCAAGCAGCAGGAAAAGCGTGAACGGCAAGCCGCTGTCAGTAACACATTTCGGAGCATTGCCGCCGAATGGCATAAACACCGTGAAACAGGATTGACGGGCAATCATGCCGCCCGTGTATGGGATAGTTTAGAAAAGGACGTTTTCCCCATGCTTGGCGGTTTGCCTGTCAGTGAAATCAAAGTCAGCCAAGTAAAAGAAGTGATTGAAGCGGTAGCGGCAAGAGGAGCACTTGAAACGGCAGGGCGGATATTGCAGCGTATCAAGGCTGTTTTCACTTATGCCATACGGACGGAGCGGGCAGAGAATAATCCCGCCGTCCCTTTGGTAGGTTTAATTAAAGCACCAAAGCAGAAACACCAGCCTGCATTACCACAATCCGAGCTGACCGAGTTTTACCGCCGTTTGATGTTGGAACAAGCCGAACGGCAAACAAAAATAGCCATGCAGTTGATCATGCTGACTTTTGTCAGGAATGGAGAGCTTAGGGCGGCGGAATGGGTGGAATTTGATTTAAACGGGGCAGAATGGAGCATACCTGCCGCCAAGATGAAGATGAAAGCCCCGCATATCGTCCCCCTTGCTGATTGGACGCTTGAGCTTTTGGCAGAACTAAAGGAAATAACAGGGCATAGCCGCTATTTATTCCCATCGGTAAAAGATCCTGACAAGCACATGAGTGAAAACACCCTGTCTTACTTAATGGGCAGAATGGGCTACAAGGGCATAGCAACACCGCACGGCTTTAGAAGCCTAGCTACAGATGTTTTGAATGAGAACGGCTTTGACAGCGATGTGATAGAGCGACAGCTTGCCCATGTGGAACAAAACAAAGTCAGGGCGGCATACCACAGAACGGAATATATCCCACAGCGTAAAGAGCTTATGCAATGGTATAGTGATTTTTTGCGGGAGCGATACCGCCAAGCGGAAAAAGAGCTTGCGGGAGATGCTGCCAAGCTGTAGGGAATGAGGGGAGACCGCCCAAAATGCAGGACGGTTTTTTTTTGGTTTTCTGAAAATCCCTATATAGGAATACCATACCCTTAGTTGTTACGTTGTTACCGAGAAAAAGTTAGATAAATAAGTATATGAAATAAAATAAGAAAAAGACAAAAAATCGGTAACAAGTGCGGTAGCAAATCGTAACAAGTGGTAACAACTGCCCCGTATTTTCGGCTTTTTCCCTGTCTTGGCAGTGGGAGCGTAGAGGAATAAAAAGCCAAAACGCACGGAAATGCGCCAAATTTGAGCAGGAATGGCAGTTAAACCGCTTGGATATATCACGACATAGGCAGACGGCAAAATACGCTAAAAACGCAAATTTGAGCCATTGGAAGCGATTGATTAAAAAACAGGCAGATTAACCGCTGGTGTTTCAGAAGGCAACACAGCCACAAGGGCAATGCACATTGACACGACAGGCACAACCGCGTAAAAAGAGGCTACATAACTACAAACAAGACACAAGGAGGGCGTAATGTTAAACACTGTCAGCAGCAGGGAATTTAACCAATACCCAAGCCAAACCCAAAAGAAAGCCGCAAAGTCCCCCGTATTTATTACCACACGCGGCAAGCCGAGCCATGTATTAATCAGTTATGCGGAATACCGCAAACTGACAGGCAAGCCGCAAAGCGCACTGGAGGCACTGACGGCAAACGCCGAGCTTGCCGCCAAACTGGAAAGCATCGATTTTGAAATACCGCCGCGAAGCACCGCGCAAAGACCGCCCGTTGATTTTGGGGAGGATTGAAAATGTATCTGTTGGATACCAACGTTATCAGTGAAACACGCCGGGCAAATCGGGCAGACGGCAACGTTAGAGCATGGCTAAACACCATTGACCCAGCTGAAATGTACACCAGCGCAATTGTCATGATGGAACTTGAACGGGGCGTTTTGGGTATGGAGCGCAAAGACGGACAGCAGGGCGGAATATTGCGCCGCTGGCTGGAAGAAGTTGTAAAGCCCACATTCAAAGACCGCATATTGCCCATAGACGAAACCACCGCCGAAATATGCGCCCGTTTGCACATACCCGACAAAAGTCCCGAAAACGACGCCTGGATAGCGGCAACAGCCAAGCAGCACGGTTTAACTTTGGCAACGCGAAATATCAAAGACTTTGATCATAGCGGCGTGAAATTGATAAACCCGTTTGAGACCGTCTAAAAATACCAGCCTCAACGAATGGATAACAAGGACGGCAGCAGACGCTACTATGATCACGGATTTGAGCGCAAATGAAAAACGGTATTTGTCTGCTATGCCTCCCTGACAAAATTGTCCGGTCCCTCATAGCGTTCAACAAATACCGTTAATTCGATTCTAAGGTTTTTATTTGGGCGTGTAAAGAAAAACAGCAAACCTGCGACGAGCGACTGTCAATCTTTCGATTCCGTCCTCCTATGCCCTAAGCGTCTTCGCAGGTTTTCTTCAATATGCCATTTATACAGACAGGAGTAAACCAATGACGAAGTTATACGCAGAAATCGCCAATATGAAAGGCGCGGCGCAAATAGGCACGAAAGCCGCCGAAAACATCCCCGTATAACCGATAGGCACGGGGATTTTTCACACATACACCAGCTAAAACGCGCTTACGGCACAATCATGCCCTATTTCTTCCATGACCGACAAAGAAAGGCGGGGCGGGTAATTTTCGGACCAATACGCGCGCGCGTGAAAGCCATACGGCAGTTTTTGCAAGTCCATAAAAGGGAGGGAAAAACGCGCGTTATACAAAATTATTGACCGCATTAATAATTAGCTTCTCAGTGTATAAAACCGTATAAGCTGCTGGCTGTTTAAAAAGTACAAAATACGGCATTGTCAAGAGTAGAGAAAACTAAAATCTTTTAATACAATACCTAAGCCGCATTATTGCGGTTCAATCTATTGTAATTTAGGAAATACATACGCATGAAAAACGTTTCATTGTTATCCCTTTTTGAAGGGGTTGGTAGCTTTGGAAGTTTTGAAGAAAGTTTTGAATACAAACAGCCGTTAAAGGTGGTGGGGCGTGATGGAGGGCTTGAAGAAGTGCGCCAAAATATGATTGAGCAGCTAATTAAACATTTAATGGAGCTAACCGCGCATTTCGACATTGAGGGCATACTACATGAAAAAGTAAAGGATTGTGCCTTATCTCTAATTAGGGCGGCTCTAAACACTGCACGAGTCAGCGAAACGGCAAAAAAGGTAATCGGGCGGTATAAAAAGGGCTGGCAGACGGAGAAACAGGGGATCAGGTTACGACAGGGATTTTTAAGTGAAGAAGATGAGCAACGATGGCAGGAGATGGCAGACAAGAGCATAGAGGAGGAGCAGAACAGACTGGAATATTTTTACTGCTATCCCACACACGGGCGAAGCGGTAAAGCACAAACATTAATCAGGCGGATTTATCAGATTACCCGATATTTTTTAAATATCGACATAACCGCCTATAAAATAAGCTGGCAGATAAGGCTATACGACATATTGAAACCGCTGGCAGGCTTGGACGATTACCCCGATAAACAGACATTCAGGAAGTATTTAAAACCAGAGGCAAGGCAGAACATAGACAAATGGCTTAACCAATGCCAAGCAGAAAAACAAAACCGCGTGAATCACCCGATCGAAGAAAGGACGAGACACACGGCACTAAATTAGAACAACCAACTTTAGCGGCGGAATATACCGCCGAAACAGCAAGCAGTAAACAAAGAAACGCGCCTATTTCGGGCGCGTTTTTGCATGATACGAAAACATAACGAAAAAAAGATTTTTCACATCATGCGAAAACGTGGAATAAAAGGCTTTTCCACATTGTGCAAAAAGGGAGGCAAAAAAACCGTTTTCATGACTATCACGCAATAGGCGGATTTTCCATAATGCACGCCGTACCAACACAACCAAATAGGAGCGAAAGCATGAATCAATCAGTATTGCGTGTTAATCAGGTAGCCGAGCGTTTAGGCGTGAGCCGTTCTACTGTATGGAATTGGGGCAATACTAAAAGCCGCCATCACCGCCCCGATTTTCCGCGCCCGTTCAAAGTATCCGCAAACGTCGTAGGCTGGCTTTCCAGTGAGATTGACGACTATATCGGCAAACTGGCAGCCAAACGCGAAGAGCAGGCGGGTTAATTTATCGGGCAAAACAAAGCCGCCAAAACGGACATTTAGGCGGCGGAAAGGGGAAACCAACGATGAAGCATGATTGTACCAACGACAAGCCCAAAACGCCAAATCAAAGACAGCGCATTTTAGCCCGATTGAGGCAGGGCAGCGTTACATCATGGGAGCTTACCCAAATGGGGATACTTGGCTACAACACGCGCATTATGGAGCTTCGCCAAGCGGGGCATAACATCGTTACCACAATGGAAGAAATCCAAAACCAATTTGGCGAAACCGTGAAGCGCGGGCGGTTTTCGCTGGTGTCGGAAAGGCATGACGCATGACCCCGAAACAAGAGCATTTCGCCCGCCTGTATGTAGAAACGGGCAATGCAAGCGAAGCATACCGCCAAGCCTACAACGCCGAAAACATGAAGCCCGAAACGGTAACGAACGAGGCTTATAAGCTGCTTCAATCCCCTGATATTTCCGCGATGGTGGACGATCTCAAGGCAGAGGCGCGGCAACGGCACAGGGTAACGGTGGACGACTTATTGCACGAACTGGAGCAGGCACGGGCGGCAGCACTGGCAGCCCCCACGCCGCAAAGCAGCGCGGCGGTATCGGCAACGATGGGCAAGGCAAAAATGCTGGGCTTGCTGGTGGATAAGGCGGAAATCAAGGCAGAGGCGGAAATACAGGAAAAGCCGAAAAGCCGTATTGAATCCATTGTTGATTCACTCACAGAAGAAGAGAAGAAAGCAATCTTAGATTTAGCCCTTAAAACGGATGGCGGCAAATGGGACGCGGTAACCCTTGCAGACTTAGCCGCCGTTACGGGTAAAGACCCTGACAAGGTTTATTTTGCCGTTTTGCTTGTTACGGCACTGGACAAAATCTAAAGCCAAACCGTCCGACACGGCACGGCACGGCAACGCGGTATAACGCTATTTAATAGGCAATGGAATCAGCGGCTTGTAAAAATGCCGTCTGAAAAGTATTTACAAATCGGGATTGAGAAACTAGATTGCGGTTTCTCTCTAAAATACAGTTAGCCGAAATTCCGCACGGCTTGCGGGATTTTTTTATCGCCATTTCCCCTATGTTGTTTGCAGTCTGTTCAAGGTTTCAGACGGCATATCAAGTTATGGCGGTGTGTGGTAGCGGCAACGCCCACGCCTGACTAACTGCAGGAGAGAGCACCGCCCCCTTTTCGGGCATTCTCAAATCTCAAACAGTTAGGAGCATTCCAAATGCAACGCGATTTTTCTCAAGCAGCACCATCAAACCAAACTCAAAACATTCAAGCCGTTTACACACAAGCGCAAAGCTATTGCGCCATCGTTCACGAGCCTACCGCCTACCATTACGACGCTGACGCATATTCATGCACCGCCCGCCGTCTGGGGATTTACCCCACACGCGCCGCCGCCGTTTCCGCCTGTCTGTCCTTTATTGCCGCCATTGCGGGCGACGACTTTAAAGCATGGGCAAGCTATCAAGTAGTCCCCGCTGTCTGACCCTTTAAAACCCATCAAAACCTAAACCGCCATGCCGCCTATTTTTAGGCAGCAGGGGCAGACTCAAACCTATGTTTTAGATAACACATTGATTTATATATGTTTGAAGGTTCGGGTTTAGGCTTATTCCAAACATTGGCACAGGAGAAAAAGCCATGAGACAAGACAACAGACCGCGCAAAACGTCATATGCAGGAGCGGCGGTTTTCCTGATTTTCGGTTTTGCCTTTGCAGGCATGACGCACCACGCCCCCGAAAACCACGCGGCGGATATTCCGCCCCCTGTTGAGACGCAGCCGCAAACGCCCGCGATATGGGAGACCGACCCGATGGCTGGTGTTGTGTTAGAGCCTGTATCGGAGGAGGCGGAAAAATGAAACCGACTTACCAAGACATCAAAGCCGCCGCGCGTTACCGCTGGCAGGAGATACACGCCGCCATCGGCATAGGCCCTAAGTTTTTACGCAACAAACACCAGCCCTGCCCCGCGTGTGGAGGCGAAGACCGCTTCAGATACGACGACAAAGACGGCAAAGGCACATTCATTTGCACCCATTGGGAGAACGGCGCAGGCGACGGTTTCGGCTTGGTTATGCACTTTCTAGGTTGCGATTTTCAGACGGCATTAAAGCAGGTTTCGGGCATTTTAGGCATGTACGGGGCAAACCCCTTACCGATACCGGCAACGCGCCCACAGCCTCAACCACGCCCCGAAAAAGACCATATCGGCAAACTTGCCGCATTATGGGACGAAGCAGGGCCGTTAACGCCCGATTGCCCCGTTGTCCAGTATTGGGAATCACGCGGCTTAAACGCGGCATATCTTCCCGAAAACATCCGCCATCACGCGGCAATGGAATACTGGACGCAGGGGGAGGACGGCAAACCGCTGTTCATCGGGCGTTTCCACGCGGCAATCGCAGCTTCCACGCGCGGCGGCGGATTATGCGGTTTGCACATTACCTACATTGAGCCCGCCTATCCCAAACCATACGGAGAGGACGGCATACACGCCCAGATATGGCGGAAGGCGCGCATTACCCATCCCCAAACGGGCGAAGCATTGCCCGCCAAGAAAATGCGAAGCCGCAAACAGGGCGCGATGACGGGCGGGGCGGTTTATCTGTTCCCCGTCCCCGAAAACGGGCGGCTGATGGTATCGGAGGGCATAGAGACCGCCTTAGCCGCGCGTGAGCTGTTCAACGCCTATGATTGGGGCTTATGCGCCGCCCTAAGCGCAAACGGCATGAAGCGGCTGGAGCTTTCAGACGGCATTAAAGAGCTTGCCGTTATCGCAGACCACGACGCACCGCGCCCCGTAGGGGAAACGGCGGCATTAAGCCTGGCAAAACGCGCCCAAAGCGGCGGGATAGCCGTCCGATACTGGATAAGCGGCACGGCAGGCTATGACGCGCTGGACGAATTGAACGACCGCAAACGCAGCGGCAAGGCGTAAAAAATGCCGTCTGAAAAACAGGCGGCATTTGTAGGCGGCAATGGATTATTTATCAAGCGGAAACCAAACGCGGAAAACCGCGAAAGGCAACCAAACCCATACAGGAGATTTTAACACTATGTGTAAAGATGTAAAGCCGAATTTCGCAGAAGAAACCGCCCCGTTGGGCGATATGTCGGAATTTGCCGCGCCGTTTGCACAACCGCGTTACGACGTGGACGGCGCGGGCGTGTGGTATATCGGCGTTAAGACCGACAGGGAGGGCAACATGCAGGAAGCCACGCCGGTAAAACTGTCATCCCCCATTGACATCATAGGCAGGGGCACGGACAACGACGGCGCATATTACCGCGTGATACGCTGGCAGGACGCTAACACACGGCGAACCAAAACCGCCGCCATCCCCAAAGGCGAAATCGTAACAGGGCAGTGCTGGGCAAGATTGGGGCAGTACGGTATAGACATCCTATCAGGCAAGGTTAAGCGTGAGCGGCTTTCCGACTATTTGCAGACACAGGGCGGCGGCGATATTTACACCATTACCGACCGCGCAGGCTGGCACGGCAACGCCTATATCCTGCCCAATGGCGAAACCATCAACGCAGAGGGCGCAAACATCTATACAACGGAGACACCAGCCAAAGGGAGGGCTATACGGAATCGGGCAGCCTTGAAGAATGGCGGCAGGAAGCCGCCCGATACGCAGAGGGCAACAGCCGCTTATGCCTTGCATTGGGTTTGAGCCTTGCCGCGCCGTTCTTGGCACTGCTGCACGAAGAGGGCGGCGGCGTACACTTGGCAGGCAGTTCGTCCAAAGGCAAAACCACAGCCGCCAACCTTGCATTAAGCGTATGGGGCAGCTATGAAGCCACAAAAAGCAACTGGGACACTACCGCATTAGGTTTGCAGAATGCCGCCTTAGCGCGTAACGACGGCTTTTTAGCACTGGACGAAATCGGACAGACCGCAGATCCGCGAAGAATCCCCCAAATGGTTTACAGCGTGATTAACGGCATATCGAAAACACAGGGCGCGAAAGACGGTGGCAACCGCAAACAAAAGACATGGCGCAATTTGATACTCTCAACGGGCGAAACCAACCCCGAAAGCCTAATCGGAGACCGCGCCCAATGGAAGGCAGGCAACCGCGCCCGATTGCCCGATATACAGGCAGAAGCCAAACACGGCATATACGACACGCTGCACGGCTTCACAGACGGCGCGAAACTGTCGGAGCATATCAACAGGGCAGCCGCCAAGAAATACGGCACGGCAGGGCGCGCCCTTATCCGCCAAATCCTTTCAGACGGCAAAGAAGCCGCCGCCGAAACCATAGAAGCAACACGCGCCCGATACCTTGAAGCCTTGCCGCCTATGGAAGGGCAGGCACGGAGGATAGCCCGCCGTTTTACCCTTTTAGCCGCCGTTTTAGAATATGCCGCGCCCATCACAGGATTAAAGGCAGGCGGGGCGGGGGTTATGCAGTGCTTTCACGAATGGCTGGAAGAGAACGGCACAGGAGACCGCGAAGCAGAAGCGATATGCAGCCAGTTGGACGACTTTATCGCACAATATGCCGATTCCCCGCGCTTCCTGTCGTGGAGCGAAAGAGACGCGCCATACACCATGACAGGAGGTAAAGGCAAAGGGCATGCAGGCTTTAAAGTGCAGGTTGGCGGCAATGACGAGTTTTACATCCTGCCGCTGGTGTTTAGAGAAGAAATCGCCCAATCGTTCCCGATTCATACCGTGTGTAAGGTACTATCGGAAAAAGGACGCTTGAAGCCGTCCAAAAACGGCTACCAGCACCAAATCAAAGTGAACAAGAAGCCGATACGCCATTATTTAATCATTGAGCCGCTGGAACTTGATTGATACAGAGAGCCGCCGAAAGGCGGCTTTTTACGCTATCGGAAAGCAGGAAAACGAAAGAAAAAGGCTATCACGGCATAGGAAAAGCCGAAAAACAGGCGGAAAACGGGGAAAGAGTTGTTACGGTTGCTACCGACTTGTTACCGCAAAACGCAAAAAGAAATATTAAAATCATAATATTGCGAAGCGGTAACAAGAGTAACAACGGTAACAAGTGATTTTTATATATATATACTGTTTTTTTATACGGGGCGGCGGCGCATGATTGCCGATGTTACAATGTGCCCATATTTCACAGCTTGGCAGAAATGCCACAAACCGCCCCTAAAAAATTTTGACTTTGACAAATTTACGGTATTTTTTACGGTATTATTGATTTGCCTAAAAATAAAATATATTTAAATCAGTATGATATGCTTTCATTTCGAGAGAGACCCTGCCGCTTTTAGAGCGGTTATTTTTTTGTCTATCGTATCCTGTACCGTGAATCACAGTCAAAGCAGATAAGGTGTTCATGTGGTTTTGTATCTATAATCATCTAATCCTATCTGTTTCCGTATAATTGAATCAACCTGTCTAGCAGACGCAATCTGAAAATACCTCCGGAAATATACTGTGAAGGTTGCTAAATAAAGAATGGTTAATCTGTTAAAGTAGGGGGTAATGTACGTTCTTTGTATTCGGTATGGGAGTGTGAAATGTCAACAATGTAGTTGTTTGCTGTTTCTCTGATTTATAAAAATTCATATAAATCATAATATAATAATTTTACAGATATTTAATGTTAAAAAGTAAAAGATTTTTCCTTGCCTGAATCTTCAGTTTGCGTTATCGTTGACGCTCTTTCATTTCATAAACTCTGTGTTTCTTCCCAATTGATTGGATGGTCTGTCTGTTACCGTGTTCCCTCAATGCGCGTACCCTAAATCGCTGCTTGGCGGAATTGCATTACAGGTGCTGTGGTAAAGCAGTTCGTCCCTATTGGTTTGAAACCATATAAAAGAGGTCATTATGCAATTATCAGGTGCACAAATCATAGTGCAAAGTCTCAAAGCTGAAGGCGTAGAGTATGTTTTTGGCTATCCGGGCGGCGCAGTCATCGAAATCTACGATGCTATTTTCCAACTCAATAAATTCAAGCACATTCTGACCCGACACGAGCAGGCGGCGGTACACGCGGCAGATGCGTATGCGCGCGTCAGCGGTAAAGTCGGTGTCGCGCTGGTTACTTCCGGTCCGGGAGTTACCAATGCGCTGACCGGCATCGCCACTGCATACAGCGATTCGATTCCGATGGTGGTTATCAGCGGACAAGTCGGCAATTCGCTTATCGGTACGGATGCGTTTCAAGAGGTGGATACGGTCGGCATTACCCGTCCGTGCGTCAAACATAATTTCTTGGTAACCGATGTCAACGAGCTTGCCGAGACCATCAAGAAAGCATTCCAAATTGCCGCCAGCGGCCGTCCCGGTCCGGTTGTAGTTGATGTTCCTAAAGATGTAACTCAGGCGATGGCGAAATTCAGCTATCCGCAGGAAGATATCTTTATCCGCTCTTACCAACCCGTTGTTCAAGGTCATATCGGGCAGATTAAAAAAGCCGTTCAAATGTTGGCTTCTGCCAAACGTCCGGTTGTTTATTTCGGCGGCGGCGTGGTATTGGGCAATGCTTCGGAAGAGCTGACAAAATTCGTCCGCATGATGGGCGCACCGTGTACCGGTACGCTGATGGGGCTGGGCGCATATCCTTCAAGTGACCGACAATTCTTGGGTATGCTGGGTATGCACGGTACTTACGAAGCTAACCTCGCCATGCAAAACGCGGATGTCGTGTTGGCAGTAGGCGCGCGTTTTGACGACCGTGTCGTATCCGTTCCGTCCAAATTCTTTGAAAAAGCCAAAAAAGTCATTCATATTGATGTTGACCCGTCCAGCATCGCCAAACGTGTCAAAGTTGATATTCCGATTGTCGGCGACGTGAAAAATGTGTTGACCGAAATGATCGGCTTGTGGGGTAAACAAGATACGACTCCCGCGTCCGATTCTTTAGACAAATGGTGGAAAAGCATCGAAGAATGGCGTTCGCGAGACTGTCTGTGGTTTGACAACGACAGCGAAATCATCAAACCGCAATACGTCGTGCAAAAACTTGCCGAAATCACCAACAACTCCGCCATCATTACTTCGGACGTAGGGCAACACCAAATGTTCGCGGCGCAATATTACCCGTTCGAACGCCCGCGCCAATGGCTTAACTCCGGCGGCTTGGGTACGATGGGTGTAGGTTTGCCGTATGCGATGGGCGCGAAACTTGCCGCCCCCGATCAAGACGTGTTCTGCATTACCGGCGAAGGTTCGATTCAGATGAACATCCAAGAATTGTCCACCTGCTTCCAATACCGCATTCCGGTAAACGTTGTTACCCTCAACAACGGCTATCTCGGCATGGTTCGCCAATGGCAGGAGCTGTACTACGGCAACCGCGAATCGGAAACCTATTTCGATTCTCTGCCTGATTTCGTCAAATTGGCGGAAGCATACGGACACATCGGCATCCGCGTGGACAAAAAATCCGATGTTGAAGGCGCGCTGTTGGAAGCGGTCAAACAAAAAGACCGTCTGGTATTTATCGACTTCTTGACCGATAAGAAACAAAACGTGCTGCCTATGGTCGGCAACGGCAAAGGTTTGGACGAAATGGTCCTGCCGCCACATATGCGCGAAAACCCGAAAGCGTAAGGAGAACGACAATGCGACATATCTTATCTGTTCTGATGGAAAACGAATCAGGCGCGATGAGCCGCGTGGTCGGTCTTTTCTCCGCTCGAGACTACAACATCGATTCCTTGGCAGTAGCTCCGACCGAGGACAAAACGCTTTCACGCATGACCATTGTTACCCATGGCGACGAGCATGTTATCGAACAAATCACCAAGCAACTCAATAAATTGATTGAGGTAATTAAAGTGGTCGATTTGAACGAAAGCCGTTTTGTCGAACGCGAATTGATGCTGGTAAAAGTCCGCGCCGTCGGCAAAGACCGTGACGAATTTTTACGCCTGACAGAAATCTACCGTGGCAGCATCATCGATGTAACCGACCGCAGCTACACCATCGAAATCACAGGCTCAACCGACAAACTCGACTCTTTCCTCGAAACTGTCGGACGAGCCCAGATTCTGGAAACCGTACGTACGGGCGCAGCCGGCATCGGCCGTGGCGAGCGTATCTTGAAAATTTAATACTGCCGTTTTTCAGACGGCAATATGCCGTCTGAAAAACAAAGCGGTAGGAGAGATTGATGTCAAACATTAAAATCGTCGCACTGGTTACCGTCAAACCCGAATACACGGAAACGCTGAAACCCTTGTTCCAAAGCCTGGTCAAAGCCAGCCGCGCGGAAGAAGGTAACATCAGCTACGACCTGCACCAGGAAATCGGCAAGCCAAACCGTTTCGTTTTCGTCGAAAACTGGAAATCTCAGGCTGCCATCGATGCGCACAATGCCAGCGAACATTTTCAAGGTTTCGTTAAAGTCATCGACGGCAAAACCGATGCGCTCGAAATTGTTTTGATGGAAGAGATCCCCGTTTAACCCTTTATCCTCAATCCAACCGTCCGGCATCCTCAACACAAAGCCGGAACTCATTTTATTCAAAGGAAATCAAATGCAAGTTTATTACGATAAAGACGCCGACCTGTCTCTGATTAAAGGCAAAACCGTTGCCATCATCGGCTACGGTTCACAAGGCCACGCACACGCAGCCAACCTGAAAGACTCAGGTGTCAACGTAGTCATCGGTCTGCGTCACGGTTCTTCTTGGAAGAAGGCAGAAGCCGCCGGTCATGTTGTTAAAACCGTTGCAGATGCGACTAAAGAAGCCGATGTGGTTATGTTGCTGTTGCCTGATGAGACCATGCCTGCCGTTTATCATGCCGAAGTTGCCGCCAACTTGAAACAGGGTGCAACCTTGGCTTTTGCGCACGGTTTTAACGTACATTACAACCAAATTGTTCCCCGTTCTGATTTGGATGTTATTATGGTTGCTCCTAAAGGACCGGGTCATACTGTACGCAGCGAATATAAACGAGGCGGCGGTGTTCCTTCATTGATCGCCGTTTACCAAGACAATTCCGGCAAAGCCAAAGATATTGCCCTGTCTTATGCGGCTGCCAATGGCGGTACCAAAGGCGGCGTGATTGAGACGACTTTCCGCGAGGAAACCGAAACCGACCTGTTCGGTGAGCAAGCGGTGTTATGCGGCGGTGTGGTCGAATTGATTAAGGCCGGTTTTGAAACTTTGACTGAAGCAGGTTATGCACCTGAAATGGCTTACTTCGAATGTCTGCACGAAATGAAATTAATCGTCGACTTAATCTTCGAAGGCGGTATTGCCAACATGAACTACTCTATTTCCAACAATGCAGAGTACGGCGAATATGTTACCGGTCCCGAAGTAGTAAATGCATCGAGTAAAGAAGCCATGCGTAACGCCCTGAAACGCATCCAAACCGGCGAATATGCGAAAATGTTTATCCAAGAAGGTAATGTAAACTACGCATCTATGACTGCCCGCCGCCGTTTGAATGCCGACCATCAGGTTGAGAAAGTTGGTGCTCAATTGCGTGCGATGATGCCTTGGATTACCGCCAACAAACTGGTTGACCAAGATAAAAACTGATTTTTCCTAATCAAACAAACTGCCTGTCTTATGACAGGCAGTTTTCTTAGTGCAGCTTTTAAAGGTTTTAGCTTTTTCTCATCATCTTGGCAAAGCAGGGAGGATAAGATGATATTCTGGAAAACGGTGTCAGTCGCCCAAAGCTGCAACCATCACTGCCTTAATCGTATGCATCCGGTTTTCCGCTTGGTCGAACACGATGCTGGCAGGGCTTTCGAATACTTCTTCCGTTACTTCTACGCCGTTTAAGCCGAAAGTTTCATAAATCCATTCTCCGACTTTGGTTTCCCGATTGTGGAAGGCGGGCAGGCAGTGCATAAATTTGACCTTCGAGTTGCCAGATACCGCCATCAGCTCGGGGGTAACGCGGTAATCTTTTAATAAATCAATGCGTTCCTGCCATACTTCTTTGGGCTCGCCCATGCTGACCCACACGTCGGTATGGATAAAATCTGCTCCCTTAACAGCTTCTTTCGTGTTTTCGGTCAACAAAATCTTTCCGCCGGTTTCTTCGGCAACGGCGCAGGCGCGGGCAACGATGTTTTCAGACGGCCACAAGGTTTTCGGTGCGCCGATACGCACGTCCATGCCGAGCTTCGCGCCCAACACCAGCAGCGAATTCGCCATGTTGTAACGCGCATCGCCGACGTACGCAAATGCGGTTTGGTTCAATGGTTTGCCGCTGTGTTCGCGCATGGTCAGAGCATCCGCGAGCATTTGGGTCGGGTGGAACTCGTTGGTCAGACCGTTGAATACGGGCACGCCGGCGTATTTCGCCAATTCTTCGACCACGTCCTGCCCGAAGCCGCGATATTCGATGCCGTCGTACATCCTGCCCAACACGCGTGCGGTGTCTTTGATGCTTTCCTTATGCCCGATTTGGCTGGCGGACGGCTCTAAATAAGTCACTCCCGCCCCTTGGTCGCGCGCGGCAACTTCAAACGCGCAGCGCGTCCGAGTAGAGGTTTTTTCAAAAATCAGGGCAATGTTTTTTCCTTTCATCCGCTGCACTTCGCACCCTGCCTTTTTGGCAGCTTTCAATTCGGCGGCAAGGTCGAGGTAGGCGGTGATTTCTTCCGGCGTGAAGTCTAAGAGTTTCAGGAAATGGCGGTTTTTCAGGTTCATATTATCGTCTGCCTTGTATGGCGGATGGGGAGGATTGCATTATACTGCCCGTTAAAAGGGTGGCAGAATATTATAATGCCGTCTGAAAAACTTTCAGACGGCATGGTTGCCAACCCCTTATATCACGGGGTTGCTCCGGTTAAACATTCACGGTTTCGGCTACTTCGTTGTAGCTGTCGATTTCGTTGAAGTTCATGTAACGGTAAATTTGGTCGCCTTGCTCGTTGATGATACCGATGTTGGCTTGGTATTCTTCAACGGTTGGGATTTTGCCCAGTTTGGAGCAGATTGCCGCCAACTCAGCCGAGCCGAGGTAAACGAAGGTGTTTTTACCCAAACGGTTCGGGAAGTTGCGGGTCGAAGTGGACATGACGGTTGCGCCTTCGTGTACTTGGGCTTGGTTACCCATACATAATGAGCAACCCGGCATTTCCATACGCGCGCCGGCGCGACCGAGTACACCGTAGTGGCCTTCGTTGGACAACTCTTTCGCGTCCATTTTAGTCGGCGGCGCTACCCACAGGCGGACGGGGATGTCGCTCTTACCTTCCAAAAGTTTGGAAGCGGCACGGAAGTGGCCGATGTTGGTCATGCACGAACCGATGAATACCTCGTCGATTTTGGTGCCGGAGCGTTCGGACATGAAGCACACGTCGTCAGGGTCGTTCGGGCAGGCGATAATCGGCTCTTTGATGTCGTCCATGTTGATTTCAATTACGGCGGCGTATTCGGCATCTTTATCCGCTTCAAGCAGCTCCGGATTTGCCAACCATTTTTCCATGGCTTTGATGCGGCGTTCCAAAGTGCGCGGATCTTGATAGCCGTTGGCAATCATGTTTTTCATCAATACGACGTTGGATTTCATGTACTCGATAATTGGCTCTTTGTTGAGCTTCACGGTACAGCCGGCGGCGGAGCGTTCGGCAGATGCGTCAGTCAATTCAAACGCTTGTTCCACTTTCAAATCAGGCAGGCCTTCGATTTCGAGGATGCGGCCGGAGAAGATGTTTTTCTTACCGGCTTTGGCAACAGTAAGCAGACCTTGTTTAATCGCGTACAGCGGAATGGCGTTCACCAAATCGCGCAGGGTTACGCCCGGTTGCAGCTTGCCGCTGAAGCGTACCAATACAGACTCGGGCATATCGAGCGGCATTACGCCGGTGGCTGCTGCGAAAGCAACCAAGCCGGAACCGGCAGGGAAGGAAATACCGATAGGGAAACGGGTGTGGCTGTCGCCGCCGGTGCCGACGGTATCAGGCAACAACAGACGGTTGAGCCATGAGTGGATTACGCCGTCGCCCGGACGCAGAGATACGCCGCCACGGGTAGAAATAAAGGCGGGCAGTTCTTTATGGGTCCTGACATCGACAGGTTTCGGATAAGCCGCGGTGTGACAGAAAGACTGCATCACCATATTGGCGGAGAAGCCCAAACAAGCCAAGTCTTTCAACTCGTCGCGGGTCATCGGGCCGGTAGTGTCTTGCGAGCCGACAGTCGTCATGCGTGGTTCGCAATAAGTACCCGGGCGCACGCCTTGTCCTTCTGGCAGACCGCAGGCGCGACCGACCATTTTTTGTGCCAAGGTAAAACCGGCTTTGCTTTCGGCAGGCGCTTGAGGCAGACGGAATTCGGTAGAAGCAGGCAGTTTCAGTGCGTCGCGCGCTTTGGCGGTCAGACCGCGACCGATAATCAGGTTGATACGACCACCGGCTTGCACCTCGTCCAACAATACTTGTGATTTCAAGCTGAACTCGGCAACGGTTTCGCCGTTTTTCACGATTTTGCCTTCGTAAGGCAGAATGTCGACGACATCGCCCATTTTCAGCGCGGAAACATCGACTTCAATCGGCAATGCACCGGAATCTTCTTGAGTATTGAAGAAAATCGGTGCAATTTTGCCGCCCAAGCACACGCCGCCGAAGCGTTTGTTCGGTACGAACGGGATGTCTTCGCCGGTATGCCAAATGACGGAGTTGGTCGCAGATTTACGAGAAGAACCGGTACCGACCACGTCACCGACGTAGGCAACAGGGTGACCTTTTGCTTTGAGTTCTTCCAACAATTTAATCGGACCGACTTCGCCCGGTTTGTCAGGATTGATGCCATCGCGCGGGTTTTTCAACATTGCCAGCGCGTGCAGCGGAATATCGGGACGGCTCCACGCGTCAGGCGCGGGAGAGAGGTCGTCTGTATTGGTTTCTCCGTCAACTTTGAAGACGGTAACAGTGATTTTTTCGGGAACTTTGGCGCGTGAGGTAAACCATTCGGCATCCGCCCAAGATTGCAAAACTTCCTGCGCGTATTTATTGCCTTTTTCGGCTTTTTCCTGAACGTCGTGGAAAGAATCGAACATCAGAAGCGTATGTTTCAAACCTTTGGCGGCAATAGGCGCGAGTTTGTCGTCGTCCAAGAGTTCGATTAAGGCGTGAATGTTGTAACCGCCGAGCATTGTACCTAAAAGTTCGGTCGCATATTCGGGGGAAACCAACGGGCTGGATGCGCTGCCTTCGGCAACGGCAGCTAGGAATGAGGCTTTGACTTTGGCGGCATCGTCCACACCTGGCGGAACACGGTGGGCAAGCAGTTCAACTAAGAACTCACCTTCGCCTGCGGGCGGGTTTTTCAGCAGCTCGACCAAATCGGCAGTCTGCTGAGCAGTCAGAGGAAGGGCGGGGATACCGAGGGCGGCGCGCTCGGCGGCGACTTTACGATAGGCTTCTAACATCTCTTTGTTCCTTTTTCTGTTTTTCTTCTGTCTGTTGCAAATGATTTGCGTTAAAGATTGTAAACAATATTTACATTGCTATCATAGACCAGTTTTAACAAAAATGGAACTGTTATATTGCCCGATATAATAGAGCTTGACTATCTGTCGGTATGGGCATGTCAATGAAAATGAATGCCGTCTGAAAAGAAGTTCAAACGGCATGTTTTTAACGTTTTTCCTGCCTGCGTATCAGCCAAACGGCGAGCAGGGCGAAGGCTATGGTGGGTAGTGCGCCGGCGAGGAAGGGTGGGACGCCGTAGAGTTGGCTAGTAAAGCCGAAGAGCCGTCCGGCGAAGTGGAACAGTAAGCCGAGGCAGATGCCGCCGAAGAGCTTCAAACCCATATTGCCGTGGCGGGTGGTTTGCGGGGTGAAGGCGAAGGCGACGAGTGCCATCACCCAGGCGGCGACGGGGTAAACCAATTTGCGCCACCAAGCGATGGCGTAGATTTGGGTGTTTTGGTTGTTGTTTTCGAGGTGGCTGATGTAGGTGGTCAGTTCGCCAACGGACATTTGGTCGGGTTTGACGAGCAATACGTCCATCAGGTTGCGCTTGACGGCGATCGGCCAGTTTTCTTCGGTAGCGGTGGAAACTTCGACTTTATTTTCGCCCAATATGCTGCTGCGGATATTTTTCAGCTGCCAGCTGCCGTCGTTGTTTAAAACGGCTGATTCTGCTTCTGCCGCTTGAGTCAGTTCGTTTTTGTCGTTGCGCTCCCAGATTTTAATGCCCAGCAGGGTATGGTCGGGCAGCATTTCGCGCACGTTGATGATGCTGTTTTTTTCTTTGAGCCAAAGGCCGGTATTGCCGGTGCTGATTTTGCCGTTGATGGCGGCGGATTTGATGTTTTCGGCTTTTTGGCTGAGGACGGGGGCAATCCATTCGCCGAGCGCGGCGGTGGCGGTAGCGAAAATCAGTCCGAATTGCGACAGAACCAGCAATAGTTTTTTGGTGCTCATGCCGCTTGCTTTGATGACGGTCAGTTCGCTGCCGGCGGCAAGCTGGCTGAGGGAAACGAGTCCGCCGATGAGGACGGCGAGGGGCATGAGTTCGTAGGCACGCGCGGGCATCTGCATGAGGACGTATTGCGCCATGGTTGCGCCGTTATAGCTGCCTTTGCCCAAGTCGCCGACTTCGTTGATGATTTCAAAAAAGCTGTACAAAGCGAGGAAGGCTAAGAGGGCGTAAACCGCCATAACCGCCATTTGGCGGATGATGTAACGTGAAATCAGGTTCATTTTCCGCCTCTCAATGTCAGACTTTTGCCAACCGCCTGCCAGAAGGGTTGGCTGGGCATACTGCGGACGCGCAGAAGTACGATTGCAATGACGAACATGATGATGTGCATGGGCAGCAGTCCGAGCCAGAAATGGATTTTGCCGTCTTCCACGGCATTGCGCAGGAAGGTCAGTCCGTTTTGGTAAATCAGGAAAAGCCCGATAGCGACGAGGATGTTGTAGGTGTGGCCGCTGCGCGGGTTGAAATAGGAAAGCGGTACGGCAAGCAGGCAGAGCAGGAGGACGCTGACGGTCAGCGAGATGCGCCACATCAATTCTGCCTGATGTTGCGGGTTGCTGCTGCCGATGAGCTGGGATGTCGGGATGGTGCGGCGGTGGGAAACGGGGTCGATGAGTTTGGGCGTGGTGCTGATAATTAGGCTGAGGTTTTGGAAGGAAACGCGGTTGTAGTCGGCTTTGCCGGGCGTACCGCTGTAACGGTAGCCGTTGCGCAGGTCGAGCGTGCGTTTGTTGTCGTTCAGCGAGAAATTACCTTCTTTGGCGAAGATAATGTTGTCGTTGCCGTTTTTATCTTGTTCGCGCAGGAACAGGTTTTTCATGATGCCGGATTCGGTGTCGAAGGTTTCGACGAAGTAAACCCTGCCGTTGCGCTTGCCCAAGCTGTTGAACTCGCCGGCTTCCACCAAAGACAACTCCTGCTTCTGCTTCAAGATTTCGGCATATTCGCGGCTGCGCAACTCTGCCCACGGCATGACCCAAAGCTGCATGACGGCAATCAGGATGGCAAAGGGCACGGCAAACTGCATGACGGGGCGTATCCATTGTTTCAACGCCAATCCGCAGGAGAGCCAGACCGACATTTCGCTGTCGCGCCAGTAGCGGGTCAACACGGTCAGCGTACTGATGAATGCGGTCAACACCAGCAAAAGCGGCGTCATGCCGATGACCCAGAAGCCGACCAATGCCAACACGGCATCGATGGCGACGCGCCCGTCGGCGGCACGTCCGAGCAGGTTGATTGCCTGCGTGGAGACCAACACCGCCAAGAGGACGACGAAAATGCCGACGGCGGTAAAAGAGAGTTCTTTGATGAAGTTTCTTTGATAAATCATAGAATCGCAGCTAGGAGCGGTAAGCGGTTCGGCGCAGGCGGATTGTCTGTGCAAGGTTTCAGACGACCTCTCAAAATGGAGTACAATCTTTCCAACCGTTTTCAGACGGCCTCTTGATGCAAAGGGTTGTCTGAAACTACCCGAAACCATCTCAATCAGGAGAATAAACGTGGAATTTAGCACAAAAGCCGAAACTTTGCAGGCTCAACAGGCAGGCGCACAGTTATTTGTCTGCACCGAAGAGGCGCAATTAAACCGCCCGACCGCCCTTGCTCTTTTGTCTTCGCTTGAAGAAGGTCAAACTTTTGCCGACACCAAAATCCCGACGGACAACGGTTTGCAGGCAGTCGCCGTCGTCCGACTCGACAAAACCGACCGCGCCGCGCTGAACAAAGCCGCTGCTGAAGCCGCCAAATGGGCGCAAAATCAGGAAACGGTCAATGCGGACATCCATGCCTTCGATGAAGCGCAAGCCGCCGCCGTTGCCGAAGCTTTTGCCATCGCGTTCGGCAACGCCGCCTACCGTTTCGACCGCTACAAAAAAGAAGCAAAGCCCGCCAAATTCGCACAAGCCGTGTTCCACACCGCACACGAAGCCGCCGTCAAAGAAGCCCTGCGCGTCGCCGAAGCACAGGTTTACGGACAAAGCTTCTGCCGCGATTTGGGCAACGCCGCGCCCAACGAATGCACGCCCGAATTTTTAGCGCGCACAGCCAAAGCCGAAGCCGAAAAACTCGGTGCACACGCCAAAATCATCGAAAAAGACTACATCAAAGAAAACATGGGTTCGTTCTGGTCTGTCGCCAAAGGCAGCGTCGAAGACCCATATTTGGTCGAACTGAGCTATTTCGGTGCAGCCGACAAAGAAGCCGCCCCCGTCGTCTTGGTCGGCAAAGGCATTACCTTCGACACCGGCGGCATTTCCCTCAAACCCGGTCTGAACATGGACGAAATGAAGTTCGACATGTGCGGCGCGGCAACCGTCATCAGTACCTTCTGCGCCGCCGTCAAACTACAACTGCCGATCAACCTGATTGCCGTCGTCGCCACTTGTGAAAACATGCCTTCCGGCGCGGCCAACAAACCGGGCGATGTCGTAAAAAGCATGAAAGGCTTGACCATCGAAGTATTGAACACCGATGCCGAAGGCCGTCTGATTTTATGTGACGCACTCACTTACGCCGAACAATTCAAACCCAAAGCCGTCATCGATGTCGCTACCCTGACCGGCGCGTGCATCATCGCCCTGGGTCATGACGTCAGCGGCGTGATGGGCAACAATCAAGACTTGGTCGACAGCCTGCTGGCCGCTTCCCGCAACGTGGACGATAAAGCATGGCAATTGCCACTCTTTGAAACCTACAAAGACCAGCTCAAATCCAACTTTGCCGACATCCCCAACATCGGTACGCCGGGTGCAGGCACGATTACCGCCGCAACATTCCTGTCTTACTTTACCGAAGACTATCCATGGGCACACCTCGACATCGCGGGTACGGCATGGAAATCCGGCAGCGAAAAAGGTGCGACCGGCCGCCCCGTTCCCTTGCTGCTGAACTATCTGCGTCATCTTTAATGGTATCATGATGCCGTCTGAAGCCTTTCAGACGGCATCATCCTGTCAAATGCTCAAACAATATGCCGAAAGTTACCTTTTATATCCATGTTGACCAAATCCCCCTTTTTACCTGTCGGTTGATTGCGCGCGCTATCCGAGACGGGGGTAGGGTGCTGGTGTGGTCAGACTCGTTCGGGCAGGTTCAAGAATTGGACAAAACACTCTGGCAATATGAAGCGGAAAGTTTTGTTCCTCATGAAGTCTGGACAACAGAGTATCCGATGCCGACGGATACGCCGGTTTTGTTGGCGGCCGGCGATAGGATTCCCGAAATTGCGGAAAATATGACGGTTCTTAATTTATCGGATGATTTTTGGAATGCCGCGCCCGTATTGCCGGAACGTATCTTGGAAATCGTCGGCAGCAGCCTTGAGGAACTTGCCGAGGCACGCGGGCGTTTTGCCGCCTATCGTAAAAGCGGTTTCCACATCGAACACCACGGCATGGGCGGGAGGAGTTAATGCCGTCTTGCCGCTATGCTTACAAAATTTAAACAGCTTTGATTCTATTTGATTCAAACTCGGCTATAATCCCGTTTTTCCGACCTTATTAACAGCGAAGAGCTATTATGAACAAAATTTTCAAAATCAGCGCACTGACCCTTGCCGCCACTTTGGCACTTTCTGCCTGCGGCAAAAAAGAAACAGCACCCGCATCATCCGCATCCGAGCCTGCCGCAGCTTCTGCCGCGCAGGGCGATACTTCTTCAATCGGTAATACCATGCAGCAGGCAAGCTATGCTATGGGTGTGGATATCGGACGCTCCCTGAAACAGATGAAGGAGCAGGGTGCGGAAATCGATTTGAAAGTCTTTACCGAAGCACTGCAGGCAATGTATGACGGCAAAGAAATCAAAATGACTGAAGAGCAGGCTCAGGAAGTGATGATGAAATTCCTGCAGGAGCAGCAGGCTAAAGCCGTAGAAAAACACAAGGCGGATGCGAAGGCTAACAAAGAAAAAGGCGAAGCCTTCCTGAAGGAAAATGCCGCCAAAGACGGCGTGAAGACCACTGCTTCCGGTCTGCAGTACAAAATCACCAAACAGGGTGAAGGCAAACAGCCGACAAAAGACGACATCGTTACCGTGGAATATGAAGGCCGCCTGATTGACGGTACCGTATTCGACAGTAGCAAAGCCAACGGCGGTCCGGCAACCTTCCCGTTAAGCCAAGTGATTCCGGGTTGGACCGAAGGCGTCCAACTCCTGAAAGAAGGCGGTGAAGCCACGTTCTACATTCCGTCCAACCTTGCTTACCGCGAACAGGGTGCGGGCGAAAAAATCGGTCCGAACTCCACTTTGGTATTTGATGTGAAACTGGTTAAGGTTGGTGCACCCGAAAATGCACCTGCCCAACAGCCGGCACAAGTCGACATCAAAAAAGTAAATTAAGTCCGAATCCATGCCCGAAACAGGTTTTCGGGCATTTTTACGGTCAATGCCGTCTGAGTTGCGCATCAAGCGTAGGAAGCAGGCGGTGCACATTCCAAAAAGTACACCCATATGAAGAAGATCGTCATTCTGATTTCAGGGCGCGGCAGCAACATGCAGGCCATCGTCAATGCTGCCGTTCCAAATGTCCATATCGCTGCCGTGTTAAGCAACAGCGAAACGGCGGAAGGACTGAAATGGGCGGCCGGTCAGGGTATTCCGACCGACAGCCTGAATCATAAAAACTTTGAATCACGACTTGCCTTCGATACGGCCATGATGGAAAAAATCGACGCATATCAACCCGACTTGGTGGTTTTGGCAGGTTTTATGCGGATTCTGACCCCCGAGTTTTGCGCCCATTACGAAGGCAGGCTGATGAACATTCACCCGTCCATCCTTCCCTCGTTTACCGGACTTCATACGCACGAACGCGCTTTGGAGGCAGGTTGCCGCGTTGCCGGCTGTACTATTCATTTTGTTACGGCCGAGCTGGATTGCGGCCCGATTGTATCGCAAGGGATTGTGCCGATACTTGATGGTGATACGGCAGACGATATTGCCGCACGGGTTTTAGCTGTCGAGCATAAACTTTATCCGAAAGCCGTTGCCGATTTTGCCGCCGGCCTCCTGAGCATCGAGGGCAACCGTGTGAAGAAAAAGGAAAGTGCGGATGCCGCTTGTTTCTTGCTGGCATGAACCGAACGGGAGCAAATGATGAAACCTCTTAAAAATGTATTTTCAGCCGTCATTTTATCTGCCGCATTACCGTACGCGTATGCGGCAGAGCTGCCCCAGTCTGCCACGCTGCATTATTCGGGCAGTTACGGCATTCCCGCCACTATGGTGTTTACGCGCAGCGGCAACGGCTACAAAATCGTTTCGACGATCAAAGTGCCTTTGTACAATATCCGTTTCGAATCAGGAGGTACAGTTAGCGGCAACACACTGCATCCAGCCTACTACAAAGATATACGCGGCGGAAAACTATATGCGGAAGCCAAGTTCGCCGACGGTAGCGTAACTTACGGCAAAGCCGGGGAGAGTAAAACCGAGCAAAGCCCCAAGGCTATGGATTTATTCACATTGGCATGGCAGCTGGCAGCAAACGACGCGAAACTTCCTTCCGGTCTGAAAATTACCAACGGTAAAAAACTTTATCCCGTCGGCGGCCTGAATAAAACAGGCGTAGGCAGATACAGTATAGACGGCGTGGAAACCGAGATTGTCAAATATCATGTCAGAAGGGGTGATGATACGGTAACTTATTTCTTTGCGCCGTCCCTGCATAATATTCCGGCACAAATCGGGTACACCGACGACGGCAAGACCTATACATTGAAACTCAAGTCGGCGCAAATCAACGGTCGGCCGGTCAGACAGTAGGCAGGCTTTAGAAGGAAGATTGCCGCCTTTTTTGGTTTTTTTGTATAGACCGCTTGAAATTGTTTACAATAATGCCATATAAACGGCGGTTTTAATGTTATTTTTAGGAACTCTATCATGCAGATTACATCAAAATGGATAGACGGGATGTGTTTTGTCGGTACGACTGAAGGCGGGCACAGTGTCGTTATGGAAGGTGCGGCGGCAGAAGGTGCGGTCAAGCGGGGACCCAGCCCGATGGAGATGTTGCTGTTGGGCGTGGCGGGTTGTTCGAGTATCGATGTTGTGATGATTGCCGAAAAACAGCGTCAGAAAGTTATTGACTGCCAGGCGACGGTAACGGCGAAACGGGCAGACGATGCGCCGCGCGTGTTTACCGAAATCCACATCCATTTCAAGGTAATCGGGCATGATTTGAAAGAATCGGCCATTGAGCGCGCCGTTCAGATGTCTGCCGAAAAATACTGTTCAGCTTCGATTATGTTGGGCAAAGCGGCAAAGATTACCCATAGTTTTGAAACTGTCGAGGCGGAGAAATAAGCATCAGACGGCATCATGAGGAAAATATCCGATGCCGTCTGAAAGGAAAAGGAATGGCGGATAAGTCGGAAGTGCATAAAAAAGCAGATATATTCAGGCTACACCCCCGAATATATCTGCTTGCTTCTTTCTCTCTCTCTACCAGCCTTTATAACACTTGGCTTTGTCTGCACATTGTGCAGCCTTGATTTAAGATTGTCAACAATTTTTAATTATATCTTAAGAAACTTTTGAAAGCGTGAAAATACGGGAGATATCATGAACCTTGAAAACGACAGCATTATCCATGCGCCCACAACTTCTTCCCTGATTCTTGAAGAGCGGCACGATTCGGAACTTTTCCGTGTTTACGCACGTATTTTGGACGGTATTACCGACCATGTGCTGCTTCCGGGTAAGAAGCTGACCGAATCCGAGCTTTGCCGTCAGATGGTGTGTTCGCGAAATACGGTTCGGGGCGCGTTGTCGCTTTTGGCGCACGATAAGATTGTCGATTTACAGCCCAACAGGGGTGCGTTTGTTCATGTTCCCGACCTGAAGGAGATGCGTGATGTATTCAATGCGCGCATTGAGATGGAGACAATGATTTTAAACATACTTGCCGGGCTGCCTGATTTGGAAACCTTACTCAAACCGCTTTATGCGATGATAGAGCGTGAAGAGGAGGCATCCGGAAAAGGTGACCGCGTGGGTTGGAACCGCCTGTCCAATGCGTTTCATGTCGAACTGGCCCGGTTGTTGGGCAACGATGTGCTGTTTGATATTATGAACACGCTGTGCGCGCGATCTTCACTGATTGTCGCCGTGGCGGGCGTGCACCGGAAGGAAAAGCACACAATCAATACGCACACGCATTCCGAACATCGGGAAATCCTCGACCTGCTGCTGGCGGGCAAGCGGAACAGGGTGGTCAAGATTCTGCGCAAACATTTGGGCAAATGCATGGAGCGTTTGGAAAAGACTTTGGAAGTTTAAGTTTTGGAACGGTTGGCCGTCTGAGTGTGTTCAGGCGGTTTTTTAATGGCAGTTCGGATACCGTCTGAAATATGGATGCGGGTATTTACAATTTTCAGACGGTAATTTTCAAGCCGCACATATCATGCAGCAATAAAGGAGGACAGGAGATGGACAGCCTGATGACATTGATTTCGGTATTGGTACCGATGTTCGCCGGATTTTTTATCCGTGTTCCCAAACCTTATCTGAGCGTGTTGGACAGAATGTTGTCAGTTTTGGTGTATGCTGTGCTTCTGCTAATCGGTGTATCGCTTGCCCGCGTGGAAAACTTGGGTACGCAGTTGGACGATATCGCACTGACGACCTTATGGCTGTTTTTTTGTACGGTAGGGACGAACCTGATTGTCTTGGCAGTTTTAGGGGAGTTATTTCCGTGGCGGCCGAATGGGAAAGGGAAGGGTGTTTCAGTCGGTGTGACGGGCAGTGTGAGGCAGCTCGGATGCGTGGTGCTCGGTTTTGTGTCCGGCAAATTGATGCGCGATATTTGGATGCCGTCTGAAAGCGCGGGCATGTATTGTCTGATGCTGCTGGTGTTCCTCATCGGCGTACAGCTCAAAAGTAGCGGCGTATCGTTGCGGCAGGTTTTGGTCAACCGCAGGGGGATTCGGCTGTCGGTCTGGTTTATGCTTTCATCTCTTTCAGGCGGGCTGCTGTTTGCCGCATCGGCAGACGGTGTGTCGTGGACGAAAGGTTTGGCGATGGCTTCCGGCTTCGGTTGGTATTCCCTCTCGGGTTTGGTCATGACCGAGGCTTACGGGGCGGTATGGGGCAGCATCATGCTGCTGAACGATTTAGCACGAGAGCTGTTTGCACTGGCATTTATTCCGCTGCTGATGAAGCGTTTTCCAGATGCGGCGGTGGGAATCGGAGGTGCGACCAGTATGGATTTTACATTGCCCGTGATTCAGGGTGCGGGCGGTTTGGAAGTCGTGCCGGTAGCGGTCAGCTTCGGCGTGGTGGTCAATATCGCCGCCCCGTTTCTGATGGTGGTGTTTTCCACGCTGGGCTGAACGCGGTAAAATCCACATTCGTAGGAAATGAAATAAAAACATATGAAACTGAAAATTCAAAGGCACGGACAAATTTTGAGCCTTGTCCAAAAATATCAGTTTATGACGGTTGACGATCTTGCCGCCAGATTGGAAGTTACACCGCAGACGATACGCCGTGATATTCAGGAATTGAGCGAAAGCGGCAGGCTGAAGCGTTACCACGGCGGCGCATCATCAAACGGAAGCCTGTCAGACAGCCTGCCTTCAAACCGCCAGATTCAATGTCAAAATGAAAAAAATGCCATTGCCCGGCTGATTGCGGAACATATTCCTGACGAGTCATCATTGTTTGTCAGTATCGGTACGACCATGGAAGCCGTGGCATCGGAGCTGGTGAAGCGACGCAGCAGCCTGCGGATTATTACCAACAACATCCACGTCGCTTCCATCGTTTCGGCACGTACGGATTATACGGTCATTATCACTTCCGGAGTCGTCCGCCCTTTGGACGGCGGTATTACCGGCGTGGCGACCGTCGATTTCATCAACCAGTTCAAAGTCGATTATGCCGTGATGAGCACACACGGTGTGGAAAGCGACGGTTCGCTTTTGGATTACGATTACAAGGAAGTCAGCGTCATGCAGGCGATGATTGCCAACGCGCGCGTCTGCTTCCTGGGTGTCGACCACAGCAAATTCCGTAGCAACGCGTTGGTCCGGCTTGGCGACATTACGGCGTTTGACAAAGTATTTACCGACCGGTTGCCCGATACCGCCATGCAGAAGATGCTGAAAGAGGCAGGTGTGGAATGCTTGGTTTCCGATGCCGTCTGAATGCTATGTCAAAGCCTGCAAGTCGGGTACAATAAACACATTCCCAAACCGTTCAGACGGCATCCCGATAATATTTATGTCGTCTGAAACCATCCATTTGAAGAAAACCATGCTCAATAAAGACCAATTCGCGGACAACCACTTCATCCGCACCCTCATCGAAGAAGACCTCAAAAGCGGCAAACACAATGCTATCCAAACCCGTTTCCCGCCAGAACCCAACGGCTACCTGCACATCGGACACGCCAAATCCATCTGCCTGAACTTCGGTTTGGCCTATATTTTCGACGGTTTGTGCAACCTTCGTTTCGATGACACCAACCCCGAAAAAGAAAACGACGAATACGTCAACGCCATCAAAGAAGATGTTGAGTGGTTGGGTTTCCATTGGGCGGGCGAGCCGCGTTTTGCTTCCAACTATTTCGACCAGCTTTACGACTACGCCGTCGGTTTAATCAAAGACGGTAAAGCGTATGTCGATGATTTGACGCCCGAAGAAATGCGCGAATACCGTGGTACGCTGACCGAAGCAGGCAAAAACAGTCCTTACCGCGACCGCAGCATCGAAGAAAACCTCGACTTGTTCACACGCATGAAAAACGGCGAGTTTCCAGACGGCAGCAAAACCTTGCGCCTGAAAATCGACATGGCTTCAGGCAATATCAATATGCGCGACCCCGTCATCTACCGTATCCGTCGCGCCCATCACCACAACACCGGCGACAAATGGTGCATCTACCCGATGTACGACTACACGCATTGCATTTCCGATGCCATTGAAGGCATCACGCATTCCTTGTGCACGCTCGAGTTTGAAGCCCACCGCCCGCTTTATGACTGGGTGTTGGATAACATCCCCGCACCGCACGCCACCCGTCCGCGCCAATACGAGTTTTCCCGTTTGGAGCTTCTGTATTCCATCACGTCCAAACGCAAGCTGAACCAACTGGTTTCAGACGGCCACGTTGCCGGCTGGGACGACCCGCGTATGCCGACCATTTCTGGTATGCGCCGTCGCGGCTACACGCCCGAAGGCCTGCGCCTGTTTGCCAAACGCGCCGGTATTTCCAAATCTGAAAACATCGTTGACATGAGCGTGTTGGAAGGTGCGATTCGCGAAGAGTTGGAAAACTCTGCGCCGCGCCTGATGGCGGTGTTGAACCCGCTCAAAGTAACCCTGACCAACTTTGAAGCCGGCAAAACTCAAAGCCGCCGCGCCGCGTTCCACCCCAATCACGAAGAAATGGGCGAGCGCGAAATCCCCGTGTCCCAAACCATCTACATCGAAGCCGACGACTTTGCCGAAAATCCGCCCAAAGGATTCAAACGCCTGATTCCCGGCGGCGAAGTGCGTTTGCGCCACGGCTATGTGATTAAGTGTGACGAAGTAGTCAAAGATGAGGCAGGCAATGTGGTCGAACTCAAATGCAGCATCGACCACGACACCTTGGGCAAGAATCCAGAAGGCCGAAAAGTCAAAGGCGTGATTCACTGGGTGTCCGCCGAACACGCCGCCGAAATCAAAGTCCGCCTGTACGACCGCCTCTTTACCGTCGAACGTCCGGATGCCGTGCGTGGTGAAGACGGCAAGTACCTGCCGTTTACCGATTTCCTTAATCCTGAATCCATCAAAGAAATCACCGCTTACGCCGAACCTGTCGCAAAAGATTTGCCGGCAGAAAGCCGTTGGCAGTTCGAGCGTATCGGTTATTTTGTTACCGACCGCAAAGACCACAGCAAAGACACGCCGGTGTTTAACCGCACGGTCACGCTGAAAGATTCTTGGCAGCCTAAGTAAAACCTCATCCTTGCCGTCTGAATATTGTTCGGACGGCATTTCTCCTTTACCCGCGAAATGCGGCACATTCGGCACACCGGAAAGGAAACATGATGAAAGTCCTCTTTATCGCCGACCCTATGGCAAGTTTCAAAACTTACAAAGACACTACCTACGCCATGATGCGCGAGATGGCAAAACGCGGCTGGCAACTGTTTCACACATTGAGCGGGGAATTGTCTGTAAACGGTGGCCTGGTAACGGCACAGGCATCGGCATTTGAATTTTTGGGTGCAAAAGCCGATGATGATCATGCGTGGTTCAAATCCGCGGGGAAAGTTCAGACGGCATTAAAAGAATTTGATGCCGTCATTATGCGTACCGATCCGCCGTTCGATATGCAATACCTCTACTCCACCCAATTACTGACGCTGGCGGAGCAGCAGGGCGCGAAGGTCTTTAACAGCGGACAGGCGATGCGTGACTTCAATGAAAAACTGGCGATTTTGAATTTCAGCCGGTTCACTGCGCCTACGCTGGTAACGACCCGTTCTGCCGATGTCCGCGCATTTTTGAAAGAACACGGCGACATCATCATCAAACCGCTCGACGGCATGGGCGGCATGGGCATTTTCCGCCTGACCGAAAAAGACCCTAATATCGGCAGCATCCTCGAAACCCTGATGCAGCTTGATTCCCGCACCATCATGGCGCAACGCTACATTCCCGAAATCGTACACGGTGACAAACGCATCCTGATTATCGGTGGAGAAGTCGTCCCCTATGCTTTGGCGCGTATTCCGCAAAACGGCGAAACACGCGGCAATCTGGCGGCAGGCGGGCGCGGCGTGGCGCAGGACTTGAGCGACCGCGACCGCGAAATTGCAGAGACTCTGGCTCCCGAGCTTAAACGGCGAGGCATTTTGCTTGCCGGTTTGGATGTTATCGGAAGCAACTTGACCGAAGTCAACGTGACCAGCCCGACCGGATTCCAAGAAATCATGAAACAAAAAGGTTTCGATGTGGCAGCAGTGTTTGCAGATGCCGTCGCCGAGTGGTCTGTACATTAAAAACCATGCCGTCTGAAATGTTTTCCTGTTTTCAGACGGCATTTTTGAAAAGATTCTTATGAAACCGTCTTCTTATGCGACCGGTAAAAAAGGTAAAAGCGGCATCAGGCGCATCATCAACGCTTTCGGCTACTCTATAGACGGCATCGCCGCCGCCTACCGTTATGAGGCTGCATTCCGCCAGGTTTTGTGGCTGAACGTGCTGCTGGTGTGCGCGGCATTTTTTTGGGTTTCCGAAACGTCCCTCCGCCTGCCGTTGGTTATCGCGTCTTTTGTATCGGTCATTGTCGAATTGGTCAATACCGCCATTGAAGCCGCCGTCGATCATACGTCGACTGATAGGCACGAACTGGCCAAACGTGCCAAAGATGCAGGTTCTGCCGCACAACTGGTTGCCATGCTGATGTTGGCGGCGGTTTGGCTGCCTGTCCTTTTTGGATAAAATACTTGCAGCAGGTTTTATAATCATTTAGGATTAGTATGTAGTATTTATTATTCGCTTAATCTATATCAAATTTCCGAACGGTATTTGTCTGTAAGATGAGCGCATCCTCGTTTGACATTTAAGGAGTAGAAAGATGAAAAAACTATTGGCAGCCGTAATGATGGCAGGTTTGGCAGGAGCGGCTTCCGCGGCGGGCGTTCATGTTGAAGACGGCTGGGCGCGTGCCACCGTCGAAGGTATGAAAATGGGCGGAGCGTTCATGAAAATCCACAACGACGAAGCCAAACAAGACTTTCTGCTCGGCGGAAGCAGCCCTGTTGCCGAACGTGTCGAAGTGCATACCCATATCAATGATAACGGCGTGATGCGTATGCGCGAAGTCAAAGGCGGCGTGCCTTTGGATGCGAAGTCCGTTACCGAACTCAAGCCCGGCAGCTATCATGTAATGTTTATGGGTTTGAAAAAACAATTAAAAGAGGGTGAGAAAATTCCCGTTACCCTGAAATTCAAAAATGCCAAGGCGCAAACCGTACAATTGGAAATCAAAACCGCGCCTATGCCGGCAATGGACCACGATCATCACCACGGCGAAGCGCATCAACACTGATTGTCTGATACATCCGAATGCCGTCTGAAGGAATGTCTCTTTCCTTCAGACGGCATTTTTATACCTGTTGGCAAAGTATGTTAGAATATGCCTTTAAAAACCGCCGTTTCCAACCATATTCTACGCATGAATACGATAGCAAACACCACCAATATCATCGTCGGACTCTCCGGCGGTGTCGATTCTTCCGTAACCGCCGTCCTGCTCAAGCAGCAGGGTTATCAAGTGCGCGGTGTATTCATGCAAAACTGGGAGGACGACGATAATGACGAATATTGCAGCATCAAACAGGATTCGTTCGATGCGATCGCCGTTGCCGATATTGTCGGTATTGATATCGACATCGTTAATTTCGCCGCGCAATATAAAGACAAAGTCTTTGCTTATTTTCTTCAGGAATACAGTGCGGGGCGCACGCCGAATCCGGATGTGTTGTGCAATGCCGAAATTAAATTCAAATGCTTTTTGGACTATGCCGTAGAGCAGGGCGCGGATACCATTGCTACCGGACACTATGCGCGCAAAGAAGTCCGCAACGGCGTGCATTACCTGCTCAAAGGTTTGGATCAAAACAAAGACCAAAGCTATTTCCTCTACCGCCTCAAGCCTTTCCAACTCGAGCGCGCGATTTTTCCGTTGGGCGGTTTGGAAAAACCTGAAGTCCGCCGCCTTGCCGCCGAATTTAATTTACCGACTGCCGCTAAAAAAGACAGTACCGGCATCTGTTTCATCGGCGAGCGTCCGTTCCGCGAGTTCCTGCAGAAATACCTGCCGACCGACAACGGCAAAATGGTGACACCCGAAGGGAAAACCGTCGGCGAACACGTCGGGCTGATGTTCTACACGCTCGGACAGCGCAAAGGATTGGGCATCGGCGGCGCGGGCGAACCGTGGTTTGTTGCCGCTAAAGATTTGACGAAAAACGAACTCATCGTCGTGCAAGGTCATGACCATCCGCTGCTCTATACCCGCAGCCTCGTCATGAACGATTTGAGTTTTACCCTGCCCGAAAGCCCGAAAGAAGGGCGCTACACCTGCAAAACCCGCTACCGCATGGCGGACGCGCCGTGTGAATTGCGTTATCTGGACGATGAAACGGTCGAGCTGGTGTTTGACGAACCGCAATGGGCGGTAACGCCCGGACAATCCGCCGTGCTGTATGAGGGTGATGTCTGCTTGGGCGGTGGCATCATCCAATCAACCGACAAGCCTGTCATCATTACGCGATAAAGGTAATGCCGTCTGAAACGGTTTTCAGACGGCATAGTTCTGCTTCATTTCACTCTAGAAGACCGAAAATTATGGAAAAAATCTGGTTAGACAGTTACGAACAGGGCGTGAATGCCGAAATCGACATCACGCAATACGGTTCCGTCAGCGATGTATTTTGCCAAAGTGTCAAGAAATTTGCCGGCCAACCTGCTTTTCAAAACATGGGCAAGACGCTGACTTATGCCGAAACCGGCAAACTGGCAACAGATTTTGCTTCTTATCTGCAAAACGTCCTTAAATTGCCTCGAGGAGAGCGCGTGGCAATAATGTTGCCTAATGTACTGCAATATCCGGTTGCGCTTTTCGGTATTTTGCAGGCAGGTTTGGTGGCGGTGAACACTAATCCGCTCTATACCCCGCGCGAGCTGGAGCATCAGTTGAAAGACAGCGGAGCGACCGCCATCATCGTTTTGGAAAATTTCGCCAACACGTTGGAGCTGGTGCTGCCGCGCACGCAGATCAAACACGTCATCGTCGCCTCCATCGGCGAAATGTTCGGGCTGCTTAAAGGTTCGCTGATCAATTTCATCATCCGAAAAATCAAGAAAATGGTTCCCGAATACCGTATTCGGGAAACCGTTTCCTTTCAGACGGCATTGAAAGAGGGGGCGAAGCACGTTTTCCAACCTGTCGCATTAAACCGCGAAGATACCGCGCTGTTGCAATACACGGGCGGCACGACAGGTGTTGCCAAAGGGGCGGTGCTGAGTCACGGCAACATCTGCGCCAATATGCTTCAGGCAAAAGAATGGATTAAAAACCAGTTGCGTGAGGGAAAAGAAACCGTTATCGCTGCCTTGCCGCTGTACCATATTTTTGCCTTAACCGTGAATCTGATGATTTTTGCCAATGCAGGTTCAAAAATTGTCCTGATTACCAACCCGCGCGATATGAAAGGCTTTATCGGAGAACTGAAAAAACAGCGGGTTAATGTATTTATCGGCGTAAACACGCTGTTTAACGCGATGGTTAACCGTCATGATTTTGCCGAAGTAGATTTTTCAGGATTGCGGCTGACTTTGGGCGGCGGTATGGCGACCCAAAAAGCCGTTGCCGAAAAATGGAAAAAAATTACCGGTACGCCTATTGTCGAAGCCTACGGTTTGACCGAAGCCAGCCCCGGTGTGTGCTGCAACCCGCTCAATATCGAAGCATACAGCGGCGGTATCGGACTACCCGTTCCCTCTACCGAAGTCGAACTGCGCGATACGGACGGCAAAGAAGTTGCCGTCGGACAGCCGGGCGAACTTTGGGTGCGCGGCCCGCAAGTCATGAAAGGCTATTGGAACCGTCCTGAAGAAACCGCTAAAGCCATAGACGCGCGCGGTTTCTTGGAAACCGGCGATATTGCCGTCATGGACGAAAAAGGCTGGTTGAAGCTGGTTGACCGTAAGAAAGACCTCATTGTTGTTTCCGGTTTTAATGTTTATCCGAACGAAATCGAAGAGGTAATCGCACACAACGACAAAGTCATGGAAGTTGCCTGTATCGGCGTTCCCGACGAAAAAACCGGAGAAGCCCTCAAAGTGTTTGTCGTCAGAAAAGACCCGTCTTTGACGAAAGAAGAACTTATCGCCTTTTGCCGTACCGGGCTGACCGCATATAAAGTTCCGAAAAACATTGAATTCCGTGAGGAACTGCCCAAATCCAACGTCGGTAAGATTCTGCGTCGCGAGTTGCGGCAAAGTGTCGGGAAAGAAAGAAAATATGCCGTCTGAAAATATCCGGTTGCCGTAGAAACGGTATTCGTTTGTTTGCCAGAACCAAGTGCTTCAAGTTAAAATCACACATTCCAACATGGGTATTCCATCATGACAAAATTTATTTTCGTAACCGGCGGCGTCGTATCTTCACTCGGGAAAGGTATCGCCGCCGCTTCTATTGCCACTATCCTCGAATCGCGCGGTCTGAACGTGACCATGCTCAAGCTCGACCCTTATATCAATGTTGACCCCGGCACGATGAGCCCGTTCCAGCACGGCGAAGTGTTCGTTACCGACGACGGCGCGGAAACCGACCTCGACTTGGGACACTATGAACGTTTCATCAATGCCACCATGACTCGCCGCAACAGCTTCAGTACGGGGCAGGTGTACGAAAACGTTATCGCTAAAGAACGCCGCGGCGACTATCTCGGCGGTACGGTTCAAGTCATTCCGCACATTACCGACGAAATCAAACGACGCATCCATGAAGGCGCGGCGGGTTACGATGTGGCTATCGTCGAAATCGGCGGTACGGTCGGCGACATCGAATCGCTACCGTTTTTGGAAGCCATCCGTCAAATGCGCAGCCAGTTGGGACGCAACAACACCTTGTTTGCCCACTTGAGCTACGTTCCCTACATTGCCGCCGCAGGCGAAATCAAAACCAAGCCGACCCAGCACACCGTTAAAGAAATGTTGAGCATCGGTTTGCAGCCCGACATCCTGATTTGCCGCATGGACAGAACCATGCCCGCGGACGAACGCCGCAAAATCGCCTTGTTCTGCAACGTGGAAGAGCGCGCGATTGTGGGCAGCTACGACGTGGACAGCATCTACGAATGCCCCGAAATGCTGCACGACCAAGGCATCGACAACATCATTACCGAGCAGTTGCAACTTAACGTGCAACAGGCGGATTTGACCGCATGGAAAAAAATCGTCCACGCCATCCAAAACCCGAAACACACCGTCAAAATCGCCATGGTCGGCAAATACGTCGATTTGACCGAGTCCTACAAATCATTGATTGAAGCTTTGAAACACGCAGGTATTCACACTGAAACCGACGTACAAATCACCTTTGTTGACAGCGAAAGCATTGAGAAAAACAACGGCGACGTTTCTATGCTCAAAGATATGGATGCCATCCTTGTTCCCGGCGGTTTCGGTTCGCGTGGTGTGGAAGGCAAAATCGCCGCCGTGCGCTATGCCCGTGAAAACAACGTGCCATACTTGGGCATCTGCCTCGGTATGCAGATTGCGCTGATCGAATACGCCCGCGATGTGGCAGGTTTGAAAGGTGCGAACTCCACTGAGTTCGACCTCAAATGCGCCGCTCCAGTAGTCGCCCTGATTGATGAATGGCAAACTGCCGACGGCAGCGTCGAAACTCGCGACGAATCCGCCGATTTGGGCGGAACGATGCGTTTGGGCGCACAAGAGGTTGAATTGGAAGCAGGCAGTCTAGCTGCCAAAATCTACGGCAGCGAACACATCCGCGAGCGCCACCGCCACCGCTACGAAGTCAACAACAACTATGTTCCTCAGTTAGAAAAAGCAGGCTTGGTCATCGGCGGCGTATCTGCCGGACGCGAACGCTTGGTCGAAACCATCGAGCTGCCGAACCACCCTTGGTTCTTCGCCTGCCAGTTCCATCCTGAGTTCACCTCCAATCCGCGCAAAGGGCATCCCTTGTTCACCGCGTTTGTCAAAGCCGCGTTGAACAATAAAAAAGGGTGATAACGCGGTATGTGATGATTAGAATGCCGTCTGAAAATCTGAATAAAGGTTTTCAGACGGCATTTTTACAGGTAAGGAGGGGCGGTTTGATTTTGAAGTTTGACTTTGATGATACATTCAACGGCTTTCAATTTTCGGAAACTTTTTATCAAATAATATAAAATGTAAATTTAAAAATTTGTTTGGGTTAAATTCTTTGGCTGCAAATATTAGGATATTTGTTTTTAAAGATAATATATGGTTCCGTATCACGGATTCTAAGGAATAATCATGACTACATTTCAAATTGCGCGTGCCGACGGGAAAACGCTCGAAATCCAAGGCAAAATGGCGAACCGCCACGGTTTGATCGCCGGTGCGACCGGTACGGGCAAAACCGTGACTCTGCGCCGTATGGCGGAAGCCTTCAGCAGCGAGGGCGTTCCCGTATTTTTGGTTGACGTCAAAGGCGATTTGTCGGGCATCGCGCAAGCGGGTGCCGCCAGCGGCAAGGTGGGCGAGCGCATTGCCGAGTTTGGTTTGGGCGAGCAATGGCTGCAAAGTTTCCCCGTGCGCTTTTGGGATGTTTACGGCGAAACCGGCATTCCGGTGCGCGTAACCGTTTCGGAGATGGGGCCGCTGCTGCTGGCGCGTTTGATGAATTTGAACGATACGCAGGAAGGCTTGTTGAACCTCGTGTTCAAAGTCGCCGACGATAAAGGCTGGCACATTCTGGATTTGAAAGACTTGCGCAGTATGCTGAAACACGTTTCCGACCACGCTTCGGAATACCGCACGCAATACGGCAACGTCTCCGCCGCCAGTATCGGCGCGATTCAGCGTCAGCTTTTGACGCTGGAGAACGAAGGTGCGGAAAAATTCTTCGGCGAGCCGTCGCTTAACCTGCAAGATTGGATGCAGACCGACAACGGCAAAGGCGTCATCAACGTCCTCAATTCGGAAAAACTGATGCGCTCGCCGCGTATGTACAGCGCGTTTTTGCTGTGGATGTTGGCGGAGTTGTTTGAAACCCTGCCCGAAGTCGGCGATTTGGAGAAACCGAAATTCGTAATGTTCTTCGACGAAGCGCATTTGATGTTCGACAACGCCGCCAATGCGTTGGTGGAACAGGTCGAGCAAGTCGTGCGCTTGATCCGTTCCAAAGGCGTGGGTGTGTATTTCGTGACCCAAAATCCGCTCGATTTGCCCGATACCATCCTCGGACAGCTCGGCAACCGCGTGCAACATGCCCTGCGCGCCTTCACGCCGCGCGACCAAAAAGCGGTTAAGGCCGCTGCCGAAACCTTCCGCAGTAACCCGAATATCAAAGTTGCCGAAGCGATTGCGGAACTCGGCGTCGGCGAAGCACTCGTTTCCTTCCTTGACGAAAAAGGCATGCCCGAGCCGGTAGAACGCGCGCTCGTCCTGCCGCCGCAATCTTCCTTAACCCCGCTTGCCACCGAAGAGCGCAACCGCCTGTTCCAAAACGACGATTTGTATCCGACCTATAAAGACATGGTGGACAACTATTCCGCCTTTGAAGCCTTAGCCGAAGCCGACAGTCAGGCTGCGGCGGAGAAAGAGGCGGCAGCGGCGGCAAAAGAGCAGGAAAAAGCGCAAAAAGCCGCTGAAAAAGAAGCCGCCAATGCCGACCCAGGCATACTCGGCGGACTGCTCGGCGGCTTGAGCGGCGGACGTAAAAAATCAGGACAGGGCTTGGGTTACAACGTTGCAGATGCCATTGGCAGCCAAATCAACCGTCAAGTGACCAACGCCATCTCCCGAAGCGTGATGGGCATTATTAAAAATATGTTCAAATAATCAACCGGCAATCGTAAAAACTGTCTGAAAATCAAACTGCACCTGGAAGTTATCTATCTTCTCAAGTTATTAAGGTGCAGTTTTTTATCATTAGGTATAAAGCAGCCTCCCTTCCGTTTTTGGAGGGGAGGCTATCAAGAGTTGCTGATTGGTTCGTTTTCAGACGGGTTTTTATTAGACAATAACGCTGTATAGAAGATGTCAGATTATTCAGCCAACAATTCTTCCGGTTTGACTTTCTCACCATATACGGGCAACAGGGTTTTTTCATAGGCGGCTTTCAGACGGCCGTCTTTTTTCATGGCGGCGATTTCGCCGTTGACCCAGTTCAAGAGGTCGGTGTTGCCTTTTTGAACGGCCGGTGCGATGAATTCGGCAGGGCCGAGGTTGCCGATGGCGACTTCAAAGTTCGGGTTTTCTTTTGCCCATGCCCACAGCAGGGCGTTGTCGTGGGCTAGTGCTACGCCGCGACCGTCTTTCAGTGCGTCGAAGGTTTCGGTATTTTGGTCGAATTTCAGCAGTTTGACTTCAGGATGGCTTTTGGTGAAGAAGGCGTCGGCGGTGGTGCCTTTGTTGACCAGCAGGGTTTGGTCTTTCAGTTGCGCGATGTCTGTAATCGGTTTGTCTTTGGGGGAAACCACGCCCAAGGCCACTTTCATGTAGGGGTCGGCAAAATCGACAGCTTCGGCGCGTTCGGGTGTTTTGGTGAAGTTGGCCAGGATGAGGTCGACTTTGCCGGAACGGACGTATTCGACGCGGTTTGCGGCCTCGGTCAGGACGAACTCGACTTTGTCGGGGCTGCCGAGCAGGTCTTTGGCCAGGTCTTTGGCGATTTCAACGTCAAAACCTTGGTTTTTACCGTTGGCATCAACATAGCCGAACGGAGGTTTGTCGCCGAATACGCCGATACGGATGACGCCTTTTTCTTTGATGGAGGCAACGGTTGCCGCGCCGCCGCTTTGTGAAGATTGGGCATCGCCGGAGCTGCCTCCGCAGGCGGTCAGACCGACGGCGATGGCAGCGGAAGCGAGTAGCGCTTTGAATTTTGCGTTCAGTTTCATTGGGAATCTCCTTTTTGAATGTTTGCTTGGGGTGGAATGCCGTCTGAAAGGGGGTTCGGACGGTTTGCGGTAAATCAGTAGTCCATGCCTGCCAGAAATTGGCGGGCGCGTTCGCTTTTTGGTGCGGAGAAGAAGGTTCCGGGGTCGGACGATTCGACGATGCCGCCTTTGTCCATGAAGACGATGCGGTCGGCAACTTTGCGTGCAAACCCCATTTCATGGGTTACGATGAGCATGCTCATGCCTTCGCGGGCGAGTTCCAAAACCACTTCCAAGACTTCGCGCACCATTTCGGGATCGAGTGCGGCGGTAATTTCGTCCAGAAGGATGACTTCCGGATTCAGGCACAGGGCGCGGACGATGGCGATGCGCTGTTTCTGGCCGCCGGAGAGTTCGCGCGGATAGGCGTTTTTGCGGTCGAGCAGTCCGACGCGTTCCAACAGTTTGTCGGCTTGTGCCTCTGCTTCGGCACGGTTGCGGTTTTGTACTTTCACCGGGCCTAAGAGGATGTTTTCGATGACGGTCATGTGGGCAAACAGTTCATAGCTTTGGAAGACCATGCCGACTTTTTGCCGGGCGGTTTGCCAGGAAACGTCTTTGCCGAATTCGCCGACACCGTCCATCACGATGCTGCCGCCTTGGTACGGTTCCAAACCGTTGACGCAGCGCAGGAGTGTGGATTTGCCGCAGCCGGACGGACCCAGCAGTACGATGACTTCGCCCTTTTCCAAGTCCAAGTCTAAGGATTGGATGGCGGTTACGTTGCCGTATTGTTTGTGCAGGTTGCGGATGCTCAGTAAAGCCATGTCAGTGTTCCCATTTTTGTTCAAGTTTTGCCGCCAGTAGCGACAGTGGCCAGCAACAGAAGAAATACAGCATAAAAATCAGGCCGTAAACCCAAAATGAAGCATTGGGCTGCGTCAGCAAAGAGTTTTCGATGATTTGCTGGCCGACTTTGACGACTTCGATGACGCCGATAAGGGAGGCGAGCGAGCTGGTTTTGATCATGCGCGTGAACAGGTTGACGGCGCCGGGTAATACGCGGCGGATACTTTGCGGCAGCTCGATGTAACGGAATACCTGCCCGCGGCTCAAGCCGAGTGCCAAGCCTGATTCGACCTGGTGTTTTTCAATCGATTCCAATGCGCCGCGGACCAAATCGCCCATTTCGGCGATGCCCCACATGGTAAATACCCAGACGCAGACCCAAAATCCGTCGATGTGGATGCCTGTCCAGACGGATAGGCCGAAATACAGGCCGAACAGCCATACCAAAATCGGCACGATTCGGATGGTTTCGAGATAAAACCGTCCGACAAAGCGGATGAGCCGGTTGCGTGAACGCAGAACCAAGCCGAACAGCGTGCCCAATACGCAGGAGGCGGCAACGGAAGCCAGGGAAATCTGCGCCGTCAGCAACAGGCCTTCGCCCAAGCGCGCCGCGTTTTGTCCTTCAAACAGCCAGTCAAACACCATATTTTGCACTCCGTACGCGGTTTTCGGCCCAGCGCGCCAAAAGCGAAACGGGCAGAAGGATAATCAGGTAGCTGGCAAACAGCAGGAACAATGCCTCGTTGGTTTTGTAGTCCATGCCGATGATGTCTTTGGTAACGAACAGCAATTCCGCAATGCCGACTGCGCTGACGATAGATGTTTCTTTCATCAGAAACAATACGTTTGCGCCGATGGCGGGAACGGTGACCGCCCATGCTTGAGGCAATTCGACATAGCGGAAGACTTGAAATCGGTTTAAACCGATTGCCTTGCCCGCTTCAATCTGTCCTTTGGGGACGGCTAGAATGCCGGCGCGGATGGCTTCCGCCATGTAGCTTGCACCCAAGAAAACCAGTGCAATCACGCCGCAGGTGAAGCCGTCCCATTTGATGCCCATTTTCGGCAGGCCGTAATACAGGAAAAACAGCTGAATCAGCAGGGGCGTATTGCGCGACAACTCGATATAGGTGCGTGCCAATGCGTAGAAGGGGCGGATGCGGTATGCCGTAACCACGGCAACGGGCAAGCCGAACAACAACGATAAAACGATGCCATAAGCCGACAATTCCAGCGTCAGCTTTGCTGCGTCAACGAATTTGGGTATGGCGTCAATCAGATAAGGCCAGTTCATCAGAATCAGACAATCAACGTAATAACGGCGGTATTTTAACGGCTTTGTAAGGGAGTGTTAAATAATGGATAGGAATATCAACCGTGGATAAAACACAAAAATGGAATAAGGGAAATGCCGTCTGAAAATGGTTCAGACGGCATTTATCTCTTGTTTTAGGTATGGGTTTGGAAGGCGGCTTAAGGCGGATAAAATGCCCGCTATAAAAAAACGCAGGTTTTACAACCTGCGTTTTGTGTCGGGTTTACAACTTGCTGTCTTCACTGTCCAAGAAGCTTCTCAAGCGGTCGCTGCGAGTCGGGTGGCGCAACTTGCGGAGTGCTTTTGCCTCAATTTGGCGGATGCGTTCGCGGGTTACGTCAAACTGTTTGCCAACTTCTTCAAGCGTATGGTCGGTATTCATGTCGATGCCGAAGCGCATACGTAAGACTTTGGCTTCACGAGGCGTCAGGCTTTCAAGGATTTCTTTGGTTACCTCATGCAGGCTGGTGTACATTGCCGCATCAGCCGGAGCAATATTGTTGGAATCCTCGATAAAGTCGCCCAAGTGCGAATCGTCGTCGTCGCCTATAGGTGTTTCCATGGAAATCGGTTCTTTGGCGATTTTCATGATTTTACGGATTTTGTCTTCAGGCATCTGCATCAGTTCGGCAAGTTTGGCGGAATCCGGTTCTTCTCCGGTTTCTTGAAGGTGCTGGCGGGAGATGCGGTTCATCTTGTTGATGGTTTCAATCATATGCACCGGGATACGGATGGTGCGTGCCTGGTCGGCAATCGAACGGGTAATCGCCTGACGGATCCACCATGTCGCGTAGGTGGAGAATTTGTAGCCGCGGCGGTATTCGAATTTATCGACCGCCTTCATCAAGCCGATATTGCCTTCTTGAATCAAATCAAGGAACTGTAAGCCTCGGTTGGTGTATTTTTTGGCAATGGAAATCACCAGCCGCAAGTTTGCCTGAATCATTTCCTGCTTGGCGGCTGCGGTTTCTTTTTCGCTCGACACCATATTTTTGTTGATTTCTTTCAGCTCTTCGATGGAAATACGGGTTTCTCTTTCCATATTTGCCAACTCGGTTTGTTTTTCGAGGATGGCGTGGCGGAAGCGGTCGAGAGCGTTGCTCCAGACCCTGCCTTTAGCAACTTCTTCTTCCACCCATTGCAGGTTGGTGATTTCGGGCAGGAAGTTTTGGATGAAATAGTCGCGTTCCATATGGACGCGGTCAAGGCAGATATCGCGGATTTCGCGTTCGAGTTTGCGGATGTTTTCGACACGGTTGCGTAGGTTGCCGCTTAGGCTCTCGATTTGGCGGGTGGCGAAGCGGACTTCCAAAAGTTTGTTGGCGATGGCATCGCGGTAGGCGAGATAGTCTTTGTGCCGGCTGTGGTGTTTTTCCAAACGGCTGATCATTTTCTTATAGTCTTTTTCAATTTGTGCAAAATGATCGATGACCTTTTGTTTCAGTTCAGCAAGATTGGCTGCAGAGATGGCATCCGCATCGCCTTCCGATTCTTCATCATCTTCATCTGCATCCGGGTCGTCATTGGCTGGCTCTTCGTGTGCAGTGTTTTCTAGGTGTCCGAGTCCCAATTCGTTCAGCAGGACTTCGTTGGGGTCGATAATGGCTTCGACGACTTCATCGACACGGATTTCGTCTTTGCGGATTTTTTCGATTAGCCCTAGGATTTCCGCGATGGAACCAGGGCAGGCGGAAATTGCCTGAACCATGTTTTTCAGGGCATTTTCGATTTTTTTTGCAATGATGATTTCGTCTTCGCGGGTCAGCAGGTCGACCTGTCCCATCTCACGCATATACATACGGACGGGGTCGGTAGTTCTGCCGAACTCGGAATCGGCGTTGGAAAGGGCGGCTTCAGCCTCTTCGACTGCATCATCGTCGGTAACGGCGGCATTGTCGCTTAAAAGGATGTCTTCTGCGTCCGGTGTGTGTTCGGTAACTTGGATGCCCAAGCCGGAAATCATGCTGACGATATTGTCGATTTGGTCGGCATCAGACATATCGTCTGGCAGGGCGTCGTTGATTTCGGAGTAGGTGATGTAGCCGCGTTCTTTACCCATGATGATGAGCTGGCGCAGGCGCGCGCGTTGCTCTTCAATGCTTAACGGACGGGTGTCGTCTTGATATTCTTCGTGATTTTGGTTTCTGGACATTGTCTGCTTTCTGTTGGTAAGGTGCCGACGGTTTGCGTTTGAACGCACCTGAAGGCGTGGCAGAGTGGGGTACTCTGATGCCATCTGAAAGTTTGTCTAATCGGATGTTCTGCCGGTATGTTATGCAGCTGTGCCTAATACTTTTCAGACGGCATGATGGTTTATGGACGGCGTATTTTGCCGGTCAGTTCTGTTTTGCGGTCAGTAGCGACAGCAAAAGTTTTTTTTCACTTTCACTTAAGCCCGATTTTAGGCTTTTTTGTTTCAATGCTTCGATTTGGCTGTATTTTAACTCATTGAGCAGTTTTTTCATGCCGATTTGGAAATTCTCGCAATCTTCTTCGCTGCTGCTGTTCATTTCTTCCGACTGGAGCGTCGAATGGAAGATTCGGTTTATCGTTTCTTCGTAAGGCGAGCCACGCATATACTCTAAAACCTGAGCGGTTTCGGGTACGGCGGCATGGCTTTTAATCGATTCGGCAAGATTGGCAAGGCAGGCGAAATCGCCGTCTAATACCAAATAATCGGGCAGGTCTATATATGCAGCCCAATCAGGATTTATCAAGAGGCTGCGGATTTGCCGCTGTACCAGCGTCAGCATGACGGGCTGTTTGACGGAAATCGGAGGCAGTTTGTAGCTTTTTTGTTTGACGTGCCGCTTCGGCGCTTCCTGTCCCATCAGTCGGGCGAGATTGTCGGGATCGATGCCGACCAGCTCGCTAAGCCGTTGTTTCAACAAATAAGCCAATGCCGGAGCGGTAATCTGTGCCAAAAGCGGCGAACTGGTTTTCACCAATTCCGCCTTGCCTTCCTGCGTATTGAGATTAATGCCGTCTGAAAGATGTTCCCAGAAATATTCCGACAGCGGCTTGCTTTGATTCAACAGCGCATCTTCAAATTGCGCTTTTCCATAGGCACGGATGTAACTGTCGGGGTCGTGTTCTTCCGGCAGGAATAAAAAATGCAGCGATTTGTCGTCTTTCAATTGCGGCAACGCGTTTTCCAGTGCGCGCCAAGCGGCTTTCCGTCCAGCGCTGTCGCCGTCGAAACAGAAATAAATACTGTCTGCCTGACGCATCAGGATTTTGACGTGTTCCGCTGTTGTTGCCGTGCCCAAGGCCGCCACACCGTAGCCTACGCCGAACTGCGCCAGCGCGACCACGTCCATATAGCCTTCGACCACCAAAATCCGTCCTGCCTCTTTTACAGCAGCACGCCCCTCATACAAGCCGTAAAGGTTTTTCCCTTTATCAAACAAAGGTGTATCGGGAGAGTTTAGATATTTGGGTTTGGAGTCATCCAACACCCTGCCGCCGAAACCGATTACCTGCCCGCGCGGATTTCGGATAGGAAACATAATCCGATGACGGAAGCGGTCATAATGCCGACCTTCATTGTCAATCACCATACCCGTATCCACTAACGCGGTATTAGGATACGGTTGGAACACTTGCGCCAAAGGCTGCCAGCCGTCGGGCGCATAGCCCAAACCATAATGCGCGATGACTTCCGCACTCAAGCCGCGCTTGTCCAAATAAGCTTTTGCAGTCGGATTAAATTTCAACTGTTGCGCGTAAAAATCCGCTGCCGCAGCCGTCGTTTCCTCCAGCGTCTGCTGTTTCTTCTTACGTTCGGCACGGACTTCGGGATTATCGTTCTGCCCGCGCACTTTAGGCACAACCATGCCTACACGGTCGGCAAGAAACTGCACTGCCTCTGGAAACGACAGCCCCTGATGTTCCATCACAAAACCAATCGCCGAACCGTGCGCCCCGCAACTGAAACAATGGTAAAACTGCTTGGTCGGACTGACCGAAAACGACGGCGTCTTTTCCTTGTGGAACGGACAACAAGCCATATAGTTCGCCCCGCCCTTTTTCAGCGGAACCTGCTCGTCGATAATATCGACAATATCGACTTTGGCCAGAAGTTCGTCAATGAAATCGGATGGAATCATGATTCTGAGGGTGATTCTGAGGGGCGGATGCCTGTTTTTAGTTCGGACGGTATCAAATCGGGAGTTTTCGGATTGTCGGTCGGATACGGTGATTCAGGCAAAATGCCGTCTGAAACCGGAAATCGGATGTTCAGACGGCATACCTACTCGGACGCTTAATCCAGTTTTCCGTGGCACTGTTTATATTTCAAGCCGCTTCCGCATGGGCAGGGATCATTCCTATGGACGATTTGCCCCCGCGCTTCTAAGGCTTCGGGGCTGAAATCCGTTCCATCGGGATTAAAGGCCTCGGTAACCAAATCGGTTTGCGACTGCCCCAAAAGCTCTTCCATATCGGGAGATTCCGAATGGATAGACTGGATGTTGCCGACGGGTTGCTCTTCAACTGCAGCAGCAGGGTTTTGTTCGATTTGAACCGATGTAAGCAGGGAGGCAATATGGAATTTGATGCCGTTCCACAGGTCTTGGAACATGGTAAAGGCTTCACGTTTATATTCCTGCTTCGGATTTTTTTGAGCATAGCTGCGCAGATGTATGCCTTGTCGCAGGTAGTCCATGGCGGCAAGATGTTCGCGCCATTGGGTGTCGATGACCTGCAGCATGACGTTGCGCTCAAAATCAGCCATTGCCTGTTTGCCGACCAGTTCGGTTTTGGCGGCATATTCGTTTTCGATGCGTTCGATCAGGCGTTCTTTGATGTCTTGACCGTCAATTGTATTGTCTGCTTTCAGCCAGGACTGAATGTCTTCGTGCAGTCTGAATTCGGCAGCCAGACGGTTTTCCAGAGTCGGAATGTCCCATTGTTCTTCCATGCTGTCCGGCGGCATATATATGTCTACAAGTCCGCTGATGACATCAAAACGAATTTCCTTCATCAGGTCGCTGATGTCTTTGCTGGTTAAAATTTCGTTGCGTTGGCTGTAAATGACTTTACGTTGCTCGTTGGCGACGTCGTCGTATTCCAGAACCTGTTTGCGCATATCGAAGTTTCTACCTTCAACTTTGCGTTGAGCACCTTCGATTTGGCGCGTCAGTAGGTTGTGTTCGATAGCGACGCCGCGTTCGGGTGCAAGGCGGTTGAGGATGGCGGCGGCACGGTCGAGCGCGAAGAGGCGCAGCAATGGGTCTTCAAAGGAGAGATAGAAGCGGCTGGAGCCGGGGTCACCCTGACGGCCGGAACGTCCGCGCAATTGGTTGTCGATACGGCGGCTTTCGTGGCGTTCCGTACCGATGATGTGTAAACCGCCTGCTTCCATTACTTTATCGTGTTCTTCTTGCCAACCGTTTTCCAATGCGGAAATTTGTGCGGCTTTTTCATCATCGTTCAGGGTTTCATCAGTTCTGATGGCATCAATCTGGTGCTTCAGGTTGCCGCCCAATACGATGTCCGTACCGCGCCCCGCCATATTGGTGGCAACGGTAATGGCGCCGACTTTACCTGCCTGGGCGACAATCAGCGCTTCGCGTTCGTGTTCTTTGGCGTTCAGAACATTATGCGGCAGTCCGGCTTTTTGCAGGAGATGGGAAACCAGTTCGGAGTTTTCAATGCTGGTGGTGCCGATGAGGACGGGTTGTCCGCGTTTGTGGCATTCTTCGATGTCTTTGACGACGGCTTCAAATTTTTCTTCGGTAGAACGGAAAATCTGGTCGTTGAAGTCTTTGCGCTGTACGGGGCGGTTGGTCGGGATAATGACGGTTTCGAGGTTATAAATGCTTTGGAACTCGAAAGCTTCGGTATCTGCTGTACCAGTCATGCCGGAGAGCTTGGTGTACAGGCGGAAATAGTTTTGGAAGGTGATGGAGGCAAGGGTTTGGTTTTCGCGTTTGATTTCCACGCCTTCTTTGGCTTCTACGGCTTGATGCAGGCCTTCGGACCAGCGGCGGCCGGACATCAGCCGGCCGGTGAATTCGTCCACGATGACGATTTCGCCGTCTTGGATAACGTAATGTTGGTCTTTGTGGAACAGCGAGTGCGCGCGTAATGCTGCCATAAGGTGGTGCATCAGGGAGATATTTGCCGCCGAGTACAGTGAGTCGTTTTCTGCCAGCAGCCCCATTTGGGTCAGGATTTGTTCGGCGTGTTCGTGACCTGCTTCGCTCAGGATGACCTGATGTGCCTTTTCGTCGACCCAATAGTCGCCTTCTCCTTCTTCTGTCTCTTGACGGACGAGGTGGGGCGGAACGGTATTCATGATTTGGTAGAGCTGGATGTTGTCGTCCGCCTGGCCGGAAATAATCAGTGGGGTACGCGCTTCGTCAATTAAGATGGAGTCCACTTCGTCAACGACGGCGAAATTCAATTCGCGCTGTACTTTGTCGTATTGGTCGGTAACCATATTGTCGCGCAGGTAGTCGAAGCCGAATTCATTATTTGTGCCGTAGGTGATATCGGCGGCATAGGCGTTTTGACGGTCGAACGGCTGCATGTCTGAAATAATCACGCCCACGGTAAGGCCGAGGAAATTATAGAGGGGCTCCATGATGCCCGCATCGCGTGAGGCAAGGTAGTCGTTGACGGTTACGACGTGTACGCCTTTGCCGGCAAGTGCGTTGAGATAAACGGCAAGGGTGGCGACCAAGGTTTTACCTTCGCCGGTGCGCATTTCGGCGATTTTACCGTTGTGCAGCACCATGCCGCCGATCAGTTGCACGTCGAAGTGGCGCATGCCGAGCACACGGCGGGATGCTTCGCGGCAGACGGCGAAGGCTTCGACCAAGATGTCGTCCAGAGTCTGTCCGTCGGCCAGGCGTTGTTTGAATTCGGCTGTTTTGGCCTGTAAATCCGCATCGCTCAAGGCTTTCATTTGTTCTTCGAGTGCGTTGATTTTGACAACGGATTTGCGGTATTGTTTGAGCAGCCTATCGTTGCGGCTGCCGAAAATTTTCTTAGCGATGTTTGTCAGCATGAATAATTCCTACGCCTGATATAATAGTGGGCGAAAACGTAATTTTAACACAAGCGGTTGCGTAAAGTGCTAATGCCGTCTGAAATAAAGGCGCGTTTGCAGTATTTCAATCTTTCGGGGTGTGCGTTTTATGAATCTGGAACATCTGGGCAGGCAGGATTCACTGCTTTCGGGGCTTTTGAAACAGGCGGGGAAATGGCGGCGTTTGGATGCTGCGGTAAAAAAACTGCTTCCCCCTAATCTGCATCCGCACTTTCAGACGGCATGCATCGAAGATGGAGGGCTTATCCTTTTGGCGGCAAACAATATGGCGGCATCGCGTTTGAAGATGATTGTGCCGTCGGTTCTGCCGCAATTGGCCGGTTTGGATGAGGCAATACGGTCTGTTTCGGTTAAGGTTGTACCGAAGCCGGAAAGCCGGCCGAAAACGAATAATCTGCACTTGAGTAAAGCTGCATTGGAAAGTTTTGATTTGGCGGCAGCTAGGCTGGAAAAGCGACATCCTGAATTGGCAGAAGCTTTGGCGGAATTGGTCAGGAAACACGGTGCATAAATTTACTTTCGAAAAATTGTAAATTTCAGTTAATTGGCAAAGTAAAATGGTGGTTAATCTAATACTAAATACATAGTCTTAAGGCGAGTCTTCCTGGTTTTTGGGTAAACTGGTGTAAACTTACAAACAGGCTTTGATTTCAAGTAAAGTTTGTAGCAAAATACCGTACTGAGACATCTGTTTATGCAATCGTTGCCATGCTTTTTTAAGGTTTGTTAATATCGGTTGCATTTTAATTTTCGTAAAATTTAACACAATTTCATCAATTGGAGATTTGTTATGAAAGCTTATCTGGCTCTGATTTCTGCTGCCGTTATCGGTTTGGCTGCCTGCTCTCAAGAACCTGCTGCACCGGCTGCCGAGGCTCCTGCAGCTTCTGAGGCTCCTGCCGCTGAAGCACCTGCAGCCTCTGAGGCTGCACCGGCTGATGCCGCAGCCGCACCTGCCGCCGGCAACTGCGCAACTACTGTTGAAGCCAACGACGCTATGCAGTACAACACTAAAGAAATCCAAGTAAGCAAGGCTTGTAAAGAATTTACCATCACCCTGAAACACACCGGTACCCAACCTAAAACCAGCATGGGTCACAACCTTGTTATCGGTAAATCCGAAGACATGGATGGTATTTTCAAAGATGGTGTTGGCGCAGCTACAACCGACTATGTTAAACCTGATGATGCACGCGTTGTTGCCTACACCAAACTGATTGGCGGCGGCGAAGAAGCTTCCCTGACTCTGGATCCTGCTAAATTGGCCGGCGGCGAATATAAATTCGCTTGTACCTTCCCAGGTCACGGTGCTTTGATGAACGGTAAAGTGACTTTGGTTGACTAATCCGCCTAAAGCTTGAAAACAGACAGCCTGCCTTGTGCAGGCTGTTTTGTTATAATCTGGAAACGTTAATTTAAGAATAAAACCTAAAAACCATGAATCCGTTTGAAACCAAAAGCGTTACCTTTGCCGAACCGATTGAAATGCTGTATGCCTGCCACGGCAAAGTGCGCCGTTTCTGCGGCCAAGTCGCCATGCTGTCGGACTACATCGCCGAAAACGGCTGCAATCAGATTGTTTTGCAAACCATCCGCCAAATTGCCCAGTATTTTAACGTTGCCGCGCCGCTGCACCATGAAGACGAAGAAGAAAATTTCTTCCCGCTCCTGCTGCAATACGCGCCGCAAGCCCAAGAAAGCGTGGACGAGCTTTTGCGCCAACATGTAAGCCTACATGGCAACTGGGATGCCGTGGCTGCCGAATTTGCCAAACTCGAAGCAGACAACGCCTATATCCCTGATGCGGAAGCGTTCAAACGCTTTGTGGCAGGTTACGATGTGCATCTGGCGATTGAAGAACCCTTGTTCGACATGGGCAAAACGTTTATCCCCAAAGAGAAACTGACCGAGATCGGCGAAATCATGGCGGCGCGCCGACGCAGATAAGGTCGTTTGTAGATTGCCGTTTCTTCAAACAAAGGTTGTCTGAAAACTTGAAAATAGAGTTTCAGGCGACCCCAGTATCCCCGTAACACAACCACGTCGTCTGAAAAGGAAGCCAATCATGCTGACCCCGAAAAGCTGCGATTTGTTCAATATCCCGTTTTTCCAGTTTGCCCAGCTCAAGAAATACCAGCCCGAAAGCATTCCGCAAATCAAAGCTGACTACAAGGAAAACTGGCAGATATGGCAGCAGCTGATACAGCAGGTCGCTGCAGACTTGGGCGAACCTTTCGCCCCGCCGCATATCGAACGCTGGTGTAACGGCTGGCAGGTGCGCGCCCATTTTTTCGCCTACTTCAAATACGCACAATACAAAAACTCCGCCGCCATCCTGTCGATACTGCTCAACCGCCGCCGCCTGAGCGTCAGCTTGGACTGGCACTGCTACAAAGCCGATGTGTCGCCGATTGCGCTGCCCGAGTACAATCGCTGGCTAGACAATTTTGATATCGAAAAATACGCCGCATTCGATATGTGGCACGGCGCAGAAAGCGAATACGACGACTACCGCACCGTCGCGCAACAAAGCGAATCCGACCGAAAATTGCAAAACGACGAAGACTTCTTCTGCATTGGCAAACACATTGAACGCGATGATTTGGGCAAGCAGGATGTAGCAAAATGGATAGCCGAAACGGTGGAAGATTTGCTGCCGCTTTACGAAGCCTGTCATGGTGCTTGACCTGAAGAATCCGCTTCGCTATCGTTAGCCCGTTCCATTCAACATCAAATGCCGTCTGAAAATCTGTTCAGACGGCATCTCAAACAGAAAAGCCGAAAAATGACCGAAACCCGATCCCTAGAACTCGCCAAAGAATTGATTTCCCGCCCATCCGTTACCCCCGACGACCGAGATTGCCAAAAACTGCTTGCTGAACGCCTGCACAAAATCGGTTTTGCGGCTGAAGAACTCGATTTCGGCGACACTAAAAACATCTGGTTGCGACGCGGCACGAAAGCTCCCGTCGTCTGTTTTGCCGGGCATACCGACGTTGTACCGACAGGCCCTGTTGAAAAATGGGATTCGCCCCCGTTTGAGCCGACCGAACGCGATGGAAGACTATACGGACGCGGCGCGGCGGACATGAAAACCAGTATCGCCTGCTTCGTTACCGCCTGCGAACGCTTCGTTGCCAAACATCCCGACCATCAAGGCAGCATTGCGCTCCTGATTACTTCCGACGAAGAGGGCGACGCGCTGGACGGCACGACCAAAGTCGTCGATGTGTTGAAAGCGCGCGACGAGCTTATCGACTACTGCATCGTCGGCGAACCGACCGCCGTGGACAAATTGGGCGATATGATTAAAAACGGCCGGCGCGGCTCGCTGTCGGGCAACCTAACCGTAAAAGGCAAACAAGGCCATATTGCCTATCCGCATTTGGCAATCAATCCCGTGCATACTTTTGCACCGGCCTTGTTAGAGTTAACGCAGGAAGTCTGGGACGAAGGCAACGAATACTTCCCGCCGACCAGCTTTCAAATTTCCAATATCAACGGCGGCACAGGCGCGACCAATGTCATTCCGGGCGAGCTGAACGTCAAATTCAATTTCCGCTTCTCCACCGAGTCCACAGAAGCAGGGCTGAAACAACGCGTCCACGCCATTTTGGACAAACACGGTGTGCAATACGATTTGCAGTGGTCGTGTTCGGGGCAGCCCTTTCTGACCCATGCGGGCAAACTGACCGACGTGGCACGCACCGCCATCGCAGAAACCTGCGGCGTAGAGACCGAATTGTCCACCACCGGCGGCACTTCGGACGGACGCTTCATTAAAGCCATTGCGAAAGAACTCATCGAATTAGGTCCGTCCAATGCCACCATCCACCAAATCAACGAAAACGTGCGGCTGGACGATATTCCTAAGCTGTCGGCGGTGTATGAGGGGATATTGGCGCGGTTGTTGGCTGAAAAGGCCGTCTGAAAACGGTAGGGCAGTGGCAGTATTGCTATGTATTGCTACTGTTATTTTGGTTTGACTTCGATACATGGTGAGATAAAAGGTAAAACATGATTACCCTACCTTCTTTGAACGGCTTTTCTTCAAAATGGGATGAAATTCGCGAGCGACTGGAAACCGATTTTCCCACCGACCTCGAAACCCTAATGTATGAATGTTTGACGGAACACGAAGCCAAGCAGTTCGAGCAGGATTTTATCGACCGTATCGGCTGCACGCCCGAAGAATATGTCCGTATCCGCCGAGCCATCCGTCTGTTGGAAGCGCGTTATCTTGACAGCCTGAACGAATTAACTACTGCCGCCATTGCCACGCCTTTGGGCGAGATGCTGGCAGTGTTCGGCAGCAGGGGTTTGTGTTTGCTGGAGTTTGTCGGGCAGAAACATATGGAGCAGGAAATTACTGCCGTCCAAAAAGCTTTGCGCGGGCGGTTTGTGTTTCGGGAAGATGAGCGAACGCAACTTCTGCGGCAGGAATTGGACTTATACTTCAAATGCCGTCTGAAAATCTTTTCCACGCCTTTGGAGCAGATTGGTACCGAGTTTCAAAAGCAGGCATGGGATGCGCTCTTGGCGATTCCTTACGGCGAAACGCGCAGCTACAAGGAGCAGGCGCAGCGTTTGGGCAATCCCAAAGCCGTCCGCGCCGTTGCCGCCGCCAACGGGCAGAACAAAGTGTCCATTCTGATTCCCTGCCACCGCGTCATCGGCAGCGACGGCAAACTGACCGGCTACGCAGGCGGTTTGAACCGTAAACAATCGCTGCTTGCCTTGGAACGGGGCGAAGTTCAGACAGCATTATTTTAAGCGGGGAAATGCAGAACGGTTCACTGGGCTTAAATATGGTGTGATGACGGCTGTGGAAACTCATACAACGACAATCCTTTTAAGGCATCGGTTTAAATATCTTTTTCATTCATATGCTTGTAGTTTTGTTTCCCATTTTTCCGAGATTAAGGATTGACACTTTTTTTGTGGACGCTATAATACGCCCCATTCCCCGATAGCTCAGTCGGTAGAGCGACGGACTGTTAATCCGCAGGTCCCTGGTTCGAGCCCAGGTCGGGGAGCCAAAATTCTAAAGCCTGAACATGATTGTTCAGGCTTTTTTATTGTTTTCCTAGATGTTTTGTAAATTTTTACTCGTCAGGTTGGGGATGTGGGGGGCAGATTGTGAAGTGTTCCTAAAGTATTGGATTTCACTTGGTATGCTTGGTAAAAATGGGGTATGAAGTGGAAACCCCCGTTGTTGCCGTGTGCACAATATATCGTGAACTTCAGTAGGGGTGCCTTTGCTTTAACCGTGAAGATACCGGGTTTGGTGTCTGGGATACGGCGAGATAGGTTTTCCAACGGTTTCGCGGTAAAATTCTGTCTGTCTGATTTCGGTTTCGTTTTATGTCCATAAAAATCCTGATTATTTCTCCCAGTTGGATAGGCGACTGCGTGATGACCCAGCCCTTGTTCCGCCGTTTGAAGGAACTTCACCCCGGTTGCACGATTGATGTGTTCGCGCCGAAGTGGTCGATGGCGGTGTTTGAGCGTATGCCTGAAGTGAATGAGATTCTTGAAAATCCGTTCGGACACGGTGCGTTGGAGTTGAAACGCCGTTGGCGGGTCGGTAGGGATTTGGGACGGCGCGGCTACGATCAGGTTATCGTGCTGCCCGGTTCTTTGAAATCGGCAATCATCGCCCTGGCGACAGGTATCGGTAAAAGGACGGGTTATGTCGGTGAAAGCCGTTATTTTTTGCTGAACGATATACGGAAGCTGGATAAAGGGCGTCTGCCGTTGATGGTGGACAGATATACGGCTCTTGCGCATCAGAGTCAGAAAGATTTTGACGGGTGTTCAGGATTTCCTAAGTTTTCAATTGATGAACGGCAGAGGAAAATTTCTGTCGAAACCTTTGGCTTGGATATTGGAAAGCCTGTTTTGGCTTTTTGTCCGGGTGCGGAATTCGGGCCGGCAAAGCGTTGGCCGGCAAAGCATTTTGCCGAGTTGGGAAAACATTATCTGGCGGCGGGCTGGCAGGTTTGGTTGTTCGGTTCGCAAAAAGATTATGAAATTGCCGATGAAATCAACTGTCTTTCAGACGGCATGTGTGTGAATTTATGCGGTAAGACCGATTTGTCGCAGGCAATGGACTTGTTGTCGTTGGCAGATACGGTTGTGTGTAACGACAGCGGATTGATGCATTTGGCGGCAGCTTTGGGCAGGAAGGTAGTGGCGGTATATGGTTCGTCCAGTCCGACACACACGCCGCCTTTGAGCGATAAGGCAAAAATCGTCAGCCTCCATTTGGAATGCTCCCCGTGTTTTAAGCGGGAATGTCCGCTGGGGCATACAGACTGCCTCAACAAGCTTTATCCCGACAGGATTGTGCAGGCGGTTGAAGAAACGGTATGATGTTTTTGTTTTCTAATTTTGCCCGGCGGCGGCTGATTATTGATAGGGGTGTTTATGGCTATTGCGAATAATAAAAAAGCATTTCACGATTTTTTTATTGAAGACCAGATTGAAGCCGGTTTGGTATTGGAAGGTTGGGAAGTCAAGGCGATCCGTGCTGCACGTGTACAGCTTAAAGAGAGTTATATTTATTGGAAAAAAGACGCGTTTTATTTGGTCGGTTGCCACATTACTGCGTTGCCCACAGCCTCGACACACATCAAGCCTGATGCCACACGCCCGCGCAAGCTCTTGTTGAAACAGTCGGAAATCAACAAATTAATCGGAAAAACCGAACGTGCCGGTTACACTATCGTGCCGCTGAACCTGCATTTTTCACGTGGAAAAATCAAGATGGAAATCGGTTTGGCAAAAGGTAAGAAACAGCACGATAAACGACAAAGTATGAAGGAAGCCGACTGGAAACGTGAAAAACAGCGGTTGATTAAGCATACGCGCTGATTGTGGAAGCAGTGTTTCAGACGGCATGGGTAAGGCTGCCGTCTGATATGGTTTCTGTTTATAGAAATGATGCCGGTAAGGAAGGGGACAGTTTATTACTGTCCCTTTCCTTATTGTGTATGAAAATCAGAAATAACGGTTGTTTTTGTCAGTACAAGATATGGTCGGTCTACCGTTTATGGAAGCAGTTTTCCAGGGTTCATGATGTTATATGGATCAAGGTGTTGTTTGATGCTTTTCATCAGGGCGATTTCGGCAGGGGTGCGTACTTTGTCCAGCCATTGTTTTTTGATGATACCTATGCCGTGTTCTGCGGCAACTGTACCGTTGCAGGCAAGTATGTTGCGATAAACCGTGCCGTTGATGTCATCTTCGTAACGATATGCCTCGTTACTGAGTATATCCGGCAGAAAAGTATTGTAGTGCAGGCTGCCGTCGCCTAAATGTCCGAAGCAGACGATTTGTATGCCTTTGAAATTTTGTTCCAAATCTTTGGCGCACCGGCGGACAAAGTCAGCAACGCACCCGATGGGGATGGCAATATCGTGTTTGATGCTGGTGCCCAGTTTGCGTTGTGAGGCGGAGATGTTTTCACGCAATGCCCACATATGGATACGTTCTTGTTTGCTTTGTGCCAATACGCTGTCGGTAAAGCCCTTTTCATATAGGAATTCGGCAAGTTGCCCGTTAAGGCTGTCGTTTGGCAGTGAATCGGTCAATTCAAGCAGGATGTGCCATTCTGAGTGTGTCGGCAGGGGGAGATTGCTGAATTCGGAGGACAACTCGGCAGCAAAACGGCTGATCAGCTCAAAACTGCATAGGCGTTCGGCAAAGTGTGCTTGGGTTTCGGTCAGCAGGCGGACTGCGGATTCGATGTCGGGTATGCCGACCCATGCGGTTGCTTTGTCTAAGGGGTTAGCAAACAGCTTGAGCGTGGCTGCGGTGATAATGCCCAATGTACCTTCGCTACCGATAAACAAATGGCGTAAATCGTAACCCGTGGTGTTTTTGTGTAGCGGGTGAAGATGGGAAATCAGTTCACCGTTTGGCAGGACAATTTCCAGTCCGATGACCAAATCGCGCATTGTGCCGTAGCGTAATACGTTCAATCCGCCAGCGTTACAGGCGATGTTCCCCCCGATTTGACAGGAGCCTTCGCTAGCAAGACTGAGCGGGAACAGTCGTCCGGCTTCGGCTGCCGCCTTTTGAGCATTCTGCAAAATCACGCCGGCTTCAACCGTCATGCTGTTGTCGGCAAGGTTGATGTCGCGGATGCGGTTGAACTTGGAGAGATTGAGCAGTACGCCTTCGGTAGTTACTGTTGCGCCGCATAATCCGGTATTGCCGCCTTGCGGGGTGACGCGGATGCGGTTTTCAAAACAGAAACGCATGATTTTCTGAACGCTCTCGATAGAGTTCGGCTGTAAAACAATATCCGGCGAAGAAACAAAACGACGGCGTTGGTCGTTTAACAAGGCCGGAGTGGCTTCGATGATTTCAGAGGCGGAAAGAAACTCAGCAAAACGGTCGTGAAGGTGCATGGCAGTCAGGCGGAAAAGTCGGGAAGGGGAGTATGAAGAATGTAAAAAAGCAGGATACGCAATGGTATCCTGCTTTTCTTATATTCAAAAGAATATTATTTAGCAGCTTCAGAAGCAGCGGCTTCAGTAGCAGAAGCAGCGGCTTCAGTAGCAGAAGCAGCAGCTTCAGTAGCAGCAGCAGCGGCTTCAGTAGTAGCAGCAGCGGCTTCAGTAGCAGCAGCTTCGGTAGCTTCAGCAGCAGAAGCAGCAGCTTCAGTAGCAGATGCAGCGGCTTCAGAAGCAGCAGAAGCAGCAGTTTCAGCAGCTTTTTCTCCGCCACAGGCAGCCAGAGCCAAAGACAACAAAGCAGCAGCAAACAGGGATTTTTTCATTTTAGTAACCTTTAAAATCAATTTAAATTATTGAAACAAATTGGTCTTCATTGACCGTACTACAAACTGGATTGGAAATTCATTGCTGAATTTCGCGTAATTATGCACCATGAAATAAGGGATTGCAATGTCGTAAAAATGCTAAGTAAAGATTGAATGAAAAGTTTTTAGGTAGGGAGAGTGATAAATCCTGTAAAACAACTGACTCATTGAAAGCCTGATGGTCAGGAATATTGTATAGATTGATATAATTCAGTATGTTGTATGATTTATTGGGGCATGACAGGGAGGGTGGTGGATGAAAAGAGCGGTATTTATTCCATGTTGCGTAAAAACAACATGATAACAAAATAACAAAACTTTACATTTTAACGGGCGGAGAATAGTCTGTGAATAGGTTAATGGTAATCGATGGGGGAGGGGGTTGTGTTAGAATTCGCCTGTAATCAATCTGCTGTCCATGAAAGGATAAATATGGCTATCGTGAAAAATTCCGTAGTTTCTCTGCATTATGAAATGTATGATGTCAACAATCAGCTTCTGGATAAGACTAAAGAACCGATTGTGTATTTGCATGGCGGTTATGACGGTATTTTCCCTTTGGTGGAAGAGGCGTTGCACGGCAAGGATGTCGGCGATACGGTAGATGTGGTGCTTTCTCCAGATGATGCGTTCGGCGAGCAGGAGCCGGATTTGGTGCGTATCGAAGATGTCGGCGTGTTCCCTGTGGAGGTCGAAGTCGGCATGATGTTTGAAGCTGACGATCCGGAAACCGGCGAAGTTATTATCTACCGTGTAACCGATGTTGCCGACGGCAAGGCGGTAGTGGACGGCAACCATCCTTTGGCCGGTATGAAGATACGCTTTAAGGCAACGGTTGAAAGTGTGCGCGATGCATCTGATGAGGAAATCGCACACGGACATGTCCATGGCCCGCACGGTCATCACCATCATTGATTTGCCGGCAACTTGTCGATATTGGATGCCGTTTGAAAATGGTTTGCTCCGTTTCAGACGGCATTTTTCCGTATGGGGGTTAAATTATGTCGGTTGGGCATTATGAGAATTTTCCTGTCGGCTCATTGATTTTGCCGCGCAGGTTAAGAAAGCCGGTCCATGCTGTATATGCGTTTGCACGGACTGCGGACGATATGGCGGATGAGGGGGATTTTCCGATTGAGGCGAGGTTAGAAAATTTGGACGTATTGCGGCGCGAGTTGGATGTGTTGGCATCCGGCGGACAGACTGCACATCCTTTGATTGCCCGGTTGGATGTCGAGGCTGTTGCACCGTTTGGTTTGGATTTACAGCCGTTTTATGATTTGCTTTCTGCATTTTCTCAGGATGTGGTTAAAACAAGGTATGGAAATTTCGGCGAGCTGGTCGATTATTGCCGGCGTTCTGCCAATCCTGTCGGACGCATCATGTTGGCTTTATACGGAAAAACAGATGCGGTGAGCGTGGCGCAAAGCGACGGCATCTGTACGGCTTTGCAGCTTGTAAATTTTTGGCAGGATGTGGCTGTCGATTGGCGTAAAGGGCGTGTCTATATCCCTCAGGACGATTTGCTGAAATTTGGTGTCGCTGAAGAACAGATTGCTGCAGGCAGGGCGGATGCGGCGTTTCAACGTCTGATGGCCTTCCAATGCCGACGCGCATTCCGTATGCTGAGGGCCGGTTCCCCCTTGGCAAAGGAATTAAAGGGGCGAATCGGTTTGGAACTTCGTATGATTGTGTTGGGTGCGCAGATGATTTTGCAGAAACTGGATGCGTGTCGATATGATGTGTTTGCTCAGCGTCCCCTTTTGGACAAGAAAGATTGGCTGATTATGTTGAAACGTGCGGTATGGCGATAAGGCGGCATATTCGAACTGATATGCCGTCTGAAAAGGTCTGTTCGGTTTCAGACGGCATATTGCAACCGGTTCGATATTCCTAGGAGATTTCGTGAGGGTTGGGTCTGGCATTGTCTTCAGCCCCCAAGCCGACAAGCCTGCGTAACCTGGTCATGTAGGCGTTGACATCTAATCCTGTTCCGTAGCGCTGTGCCGTCCATAATGTTTCTGCCAAGGCCTCCATCATGTCGTGTTCGGCTTTGAGCCAGCCGTTTTTGGCACACAATGTTTTATGGATGGCATGTATCCCGTGCGGTTGGTCTATGCCTGCCTGTTCTTGGATGGAAAGGTGCAGCGACATGTGAAGAAACGGGTTGCTTTCTCCGTTTTCCGGTAGCCAGCAGGTATCCAGATGGTTTTCGATATGTTCGAGGTAACGGTGGTATTCGGGGTGTGCCTCGATAATGCGAAGAGCCTTTTGTTCTAATGCGCTCAGCTGTAACGGGCGGAGGCGGTGTTCCCATACTTTGGCGAAAAATCGGCGGACATCGTGCGTGTTTACATCATACATGGCGTATTATCAGGTAGGGTGTTTATAGGTTTGATCAATGGTGGTTTTACATAAATTAAATTCAGCAGTCAACCGCACCCTATATAATGTCGGAAATTTATCTGTCCGAAACGGGCTTGGTTATGAAAAAACTGATTTACTTTTTTACCTTATTTTTCGTTTTGTGTGGTCAGGCTTTTGCGCTGGACGCGAACGATTTGTTACCGCCGGAAAAGGCATTTGTGCCTCAGGTCAGCGTGGCGGATGATGGTGTAAACGTCCGCTTCAAGATTGCCGACGGATACTATATGTATCAGGCAAAAATTATCGCGCAAACCGATCCCGCGGGTTTGTTGGGTCAGCCTTCGTTTGGCAAGGGTGAGGAAAAAGAAGATGAGTTTTTCGGCAAGCAGACGGTTTTTCATCGAGAGGCTCTGGTTGCCTTCCCATACACCAAACCTGTCGGCAAGCCGTATAAATTGGTCTTGACCTATCAAGGGTGTGCGGAAGCAGGTGTATGCTATCCGCCTGTAGATACGGAACTCGACATTTCCGGCAACGGTGTTTATCAGGCTCAGAGTGATGAACCTGTATCGGCAAAAGACCGGTTCCTGCAAAAAGAACCTTCAGGCAGTGAGCGTTCTACAAGTCCGAAAAATACTCCGGACAGTAGCCGTTTCAAACTGTCTTGGGATACGCTCAACGCCAATCTTTTGGCGTTTTTTCTCGCTGGTGTGGGCCTGAGCTTCACCGCCTGTATGTATCCTTTGCTTCCGATTGTTTCTAGCATCGTGGTTGGGGATAAAAAGGCGAGCAAGGGACGGGCATTGGCATTGACCGTCGTTTATGTTCAGGGGTTGGCGCTGACTTACACATTGGTCGGTATCATTGCCGGACTGACGGGTGCGCTGCTGACAGTTTGGCTCCAGCAGGCCTGGGTGGTCTTGGCGGCATCGGCTTTAATGGTCATATTGGCGTTGTCCATGTTCGGCCTGTTCAACATCCAACTGCCCAATGCTGTACAGTCATATTTTCAGAATCAAAGTAGTAGGCTTTCCGGCGGCAAGATAGTATCCGTTTTCGTAATGGGAATATTGTCCGCACTGATTGTCGGCCCGTGTGTCGCTCCACCGCTGGCATTTGCTTTGGGTTACATCGGTCAGACGGGTGATGCGGTCCTCGGCGGTTTGGCACTTTATGTCTTGGCACTCGGTACCGGCGTACCGCTGATTATTATCGGTACATTCGGCGGACACATCCTCCCTAAAGCCGGCGACTGGATGAATGCCATCAAATACGCTTTCGGCTTTATCCTTTTGGCCGTAGCAGTTTATCTTGCCACACCGCATCTGCCTTATTATCTGGTGGTGGTACTTTACACCCTTTTGATGTTGGTTCCGGCCTTTATGCTTTTGGGTAACGGACGCAAGCAGAAATGCCGTCTGAAAGCAGCGGCGTATGCATTTGGGGGCGTATTGTTGATAGGAGGCGCATGGTTCGGCTGGCAGAGTGCAAATGGGAAAACGACTGCACTTCACCATTTTCTGACGCTCAATCCGCCGTCTGGAGTAGGTAACCCTGCCGAACATGGAAAAATGTTTACCGATGTTGCGGCACTGAAAGTTGCAATGGCGGATGCATTGAAAGAATATCCCGATAAACCGGTTATCTTGGATTTTTATGCGGACTGGTGTATTTCCTGTAAAGAAATGGCGGCATATACGCTCAATCAGCCGGAAGTTCATCAGGCAGTCGATATGGGACGATTCTTCCAAATCGATGTAACTGCCAACACGCCGGATCATCAGGCATTATTGAAAGAATACGGATTGTTCGGACCGCCGGGTGTATTTGTCGTTCACGCGGACGGCAGCCACAGCGAACCGCTGTTGGGGTTTGTCAAAGCAGACAAGTTTATCGAGTGGTATGAACGGAACCGTTAATCCGATTTTTACAATGCCGTCTGAAATTTCAGACGGCATTTTATTTGGCAGGGCAATGCCCGCTATACACATGGAAACCACCTGAAGATGTGAAAATCTTGTGTATAAGCCGGTTTGTCATTTGAAAATAAAGCAGAAAAAATAATTGATGGAAAAATAAGCAGTCAAAAGTAAACACAGGAAGTGTTTGCCGGTGTGTGTACCTTTTGTGAATAAATATTTTAAGAATATGTATTTTATAGAAAATAACGGATTGATTAAAAAATAGTCAGTTGCACGGTTTGAATGGGTGCCGATAAGTGCCGATACCTTGAAGCCATCAAGTGTGTATTGTTTGGGTATTAGGGTAGAAAAAAACTGCCTCTGTTTCCAGAGGCAGTTTGCGTGCGGATTGAATCTTACAAACCGCTCAAGCGAGCAGTATCGTGTGCAATCATCAATTCTTCATTGGTAGGAATCACAACGGCAACGGCCGTGCTGTCGGCTGTCGTAATTACGCCTGCGTTACCGAAGCGTGCCTTCAGGTTGGCCTCGTGCTCGGCTTTCAGACCAAGGAAGCCCAAGTAGCCGAGTACGCGCTCGCGGATGATGTCGGAGTTTTCGCCGATACCGCCGGTGAAGACGAGTACGTCCAGACCGCCGGCTGCCACAGCCATGCTGCCGATGTATTTGGCGAGGCGGTAGATGAAGACGTCCAGGGCGAGTTTCGCGCCGGGATGGCCTTTGCCGGATTCTTCTTCGATGGTACGGCAGTCGTTGGACAGGCCGGACAAACCGAGCAGGCCGGATTTTTTGTTCAGCATCTCGGTTACTTCTTTGACGGACATGTCGGCATTATCGGCTAGGAAACCGAATACGGCAGGATCGATGTCGCCGCTGCGCGTACCCATTACGAGGCCTTCCAGCGGTGTCAGGCCCATGCTGGTGTCGCGTGATTCGCCGTTGGCGACGGCGGTAATGGATGCTCCGTTACCCAGGTGGGCGATGACCATGCGCAGGTCTTTTTTGTCTTTGCCGAGGAAGCGTGCGGTTTCGTCGGCAACGAAGCGGTAGCTGGTACCGTGCGCGCCGTAGCGGCGCAGGCCGTATTTTTCATAGTATTCTTGCGGAATGGCGTATTTATAGGCGTGTTCCGGCATGGTTTGGTGGAAGGCGGTGTCGAAAACGACGACGTTGGGCAGGCCTTTGAAAATGCTTTGTGCGGCACGCAGACCCAAGAGGTGGGCGGGGTTGTGCAGAGGAGCGAGCGGGATGCATTTTTCGATGCCGGCAATGACTTCGTCGTCAACGAGGATGGATTCGCTGTACAGCTCGCCGCCGCTGACGACGCGGTGGCCGATGGCGCCGATGCGGCTGTCGAGGCCGTGGGCTTTGAGTTCTTCCATCAGGGCTTCGACTGCGCCGGTGTGGTCGGGCTTGGCAGACAGGTCGACTTTGTGTTTTTCGCCGTTTACTTTGAATGTGATGTACGCGTCGGGCAGGTTGAGTTTTTCGGCAAGGCAGCTGAGCAGGACTTCGCCGCTATTGTTATCTAAGACTGCACCTTTGAGGGACGAGCTGCCGCAGTTCAAAACCAAGATTAATTTTTGGGACATTTTCTAGCTCCGGAAAGTTTCAGACGGCATTGGAGTCGGACCCGGATACTAACCAAGTCCCGTGCCGAATCCGTTTTGCTTTCCTTGACGGGAAAGTAGTGGGGCCGGCTGAAACGGTTGATGAATAAAAACGCGCTATTTTATCAAAAAACAGTTGCGGCTGCTTGGCTTAATCGGGAGTTTGCGTGAAAATGGCGGAAGTCGGGTATTTTGACGGGGAAGGGAAAATATGCGGTATGTCGGTATTTTTCAAGGTTGCGGAGAGGATTCTTTGCGTTTTTCCCGTTCAAGCTGGTACATTCGCCCTGTTTTTAGTTGATGCCGTCTGAAAAAAGGCGGGTGGGGAATTTATGCATTATTTCAGTATTCATGACCAATCTGGACAGCATATAGGCTTCTTTGTCTTGCTTGCCGATGATGAGTCGGAGGCACGGCCGCAGAGCGGACGTTTTGCCGTTAAATTGGAAGATGGGGCGGGCAACCATGTCCTGTCGCCTTTCGGTCAGACGGAAGTTCCCCAGTATTGGCGTGTCGTCAAAGACCATATTGAGCTGTTTTTTGACGAAGCGGCCGTAGGGACTTTGTGCAATGAGTATTTGAACGTGTCGGGGCAGACTTTTATTCTGACCGACCTGACCGGAGCGGTGTGATGGAAAGTATGTTTATACTGGTGCCTATCAGCATTATTTTGGCATTTGTTATCGGCTGGTTTTTTTGGTGGTCGGGTAAGAACGGGCAGTTTGACGACTTGGAAGGGCCGGCGCACCGCATTTTGATGGATGATGATTCGACAAGTAAACTGGCTGAAAGAAAAGAGGAAAAAGATGAGTGCTAAGGGAGGGGGGCAGCCTTTGTTCCGCAGCCGCCGTTTTGCCCCGCTTTTCGGCACGCAGTTTCTCGGCGCGTTCAACGACAATGTGTTCAAAACCGCGCTGTTCGTGATGATCAGCTTTTACGGTTTGGGAAAAAACGGCTTCCTGCCCGCCGGACAGATGTTGAATTTGGGTGCATTGCTGTTCATCCTGCCGTATTTCCTGTTTTCTGCACTGTCGGGACAGTTGAGCAATAAATTCGACAAGGCTGTTTTGGCACGTTGGATTAAGGTGCTGGAAATGATCATTATGGCAGTGGCGGCATACGGGTTTTATATCCGGTCTGCCCCGCTGCTTTTGGCCTGTCTGTTTTGCATGGGCGCGCAATCGACGCTGTTCGGCCCGCTGAAATACGCCATCCTGCCGGATTACCTCAACGATAAAGAGCTGATTATGGGAAACAGCCTGATTGAATCCGGTACGTTTATCGCCATCCTGTTCGGTCAGATACTGGGGACTGCGGTGGCAGGTGCGCCGCCTTATATTGTCGGGATACTGGTTTTGCTGGTCGCCGTCGGAGGGACGGTCAGCAGCCTGCTTATGCCGTCCGTACCCGCCAAAGCAGCAGATACGGAAATCGAGTGGAATATTGTCCGGGGGACAAAATTCCTGCTTCGTGAAACGGTGCGGTACAAACCCGTCTTTACCGCTATTATCGGTATTTCGTGGTTTTGGTTTGTCGGTGCGGTCTATACTACGCAACTGCCGACCTTTACCCAAATCCATTTGGGCGGCAACGACAATGTTTTTAACCTGATGCTTGCTTTGTTTTCCATCGGTATTGCCGCCGGTTCGGTACTGTGTGCCAAGTTCAGCAGGGAACGCCTGATGTTGGGTTGGGTAACGGTTGGTGCGTTCGGTTTGACGGTTTGCGGCCTGGTTTTGGTGTGGCTGACGCACGGTCATCGTTTTGAAGGGCTGAACGGCATTTTCTGGTTCCTGTCGCAAGGATGGGCATACCCCGTCATGCTGGTGATGATGCTGATCGGCTTTTTCGGCGGCTTCTTCTCCGTCCCGCTCTATACTTGGCTGCAAACCGCCAGCAGTGAAACTTTCCGTGCCCATGCTGTTGCCGCCAACAATATCATTAACGGTATCTTTATGGTTTCCGCCGCCGTTTTGAGTGCGGTACTGCTGTTTTTGTTTGACAGCATTTCCTTGTTGTATCTGATTGTCGCTTTGGGCAATATTCCGTTGTCGGTATTTTTGGTAAAACGTGAAAGGCAGTTTTTAGGCGTAGTGGCGGCAATCAGGAAAAAATCTTGAATGCCGTCTGAAAAGTTTGTCCCCGCAATACACAATACGCCTGCCCAATGTTGTGAACACACTGTGAATAAGTGGGTTTGTGCATTGAAATAAAAACAAAAAAATGCTCTGCCTAAAAAATAGTCAGCCAATGTAAAACCGAAGAAAGAAAACAGACATGATTAAACGACAGATTATCCTCGATACCGAAACCACCGGTCTGTATGCAGACGGCGGCGACCGCTTGGTCGAGTTTGCCGGTTTGGAAATGGTCAACCGTCAGATGACCGACAAAAACCTGCACCTCTATGTCCATCCCGAGCGCGATATGCCTGAAGAGGCGGCGAGGGTGCACGGTCTGACGATAGAGGTTTTGGAAGGGAAAAAAGCACCGCCTTTTGCCCAGGTTGGCAGGCAGATTGCCGATTTCCTGCGCGGTGCGGAGTTGATTATCCACAATGCGAAATTCGACGTGGGCTTCCTTAATATGGAGTTTCGCCGGATGGGTCTGCCGACTGTCGAGGAACTCGGCTGTACCGTTACTGATACTTTGTCAATGGCGCGCGAGATGTTTCCGGGGCAGAAGGCCAGTCTGGATGCTTTGTGCAACCGTTTTTCCGTCGACCGCAGCAAGCGCGTCCTGCACGGCGCACTGATTGACTGCGAGCTTTTGGGCGAGGTCTATCTTGCCATGACACGCCAGCAGTTCGACTTGATGGGGGAGGCAGAGGAGGAAGGGCCGGCAGCCAAACCTGTTGCATCTGCTGAAATGAAACTCGGTGCCAAACTGAAAGTGATTAAGGCGGATGAAGCCGAACTGGCTGCACATGAAGAATATCTCGACGGCTTGGGAGAATCCTGTATTTGGCGTAAGGAAGCCGTGCCGTCTGAAAACGGCGGGGAAAACGCATGAAGCGCAAAAATATCGCGCTGATTCCCGCTGCGGGCGTCGGTTTGCGTTTTGGTGCCGGCAAGCCTAAGCAATATGTCGAAATCGGTGGAAAAACGGTTCTGGAGCATACGGTTTGCATTTTTCAAAATCATCCGTCCATCGATATGACGGTTGTCGTCGTATCGCAGGAAGATGTTCTTGCCGATGGTTTTCAGACGGCATTTGCCGGTGTGCAAGTCTGGAAAATCGGAGGGCGGACACGTGCCGAAACCGTCCGAAACGGTGTGGCAAAACTGTTGGAAACCGGCTTGGCATCGGCGGATGACAATATTTTGGTGCATGATGCCGCGCGTTGCTGCCTGCCGTCTGAAGCATTGACGCGCCTGATCGTGCAGGCGGGCAATGTGGAACAGGGCGGAATTTTGGCGGTTCCCGTTGCAGATACGCTCAAGCGTGCGGACGGTGGGAATATTAGTGCAACCGTCGAGCGGACGGGCCTTTGGCAGGCGCAAACGCCCCAGCTTTTCCGTGCCGGGCTGCTGTACCTCGCATTGACTGCGGAAAACTCGGATGGCGTTACCGATGAAGCATCTGCCGTAGAAAAATTGGGCATCCGGCCTTTGCTGGTGCAGGGCGATGTATGCAACTTAAAGCTGACGCAGCCTCAGGACGAGCGGCTGGTCAGACTGCTGCTCAATACCGTCTGAAATTTAATCAAATCATCAGGAACAAAAATTATGACGAATATCCGTATCGGGCAGGGTTATGATGTCCATCAGTTGACAGAGGGCAGGGATTTGATACTCGGAGGCGTGAAGATTCCGTTTGAGAAAGGGTTGCTCGGACATTCCGATGCCGATGCGCTGTTGCACGCCGTTACCGACGCGCTGCTCGGTGCGGCAGGTTTAGGCGATATCGGCAGCCATTTCCCCGATACCGCCTCAGAGTTTAAAGATGCGGACAGCCGCGCCCTGCTGCGCGAGGCCTATCGGAGCGTTGAAGTTAAGGGGTGGCGTGTCGTCAATGTCGATACGACCGTGATTGCACAGAAACCCAAACTCGCGCCGCACATCCCTCAAATGCGGGCAAACATCGCCGCCGATTTGGGCATAGATGTTTCATGTGTCAACATTAAAGGGAAAACCAACGAAAAACTCGGTTATCTCGGGCGCATGGAAGGCATAGAGGCGCAGGCGGCGGTATTGCTGGCGCATATTTGAATACGATGATAACAATCGGGCATAACATGCAAAAAAATGTTAAGATTCCGGTTGTTTGTTGATACGGTTTCCCAAAGGACAAAAATATGGCAACACAAGACGAACTCAAGCGCATTGCAGCGGAAAAGGCAGTCGAATTCGTACCCGAAAACGAATATATCGGCATCGGTACCGGTTCGACCATCAATTTCTTCATCGAAGCCTTGGGTAAGAGCGGCAAAAAAATCAAAGGCGCGGTATCTACTTCCAAAAAATCCAGCGAACTGCTTGCCCGGTACGACATTCCTGTCGTTTCTTTGAACGAAGTGTCCGGTTTGGCGGTCTATATCGACGGTGCGGACGAAGTCAACCATGCCCTGCAAATGATTAAAGGGGGCGGCGGTGCGCACCTCAACGAGAAAATTGTCGCCAGCGCATCAGAAAAATTCGTCTGCATTGCGGATGAAAGCAAATATGTTTCACGTTTGGGCAAATTCCCTCTGCCTGTGGAAGTCGTCGAAAGCGCGCGTTCGCTCGTGTCACGCCGCCTGCTTGCCATGGGCGGGCAGCCCGAACTACGTATCGGCTATACCACTTTCTACGGTAACCAAATTGTCGATGTCCACGGTTTGAATATCGATCAGCCGCTGACGATGGAAGATGAAATCAACAAAATCACCGGCGTACTCGAAAACGGAATATTCGCCCGCGATGCCGCCGACGTGTTGATTTTGGGGACGGCAGCAGGTGCGAAAGTCATTTATCCCTGCCAAGGGTAAATTTCAGACAAAAATGCCGTCTGAAAGGCTTTGCCCGGTTCAGACAGCATCACTGTACGAATGACATGCAGATTAGAAAAATCATGAAATGGCTTCCCGTCGTCTTGTCTCTTTTAGGTGCTTTGGGTTATACGGGGTACGACAGCGAACCGGTGCGAACCGCCATCGCCGTACTCAACGAAGCGGGTGTGCAGGAAGGTGCGGATTGGAGCGGAACGCCGGAGCACCGTCAGACATCGGCAAAATCCGGGCGCAGCTACAAAGGTACGGTGTCTAAAGTCTATGACGGCGACACCCTGCACGTTATCGATGTTAACGGCGCAAAGCACAAAATCCGTATGGCGTATATCGATGCGCCGGAGATGAAACAGGCTTACGGTACACGTTCGCGCGATAATCTGAGGACGGCGGCGGAGGGCAGGAAAGTCAGCGTACGCGTGTTTGAAACCGACCGCTATCAGCGCGAAGTGGCGCAGGTATCCGCCGGCAAAACCGATTTGAACCTGATGCAGGTTGAGGACGGTGCGGCATGGCATTACGAAAGCTATGCCAGGAAACAGCAGGATAAGGCAGATTTTGCCGATTATGCGGATGCACAGAATCGGGCAAAAAAAGACCGTAAAGGTTTATGGAAAGACAAAAAGCCGCAGGCCCCGTGGGCATACCGTAAAGCAGAGAGAAACGGCGGAAGCAACAGGGACTGGGCAGATACCGTGGGCGAATGGTTGGGAATCCGGTAAGGATGCCGTCTGAAAACTTTCGGAGGATATCCGCGGCGCAAGCGCAAAGTTGCCGTTTGCCTCGATAAAAAAGTCCAAAAAGCGGTTTTTACGGTAGAATGGCAGATTATTTTGAAACGGCGGCAGTTTCGCCGGTTTTTGATACGGACACTATATGGATTTTCGTTTTGATATTATTTACGAATACCGCTGGATGTTCCTTTATGGCGCACTGACGACACTGGGGCTGACGGTCGTGGCGACCTCGGGCGGTTCGGTATTGGGGTTGCTTTTGGCGTTGGCGCGCCTGATTCACTTGGAAAAAGCCGGTGCGCCGATGCGTGCTCTGGCATGGGTGCTGCGTAAGTTTTCCCTGTTGTACGTTACCTTGTTCCGCGGTACGCCGCTGTTTGTTCAAATTGTGATCTGGGCGTATGTGTGGTTTCCGTTTTTCGTCCACCCTTCAGACGGCATTTTGGTCAATGGGGAAGCGGCAATCGAGCTGCGTCGGGGATATGGTCCTTTGATTGCCGGTTCGTTGGCTCTGGTTGCCAACTCTGGAGCATATATTTGTGAAATTTTCCGTGCCGGCATCCAGTCTATCGACAAAGGGCAGATGGAGGCTGCGCGTTCTTTGGGTATGACCTATCCGCAAGCCATGCGCTATGTGATTCTGCCGCAGGCATTGCGCCGTATGCTGCCGCCTTTGGCAAGCGAATTTATCACATTGCTGAAAGACAGTTCCCTGTTGTCGGTGATTGCTGTGGCGGAGTTGGCCTATGTTCAGAATACGATTACGGGCCGATACTCGGTTTATGAAGAACCGCTTTATACCGTCGCCCTGATTTATCTTCTGATGACGACTTTCTTAGGCTGGATATTCCTGCGTTTGGAAAACCGTTACAATCCGCAACACCGTTGATAGAGGTGATACGCAAAGAGGCTGCTTCGGCAGCCTTTTTTGATGCCGTTTGACGGATTTGGGGATGGTATTTGCTTGCGGCGGCGTACCTCTGTGGAGAATGTAGGTTGTGTAATCGACCGGATATATCGATCATATGTGGCATTAGTCCCTGTTTTTATGTTTAGGCTTGCTATTTACCCAAAGTTTTGGGGCGGCCTCTAATCTGAATTTCTACAAGAAATCAAATAGACAGATGTGTCGTTGCAATTGGCAGACTGAACGGGATATGTAGAAAAGCCGTCTGAAATGGTGTTCAGACGGCTTTCACTTTGACTGTGGAGATGAGTCTTACATGACATCCAACACATCAATGCCTAACAATTCCAGGCCTTGTTTCAGCGTATCGCCGGTGAGTTTCGCCAGTTGCAGACGGCTGTTGCGGGTTGCGCCTTCGGCTTTGAGTATCGGGCAGGCTTCGTAGAAGCGGCTGAACAAGGTAGCGATTTGATAGAGGTAGGCAGCGAGATAGTGCGGATACGCCGTGTCCGCCACACTTTGCAGCACGTCTTCGAATTTCAGCAGCTCGGCGGCAAGCTGTTTTTCCAGCGGTTCGGTCAAAACGGTTGGCGCAGTTGCGTCCCATTCGCCGGCTTTGCGGAACACGCTTTGCACGCGGGTGTAGGCGTATTGCAGGTAAGGGGCGGTGTTGCCTTCAAACGAGAGCATGGCGTCCCAGTCGAACACATAATCGCTGGTACGGTTTTTGCTCAAATCGGCGTATTTGACCGCGCCGATGCCGACGGTTTTGCCGATTTTGGCGGCTTCGTCCGCGCCCAATTCGGGATTTTTCTCTTTCACCAAAGCGGTGGCGCGTTCGACGGCTTCGGTCAGCAGATCAACCAGTTTCACGGTGTCGCCGCTGCGCGTTTTGAACGGTTTGCCGTCTTTGCCCATCATGGTGCCGAAGCCGATAAACTCGGCTTTTACCTCTTCCGGCAGATAGCCTGCTTTGCGTGAAGTGGTGAAAAGTTGTTCGAAGTGCAGGGCTTGGCGGTGGTCGACGACGTACAGCAGGCGGTCGGCTTTCAGACGGCCTATGCGGTAGCGCAGACACGCCAAATCGGTGGAGGCGTAGAGGAACCCGCCGCCTTGTTTTTGCACGATAAATGCGGCGGGTTCGCCTTCTTTGTTTTTGAATTCCTCCAAGAACACGACTTTCGCGCCGTCGTCTTCGACCGCTAGACCTTTTTGAACCAAATCATCGACCACGGTTTGCAAATCGTCGTTGTATTTCGATTCGCCCGCCACGTCTTCAGGGCGCAGTTTCAAGCCCAGCGTGTCGTAAACGGCTTGGGCGTGCGAGAGCGAAATATCGACAAACTGTTTCCACAATGCCAATACGGTTTCATCGCCGCCTTGCAGCTTCACAACGTATTCGCGCGCGGTGTCGGCAAAGGCGGGGTCTTCGTCAAAGCGCACTTTGGCGGCGCGGTAAAATTGCTCCAAATCCGCCAGCTCGAACGCGGCATTGCCTTTTTGCTGCTCGACCAAATAAGCGACCAACATGCCGAACTGCGTACCCCAGTCGCCGACGTGGTTTTGGCGGACGACGGTGTTGCCCATAAATTCCAACACGCGCGAAATGCTGTCGCCGATGATGCTGGAACGCAGGTGGCCGACGTGCATTTCCTTCGCCAGATTGGGTGAGGAATAGTCGATGACGACGGTTTGCGGTTTGTCGGTTTTCGCTATGCCGAAACGCGCGTCGTTTAAGGCAGCATGAATGTTCTGAGCGAGGAAGTCAGGACGCAGGCGCAGGTTGATGAAGCCCGGGCCGGCTACTTCCGCGCTTTCAATCACGGCGTTGTCCGCCAATGCTTCGGCCACTTTTTGCGCCAATTCGCGCGGATTTTGTTTGGCTTTTTTCGCCGCACCCATCACGCCGTTGATTTGGAAATCGCCGTGTTCGGCGTTTTTGGTCGGCTGCAAAACAATAGGGCTGTCGGCGATGCCTGCGGCGGCAAAGGCGGCGGCGGCTTCGTGTTCGACGGTTTGGTGTAGGTTCATGAAGTTCGGTCTTTCGGTTAAATTCAAATCAGGCGGTATTTTAAAAGAATTTGTACGGCAGCAATAGGAATTGTGGGATTGTTGCCGGGGACTAGGATGTTTGTACGGCGGGAACACCGAATACCTGCCTCAGGTAGGCAAGGAAGGTATTGTTGTTGGTCATGGTTTTTCCGGGGGAATCGGAGAGCTTGGCGACGGACTGACCGTTGCATTCGACCAGTTTCAACACGATATTCAAAGGCGTATGTCCCATATCGTTGGTCAGGTTGGTGCCTATGCCGAAACTGGTTTTGAAGCGGTCTTTGAAATATTGGTGCAAAGCCCAAGATCGGTCGATATCCAGTCCGTCGGAGAAGGTCAGCATTTTAGTCCGGCTGTCGATTTTGAGTTTTTTATAGTGCGTGTAGGCTTTGTCCCCCCATTCGTAGGGGTCTCCGCTATCATGCCGCAAACCGTCGAAGAGCTTGGCGAAATAAAGGTCGAAATCGCGCAGGAAGGCATCCATGCCGACCACGTCGGTCAATGCGATACCGAGGTCGCCGCGGTATTCGTGTACCCAGCTTTCGAGCGCGGCTTTTTGGAAATTCCGCAATTGTACGTCGAGGGCCTGGAATGCCTGCAGGAACTCGTGCGCCATGGTGCCGATGGGGGTAATGCCGAGTTTTTTGGCGAGATAAACGTTGCTGGTCCCGCGTACGATGCCGGGGGCGGCTTCAAGCAGGGTGCGTATGACGTGTTCCTGCCATGGGAGGTTGTAGCGGCGGCGTGTGCCGAAGTCGGAAATCAGGAAGGGCGGATCGTCCGGATTCTGTGTGGCGGCTATTTCTTTCAGACGCGCGGCTTTGGCTTGAAGCCGGCGTTCGCCTTCTTCTATGACTGCAGGGGTTTCCAGGCGGCGGAAGTAAAGTTCATTGACGATGGCAAGGATGAAGATTTCAAAGAACATCGCTTGAATCATGGGGCCTTCGATACGGATGTTCAGACGGCCTTCGGCATCGGTGCCGACTTCGACAAAGCGGCGCTGGAGCTGGAAGAGTTCGAGATAGTCGACGAAATCGCTTTTAATGAAACGCAGGCTGCGGAGGTAGCCGAGTTCGTCATGGGTGAAGCGCAGTTGGCAGAGTGAGTCAAGTTCCTTTTCCAAGTCTTCCTTGATATCGGCAAGCGGATAGGGAGTTGAGGCATTGCGGCATCGGAATTCGTAAAGGCTGTGTGTCTGCGGAAACTGGTGCAGAACTACTTGCAGCATAGTGAATTTGTAGAGGTCGGTGTCAAGAAGTGAATGTATGATGCCTGTCATGCGGCGGTTCTCCCGGTTTTTGGTGGCGGCTTAGGACGTATTAGAACACATCACATTTGCCCTGTGTACCGAAAATGCCGTCTGAAGATCTTTCAGACGGCATGGTTTCAGGATTTTTTCCTTACGGCCGCATTGAGCAGGCAGCCTAAGGCAAAGCAGGTTAAAGAGGGAATAATCCAACCCAGTCCTATGCTGTATAGGGGAAGGGCTTTGTCGATGGCTTTTGCTGCCGTTTCGCTGAAACCGAAGGCGGTTTTGTATGCATCGAGCAGGCCGACCGCCAGTGCAGGCATCATGGTGCAGAAATAGACGATGCGGCTGCTGCCGAACAGCCTGTCGGTCAGTGCCAGCAGGATGAGTACGATGGTCAGCGGATAAAGCAGCATGAGTATGGGGACGGAAATCTGCAGGATGGCTGACAGACCCTTGTTTGCCAAGACAATGGAAACCAGCGTATTGATGATGACGAAGGTTTTGTAGGAAATGCCCGGACAGAGGCGGTTGAAATATTCGGCGCATGAGGTAACCAGGCCGACAGCGGTGGTCAGGCAGGCAAGCAGTACGATAACGCCCAGCAGCAGGTTGCCGCCCAGTCCGAAATAGTATTGTGCCGATTTCGACAATACCAGCGCACCGTTTTCCTGCAAACCGATTCCCGCCACACTGGTCGCCCCCATATAGCCTATCAGCAGGTAAACCGCAGCAAGGCAGCCTGCAGCCATCAGGCCTGATATGGCGGTGGTTTTCAGCAGGTCCGAACGGTTGTCGACACCCATGGCGCGGACGGCGTCGATAACGATAATGGCAAAGACGAGCGAGGCGAGGGCGTCCATCGTGCCGTAGCCTTCCAAAATGCCTTTAATCATCGGGCGGACGGCAAAATCACCTTGTGCGGCAAGCGGTGCGCCGATGGGGTTGAGTGCGGCATAACCGACCAATACGGCGATGGTCAGCAGGAGTGCGGGCGTCAGGATTTTTCCGATGCGGTCAACCAATTTGCCCGGAGACATCGAAAGCCAGTAAGTCAGCCCGAAAAAAAACAGGCTGAATACTGCCTGAGCCATATTCGGGGAAAGATTGCCGATCAACGGTAAAACGGCGATTTCAAAGGAAACCGTCGCCGTCCGAGGCATGGCGAACAGTGGGCCGATAGCAAGGTAGAGGGAGGCGGCAAACGCTATGCCGTACCAGGGCGCGACACGCGAGGCGAGTGCTTCGACATCACGGGAACCCGAGTAGCCGATGGCGATTACGCCCAATAGCGGCAAGCCAGCACCGGTCAATAGGAAGCCGGGCATAGAAATCAGCCAGTTTTCTCCTGCCTGTTGGCCGAGATACGCTGGATAGATGAGGTTGCCTGCGCCGAAAAACAGGGCAAACAGCATGAGTCCGACCGCCCATAATGAGGCTTGGTTTTGTTTGCTTGTCATCATGTTCCTTTTTAAATAGGTCAATCCGGTGTTTCTGTCCCGATCGTGCCGTCTGAATGCGCCCCTTCATGATTGAGGCTGATTCGGATTTCTCCGAAACCGTCTTCCTGTACGATTCCGACCAATCCTTCTTTGGCAAGCTCCAACAGTGCGATGAAGTTAACGACCACGTAAGCTACACCCTGTTCGGGATTGAACAGATCGTGAAACCTGCATATTCCGTGTCCGTTCAAACGGCGCAGGATTGCCGTCATTTGCGCTCGCACGGAGATGGTTTCTTTGATCACTTCGTGGCTGCGCGTATGTTTTGCCCGAGACAAAATACTCAGCCACGCTTGAGTCAAGTCGGTAATATAGACTTCGGGCAGCTTGGCTTCGACGGCAATTTCCAGAGGCAGGTACGTCCATGCGAAATCCCGGCCCGCACGAGGGAGTGCATCCAACTCTTGTGCCGCCAGCTTCATCTGTTCATAAGCCAACAGGCGGCGCACCAGCTCGGCACGCGGGTCGGCCTCGCCTTCCTCGATTTCCTCGGGGCGCGGCAGCAGCAGGCGGGATTTGATTTCAACCAGCATAGCCGCCATAAGCAGGTATTCCGCCGCCAAATCAAACTGATATGCTTCCATTTGGGCAATATAGTGCAGATACTGTTCGGTAATCTTCACCATCGGAATATCGAGAACATCGATATTCTGTTTGCGGATCAGATACAGCAGTAGATCCAAAGGGCCTTGGAAGCTGCCCAATACGACTTTCAATGCATCGGGCGGAATAAACAAATCCTGGGGCAAATCGGTAACGGGTTGACCGAATACCCATGCGACAGTGTGCTCGGATGGTGCGGATGGGGCAGGGATGGGCGGCATGGCGTGAATCGAATAATGCATTTTAATATAAGTTAACAAAAGAAAACAATCCGCCGGCATTCACGCGTAATGTGGTCGGGCAGATGTTCAGACGGCATTTTATTTTTTGCCTGCGATGTGTTCCACCGCCGCCTGTGTGCAATATAGCCCGAACGAAGCGGTAACGAGCATGCTTGCACCGTAGCCCGCGCATGACAACCCCTGCGGTGCGGCATCTGCCGAACAAGCCTCCCCAGACTGCGGCGGCACGATATTTTCGGTCGAATACACGCAAGGCACGCGCATTTTTGCTTTCGTATCGCGGCTGAATCCGTAGCGTTTCCGTAAGGTATAGCGCAGGTTGGCAAGCAAAGGGTCATGGGTGGTGCGGCTTAAGTCGGCGGTTTGAATCAGGGCGGGATTTTTCTGTCCGCCTGCGCCGCCGCTGATGATAAAAGGCTGCCGGTTTTTCACAAAATAAGCAGCCATTGCCGCTTTGACGCGGACTTGGTCGATCGCGTCGATGACGAAATCAAAACCCTTGTCAAACAGGGTTTCGATATTGTCTTCGCTGACAAAATCCTCAATTTCAAATACTTGGCATTCTGGGTTGATTTGGGCGACGCGTTCGCGCAAGGCGGTAACTTTCGCCTTGCCGAAGTCGTCGGTCAGGGCGTGCAGCTGGCGGTTGACATTGGATTCGGCGACATTGTCCAAATCAATCAGGGTTAAATGTCCGATGCCCGTCCTTGCCAAAGCTTCGACGGCCCAAGAGCCGACTCCGCCTACGCCGACCACGCAAACGTGAGCGCGGGCAAAGTGTGAGAGAGCTCCATCTCCGTAGAGCCGTGCAATGCCTCCGAAGCGTCGCGAAGAAGTCAAATCGGTATCGGACATGGTCAAATCCAGGGGAAGTCGGAAATAAATAAACAGAAGACGGCAGAACTGTCCGTCCGAGCCGCACATTATACTGGAAAGCGGGTGCGCTGTTGTATAAAACCTGACGGCGGGTCTATAATGAAACGGCGCAGACTGCCTTTGCGCAAACCTGAAGAGACGGCACCGTGAGACGGTGCAAAAGGAGAATACGATATGTACAAACATCTGGTCGTTGCCGTTGACGGCAGTGAAACTTCCATCAATGCCCTGAAACATGCCGCCGAACTTGCAGGGGTCAACAGCGCGCGCCTGACTTTGGTGCACGTTGCCAATCCTGCCGAATATATGGCGCTTGCCCCTGAATTTCTGCAACACGAGAGTTACGAGGCAGCCGCCATTGCACAAGGTAACGAGGTTTTGGATAATGCCGAGCGGAGTGCCCGCGAACTGGGGGTTGGAAATACGGTCAAACATCTCTTGGTGGCGAATAAAGGCGCGCGCGAAATGGCACAGGATTTGGTCGATTATGCCGATGAAAACGGTGCCGACCTGCTGGTGTTGGGTACGCACGGACGTACCGGGCTGATGCACCTTTTGATGGGCAGTTTTGCCGAAACGGTAATGCGCCAAAGCCACCTGCCGCTTTTGATTATCCGCAGCAAAGCCGAAGAGGCGTAGAAATTTTCAGTTTGAAGGCCTTAAATGTGATTTTTCATATTTAAGGCTTTTTAATTTATCTGTTTTTAACGGGAGGGCAGTATGCCTGATTACATCCGCACCTCACGCGCCGCCGACAGCCTGCGCGATATCAAAATCACCCCTCATTTCCTGCCGCATACGGACGGTTCGTGTCTTATTGAATGCGGTAATACCAAAGTTATCTGTACTGCTTCCGTAGATGAAAATGTCCCACCGTTTTTGCGCGGTAAAAACCAAGGCTGGGTAACGGCAGAATACGGGATGCTGCCTGCATCCACCGCTTCCCGGATGCGCCGCGAAGCTTCGGCGGGCAAACAGTCCGGGCGTACTCAGGAAATCCAGCGCCTTATCGGACGGTCGCTGCGCGCGGTCGTGGATATGGAAAAACTCGGCGAACGCCAAATCCTGATTGACTGCGACGTGATTCAGGCAGACGGCGGTACGCGTACGGCATCCATTACCGGCGCATTTGTGGCACTGCACATTGCCGTCGGAAAGCTGATTTCAGACGGCATTTTGAGTGAAAACCCCATCCGCGAAGCCGTTGCCGCCATATCCGCCGGCATAGTCGGCGGAGTGCCGCTTTTAGATTTGGATTATCCTGAAGATTCCGGTTGCGACAGTGATGTGAATATCGTTATGACCGCATCGGGGAAAATCATCGAAATACAGGGGACGGCAGAAGGCGCGCCATTCAGTTTGGAAGAATTGGGCAAACTGATCGGACTGGCCGAACAAGGCATAAGAGAGCTGGTGCGATATCAGCAAAATGCATTGTCCGTTGCTTAATTATTGTCCGTATGCCGTCTGAAAACCGTTCAGACGGCATTTTGTCGGCAATGTGAAACAACAGGCATTTGCAGGGTAGGTTTCGGAAAGGGTCGGAGAAATCTTTGCCTGTTCTTGAACTCTGTATAAAAAATAGTAATAATAAGCCCTTTTCCAGCAAACCATGCTGCCCGACCAACCCTACACAAGAAAGCACGAAACATGGCGTTAATCGTACATAAATACGGCGGCACATCCGTAGGCTCGCCCGAACGCATTAAAAACGTAGCCAAACGTGTCGCTAAAGCCCGCGCCGAAGGACACGATATCGTCGTCGTCGTATCCGCCATGAGCGGCGAAACCAACCGTCTGGTTGCGTTGGCGCACGAAATGCAGGAGCATCCCGATCCGCGCGAGCTGGACGTCGTCTTAGCTACCGGCGAACAAGTAACCATCGGCCTTTTGGCAATGGCATTGAAGGATATCGGTGTGGATGCCAAAAGCTACACAGGCTGGCAGGTCGCCCTTAAAACCGATACCGCCCACACTAAAGCCCGCATCGAAAGCATTGATGACGAAAAAATGCGCGCCGACCTCGCCGATGGCAAAGTCGTCATCGTTGCCGGCTTCCAAGGCATCAGCAGTGAAGGCAATATTTCCACGCTCGGACGCGGTGGTTCCGACACTTCCGCCGTTGCGCTCGCCGCAGCCCTCAAAGCGGACGAATGCCAAATCTATACCGATGTAGACGGCGTTTACACCACCGACCCCCGCGTCGTACCCGAAGCGTGCCGCATGGATACGGTTACATTTGAAGAAATGATCGAACTGGCCAGCCTCGGTTCGAAAGTTTTGCAAATCCGTTCAGTAGAATTCGCCGGAAAATACAAAGTGCGCCTGCGCGTACTGAGCAGCCTGCAAGACGGCGGCAACGGCACCTTAATTACCTTTGAAGAGGACGACAACATGGAAAGAGCTGCCGTAACCGGTATCGCATTCGATAAAAACCAAGCCCGCATCAACGTGCGCGGTGTGCCCGACAAGCCCGGCGTCGCCTATCAGATTTTGGGCGCGGTCGCCGATGCCAACATCGAAGTCGATATGATTATCCAAAATGTCGGCAGCGAAGGCACAACCGATTTTTCTTTCACCGTACCGCGCGGCGATTACAAACAGACTTTGGAAATCCTGTCGGAACGTCAAGACAGTATCGGCGCGGCCTCTATCGACGGAGACGACACCGTGTGCAAAGTTTCCGCAGTCGGTTTGGGTATGCGTTCGCATGTCGGCGTAGCCGCCAAAATCTTCCGTACCCTTGCAGAAGAAGGCATCAACATCCAAATGATTTCAACTTCTGAAATCAAAGTTTCCGTATTGATTGATGAAAAATATATGGAACTGGCAACCAGGGTATTGCATAAAGCCTTTGATTTGGGCTGATTGCCTGAGTCGGTGTCTAATTAGCAACGGCACAGCCTTTATCGGGCTGTGCCGTTTTGTATGCCGTCTGAACGTTCAGACGGCATATTTTGATTCGCCGGACGGATAAAACCCTTTCCGCTTTTAAAACTTGTAGCTCATCGTTATCAAAAAGGTGCGTCCGCGTGCAAAATTGGTCAATACGCTTTGGCTTGTGCCACCATATTTGCCGTTGCACAACGTTTTATCATCATTACACGTTACGTCTTCGTCCTTGTCTTTCGGGTCGAACGAGCTGTAATAACGCTGCGTTGCCGCATCATTGCCCGCATCGAGCGGGTCAATATAACGCCTGTCGAACAGATTTTTGACTTCGGCGCGGAAAATAAGGTTTTTCTTTGGTTCGTAAGCGGCGTAAAAATCAAAAATCAAAGGCTGCCGGGCAAGGGTTTCAGTCTGCTTGATGGTGCGTTTGCCTAGTTGTCGAACATTGCTGGTATTTCCCCCGTTGGTGCCGTCGATATAGCGTTCTTCTGCTGTAGCGCGGATGCTCTTGCCGAAATAGCGCATTGCACCGCCTAAAGTCAGTTTGTTGCCCAACCAGCGCGTACCGACTTCCAAACGTCCATAATCTCGCGGCAGAGCGGAAACTCTGCTCAACCCATAACCTTGTTTGAGTTGGTCTTCTTTGGAGGCATTGTTGGGTGACTCGCTCGCATCACTGAAGTTGGTCGGTTGCGTGCTTTTTTGATAGGCGTAAGAAAGGTTGGTAAAAAAACGTCCATAATCGTAATTCAGCTCCAACTCAAAACCGTGTTTGTGTACTTTGTCTTTGAAATTGCGGTGTTGGATGGTGTAGGCAAGTCTCGTGCTGTCAACCCAGCTCGGGATATCACCATTCAAGTCCCACCATTTCCCGTAAACGTTGTGGATGTAGTTGTCAATGCGACTGCGGTAGCCGACCAGTTTTAATCCTAATATATCATCTTGTTTTAAAAATCCTTTTTTATAGGTATTAAAGCCAAATTGCCAAGTGTTTGCGCGCTCTGGTTTTAGGTCGGTGTTAACGCCGGAGTCGCTGATTTGGGAAAAATACATTTCTTGGATGTTGGGCATACGGTGTGTGCGCGAATAGCCGGCAAATGGCATGAAATAATCGCCGAAGTCTGCACTAATGCTGACCGAATGGTTGTTGGCGCGCTTTTTGCCGTATTTTTTCAATACGGGTTCATAAAGCTCGCAGCTCGGATTGCAATGTTCCCTGTATATCGGCGAGTTTTCTCCGAATGTCTGCTTAAATTCGTCTTCCGAGCCGTAATAGCCTGTATATTCGCCGCCGAAACGGTAGTTGATTGTATTGGTGCTGTAGTTTAAGCGGTAAATGTCTTTTTTGAGCGCGGCATCAAAGTAGAAAGTGTTGAAATATTGGCTGCCGGCCGGTTGGACAATAGTTGATTTTTGAGGCAACAGTCCTTTATCGCCCTTAAACCGCCCCAAATAGGAATAAAGGCCGCTGTCCTGGTCGGGGCCGTCGAAAAATAGGCCTAATTCTTCAGGGAAGCGGTTTTTGCTGTATTTGTTGTTGAAATAATTGAAACCCAAAGTGGTTTTCAACTCGGTTTCACGGGGCAGTTGGAAGGAGGAAGTATTATTGAGGTCAAGGATTTTTGCATTGTTGTTGGTTTCAAAATCCTTTAAAAGTCCCCAGCCTGTAAACTTCGACCCTTTCGGATATCTCTGTCTGCCCGAATTATACGCGGCGGTCAGATTGAGGTTGGCATATGGGTTTAAAGATAAACCGTAATTGAACTGATAATTGCGGTTGATGATTTTCCGGCTGCCGATTTTGGTGTTTAAATCGCGAAATTGAGCAGTCCATTTGTTGGACAGCCCGTCGTATTCCAATTTAAACAGATTGCCTGCCGACTGCTGTGTCAGGCTTGACGGATCGATGGGGGTGATGTCGTATTGCGGCGCCAGGTCTTCCCGCCAGCTTTTATCATGGTCTTCGATGTATTTTTGCAGTTCTTGAGGGTCTTCGTATTTTTTATACCACTTGGTTCCCCAGTATTGCCTTTGTAAATCCCGCTCCCATTTTCCGCTGTCGGAATTGAATTTCAAACCACCCTCTTGTACAAAATATTGCTGTTTGCGCCGTTCCAGATATTCTTCACCAAAATTTCCGATGTGCTGCCCACCGCCGCCCACCCGGTAATTTTGAGCCACGCTATGCCTGCTGTGTCCGTAAATCAAGCCGACAGATGCTCCGCTTTCCAGCCATTTGCGCGCACCTATCGTTGCCATTGCATTGCCTTTGTTTGAGTTGGTTCCGGTCAGACCTTTTAGCACCAGTCCGTAGGTATTGTCGCCCTGTACGACGTCATCCACGCTTAAAGTCCGCAGGTTCGCCGAACCGGCAAGGCTGTTGATGCCTGCCGAGCCGCTGAAGCTGCCTTTGACGACATCCATGCCGGCAATAAAATTGGTATCAACAGATGCGCCGAATTGCGAAGAACCGCCAGCCCTACCTGCATCGGTCGAAGTCGAATAAAAGGTCTGCGTGATACCGTCCACCATCGTATTGACCCGTCCGAACCCGCTGTCGCCGCGAATATTCAGAGACACAATGCCCGAGCTTTTATCTTGCTGTGTAAACGCACCGGGTATGCTGCGGACGATGGCATCGAGGTTTTCGCTGGATTTGAATATATCCTGACGGGTCGATACGGCACGTGCATCGGTGAATACCTTTTTGTCTTTCGGTACGCGCTTTGCCTTGACGTGCACATCTTCCAAAACCTGTATCTGCGCCTCGCTGCCCGCGCGCCCTGCATCTTCTGCATAACTATGATGATATAACATAACACTCATAAGATAAAAACAAATCGGCTTCAACCGGAAAGAAGATCTCATATTTTCCTCAAATGTAATCAAATAAATTTGCCATGATATCACTTTTCAATATAAATAAACATCAGAATGATGAAGAAAAGTTGGAATAAAGATAAATATTGATGCTATTTGTATTTAAAATGATGAGTTTTGTTTGTTTTCAAATGCAGATCCGAGTTTTCTAAATGGTAATCCGATGCAAAATAAGGTTTGCCGGCTGTTGTAAAATGCCGATGCGGTCAAACTGTACAGAAGCAGCAGAAGCGGGTTTAAAAGGATAATGGCAGGGCAATGCGGCTTTATGGCTTGAACGGAGCGTATATCCATTCCCCAGGTTTTAAATCCAAATCAAATAGTTTCAGTCTGCCGCTGGCTACTCTGATCAAGCGCAGGCAGGGGTATCCTGCTTTGGCAGTCATGCGTCTGACTTGGCGGTTTTTTCCCTCAGAGATGGTGATTTCTATCCAAAAATCGGGGACGGTTTTGCGGACGCGTATCGGAGGGATACGCTCCCATAACGGATCTGTTTCTTCGTGTTTCAAGATGCGGACGGTTGCCGGACGGGTAACGAAATCGCCTAAGTCTATTCCTTTTCTTAACCTTTCCAACCGGGTTTCGTCGGGTACGCCCTCCAGTTGAGCCCAGTAGGTTTTGGGGTGTTTGAATTTGGGGTCGGTAATTTTTGCCTGAAGCCAGCCGTCGTCGGTCAGCAGTAGCAGCCCTTCGCTATCGGTATCCAGCCTGCCTGCAGGGTAGAAACCGGGAAGATCGATAAAGTCTTTCAGGCTTTTGTGTTTTTCGTGTGGTGAAAATTGGCAGATAACGCCATAGGGTTTATTAAAGATGATGAGGTTTTTCATGGTTGGTCTATAGGGGCTTGATGCCGGATATTGTAGCCGTTTGCCTTTTGGTGTGGAACTTCAAGATAAAATGCCGTCTGAAATTGGTTTCAGACGGCATTTGTTTTCAAGCAGGTTTAACAGCAGCGTCCGCCGTTTGCACCGCAGCGGCGTTTGCGGCAGTAGTCTTGAAATTGCAGCTCGGTCATGACGGGGGCGTTGGGATTATGTTTGCGTTGTTGCGCAACGTAGTTTTCATAATCGGGCACGCCTGCCATGAGGTTGGCGGTCAGTTTGGCGGTTTCCCACCAAGCAGCGAGTTTACGCTTCACCTTGTGCCTCCGGTTGTTTGCCGTCACGGTACACTGCCGGGATTTCTTTGGCGGTTGGCCAGCCGACTTTGCGTGCTTTCATGGCGGTACGTACGCCGTAGATGGCAACGATGACGACGACTAAGAGGAACAATGCGGTCAGACCGGCATTAATTTGGTCGTTGAAGATGATTTGCGACATTTCGCCGATGTCTTTAGCGGGTGCAAGGACTTCGTTTTTAGCCAATGCGTCGCTGTATTTGCCGGCATGGGCGAGGAAGCTGACGCGCGGGTCGTTGTGGAACAGTTTTTGCAGACCGGCGTAGCAGGTTACAAACAGTACGCCGACGGCAGGAACGAGTGCCACCCAGACATAACGGTCACGTTTCATCTTAATCAACACAACGGCACACATAATCAAGGCTACGCCTGCCAGCATTTGGTTGGCGATGCCGAACAAAGGCCAGAGCGAGTTGATGCCGCCCAACGGATCGGTCACGCCGGTGTAGAGGAAGTAGCCCCACAATGCCACGGCGAAGAAGGTCGCAATCAGGTTGGCAGGGATGGAGTCGGTGTTGCCGAAAGGTTTGTAGAAGATACTGCCCAAGTCTTGAATCATGAAGCGTGCGACGCGCGTGCCGGCATCGACGGCAGTCAGGATGAACAAGGCCTCAAACAACAGGGCGAAGTGATACCAGAATGCCATCATGGCTTCGCCCGGAATCAGACGGCTCATAATGTGTGCCATACCGACTGCGAGGGTAGGTGCACCGCCTGCACGGGAAAGGATAGTGTTTTCGCCGACTTCTTTAGCGGTGTGCAACAGGGTTGCGGCATCGACAGGGAATTGCAGCTTGGTGGTAATCACTTCGGCGGCGGTATTGGCATCTGTACCGATCAGGGCGGCTGGGCTGTTCATAGCGAAGTACACGCCGGGATCAAGCGATGCGGCGGCGGCAAGCGCCATAATGGCTACAAAACTTTCCATCAACATACCGCCGTAACCGATCATACGGACGTGGGTTTCGTTTTCCAGCATTTTCGGCGTAGTACCGGAAGAAATCAGCGCGTGGAAGCCTGAAACCGCACCACAGGCGATGGTGATGAAGAGGAATGGGAACAATGCGCCTGAGAATACAGGGCCGGAACCGTCGATAAAGTGAGTCATGGCAGGCATTTGCAGCGCAGGACCTACGATGAGGATACCGATGGCAAGTGCGACAATCGTACCGATTTTCAGGAAGGTAGAGAGATAGTCGCGCGGAGTCAGCAAGAGCCATACCGGCAATACGGAAGCCACGAAACCGTAAATCATAATCGCCCAGGTGAGCTGGATGCCGTCAAGGTCAAACCAGTGACCGATGGAGCTTTGCGCCACATTGTCGCCGTAAATTACGGCCAGCATCAGCAGGATAAAGCCGACGATGGAAATCTCACCGATTTTGCCCGGACGGATATAGCGGGTGTAAATACCCATAAACAGCGCAATCGGCATAGTTGCTGCAATGGTAAACGTACCCCAAGGGCTGTGAACCAGTGCTTTCACCACAATCAGCGCCAACACCGCCATGATGATGACCATAATCATCAAAATACCGATGGACGCAATCACACCCGGCACGGTGCCGAGTTCTTGTTTGACGATATCACCCAAAGACTTACCGTCGCGGCGCATGGAGACGAATAAAACCATCATGTCTTGTACCGCACCGGCGAACACTACGCCGAAGATAATCCACAGCGTACCCGGCAGATAACCCATTTGCGCAGCCAGTACGGGGCCGACCAAGGGACCTGCGCCCGCAATCGCGGCAAAGTGGTGTCCGAACAATACGCCTTTGTGTGTCGGCACATAGTCCAAACCGTCATTGTGCCGCTCGGCGGGCGTGAGGCGGTTCGGATCAAGCTGCATCACATATTTGGCGATGTAGAGACTGTAAAAACGGTAAGCGATGCAGTACACCGATACGGCGGCGGTGACCATCCATACCGCGCTGACCTGCTCGCCCCGACTGAGGGCTAAAGTGGTAAAGGACGCTACGCCGACCAAAACCACAATACCCCAAATGAGGAACGTTTTGAGTGATTTCATGGAATTAATCCTTATCTCATACTGTCGGGATATGTCGGAGCGGACAGGTAACGGTTGGCTACCCGTAATCCGATGCCGACACAAACCGGAGTTTGACTGATTGATAAAGTGGCCGAGACAGTGGGTTTAGCAGAGCACCTATTCTTACCTTCGCGTAAAAACGGAACGGGAAGATATGTGCAAAACCACTGAACAGCGTGGGTAATTTTAACGCAAGTTGACACTGTGATAATAGTTTTTACCTGCTATTTGAGGGAATTTTACATTTCTGCCGGAGTGACGGGAGGGAGATTGCATATTCGGAAGGCATAGGCAGACAGAATGGTAATATCAGAATGTTAAAGATGGATTATATAATCTGTATATTCATGGACTTTGGGTAAATTCGAGTTATCCGGCTTGTGCAGAAGGGGATCTGTTTATAGTATGGTACAGCCGTCGGTAAGGAATCAGGGCGGTTAATTTATATTTTGTTTCTTATTGAGGAGTTTTCATGAATATCAAATTCTTTACACCGGCCGTATCGGTTTTACTTCTTGCTGCTTGTGCCGCACCTGAAATTCATCATCATGGCAGATACGATTCTATGCAGCCTGTTCAACATACGGTTACTCAGGTTTCGGATGGGGTATTCTCATGTGAGAACGGTTTGTCCGTACATGTCCGTCAGCTAGGCAGCGGAAAGGTTGAATTACGTTTGGATGACAAACGTGCTGTTTTGTCTTCCGCCGTTGCTGCATCAGGTGAACGTTATACTTCAGAAAACGGTCTGTTCGGACATGGGGCCGAGTGGCATCAGAAAGGTGGCGAAGCCTTCTTCGGCTTTGCAGATGCGTACGGCAATGTTGTTGAAACCTCCTGCCGTATCCGTTAAACGGAACAAATGGTTCGGGTTGCCGTCCGATTGTGTCGGACGGTTTTCTATTTTATGCCGTCTGGGGCGGATATTTCAGACAGCATGGAAGGGTTTGCAGTTTTCGGGGATGAAAATGATGATTTCTGCAAAAGGTATATTGCTTCATCAAACGGATATCCAAAGTCGGCAACCCTGTATATAAGGAAACGAAATGTATGATTTTTCATATCTGATTGCGCATCCCGATATTTCCCTTTCCCCGGTTTCAGACGGCATCAAAGTCGATAATCCGGCAACGGGCGAGACTTTGGCGTTTGTCCGCACAACCCGTTCAAACGGCCTCAAGTTGTTGATTCAAAAGGCGGCGGCAGCGCAAAAATTATGGGCGGCAAAAACTGCGTTAGAACGCGCCGATGTGTTGTGGCGTTGGTATTTTTTGATAAAGGAAAACAAAGAAGCACTGGCGCGTCTCATGACGATGGAGCAGGGCAAAAGCCTGACCGAGTCGCGCGGTGAGATTGATTATGCGGCTTCGTTTGTGCGTTGGTTTGCCGAAGAGGCGCGGCGGATTGACGGCGATGTGCTGACGAGTGTGAAAGCATCGCAAAAACTGGTTGTGTTGAAACAGCCTATCGGTGTTACTGCCGCAATTACACCGTGGAACTTCCCATCTGCGATGATTGCACGTAAGGCTGCGCCTGCTTTGGCGGTGGGCTGCGCGATGATAGTCAAACCTGCATCGCTCACGCCTTTGAGTGCGTATGCGTTGGCCGTGCTGGCTTATGAAGCGGGTGTGCCGCAGGATTTGTTGCCTGTTGTCAGCGGTAGTGCTTCGGAAATCAGCCATGAATTTGCCACGAATCCGACTGTGCGCAAAATCAGCTTTACCGGCTCAACCGAAGTAGGTGCGAAAATTTTTGCCGATAGCGCGGCAGATATTAAAAAACTTAGCTTAGAACTGGGCGGCAATGCGCCGTTTATCGTGTTTGACGATGCCGATTTAGACAAAGCCGTCGAGGGTGCGCTCGCCAGCAAGTTCCGTAACAGCGGTCAGACCTGCGTCTGCACCAACCGCGTTTACGCTCAATCCGGCATTTACGACGAATTTTGCCGCAAATTAAGTGAAAAAGTGGCGGCGCTCAAATTGGGCAACGGCTTGGATGAAGGCGTCAACCAAGGGCCATTGATTGAGGAAAAAGCGGTAGAAAAAGTTGAGCAACATATTGCCGACGCATTGGCTAAAGGCGCAAGTTGCCTGACCGGCGGCAAACGCAGCGCATTGGGCGGAACGTTTTTTGAGCCGACTGTTTTAAGCGGCGTTACGGCGCAAATGGCGGTAGCTCACGAGGAAACCTTCGGGCCTTTGTGTCCAGTGTTCCGTTTTGAAACCGAAGCCGAAGTCATCGCAGCCGCCAACGATACGGAATACGGTTTGGCGGCCTACCTCTTCACCTCCAATACCGCCCGCCAATGGCGCGTCGGCGAAGCCTTGGAATACGGCATGGTCGGCATCAATACGGGCTTAATCAGTAATGAAGTAGCACCGTTTGGCGGCGTGAAACGTAGCGGTTTGGGACGTGAAGGCAGCAAATACGGTGCGGACGAATATCTAGAATTGAAATATTTGTGTATTGATGTCGGGTGACGGATGCCGTCTGAACGGCAGGTTTTCAGACGGTGCCGCATTTTAAGGAGTCTTTATCTGTTGTACAATGCGCCCTGTTTTTACGGTTATTTTTGATTTGAATTAAGATATGATGGAAAACGGAAAAACAGTCTCGAGATGGCGTTTTGCCTTGAAAAGTGCGGGCTGGCACCTCTTAATCAGCCTATCGGTTGCAGGGCTGGCAGCATTGCTGGTTTTTAAGGTTTGGTATCCTTATCCTTATGCCGAGCTGACGGGAGGGCTGTCGCTTTATAAGCTGGTGGTGGCTGTCGATATTGTATGCGGACCCCTGTTGACGCTGATATTGGCCAGTCCGAAAAAGAAAATCAAAGAGCGTGTGGTTGATTTCTCTTTGATCGGTATGATTCAGTTTGCAGCATTGGTGTACGGTTTGCACAGTGTTTCTTTGGCACGTCCTGTGATAGAGGCTTTTGAAAAAGACAGGATTAATATTGTTACCGCCGCCGAAGTGGTGGTTGAGGATTTGCACAATGCGCCGGAAGGGCTACGGAGCCTGTCGTTGTCCGGTATCCGACGGGTTGCGCTGAAAGAACCTGCCGATGCGGATGAGCAAAACAAATCATTGGAGTTGTCGTTGCAGGGCATAGAGCCGAGCATGCGTCCGGATCAGTGGCTGCCTTATTCCGACCAAGAGGCGGAGAGGATACGTAAGGCGATGAAACCTCTGAAAAAACTGGCTTATGCAAGAAAGACCACGGTCGCCCATATCTTGAAACAGGCAGGTATTTCTGAAGATAAAGACTGGTATTACCTGCCTTTTACCAGTAGCAGGCAGAAAGATTGGATTGTGGTGATGGACAAGCAGGGAAATGCTCAAGGTTATGCGCCGATAGACGGTTTTATTTCCAAGTAGCTTCCCATGCCGTCTGAATCCGATTCAGACGGCATGGCTTGCTTTGCCGTTGCATATATGAGATGTTAAACTGTGTGTCCCGTTTTTACGGAAGGTATGCGTATATATGAAATACTGCGGGCAGGGCGGCTGTTCCGTCTGCTGTTTTTTGCGTATGCAGTTTGTTCAGGCAGCTTGAACGTTTCAGGCTGCCTTTCTGCGTTGGAACATTAAGGAATACAAAAATCATGGATTTCAGTTGGTTGGCAGAACCGCATACTTGGATAGGTTTTGCCACACTTTTGGTCTTGGAAGTTGTCCTTGGGATAGACAATCTGGTATTTGTGGCGATTTTGGCAAATAAGGTCAAACCCGCAAAGCGGGATCGTGCACGGATTACCGGCCTGGGGTTGGCAGTCGTTATCCGCATCATCATGCTTGCCTTTATGGCACATATCATCACGCTAACCCGGCCTCTGTTTCAAGTCGGCAGCCTTTCTGTTTCCGGCAAGGACATGATTATGTTTGCCGGCGGCATTTTTCTGCTGTACAAAGCCACAACCGAATTGCATGAACGCCTTGAAGGGCATAACCGTTTCACCGTTGCCGACAGCCAGAAAAAACATGCGCCGTTTTGGGGCGTGGTCGTACAAATCCTGATACTGGATGCCGTATTTTCCATTGATTCGGTCATTACTGCGGTGGCGATGGTTGACCATATCGTCGTGGCGATGGGTGCGGTGGTTGTTGCGATGGCTGTAATGATTTCCGCCAGCAAACTCTTGACCGAATTTGTCGACAGACACCCTACGGTCGTGATGCTTTGCCTTGGTTTTTTGTTGATGATCGGTTTCAGTCTCATTGCAGAAGCGTTCCATTTTCATATCCCTAAAGGTTATCTTTATGCCGCTATCGGTTTTTCCATCCTGATAGAACTGTTTAACCAGATTTCACAGAGGAACAGCCGTAAGAACGACTATATCAGCAGCTCTTGGCGCAAACGGACTGCTGAAAATGTCTTGGGTATGATGGGTATACGCGAGAGCGTGCTGGCCAAGGCGGGTAATGAAGCCGAAGACGACGCCCATTTTGAAGAAAACGAAAAATCGATGATACGCAGTGTTTTAACGCTTGCCGAGCGTCCGATTCCGGGCATCATGATTCCTCGGCGCGACATCGAGCGTCTGGATATTTCCCAAAGCCGGGAAGAACAGTATGCCCAACTGCAAAATACGCCTTACAGTCGCCTGCTTGTTGTCGGTAAGGCGGGTGTTGACGAGCCGTTGGGTTATGTCAATAAAAAAGACCTGCTTGCCCAACTGCTCGAAACAGGGGAACTTAACATTCAGACGGCATTGCGCCAACCGCTCGTATTGCCAGACAGTACCACTGCGCTGGGGGCAATCGAGCTCTTTAGGCAAAGCAGTGCGGATTACGCCCTCATCGTAGACGAGTTTGGTGCGGTATTGGGTATGGCAACCATGAAAGACCTGCTTGAAACCATTGCCGGCGATTTCCCTGAAGAATTCGAACGGGAAGAAGAGCCGTCCGTTCAAGAAAATCCCGACGAAAGCCTGACGGTGGAAGGTTCGTTAGAATATGTCGAACTTGCCCCTCAACTTAATTTGCCGCAGCAGGAGGAAGATGCCGATTTCCATACGGTTGCAGGGTTGATTATGGAAGAGCTGCAAAATATTCCCGATGTCGGAGATTTTGCCGATTTTCACGGTTGGCGGTTTGAAGTGGTCGAGAAGGAAGGACAGCGCATCGAACGGGTCAGGATTACCAAACTCTCCGAAGAATGATTCAGGATAAGAAATGAATGTTTTGATTTCCAATGACGACGGCTATCTTTCTGAAGGCATTGCCATTTTGGCGCGTGTAACGGCAGAATTCGCCAATGTCAGGGTGGTTGCGCCGGAGCGCGACAGAAGCGGTGTCAGCAATTCGCTGACGTTGGATCGGCCTTTGGAGGTGAAGCAGGCGCAAAACGGCTTTTACTATGTCAACGGTACGCCGACCGACTGTATCCATGTCGGTCAGTCCGCCTTGTCTGACTTCAAGCAGGATGTCGTGTTTTCAGGCATCAACCGTGGCGCAAATATGGGGGATGACACGCTTTATTCGGGAACGGTGGCTGCGGCAACCGAAGCCTATCTGATGGGTATTCCCGCATTGGCTTTTTCCTTGAATGACAGTTCGGGACGCTATTGGGAAACCGCAGAGAAGGCTGTGTGGGCGGTGTTGGCGCATTTTTTCAAGAATCCGCCTTCCTCACCGGTTTTATGGAATATCAATATTCCTGCCGTCGCCCCGGATGAAATCAGGGGAATTAAGATTACCCGTTTGGGCAGGCGGCATCACGAGCAGAGTATTGTGCCGTCGCGAAATCCGCGTGGTGAGCAGATTTACTGGATAGGTCCGGTCGGCAGGATTTCCGATAATGAAGAGGGAACGGATTTCGGAGAATGCGCGGCAGGCTTTATCAGCATAACGCCGCTGCAAATTGACCTGACCGCTTATTCGGAGATGGCGGATACGGCGGCTTTTTGGCATGTGGACTAAGCCTTTCTTCAAAGGCGGATGGGCTTTGCGCTTGAGAAGAACGCGCATTTTTATTATGATATAGTGCATTCAGGCTATATATCGGAACATGAAGGTTATCTTATGTTGAAACAAACGACACTTTTGGCAGCTTGTGCCTCCGTTGCCGCACTGTTGGGCGGTTGTGCCACCCAACAGCCTGCCCCCGTCATTGCAGGAAATTCAGGAATGCAGGCTGTACAGTCTGCGGCGGTCTACAACAACCCTTATGGCGCAACGCCGTACAGTCCTGCTCCTGCCAACGATGCACCTTATGTGCCGCCGGTGCAAAGTACGCCGGTTTATACGCCTCCTGCTTATGTGCCGCCTTCTCCGGCGGTTTCGGGTGCATATATTCCTTCTTATGCACCTGTCGACATCAATGCGGCGACGCACACGGTCGTGCGCGGTGATACGGTATACAATATTTCCAAACGCTATCATGTTTCCCAAGAAGATTTCCGCGCATGGAACGGGATGGCGGATAATACGCTTAGCATCGGTCAGGTCGTAAAGGTCAAACCGGCAGGATATACCGCACCGAAAACCGCCGTCGCAGAAAGTAGGCCTGCCGCACAAGTCGCTGCACAGCCGACAGTGAAGCCTGCTGCGCAACCTGTCGTACAAACAGCGACGCAACCTACTGCTCCTGTTGTAGAAAATAAAGCAGTTTCTGCTCCTGCGCCAGCTGTTTCACAGGCTTCTGCCTCTTCGTCATCCGGTACGCGTTTGGTCGGCGGCATTGTTTGGCAGCGTCCGACGCAAGGCAAAGTGATTGCCGATTTCGGAGGCAGCAACAAGGGTGTTGATATTGCAGGAAATGCGGGACAGCCTGTTTTGGCGGCGGCAGACGGCAAAGTAGTTTATGCAGGTTCCGGTTTGAGGGGGTATGGAAACCTGGTTATCGTTCAGCATAATTCTTCTTTCCTGACCGCATACGGACACAATCAAAAGTTGCTGGTCGGAGAGGGTCAGCAGGTTAAACGCGGGCAGCAGGTTGCCTTGATGGGCAATACCGATGCTTCAAGAACACAGCTTCATTTCGAGGTTCGGCAAAACGGTAAGCCGGTTAACCCGAACAGCTATATCCCGTTCTGACTTTCTGTTTGAAATCAGGCTAAAAATGCCGTCTGAAAGCTTTTCAGACGGCATTTTATTTAAGGATAGTTTGGGTTGACGGCGATAACCGGCCTATATGCCTGTTTCGGATGCCGCCGTCAGCAGCCGCAGGACATGTCTTCAGAGGCTTGCAGGCTGATGTTTTTACGTTTTTTGGCTTTTTCGTAGCGGCAGCGTTGACGGTCGGTCAGGATTTCCAGTGGCGGTACGGGAACGGGTTTGCCGTCTTTGACTGCAACCATGGTGAAGTAGCAGCTGTTGGTATGGCGGATTTCTCCCGTACGGATGTTTTGTGCTTCGACACGGATGCCAATTTCCATAGAGGTACGCCCCGTGTAGTTTACGCTGGCGTAGAAAGTAACCAGGTCACCGACATGGATGGGTTCTTTAAACAGGACTTTGTCTACTGAAAGGGTTACGCAATAGTTGCCGCTGTAACGGCTGGCACAGGAATAGGCAACCTGGTCGAGCAGGCGCAAGAGTTCGCCACCATGTACGTTGCCGCTGAAATTGGCGGTGTCCGGCATCATCAGTTCGGACATAATGAGTTCGTGGGAAGGCAGTTGGCGTTGTTGTGTCATAGTGTACCTGTTTTAAGAAAGGGTATTTTGAAATGGGTGCGGAAAAATTTTAGGGAATGGGAAAGTGGAATTCAAGCTAAAAAAAGCTATGATGGGATAGCCTGCCGAAATGGGCTGCCGATGCCGTCTGAAGGTTTCAGACGGCATTTTGTTTAGGAAAGCCAAAAACGGAAGACTAGGAAAAACACAAGTGCCAATACGGCGGCCCAAACGACGAGCATGAATCCGGCAACTGCCTGACCCATACGGTAAACCGGGTTTTTGCGTTCATCTTCAAGAAGCGGGTTGTGATTTTTCTCGGATTGTTCGGACATTTTATTCTCAATCGGAAAAGTTGGAAATGGAGGTAAGGTTACGCCGTCATGCAAAAAGATTCAAGGATTCAGTTCAGCAGTCTTCCTCCCAGCCGTCATCCCAGGCATGTTTCAATGCCGTCTGAACGGTATCGGCATCAAAACCGCGATAGGCGAGGAAGCGTGCCTGTTTTTGTTTTTCTTTAAGGTCGGCGGCCGGATGTTTGAATTTTTTACGCAACACGTCCATGGCGGTCTGTTTTTCGCTCAACCTGTCCGGAAGCAGCTTTCGGCTTGTCTCTTCGTCTATGCCCTGTTGAGCCAGGGCCTGTTTCAGGCGCAGGGAGCCGTGTTTACGGCTTTTGCTGTGGATATAGGCTTCTGCATAGCGTAAATCCGACTGCCAGTTGCGTTCGGAAAATTCGTTCAAGACGTTTTCCAACTCTTCTTCGCTTTCGGCATGGGGAGCGAGCTTGCGCTTCAGCCCGAGACGGCTGACTTCCTGACGGGACAGGATGTCCATCGCTCGGGCTCGGAGTGATTTTTGCGCTTTCATGAGGCAGTTTCAGTATGCGGCGGCATTTAAACGATATAGGGGCGGATTCCTACGTCGCCTGAATGCGTTGTTTATTCTTCTTTATTTTTCTGCGGTTGCAGGTTTTCGTAAATTTCGGGCAGCGAGCCGATAATCCAGTCGGGACGGGTCGCATCATCTTGCGAGAGCAGCGTCATGTCTCCGTAACCGAAGGTAACGCCGACACTCAGACAGCCGGCGGCTTTGGCGGCAATGATGTCGTTGCGCGAGTCGCCGACCATAAGCATATTGGCGGCATCAATTCCTAAAACTTCGGCAGCGTGTTGAAGCGGCAGGGGGCTGGGTTTTTTTTCGCGCAGGCTGTCTCCGCCGAGTATCAGGCTGAAATAGTCGGCAAGTCCGAGCTGCTTCAACAGTTCGGCGGCAAGGATTTCGTTTTTGTTGGTAATGATTACCAGCGGGATGCCCAAAGATTTGAGCAATGCCAACCCGGCTTCAGTTTCGGGGTAGGCGCGTGTGAAGACGCTTAAATGGTCGCGGTAGTATTCCATATAGGATACAAAACCTTTTTCCCACAGTTCGGGATCGGCTTCGCGGTCTCGGTCGTTGGTTAAAACACGGTGAACCAGTTTGCCGATGCCGTCGCCGACGTAGCTTTCTACCACTTTGGCAGGCAGCGGTTTCATACCGAGGTGTTCCAACATGGCTTCTGCTGCTGCGGCAAGGTCGGGAACGGAATCGCACAGTGTGCCGTCCAAGTCAAAGGCAACGGCCTGGACGTGTTCGATGGCAGCGTTCATAGTTTGGCTTTCTGTAGATTGCAAGAGTTTATTTTAACATTGTTTGAGCCGGGGTGCGATGTATGGATTGTTAACAATCATAATGGACCTCAATGGTGATGATGGGTAGTCGGCTCATTGCTTAGACGGGGTGGCTGGCAGGTTTGCAATATATCGATTAAATTTTTAAAAAATAAAAAGATTTCTATATTTTTATTTAATTGGACATTCTATTTCAAGATGAAAAACCACTTTTTAGTGGCAGTGTCCGGCTTTTTTTCATGCAGCATGGAAAAGAAAATCATATATAGATTAATTAAATCCCTCGGTTTGGACTACATGCTATTACATTTTGTTTGGAAATTGGTTATAGTTATAGCTGTGATGGCTGAAAATCTTTTTGTGAAAGGAAGCAAAATGTCTCATGCTGCTGTAAAAGAAACCCTCAATCCGTTTGAAATCGCCCGCAAACAGGTGAAAACCGCCTGTGATCAACTGAAAACCGACCCGACTGTTTATGAAATCCTGAAAAGTCCGAAGCGCGTTTTGGAAGTTACCTTTCCTGTCAAACTCGACAATGGCACGGTTAAAACCTTTACCGGCTACCGTTCGCAACACAACAACGCCGTCGGCCCCTATAAAGGCGGCGTGCGCTTCCATCCTGGTGTGAATTTGGACGAAGTCAAAGCACTGTCAATTTGGATGACTATTAAATGCTGCGTGGCCGGTATTCCTTACGGCGGCGGCAAAGGTGGCATTACCTTGGATCCGCGCGATTATTCCGAAGCGGAACTGGAACGCATCGCACGCGCTTATTCCGAAGCCATTTCTCCGCTGATTGGCGAGAAAATCGACATTCCTGCACCTGATGTGAACACCAACGGCAAAATCATGTCTTGGATGGTTGATGCCTATGAAAACGTGGTGAAACATTCCGCACCGGGCGTGTTTACCGGTAAACCGGTTGAGTTCGGCGGCTCTTTGGCGCGTACCGAAGCTACCGGTTACGGCGTGAACCTCGCTGCCGTCCAAGCTTTGGAAAAACTGGGCAAAGATGTGAAGGGTGCCACTTACGCCATTCAAGGCTTCGGTAATGTCGGCTACCACACAGGCTATTACGCACATCAATCCGGCGCGAAAGTCGTTGCCGTATCTACTGTTGACGTTGCTATCTACAATGAAAACGGTTTGGATATGGAAGCTCTGTTTAAAGAGTTCCAAGAAAAAGGCTTCATTACCAATGAAGCGGGCTACGGCAAAGAAATTACCAACGCCGAACTTTTGGCTTTGGATGTGGACGTACTCGCCCCTTGCGCATTGGAAAACCAACTGACTTCCGAAAACGCCGGCAAAGTCCGTGCGAAAATCGTGGTTGAAGGCGCAAACGGCCCGACTACTCCTGAAGCCGACGTTATCCTGCGTCAAAACGGCGTATTGGTTGTTCCTGATATTTTGGCAAACTGCGGCGGAGTGGTGGTATCTTATTTTGAATGGGTACAAAATCTGCAAGGCTACTACTGGGAATTTGACGAAGTTCAAGAGAAAGAAACCGTTGTCCTGCGCCGTGCGTTCCGCGATATTTGGAACTTGGCTCAAGAATACGATGTCGACCTGCGTACCGCTTCTTACATGATGAGTATCCGTCGTGTTGAAAAAGCGATGAAACTGCGCGGCTGGTATTGATGTTTGAATGAAGGATGCCGTCTGAAACCATTTCAGACGGCATTTTTGTTTGGACGGAATTAATGGTGCGAATGGCCGATTTGGAAGGTTAAAGTCGAGTAGTTCGCCTGTTTTTGGCACACAGTTTGATCGGGGAAGTCGACTTTGTGTTCGATACTGGCTTTCCAGAAGCCTTGGCGCAGCGGGATAATGTCTACTTCGCCTTTGTCGTCTGTGCTGTCGGAGAATGCCTGTGCTTCGGTTTTGTGCGTTTTGCTGCGGTCGCTGGTGTCGAAGCCGTCAAAGGTTGCCGTTAAGGTTGCATTGGGCAGCGGTTCGCCGTTAAAGAGTACGCGTACTTTAAACCGTTCGCTGACATGGATATTGGCAGGATTGTCCAGCGGGACGATTTCAAGGTTTTGTCCGACCTGCTTGGTGATAACGGCGGTATCTGCGCTTTCATGGCCGACGTTGACAATGTTTTTACCGAACATACGGGTTTGCTCGCAATAATCCGCATCAGGCATTTCTTTGATGTTTGCCTGTTTCCAGCCTGCTTTGTTTTTTGACCAGAAAGTAGGCTGATATTCGGCGATGACGAGGTAGCTGCCGTCTTTGACGGGGCGGTTGCTTCGGTACTGGTAGTTGTATGTGCCGCGTTGAATCATGTTTTCCTTACCTTTTTCGGTAACCAGCTGCATCGGTTTGCTGAAGATATGCTGGCGGTCACGCGCGATGGGTTCCAATTCGGGAAACTCGCCGTAACCTAATTCTGCTTCAAGGTATTCGCCGCCATGTGTGTGGGCGGTTTCAACCCAGACGCGGTGGGCGTGTGCGGATGTGGCAAATAGTGCGGATGCGGCAAGCAGCATTAATGTCTTCTTCATGATAAGTCCTCATATCAGGATGGGTTTAGAATAATGTTATAATATAACACATTATAATTATATGTGAAGGATGTTTGTTATTTATAAATAAGATTTTGTTTTATATATATTTTGTTATAAATGAAAAAGTGGGTTGGGTGTAATGGCGTTGTCTGATAAGATGGTAGAATTTTTGAATGGAGATCAATCATGCCCTATGTCAATATTAAAGTAACCGGTGGTAAGGAAGCGCCGAGTACGGAGCAGAAGGAGGAGCTGATACAAGGTGTAACGGAATTGTTGGGTCGTGTATTGGGTAAAAATCCTGAGACGACAGTGGTCGTTATCGATGAAGTGGATACCGATAACTGGGGCATAGGCGGGAAAAGTGTCAGCGAACGGCGCAAAGAGGGTAGGTAAAAAGCCTGAAAATCTCGGTTTGATGCTTTAAATTCGAAGTTAAAAAGAGTACATTTCCATCCATCGCCAAAAATAACGGAACACATCATGGATAAATTTCCCAAGTCTGCAAAACTCGATCACGTTTGTTACGACATTCGTGGCCCCGTACATAAAAAAGCCCTTCAGCTTGAAGAGGAGGGCAATAAAATACTTAAGCTCAATATCGGCAATCCTGCGCCGTTCGGCTTCGAAGCGCCTGATGAAATCTTAGTCGATGTCATCCGCAACCTGCCGACTTCTCAAGGCTATTGCGATTCGAAGGGATTGTATTCCGCACGCAAAGCCATCGTTCACTACTATCAAACCAAAGGTTTGCGCGATATTACGGTTAATGATGTATATATCGGCAACGGCGTGTCCGAGCTGATTACTATGTCTATGCAGGCGCTGTTGAATGACGGCGACGAAATCCTGATTCCTGCGCCCGACTACCCCTTGTGGACGGCGGCGGCAACGCTTGCGGGCGGTACGGTACGCCATTATCTGTGCGACGAAGAAAACGGCTGGTTCCCCAACCTTGCCGATATGGAAGCCAAAATTACGCCCAAAACCAAAGCCATCGTCGTCATCAACCCCAATAACCCGACAGGAGCGGTGTACAGCAAGGAAATCCTGCTCGAAATCGCCGAACTGGCGCGCAAGCATGGTTTGATTATTTTCGCCGACGAGATTTACGACAAAATCCTTTATGACGGTGCGGTTCACCACCATATTGCCGCGCTTGCCCCCGACCTTTTGACGGTAACGTTCAACGGTTTGTCCAAAGCCTACCGCGTAGCCGGATTCCGCCAAGGCTGGATGGTGCTCAACGGGCCGAAACATCATGCAAAAGGTTACATCGAGGGTTTGGATATGCTCTCGTCCATGCGCTTGTGTGCGAATACGCCGATGCAGCATGCGATTCAGACGGCATTGGGCGGTTATCAGAGTATTAACGAATTCATTTTGCCCGGCGGACGGCTTTTGGAACAGCGTAACAGGGCGTGGGAATTGGTCAACCAGATACCCGGCGTGTCCTGCGTCAAACCGATGGGCGCGATGTATATGTTCCCAAAAATCGATACCGAAATGTACCGTATCCACGATGACATGAAATTCGTTTACGATTTGCTGGTGCGCGAAAAAGTCTTGCTGGTACAGGGAACGGGGTTTAATTGGATTAAACCCGACCATTTCCGCATTGTCACGCTGCCTTACGTCCATCAGATTGAAGAGGCGATGGGCAGGTTGGCAAGATTCCTGCAAACCTACCGCCAATAAGGGGGAACGGGCAGGTTGTCTGCCGGGGATATAAAATGCCGTCTGAAACAGGGATTCTGTTTCAGACGGCATTTTTATACGGTCAGACCTTTAGGCAAACACCAGTCTTTCTCCGTCGGCTTCCACCCTGATTTCGCTTTCGGGCGCATAGTTTCCGGCAAGCAGGGCTTTTGCCAGCGGGTTTTCGATTTCCGACTGGATGGCGCGTTTGAGCGGACGTGCGCCGTAAATCGGGTCGAAACCGGCTTTGGCGATGATGTCCAGTGCGGCATCGGAAACAGTCAGGCGCAGGTTTTGTTTTTCCAAACGTTTTTCCAAACCTTTAAGCTGAATTTTCGCAATGCTGCGGATATTGGCCTGATCCAAACCGTGGAACACGACGACTTCGTCAATACGGTTGATCATTTCAGGACGGAAATGTTCTTTCACATCCTCCATCACGACTTCTTTCACCGCTTCGTAGTCCTGCGTGCCCATTTGTTGGATGTGCTGGCTGCCGATATTGGAAGTCATGACGATGACGGTGTTTTTGAAGTCCACGGTGCGGCCTTGTCCGTCGGTCAAACGACCGTCATCCAATACTTGCAGCAGGATGTTGAACACGTCCGGATGGGCTTTTTCCACTTCATCCAAAAGAATCACGCTGTACGGTTTGCGGCGGACTTGTTCGGTCAGGTAGCCGCCTTCTTCGTAGCCGACATAGCCCGGAGGCGCGCCGATTAAGCGGGCAACAGCATGTTTTTCCATGTATTCGGACATATCGATACGAATCAGATGATCTTCGCTGTCAAACAGGAAACCTGCCAATGCCTTACACAATTCGGTCTTACCCACACCGGTCGGGCCTAAGAACAGGAAGCTGCCGTAAGGCTTGTTTGGATCGGCAAGGCCTGAGCGGCTGCGGCGGATGGCATCAGACACAGCACGCACGGCTTCGTCTTGACCAACCACGCGGCGGTGCAATACTTCTTCCATCTTCAGCAGCTTGTCGCGTTCACCTTCCATCATTTTTGACACAGGGATGCCGGTCATGCGCGATACGATTTCGGCCACTTCGTCCGCGCCGACTTCGGTACGGAAGAGTTTGTTTTGTTTTTTGCCGTCGGGGTTACTTTCCGCCGCCTGCAACTGCGCACCCAATTTCGGCAACTCGCCGTATTCGAGTTCGGACGCACGGGCGAAGTCGCCCTGGCGTTTGGCCTGCTCGATTTTGACTTTGATGTCGTCCATCTGTTTCTTGATGTCGGCAGTGCTGGATGATGCCGCTTTTTCGGCTTTCCAGATTTCATCCAAATCGGCGTATTCTTTTTGCAGTCCGTCGATTTCTTCGTCTATCAGTTCCAAACGTTTTTTGCTGGCATCATCGGTTTCTTTTGCAACGTGCATTTTTTCCATTTTGAGCTGAATGATGCGGCGGTCGAGTTTGTCCATCTGCTCGGGTTTGCTGTCCAGCTCCATTTTGATGCGGCTGGCTGCTTCGTCGATCAAATCAATCGCTTTATCGGGTAGGAAGCGGTCGGTGATGTAGCGGTCGCTCAATTCCGCGGCGGCAACGATGGCGGGGTCGGTGATGTCGATGCCGTGGTGGATTTCGTAACGTTCCTGCAAACCGCGCAGGATGGCGATGGTGTCTTCCACGCTGGGTTCGCCGACCAATACTTTTTGGAAGCGGCGTTCCAGTGCCGCGTCTTTTTCGATGTATTGGCGGTATTCGTCTAAGGTGGTCGCGCCGATGCAGTGCAGTTCACCGCGCGCTAAAGCCGGTTTCAACATATTGCCCGCGTCCATTGCGCCGTCGGTTTTGCCCGCACCGACCAAAGTATGGATTTCGTCAATGAAAATCAGGGTGTTGCCGTCGTCTTTCGCCAAATCGTTCAACACACCTTTCAAGCGTTCTTCAAATTCGCCGCGGTATTTCGCGCCGGCAATCAAAGCCGCCAAGTCCAGAACCAAAAGGCGTTTGTTACGCAGGGATTCAGGCACTTCGCCGTTGACGATGCGCTGTGCTAAGCCTTCGACGATAGCGGTTTTACCCACGCCCGGCTCACCAATCAGCACAGGGTTGTTTTTGGTGCGGCGTTGCAACACCTGAATGGCGCGGCGGATTTCGTCGTCGCGGCCGATAACGGGGTCGAGTTTGCCGTCGCGGGCGCGCTGGGTCAGGTCGAGCGTGTATTTTTTCAGAGCATCGCGTTGGTCTTCGGCATTGGCATCGTTCACGTTTTGTCCTCCTCGTACCGCGTCAATCGCGGCATTAATGTTTTGTTCGGTCGCGCCGGCTTCTTTCAGGATTTTGCCGGTCGCATCGTTCTGCTGCACCAAGGCAAGCAGGAAAAGTTCGCTGGCGATATAGGCATCGCCGCGTTTGGTTGCAGCTTTGTCCATTAGGTTCAACACCGCCTGCAATTCACGGCTGGGCATAATGTCGCCGCCCTGGCCGGACACTTTCGGCAGGCTGTTTAAATGCTGCTGCAAACGCTGCTTCACCTGCGGCACGTTCACGCCCGCATGAGCCAAGAGCGCGGCGGCTCCGCTGTTTTGGTCGTCAAGCAGGGCTTTCAGTACAAAGCCCGCTTCCAGATAGCTGCTGTCCGCAGCCAACGCCAAACTCTGAGCTTCTGCAAGGGCTTGTTGGAATTTGGCGGTTAATTTGTCGAATCGCATTTTCTTTTCCTTTTGGAAACGTCCATTGTTGAAACCTATATGTGCATGACTGTGGATAACTCAAGTGCTGTTTTCTGTTTTTCTATATTTAATTCGATATAGTACTGAATTTAAAGTATATAAAAATGTATAATAATGTGTATAACTATATCTTCTTAATATGGAAAAGTCTGTTGTCGGCTGGATGTATGTGGCAAATCAGGTATAATCGGCACATTCTTTTCCCTTTTAGACGGCATTGATGCCGTAAGGACATTTTATGAGCAAAAAAAGAGTTCTGACCGGCGTAACCACCACCGGCATCCCGCATTTGGGCAACTACGTCGGTGCTATCCGCCCCGCCGTCCGCGCGGCGCAAAACCCCGATACCGAATCCTTCCTCTTCCTCGCCGATTACCACGGTATCATCAAATGCCACGAACCGGAGATGATTCACCAATCCACCCAAGCCGTTGCCGCCACTTGGCTTGCCTGCGGACTCGACCCCGAGCGCACCACCTTTTACCGCCAAAGCGACATTCCCGAAGTGATGGAATTGAACTGGATTCTAACCTGCATTACCGCCAAAGGTTTGATGAACCGTGCCCATGCCTACAAAGCCGCTGTACAGGCAAATGTAGAAAACCATCAGGAAGATCCTGATTTCGGTGTGGAAATGGGTTTGTTCAGTTATCCGATTCTGATGACTGCCGACATCCTCATGTTCAACGCCAACGAAGTCCCCGTCGGACGCGACCAAATCCAACATGTCGAAATGGCGCGCGACATTGCCGGCCGCTTCAACCACCGTTTCCAAGAACTCTTCACCCTGCCAGAAGTGAAAATCGATGAAAACGTCGAACTCTTGGTCGGTTTGGACGGACGCAAAATGTCCAAATCCTACGGCAACACCATTCCGCTTTGGGAAAACGACAAGAAAACCCAAAAATCGGTCAACAAAATCATCACCAACATGAAAGAGCCCGGCGAGCCGAAACAGCCTGACGAAAGCCCTTTGTTTGAAATCTACAAGGCCTTCTCCATGCCGTCTGAAACAGCAGCGTTCACACAAATGCTGGCCGAAGGCCTGGCATGGGGTGAAGCCAAAAAACTCTTGGCTGCCAAAATCAACGCCGAGCTGGCAGAACCGCGCGAACGCTACAACGAGCTGACCGCCAATCCTTCGCAAATCGAAGACATCCTGCAGGCAGGCGCGGCCAAAGCGCGCAAAGAAGCGCGCGAACTTTTGAATAAGGTACGTGATGCGGTCGGTATCCGTCCTTTGAAATAAACCCATGCCGTCTGAACATCTATTGTCCGTGTTTCAGACGGAATTTTGAAACCATCAGGAGTGTGGAATGCTTAAAACATCTTTTGTCGTGTTAAGCGGCTGCCTGCTGCTTGCAGCCTGCGGTAAATCCGAAAATACGGCGGAACAGCCGCAAAATGCAGTGCAGGGTGCGCCGAAACCGGTTTTCAAAGTCAAATATATCGACAATACGGCGATTGCTGGCTTGGCTCTGGGCGGGGTGCAAGAAGGAAAAACGGCTGAAGGCAAAAAACAGCTGACTTATCCGATCGAGGGCTTGTCGGAACAGAATGTGTTGCAACTGATCGGCAAGCATCCCAACGACTTGGAAGTCATCAGCGGCAAATGCATGGAAACCGACGATAAGGGCGGTCCGGCAGGTTGGGCGGCAAACGGCGTGTGTCATACCTTGTTTGCCAAACTGGTGGACAATGTCGCGCAAGACGGCGGGAAGCTGACGGATTACCTGGTCTCGCATGCCGCATTGCAACCTTACCAGACGGGGAAAAGCGGATATGCCGCCGTGCAGAACGGACGCTATGTGCTGGAAATCGACAGCGAGGGGATGTTTTATTTCCGCCGCCGCCATTATTGAGGTATTCAAAAATCCCATAATGCATTTGAGTTTTCCTAGTCCTTTCAGGAAAGTGGCTGCAACAAGTTTTCTGTCCTGATGGAGACGGTCGGAGAATTGTTTGCAGAAATGGAAATTCGTCAGATAGGAAAAGTAAATATAAAAGTGGTTTTGTTCCAATAGGGGTAATAGCTACATAGAGGAGAGGACGGTAAGGAGCATTTCTGTCAGCTGGATAATCTATCCATCCGTGATGGCGATTTGGTCGAGATTACACTGACGGGAAACTCAAAATGAGGAGAATGTGTGTTACAATTTTCCCGCTGTTTTCATAAAATAGTTTTTTAACTGAAATTTAAATCAAAAATGTAAGAAGGATAGGATATGAAAAAATTACTGATTGCTGCAATGATGGCGGCTGCTCTGGCGGCATGCTCACAAGAGGCTAAAGAAGAGACTAAGGAAGCGGCTCAAGCCGTTCAGTCCGATGTTAAAGATACCGCGGCTTCTGTCGCTGAGTCTGCTGCTTCTGCTACTCAAGAAGCGAAAGATAAAATCAAAGATGCTGCAGCTGATGCAAAAGAAAGTGCCGATCAAGCTGTGACCGAAACCAAAGAAGCTGTAACTGAAGCAGCTAAAGATACTTTGAACAAAGCTGCTGATGCAACTCAAGAAGCAGCAGACAAAATGAAAGACGCTGCTAAATAATTTTTTGACTGTTTAAAAAAGCGGCAGCCATCCGGTTGCCGCTTTATCTATGTCCTGAGTCCGGCTCCGCCTTGACGGGATGGTCTGCACCATGTACGCGGGTTATGGAAAGACTTGCTTGTTCTTATCCGGGTTGGCTGAATTTGCCGCGCATATAAGCAGGTTTTTGCTTGGAGTTGCAAATCGACCCGTCTGCCGTCATAGATACAAGGCAGTCGGTTTTTTGGGTGTTGTGGATAGGGAAATGCCGTCTGAACATCATTCAGACGGCATTTGGTTTGTAAAGGTCAGACGGCTTCAACTTTAAACGGCATATTGACTTTTTGCCATTGGACGCTTTCATATTCCAATGCATCGGCAATCAGGGGGTGGCGTTCCAGCCATTCACTGTCAATACGCAGGATGAAGCCGTGGCTTTCCGTATCCGTGCGCAACTGCATGTTTTTCGGGAAAGACAGGTCTTGACGCGAACGGCAGAACAGGGCGGCAAGGCGCAGGGACAAAACGGCATACCACAACATTTCGTTGGTGCCGATAATGCCGCCCATTTTTTTCATATCGCCGCGATGACCGATGACCAGTTGGGCGAGTATGGTCTGTTCTTTACGTGAGAAACCCGGCATATCGGCGTTTTCCAGGATGTAGGCGGAATGTTTGTGATATCCCGTGTGGGCGATGTCCAAACCGATTTCGTGCAGGCGCGCGGCCCGTCCGAGATATTGTTTCCAAAGGGCAAGCTCTTGAACGGTAACGTTTTTGACGTGGCAGAGGCTGTCCATAAAGGTTTGTGCGGTATCGGCAACGCGTTTTGCCTGATTGAGGCTGACGTGATAGCGGTGTTGGAACTCCGAAACCGTCTGTTCGCGCATGTCTTCGTTCAGCGCACGGCCTATCAGGTCGTAGAACACACCGTCCCGCAGTGCGGCTTCGGTTACGGTCATTTTATCGAGTTCCAATTCTTCAAATGCCGCCATCATCACGGCAAGCCCGCCGGCAAAGACTTCGATGCGTTCCGGTTTCAGGTTTTCAAATTTGGCCTTTTTGACCGAGCCGGCTTCGACGATGCGTTCGGCAAGGGCGCACATGCCTTTATAGGTAATGTCTGCCTCTTGCGGCAATTCGGCTGAAAGGACGTCGCGGATGGATTTTGCTGAACCCGAAGTTCCGACGGCGAAATCCCAACCTTCGCGCTTCATGTTTTTGCTGATGCGTTGGATTTCGTTACGGGCGGCAGAAATGGCAGATTGGAAGTCTTTGGCGGTGATTTTGTTTTGGAAGAAGCGCAGGCTGTAGGTAACGCAGCCTAAAGGCAGGCTTTCGGTAATGTCGGGGCGCAGGGTTGAACCGATAATGAATTCTGTCGAGCCGCCGCCGATGTCGATAACCAGCATTTTGCCGCCTTCCGGGGGAAGGGTGTGGACGACGCCGGTATAAATCAGCCGGGCCTCTTCGCGCCCGGCGATGATTTCTATGGGGAAACCCAGTGCCGCTTCGGCCTTGGGAAGGAAATCTGCGATGTTTTTGGCAACGCGGAATGTATTGGTTGCTACGGCGCGTACCTGTTCAGGGCGGAAGCCGCGCAGTCGTTCGCCGAATTTTGCCAGGCAGTCTAAAGCCTGTTCCTGTGAGGATGCGCTGAGGTTTTTCTGTTCGTCCAGACCGGCGGCAAAACGGACCATCTGTTTGAAGGAATCAATGACTTTTAATTGTCCGTTGTTGTTTTCGCAAACCTGGAGGCGGAAACTGTTGGAACCCAAATCGACGGAGGCGAGGATGTTTGCGGGGGTGGTAGTCATGTGGTGGATACCGGTGGGGAAAATGCAATGTTACTCTGCCGGTATGGGCGTTGACAATAAATGATGAGGTTGTTTTTGATTACGCTCACAGATGTTTTACCCGGATTCTCCCGATGTAAGGTATTCAGCATGCTTGGACAAGCATTCTTCATGGCGGTAGAATCGGTGCTTTCCGCGAGGGATGGTTTCTTTGCGGACGAAACAGCGCATAGGGTTGCCTTATGTGCGTTTCGGATATGGAAACCTGAATATTGAATGCCGTCTGAAACATTCGGGCGCGTAGCCATCCAGATATTATGAACAAAACGACCGATAATTTATCCGTCAACACGTACCGACGCCGTCTGTTGTGTGCGGCCGGCGCGCTGTTGCTCAGCCCGCTGGCACAAGCCGGCGCGCAACGTGAAGAAACGCTTGCCGACGATGTGGCTTCCGTGATGAGGAGCTCTGTCGGCAGCATAAATCCGCCGAGGCTGGTGTTCGACAATCCGAAAGAGGGCGAACGTTGGTTGTCCGCGATGTCTGCGCGATTGGCAAGGTTTGTCCCCGACGAGGAGGAGCGGCGCAGGCTGCTGGTCAATATCCAGTATGAAAGCAGCCGGGCCGGTTTGGATACGCAGATTGTGTTGGGGCTGATTGAGGTGGAAAGCGCGTTCCGCCAGTATGCAATCAGCGGAGTCGGTGCGCGCGGCCTGATGCAGGTTATGCCGTTTTGGAAAAACTACATCGGCAAACCGGCGCACAACCTGTTCGACATCCGTACCAACCTACGTTACGGCTGCACGATTCTGCGCCATTACCAGAACCTTGAAAAAGGCAACATCGTCCGCGCACTTGCCCGTTTTAACGGCAGCCTCGGCAGCAATAAGTATCCGAATGCCGTTTTGGGTGCATGGCGCAACCGCTGGCAGTGGCACTGATTTTGAATCCGGGCTGCAACCGAAACGTAGCGAATCCTGTATAATCTGAAATCTGTTTATTGGAAATTCAGACGGCACAGCAGCAGCTGATGCCGTCTGAAAAAGTATTATGGCAAGAGATAACCGAATTCAAATGTTTCCGCACGAATGGCGCGCAAGCACTACGCTTTCCGGCGTGTACGCATTGCGTATGCTGGGTATGTTCCTTGTACTGCCTGTTTTGGCGATGTATGCCGCTTCGCTGCCCGGCGCGGAAGACAATAAAACGCTGGTCGGGCTGGCAATGGGTATTTACGGTCTGACGCAGGCGCTGTTGCAGCTGCCTTTGGGTATTGCTTCCGACAAATTCGGACGCAAGAAAACCATTTATGCAGGACTGGTCGTCTTTGCAGTGGGCAGCTTCCTTGCCGCCGCCGCTGATACATTGCCCTTATTGGTTGCCGCCCGTGCCATACAGGGTGCGGGAGCGGTCAGTGCGGCAGTTACCGCGCTGCTGGCGGATTTGACGCGCGACGGTGTACGTACCCGCGCGATGGCAATGATAGGTTTGAGTATCGGTTTGACTTTTTCGGTCAGCCTGGTGGTTGCCCCGATGATTGCCGATGTGGTCGGCGTACGCGGCTTGTTCTTGCTGACCGGTATTTTGACCGTTGCCAGTATCGGCGTGGTGGCGTTTATGACTCCCGACCCGGAGGTTTCCAAGCTGCACGAAGATACGCAGGCCCAGCCTGCACGTATAGGCGAAGTTTTGAAAAACCGCCAACTGCTTAACCTCGATTTCGGTATTTTTGCCCTGCATGCCGCGCAAATGGCATTGTTTACCGCCCTTCCTTTCGCCATGACGCAGCTTGGCTTGGAAAAAATACAGCATTGGAAAGTATATCTTCCTTCTACCGTTGCCGGTTTGGTGGTAATGGTTCCGCTGATTATCATCGGTGAAACACGCAACAGGCTCAAGCAGGTTTTTATCTTGGGTATCGTCTGTATTGCGGCGGCACAGATAGGTCTTTTGTCCGGCATGCATTCTGTTTGGCTGATTACTGTATATCTGATTGTTTATTTTATCGGTTTTAATGTGTTGGAGGCCAGTTTGCCGTCTATGGTTTCCAAAATTGCACCGTCCGATTTGAAAGGTACGGCGATGGGTGTGTACAACACGATGCAGTCGGTCGGACTGTTTGCCGGCGGTGCGGCAGGCGGATTGTTGTTCCAAAAATACGGCTTTGTCGGCGTGTTTGCCTTTTGCAGTACATTGATGCTGCTATGGCTGGTTCTTGCCGTTTTGTCTCCTGCCCCCAAACCTGTCAAAAACCTCAGCTATCCTGTCGGCAGCGTATGGCAGGGCAATCAGGAAGGGTTATACCGTGCCTTGTCGGAGCTTGAGGGCGTGGAAGACATCAGTTTCAGTTTCGACAGGCAAACTGTTTATATCAAAGTGTTGCAGAAGGGTTTCGATCAGGCTGCCGCTGAAGACATCATTATAGGAGTTTAAAATGTCATTAAATAAAGTTATCCTTATCGGCCGTCTCGGACGCGATCCCGAAGTGCGCTATATGCCCAACGGCGAAGCCGTCTGCAATTTTTCAGTTGCTACTAGTGAAACATGGAACGACCGCAACGGCCAACGTGTAGAGCGTACTGAGTGGCACAACATTACCATGTACCGCAAATTGGCCGAAATTGCCGGACAATACCTCAAAAAAGGCGGGCTGGTTTATTTGGAAGGGCGGATCCAAAGCCGGAAATATCAAGGTAAAGACGGTATCGAACGTACTGCCTACGATATTATTGCCAGTGAAATGAAGATGCTTGGCAGTCGAAATGAAAACAGCGGCGGTGTGCCTTATGACGAAGCTTACGGTCAGAATCAAGAGGGTTATCAACGTCCTGCACCGCAAAGGCAGCAAGCTTCTCCTGCTGCCCCGTCTTATCCCCAAGAAACACACGAAGAAACACCTGCCGCGCCGCGCCGCCAACCGGCTCCCGCAGCCCATGCTATACCGGTTGAGGATATTGACGACGATATCCCGTTCTGAATTCTATATACTTGAATTTTTTAAAAAATAAATCATTAAAACCCAGAGAAACCTTATATAGCAAGGTTTCTCTTTTTTTACACATATTTTGGCTTTTGTTATCTTCTTTGTTAGTATTTATATATATTAACTCTGTAAATTTAGTAGATATGTATAGACTAGAAACAATCCTGTTTTCAAATGGAGAACGCTTTTCCCTGTTAGTTAATGAGAAAACCGGTATATTGGCGGGAGTGATGTACAGTTTCTCGATATAGTCTTCCTCATCGGTACGGGTATGTTGTTTGTAACTGAGTTTGTAGAGGCCGTTTTTCTTTGTCCAGCGGGCATCGCTGTCTTTACTCGGTGTGGTTTGGGTTTGACCACTGACTTGTCCTTCTTCATCGACTTCTATGGCCTGACGCTGTTCGCTGTCGGCGGTCTGAATAATGGTGGCGTCAACGACGGCGGCGGATGCTTTCTCTACTTTTAGGTTTTTTTCGGTCAGTTGGCGGTTGATCAGTTCCAGCAGTTCGGACAGGGTGTCGTCTTGCGCCAGCCAGTTGCGGTAGCGGCATAAAGTGCTGTAATCGGGGATACTCAGTTCGTCAAAACGGCAAAACAGGTTGAAATCGATGCGGGTGATGAGGCTGTGTTCGAGTTCGGGATCGGAGAGGCTGTGCCATTGTCCGAGCAGGACGGCTTTGAACATGGACAACAGTGGATAGGCGGGACGGCCGCGGTGGTCTCTAAGGTAACGGGTTCTTTGACGGTTCAGGTATTGCTCGATCGGTTGCCAATCAATCACCTGGTCCAACTTCAATAGTGGGAAGCGGTCGATGTGTTTGGCGATCATGGCTTGTGCGGTTTGCCGGAAGAAGGTGCTCATGAGAAATCCCCTAAATGTCCGGGTGGTAATTTAGGGGATTTTGGGGGGATTTTGCAAAGGTCTCTACTTGTCAAGGCATTTCACAGTTCTTCAAAAATCTTTTGATAAACAAATCTATGAATACAGTCCTGTTTGCCATTGCCTTTGCTATCATGCCAACTTCAGCTTTGTAAGCCTAGCCAGTGCCGCCATCATGCTGTTTTTTTCGCAAGCACTATTTAAACCGAGACTTCCCGCTAAACCGTTTTCAAGCAGCCGATTGGCCGGCATGGCTGGCTTCTGCCCGCTGGCAGCCGATTGATGATATCGGCCATCGCGGCATGAGCATAACCATCCCGCAGGATAACGGCGAATTTGCGTTTGATATGCCTGCCGCCTTGGTGAAAAACAACACGCTGCCGCCGCTGTTGTTGGATATCCTCACGCAGCTAAACGATATCGACAACATCATGCAGCAATCCTGCCGCCGCCTCGCCGAGCGGCATAAACGGCACAGCCGGGAATACGAGCTCTATCTTTTCGACCCGCCGGATGCGCTGTACGTTACCCAAGGCGGTGTACCGTATTTGGATTACACCGCCACACGGGTAAACAAAAGTTTTCGCGCATATCTGAAGCAAAGCGGCGGCAAGTGGCTGCCGTATTACGACGAGGCCTATACCAAACCGTTAGCGGCCGACTAAGGCTACCTGAAACTTTTCAGGTAGCCTGTTTCTATTCTGCCCAAGCCGCCTAACGCTCCTCCAGCCCGGCCAAAATCGCACAATCCGGGCAGTCGTCTCCCGCGCAGGCATCGTGCCAACGTTGCAGCTCGGCCACCATGCTCTGTAAGCGTTCGATTTTGGCTTCCAGCTCGGCGATGTGCCGCGCGGTGAGCGTTTTCACTTCGCAGCTGGTGCGCTGCGGGTTGTGTTGCAGGCTCAAAAGCTGCCCGATCTGCGGCAGCGAAAAGCCCACTTCCCGCGCATGGCGGATAAAGCGCAGCCGGACAAGGTCGGCCTGTCCGTAGCGGCGGTAGCCCGCTTCGCTGCGCGCGGCTGGGGCGATTAGGCCGTGCTTTTCGTAGTCGCGGATTTGTTTGGCGGAAAGGCCGCTCTCGGCCGCGGCCTGGCTGATGTTCATCATGATGCTTGACCTTTACTTCGGGTAAAGCTTTATAGTGGCGGCACTTAGCGGAAAAGCAAGAGCAGACCCATCATTTCAGGCTACCTGAAAGCTTTGGCTGCAACGGGCTTTAAAACCTCAGCCTCATTCCAACAGAAAGGAAATCCTATGCAAACCATCACATTAAACATCGAAGGCATGACCTGCGGCGGCTGCGTGAAAAGCGTTACCAGCATCCTCGAAGGTGTAAACGGCGTGGACAAGGCCGAAGTAAGCCTGGAAAACAAGAACGCCGTCGTGGAATTCGACCCCGCCCAAACCAACCCCGCCGCGCTGATAGAAGCGGTGGAAGACGGCGGCTTTGATGCGGCTTTGTAAATCGAATCGCAACAAATCGACTGCAACACCCCAAAGGCTACCTGAAAACCCCGCTCCGCTTTTTCAGGTAGCCCAACCACATTCAGGAGGATGAAACCATGCAACAAAAAGTCCGTTTCCAAATCGAAGGCATGACCTGTCAGGCCTGCGCTTCGCGTATTGAAAAAGTGTTGAACAAAAAAGATTTTGTCGAATCGGCGGGGGTGAACTTCGCCAGCGAGGAGGCGCAGGTTACGTTTGACGACAGCCAAATCTCCGCCAGCGACATCGCCAAAATCATTGAGAAAACTGGTTACGGCGCGAAGGAAAAAATGGAAGATACATTGCCGCAACCCGAAGCAGAACACCATATCGGCTGGCGGTTGTGGCTGCTGTTCGCCATAAACATCCCGTTCCTTATCGGCATGGCAGGCATGATGATCGGGCGGCACGATTGGATGATTCCGCCTGTATGGCAATTTGTACTGGCAAGCATAGTGCAACTTTGGCTGGCCATCCCGTTTTACAAAAGCGCGTGGGCAAGCATCAAGGGCGGACTGGCGAATATGGACGTGCTCGTTACCATCGGCACGGTGTCGATTTATCTGTATTCCGTTTATATGCTGTTTTTCAGCCCGCACGCGGCTCACGGCATGGCGCATGTGTATTTTGAAGCAGGCGTGATGGTGATTGGTTTTGTGTCGCTGGGTAAATTTTTGGAACACCGCACCAAAAAATCCAGCCTGAACAGCTTGGGCTTGCTGCTCAAACTCACGCCGACCCAAGTCAACGTGCAACGCAACGGCGAATGGAAACAGCTTCCCATCGACCAAGTACAAATCGGCGACCTTATCCGCGCCAATCACGGCGAACGCATTGCCGCCGACGGCATTATTGAAAGCGGCAGCGGTTGGGCAGACGAGAGCCATCTCACCGGCGAATCCAATCCTGAAGAGAAAAAGGCGGGCGGCAAAGTGTTGGCCGGTGCGCTGATGACCGAAGGCAGCGTGGTGTACCGCGCTACGCAGCTCGGCAGCCAAACCCTACTCGGCGACATGATGAATGCGCTCTCTGAAGCACAAGGTAGTAAAGCACCGATTGCGCGCGTAGCCGATAAAGCGGCGGCGGTATTCGTGCCAACTGTTGTGGGCATCGCGCTTTTGACTTTTATTGTTACTTGGCTGATTAAAGGCGATTGGACGGTTGCGCTGATGCACGCCGTTGCCGTTTTGGTGATTGCCTGCCCGTGTGCGCTCGGCCTGGCGACGCCCGCCGCGATTATGGTCGGCATGGGTAAAGCGGTGAAACACGGCATTTGGTTTAAAGACGCGGCGGCGATGGAAGAAGCCGCCCATGTCGATGCCGTCGTGTTGGACAAAACTGGCACGCTGACCGAAGGCAGGCCGCAGGTTGCTGCCGTTTATTGCGTTCCCGACAGCGGCTTTGACGAAGACGATTTGTACCTCATTGCCGCCGCCGTCGAACAAAACGCCGCCCATCCGCTTGCCCGCGCCATCGTCTCCGCCGCCCAAGCGCGCGGCTTGGACATCCCCGCCGCACAAAACGCACAAACCGTTGTCGGCGCAGGCATTACCGCCGAAGTCGAAGGCGTTGGCTTAGTGAAAGCGGGCAAACTTGATTTTGCCGAACTGACCTTGCCGAAGTTTTCAGACGGCGTTTGGGATATTGCAAGCATTGTTGCAGTCTCAGTCGATAACAAACCAATTGGCGCATTTGCACTTGCCGACGCGTTGAAAGCCGATACCGCCGAAGCCATAGGCCGTCTGAAAAAACACGGCATCGACGTTTACATCATGAGCGGAGACAACCAAGGCACGGTCGAATACGTCGCCAAACAACTGGGCATCGCACACGCCTTCGGCAACATGAGTCCGCGTGACAAAGCCGCCGAAGTGCAGAAACTCAAAGCTGCCGGTAAAACCGTTGCAATGGTCGGCGATGGCATCAACGACGCGCCCGCACTAGCCGCCGCCAACGTTAGCTTCGCCATGAAAGGCGGCGCAGACGTTGCCGAACACACCGCATCCGCCACGCTGATGCAGCATTCGGTCAACCAACTAGCCGATGCCCTGTTGGTATCGCAGGTGACTTTGAAAAACATCAAGCAAAACCTGTTTTTCGCCTTCTTCTACAATATCTTGGGCATTCCGCTCGCTGCACTTGGCTTTTTAAACCCCGTCATCGCAGGCGCGGCAATGGCGGCAAGCTCGGTTTCGGTGTTGAGCAATGCGTTGAGGTTGAAGCGGGTGAAGATTGAGTGAGACGTGGCAAAGACCGCCCGAACTTCGCCAGCCCCGGCTGGGAGCAGCGTCAAGAATTCCCCGATTGCTGGGCATGACTCGCCCAAGCGGTAAACGACATGATTGAATACAATCGGGAAGGCGGTATCCTGTAAACATCAGGTATGTTGGTTTTAGCCAAGGAAATGCAACGTTGAACTTGAGAAGTGGAGGCCGTCTGAAAGCAGGTTTTCAGGCGGTATTCTATTTAAGATTGCTATTGGATAACGGTTAGGATATAGTGGCGCTTCGATCAATATGAAATTAAGGAAAAAGGTCATGAGTGGAAAATTAGACCAAATCAGCGGTAAAGTGAAAGAAACTGCGGGAGAATTATTAAACGATTCCAAACTTCAAGCAGAAGGCGTTGTTCAGCAAGGAATCGGCAAGGTGAAAGAAGTTGCTGCCGACATTGAGGAAAAAGCCGGCGATGTACTGAAAAAAGGTAAAGAAGAAGCCGAGCATTTGATTGACGATGCGAAAGAAAAAGCTGAAAACCTGATTAACGATATCAAAAGCAAATTCTGATTCATCTTTGCTTGAAACGATATAAAAAAGCCGTCTGAAACATGATTTCAGACGGCCTTTCTCGAGGTTTGGCCGGTATCGCGGTCAGTTGCCGATAAGCCGGTTGTTGCGGTAAACCTGTCGGCGTATCGGATTGCCGTTGCGGTCGTAAACCGTGTATGCGCTGTCTGTGGGGTGCGCATCGGCGGAGAACAGGGCTTTTTTGGGCAGTATCATCGGATCTGTACGTTTTTGCCCGTCGCCGTAAAAATCTTGTACCAAATAATTGCCGCCGCCGAGTACGTTGAGCAGCCTATGGTAGCTGCTGCCTTTGACGGCTTGTTCGGAAGCGGTGCCGTCTGCGGCAAAATGGGTGATGATTTGTTCTCCGGTAACGTTGATGCCGCCTGTGTCTGCGGCAGGTGTGCGGCTGCCTATCGGAATATTGACGGAGGTTCCCAAGCCGATATGGCTGCCGAAACCGCCGATGCCGAGGCTGATCGAGCTTCCGCCCGGGCCGCCGGCGCAGGCGGTGAGGAGGAGCAGGGCGGTTACGAGGGCGGATTTTTGCACGGTTGTTTTCATGATGGTGCTCCCTGTTTGGCAAATATATGGAGACCTTTGCAAAATACCTCTCTTCACCTTTTCGCTGACAGCCAGAACCCAAACACAGGTTTTCGGCTATTTTCCTCCCCCAATACCTCCTAATTCTACCCAAATACCCCCTCAATCCTCCTCGGATACCTGATAATAAGGGATCCGGGCCGCCTTTTAGGCGGCAACAGGCACACTTAGCCTGTTAGCCTCTTTCAACAGATTCAAACACATCGCCTTCAGATGGCTTTGCGCACTCACTTTGAGCAGACCAAAATAGGCTGCCTGGGCATAGCGGAATTTACGGTGCAGCGTCCCGAAGCTCTGTTCGACCACATAACGGGTCTTCGACAAATATCGGTTGCGTTTGGTTTGCGCTTCCGTCAGCGGACGGTTGCGGTGGGCTTTGCGCATCATGCCGTCTAACAACCGATGCTCTTCCAGATGTTGCCGGTTTTCCTTGCTGTCATAGCCTTTGTCGGCATAGACGGTCGTGCCTTTGGGCAGTCCTTCCAGCAAAGGAGACAGGTGTTTGCACTCATGGGCATTGGCGGGGGTGATGTGCAGTTTCCCGATATAGCCTTCCTCATCGGTACGGGTATGTTGTTTGTAACCGAGTCTGTAGAGGCCGTTTTTCTTTGTCCAACGGGCATCTTTATCTTTACTCGGTGTGGTTTGGCCGCTGACTTGTCCTTCTTCATCGACTTCTATGGCCTGACGCTGTTTGCTGCCGGCGGTCTGAATAATGGTGGCATCAATGACGGCGGCGGATGCTTTCTCTACTTTTAGGTTTTTTTCGGTCAGTTGGCGGTTGATCAGTTCCAGCAGTTCGGACAGGGTGTCGTCTTGCGCCAGCCAGTTGCGGTAGCGGCATAAAGTGCTGTAATCGGGGATACTCAGTTCGTCAAAACGGCAAAACAGGTTGAAATCGATGCGGGTGATGAGGCTGTGTTCGAGTTCGGGATCGGAGAGGCTGTGCCATTGTCCGAGCAGGACGGCTTTGAACATGGACAACAGTGGATAGGCGGGACGGCCGCGGTGGTCTCTAAGGTAACGGGTTCTTTGACGATTCAGGTACTGTTCGATCGGCTGCCAATCAATCACCTGATCCAATTTCCACGTTGGCAATTCTGCTACATCAAAACGACTGGCGTGTTGCGGATAGGTGTGTAAAACACGAATTGCATCTTTTGTGCCTACGTCCACAATTGGAATTTGCAACTCATTGCACAACATTTTAATCGCGTTCATCACTTGGCGTTGTAAACGCGGTGTTCCTACAAGCAACGAATGAAACTCATCAATAATCAGCATTTCTACTTTGTATTCATGGAATAAATGAATCGTTTGATAACGTAATTTAGCGATACTATCCGTTGCCCGATAAGGAATATAAAAACGTTCCAGTAACGAGATATAAAGCTCTTATTTGTAACTTTGACAGTAAGGTGGCGGCACCGGTTGGCAAACCGTGCTGAAAAATCCCGAAAAAGTGAAAGCCGTGATTTACTACGAACCCGGCACCGAGTTTGTTTTTCCTGAAGACGACTTGCCGAGCGTCGCCACTTCCGCTAACGACGCTGCCAACATTTCACTCTCGCAGTCTATCAGTGCCGAACGCTTCGCCCTGCTGACCAAAATGCCCATCGTCATCTACTTACGGCGACTACATTTCGGCAGACAACCCACATTGGGCATCACAGCGTCGGATTAAGCGCATCCATATGGCGCAACTCTTCACCGACTGTGTCAACCGCCACGGTGGCGAAGCCAGCGTTGTGTGCTTGTCTGAAATCGGCATACGCAGCAACAGCCATTTCGCCTTTGCCGAAGCAAATAACGTGGAAATCGCTGATGTGTTGGAAAACTGGTTGGCAGAAAAAAGATTGAAATAAGAGTAAATAAAGGGCTGGCTCTTGAAAGTAATTCATACAAATCCTGCACTAATTATGTAAAATATAGGGCTATTATTATTCAATTACAGGTACTATTTTTACGTATTTCAAATAATTATGTTGCTTTTAATTTATAATACATTGAAACTATTTTAATTTTATTTTTACAGTTTCTATTATATAGAAACAACCGTTCTGACGGGGAATGGCATATTGAATTTCAGACTCTGCCGGTAACGGCAGGGTCTGATTTTTTTGATAAGCAATCTGCTATAATGACGCATTTCCGCATGTATAAAGCGGTAAATCGGACGGCGTAGTTTCTACGCCTTTTGTATGTATTTTTTTCGGTATCCTGCATTATTGCTGTTTGATACCGTCTGAAAACGGTTGCCCGAGGGGACGCTGCCTTCCGGGTCAGAGTGTTTATGTTGAAAAAATGGTTGAATAAAATACTTCCTTCCAGGCGCGGTGGCAAAAGAGCGGAAGGTAAAACGGTCATACCTTTGGAAAGGCACAATATCCGTGCCGAAATGTTGAGTTTTGCCGCTGAGAAAGTCATATGCCGTCTGAAGGAGGCAGGCTTCCAGGCTTATGTTGTCGGGGGGGCGGTCAGGGATTTGCTGCTCGGTATTGAGCCTAAAGATTTTGATGTGGCGACCGATGCCACTCCGGAACAGGTGCACAAACTTTTCCGCCGCAGCCGCATCATCGGCAGGCGTTTCCAAATCGTTCATGTGATGAACGGTGCGGAAGTGATTGAGGTAACGACTTTTCGGGGCGGTGCGAAAGTACATCAGAATGCACGCGGTAGGATTATGAAAGACAATACCTACGGCAGTATCGAAGAAGATGCCATGAGGCGCGACTTTACCTGCAACGCGTTGTATTACGATCCGGAAAAAGAAGAAATTTTGGATTTCCACAACGGCATGGACGATATTGCCGAACGGAAACTGGTGATGATCGGTAATGCCGCCGAACGGTATCAGGAAGACCCTGTCAGGATTTTAAGGGCAATCCGCCTGTCGGGGAAATTGGGATTCGAATTGTCGCAAGCGACCGTCGGGCCTATTGCCGAATCAATAGGCCGTCTGAAACACGAGCCGGTGGCAAGGCTGTTTGATGAGATTATGAAGTTGTTGTTTTCAGGACACGCGCGCGAATGCTTGAAGCGTTTGAAAGAATTTGATGTTCCTGATGATATCCATCCCCTGTTTAATGCGCTGAATATTTCAGACGGCATGGATGGGAAAATGATAGGTCTTGCCCTTAAAAATACCGATGAACGCTTGCGCGCCGACAAATCGGTTTCGGTTGGCTTCGTGTTGGCGGCGTTAATGTGGCCGGAATTAAACCGCCATTGGAAAGTAAACCTGCAACAGGGTTTGAAACCTTCACACGCCTTGTCGGAGGCGATGAATACCTTGCGCGATACGGTTGAACGTGGTTGGGGCGTTCCCCAGCGTTTTTCTGCCACTATGCGTGAGATTTGGTTATTTCAGCCGCAGTTTGAAAACAGGAGGGGGACAAGGCCGCATAAACTGTTTGCACAAGCGCGTTTCCGTGCCGCTTATGATTTTCTGATACTGCGTGCGGCAGTCGGCGATGCGGACCGTACGCTTGTCGATTGGTGGACGGCGTTTCAGACGGCATCACCTGAGCAGCGGGCCGATATGACCAAAAATCAGCCGTCCGTCCGATACGGCAAGAATGAAGGGCAGGCTAAAAAACGCCGCCGCAGAAGGCGTAAACCTGATCAGGGTTCTGTAGGTGCGAATCAACAATAATGGTTAACGGACGGGGAGTAATACTGGAAAGGTTTCCGACTGCATATGCCCCTATCTTGGAAACGGTATAAATTCTTTAGAATCAGGCTGTTTAATAAATTTTGCCCTTTGTACAGCGTTGTTTTGTTTTGGTAGGCGTTTGAGCAGCCGATTAGAATTGTATGATTGATTGGTTTTTAATCTCTTGAGCCAATAAAACGGATGCCGTCTGATTTTTTCAGACGGCATTTTCTATTTTTTCGTTGCGGGCGCATTGGATTTGCCGTCCAGCGGTTTGGGTCGTACAGGTTTAATAGCCGATGCCGCCTTTAAATATGATGGCGCACAAGGCGAGCGCGTCGTCTATGGGGAAGGTGAGGTTGCTGCGCAATTGTGAAATTTCGGCGGTATTTTGTATGGACAGAGCAATCAGGTGCAGGAAGGATGATCGGGCATATGAGGGCAGTCAGATAAAACGGATACGGAATCCTGCTTCCGTATCCGGTTTTGTTTGTGCGGTTGATTGTGCATCAAGGTTCAGACGGCATCCGTATCAGCAGTGTTCTGCCGATTCGTAGGCTTCGACGATTTTTTGCACTAAAGGATGCCGGACGACGTCTTCACTGGTAAAGGTGTGGAAATACAGGCCTTCTACATCGTGCAGTTTCTCACGTGCGTCTTTCAATCCTGATTTGATGTTTTTGGGCAGGTCAATCTGGCTGATGTCGCCGGTAATGACGGCTTTCGCACCAAATCCAATGCGGGTCAGGAACATTTTCATTTGTTCGGGCGTGGTATTTTGTGCCTCGTCGAGGATGATGTATGCGCCGTTGAGCGTCCTGCCGCGCATATAGGCGAGCGGGGCAATCTCAATCAGACCTTTTTCAATCAGCTTGGTCACACGGTCGAAGCCCATCAGGTCATAGAGGGCATCATAAAGCGGACGCAGGTAGGGATCAACTTTCTGGGTCAGGTCACCGGGCAGAAAACCCAGTTTCTCACCGGCTTCGACGGCAGGCCGGACTAAAACGATGCGTTCGATTTGGTGTTTTTCCATTGCGTCAACGGCGGCGGCGACGGCAAGATAGGTTTTGCCCGTGCCTGCGGGCCCCAGCCCGAATACGATATCGTGGTTGAGCAGGGCGCGGATATAGCCGTTTTGTCTGGGTGTTCTGCCGCCGATGCTGCCGCGCTTCGTACGGAAATAATAGGCGTAGTCATGGTTTTTTTCTTGATGTCCGGCATCTTCGGTCTGAGCTTCGACGGCGGCAAGCCTGATGTCACCGTCGTTTAGGTCGCGCGTCTGCGCCGTTTCCAAGAGTTTGAGCAGTGCGCGTTTGCCGGCGTGTGCAAATGCGCCGTTGAAAGTGAAATGTTCAAAACGGCGGCTGATGTGGATATCGAGTGCTTTGGCAAGTAAATCAAGGTTGTTGTCAAAAGAACCGCACAGACGCTGCAACGCCAAGTTGTCGGTTTCTTCTAAATGCAGGTGGACGGTATGTGTCATATGAAGGTCCGAATAGTTGAATATTGTGTGATTTTAATCTATTTCACCGGTATTTTCTTACCGTATTCTGCGATTGCCTGTCGGAAAATGCCGATCAACCTGCCTATAACGGCATTTTCGCCAAATTCGTTCAGACAGTTTTCCCTAAGTCGGGCAGGTTCAAAATCAGAGTGGTGTTCATACATTTTGATGAGTGCGTCGGCAAGGGCATCGTTGTCGTCAACAGGAACCAAATATCCGTTGCCGTCTGAAACAATAGATTCCGCACCGCCGCAGCGTGTTGCAATGACGGGCAATCCTTGGGACAGTGCTTCGATATAGACCACGCCGAAGGTTTCTGTGCGGCTGGCAAGGACGAATGCGTCGCTGTTCCTCATCAAATCCAATACTGCTTCGGGCTGTAATGCGCCTAAAAATGTAACGGCATGGGCAATTCCCAACTGACGTGCCTGCCGTTTCAGGTTTGTTTCTTCTTGTCCGCTGCCGCCGATATTCAAACGGAGGTTGGGGTGTTTTGCCAAAGCACGGGCAAAGGCGGGCAGGAGGATATCATGTCCTTTTAGCCGGCGCAGATGGGAGACAGTGCAGAAGGTAAAACATTTGTCCGGACGGCTGATTTGCGGGGGATTGAAGGCTCGGGTAAAGATGTTACCTAGAATGTTAGGCAGATATTGCCATGTAGTGCCGTATTTATGCTGCAGGACTTGGGCGAAACGGCGGCTGACAGCGAGCAGTGCGGAGGCGTGTGCCGCCGCATTTTTCATAGGCTGCCATTGGTGCGGGCGCACCAAACCGCGCGTAATGGTGCTGCTGTGTTCCGTGACGACATAGGGGATGCCGTATTTTTGGGAAATCTTGAAGGCAAGTATGCCGGCATAGTTCATACAGTGGGCATGGATGATGTCGGGAATGCCGTTTTTCCCGATATAGCGCTCAAAGGCCTTTAATCCTGCCCGCACCCAGCGGATGCGGTCGATGTCGATTAGCGGAAAACGGGGGAAGAAATACATGCTGCGCCATGCATAGATGTCCAAACCTTTTTGCCGGTATTGGGCAAAACCGTAAGGGCCGGTCAGGATGCTTGCTGTTTCTTTCCGCAGATAACGGAACATGGGGGCGAGGATGGCGGTTTTGATACCTTTGCGTTGGAGGGCCTGTGCTTGATTTTGGAAAAATATTCCGTCCACATCCTGTTCGGATTGCGGATACCATGAGGGGATGACGAGGACGTGCAACGGTTCGGACATAATATGATTCTGTATCGGAAAGACGGTTATTATAAGGCAGGCCGATCGAATATTTAAATTGTTGTCTTACGCTAACGCAATTTAGCATACCGATATGCTAGATTGGCGGTTTTATAAGTAAGGATACGGATATGTTGCGTTCTATTTTGGCGGCTTCCCTATTGGCGGTATCTTTTCCGGCAGCGGCTGAAGCATTAAATTACAATATTGTCGAATTTTCTGAATCGGCCGGTGTGGAGGTGGCTCAGGATACAATGTCCGCACGTTTCCAAGTGACGGCGGAAGGACGGGACAAAAATGCCGTCAATGCTGAGTTTGTTAAAAAATTCAACAATTTCACCAGAAAATCAAAAAATGGTAGCTTTAAAACCGAATTGGTATCGCGCAGTGCGATGCCGCGCTATCAATATACCAACGGCAGACGCATTCAAACAGGCTGGGAGGAGCGTGCGGAATTTAAGGTCGAAGGTAGGGATTTTGATGAGTTAAACCGTTTTATTGCCGATGTTCAAGCAGATGCCGCATTGGAATACACGGATTTCCATGTGTCGCGCGAACGCCGAAACGAAATTGTCGATCAGGTCAGTAAAGATGCTATTTTGCGTTTCAAGGCGCGTGCCGACAAGTTGTCGGGCATATTGGGTACGTCCGGTTATAAAATCGTCAAATTAAATTTGGGACACATCGGCAGCCATATTGCGGGTGGGGGAGCTGCTCAGGCAAAAATGCTCCGTGCCATGCCGATGGCGGCAAGCTACGGCGTGGAGGGTACGGATTCCGTTGCTCCTGGTGTGGAGGAAATCAGCATCAGTGTCAATGGAACGGTTCAGTTCTAACCACGGATAAACAGGTAGATGCCGTCTGAAACCGGATGATACGGTTCAGACGGCATTTATATTTTAGGCTTTAGGCAGGGTAACGCCGGTTTGCCCCATATATTTGCCGTTGCGGTCTTTGTATGAGGTTTCGCAGATTTCGTCGCTCTCGAAGAATAGGACTTGCGCCACGCCTTCGCCGGCGTAGATTTTGGCGGGCAGGGGGGTGGTGTTGGAAAATTCGAGGGTAACGTAGCCTTCCCATTCCGGTTCGAACGGGGTAACGTTGACGATGATGCCGCAGCGGGCGTAGGTGGATTTGCCCAAGCAGACGGTCAGGACGTTGCGCGGGATGCGGAAATATTCGACCGTGCGCGCCAGTGCGAAGGAATTGGGCGGGATGATGCAGCAGTCGTCTTCGACGGTAACGAAGTTTTTGGGATCGAAGTTTTTGGGATCGACGATGGTGCTGTTGATGTTGGTAAAAATTTTAAATTCATTGGCGCAGCGGATATCGTAGCCGTAGCTGGACGTACCGTAGGAGATAATGCGCTGTCCGTTGGCTTCTTTGATTTGATTCGGCTCGAAGGGATCGATCATGCCGAATTCTTCACTCATGCGGCGTATCCATTTGTCGGACTTGATGCTCATAATGTTTTCCTTGTTTCTTTCGATGTTCGGACAAAGCATTCGGGGATGCCGTCTGAAAACAGGGCTTATTTGTTTTTGGGCAGTTTCACTTCTTTAATCATGCCGTTTTCGCATTTCATAATGAAGAGGGTTTCGCCGTTTTGCGAGACGGTAAATCTGCCGTGTGCCAAGCCTTTTTTGAATGTGCCCGAGAGTACCATGTTGCGGAATTTGGTACTGTCGGAATTGAACGGTTCGATAAATATTTCGCGGTTGGCGGCAACGGTATAAATGCCTTGTCCGTCGAATTTGCCGTTTTTAAATGAACCGGTATAGTTGCGCCCGTCTTGGCAGCGCCATGTGCCTTTGCCGGCGGGTTTACCGTCTTTGCCGACATTGCCGTCGTAGGTGCAGCCGGGTTCTTGATAGGAAGTCAGAACGGCGGACGCGGCGGGGAGGGCGAACATAATGGTGGGCAGTAGGAATGCGAGATGTTTAAGCATAAGGGTTATTCCATTGGATTTTGGTTGACGGTATTTTGTCGTGTAAAAGCCGTCTGAAAAATCAATCTTGCCAGCCGCCCAAATAGGAAACCAGCTCTTCCAACATGGTGCTGACGGATTCAGCCATCAGGATTTGCGAGGCGAAGGCAAGGCCGGCGGCATCGTCGCCGTTGCTTTCGGCTTCTTCCTGCAATACGTCGAGGTATTGGATGCGCTTGAGTGTGAAGTCTTGAGTGAGGATAAAGGCGATTTGTTCGCGCCAAACCAAACCGAGCTGGGTTACGGTTTTACCGTTTTTGACATGTTGAACCACTTCGTCGGCGGTTAAATCTTGTTTGGATACTTTGACGACGGGAACAATATCGCCCGTACCTTTGAGTTCGCAATCGCTGTCTAATTCAAAACCGCCTTCGCAATGCCCTTGCAACAGCCAGCCGGTCATCAGGGAAGAGGGCGATTGTTTGGTATTCGGCAGCGAGGCTTCCAAACCGCCCAAAGCTTCGCGCAGCTTGGTCAGGATGTTTTCTGCTTTGGCGGAAGCCGCGTTATTGACGAGCAGGTAGCCGTGGCGAGTGTTAAACACCGCTTCTGTACGGCTGCTGCGGGTAAACGCTCGGGGCAGCAGGTCGTCTGTAATTTGCTCTTTAAGCTCTTGTTTTTCTTTGCGACCGACATTGCGGGCTTCATTGTTTTGGATTTCCGCTACCTTCTCTTCCAAAATATCGCGGATGACGCCGGCGGGCAGGACTTTTTCCTCTTTTTTCAGAGCGACGCGCAAGGTAAAGTCGGCAGGGAAAACGAGTTCCGGGGAGAATGAAACCGGTGCGGTAAAGCCTTCGCTGAACCAGTCTAAGCCTTGGCAATGGGTAAATTCAGCTTCAGCAAGTTTGTCGGCAAGTACGTCCGCCTCAGGCAGTTTTTCTTTGTTGAGTGGATAAAAACTAATCTGCTTGAACCACATAATGTTTCCTGTTGTTTGAAATGTCGGGAATTATTTGCTGAATTGTTTTTTCACACTGACTTTGGTTTTCTTCTTGAAGCGGTTTTTCTCTTCCTTGCGGCCTTCGCGTTTCTCAATACGGTTGCTCAGGCTGACACGGCGCAGCGGTTTTTTCTTCGGTTTGTCTTCCGCATTTTCATACGGGTTTTCTGAAACATTGTATTGAATTCTGAGCGGCGTACCTTGCAGATTGAAGGCTTTGCGGAACGTTTGGGTCAGATAGCGCGTATAGCTGTCGGAAATCGCGTGTAGCGAATTACCGTGTACCACAATTACGGGTGGGTTCATACCGCCTTGGTGGGCATAGCGCATTTTCGGGCGCACCAAGCCAGCACGCGGCGGTTGCTGACGCTCGATCGCGCTTTGCAGGACACGCGTGATTTTCGGCGTCGGCATCTTAATCATTGCCGCATTGTAGGCAGCTTGAATGCTTTCAAACAAACCGTCTATACCGCGCTCTTTCAATGCGGAAATAAAGTGGAACTTAGCAAAATCAAGGAAATACAGTTTGCGGTTGATATCGCGTTTCACTTGCTCGCGCCGCTCTTCGCTGATGCCGTCCCATTTGTTGACGGCAACTACTAAGGCACGGCCTGCTTCCAAAGCAAAACCTGCAATCGTCGCATCTTGGTCGGCGACATCTTGTTGCGCGTCCAATACCAAAACAGCAACATTTGCGGCTTCAACCGCCTGCATGGCTTTGATAACGGAGAATTTTTCCACTGCTTCATCCACTTTGCCGCGACGGCGCACACCTGCGGTATCGATGATGGTAAACGGTTTGCCTTCACGTTCAAAATCAATATGGATACTGTCGCGCGTCGTGCCTGCCATATCGAAAGCAATCACGCGCTCTTCGCCGAGGATGGCGTTAACCAGCGTAGACTTGCCGACGTTCGGACGACCGATAACGGCAAAAACAGGATATTTTGCTTCTTCCTCTTCCTTTTCAGGTTCAGGGAAGGTTTCCAAAATATCTTCAATCAGATAATACACGCCATCGCCGTGCGCGCCTGAAATAACATAAGGGTCGCCCAAAGCAAGTTCGTAGAACTCGGCTGCAAGTACAGCCCTATTGCCCCCCTCACCTTTATTCACGGCCAAATAAACAGGGCGCGGGCTTTGGCGCAAACGGTCGGCAATAATCTTGTCTTGCGGTGTCAAACCGGTACGGCCGTCCACCAAAAACACAACCGCATCGGCTTCATCGACAGCCTGCAAGGTTTGTTTTGCCATTTCGTGCAAAATGCCGCTGTCCACAACCGGCTCAAAACCGCCGGTATCGATGACCAAATAAGGTTTGCTGCCGACTTTGCCATGACCGTAATGGCGGTCACGCGTCAGGCCGGGCAGGTCATGTACGAGCGCGTCTTTGGTGCGCGTCAAACGGTTGAATAAAGTAGATTTGCCGACATTGGGACGGCCGACAAGTGCGATGGTTGGTTTCATGATTGAGTCTTTCTGTGTCAAGTGCAGGCTTGGAGGAGTCTGAACACGAGCAGGTGTCCGTTGGAACACGGTAAATAGGTTCTTCACGGCAAGAGGCCATAAAGAGGGAGGGTAAAATGCCGTCTGATAAATAATGGACGGCATTTCAGACGGCATTTATTTCAGCGAATCGAGTTTCATTTGAACCAATTCGCGACCGACAGAATCTTGAGGCATTTTTTCCAAAGCCTGTCCGTAGTTTTTTAAGGCTTCCTGGCTTTTTCCCTGTGCAGCATAGACATCGCCTTTGGTTTCCATCAGCAGCGGGGTAAAGGCTGCGTCTACCGGCGTATCGAGTGCGGCAAGGGCGGCATCGTATTTCTTCTGCTGGAGCAGTACCACGCCGAGGCGCTGTGCCGCCAACGCCTGAATCAGGCTGTCTTGCTGATTGGACAATACCCATTTCAAGTGGGCTTCTGCAACATCGTAACGGTGTGCATCAAATTCGGTTGCCGCCGCCATTAGTGTGGCCTGTGCCGCGGAAATAGACTGGGGGTAGCTTTGTTGGAGTTTGGTCAATTCGGCATTGATTTCGTTTTGCGGGGCTTTGCTTTGCGCCTTTTCCACGATTTCAGCCAATATGGCAGCGGCTTCTTGATTTTGGGAAACTTTACGGTTTTGGTAAACCGTGTATCCCAAGTAGCCGAGCGCCGCCAAAATCAGCACGGCAAACAGCCATTTGCCCGTGGTTTTCCAAAAATATTTGAAGTTGTCTAACTCTTGTTGTTCTTCGAGATGGGCTGCCATTTATGCGTTCTTCCATTGTTGTAAAGTAGGGGTTAAATCCTCGGCGGCGACGGTTTGTTGACCGTGTGCGCCGTTCATGTCTTTGAGCGTAACCGTACCGTTCGCCAGTTCGTCTTGCGCGACAATCAGGGCAAAGCGTGCGCCGCTGTTGTCTGCTTTTTTCATTTGTGCTTTCAGACTTTGATAGCCGGAATGCTGCATTACATTGAAACCTTGAGCACGCAAGGCTTGGGCGTATTTCATCACTTGCAAGTCCGCACCTTCGCCTTGGTGCATTGCATAGACATCAGGCGCGGCGTTCACTTCCAGCGAGCCGTATTCGCTCACCAAAAGCAGCAGCCGCTCGATACCCATTGCAAAACCGATGGACGGCGCAGGTTTGCCGCCAAGCTCTTCAATCAAACCATCGTAACGGCCGCCGCCGCACACAGTCGCCTGCGCGCCGAGTTTGTCGGTCGTCCACTCAAAAACCGTCTGATTGTAATAATCCAAACCGCGAACCAAGCGCGGATTTTCAATATATTGAATACCCAAGCCATCCAACATCACCTTGAAGCGTGCATAGTGGTTTTGCGAAGCCTCGCCCAAATACTCCACCAAACGCGGCGCCTCGTTGCAGATTTCCTGCAAATCAGGGTTTTTCGTATCCAAAACGCGCAAAGGATTGGTTTTCAGACGGCGTTTGCTGTCTTCATCCAATTTATCTTCATAACGGGTCAGATATTCAACCAATGCCGCACGGTGTGCCGCGCGTTCCTCACGGTTGCCCAAGCTGTTGATTTCCAAAGTCAGGTATTCGCGAATACCCAATTTTTCCCACAAGTCGGCAGACATCGCGATGATTTCCGCATCAATATCCGGCCCTTCAAAACCCAAAGCCTCGATACCGACTTGATGGAACTGACGATAACGGCCTTTTTGCGGACGCTCGCGGCGGAACATCGGCCCCATATACCACAGCTTTTGCGGGCTGTTGTACAGAAGGTTGTGTTCGACCACCGCACGCAGACAAGACGCCGTACCTTCAGGACGCAGGCTTAAACTCAAAGAGTCGTTTGAATCGGAAAAGGTGTACATTTCCTTGCCGACCACATCGGTTTCCTCGCCGATGGAGCGGACAAACAAACCGGTTTGCTCGACAATCGGCGTACGGATTTGCTGATAGCCGTAAGCGCGCGTCCAGCGGCCGACCGTATCTTCAAACGCCTGCCAAAATGCAGCCGTGAGTTTGAAATCTTTTTGCTCGACAGGCAGAAGGTCGTTCATACCTTTGACGGATTGGATTTTTTGTGCCATTTCAAGTAAGAATGCTTAAATCAAATTGCGGGCGATTATAGCGGATTTTTAAGGGCTTGTGAGGATGGAGATGGTTTGCGGACGGGTAAAAATGCCGTCTGAAAACGATATGGCGCTTTTTGCCGCAAGAAAGTTTTGCCTCTTTCTGCCGTCCGGTGAGGATTGTGTATGCCAATATTTGAAATTACCACAGTTTCTATATCTGATAACACTGTATGTTGGTTTCCGAATGCAGGTAAATTAGGTACAATCGTTTCCAATTTTATCTTGATGGGTAAAATATCCATTTGATTTCAGGAGTATATTTATGAAGAAAATAGGGCTGTTGGTTGCGGCACTGCTTGTGCCGTCAATGTTATTTGCCGACGGGGGCGATTCTGCAAAAATCAATCTGGTTAAGAAACTCTATAAAACGGATGCGCAAGGTTATGCTGTCGGCGCAACGTATTCGGAATATGCCGCGCCGGAATTTAAAAAAACAATCAGGCAGGCTTCACGTATCATTGATAGGATTAATGAACGGACGGGCGAGTTGGCTTGTGACTATTTCGAGCATTACGATATGGGTTTGGGTAATGGCGATACCGAAATCAGAAAACTTAAAATCGTTCCTTCATCGGGCAATATTGTCCAAGTTTCCTTTTCCGACGGTTCTCGGATGAACAATCTGAAATACGACATCAGTTGTGCGGGCGGCCGTTGTCTTATCAACGATATCGTCAATAACGGGGAGAGTGTCCGGAAGCAGTATCAGCGGATTGTTTCCAAGAAAAGGTGCGATTGAGCGGCCGGATTTTTAAAACTGGTTTGAATCAGTGTCAATTAAATATTTTGAGGTGTTTTATGAAGAAAATCCTCTTGTTTTTCGCTGCGTTGGTAGCGTCGCAATTTTCTCAGGCAGCATCTTCCGATTGTGCGGTACTGAATAAAACAGCAGATAGAAATGGTGCTGTGTATTCTCCAGTCTTGGGCAAAAAGGTGATGCAACAGGGAAGACTGTACTTTCACACTGCCCCTCATTCTTCTTGCAAAATGCCGTCGACTTTTATTATCAAAGGAGATCATGTAACCGCTTATCAAAACTATAACGGCTACGATTATGTAATGTTTATAAACGATAAGACGGGGGTAAGTACGGAAGGCTGGGTTTTGGCAAAAGCCTTGAGAACAACGGGAACGATGGGATTAACCTACCAATAAATCGTGAAGGGTAAAAAAGGTAAAAATGCCGTCTGAAACAGTTTTCAGACGGCATTTGACTTACTCTGCACGCTTTGCCTGATTTGTTGTGTTACAAACTCCGTCTGCCGTTTGGGGTGTTGTGTGAAAAACGGTTACAATCCGCCGCATGAAAAAACGCAATAATCCTCTTCCGCTGTTGAACGGTGTCAAACCCAGTTATTTGGTGCTGCCGCATGAAAAGCAGTTTTACGGGCTGCCGCTGCTGCATTTTCTGTGCATCCGCTTTCCTTTTGTGGGCGCGGACAATTGGCGCAGGCGGTTGAACAGCGGTTTTGTGGTCGGTTCGGATGGTGCGGCGTTGGATGAACATTCTTTGTTTGAGCCCGGTAAGACGATGTTTTATTATCGGGAAACCAGCAGTGAGGATGAGCCGCGTATTCCGTTTGAAGAAAAGATTTTGCATATTGATGAGCATTTGATTGTGGTGGACAAGCCACATTTTCTGCCCGTCATTCCCAGCGGGCGTTTTTTGCGGGAAACGCTGTTGACACGTCTGCGCCTGCGCCCTGAATTGCAGCGTTTGAATGTTGAAGACATTACGCCGCTGCATCGCTTGGACAAGGATACGGCAGGCGTGATGCTGCTGTCGCACAATCCTGCCACGCGCGGAGCTTATCAGACGATGTTTCAAAACAAAACGGTATGGAAAACGTATGAGGCGCTTGCGCTGACAAGGACGGATTTGCCGTATCCGCTCGATGTGGTTTCGCGTTTGGTGAGGGGTGAAAAATTTTTTACGACGCAAGAGGCGGAAGGCGAACCAAACGCGCACACGACGGTCGAACTGATTGAAAACAGGGGGGAATTCAGCCTTTACCGCCTTACGCCGCATACCGGCAAGAAACACCAGTTGCGCGTACACATGATGGGCTTGGGTATGCCGTTATTGAATGACGCGCTCTATCCCGTGCCGTCTGAAGCGGGAAGCGAGGATTATCGGAAACCTTTGAAGTTATTGGCAAAAAAGATTGCGTTTGCAGATCCTTTGTCGGGTCTGGAAAGGGTGTTTTGCAGTAGGTTTTGCCTATAATGAGAGGGAATGCAAACCCGTATCGGCAGATGCCGCCGATACGGGTTTTATATTATTGATGCCGTCTGAAAGGGGTTTTATCCGTTCAGGCATACGGGCGCGAAGCGGAGGATGGTGTCGCGCAGGACGATGAGTTTGCCGTGAAAGAAATGCGTGGAACCGGCGATGGTAATGACGGGCAAATCTTGCGGTTCCGCCCATTTCAGTGCTTTCCCGATTTCAACGACTTCATCTTCCGCACCGTGTATCATCAGTGTTTTTGCAACGTTGGGAACGGCTGACGGTTCCGGACGGTCGGTATAGTGGCAGACTGCTGCGCCCATGAGCAGTAACAGGTCGGGTATGCGCTCTTGTGCGGCAAATGTGGCGACATAACCGCCGAAGGAGAAGCCGGATAAGGCAAATTCGGGGGCTTCGGGATGTTGGGCACGGGCATAATCGATGACGGCGAGGCAGTCTTGCGTTTCGCCGCGTCCGTAATCGTGTGTGCCTTCGCTGTTGCCTACGCCGCGAAGGTTGGGAAGGTAGCAGTGGAATCCGAGTTTGCTCAATGCTTTGGCGGCGGTTTGGATAACTTTGTTGGTGTTTGTTCCGCCCTGGAGGGGGTTGGGATGATTGATGACGGCAACACCGCGTGCCGGTACTTGTTCGGACGGGATATGGATGGTTTCTAAAATGCCGGCAGGACCGGATATGTGTATGGTTTCGGGTTTCAGCATAATGATTTCCTCTTGATTTTCCGCATGTTCCGATGCGGCCGTGAAGATAGTTGCTTAAAGGTAGAAATGCTTACCGTTGTTGGGGTTGGATGCTTTCAGGTCGGCGAGCATACGGTGGAAGTCCAATCCGTATGCGTTGCTCAGTTTGTCGGCACGTTTTTTGAGTTTGTCTATGTTTTGCTCTTTGGGGCTGCTTTGGAAGGCCATTACCGCGACATTGCCGTGACTTTCGGCAGGAAGTTCCAATACGCGCCCTTCAAAAACGCTCAACAACCGTTCGATGAAGCGTTGATAGCGTTTGTCGCCGCTCCACCAGTTGGTAACGAATATGCCGTCTGAAGAGAGTGCGTTTCGGCAGTCTTGGAAGAACGGTTCTTCAACCAGCGTATCGATGATTTGTTCGCCGTCGAATCCGTCCACCAAGATGATATCGGTGTTGTGGCGGAAGACTTTGATGTACTCCGCACCGTCTGCTTCAATAATTTCAAATTTCTCGCCCTCGAAAGGCAACTCAAACAGGTTGCGGGCAATGGCGATAACCTGCGGGTTGATATCTACGGCAGTTTGACGCGTATCGGGCAGGTAGGTATCTATCCAGCGTGCAAACGAGCCGCCGCCCAAGCCGATTTGGGTGATATGCTGCGGAAGCGCGTCAGTAAACAGCAGCCATCCCATCATGGCACGGCTGTAAGAGAGTACCAGCTCAGACGGGTGGTCGAGGTTCATTGAGCTTTGGATGGTGTCGCTGCCCAAGTGAAGCGAACGGATATTGCCTTCTTCGGAAATGCCGACTTCGGGGAAGCTGGATTTTGCAGGACGGAGGCGGCGGTAGGGATGTCTTGCCATCGGTGTGAGCAGTCAGTTTGAAAGGCAGATATTTTATCAGAATGCCGCTGCTTGTTCTGTTTCAAAATAATCTTATTTAAAATAATATAGTTATTCTAATTTTGTGCGTATTTTAAAACAAATGTCTTGCCAATTTGGCAAGTTGTATGCATAATGTGCAGCTCTTTGCCGGTATAGCTCAGTTGGTAGAGCACCTGACTTGTAATCAGGGGGTCCCGAGTTCGACTCTTGGTGCCGGCACCATTCTTACTTATGGTGCAGTAGTGCAATCCCATATGCCGGTATAGCTCAGTTGGTAGAGCACCTGACTTGTAATCAGGGGGTCCCGAGTTCGACTCTTGGTGCCGGCACCAAATTTTACAGTCCGACCGTTTTGCGGTCGGACTGTTATTTTGTATGCCGTATGCGGTCTTTTCCATTTTGGGGCAAAACTTTATAATAGTTAGTTTCTGTTGGGAGGCCGTCCGGTTGGACGGAATGTTTGGTTATGATTACAGTGAATACACTGCAAAAAATGAAGGCGGCAGGTGAAAAAATCGCTATGTTGACCGCTTACGAATCCAGTTTTGCGGCTTTGATGGAAGAAGCCGGCGTGGATGTGCTGTTGGTTGGGGATTCTTTGGGAATGGCGGTTCAGGGGCGGAAATCGACGCTGCCCGTCAGCCTGCGCGATATGTGCTATCACACTGAATGTGTGGCAAACGGTACAAAAAATGTCATGATTGTCAGTGATTTGCCTTTTGGTTCGTATCAGCAGGGTAAAGAGCAGGCATTTGCTGCCGCCGCCGAACTGATGGCTGCCGGCGCGCATATGGTTAAACTTGAAGGCGGTGTGTGGATGGCGGAAACTACCGAATTCTTGCAAATGCGCGGTATTCCGGTTTGTGCGCATATCGGTCTGACGCCGCAATCAGTGTTTGCCTTTGGCGGATACAAGGTTCAGGGTCGCGGAAGTAAGGCGCAGGCGTTGCTTAACGATGCCAAGGCGCATGACGATGCGGGGGCGGCGGTCGTGTTGATGGAGTGTGTTCCTGCGGAACTGGCAAAAAAGGTAACTGAATCCGTTTCTTGTCCGACCATCGGTATCGGTGCGGGTGTGGATTGCGACGGGCAGGTTTTGGTGATGCACGATATGCTCGGTATTTTTCCGGGTAAGACGGCGAAATTCGTCAAAAACTTCATGCAGGGGCATAATAGCGTTCAAGCGGCGGTTCGTGCGTATGTCGAAGAAGTTAAAGCAAAAACCTTTCCTGCTGCAGAACATATCTTTACAGACTGAACGGTTTGCATGCAGCATGCCGTCTGAAAGCCGATTCAGACGGCATTTTGTTTCGCCATATACGGCGCGTATAATCGGCATCTGTCATCGGGTAGGAGCCCCGTAAAATAAGGATTACCGTAATGCAAATCATACATACCATTCGAGAACTGCGCGCGTGGCGTAAAAATGTGGGAAAGGTGGCATTTGTGCCGACCATGGGCAATCTGCATGAAGGGCATCTCGCACTTGTGCGTGAGGCGAAAAAACGGGCGGACAGCGTTGTAGTCAGTATTTTCGTTAACCGCTTGCAATTTGGTCAGGGTGAAGATTTCGACAAATATCCGCGTACGTTGCAACAGGATGCGGATAAGCTGGAAGCCGAGGGTGTGGCCGTGATATTCGCACCCGATGAGAAAGAACTCTATCCGAACGTGGAGCAACGGTATAACGTCGAACCGCCCAACCTGCAAAATGAGTTGTGCGGCAAATTCCGTCCGGGACATTTCCGCGGAGTGGCAACGGTTGTTTCCAAATTGTTCCACATCGTTTCTCCGGACATCGCCTGTTTTGGTAAGAAGGATTACCAGCAGCTCGCTGTGATTAAAGGTTTTGTCGAAGATTTGAATTTTGATGTTGAAATAGTGCCTGTCGATACAGGGCGCGCGGAAGACGGGTTGGCGCTGTCCAGCCGCAACCAGTATTTGAGTGCGGCAGAGCGTGCCGAGGCTCCTCGCCTGTACCGTGAATTGAAGGCAATTGCCGAATTGTTGGGTCAGGGCAGTTTGGATTATGCAGGTTTGGAAAAACGGGCCGTCCAATCTCTGACGGAACACGGCTGGACGGTCGATTATGTCGAAATCCGCCACGCCGATACGCTCGAAGTGGCACGGACGGGAGATAGGAAGCTGGTGGTCTTGGCTGCGGCCCGTTTGGGGGCGACGCGCCTGATTGACAATCTGGAAATAAAACTCCCTTGAATCGCAAGCGTCGGTAATGCCGTCTGAAGCAGTATTTCAGACGGCATTTATTTTTTCGAACAGGGTTTCGCAAATCTACAAACGATTCTGCTTGTGATAAAGTTACGCCTGATTATATTCCGTCTGAAAGTTCGGACGGATGTCGGATAAAGGATGATTATGCTACCTAACCGTTTCAAAATGTTAACTGTGTTGACGGCAGCCTTGATTGCCGGACAGGTATCTGCCGCCGGAGGCGGTGCGGGGGATATGAAACAGCCGAAGGAAGTCGGAAAGGTTTTAAGGAAACATCAGCGTTACAGCGAGGAAGAAATCAAAAACAAGCGCTTACGGCTTGCTGCTGTGGGTGATCGGGTTAGTCAGATATTTACGTTGCTGGGAGGGGAAACCGCCTTGCAAAAGGGGCAGGCGGGAACGGCACTTGCCGCCTATATGCTGATGTTGGAGCGTACAAAATCCCCCGAAGTTGCCGAGCGTGCCTTGGAAATGGCCGTGTCGCTGAATGCGTTTGAACAGGCTGAGATGATTTATCAGAAATGGCGGCAGATTGAGCCTATACCGGGTGAGGCGCAGAAACGAATGGCATGGTTGCGGAGCGTGCTGAAAGGGGAAGAAAATCAACGTTTGGACGGGTTGGAAGAGGTCTTGGCACAGGCGGATGACGGGCAAAACCGCAGGGTATTTTTATTGTTGGCCCAAGCCGCCGTGCAGCAGGACGGATTGGCGAAAAAAGCATCCGAAGCCGTCCACCGTGCGGCAATGAAATACGGGCATATGTCGGAAGCGGCGATTGCCGATGTGGTTTTTAACGTGCAAGTGCGGGAAAAAGATAAAGCAATCACGGCATTGCAACGCTTGGCAAAACTTGATACAGAAATACTACCTCCGACCCTGGTAACCTTGCGTCTGGTTGCGCGCCGTTATCCCGAGATACTCAGTGGCTTTTTCGAGCAAACAGACACCAAAAACCTTTCAACCGTCTGGCAGGAAATGGAAATTATGAACCTTGTTTCCCTGCGTAGGCCCGATGATGCATATGAACGCTTGAAAGTGTTGATGGATGCCAATCCGAATGCGGATCTGTATATTCAGGCGGCAATATTGGCGGCAAACCGGAAAGAAGATATTTCCGTTATCGACGGCTATGTCGAAAAGGCATACGGCAGGGGGACGGAGGAACAGCGGAGCAGGGCGGCGTTAACGGCAGCGATGATGTATGCCGACCGCAGGGATTATGCCAAAGTCAGGCAGTGGCTGAAAAAAGTATCCGCGCCGGAATATTTGTTCGACAAAGGTGTGTCGGCAGTTGCTGCAACCCTCGAACTGGATGGTGCAAAGGCGGCTTTGCGGCAAATTAGGGAAGTACGGAAGCTTCCTGAGCAGCAGGGACGTTATTTTATGGCGGACAACTTGTCTAAAGTACAGTTGTTTGCCCTGTCAAAACTGCCGGATGCACGGGAGGCTTTGAGGGGGTTGGACAAGATTATCGAAAAACCGCCTGCCGGCAGTAATACAGAGTTACAGACAGAGGCATTGGTACAGCGGTCGGTTGTTTACGAGCGGCTTGGCAAGCGGAAAAAAATGATTTCAGATCTTGAAAGGGCGTTCAGGCTTGCACCCGATAACGCTCAGATTATGAATAATTTAGGTTATAGCCTGCTTTCCGATTCCCAGCGTTTGGACGAGGGTTTTGTATTGCTTCAGAAGGCATATCAAATTAACCCTGACGATATTGCCGTCAACGACAGCATAGGCTGGGCGTATTACCTGAAAGGCGATGCGGAAAGTGCGCTACCGTATCTCCGTTATTCGTTTGAGAGCCAGCCTGAGCCCGAAGTTGCCGCCCATCTGGGCGAGGTGTTGTGGGCATTGGGTGAACGCGATCAGGCGGTTGACGTGTGGACTCAGGCGGCACACCTTACGGGAGACAAGAAAATATGGCGCGAAACGCTCAAACGTCACGGAATCACATTGCCCGAACTTTCCCGAAAACCTCTAAAATAATGCAGGTCAATCCTTTCAGACGGCATGATGTGGCCGGAAGGTCCGTATGGTTTGGCGCACAGCCTGCATATAATATGTGTTTTGCGTGCCGAACCAAATCTATTGTCCGGCAGGCGGTCGCCCAAGTCGGAGGGATAACCATCAAGGAATTCTGATGAAACATACCGTATCTATATCCGCCATCCTACTTTTATCGGCTTGCGCCCAATTGCCTCAGGAACATTCGAACCTGTGGCAGGTATCTGAATATATTGACAGCTTTTCTGCGGAAGGGCGGTTGGCAGTTAAGGCGGAGGGCAGGGGTTCTTATGCGAATTTCGACTGGACATACCAGCCTCCTGTAGAAACCATCAATATCAATACACCTTTAGGCAGTACGCTCGGACAAATGTGCCAAGACAAAGACGGTGCGTTGGCAGTGGATGCTAAAGGAAATGTTTATCAGGCGGAAAGTGCAGAAGAGTTGAGCCGGCAGCTTATTGGTTTCAACATGCCTATTCAATATCTGCATATCTGGGCAGACGGCAAACGGGTTGCACGCGCACCTTACCGCATCCTGCCGGACGGTATGCTGGAGCAATACGGTTGGATAATCAGCAGAACCGTCAACAGCGAAGAAAAAGCCCGCATCCTGCAATTGGATAACGGGAAATTGAACATCAGGCTGGTTTTCAGCGAAATCGGTATGCCGTCTGAAACTGAAACCCAAGAACAATGTGCGGCACGCATACAGTAAGGTAGATATATGAGTGTTACGGACGGACGGCAAGCCTTTCCTGCGCCTGCAAAACTGAATCTCGATTTGAGGATTACAGGCAGGCGTGAGGACGGTTATCACAATATTGAAAGTATATTCTGCCTGATAGATTTGCAGGATACCGTATATTTGAAACCGAGGGACGACGGAAAAATCATTCTGCACAATCCGGTTGATGGAATGCCGCAGGAAGCGGATTTAAGCTACCGTGCCGCATCATTACTGCAAAAATATGCACGCATCCCTGCCGGCGTGGAGATATGGCTGGACAAAAAAATTCCGACCGGGGCCGGTTTGGGTGGTGGGAGTTCTGATGCTGCAACGGTTTTGCTGGTATTGAACCGTTGGTGGCAGTGTTCCCGAACGGCGCAGCAGCTGATTGACTTAGGCGCGGCTTTGGGTGCAGACGTACCATTTTTTATTTTCGGAAAAAATGCTTTTGCAAGTGGGATAGGTGAAAAACTGATAGGAATGGATATTCCGAAACAGTGGTATGTCATTGTCAAACCGCCTGTTCACGTTTCCACTGCAAAAATTTTCACGCACGAATGCTTGACACGGGATTCTGCCTCAAGCATAATGCCGACTTTCCAAAACCTGCAACCGTTTAGAAATGACATGCAGGCAGTTGTATTTAAAGAATACCCTGAAGTTTGGAAAGCCTATTCCGAATTGTCCCGATATGGGACTGCTTTAATGACAGGTTCCGGTGCATGTATATTCACAGCATGTCAAGATAGGAATAGCGCACACAATATATACCGACAAGTTTCATGTTTATATGAGGCGTATTTGGCAGAGGGTCTCGCAATACACCCACTGTTGCCTGGTTAAACATTGTTGGGGAGTCGTCAAGCGGTTAAGACACTGGATTTTGATTCCAGCATGCGAAGGTTCGAATCCTTCCTCCCCAGCCAAGTTAAACAAGTTGGGGAGTCGTCAAGCGGTTAAGACACTGGATTTTGATTCCAGCATGCGAAGGTTCGAATCCTTCCTCCCCAGCCATATTTCCTTGGGGAGTCGTCAAGCGGTTAAGACACTGGATTTTGATTCCAGCATGCGAAGGTTCGAATCCTTCCTCCCCAGCCAGACAAAAGCGTGTAAGCTTGCTTACACGCTTTTTATTTAGAAATAAAAATATTGAAATGCCTTTGTTTGTGTCGGGTGTTGCAGGTATAATGTCGGACTTGGTACAGGCAGAGGGAAGCATTATGTTTTCTGAGCGGAAGTTAAATATAAAATCAGGTGAAAATATGGCTGCTTATGACAGTTTGATGGTATTTACAGGTAATGCCAATCCAGAGTTGGCACAACGCGTTGTCAAACATTTGGATATTTCCTTGGGAGATGCTTCGGTTTCCAAATTCTCAGACGGCGAAGTTGCCGTCGAGTTGTTGGAAAATGTACGCGGTCGCGATGTCTTTATCCTTCAGCCTACTTGCGCACCGACCAATGATAATCTGATGGAAATCCTGACAATGGCGGATGCGCTCAAACGTGCCTCGGCAGGCCGCATCACGGCAGCTATTCCGTATTTTGGATATGCGCGTCAAGATAGACGGCCGCGTTCCGTCCGTGTTCCCATCTCTGCCAAATTAGTGGCAAATATGCTCTATTCGGCGGGCATTGACCGTGTTTTGACCGTTGATTTGCACGCAGACCAGATTCAGGGTTTTTTTGATATTCCTGTGGATAATATTTATGCTACCCCGATTCTGTTGAACGATATCAAGCAGCAGCGGATTGAAAACCTGACTGTTGTCAGCCCTGATATCGGCGGTGTAGTCCGCGCCCGTGCCGTTGCCAAATCCCTGAATGCTGATTTGGCGATTATCGATAAACGCCGCCCGAAAGCTAATGTGGCGGAAGTCATGAACATTATCGGCGACATTCAAGGTCGTACTTGCTTGATTGTGGATGATATGATTGACACCGCGAATACCTTGTGTAAAGCTGCCGTCGCTCTGAAAGAGCGGGGGGCGGAACGTGTTCTGGCTTATGCCAGCCACGCCGTATTCTCAGGAGAGGCAGTCAGCCGTATTGCCTCGTCCGAAATCGACCAAGTTGTTATAACAGACACCATTCCTTTGTCTGAAGCAGCACAAAAATGCGATCGTATCCGTCAGGTAACGATTGCAGGTTTGTTGGCTGAAACGGTTCGCCGTATTAGCAACGAAGAATCCGTCTCATATCTTTTTAATGAAGAAGTGATGACAGGCAGCATGTTGCTGCCATAAGCCCGGAGCCGTCTTAAGCTGGTCGCGGCCGATGACGGTAGTTTTATTTAAATTGGAGTATTTAACATGACTTATGAAATTCAAGCCTCTGTTCGTGAAGCACAAGGCACTGGTGCGAGCCGCCGCCTGCGTCGCGAAGGTCAAATCCCCGGTATTTTGTACGGTGAAGGTCAAGAGCCCGTTGCAATTGCTGTGGATCACAAAACTGTATTCTACGCATTGGAAAAAGAATCTTTCCATACTGCGTTGATTAAATTGTCTCTGAACGGCGAAACTAAAGACGTTATCGTCCGCGATTTCCAAATGCACCCGTTCCGCCGCGAAGTTCAACACATCGACTTCCAAGCTGTGAAAGCCGATCAACTTGTACGTATCCGTGTTCCCCTGCACATTGTTAACGCTGAAAATTCTCAAGCCGTTAAATTGCAAGGCGGTCGCGTATCTTTGCTGAACACGACTGTTGAAGTGCTTGCGTTGCCTGCCAATATCCCTGTTTTCTTGGATTTGGATTGTGCCGAAGTGGTTGCCGGCGACATTTTGCATTTGTCAGACATCAAATTGCCTGAAGGTGTAGAAAGCGTTTCCTTGAAACGTAATGAAAATCTGGCCGTTGTTACTGTTACCGGTAAGAAACGCTAATTGATTGAAAATAAGGCGGTACGTATATGATACGTACCGCCTTATTGTTTTTATATTGTTTGGTTCGAGTCATATTGGCGGTATTTGTTTAGTCAATCAGGTAATGGAAATAGAAAAAAATGAAATAGGGAAATTATAGGCACGATACAGATGATGTTCGGTAAAGTGCCCTATAGTTCCGTCAGTCTGATTTTGAGGATTCCATTACGGTCGAGATGAGTTTTAATGCGGTGTGGAAAAGGTGTTGCCTTGTGCTTTGGTTATAGATTGGAGGCCAGAAAAGACCAGCTCTATACTGGGAAAGCTGAGTTGTGTTGAGTCGGCTTTGATGGAGAGGTTTATGGAGGGAAAATCGAGCGTGGCGATAACCATTTATGCCATGGGAATCTTTTCTGATGGTTCCCATAGAATGGTATATAAAGTGATTTTATTAATACGAGAATATTATGCAGGCCGTTCAGACCGTCTGAAAAATATTGGTGGCTTAAGACGGAATTTATATTAAGTAATAAGAATCATTATTGAATAATGAAGTAGGTTTTTGTAGAATGGAAGCCTTGTTTTTAAGAAAGACTTGTTATGAAAGTTGCCAAAATTTCCGTCGTATTGCTGTCTGCTTTATTTTCCGTTGCTGTTTCTGCCGCGCCCTTGGGAGAAGTTTCTTCTGAAAACGGTAAGATTTTTAATGGTGAAAATTACATGGTCGTCAAGAAAGACATGAGAAAAGGGGAACAGATTAAGCCACACAATCATCCGAGGTTTAAAACGCTGATTTTTGCCGTTGGAAAAGGAAGCTTTGACGTAACGTTGAATCAGACTGAGAAACATATTGTCCAGGCAGGCTCGGTGCTGCGGTTTGGCGGAGATGTAGTGATTGGGGCAGTTGCAACCGAAGATGCGGATGTGGCAATTACTTTAATTAAGTAAAGCAATCAATAATAAAAGGCCGTCTGAAAGATGATATCTCAGACGGTCTTAGTTATTCAGCCAACTGTTGCCGTTAAGCGCAAATCAAATAGAGGTAGATGAGTTATGATATTTGATTGGTCGTACAACTTGATTTAACGGTCTTTTGAATATCGTCTGAAGATTGTTTCAGACGGCATTTTAATTCTCCTATTTTGGACATGTAAATATAGAAGCTTACTGTCCCGTCAGGCGTGCCCAGAGTTTTTTCCACCAGTTTTTCTTTTCTACGTCCTCCAGTGCGACAATTTCTTTTTCGGCAATGGTGTATCCGTTTTGTCTGATTTTGATTTTTCCTAGGACCTGCCCTTTTCTTACCGGTGCACGGAGCGGCTGTATGGTTTCCAGAATTTGTTCGGCCGTTTTTGCTTGGGTATGCGGTAGGGTGATATAGACTCCTTTCGGAAAACCCGCATGGACGTTTTTTTTGCTTCCGCCCAAGACTTGTATTTTGGTAACAATTTCGCCTGCCGAATGGATTTTCGGAGTGTCAAAGGATTGTAATGCCCAGTTCAGCAGCTTGCTGTTGTCTGATGCGCGTATTTCCGCCGATTCTGAACCTAGTGTGATGACAAGGATATGCCTGCCGTTTCCGGTGTATGACACGGCAAGGTTGTAGCCGCCGCTTTCCGTATGTCCGGCTTTCAGACCGTTTACACCGGAGTCCCTGTATAAAAGGATATTGCGGTTGTTTTGTTCTATATTTTTAAATTTGAACGATTTAATGGAAAACAGCGGGTAGTATTCTGGAAAGTCGAGTATCAATGCTTCAGAAAGGAGGGCGAGGTCACGGGCAGTGGAAACTTGTCTTTCTTGACTCAGACCTGTTGGATTTTTGAATAAAGTGTCCTTCATGCCCAAGCGTCGGGCTTCTTCATTCATTTGTTTGACAAAGTTTTCTATCGAACCGTTACCAAGCTTGTCGGCAAGGGTTAGGGCTGCATCATTTGCGGATAGGGCAATCATGCCTTTTAAGAGATCGTCGGTTCTGATGAGGTTGCCCGGTCGGACAAACATTCTGCTGCCGTCCGATTTCCATGCTGATTCGCGTATTTTTAAGGTTTCTTCAGGGCGGATATTTCCCGACTTCAAGTTTTTGAAAACCAGATAGGCGGTCATTAATTGTGTCAGTGCTGCTGGTTCTACGGGGGCATTGATGTTTTTGGCGGATAAAGTCTGTTTGCTTTGAAGGTCGGTAACGATGTGTGCCGCTGTGAGGGTTTCGGGTGTTTGGAACGTGGGGGCGGCGTGTGCCATCGGTCTGTTGGGTGCGGGAGATGCAGCCATTGCGTGAGAAACGCCTAAGATAATGGAAAGCAGGACGGGCAGGATTTTATGTGCTGTCATGAAATATTCTAATTGTGTGAGTGTTTCAGCCTGCCGATTATACGCTTAGGGTGCCTGATCGGGCGGATTTTTCTTGATTTAAAGCTGTCTTGGGGGTATGGTTTCACGTTTTACGATTTTAATAAACCGATTATTTCCTATCAAGCCATGAACACGCCTCTTTCTTATTCTGATTACCTTATCCGTATCCTGACAGCATCTGTCTATGATGTGGCGGTTGAAACGCCTTTGGAATCAGCGCGCAGCCTTTCTGCACGTTCGGGAAACAATATTTTGCTGAAACGCGAAGATTTGCAACCTGTATTTTCTTTCAAAATACGCGGTGCTTATAACAAAATGTCCAAGTTGCCGAAAGATGCGCTTACTTGCGGCGTGATTGCGGCAAGTGCGGGCAACCATGCCCAAGGGGTGGCATTGTCCGCGCAGCGTTTGGGTTGCCGTGCCGTTATCGTCATGCCGGAGACTACGCCGAAAATTAAAGTAGATGCGGTTAAGAGCCGTGGCGGCGAGGTGGTTTTGCGTGGTGTTTCATACAACGATGCATACGATTATGCGATGGAGTTGGCGGAAAAAGAAGGGTTAACCTATATCGCACCGTTTGACGATCCTGATGTTATTGCAGGACAAGGGACGGTAGGCATGGAAATTGTCAGCCAACATCCAGATGATATTCACGCTGTATTCGTACCGATAGGGGGAGGCGGTTTGGCAGCGGGCGTGGCGGCATTTATCAAGCAGGTCCGTCCCGAAATCAAAGTTATCGGCGTTCAGACACATGATTCCTGTTGTATGAAGCAATCGGTCGAAGCGGGTCAAATCGTCCATTTGAAAGATGTCGGGCTGTTTTCAGATGGCACTGCGGTCAAAGTTGTCGGAGACGAAACCTTCCGCCTCTGCAAAGAACTTTTGGATGAAATCATTACAGTCGATACCGATGCGGTTTGCGGTGCGGTCAAGGATATTTTTGATGATACGCGCAGCATTACCGAGCCGGCGGGTGCATTGGCATTGGCAGGTTTGAAGGCTTATGTTGCACGCGGCGGTATCAAGGGGCAGACCTTGATTGCTGTCACAAGTGGTGCAAATATGAATTTTCACCGTTTGCGCCATGTGTCGGAACGTAGTGAATTGGGCGAGGGCAACGAAGGTATTTTTGCCGTTACCATTCCAGAGGAACGTGGAAGCTTTCTTAAGTTTATCAATATATTGGGAAATAGGAATATTACCGAGTTCAACTACCGCTACGGGGACGATGAAAAAGCGCATATCTTTGTCGGACTTCAAGCGGCAGGCCCGCAGGATTTGGCGGTTATCGGCAGCCGGTTGGATGAGGCGGGATTGCCCAATGTCGATTTGACCAACAATGAGATTGCCAAAATCCATATCCGCTATATGGTCGGAGGGCGGACGGACAAAGTAGAAAACGAACGTTTGGTCAGTTTTGAGTTTCCGGAGCGTCCGGGGGCGTTGGCGCGCTTTTTGAACCATATGCAGGGCGGTTGGAACATTACGCTCTTCCATTACCGCAATCACGGTGCGGATTACGGGCGGATTTTGGTCGGTATCGATGTGCCGCCTCACGATGCCGTCGCATTTGACGGTTTCTTGGAAAGTCTGGGATACAGCTATCATGAGGAAACGCAAAATGCCGCGTACAAGCTGTTTCTTGCTTAATGGGTAATACATAATGCCGTCTGAAAGTATTTCAGACGGCATTGTGTTTTCAGGATTAAATCGAATATTCAATCAGTTCGTTTTGAGAAAAGACATAAACCTGTTTCGGAATCAGATTTAATTCTTTGCCTTCGGCAATTTGGTAACGCGCGGCATCGCTGCCTGCCAGCGTGATATGTACGTCCTGTTTGCCGTGTTTCACCAAAACGTGCGTCAGTGCGCCGACGGCGTGGATTTTTTCGATTTCGGCGCGGATCATCGGCGTTTCGTGTTCGGCGGCAAGCTGCCATTCGTGCGGGCGGATGTAGCCGGTGGCGGTTTGTTCCTGCCATTTGTAGTGCGCGTCCAATTTCCACGCGAAGCCGTTGTAGTGCCAGATGCCTTTTTCGATGCGTCCTTCAAATGCGTCGGTTTCGCCGAGAAATTCGGTAACGAAGGCGTTTTCGGGTTTGCGGTAAATGGCTTCGGCGCTGCCGGTTTGTTCGATTTTACCGTGGTTCATAACGACGATTTCGTCGGAAACTTCAAGGGCTTCTTCTTGGTCGTGGGTAACAAGGATGCTGGTTACGCCTAGGTTGTGATGGATGTCGCGCAGCCAGGTACGCAATTCTTTGCGTACTTTGGCATCCAGCGCGCCGAAGGGTTCATCTAAAAGCAGGAGTTTGGGTTCGACGGCGAGGGCGCGGGCGAGGGCGATGCGCTGGCGTTGGCCGCCGGAGAGCTGGTGCGGATAGGATTTGGCAAGGTGGGAGAGCTGCACGAGTTTGAGCAATCCTTCGACTTTGGTGCGGATTTGTTCTTTGGACGGGCGTTCGGACTTGGGTAATACGGTCAAACCGAAGGCGACGTTGTCAAACACGTTCATGTGGCGGAAGAGGGCGTAGTGTTGGAACACGAAACCGACTTTGCGCTCGCGCACATGCTTGGCGGTTACGTCTTGCCCGTCAAACAGGATATTGCCGCCGTCGGCGTTTTCCAGTCCGGCGATGATGCGCAGGAGCGTGGTTTTGCCGCAGCCGGAGGGGCCGAGCAGGGAAACGAGTTTGCCGGTGGGGACGTTGAGGTTGATATTTTTCAGCGCGTGGAAACTGCCGAAGTGTTTGTTTAAGTTTTGGATGGTGATGCTCATGCTGCGTTCCTTTCGGCGGCGGCGAGTTTTTTATCTTGTAATTTTGTGATGATGTTCTGCACCGCCAGCGTCGCCAGTGCTAAAAGTGCCAATACGCCGGAGAGGGCGAATGCGCCGGTGAAGTTGTATTCGTTGTAGAAGATTTCGACCAAAAGCGGGATGGTATTGGTTTCGCTGCGTATGTGTCCCGATACCACGCTGACCGCGCCGAACTCGCCCATTGCGCGGGCGTTGGTAAGGATGATGCCGTAGAGCAGCGCCCATTTGATGTTGGGCAGGGTAACACGCCAAAACATCTGCCAGCCGCTTGCGCCGAGTATCAGCGCGGCTTGTTCTTCGCTGTCGCCCTGCGCCTGCATCAGAGGGATGATTTCGCGTGCGACAAAGGGGAAGGTAACGAACAGCGTCGCCAGAATAATGCCGGGGATGGCGAAGATAATCTGTATGCCTTGCGCTTCCAGCCAGCCGCCCAATACTGTGTGCGCCCCAAACAATAAGACGAACATCAAACCGGCCACCACGGGTGATACGGAAAACGGCAAATCGAGCAGGGTGGTCAGCAACTGCTTGCCGCGGAAGTCAAAACGGGTTAGCAGCCACGCCATCGCCACGCCCAAGACGGCATTGATGGGAACGACCACCGCGGCGGTAATCAGGGTGAGCTTGATCGCCGTCCACGCTTCGGGGTCGGTAATAGATTGCAGGTATAAATCCCAACCACCTTTCAGCGCCTCATAAAATACGGCGATAAGCGGTACGACCAGCATCAGCAGCAGGAACCCGAGCGCGACTGCGGTCAGCAAAACGCGCAGCCAGCGCGGTTCGGTCAGGTTCGGATTGGTGGAATGCGTTTTCATGTTAGTGAAGTCTCTATTTATTCTTGTATCCGTTTAGGCCGTCTGAAAAATGTTGGCTTGATGTTTCAGACGGCCTGTTGTTTGTTAAACCTTCGCTCCGGCGCGGTGGCTTAAAGTCCATTGCATGATGTTTAAAATCAGCAGAATCACAAACGAAACCAGCAGCATAAACAACGCCACCGCAGACGCGCCCTGTACGTCGAACTGTTCCAGCTTGCCCGTAATAATCAGCGGCAGGATTTCGGAAACCATCGGAATATTGCCCGCGATAAAAATTACCGAGCCGTATTCCCCCGTTGCCCGTGCGAACATCATGCCTGCGCCGGTTAAGAGCGCCGGCGTGATTTCAGGCAAGAGAACGCGGCGGAACGTAGTCCAACGGCTTGCGCCTAAGGTCGCAGCCGCTTCCTCATATTCGCCCGACAATTCCTCCAATACCGGCTGCACGGCGCGGACGATAAAGGGCAGGCTGACGACAACCAGCGCAATCCAAATGCCGACGGGCGTAAACGCGATTTTTATGCCTAAAGGCTCGAAAAAACGGCCTATCCAACCGTTCGGCGCATACAGGGTCGCCAACGCGATGCCCGTAACCGCCGTCGGCAGCGCAAACGGCAAATCAACCAAAGCGTTTATCAACCCTTTGCCCGGAAATTCATAGCGCACCAACACCCACGCCACCAGCGTGCCGAACACGACATTGGTCAGCATCGCATAAAACGACATCCGCAAACTCAGCCACACCGCAGCCAAGACATTGGGTTCGGTAATCGTGTTCCAAAATCCGCTCCAGCCGATTTCCGCCGCCTTCGCCGTCATCATCGCAAACGGCAAAACCACCAAAAGCGACAGGCATAATACAGTCAGGCCGAGGCTGATTTTGAAGCCGGGCAGTACGCTGGGCGTTTTGAGTAATAACATGAAATAATGCTGAAAATAGAAAAAAGGAAGGGCTACTTTAACGATGCCGTCTGAAAAAAGGAAAGAATTATTGGTTTGGCGCAAAGATAATTTTGTTATAAGGCGTTTGAAGTTTATCAGATGGGCGGTATATTCTAAAATAATGCCCTATTTTCATATCAAACCATATGTTGTAAGGAATTATTATGGAGATTTTACCTTTTCAGGAAAATATTGCGGAGCGTATGCTCGTCGGAACGGAAGGAGAGTCGGTTCATCGGGATGCGCAGTTCGTTCAAACGGCAAACGGTTATTGGATTGCGTGGCATGAAGGTTTGGCGGCATTGCTTGCGCCGGATACGCCTCCCGATATTCCGTGTTTTTGGGTAGAAGGGGCGGAAAGCCTTGAAGAGTTGTGTGCCATGGTCGAGCGCGGAGAGTTTGACGAAGTGGAAGAATTTGACGGTGACGACGATGCATGGCATGAGGCTGCACAGGGTTGCAGGCACGCGCATCACGGAGGCTGCGCCTGCGGGCATTAAATGTATTGCGGGTTTACCGTAAGGGTCGTATTTTAAGATTTTGCCGCTCCTTTGAAAAATGCCGTCTGAAAACTTTCAGACGGCATCTGTTCGGTTCGGCAAAGCCGGCGGGTTAGGCGGCGAAGCGTTTGGCGACTTCGTCCCAGTTAACGATTTCCCAGAAACCTTTCAGGTAGTTGGGACGGCTGTTGCGGTAGTCGATGTAATAGGCGTGTTCCCACACGTCGCAGGTCAGCAGCGGAGTGTTTTCAGTAGTCAGCGGAGTTGCCGCGTTGGAAGTGGAAACCAAATCCAATTCGCCGGCAGGGGTTTTCACCAGCCATGCCCAACCGGAGCCGAAAGTACCGGCAGCGCAAGCGGAGAATGCTTCTTGGAATTTCTCGAAGCTGCCCCATTTGGCGTCGATGGCGGCGGCCAGTTCGCCGGAAGGTTTGCCTTGACCTTTGGGCGTGAAACCCAGCCAGTAGAAAGTGTGATTCCAAGTTTGGGCCGCGTTGTTGAACACGCCGCCTGAAGATTTTTTCACAATTTCTTCCAAAGGCAGGTTTTCAAATTCGGTGCCTTTGATTTGATTGTTCAGGTTGGTGATGTAGGTTTGATGGTGTTTGCCGTAGTGGAACTCCAAAGTCTCTTTGCTCAGATGCGGGGACAATGCGTCCAGTTCATAAGGCAGTTGCGGCAGCTTATGTTCCATTTTGTACTCCTGAATATTGTTTTAAATGTTGTATTTTGGCAGTGTTGCTGCAAATAACCCGGCAGCCCGTGTATTCTACCTGTTTTGCGGTGCGGAAACCAATTGAACCTGCTTTACGCTATAATAGAAGATTGCAATTTCGGCACAATAGATAGGATGTACCATGAACGATTACACAGCCATGCCGTCTGAAGACGGAGGAATCGGCTCATTGTCGCTTCCGCCGCACTCAATGGAGGCGGAGCAGTCTGTTTTGGGCGGTTTGATGCTGGAAAATCCGGCATGGGACAGGATTGCCGATGTGGTTTCGGGAGAGGATTTTTACCGGCATGAACACCGCCTGATTTTCCGATCCATTGCCAAACTGATCAATGAGAGCCGTCCTGCCGATGTCATCACGGTTCAGGAGGATTTGCAGCGGAACGAAGAGCTGGAAGCGGCAGGGGGATTCGAATATCTGATTTCCCTGGCGCAAAATACTCCGTCTGCCGCCAACATCCGGCGCTATGCCGAAATCGTGCGCGAGCGTTCCATTATGCGCCAACTTGCCGAAGTGGGAACGGAAATCGCCCGCAGCGCCTACAATCCGCAAGGCAGGGATGCAGGTCAGCTTTTGGATGAGGCGGAAAACAAAGTATTCCAAATTGCAGAAAGCACGGCTAAATCCAAGCAGGGATTTCTCGAGATGCCTGAGCTTTTGAAAGAAGTGGTCGAGCGCATCGACATGCTTTATTCACGCGATAACCCGGATGAAGTTACCGGCGTGTCAACAGGCTTTATCGACCTCGATAAAAAAACCTCGGGTCTGCAGCCGGGAGATTTGATTATTGTCGCCGGTCGTCCTTCTATGGGTAAAACCGCCTTTTCCATCAATATTGCCGAACATGTCGCCATCGAAGGCAAGCTGCCGGTTGCCGTTTTCTCGATGGAGATGGGCGGTGCGCAGTTGGTTATGCGTATGCTCGGTTCCGTCGGACGGCTTGATCAGAGTATTTTAAAAACAGGCAGGCTGGCGGACGAACATTGGGGACGGTTGAACGAGGCCGTCGTCAAGCTTTCCGATGCACCTATGTATATCGATGAGACACCGGGCTTGACTGCGCTCGAACTGCGCGCCCGTGCCCGCCGTCTTGCACGTCAGTTCAACGGAAAATTGGGATTGATCGTCATCGACTACCTGCAACTGATGTCGGGTTCGGGGCGTTCGGACAACCGTGCTTCGGAGCTGGGAGAAATTTCACGTTCGCTTAAAGCGTTGGCGAAAGAATTGCAGGTTCCTATCATCGCTTTGTCTCAGTTGAGCAGGACGGTCGAATCGCGTACCGACAAACGCCCGATGATGTCCGACCTCCGCGAATCCGGTGCTATCGAGCAGGATGCCGACTTGATTATGTTTATGTACCGTGACGAATATTATAATCAGGAATCGAAGATGAAAGGTTTAGCGGAATGTATTATCGGCAAACACCGTAACGGCCCGGTCGGAAAAGTTTTCCTGACATGGATGGGGCAGTTTACCAAATTCGACAATGCTGCCTATGTTCCCGACATTGAAGAGATAGGGGATTGAATGCCTGGATGAAAATTTATTGGGCGAATACGTGCAAAATAGTTTAAAATCCTTACAGGGATTTCCCTAATAAAATAAAAGATGCAGTCTTGAGGCATTTTGTATTCAGACTGCAGATAATTGAAAAATACATTACCGGTTAACGTGTTATTGCTTATGTATATACGAAGACAACAAGGTTTCACGCTGATAGAGCTGCTCATTGTGATGGTTATTGCAACCATTATGGCAATGATGGCTTTCCCCAGTATGAGTCAATGGATTGCATCGCGTCGCGTTGCAAGTCAGGCGGAGCAGATTGCCAATCTCTTGCGTTTTTCAAGGGGAGAGGCGGTTCGGCTCAATGTCCCTGTCTATATCTGTCCTGTTCAGGTTAAAAAAGACGGTACGGCCAACAATAAATGTGACTTCAGTAAGAAGGAGCAGGGAATGTTGGCTTTCGGCGATAAGAATGGCGATAAGGCATACGGAGGGGATACAAAAGATGTTTCCATCCGCAGTGTGGTATTGAATGATGATATCAAGGATAAGCGGATTAATTACACCTTCAACCATGTCGCTTTCGGTAAAGCCAAGCCGGCTACAGACCGTGTAGTTTGGACATTCAATCAAAACGGGACGTTCGGTTATACGGACGACCAGAATCTTACAAGCAAATCCAGATTTTCTTATTCCGACGGTTATATTCAAATTGTTCTGACAGATGCGAGAGCAGTTTCAGATGCCGATAAGAAATTCCGTTCGGCCGTAGTCTTGATTGACAGCAGTGGCAGGGTCGAAGTTTGCCCTAGGGGTGATCAGCGTACTATGTGCCAGTATAAATAACTGTTTCAGTTTTAAAAATGAATATGAATAATAATGATTGTTGCCGTCTGAAAAATCCCCAGTTGGGTATGACGTTAATAGAAGTCTTGGTCGCCATGTTCGTTCTGACCATCGGTATTTTGGCGTTGCTGTCTGTGCAGTTGCGGACGGTTACTTCTGTTCGGGAAGCGGAAACCCAAACGATTGTCAGCCAGATTACCCAAAACCTGATGGAAGGAATGTTGATTAATCCGACCATTGGTTCGGATAGCGGTAAAAAGGCCTACACGCTTTATATGAAGAAAGGTGTTTCCTCCGCCAATGATGGTGAGTTTACGATTGATGCCATAAAAACTAAGGAGCAGTTGGCAGAGGCACAATTGAAGAGATTTAGTTATGAGCTGAAAAATGCCTTGCCGGATGCTGCCAATATTTATTATGCCGTCTGTAAGGATTCGTCGGGTGCCGCCCCGACATTGTCAGGCAAAGGTTTTTCTTCAAATTGTGACAATAAAGCAAATGGAGACACCTTGATTAAGGTATTGTGGGTAAAAGATTCGGAAGGACAGTCGGACATTGACTCTACCAATCTGAAAACCCATGGTAACAATATTGTGTATACCTATCAGGCAAGGGTCGGAGGTCAGGAATGAAACGTAAAATACTAGTCATACCAAATGGTTGTGATAGTGGCATGAAAGGTTTTACCATTGTTGAATTTCTGGTCGCAGCCCTGCTCAGTATGATTGTTTTGATGGCAGTCGGTTCAAGTTACTTCACATCCCGAAGATTAAATAATGCGGCAAGCGAGCGTCTTTCTGCTCAGCAGGATTTGCGTAATGCGGCAACATTGATTGTTCGCGATGCAAGAATGGCGGGTAATTTCGGCTGTTTTAATATGGCTGTAAATCCTTCAAGTGCCGTTATTTCCGATAAAACTGAGAAAAATCCCTTCTTTGCCTTGAAAAAGGGTAATTTGGATAAACTGATTCCCGTTGCCGAATCCACGGATATTAAATATCCGGGCTTTAGTCAGTCTGGAAAGGCATTGATTTTCCAGTACGGTATTGATGATCTTGATGCGAGTGCCGAGACTGTTGTGGTTAGCAGTTGTTCTGCAATAGCAAAACCGGGTAAGAAAATATCTACCTTGGGGGAAGCAAAGAGTGAATTAAAGATTACGGACAATACACAAAATGGAAATATCACCCGTCAAAAACATGAGGTTAATGCCTATGCGGTCGGCAAGATTTCTAATGAGGAAGGTTTGTTCCGTTTTCAATTGAAGGATAATGGGCAGTGGGGTAATCCTCAGTTGTTGGTTAAAAAGATTAATAAAATGGATATACGGTATATTTATGTTTCCGATTGTTCTCTGGTAGAGGGTGATGGAAAAGTAGAGAAGTTCAAATATACGGATACATTTGATATTTCGCAGGCGGCAGTTACACCTGCTGAGGTTGAGATTTTGTTGAATAGCGGTAAGCTTGCTGCCTCTGCCGACAATGAAGTTTATGCTTACCGTATCAATGCGACAATACGCGGGGGGAATGTATGCGCAAACAGAACGCTTTAATGAAAGTTTCACTCCCTTGCAGGCAGAAAGGGTTTGCACTGTTCATCGTTTTGATGGTGATGATAGTAGTAGCTTTCCTGGTTGTTATTGCCGCCCAGTCTTACAATACCGAGCAAAGGATAAGTGCCAATGATTCGGACAGGAAATTGGCATTGACTTTAGCAGAAGCCGCGTTGAGGGATGGTGAGCTTCATGTTTTGGATTTAGAGGAGAAAGAAGTTACATTCGGTGAGAATTGCACGGATGGGTTGTGCGCTGCTCCGGATGTACGGACGACTACCGATTCTAAGGAAAAATTCGGTAATATTACGGTTGAAGGCAATCCTAAGATTGAAGCATGGAAGCGTTTTTGCCCTAATAATTCGGCAAACCTCTGTATCGACCAAGGAAAGGAATATGGAAAAGGGGTGGAGGGTGTCAGTAAGATGCCGCGTTACATTATCGAGTATCTGGGTGTAGAAAATAGTCGGAATATTTACCGCGTTACCGCTAAGGCGTGGGGAAAAAACTCTAATACCGTAGTTATCCTTCAGTCTTATGTGAGTAATGAATGAGTGAGAAAATGAAGCAAAACGGGTTTACATTGGTTGAGCTGATGATTGTCGTGGCCATACTCGGTATCATTAGTGTCATTGCCATACCTTCATATCAAGATTATATCGAGAGGGGTTACCAATCCCAGCTTTATACGGAGATGGTCGGTATCAATAATGCTTTCAGGCAGATTATTGTGAAGAATCCGGGAAAAAGTAATCAGCAGCTTGAAACGGAACTGAAGAAGTTTGCACCGGCCTATAAGATGAACCCGAAAATTGCCGAAAAATATAGTGTTTCGGGGGAATTTGTCAATGCAGCAGAATCAAGGGCATACAGGTTGGTAGGTGTTCCGAAGGCAGGGACGGGTTATACTTTGTCGGTATGGGTGAACAGCGTGGGCGACGGATATAAATGCCGTGATGCGGCTTCTGCCAAAGCTTATAAGGAACAGCTATCCGGAAAGGCCGGTTGCGAAATTTTATCTAACCGTAAGAATAAGAAATAGGATTGTTTGGAATGCCGTCTGAAATCAATTTTCAGACGGCATTTTGTATGGGCATTTTGAAATGAATTATGTCATCAACCATCCCAAGATGCCTGACGAGCCGACCCCTATCAATACGGTAACCAACATAGAAAAGCGGCCGGCTGCCAAGGTGGTTAATGCGATGGCAATAAGTTCGTGCGGCTTGTCAGATACAAAATAGGGGGCGATAACGGAAATGAGGACGCAGCCCGGCGCGGCTTCCATAATGGTTTGGGCGCGGCGGCTTAAGGTTCGGTTACGCAGTGTAAAAAAGCCGATCAGTCGGGTAGAGTAGGTGACGGCAAGCATGCAGGAAAACAACAGGAATGATTGGAACGACAATAAATCTTTCATTTCCGCCCACTCCAAAAATAAGCGGACAACAGGCCTGATAGTGTGCCTGCAGGAACATACCACGCACCATCAACGGTCAGGTAAACGGCAGATGCAACAAACAGGCTGACAAACCAAGGTCTTGATGCGGAAAAACTTTTCCACATCCCTCTCAATAAAACCAGAAATACGGCAGGAAACGCCATGCCGAATCCCCAGGCGGCCACATTGCCGAACATAGGTCCTACTGCCGCGCCGAAAGTAGCAAATCCTATCCAAGTAATGTAGAGGATAAAGCATACGCCCATATAAAAAGGCATATTGAATGCGGGCAAGCCGGCTGCTTTCCGTTTTTGGATTTCGGAGAATGCCATGGCCCAGCTTTCATCACACATAAAAAACAGTGCGGGCACGGCTTTTTTGAGCGGTATTTCTTTCATGTGCGGGGCAAGTGCCGCCCCCATCAGGATATGTCGCGAATTAATCATAAAGGTTATGGTGGCGATGAGCAGTATCGGCAGAGGTTTCGCCCACAGGTTGACCGTTGCAAATTCGGAGCCTCCGGCAAAGTTCATACCGGTCATCAGCAACATCTCCAGCCAACTAATGCCTTTTTGCCCACCCTGCATACCGAGTATTAATGCCCAGGGCAGAAGTCCGATAAGTATGGGTGAGCTTTCTTTTATGCCGCGTATAAATTCGTTACGGGGCGAGCTTATGTGTGTCATGTTAATATTGATATGCAAGAAGGTCGGGCATTATACACAGACGGTGTATTTCAAAACAAAACCTATTTGCTGTGTTTCAGTGTAAACACGGCTTGTGTATAATCCACCATCTTTAGACAGACCGACAGTATGCGGGAGTAAGGCAATGAATATTGAAGTAGAAATGAAAGTATTGGACGAACGGATGGCGGATTTTGTCCCTACCTATGCGACAGCGGGTTCTGCCGGTTTGGACTTGCGCGCCTGTTTGGATGAGGAAGTTGTCTTGCAGCCGGGTGAAACGTTTCTTGTACCGACAGGTTTGGCAATTTATTTGGCCGATCCTGCATATGCTGCCGTTTTGCTGCCCCGTTCCGGATTGGGGCATAAACACGGTATTGTCTTGGGTAACTTGGTCGGTTTGATTGACTCCGATTATCAAGGGGAATTGAAGGTGTCGTTATGGAACAGGGGCAGTGAACCGTTTGCCGTCAAGCCGTTCGAGCGTATCGCGCAGATGGTCGTCGTGCCAATCGTGCAGGCGCGTTTCAAACGTGTCGAAGAATTTGTCGGAAGCAGCCGGGGAGAAGGCGGTTTCGGCAGTACGGGTTTGCATTGAATATAAAATGCCGTCTGATGGGTGCCGTCAGGTTCAGACGGCATATCTTCCCAATATACCGGTAATCGGAGAACATTATGAATACCTTACTCAACCAACTCAAACCATATCCCTTTGCCCGACTGCGTGAAGCGATGCAGGGTATTTCCGCTCCTGAAGGTCTGGAAGCCGTCCCCCTTCATATCGGCGAGCCTAAACATCCGACACCGAAAGTCATTACGGATGCGCTGACCGCCTCATTGCACGAGTTGGAAAAATATCCGCTGACGGCCGGTTTGCCTGAACTGCGTCAGGCGTGTGCAAACTGGTTAAAACGCCGTTACGATGGTTTGACAGTAGATGCGGATAATGAAATTTTGCCGGTTTTAGGCAGTAGGGAAGCCCTGTTTTCTTTTGTCCAAACCGTATTGAATCCCGGTTCGGACGGCATGAAACCCGTCATCGTCAGCCCGAACCCTTTTTATCAAATTTACGAAGGCGCGGCAGTTTTGGGCGGCGGGGAAATCCATTTTGCCAACTGTCCCGCACCGTCTTTCAATCCGGACTGGGGCAGCGTTCCCGAAGAAATTTGGCACCGCACCAAGATGGTATTTGTTTGTTCGCCCAACAATCCCAGCGGGAGTGTGCTGGATTTGGACGATTGGAAAGAAATTTTCGATTTGCAGGATAAATACGGCTTCATCATTGCATCAGACGAATGTTATTCAGAAATCTATTTTAACGACAACAAACCTTTAGGATGTCTGCAAGCTGCAGCGCAATTGAAACGGGGCAGGGAAAAACTGGTTATGTTTACCAGTCTTTCGAAACGTTCCAACGTACCCGGTTTGCGTTCCGGATTTGTTGCAGGAGATGCGGGATTACTTAAAAATTTCTTGCTTTACCGAACTTATCACGGTAGCGCAATGAGCATTCCCGTGCAGCGTGCCAGTATTGCCGCCTGGAATGACGAACAACACGTTATTGACAACCGCCGCCTGTATCAAGAAAAGTTTGAACGGGTTATTCCTATCCTGCAACAGGTATTTGACGTCAAATTACCGGATGCCTCGTTTTATATTTGGTTGAGGGTTCCGGATGGCGACGATTTGGCATTTGCGAGAAAATTATGGCAAGAAGCCGCTATTCAGGTTTTGCCGGGGCGTTTCTTGGCACGGGATACCGAGCAGGGGAATCCCGGGGAAGGTTATGTCCGTATTGCCTTGGTTGCAGATGTTGCAAGTTGTGTCAAAGCTGCGGAAACCATTGTTTCCCTATATCGGTAAAGAATAAAAAATGCCGTCCGGACTTTTCCTGACGGCATTTTTTAATACTATCAAGATGTATTTATTATAACGGTATTTACATCACAATTAATTGGCTTGCCTGAGGATGCTTTTAAATCTAAAATTCCGACGTTTGACACTATACCGAGCAGATTATGTTTTTTGTCCTTTCCCCTGCGAAAAACCTTAATGAAAAAGATCCATCCCCCGTTCGCGAATGTACCCAACCCGATCTTTTGGCAGAATCTGAAATCCTGATGCGCCAACTGAGGGAACTTGCCCCTCAACAAATTGCAGAGTTGATGCACGTTTCAGACAAAATCGCACTCTTAAACGCCGAAAGAAATACAGCGTGGCACATACCGTTTACGCCGGAAAACGCCAAACAGGCAGTCTTTATGTTCAACGGCGATGTTTACGAAGGTATGGATGCAAACACATTGAATACCGATCAAATACAATATCTGCAAAACCATGTCCGTCTGCTTTCGGGGTTGTACGGTCTTCTGCGTCCACTGGACCTGATGCAGCCCTACCGCCTGGAAATGGGAACGCCCTTCGCCAACTCGCGCGGGAAGAACCTGTATGAGTTTTGGGGAGACATCATTACAAACCTTTTAAATGACACGCTTGCCCAAACAGGCAGCAATACGCTTATTAACCTTGCCTCACAGGAATATTTCAAGTCTGTTAATGTAAAAAAACTTCGGGCGAGGCTGATTACACCGATATTTAAAGATGAGAAAAACGGTAAATATAAAATCATCAGTTTCTATGCCAAGCGCGCACGCGGATTAATGGTGCGCTATGCGGCCGAGCATCATATTACCGATCCTGAAATGCTGAAGTGTTTTAATTATGAAGGTTATGCATTTAATGCAGCCGCCTCAAATGAAAACGAATGGGTATTTATGAGGTCGGAACAAATCAAGTAAAAACAAAAAAGTAGGTATTTTTTGAAAAAAACACTTGGCAAAATATACGAACTTTATTATCATTCTAGCTTCAAGAAAACGGAAGCGTGGCAGAGCGGTTTAATGCAACGGTCTTGAAAACCGTCGAGGGTTGATAGCCCTCCGTGAGTTCGAATCTCACCGCTTCCGCCATTTCTTGAGAGTAAAACCAAATAAGAATGCAATAGTGGCAAATATTGTATTTTTATTTGGTTTTACTGCATTATCGGAAACGTGGCAGAGAGGCTGAATGCAGCGGACTCGAAATCCGCTGAGGGTGCAAATCCTCCGTGGGTTCGAATCCCACCGTTTCCGCCAGAAAACATTAACCGCCGGAAATCATGGCGGTTTTTTTTGTTTGTGTCGTGTCAATTACCATAAAAAATCATTGCGTTATATTATCAAATCTCGTTAAATTAGATCAGGCGCATTCATGCTGATTCTTTTTTGTTCGATTTTTTTTAATGGTAATGTGCATGGTAATTTTTAGAGCATTGAGGAATGACTATAATGGCTACAGCCTCCCTCCGCTTGCTGCTAATAGGTTAGGGATACAAGGCTGAGAGACGGGCTTGATAAGCCGGTACGTTTTGAGATGAAGATGCCGTCTGAAATTATTGTTTCAGACGGCATGGCTATTGCTGATGCGGCTTTATTCGCAATTCAGGTCTCGGGTTTTTTCTGCAAATGAATCCATGGCGATTTGGCACAGTTGCTTGCGCTGATTCAAGTCGGCAGCAGGTAGGGCTTGGAATAGGAATTTAGTGTTGTTGCGTGCAAAATTTGCCTTGTTTCCGGCTTTGTTGTAACAGGTTTCGGCGCGTTTGAAATATTGTTGGCAAATCGGAGGCAGCTCATCCATAGTCAGGGGTTTACTCTTATGCATGCCGTGTGCAGATGCAGGAAGGATGGTTGCTAAAAGAGCGCTGCCGATCAGGATAGTTGGAATAGCTTTCATATTATTGTCTTTTCCTAGGGTAAAAACTAAAGATTATATTATTTATAATCAATGAGTGTTGCGTTTAATCATAATCAGGCAGATAGGAATAACTAATGCCGTCTGAACGATAAATGTTCAGACGGCATTTTTGCCTTTATGGTTATAAGGTGTTTAGTGCCTGATTAAAGGTTGCGCTTGGACGCATCGCTTGTGCGGCTTTTTCAGGATTGGCTGCGTAGTAGCCACCGATGTTGACCGCTTTGCCTTGTACGGCAGAGAGTTCTTCAACGATTTTGGCTTCGTCGGCAGTCAAAGCGGCTGCCAGCGGCGCAAACGCTGCTTTCAGTTCGGCGTCTTTGTCTTGTGCTGCCAATTCTTGCGCCCAGTAGAGGGTGAGGTAGAAGTGGCTACCGCGGTTGTCGAGTTCTCCTGCTTTGCGTTTAGGCGATTTGTCGTTCAACAGCAGTTTTTCGGTGGCTGCATCCAAAGTGTCGGCGAGGACTTGGGCTTTGGTATTGCCGGTTTTTTGCGCCAAATGTTCAAACGATACGGCGAGTGCGAGGAATTCGCCCAAAGAGTCCCAACGCAAGTGGTTTTCTTCGAGGAATTGTTGAACATGTTTCGGTGCAGAACCGCCAGCGCCGGTTTCAAACATACCGCCGCCATTCATCAATGGAACGATAGACAGCATTTTCGCGCTGGTACCCAGTTCCAAAATTGGGAACAAGTCGGTCAGGTAGTCGCGCAGGACGTTACCGGTTACGGAGATGGTGTCTTCGCCGTTTTTCAGACGACCCAAGCTGAACTTGGCGGCTTCTTCGGGAGCGAGGACGCGGATGTCGAGGCCGTCGGTATCCAGTTCGGCAAGGTAGGCTTTAACCTTGGCGAGTAGGCTCTTGTCGTGCGGACGGTTTTCGTCGAGCCAGAACACGGCTGGTGTATTGCTCAGACGGGCGCGGTTGACGGCGAGTTGTACCCAGTCTTTAACCGGAGCGTCTTTGGTTTGGCACATACGCCAGATGTCTCCGGCTTCAACGTCGTGTTGCATCAGGACATTACCTGCTGCATCAACCACTTGAACTTGACCGTCAGCTTCGATTTCAAAAGTTTTGTTGTGCGAACCGTATTCTTCGGCTGCTTGTGCCATCAGGCCGACGTTAGGAACGGTACCCATGGTTGTCGGATCGAATGCGCCGTGTTCACGGCAGAAGTCGATGGTTGCTTGGTAAACACCGGCGTAGCTGCTGTCAGGAATGACGGCTTTGGTGTCTTGCGCTTTGCCGTCTTTATCCCACATACGGCCGGAGTTGCGAATCATCGCAGGCATAGAAGCATCGACGATGATATCGCTAGGAACGTGCAGGTTGGTGATGCCTTTGTCGGAATCAACCATGGCCAAATCAGGGTTGGCGGCGTAAACGGCGGCGATTTCGGCTTCGACGGCAGCGCGGGTGTCCGAATCCAGTTTGTCCAGATTGGCAAGCAGGTTGCCGAAGCCGTTGTTGACGTTGACGCCTGTGGCAGCCAGTTTGTCGCCGAATTTTTCAAAGACAGGCGCAAAGAATACTTTGACGGCGTGTCCGAAGATAATCGGGTCGGACACTTTCATCATGGTAGCTTTCATGTGCAGCGAGAACAAAACGCCTTTTGCTTTCGCGTCTTTTACTTGCTCGGCAAGGAAGGCGAGCAGGGCTTTTTTGCTCATCACGGTCGCGTCGATAATTTCGCCGGCTTTCAGGGCGACGGGCTCGCGCAACTCTTTCTTGTTGCCTTGGTTATCGGTGAACACGATGGATACGGAAGTCGCATCGGGTACGGTAACAGATTGTTCGTTATGGAAAAAGTCGCCGCTTTGCATGGTGGCAACGTGGGTTTTAGAGTCTTTCGCCCATGCACCCATGCTGTGCGGATTTTTTTTCGCAAAGTTTTTCACTGCCTTAGGTGCGCGACGGTCGGAGTTACCTTCACGCAGGACAGGATTTACCGCGCTGCCTTTGATGCGGTCGTAGCGTTCGCGTACAGCTTTTTCTTCATCGGTTTGAGGGTCGGCAGGATAATCGGGGACGGCAAAGCCTTTAGACTGCAATTCTTTAATCGCGGCAGTCAGTTGAGGTACGGATGCGCTGATGTTCGGTAGTTTGATTACGTTTGCATCGGGTTGTTTCACCAGTTCGCCCAATTCGGCAAGCGCATCAGGTACGCGTTGCGTTTCGGTCAGGTATTCTGGAAACGCCGCCAAAATACGGCCGGAGAGAGAGATGTCGCTGGTTTTGACATCAATATCGGCGTGGCGGGTAAACGCCTGCACGATTGGCAGCAGGGATTGGGTCGCCAATGCAGGAGCTTCGTCGGTATGGGTGTAGATAATGGTGGCTTTGCTAGTCATGGGATATTCTCTTGTAGGTTAGGTTCTTCTTTTCGAATGCGGCGCAAAAGGCGCGCTGCGTGGCTATTATTGCATATTTCTGCAGGCTTGGGATATGTGTCCGAATAGGGTTTAAATGTGAAAATGCCGTCTGAAGGAGGTGCAGACGGCATGTTTTTTATTCCGGTGCGCGGAAGCTGTCATGGCAGGATTTGCAGCTTGAGCCGGTTTCGCTGTAGGCGGCTTTGATTTCATCCAGTTTGCCGGTTTGCGCTGCGGCATTGAGTTTCTCGACGGCTGCTGCGAAATTTTCTTCTTCGGCTTTGAATTTTGCAGCATCCGACCAAACGGCGGGCAGTGCGCGTCCGTTGCCTTGCGGATCGGACTCAAAAAGTGTGAACGGTTTCTTACTGCTTTCGGCAAACGCCGCCGCCGCCTGTTTGAATTTTTCGACATCGTAAGGTTCTTCGTCTTTGACCATTTTGCCCATGCGTGTGAATTCGGGCATCATGGATTTGAACGCGGCAGTACGGTTTTCGGAAATTTCACCTTTGGGTTGGGAAGGTATTCCGCTGCCTCCGCAGGCGGAAAGGAGCAGTGTGATGGCGGCGGCAGCAAGGCTGATTTGGGTTTTCATGTTGAATGTGTCCTGTTGTGGTGGTATGGTTGTTTTGAATCAGGCGGCCATGCCGTCTGAAAGTCGCAATGATACCTGAAACGGGTTTGGGAAACGAGCAAAGAAAGGAAAACGGATGACGGTTTTGATTACGGGTGCTTCTGCGGGTTTTGGCGAGGCGATGTGCCGTGCGTTTGTCGGGGCGGGTTACCGCGTAATCGGTGCAGCGCGCCGTACGGACAGGCTTCAGGTTTTGGCGGATGAGTTGGGCGGGCTGTTTCATCCTTTGGAAATGGATGTGTCGAGCCGCGAATCGGTAGAAAACGCCTTAAATGTGATTCCGGAAGCGTTCGCAGACATCGACTGCCTCATCAACAATGCGGGTTTGGCATTGGGTTTGGATACGGCGGATATGGCGGATTTCGGAGATTGGGAAACGATGATTCAGACTAATGTGTTGGGTCTGACGTTTCTAACGCGCAAGATTTTGCCGAACATGGTGGCTCGGGGAGGCGGTTATGTGATGAACCTGGGTTCGGTTGCAGGCAGCTATGCCTATCCGGGCAGTAATGTTTATGGCGCGACTAAAGCGTTTGTACGTCAGTTCAGCCTGAATCTCCGCGCCGAATTGGCAGATAAAAATATCCGTGTTACCAATATCGAGCCGGGTTTGTGCGGCAATACGGAGTTTTCCAACGTGAGGTTTAAAGGTGATGATGCGCGTGCGGCAGGCGTGTATGAAGGTGTGGCATTCATACGCCCCGAAGATATTGCGGATACGGCATTGTGGCTGTACCGGCGTCCTGCCCACATGAATGTGAATACAATTGAAATTATGCCTGTGGCCCAGACTTTTGCGGGTATGAGGGTAATTAAAAAGGATATGCCTGAAGTTCGTGGAAATTTTGAGAAGCAGAGTATGTCGCTGTTTGCCCGCATTAAGTCTTGGTTTAAATGAGGGAGGGAGATGCCGTCTGAACGGACGGCATCTGTATGAAGCCTATATCAGGCCGGTCAATTTTGGATTGCCGTCTTTGGGAATCGGGCGCGGATTGCCTTCTGCATCGATGGCAACATAAGTGAATACGGCCTCGGTTACGAGATGACGCTCTTCGGTAACATGATCGTTCATCAGGGTTTTGACCCAGACTTCGATTTTGAGCTGGAGGGAAGTGTTGCCTACACGGACGCAATGCCCGTAGCAGCAGACGACGTTGCCGACTTTGACAGGGCGGATAAAGTTCATTTCTTGAACGGCAACGGTAACGATGCGTCCCTGTGCGATTTCTGCCGCCAGTATGCCGCCGCCCAAATCCATCTGCGACATAATCCAGCCACCGAAAATGTCTTGGTTGGGATTGGTGTCGCGCGGCATGGCAACGGTACGCAGGAGTAGCTCGCCTTGAGGATGTAGGCGTTTGTCTTCTTCATGCTGCATGGTATTTCCTTGTTTCTCTGAAGTTCGTTTATTGTACGATGTTTTCGGAAAGCATGAGAAGGATGTTGTCCGGTTTAATTTTTAGGGGGAAAAATGTATCCGATAAGGGAGCCTTTAAACAGCGGATATCTGCGTGTATCCGATATTCATGAAATCTATTGGGAAGAGTCGGGCAATCCTGAGGGTGTGCCGGTCATTTTTCTGCATGGCGGACCGGGCGCGGGCGCTTCTGTCGCTTGTCGAGGTTTTTTCAATCCTGAGCGGTTCCGTATCATCATTATCGACCAGCGTGGTTGCGGACGTTCCCGACCGTATGCATGTGTGGAAGACAACACAACTTGGGATTTGGTGGCAGATATCGAAAGAGTCCGTGAAATGCTGGGTATCAGGAAATGGCTGGTGTTCGGCGGTTCTTGGGGCAGTACTTTGTCGCTGGCTTATGCCCAAACCCATCCCGAACGGGTAAAGGGATTGGTATTGCGCGGTATATTCCTGTGCAGGCCGTCTGAAACGGCCTGGCTGAACGAGGCAGGCGGCGTAAGCCAGATTTATCCCGAGCAATGGCGGCGTTTCCTTGCGCCGGTTGCCGAAAACAGCCGCCATATGTTGATTCAGGCATATCATGAAATGCTGTTTCATGAAGATGAAGAAGTATGTTTGACCGCGGCCAAGGCTTGGGCGGATTGGGAAAGTTACCTGATTCGTTTCGAACCTGAAGAGGTGGATGAAGATGCTTATGCCTCACTGGCGATTGCGCGTTTGGAAAACCATTATTTTGTCAACGGCGGTTGGTTGCAGGGTGATAAGGCGATTTTGAACAATATCGGTAAAATACGGCATATCCCGACCATTATCGTACAGGGGCGGTATGATTTGTGTACACCCATGCAGAGTGCGTGGGAGTTGTCGCAAGCGTTTCCGGAAGCTGAATTGAGGGTGGTGCAGTCCGGGCATTCTGCATTTGATCCGGCGTTGTCGGAGGCACTGGTAGGGGCGGTTGAAGATATTTTGCCCCGGCTGTTGTAAAAGTCCCGCACAAAAAAGCAGCTTCCGTTTGGAAGCTGCTTTTTCCATGAAACGGCTTAACGCAATTCGGAATAGAGTTTGCCCAATAATGTGGATGCGTCTTTGCCGGCATATGCGCTGCCGTCTTTGTTGAGCAGGACGATGCGCGAACCGTTGGCAACAGGCTCGGCATAGACAATCAGTTCCGGCTGTTCGGCAGGTTTGTCGGCTTTACCTTTTCCCAGCAACCGTTTAAACAGCCCCAGTTTTTGATTGGCAACGGCATCACTTTCATTTGGAGACTGTTTGACCAGGAAGGCATGGCGTTCGACATTTTGACCGATAACGGTTAGGCCGATGCGGTCGAGGGCAAGGGCGGTACGCCGCCAGTTTCTGCCGTAGTCTCCCAGTATGGTCAGGCTTTTACCTTCGATACGCGCCATTTCGTTTGCGGCGGGCAGGGTCATGTTTTTGGCCAAAGTCTTTTCCGCCTGTTGTCCGTCAACGCCCAAATACTGCATGAAGCGTGCCAAGAATGCGGCTTCGAGATTAGGGTCTGAGGCGGAAGGCTGCCACATGGTCGTATCTTTGTTTTTGTCGCCGTACACTTCTTTCATGGATTTGTGTGCGAAGAAGATGTCGGAAACGCCGTTTTTACCCTGTTCGATACGGATGATGAATTTATCGCGTTCGCCGGTGGAATAAATTCCTCCCAAACCGACTGTGTCGAATAGGCGGCGCAAACCGTCTTGGGGGATTTTGGCACGGTTTTCCGCCCACTCGGTTTCCATTTGTCCGATGGCAGGTTCTTCGGACTTGATGTCGAAGCCGTTTTCCTGCCAGAAGGCTTTCAGGAGCGGCCATATTTCCGCCGGTGATTTGCCGTCGACAACGAGCCAGCGTTGGCTGCCGTCGCGCTCGAGGCGGACGCCTTTAACTGTTTTCAATACTTCTGAGTCGGCTGTTTGTTGTACGGCAGGGGTGCGGCGTTTTTCCAAATCGCTGGCACGAACGGCTCCCGAACCGGCAGGAAGGCGGTAGAGATTGCCTTGGTCGGGGTTGTTTAAGTCGGGGGGGACTTCGAGTTTCACCGAACGGTTCGACTGGCTTTGATAGTCAAGTTTGGGCTGCTCGGTCGTGCTGCCGGTGCAGGCAGTCAGTCCGATGAGGAGTAGTGCGGCAATTACAGGTTTGATATGGGTCATCGTGTCATCCTGTTTCATGGATATTAAAGTGTTTGTTGCGTTATGCCGCCTGAACGCTTCAGACGGCATGGCTATATTTAAAGTTGTCCTGAGGCTTTCAGGGCGGCACGGACTTTTGCTTGTCCGTTTTCCGTCAGCGGAACGAGCGGCAAACGGACGTGCGGTTCGCATTTGCCCAGGGCGGATACTGCCCATTTCGGTGCGGCTGGGCTGGGTTCGCAGAACATGGTGTCGTAAATCGGAATCAGCCGGTCGTTGAGTTCGCGTGCGAGGGCGATATCGCCTTGAAGTGCGGCGCGGCACATATCGGCAAAGAGTTTCGGGGCGGCGTTGGCTGCAACGGTAACGACGCCATGCCCGCCGCACAGCATGAACGGCAGGGCGGTATGGTCGTCGCCGGAAAGGACGGCGAAGCCTTCGGGGGCGCGGTTGATGAGTTCGATGTTGCTGCCGATGTTGCCGCTGGCTTCTTTAACGCCCACGATATTGGGGATTTCTGAAAGGCGCAGGATGGTGTCGTTAGTCATGCTGACGACGGTACGGCCGGGCACGTTGTAGATAATCATCGGAATCGAAGTGGCTTCGGCGATGGTTTTGAAATGTTGGTAAATGCCTTCTTGGGAGGGCTTGTTGTAATAGGGGACGACGGAGAGGGTGTAGTCTGCACCGGCTTTTTCGGCGGCTTGCGAAAGTGCGATGGCTTCGAGGGTGTTGTTGGCGCCGGTACCTGCGATGACGGGAACGCGCTTGTTGACGTGTTTGACCGTTTCTTCGATTACGCTTAAATGTTCTTCGACGGAGAGGGTGGCGGATTCGCCTGTCGTGCCGACGGCGACGATGCCGTCGGTACCGTTTTCGATATGCCAGTCGATCAAATCGCGGAGTTGTTCGTAATGGATGCTGCCGTCTTGATTCATCGGGGTAATCAGGGCAACCAAGCTACCTTGTAACATACGGAAACCTTTTATTCATTGAGTGAGGTCGATTATGCTTCGGATTGTAGCTTACTTTGTTGTTTGTGTGAAACATATCAGCCGCACGGTTGGTTCTGAGGCTTAAGTTCTATCATATCTTAATAAATAATATTTTTTATAATCATAAAATTATTTGGTTTAAGCAGTGGATGCGCCGTTGAGGATTAAAATGTGTTAAGCGCATGAAGGCTCTCTGAAAATGAAGGACTGTCCGGTGCGGAAATTCAAAGAAATTTGAATTCGGACAACCGGTGGTGTTTTTGCACATGAGGATTTGAATTGATAAGGAATCTTTGATTCGTTACAATTTCGTTCTTAAAATTTTTTAACGTTTGACAACGGATAGAAAGACTCCAATGGCTGAAACAATGAAAAAACAGGCGGATTCGCCTGATTTGGTGTACGGTTTGGAAGACAGGCCGCCGTTCGGTAATGCGCTCTTGAGTGCCGTTACCCATCTTTTGGCGATTTTTGTGCCGATGATTACGCCCGCGCTGATTGTGGGCGGCGCGCTGGAATTGCCGGTGGAGATGACGGCGTATCTCGTGTCGATGGCGATGGTTGCGTCGGGTGTCGGCACTTATTTGCAGGTCAACCGCTTCGGGCCGGTCGGTTCGGGGATGCTGTCTATCCAGTCGGTGAATTTTTCGTTCGTTACCGTCATGATTGCGCTCGGCGCGGGGATGAAAGAGGGCGGTTTGACTAAGGATGCGATGATTTCGACGCTGTTGGGCGTATCGTTTGTCGGCGCGTTTTTGGTGTGTTTCTCGGCGTGGCTTCTGCCGTATTTGAAAAAAGTGATTACGCCGACGGTCAGCGGCGTGGTCGTGATGCTGATTGGTCTGAGTTTGGTACACGTCGGTATTACCGATTTCGGCGGCGGCTTCGGCGCGAAGGCGGACGGCACGTTCGGCTCGATGGAAAACTTGGGGCTGGCGTCGCTGGTGTTGCTGATTGTGTTGATATTCAACTGTATGAGAAACCCGCTGTTGCGCATGAGCGGCATTGCGGTCGGGCTGATTGCCGGCTACATTGTCGCGCTGTTTTTGGGTAAGGTGGATTTTTCCGCGCTGCAAAACCTGCCGCTGGTTACGCTGCCCGTACCGTTTAAATACGGTTTTGCTTTCGACTGGCACGCATTTATTGTGGCGGGCGCGATTTTCCTGTTGAGCGTGTTTGAGGCGGTCGGCGATTTGACCGCGACGGCAATGGTGTCCGACCAGCCGATTGAAGGCGAGGAATATACCAAACGCCTGCGCGGCGGCGTGTTGGCTGACGGCTTGGTGTCGGTGATTGCGACGGCTTTGGGTTCGCTGCCGCTGACGACGTTTGCGCAAAACAACGGCGTGATTCAGATGACCGGCGTGGCTTCGCGTCATGTGGGCAAATATATTGCCGTGATTTTGGTGCTGTTGGGTCTGTTCCCCGTTGTCGGTCGCGCGTTTACGACGATTCCGAGTCCGGTGTTGGGCGGCGCGATGGTTTTGATGTTCGGCTTGATTGCGATTGCGGGCGTGCGGATTTTGGTCAGCCATGGCATCCGCAGGCGCGAGGCGGTAATTGCGGCAACGTCGGTCGGTTTGGGCTTGGGTGTCGCGTTTGAGCCGGAAGTGTTTAAAAACCTACCCGTCTTGTTCCAAAACTCTATTTCCGCCGGCGGCATTATGGCAGTCTTGCTGAATTTGGTCTTGCCCGAAGATAAAACCGAGGCGGCGGTCAAGTTTGATACCGACAACTTGGAACACTGATTTTGAAAATGAATGCCGTCTGAAACAGAATCCCTGTTTCAGACGGCATTGTTTTTGAGGCTTACGCTTTTTCGTTTTTCAATACGCGTTGCCGGCGTGTTTCACTTAATACCATTCCAGCAGACACGGAGACGTTCATGCTTTCGACCGTGCCGAACATGGGTATGGACACCAGCATGTCGCAATGTTCGCGTGTCAGGCGGCGCATACCGTCGCCTTCGTTGCCCATCACCCATGCCGCGCTGTCGGGCAGATCGCAATGGTAAAGGTCAGCGTCGCCGCCCATGTCGGTGCCGATAATCCAGATGCCGTATTCTTTCAGCTCGCGCAGGGTGCGGGCGAGGTTGGTTACGGTGATGTAGGGGACGGTTTCCGCGGCACCGCAGGCGACTTTGCTGACGGTGGCGTTCAGTCCCGCGCTTTTGTCTTTCGGTGCGATGACGGCATGTACGCCCATTGCGTCGGCGGTACGCAGGCATGCGCCGAGGTTGTGCGGATCGGTGATGCCGTCGAGTATCAGCAACAGCGGCGGTTCGCTGAGGTTTTCCAGTACGTCTTCGAGGTGGACGTGGTTTTTGGAGGCATCGATAAATCCGACCACCCCTTGATGGCGCGCGCCTTTGCTGATGGCGTTGAGGCGGTCGGCATCGGCAAAATATACGCGGATGTTTTCGTTTGCCGCCTTCTCCAACACTTCGCGCGTGCGTGCGTCTGATTTGCCTTCTTGGATGTAGAGTTCGACGATGGATTTGGGGTTTTGCCACAATCGGGCATTGACGGCGTGGAAGCCGTAGATGGGTCTTTGGTTTGCCATGATGGTGCTTTGTCGGAAATTTCAGACGGCATTATAGCAATTTATCCTGATGCCGTCTGAAGGGGTTAAAACAGGTAGGCGATGTATTTCACCAACAGGATAAACAAGATGGATACGGCGCAGCCGATTTTGAAGGCCGTTCCGACGACAAGCCCCAACAGCGTACCCAAGCCCGCTTTACCTGCCTGTATCATGTTGCGGCAGCTGATGAGCTCTCCTGCAGCCGCACCGATTAGCGGGCCGAGTACAAGGCCGGGAAGGGAGAAAAACATGCCGATGATGCTGCCAATCAATGCACCGCGAACGGCGAGCTTGCCCGCTCCAGTATATTTTGTTCCCCATATACCTGCCACATAGTCCGTCAGTATGCCGGCAAGGCTGATGAGTCCGACCAGCCACAGGATGCCTGCGCCGTAGATTTGGTATCCACCGGCATAGGCAAGCAGCCATGTTCCGGCAAACATCAATGCCAATCCGGGGAGGGCGGGGTAAACGATGCCCGCCGTACCGACGGCTATCAGGGCGAGGGCGAGGATGACGAGCAAGGCAGTCATAGGTTCAACCTTTTCTTTTGTTCTGAAAAAAACAGCTTAATACGGAGCGGCATTCTTCTTGCAGGATTCCGCCCCGTATGGCGGTGTGCGTATTGAGGCGTTTGTCGGCAAACAGGTTGACGATGCTGCCTGCTGCGCCAGTTTTGGGTTCTACCGCACCGTATATCACGCGCTTGATTCGTGCCTGTATCAGTGCGGACGCGCACATGGCGCAGGGTTCGAGGGTGATGTAGATATCGCATCCGTCAAGGCGGTAGTTTTGCATTTCGCTGCCTGCCTGTGCCAAGGCGTTGATTTCGGCGTGTCGGCTGACATTGCAGTCGGCAATGCAGGTGTTGTGTGCCGATGCGATGATTTTGCCGTCGGAAACGATGACTGCCCCGACGGGTATTTCGCCCATTAATGCGGACAGTTTCGCCTGTTCCAATGCCAAACCCATGAAATGCGCCATTTCGCCTTGGGGAGGAAAGGCGGCGACGGGCGGATGGTTTTTCAACTCGGCAAGCAGGCGGGTTTTGTCGTGTTGCGTGATTTCTTGCGGGAGTGTGCCGTTCAGCAGCGACTCAAGCTGCCACAGCGTACTTTTCGTGAGGGTCAAACCCGATGCCTTCAATAACAAGAAGGTTTGAACCGCACCGGTCTGACGCAGGTCGGCAAGCGTTCGTATGCCCAGACGGTGGAGGGCTGCAAGGGTTTTTGGGGCGAGCGGCGGTGTGGTCAGCATGGTTTATGCGCCGAAAAACCGTTTTGCCGCCTCAATCAGGCGTGTGCATGAAGTGCCGTCTGAAAACGGGTCGGCAACGCAGTCTAAAGGTGTTTTGCGCAGCCAAGTCAGTTGGCGTTTGGCAAGTTGGCGGGTGGCGGCAATGCCTTTCTCGACAAATGCCGGGAAATCGGTTTTTCCGTCCAGATATTCCCATGCCTGACGGTAGCCGACGCAGCGTATGGCAGGGGAGTCGGCGGTCAGGCTGGGATAGAGGCGGCGCAGGTTTTCTACTTCGCCGATAAAGCCCTGTTCAAGCATCAGGTGGAAACGCAGGGCGATGTTTTCATGCAGGCGGGCGCGGTTTTCGGGAATCAGGGCGGCGGTATACAAATCAAAAGGGAGTGTATGGGAGGTTGGGCTGCCGAGATGCGTACTCATCGGTTTGCCGGTTAAATAATAAACTTCCAAAGCGCGTCCGATACGCTGGCTGTCGTTCGGTTTCAGACGGCATGCTGTTTCAGGGTCGACTTTTTGCAGGGTGCGGTAGAGAAAATCCAAGCCGTACATCTGTTTTTGTTCGTCCAAGTCGGCACGCAGGCACGCATCGGCCTCGGGCAAATCGTTCAAACCTTGGGTAAGGGCGCGGAAATACATCATCGTGCCGCCGACAATAAGGGCAAACCTGCCGCGTGAGGAAATTTCCCCGACCAAGCGCGTGCAGTCTTCGACAAAGCGGGCGGCGCTGTATGATTCGGTAGGCGGGATGATGTCGATAAGGTGGTGCGGTACAAAGGAACGCTCGGCATGAGACGGTTTCGCCGTGCCGATGTCCATACCGGTATAGACTAGTGCGGAATCGAGGCTGATGATTTCGACCGGCAGGGTTTCGGCGATTTTGAGGGCGAGCGCGGTTTTTCCTCCGGCGGTCGGGCCCAAGAGGGCAAAGGCTTTGGGAATCGGCATGATGTTTCAGGGTTGCGAAAATGCGGATTATAGCGGAAAGCGTGCCGACGTTATATTTTGGTTTGCGGAACCGCCCATTGTCTGTCGGTGAGGTCGTAGATTTTTTGTATGTCTTTCAAAATTCGTTCGAAATCTATACCCAGGTCTTTCAGCCTGCCGGAGCGGATATCGAATACCCAGCCGTGGACGGTAGGATAATGCTCGTTCAGATAGCGTTTTTGGACTTCCGCCATTTTGATGATGTTAATGCATTGTTCTTGAACGTTCAGTTCGACCAAACGGTCGTAGCGTATGTTTTCGTCGTCAATCGCGTCCAGCTCTTCGCGGTGCAGCCGGTACACGTCGCGGATGTTGCGCAGCCACGGGTTCAACGCGCCGTAGTCGCAGGGTTGCATGGCGGCTTTGATGCCGCCGCAGTTGTAGTGTCCGCAGACGACGATGTGTTTGACTTTCAAATGATCGACCGCGTAGCCGACCACGCTGGCAGCATTGATGTCCAGAGGGTTGACCATATTGGCGATGTTGCGGTGGACGAATACCTCACCCAGCTTCATGCCCATCATTTCTTCGGCAGTAACGCGGCTGTCGGAACAGCCGATGTAGAGGTAGTCAGGCGTTTGATTTGCGGAGAGCGTCTCGAAAAAATGAGGGTTGTGCTGCAACTGTTCTTCTGCCCAGCGGCGGTTGTATTCAAAAATGTCCTGTTTGGTTTTGTTCATGTATTTCTCCTTTTGATGCGCGTTTCAGACGGCATTGCCGACAGTCTATGCTCGATGCTGCTGTTAGACAAGGTACGTTCTTGAGGCGATAATGGCGTTTTGCTTTTTTTGTTTGGAAGCCTTGTGATGTTCCGAAACCTGCTTGTCCGCTGGCTTGCCGTCTGCCTGATACCCTTGGCGACGCTTGCCGTTTTCGCCGCCAATCCGCCCGACGACGCGGCGCAACACTTAATCAACGGCATCATTCTTGCCTGCGAAGCAACGTTTCTGTTTAAATTTATCCTCTTTGAAACCATCAAGCATCATTTGAAGCAAGAGTTTGATTTGAAACGTCAAACTATGTTGCTGTTTATTCCGATCATTTTGCTGATTGTGTATTTGTTCCACTATTTCGGCGCGTTTTAGTTTTGAAAAGGCCGTCTGAAACGGATTTCAGACGGCCTCAAGTCTTTTATGAATGCATACGCTTTTCCTGTTTGTTGGATTTTTTGCAACGTCATCGACAATTTCGGCGACATCGGCGTTTCCCTGCGGCTTGCCCGTGTTTTACATCACGAACTCGGTTGGCAGGTGCATTTGTGGACGGACGATGTATCCGCCTTGCGTGCGCTTTGCCCTGATTTGCCCGATGTCCCCTGCGTTCATCATGATATTCATGTTCGCACTTGGTATGCCGAAGCGGCGGATATTAATAATGCGCCCGTTCCCGATGTCGTCATCGAAACTTTCGCCTGCGATCTGCCTGAAAATGTGTTGAACATTATCCGCCAACACAAACCGCTTTGGCTGAATTGGGAATATTTGAGCGCGGAAGAAAGCAACGAGAGGTTGCACCTGATGCCTTCGCCGCAGGAGGGTGTTCAAAAATATTTTTGGTTTATGGGTTTCAGCGAAAAAAGCGGCGGGTTGATACGCGAACGCGATTACCAAGATGCCGTCCGTTTCGATAGCGAAGCCCTGCGTCAGCGGCTGATGCTTCCCGAAAAAAACGCGCCCGAATGGCTGCTTTTCGGCTACCGGAGCGATGTTTGGGCGAAGTGGCTGGACATGTGGCAACAGGCAGGCAGCGCGTTGACACTGTTGCTGGCGGGTACGCAAATCATCGACAGTCTCAAACAAAGCGGCGTTATTCCGCAAAATGCCCTGCAAAACGACGGCGATGTTTTTCAGACGGCATCAGTCCGCCTCGTCAAAATCCCTTTCGTGCCGCAACAGGATTTCGACAAACTGCTGTACCTCGCCGATTGCACAGTCATCCGCGGCGAAGACAGTTTCGTGCGCGCCCAGCTTGCGGGCAAACCCTTCTTTTGGCACATCTACCCGCAAGACGAGAATGTCCATCTCGACAAGCTCCACGCCTTTTGGGATAAGGCGCATGGATTTTACTCGCCCGAAACCGCATCGGCACACCGTCGCCTTTCAGACGACCTCAACGGCGGAGAGGCTTTATCCGCAACCCAACGCCTCGAATGTTGGCAAACCCTGCAACAACATCAAAATGACTGGCGGCAAGGCGCGGAGGAGTGGAGCCGTTGTCTTTTCGAGCAGCCGTCCGCACCTGAAAAACTCGCCGCCTTTATTTCAAAGCATAAAAAAATACGCTAAAATAGCGCGTTTATTTACAACCGATTTGATTGGAAATCACAATGAAAACAGCACAAGAACTGCGCGCCGGCAACGTATTCATGGTCGGCAACGATCCTATGGTCGTTCAAAAAACCGAATACATCAAAGGCGGCCGCTCTTCCGCCAAAGTCAGCATGAAACTGAAAAACCTGCTGACCGGCGCGGCTTCCGAAACCATTTACAAAGCCGACGACAAATTCGACGTCGTTATCTTGTCCCGCAAAAACTGTACTTACAGCTACTTTGCCGATCCTATGTACGTCTTCATGGACGAAGAATTCAACCAATACGAAATCGAAGCCGACAACATCGGCGACGCGTTGAAATTCATCGTTGACGGCATGGAAGACCAATGCGAAGTAACCTTCTACGAAGGCAACCCTATCTCCGTAGAACTGCCTACCATCATTGTACGTGAAGTTGAGTACACCGAGCCTGCCGTTAAAGGCGATACTTCCGGCAAAGTGATGAAAACTGCGCGTTTGGTCGGCGGCACTGAAATCCAAGTGATGTCTTACATCGAAAACGGCGACAAAGTCGAAATCGATACCCGTACCGGTGAATTCCGCAAACGCGCCTGATATCCTACTTGAAAAATGCCGTCTGAAAGGTTTTCAGACGGCATTTTTACATCAACGACCGTCTCTATCCCGGGTTGTTTTCAGAACAAGACAAAGTCGTACAGGATTGAAAGAAACCCGTACCGTCCGCCATCGGGCAGACGCGGTGTACGGGCTTTAGGGTGTTACATCAAATGAATGCCGCTTATCGGATTGGCAACATTTTCATATACGGTAATCTGCGTGATTTTCCCGTTTTCGTCAAACGTCATTTCCAGATAAGGCTTATCAGGGTCACGGTCGCGGTTGAACAGGCGGAATGCCCGTTGATCCTCCGAAATTTTCCCACGAATCCTCAAGTATCCGGGCAGTTGGCTGATGTTTTGGAAATTGCCGCTAAAACCGCCGCCGTGTTTCTCAAGATATGCCGGCGTTGCTTCTATGCCGAAATGGCGCGTTGTCCTGGGCGGCTGGTCCGTGCCTTGGATTGTTCCCTTGCCTGTTGATAAAACCAGTGTATCCCGCTGCCTGAGTGCTTCCATTTTTTGTATCGCCGATTCTACCGCCTGCTGATTATAGCCCTGTCCTCCTTTTGCCATCTGATCGATTGCCTCCATTAATTTATCGGCGTTTTGAGGATCATCCGTATCCATATCGGGGAAAATTGCCTGCTTCAGGGGATCATCTCCGCCGGGGATGCCCCAAATCGCCGCCAGTTCTTTAGGGCTGCGTTCAAACAAACAACTGGAATCGATATTCTCGGCAACCTGACGGACAAAATCATCAATGCCGCTAATCTGATGCAGGCCGGTGCAATTTGAAGGAGGCGTGCTTTCTGCCTGCTTGACGTTATCAGGGTCGGATGCGGTCGGTTGCAAATCGGTTTGGGAAGAAGCTGATGACGCGGAGGACGAAGTAGCGGATGCACCGACTTCTTTGGTTTTATCGTCTTTGCTCGGAGAACACGCGGTCAGCATGATTGCCGCAACCAATAAGAAAAATGATGGCGTTTTGTTTTTCATTCTATTGTTTCCAGTAGTATTAAAGAGGCCGTCTGAAAATCTGCCATTTCATTTTCAGACGACCTCTTGTTTGTACAACTGAAGAACCTCGTTATTACCAACAAGGTTCTCAATCTATCTTAGCCGACGCGGTAAAACGCCAAGCTGCCCAAAAGGTTGGGGAAATGTTTGACCTGTTTGTTGCCCGTCATGACCGCGCGCTCGAGGACGCGGATTTTATTTTTGGCGCACAATAAATCAAAGTCTTTGAGCGTACACCAATGGATATTCGGCGTGTCGTACCAATGGTAGGGCATGCGTTCGGAAACCGGCATATGCCCGCCGATGGCGATTTGGAAGCGGTTGCGCCAGTAACCGAAATTCGGGAAGCTGACAATCGCCTGTTTCGCCACGCGCATGAGGCAGCGCAGGATTTTTTCAGTATTCTGCATGGCTTGGATGGTTTGGCTCAAAACGATAACGTCAAACGTCTGGTCGCCAAATTCTGCCAAACCCTGCTCCAAATCGGCTTGGATGACGTTCACGCCGCGCGACATGGCGGCGATGACGCTGTCGGTATTGATTTCGATACCGTAGCCGCTGCTTTTTTTGTGTTCCACCAAAGCCGCCAGCAATTCGCCGTCGCCGCAGCCCAAGTCCAAGACACGGCTGCCTTCGGGAATCCAGTCGTAAATCAACTGCAAATCGTCGCGCAAGTTCATGATCGGCAATCCTTGTCAACATTGTTCATATAAGCCGCTACGGCGCGCATATAGGCTTCGTCTTCCATCAAAAAGGCATCATGACCGTGGTTGGATTTGACTTCGATATATTGCACCGGCTTGTGCGCGGCAATCAACGCTTTAACCAGCTCTTTGGAACGTGTGGGCGAGAAACGCCAGTCAGTGCTGAAGCTGGCGACAAAGAATTTCGCTTTCACATTTTGCAGGGCGCGGGTCAGGCTATCGCCGAAATCCGCCGCCGGATCGAAATAGTCCAAAGCCTTGGTCATGAGCAGGTAGGTGTTGGCGTCGAACCGTCCGACGAATTTGTCGCCCTGATAGCGCAGATAGGATTCCACTTCAAATTCAACGCCAAAGCCGTATTGATAACCGTTTGAACGCAAATCGCGTCCGAATTTTTTACCCAAACCGTCTTCGGCAAGATAAGTGATGTGCCCCATCATGCGGGCAATCCGTAAGCCCCGTGCGGGAACGGTATTGCGGCTGCGGTAATGTCCCTCGTTGAAATCGGGGTCGGTCAAAATCGCCTGACGCGCCACATCGTTGAACGCGATATTTTGCGTGGACAGCTTCGGCGCAGACGCAATCACCAAAGCATGGCGCACGCGCTCGGGATAGGAAATCGTCCACTGCAAAGCCTGCATACCGCCCAAACTGCCGCCGACAATCGCCGCCCATTGTTTGATGCCGAGATAATCGGCAAGTGCGGCTTGGGATTTTACCCAGTCCTTCACCGTAACCACCGGAAAATCCGCGCCGTATTCCTTGCCCGTTTCAGGATTGATCGACAAAGGCCCGCTGCTGCCGTCGCAGCCGCCCAGATTGTTCAAGCCGACCACGAAAAAGCGTTCCGTATCAATCGGTTTGCCGGGTCCGACCATATTGTCCCACCAGCCCGTATATTTATCCTCTGCCGAATGTTTGCCCGCAACATGATGGTTGCCCGACAGCGCATGGCAGATTAAAACCGCATTGTTTTTTTCGGTATTCAGCTCGCCGTAGGTTTCAATCATCAGATCGAAACGCGGCAAAGTTTTACCGTTTTCCAAAACCAGCGGCATCTCAAACGGAATTTTTTGGGGCGTTACAATGCCCACCGAGGCATTTTGACTCATATCCTGTTCCAACAAATGCGGCGAAAAGCGTTATTATATAGCAAACTGCATGACTTTTTGACACGGTCGGACAAGCAGCCTGACGCGCTCAAACATCCGTCCCCATGCCGCAGTGCCCGAACTATACTTTTTCAGACGACCTCCACCGCTTCCCGATATGATAGGCAGACTTTTCCGTATTTTTTTCTTTTTCGCACTTGCAGCGCTGATCATCAACCGCCTCTTCAGCCGCAAGCAAAAACGCGCCCTGCGTGATGTCGCCAAAATCAGCGCATGGGTACTGCTTGGCGCAGCCGCCGCAACGCTGTTTTGGTATTTGGTCATGCTGTATTTTAAACACATTCCGGATTCGTATTGACGGAAAACATGCCGTCTGAAACGCTATTTTCATGTTTCAGACGGCATATTTGAAAAGGGCTTGCGGTAGGAGCGGTTTTACAACCGAAGCAGGAAGGGTAGGGGGTTAGCGTTGGCGTGCTTTAAAACGCGGATTGCTTTTGCAGATGACGTAAACTTTGCCTTTACGTCTGACAATCTGACAGTCGCGGTGGCGTTGTTTGGCGGTTTTGAGTGAAGACAGAACCTGCATTATTTGTCCTTTCTAAACGATGACATTACGGATTGGAAACGTTGGTTGAATTTGCTGGCACGACCTTCGGTATTGACGTTACGCTGTTTGCCGGTATAGACGGGATGTGAGGAAGAGGAAGTATCTAAGGAAAAGAGCGGATATTCTTTGCCGTCTGTCCAAACCATCGTTTTTCCGTGTGTTTCGGCGCAAGAACGAATCAGCCAGCCTTCATTGGCGCTGCTGTCGAAAAAAAGAACGGTTCGATAATTGTCAGGATGAATATTCGGTTTCATATATTGCCTTGCTTGTAGTGTTATAACATAACAAACTCTAGCATAGTTTAGAAGGGCTGTACAAGGAAATTTAACTATTTTTGTAATATATTAGAAATTTTCATGATAAATCTGAAAATTTTAAAATTGACTCATGTTTGGCGCAACTTTATTATGTTGCCTGAAATATCATATAAAAGATAATAAAAGGTACGCGGCCATGAATTACGCAAAAGAAATCAATGCGTTAAATAACAGCCTTTCCGATTTGAAAGGTGACATCAACGTTTCGTTTGAATTTTTTCCGCCGAAAAACGAGCAAATGGAAACCATGCTGTGGGACTCCATCCACCGTCTGCAAACCCTGCATCCCAAGTTCGTATCCGTAACCTACGGTGCCAACTCCGGCGAACGCGACCGCACACACGGCATTGTCAAACGCATTAAGCAAGAGACCGGCTTGGAAGCAGCCCCGCACCTGACCGGTATCGACGCTTCTCCCGACGAATTGCGCCAAATTGCCAAAGATTATTGGGACAGCGGCATCCGCCGGGTTGTCGCCCTGCGCGGAGACGAGCCGGCCGGTTATGAGAAAAAACCGTTTTACGCCGAAGACTTGGTTAAGCTATTACGCTCTGTCGCCGACTTCGACATCTCCGTAGCAGCATACCCCGAAGTACATCCCGAAGCGAAATCCGCACAAGCCGACCTGATTAATCTGAAACGCAAAATCGATGCGGGCGCAAACCACGTCATCACCCAATTTTTCTTTGATGTGGAACGCTACCTGCGCTTCCGCGACCGCTGCGTGATGTTGGGCATCGATGTGGAAATCGTCCCCGGCATCCTGCCCGTTACCAATTTCAAACAACTGGGCAAAATGGCGCAAGTGACCAATGTCAAAATCCCAAGCTGGCTGTCGCAAATGTATGAAGGTTTGGACGATGACCAAGGTACGCGCAATCTGGTTGCGGCAAGTATCGCCATCGATATGGTCAAAGTCCTGTCTCGCGAAGGCGTGAAAGATTTCCACTTCTACACGCTCAACCGCAGCGAGCTGACTTACGCCATCTGCCATATTTTAGGCGTGCGCCCTTAAAGCTGAAAACGGCTTCAGACGGCATCCGAGGTGTCTAAAAAGCAAAACGCCGCCCCATCCAAGCCATTCTGATTTACAATACCGGCCGATTCGGATTGAACCGGTCCTTACAAAATCCAACTGGAGAGTTCAACATGACAACATTACATTTCTCAGGCTTCCCGCGTGTCGGCGCCTTCCGCGAATTGAAATTCGCCCAAGAAAAATACTGGCGCAAAGAAATCAGCGAGCAAGAATTGCTGGCTGTTGCTAAAGACTTGCGCGAGAAAAACTGGAAACACCAAGCTGCTGCCAACGCTGATTACGTTGCCGCAGGTGATTTTACTTTCTACGACCACATCCTCGACCTGCAAGTTGCTACCGGTGCCATCCCTGCCCGCTTCGGCTTCGACAGCCAAAACCTGTCTTTGGAACAATTCTTCCAACTGGCCCGTGGTAACAAAGATCAATTCGCTATCGAAATGACCAAATGGTTCGACACCAACTACCACTACTTGGTGCCTGAATTCCACGCTGATACCGAATTCAAAGCCAACGCCAAACACTACGTTCAACAGCTGCAAGAAGCCCAAGCTTTGGGACTGAAAGCCAAACCGACCGTTGTGGGTCCGTTGACTTTCCTGTGGGTTGGTAAAGAAAAAGGCGCTGTTGAATTCGACCGTCTGAGCCTGTTGCCTAAACTGTTGCCTGTTTACGTTGAAATCCTGACTGCTTTGGTTGAAGCCGGTGCCGAGTGGATTCAAATCGACGAGCCTGCTTTGACTGTCGACCTGCCTAAAGAATGGGTAGAAGCGTACAAAGACGTTTACGCTACTTTGAGTAAAGTAAGTGCCAAAATCCTGTTGAGCACTTACTTCGGTTCTGTTGCTGAACACGCTGCTTTGCTGAAATCCCTGCCTGTTGATGGCTTGCACATCGACTTGGTACGCGCTCCTGAGCAACTGGACGCATTTGCCGACTACGATAAAGTTCTGTCTGCCGGCGTTATCGACGGCCGCAACATTTGGCGCGCCAACCTGAACAAAGTTTTGGAAACTGTCGAGCCTCTGCAAGCCAAACTGGGCGACCGTTTGTGGATTTCCAGCTCTTGCTCTCTGCTGCACACTCCATTTGACTTATCAGTTGAAGAAAAACTGAAAGCCAACAAACCTGACCTGTACTCTTGGTTGGCATTCACCCTGCAAAAAACCCAAGAATTGCGCGTTCTGAAAGCCGCATTGAACGAAGGCCGTGATTCTGTTGCCGAAGAACTGGCCGCCAGCCAAGCTGCCGCCGACTCCCGTGCCAACAGCAGCGAAATCCACCGTGCAGACGTTGCCAAACGCCTGGCCGATTTGCCTGCCAACGCAGACCAACGCAAATCTCCATTTGCTGACCGTATCAAAGCGCAACAAGCATGGTTAAACCTGCCTCTGCTGCCTACTACCAACATCGGTTCTTTCCCGCAAACTACCGAAATCCGCCAAGCACGCGCAGCCTTCAAAAAAGGCGAACTGTCTGCCGCCGATTACGAAGCTGCGATGAAAAAAGAAATCGCTTTGGTGGTTGAAGAGCAAGAAAAACTGGACTTGGACGTACTGGTACACGGCGAAGCCGAGCGTAACGACATGGTCGAATACTTCGGCGAACTGTTGAGCGGTTTTGCATTCACCCAATACGGCTGGGTACAAAGCTACGGCTCACGCTGCGTTAAACCACCTATCATCTTTGGTGACGTAAGCCGTCCTGAAGCTATGACCGTGGCTTGGTCTACTTACGCACAAAGCCTGACCAAACGCCCGATGAAAGGTATGTTGACCGGCCCTGTAACCATTCTGCAATGGTCTTTTGTCCGCAACGATATTCCTCGCTCTACCGTGTGCAAACAAATCGCACTGGCCCTGAACGATGAAGTATTGGATCTGGAAAAAGCCGGCATTAAAGTCATCCAAATTGATGAACCTGCCATCCGCGAAGGTCTGCCTTTGAAACGTGCCGATTGGGATGCCTACCTGAACTGGGCCGGCGAATCTTTCCGCCTGTCCTCTACCGGTTGTGAAGACAGCACTCAAATCCATACTCATATGTGCTACTCTGAGTTCAACGACATCTTGCCTGCCATCGCCGCTATGGATGCTGACGTCATCACCATCGAAACTTCACGTTCCGACATGGAGCTCTTGACTGCGTTCGGCGAGTTCAAATACCCGAACGACATCGGCCCGGGCGTTTACGACATCCACAGCCCACGCGTACCGACTGAAGCTGAAGTTGAGCACCTGTTGCACAAAGCCATCGAGGTTGTGCCAGTTGAACGCCTGTGGGTGAACCCAGACTGCGGTCTGAAAACACGCGGTTGGAAAGAAACTCTGGAACAACTCCAAGTGATGATGAACGTAACCCACAAACTGCGTGCCGAACTGGCTAAATAAGCAGGGATAACGTGATCGGATGCCGTCTGAATACTTTTCAGACGGCATTTCTGTTTTCAAATGAGCGTAGGGGAGTTTCTAAGAATTTTTCTCAAATAAGACTTGTTTTTTTTAGGCATGGCTTTATATACTGTAAATAGGTGGTCGAGGTTGGTAATTAATAGTTTTGAATAATTAATATTATTTGAACTATAAATTATACAAATCGACTTATTCGGGGTAGAATGCCCAAATCAATTCACAATCATTTCTTAAACCTATCTATTAAGGAGCTCAAAATGGCTTTGCAAGATCGTACCGGTCAAAAAGTACCTTCCGTAGTATTCCGCACTCGCGTAGGCGACACTTGGAAAGATGTGTCTACTGACGATTTGTTCAAAGGCAAAAAAGTAGTCGTATTCTCTCTGCCCGGTGCATTTACTCCGACTTGCTCTTCTTCCCATTTACCACGTTACAATGAATTGTTCGGCGCGTTTAAAGAAAACGGCGTTGACGCAATCTACTGCGTATCTGTAAACGATACTTTCGTGATGAACGCTTGGGCTGCCGAAGAAGAATCTGACAACATCTACATGATTCCTGATGGCAACGGCGAATTCACCGAAGGCATGGGCATGCTGGTCGGCAAAGAAGACTTGGGCTTCGGTAAACGTTCTTGGCGTTACTCCATGCTGGTTAACGACGGTGTGGTTGAAAAAATGTTTATCGAACCTGAAGAACCAGGCGATCCTTTCAAAGTGTCTGACGCTGACACTATGTTGAAATACATTGCTCCTGACTGGAAAGCTCAAGAGTCTGTGGCAATTTTCACCAAACCAGGTTGCCAATTCTGTGCTAAAGCCAAACAAGCTTTACAAGACAAAGGTTTGTCATACGAAGAAATCGTATTGGGCAAAGATGCAACCGTTACTTCCGTACGCGCCATTACCGGCAAGATGACTGCTCCTCAAGTCTTCATTGGCGGTAAATACATCGGCGGCAGCGAAGATTTGGAAGCTTACTTGGCTAAAAACTAATAGCTGTTTTACGCTAAGGCAGTTCGATTAAAACTGTCTGATATGCTGAATAGAGTTATTCGGGCGGTCCTACACTACTGTTCCGGATAACTCTATATTTACAGGTGGATTTGAATATTATTGTATTTAAAAGGAATTATCCTTTGTTTGCCTGGTTTACGCTATTAATTTAGAAAATTTAAACGTATTTGAAGCTGATATGCCTTGTGCCATTGGCGTTTCAGGCAAAATTGGAAGGACAGGATATGAAAAAAATTCAAGCAGATGTAGTCGTAATCGGCGGCGGTACTGCCGGCATGGGTGCGTTTCGCAATGCCCGCTTACATTCGGATAATGTTTACCTGATTGAAAACAATGTGTTCGGCACAACCTGCGCGCGCGTGGGCTGTATGCCTTCCAAACTCTTGATTGCCGCCGCAGAGGCGCGTCATCACGCATTGCATACCGACCCGTTCGGCGTGCATTTGGACAAAGACAGCATCATCGTCAATGGCGGAGAAGTGATGCAGCGCGTTAAATCCGAGCGCGACCGTTTTGTCGGCTTTGTCGTTGCCGATGTGGAAGAATGGCCTGCTGACAAACGCATCATGGGTTCGGCTAAATTTATCGACGAGCATACCGTCCAAATCGACAACCATACCCAAATTACGGCAAAAAGTTTCGTGATTGCTACCGGCTCGCGTCCCGTTATCCTGCCGCAGTGGCAGTCTTTGGGCGACCGTTTGATTATCAACGACGACGTTTTTTCATGGGATACGCTGCCTAAGAGCGTTGCCGTGTTCGGACCGGGCGTTATCGGTTTGGAACTGGGTCAGGCATTGCACCGTTTGGGTGTGAAAGTCGAGATTTTCGGCTTGGGCGGCATCATCGGCGGCATTTCCGACCCCGTCGTTTCAGGTGAGGCGAAAGCCGTGTTCGGCGAAGAATTGAAACTGCATCTGGATGCTAAAACCGAGGTCAAGCTCGATGCAGATGGCAATGTAGAAGTTCATTGGGAGCAAGACGGTGAAAAAGGCGTATTTGTTGCTGAATATATGCTGGCAGCCGTAGGCCGCCGTCCGAACGTTGACAATATCGGTTTGGAAAACATCAATATCGACAAAGACGCGCGCGGCGTACCAGTTGCCGATCCGTTGACCATGCAAACCAGCATTCCGCATATCTTTATCGCAGGCGATGCGTCCAATCAACTGCCCCTGCTGCACGAAGCTGCTGACCAAGGCAAGATTGCTGGCGACAATGCAGGCCGTTACCCGAATATCGGCGGAGGTTTGCGCCGCAGCACCATCGGCGTGGTGTTCACCAGTCCGCAAATCGGCTTTGTCGGTTTGAAATACGCGCAGGTTACCGCGCAATATCAACACGACGAATTTGTCATCGGCGAAGTATCGTTTAAAAACCAAGGCCGCAGCCGCGTGATGCTGGTAAACAAAGGCCATATGCGCCTGTATGCCGAAAAAGCAACCGGTCGCTTTATTGGTGCGGAAATCGTAGGTCCTGCCGCCGAACATTTGGCGCACCTGTTGGCATGGGCGCATCAAATGAAGATGACCGTTCCGCAAATGCTGGATATGCCGTTCTACCATCCTGTTATCGAGGAAGGTCTGCGTACTGCGTTGCGTGATGCCGACGCTAAATTAAAAATTTGATTGGTACATGAAGGATGCCGTCTGAAATTTCTCAGACGGCATTTTATTTCCCAGTAATTGAATTTGATGTTGATGTCCCTGATAAAGCAAATAGTGCAAATTAGAAATTTGTTCTTTAATTTACTGTTTTCATGTGTGTTTGTTAAAATTTATTAGTTTGTTTTTAAAATACGCTGTTCAAAATGAGATAAAACAGGTAAATTAACGTTTATGTAACCCAGTGTAGCACTGGGTTTACGGTTTTTGAGTTGATATCATAACTACAGAGGAATTGACTATGTCTGTCAAATCACGTCCTGTTTATCTGGATTTACCGAAAATCCGTCTGCCGATACCCGGGATAGTTTCCATTCTTCACCGTATCAGTGGCGTCGGGTTGTTTATCATGCTGCCCTTCCTACTTTATTTCCTGTCAGGTACCTTAAGCCAAGAATCCGCATTTGAGACTTACCGTTCCATTATTTCCCATCCCTTGGTCAAATTAATCTTACTCGGTGTGCTGTGGGCGTATTTGCACCATTTCTTTGCCGGTATCCGTTTTCTGTTTTTGGATGCGCATAAAGGCTTGGAGCTGAATACTGCACGTAATACCGCTAAAGCCGTATTTGCTTCTGCATTGGTTTTGACTGTCGTTTTGGGAGCTTTATTATGGTAGAACGTAAATTGACAGGCGCGCATTACGGTTTGCGCGATTGGGCAATGCAGCGTGCAACTGCGGTCATCATGTTGATATACACCGTAGTTCTAGTGGTTGTTCTGTTCACATTGCCTAAAGAATATTCGGCATGGCAGGCGTTTTTCAATCAAACTTGGGTGAAAGTGTTTACCCAAGTGAGCTTTTTGGCCGTATTCCTGCATGCATGGGTAGGTATCCGCGATTTGTGGATGGACTACATTAAGCCTTTCGGCGTGCGTTTGTTTTTACAAGTTGCTACTATCGTTTGGTTGGTCGGCTGCTTGGTATATTCAGTTAAAGTAATCTGGGGGTAAATATGAGTTTTCCTGTTCGCAAGTTTGATGCCGTGATTGTTGGCGGTGGTGGTGCAGGTTTACGCGCAGCCCTCCAGTTGTCTAAATCCGGCCTGAATTGTGCCGTTTTGTCTAAAGTATTCCCAACCCGTTCTCATACTGTAGCGGCTCAAGGCGGTATTTCTGCTTCATTGGGTAATGTGCAGGAAGACCGTTGGGATTGGCACATGTACGATACCGTGAAAGGTTCCGACTGGTTGGGCGACCAAGATGCGATTGAGTTTATGTGTCGCGCCGCTCCTGAAGCCGTAATTGAGTTGGAACACATGGGTATGCCTTTTGACCGCGTGGAAAGCGGCAAAATTTATCAGCGTCCTTTCGGCGGTCATACTGCCGAACACGGTAAACGTGCGGTAGAGCGTGCATGTGCGGTTGCCGACCGTACCGGTCATGCGATGTTGCATACTTTGTACCAACAAAACGTCCGTGCCAATACGCAATTCTTTGTGGAATGGACGGCGCAAGATTTGATTCGTGATGAAAACGGCGACGTAGTCGGTGTAACCGCTATGGAAATGGAAACCGGCGAAGTTTATATTTTTCATGCTAAAGCCGTAATGTTCGCTACCGGTGGTGGCGGCCGTATTTATGCGTCTTCTACCAATGCCTATATGAATACCGGCGACGGTTTGGGTATTTGTGCCCGTGCAGGTATTCCGTTGGAAGACATGGAATTCTGGCAATTCCACCCGACCGGTGTAGCCGGTGCCGGTGTATTGATTACCGAGGGTGTGCGCGGTGAGGGTGGTATTCTGTTGAATGCCGACGGCGAACGCTTTATGGAACGTTACGCTCCGACTGTAAAAGACTTGGCTTCCCGTGATGTGGTTTCCCGTGCAATGGCAATGGAAATCTACGAAGGCCGCGGCTGTGGTAAAAACAAAGACCACGTATTGCTGAAAATTGATCATATCGGCGCAGAAAAAATTATGGAAAAACTGCCGGGCATCCGCGAGATTTCCATTCAGTTTGCCGGTATCGACCCGATCAAAGACCCTATTCCTGTTGTGCCGACTACCCACTACATGATGGGCGGTATTCCGACCAACTACCATGGCGAAGTTGTTGTTCCGCAGGGTGAAGATTACGAAGTGCCTGTAAAAGGTCTGTATGCGGCAGGTGAGTGTGCATGTGCTTCCGTACACGGTGCAAACCGCTTGGGTACTAACTCCCTGTTGGACTTGGTGGTATTCGGTAAAGCTGCCGGCGACAGTATGATTAAATTCATCAAAGAGCAAAGCGACTGGAAACCTCTGCCTGCTAATGCCGGTGAATTGACCCGCCAACGTATTGAGCGTTTGGACAATCAAACCGGCGGCGAAAACGTTGATGCATTGCGTCGCGAACTGCAACGCTCCGTACAACTGCACGCCGGCGTGTTCCGTACCGATGCGATTTTAGCAGAGGGTGTGAAACAGGTTATGGCGATTGCCGAGCGTGTAAAACGTACTGAAATCAAAGATAAGAGCAAAGTGTGGAATACCGCGCGTATCGAAGCTTTGGAATTGGATAATCTGATTGAAGTAGCGAAAGCGACTTTGGTGTCCGCTGAAGCGCGTAAAGAATCGCGCGGCGCGCATGCTTCGGATGACCATCCTGAGCGCGATGACGAAAACTGGATGAAACATACCCTGTATCATTCGGACACCAATACCTTGTCTTATAAACCGGTACATACCAAGCCTTTGAGCGTGGAATATATCAAACCGGCCAAACGCGTTTATTGATGTGTTTTCAGACGGCCTTTATCTTAGAGGCCGTCTGAAACCTGACTATACCCACATTGAACTGTCTGAATCCATAATACAAAATTATTGGACAGTTTATGAGAAAGGAACACTTCTCATGGAAAAAATGAGTTTTGAAATTTACCGTTACAATCCGGACGTTGATGCCAAACCTTATATGCAACGTTACGAGTTGGAATTGGAACCGACCGACGTTAAACTTTTGGATGCTTTGGTGCGCCTGAAAGCGCAAGATGATACATTGTCTTTCCGCCGTTCTTGTCGCGAAGGTATTTGCGGTTCTGACGGTATGAACATCAATGGCAAAAACGGCTTGGCGTGTTTGACCGATCTGCGCGGCTTGAAACAGCCGGTTAAAATCCGTCCTCTGCCAGGTCTGCCTGTTATCCGCGACCTAATTGTGGATATGACCCAATTCTTCAAACAGTATCACTCCATCAAACCTTATGTTGTCAACGATAACCCGATTGATGCCGATAAAGAGCGTCTGCAAACTCAGGAAGAGCGTAAAGAGTTGGATGGTTTGTACGAATGTATTTTGTGCGCCTGCTGTTCGACTGCCTGCCCGTCATTCTGGTGGAATCCTGATAAATTCGTTGGTCCGTCCGGTTTGCTGAATGCTTACCGTTTCATTGCGGATAGCCGTGATACCATCACTAATGAGCGTTTGGATAATCTGAACGACCCATACCGCCTGTTCCGTTGCCATACCATTATGAACTGCGTAGACGTATGTCCTAAACACTTGAATCCGACTCGAGCCATCGGTAAGATTAAAGAGATTATGTTGAAACGAGCAGTTTAAGAAATGATGGTTTTTGACGATATTGCCAAACGGAAAATCCGTTTTCAAACCCGCCGGGGATTGTTGGAATTAGATTTGATTTTTGGCAGGTTTATGGAAAAAGAATTTGAGCACTTGAGTGATCAGGAGTTGTCTGAATTTTGCGAAATCCTTGAATTTCAAGATCAAGAATTACTTGCCTTGATTAACGGGCATTCGGCAACGGACAGGAAGCACCTGATTCCCATGCTTGAAAAAATCAGACAGGCATAATGTATTATAGGGCTTGTTTGCGATACCGATCCGAACAAGCCCTTTCCATACGGAGGCCGTCTGAAAAAAGACCGTGCCGCTTATGCGGCAACGAGAGCCCCAACTTACAAAGGAGTTTTAAGAATGTCTAAATCTGTCAAACTTACTACCTCAACTCAAGAGGCTTTGGAGCTGCCGGTATTGGAAGCAAGTATCGGCCATGATGTGGTTGATATCCGTACGTTGACTAAAAATACAGGTCTGTTTTCATTCGACCCCGGGTTCGTGTCAACTGCAAGTTGCGAATCCAAAATCACTTATATTGATGGTGATGAAGGTCTGTTGTATTACCGTGGTTATCCTATCGAGCAGCTAGCCGAAAAATCCGATTATTTGGAAGTTTGCTATCTGTTGATTTACGGCGAACTGCCTACAGCTGAGCAGAAAAAAGAATTTGATACCACTGTCAGCCGCCATACGATGGTACATGAACAGCTGACTTGGTTCTTCCGTGGTTTCCGACGTGACGCACATCCGATGGCGATGATGGTCGGTGTGGTCGGCGCACTGTCTGCGTTCTATCAAGACAGTCTGGATATTACCAATCCCGAACACCGAAAAATCGCAATTTACCGTCTGATTTCCAAAATTCCGACAATCGCGGCAATGTGTTACCGCTATTCCAACGGTTTGCCGTTCAATTATCCGAAAAACAATCTCTCTTACTCTGAAAACTTCCTTCACATGATGTTTGCCACACCGTGTGAAGATTATAAACCCAACCCGGTTTTGGCGCGCGCGCTCGACCGCATCTTTATCCTCCATGCAGACCATGAGCAAAACGCATCGACTTCCACCGTCCGTCTGGCAGGTTCTTCTGGTGCAAACCCGTTTGCCTGCATTGCTGCTGGTATTGCCTGCCTGTGGGGTGCGTCCCATGGCGGTGCTAACGAAGCTGTCTTGAAAATGTTGGATGAAATCGGTGATGTGTCCCGTGTTGCCGAATATATGGAAGGCGTGAAACAACGCAAGTACCGTCTGATGGGCTTCGGACACCGCGTGTACCGCAACATGGATCCGCGCGCCAGTATCATGCGTGAAACCTGTTACGAAGTGCTGAAAGAATTGGGTTTGGAAGACAGCCCGAAATTCAAGCTGGCAATGGAATTGGAACAAATTGCCCTTAAAGACCCGTTCTTCGTAGAGCGCAAGCTGTATCCAAACGTCGACTTCTATTCCGGCATCGTCCTGTCCGCATTGGGCATTCCAACTGAAATGTTTACCGTTATCTTCGCCCTGTCGCGCAGCGTAGGTTGGATTTCGCATTGGCATGAAATGATTAGCGATCCTTCGCTGAAAATCGGTCGTCCGCGTCAGCTTTATACCGGTTCGGCGCGTCGGGATTATGTATCTGTAAATGATAGATAGTTTATATTAATATCTTGTTGGATAAGAAATATCGGAAAGTCGGATTGTTTGTCGGATTGGTGTCGTTGTAGTCGGATGAAACTAATGCAAGCAATCCGGTTTGAAATAGGGTAGAATGAAGTGTCTTTTCAGACGGCATAAGTTCCGCCGTCAGGACGCGGACTTCTACCCTTTGTTTATATTTTAAAGAAAAGAGCGCACGCCATGATGGATGAAAAACTCAATTTCTCTTATCTGTTTGGCTCGAATGCACCCTATATTGAGGAGTTGTACGAGAGTTTTTTGGAAAATCCCGATTCGGTGGATGAGAAATGGAAGCAGTATTTTACCGATTTGAGCAAGCAGCCCGGTGCAGCCGCTGTCGATGTTGCCCACACACCGATTCGTGAATCATTTGCCACTTTGGCTAAAAAGAAAATTGCCGCAGCCGTTGCGGGCGGTGTGGACGAGGCAATGATGAAAAAGCAAGTCAGCGTTCTGCGTCTGATTTCTGCCTATCGTATACAAGGCGTGGGTGCAGCCCAACTTGATCCGCTCAAACGTATCCCACCTCAAAATATCGAAGCTCTCGATCCTAAGTTCCATGGTTTGTCAGATGCCGATATGGCGGTTCAATTCAATATGGGCGAGGGCGATTTTTCCGGTCAGGGCAAACTGCCTCTTTCCAAAATCATCAGCAACCTCAAACAAACCTACTGCGGTCATATCGCGGTAGAGTACATCTACATCCCAAATACCGAAGAGCGCCGCTGGGTTCGCAATTATTTTGAAAGCGTGCTGTCTACGCCAAGCTACAACGTTGAACAAAAACGCCGTATCTTGAAAGAAATGACTGCTGCCGAAACTCTGGAGCGCTACCTGCATACCAAATATGTCGGTCAAAAACGCTTTGGTGTAGAAGGCGGCGAAAGTGCGATTGCCGGTTTGAACTACCTGATTCAAAACGCCGGTAAAGACGGTGTGGAAGAAGTTATCATCGGTATGGCACACCGTGGTCGTCTGAATGTTTTGGTTAACATTTTGGGCAAAAAACCCGGCGATTTGTTCGCTGAGTTTGAAGGCCGTGCCGAAATCAAATTGCCTAGCGGCGACGTAAAATACCACATGGGCTTCAGCTCCGACATCGCCACTCCGCATGGTCCGATGCACGTTTCTTTGGCATTTAACCCATCCCACTTGGAAATTGTTAACCCGGTAGTGGAAGGTTCTGCACGCGCCAAACAAAAACGTTTGGGCGAAAACGGCCGCGATAAAGTCTTGCCGGTATTGATTCACGGTGACTCCGCATTTATCGGTTTGGGTGTTAACCAAGCAACATTCAACCTGTCTAAAACACGCGGTTATACCACCGGCGGTACGGTTCACATCGTGATCAACAACCAAATCGGCTTTACCACTTCCGATATCCGCGATACCCGTTCAACCGTACACTGTACCGATATCGCGAAAATGGTTTCCGCTCCGGTTATCCATGTGAACGGCGATGATCCTGAGCGCGTTTGCTTTGCCATCCAAGCCGCTTTGGATTACCGCAAAAAATTCCATAAAGACATCGTGATCGACGTTGTCTGCTACCGTAAATGGGGCCACAACGAGGGCGATGATCCGACCTTGACCCAACCGATGATGTACAAAAAAGTATCGCAACACCCGGGTGCGCGTGCTTTGTACACCGAGCAACTGATTGCCGAAGGCGTGGTAACCCAAGCTGAGGCTGACGCTTACATCCAAGCCTACCGTGATGCTTTGGACAAAGGCGAACACGTTGAGCAAACAACGTTGAGCAACTTCCAACGCACGCAAATCGATTGGAGCAAATACCAAGGTAAAGATTGGCGCGAACACATCGAAACCGGTTTGCCTGCCGCAGATATTGAGCGTCTCACCGAGAAGTTTACTGCCGTACCGGAAGGCTTTGCCCTGCATCCGACCGCGAAACGTGTGATTGAAGCGCGTAAAGCCATGGCATCCGGCAAACAAGCCATCGACTGGGGTATGGCCGAAACCTTGGCATACGCAAGCCTTGTAACCAAAGGTCATGGTGTGCGTATCTCCGGTGAGGACTCCGGCCGCGGTACATTCTCACACCGTCATGCAGTATTGCACGATCAAAAACGCGAAAAATGGGACGACGGTACTTATGTTCCTCTGCGCCATATGGGCGAAGGCATGGGCGAGTTCCTGGTTATCGACTCCATTTTGAACGAAGAGGCCGTGATGGCGTTCGAGTACGGCTTTGCCTGCTCCGCACCTGACAAACTGACCATTTGGGAAGCTCAATTCGGTGACTTCGCCAATGGCGCGCAAGTGACTATTGACCAATTCCTGTCTTCAGGCGAAACCAAATGGGGTCGTTTGTGCGGCCTGACCACCATCCTGCCGCACGGTTACGACGGTCAAGGCCCTGAGCATTCTTCTGCACGCGTAGAACGTTGGTTGCAACTGTGTTCTGAGAACAATATGCAAGTCATCATGCCGTCTGAAGCGTCGCAAATGTTCCACCTCTTGCAACGTCAAGTCTTGGGTTCATACCGCAAACCGCTGGTGATTTTCATGTCCAAACGACTGTTGCGCTTCAAAGGTGCAATGAGCCCGCTGGAAAACTTCACCGAAGGTTCGACTTTTCGTCCGGTTATCGGCGATACTGCAGAACGCGCAAGCAACGACAGCGTGAAACGTGTGGTATTGTGTGCCGGTCAGGTTTACTATGACTTGGAAGCCGGTCGTGCCGAGCGTAAACTGGAAGATGATGTTGCGATTGTTCGCGTTGAGCAGCTGTATCCGTTCCCATACGAAGAGGTTAAAGCTGAACTGGCGAAATATCCGAATGCAAAATCTGTGGTTTGGGCGCAAGAAGAGCCGAAAAACCAAGGCGCGTTCTACCAAATCCGCCACCGCATCGAAGACGTTATCAGCGAAGAGCAAAAACTGTCTTATGCCGGTCGTCCAAGCAGCGCATCGCCTGCAGTGGGTTACTCAAGCAAACACATTGCTCAATTGAAACAATTGGTTGAAGACGCTTTGGCGTTATAAACCAAGTAGCATTCCGTCTGAGGCTGATCAGGCGGAATGCCCATGTGCAGAATTAAAAACACACAACAGGCCGTCTGAAAGGGCCATTGGAGACACAAAATGATTATTGATGTAAAAGTACCTATGCTGTCTGAAAGCGTATCTGAAGGCACGCTCTTAGAATGGAAGAAAAAAGTTGGCGAAGCAGTTGCCCGTGACGAAATCCTGATCGATATCGAAACTGACAAAGTGGTTTTGGAAGTCCCTTCTCCACAAGCTGGCGTATTGGTTGAAATCGTAGCGCAAGACGGTGAAACCGTTGTTGCCGACCAAGTTTTGGCACGCATCGATACTGCTGCCACTGCCGCTGCTGAAGCCCCGGCCGCCGCTCCTGCCGAAGCAGCCCCGGCCGCCGCTCCTGCTGATGCACAAAACAACGCTGCTATGCCTGCCGCTGCAAAACTGGCTGCAGAGACCGGTGTTGACGTGAACGCATTGCAAGGTTCCGGTCGTGACGGTCGCGTATTGAAAGAAGACGTACAAAATGCCGCTGCCAAACCTGCTGCAGCCGCTGCTCCTGCTGTTGCACTTCCTGCCGGCGCACGTCCTGAAGAACGCGTACCAATGAGCCGCCTGCGTGCCCGTGTTGCAGAACGCCTCTTGGCTTCTCAACAAGAAAACGCCATTCTGACTACATTCAACGAAGTCAACATGAAACCGATCATGGACTTGCGTGCGAAGTACAAAGAAAAATTCGAGAAAGAACACGGCGTGAAATTGGGCTTTATGTCCTTCTTCGTTAAAGCCGCTGTTGCCGCCCTGAAAAAATACCCGGTTGTGAATGCTTCTGTTGACGGCAAAGACATCGTTTACCACGGCTACTTTGACATCGGTATCGCAATTGGCAGCCCACGCGGTTTGGTTGTGCCAATCTTGCGCGATGCCGACCAAATGAGCATTGCCGACATCGAACAAGCAATTGTTGATTACGCGAAAAAAGCCAAAGACGGCAAAATCGCTATCGAAGATCTGACCGGCGGTACATTCAGTATTACCAATGGCGGTACTTTCGGTTCTATGATGTCTACCCCGATCATCAACCCGCCTCAATCTGCGATTTTGGGTATGCATGCCACTAAAGAGCGCGCTGTGGTTGAAAACGGCCAAGTTGTTGTCCGTCCGATGATGTATCTGGCTTTGTCTTACGACCACCGTATCATCGACGGCCGCGAAGCTGTATTGACCTTGGTAGCCATTAAAGACGCGTTGGAAGACCCAGCTCGCCTGTTGTTGGATCTGTAATCGTTTCAGACGGCCTTTTATTTGTTAATGAAAAGGCCGTCTGAATTTTTATTTAGATGTAGCGTAATGTAGTATCGTGCTACAATAGGCTCAATAAACGATTGAGGCCGTCTGAAACATTTGATTCGAATGAATCGACAGATATGGACTTTCAGACGGCCTTTTCTTAAAACCATCAAAACGCAGTCATTCAAAATAAAAAAGAAACAAAAAGTATCGTTTTTATTTTGAGATACTGCCAAAAGCAAAGGATGACACAATGTCTCAATATGATGTAGTAGTGATTGGTGCAGGCCCGGGCGGATACGTTGCCGCTATCCGTGCCGCGCAACTGGGTTTCAAAACCGCTTGCGTTGACGCAGGCGTTAACAAAGCAGGCAATGCCCCTGCATTGGGCGGTACTTGCTTGAACGTAGGTTGTATCCCTTCTAAAGCCCTGTTGCAATCCAGCGAACATTTCCACGCCGCGCAACACGAGTTTGCCGAACACGGTATCACTGTCGGCGACGTAAAATTCGACGCGGCCAAAATGATTGAGCGCAAAGATGCCATCGTGACCAAACTGACCGGCGGCGTGAAATTCCTGTTCCAAAAAAACAAAGTAACCAGCCTGTTCGGTACGGCTTCCTTTGCAGGTAAAAATGGCGATGCTTACCAAATCGAAGTCGATAACAAAGGCGAGAAAACCGTTATCGAAGCCAAACACGTCATCGTAGCGACCGGTTCCGTACCGCGTCCGCTGCCACAAGTCGCTATCGACAATGTGAACGTATTGGACAACGAAGGCGCATTGAACCTGACCGAAGTACCTGCCAAACTCGGCGTGATCGGTTCCGGCGTGATTGGTTTGGAAATGGGTTCCGTATGGAACCGCGTGGGTGCGGAAGTTACCATTCTTGAAGCCGCGCCGACCTTCCTGGCTGCCGCCGACCAACAAATCGCCAAAGAAGCCTTCAAATACTTCACCAAAGAGCAAGGTCTGTGCATCGAATTGGGCGTGAAAATCGGCGACATCAAATCTGAAGGCAAAGGCGTTTCCGTTGCTTACGAAACTGCTGCCGGCGAAGCCAAAACCGAAGTATTCGACAAACTGATCGTTGCCATCGGCCGTATTCCAAACACCAAAGGCCTGAACGCCGAAGCCGTAGGCTTGGAAAAAGACGAGCGCGGCTTTATCAAAGTAGACGGCGAATGCCGTACCAACCTGTCTAACGTATGGGCAATCGGCGACGTGGTTCGCGGCCCGATGTTGGCACACAAAGCCAGCGATGAAGGCGTTGCCGTTGCCGAGCGCATTGCCGGTCAAAAACCGCATATCGACTTCAACAACGTACCGTTTGTAATTTACACCGATCCTGAAATTGCTTGGGTGGGTAAAACCGAAGAGCAGCTCAAAGCCGAAGGCGTGGAGTACAAAAAAGGTACTTCAGGTTTCGGTGCAAACGGTCGCGCATTGGCAATGGGCAAAGCCAAAGGTACGGTTAAAGTATTGGCAGATGCCAAAACCGACCGCATCTTGGGCGTACACATGATTGGCCCGGTTGTTAGCGAATTGGTTACCGAAGGCGTGACTGCGCTCGAATTCTTCGCCAGCAGCGAAGACATCGCCCGCATTATCCATGCCCACCCAACCTTGTCCGAAGTGGTTCACGAAGCTGCATTGGCGGCCGACAAACGCGCTTTGCACGGTTGATAGACATTAAGGCCGTCTGAAACTTTTCAGACGGCCTTAAGGCCTTCGACAAATTGAATGTTTCGAGAGCTTCGTTTTCTGATTTATAATTCCGTCAGGCAAACAAACAGCATTTACATTCATTATGAACAAAGAAATAGTCGGTATTTTCTTTATACCGATGGGCATCATCAGCATGTGTATGGCCGCATTGTGGCAGATGTATGTGATGATGACCGAAACTTATACGCTCAACCGTTTCAAAGATAAAGAATTGGTTTGGCGCGTGGCATTGTTGTTTATCAGTTTCAGCCTTGCCGTTTACCTGCTCTGCCCGAATTCGCGTAAAAAAGGCATTGTCTTTTTTATTCTCGGAGTAGGCGGCGCGGTCATGTATTTGTTGGCGCGGATGTGGCTGCCTTTCAGTAAACAATAGTGCCGTCTGAAAATATAGGATTGTCCGCAGGGCGATTCCTAAGACCCACTCACCTTAAGGAGAAATCCATGAATCTACACGAGTATCAGGCTAAAGAACTGCTGGCTAGCTACGGTTTGCCCGTACAAGGCGGTATTTTGGCGCACAACGGCGAAGAAGCCGCTGCAGCTTACGACAAATTGGGCGGCAAATTCGCTGTTGTTAAAGCACAAGTACATGCCGGCGGCCGCGGTAAAGCGGGCGGCGTAAAAGTCGTTAAAAGCCGTGAAGAAGCCAAAGAAGTGGCTGAAAGCCTGATTGGCACCAACTTGGTAACTTACCAAACCGATGCCAACGGCCAACCTGTCAACAGCGTTTTGGTTTGCGAAGACATGTATCCTGTTCAAACCGAGCTGTACTTGGGCGCAGTGGTTGACCGTTCTACCCGCCGCGTTACATTCATGGCTTCTACCGAAGGCGGCGTGGAAATCGAAAAAGTTGCTGCCGAAACTCCAGAAAAAATCTTCAAAGTAACCGTTGATCCGCTGGTCGGCCTGCAACCTTGCCAAGCTCGCGAAGTTGCCTTCCAACTGGGCTTGAAAGACAAACAAATCAACGAGTTTGTCAAACTGATGACCGGCGCGTACAAAGCGTTTATCGAAAACGACTTCGCCCTGTTTGAAGTAAACCCACTGGCAGTTCGCGAAAACGGCGCACTGGCTTGCGTGGACGGCAAAATCGGTATCGACAGCAACGCGCTCTACCGCCTGCCAAAAATCGCTGAATTGCGCGACAAATCTCAAGAAAACGAACGTGAGCTGAAAGCTTCTGAATTCGACCTGAACTATGTTGCGCTGGAAGGCAACATCGGCTGTATGGTGAACGGTGCCGGTTTGGCGATGGCTACTATGGACATCATCAAACTCAAAGGCGGCCAACCTGCCAACTTCTTGGACGTTGGTGGCGGCGCAACCAAAGACCGCGTGGTTGAAGCGTTCAAACTGATTCTCGAAGACAAATCCGTCAAAGGCGTATTGATCAACATCTTCGGCGGTATCGTACGTTGCGACATGATTGCGGAAGCCATCGTGGCAGCCGTTAAAGAAATCAACGTCAACGTTCCTGTCGTTGTTCGTTTGGAAGGTAACAACGCCGAACTCGGCGCGAAAATCCTGAACGAATCAGGTCTGAAACTGACTTCTGCAGACGGCCTGAATGACGCAGCCGAAAAAATTGTTGCAGCCGTAAACGCCTAAGGAGAAAAGAATGAGCGTATTGATTAATAAAGACACCAAAGTATTGGTTCAAGGTTTCACCGGTAAAAACGGTACTTTCCACTCCGAACAAGCTCTGGCTTACGGCACTAAAGTTGTCGGCGGCGTTACCCCGGGCAAAGGCGGTCAAACCCACCTGAACCTGCCTGTATTCAACACCATGAAAGAAGCGGTTAAAGAAACCGGCGCAGACGCATCCGTAATTTACGTTCCCGCTCCGTTTGTTTTGGATTCTATCGTTGAAGCGGTTGATTCCGGCGTAGGCTTGGTGGTTGTGATTACCGAAGGCGTACCGACTCTGGACATGCTCAAAGCCAAACGCTACTTGGAAACCAACGGCAACGGCACACGTTTGGTCGGCCCTAACTGCCCGGGCGTGATTACTCCGGGCGAGTGCAAAATCGGTATTATGCCGGGCCACATCCACACTCCGGGCCGCATTGGTATTATTTCCCGTTCCGGTACATTGACTTACGAAGCTGTGGCACAAACCACCAAACTGGGCTTGGGTCAATCAACCTGTATTGGTATCGGCGGCGACCCGATTCCTGGTATGAATCAAATCGACGCACTGAAACTTTTCCAAGAAGACCCGGATACTGACGCCATCATCATGATTGGTGAAATCGGCGGTACTGCGGAAGAAGAAGCAGCCGAATACATCCAATCCAACGTAACCAAACCTGTTGTAGGTTACATTGCTGGTGTTACCGCTCCTAAAGGCAAACGTATGGGCCACGCCGGTGCGATTATTTCCGGCGGTAAAGGTACTGCCGAAGAAAAATTCGCCGCTTTCGAAAAAGCCGGTATCGCTTACACCCGCAGCCCTGCCGAGTTGGGTACTACCATGCTGGAAGTGTTGAAAGCAAAAGGTTTGGTGTAAATCAATCATCTGATTGATTAAAGATTAAATGCCGTCTGAAACCGGAAATCTGGTTTTAGGCGGCATTTGTTTTATCTTGATTCAGCATATGTTTAATAGGTTTGACCTGCATAAAGTTTCAAGCAGGTCGTTACTGGAATATAAGGTACGCTATGTTAAGGCGGCTTGGACAGGCAGGTTACGTCTTGCTTTTCATTGCTGTTTGGAAGGTAGGAAATATCAAAATTTCCCATATCGTTAACAATTTTAAATTTTTATATATTTAAACTCATAAAGATATAAAGCATCGGTTAAATTTTGTTGTATTTTTTTAAATTAGTGGGTAAATTACATTTTATTTCAAATTAGAACTGAATATTAAGAGAGGACACACTATGCTGCATACTGCTCCAGATACGCCGCAACTCCCGCAAGGCAGGCCAAAATTTTATCACAGCCTGTATTTCCAAGTTATCGTTGCCATCATCATCGGTATTATACTTGGCAATTTCTTTCCTCATTTCGGGGCAAGCTTGAAGCCTTTGGGGGAAGCGTTCATCAAGCTGGTCAAGATGATTATTGCACCGGTTATTTTCCTGACCGTCGTTACCGGTATTGCCGGTATGAATGATATGAAGTCGGTTGGCCGCGTTGCGGGTAAAGCAATGCTTTATTTCATTACCTTTTCGACTCTTGCATTGGTTATTGGCCTGATAGTAGCCAATATTGTCCAACCTGGAGCAGGACTCAATATTGACCCCGCGACATTGCATTCCGAAAAGGTTTCTGAATATGTTGAGAAGGCACATGACAGCACCTTGGTTGGTTTTTTGATGAATATTATTCCGACTACGGTTGTCAGCCCCCTGACGGAAGGTAATATTCTGCAAGTCTTATTCGTTTCCGTCTTATTCGGCATTTCCCTTGCTTCCGTAGGCGAGAAAGCGCGTCCTATCACCGACTTGCTTCTGGCGGCAACAACCCCGATGTTCAAAGTGGTTTCCATATTGATGAAGGCCGCACCGTTGGGGGCATTAGGTGCTATGGCGTTTACCGTTGGGAAATATGGTCTGCATTCCATCAGTAATCTGATTCTTTTGGTGGCCACTTTCTATCTAACATCATTATTGTTTGTCGTTTTTGTCCTTGGTGCGGTGGCACGTTACAACGGGTTCTCTATCTTAAAAATGATCCGTTATATTAAAGAAGAAATGTGGCTGGTACTGGGAACTTCCTCTTCAGAAGCCGCACTGCCGACATTGATGCAGAAAATGGAAGCAGCAGGTTGTAAGAAGTCTGTGGTCGGTCTGGTTATCCCTACAGGATATTCCTTTAACCTTGACGGTACCAATATTTACATGACCATGGCCGCATTGTTTATTGCACAGGCCACCAATACCGATCTGACTATCACGCAACAGATTACTTTGTTGTTGGTGGCAATGCTCAGTTCAAAAGGTGCGGCAGGTGTAACCGGCGCAGGTTTTATTACCTTGGCGGCAACACTGTCTGTTGTCCCCAGCTTGCCGGTAGAAGGAATGGCACTGATTTTGGGTATCGACCGCTTTATGTCCGAATGTAGGGCGCTGACTAACCTGGTGGGTAATGCTTGTGCTGCGATTGTGGTTGCCCGTTGGGAAAAATCCTTGGACAAGGATAAACTTGATGATGCTATGAATGGAAAACTGACCGTTCATACTGATGCCTCGCATTAAACCGTCAAATATAAACTAAACGAATAAAACTGCACTCCGGTTTCCGAAGTGCAGTTTTATATTAGCCAATCAACCCTGTTATTCAGGCATGTCCGGTTGAACCGTTTAAACATCAGCATATGATTTTACGATAGGTAAGGATCGGATATATTAGACAATCTTATACCAATACAGATTAGCGAGTTTGAGGGTGAAAAAGAATGTGCCGTTGGCAATGAAGTTTCTGAGATAAAGCGCCATAGGATTTTTGTTTGTGGTTTGGATGTTGGAGAAGGAATGGTTTGTTTTTTAAGGTTTAACTTTGTTGAAGCTTATGTTTTCAGACGATATTGGAGGCCGTCTGAAAAGTTGAAATGGCAAGCCATCAATCAAGCAGCCGCGTGCGTACCGTACATACCCTACACGTTGGTTTTGAAATTCCGAGTGATTCACAGGTAGGGTGTGTGGCGCAGCACGCACGCGGTCGGTTGGATATGCAGGCTACGGCTTTCTTTTATATTCCTCTATCAATTCCTTAGTAATTTTAGGATTTCTATTCTGGTCCTTTTGGATTGTTAACTTTTTGGAATTTAAAAAATTTACAACACGTTCAAATGAATCCTGAAAATTATCCGTTATTACTTGCAAAAACTCAGAAATATTTTTATCTTTATATTTCTGTTTTAAATCTAAATTAGGCAATATCTCATTTTTAATTAGAAAAGCGATATGATAACGCCATGGACTTAATGATTTTTTACTTAAATTAATTGATTCACTTACTTTCATAAGCAAATGATGCGCAATAAAATATATTCTTGGATGAGTTTCCTCATCAAATAGATTTACATCTTTGTGACTATTATCTTCTTTTTGCATGTATTGATTGATTAACGTTCCATAATAATAGTGCACCTTATGAGGTTCAGAAAGCATAATTGATACGAATGACTTAATCAGCGAGGGAATAGTAACAATATCATTTCTAGTAATATCATCAAAATCATCAAACTGATGAGATCTTCTCTCATAATAATATCTGTATCCACTATGACGCATACCTGAGAAGTAATCTTCTAATTTTCTATGATAAGGATTAATTGCAACCAAAGCTTCCTTCATTACTCTTGATTGACTATTTGTTGTCTCAATTATTCTATTAGTTAAATTGATATCTGAAGTTTGTATCAACTTTAATGTTACGTACATATTGTCATCTAAATTATTCTTGGCATTAAATATAACATGACTTGTTTGACATCCATTGACGATTTGAAATTTTCTAATAGTGAATATATCGCCTCTACTACTAATTTCTTTGGCTACAATTGTGATACCGTTATTTAATAATGCAAATTTATCTTTTTCATTTATATCCTCAATGGTCTTATTAATACTATTATTAATTAAGTTATTTCCTAAAAAATCTCTGACATTATCAGCAAAAAGCCCTTTATTGATTTCTCCAGTGGCTCTTGAGATTAATTCAACAAAATCTTTACATTTTATAACTCCTAAATATGCATATTCAGTTCCACTTATTTGCGGAAGAGTAATATGTTTTTCTAATTTAAAATCTTTAGTTATCTCGTTTTGTGCTTCTCTATAAGCAATGCTAATTTGCTCACTATCAAAAATGTGGCAATTAATTTTACTTACATATCGTTCCACCTGTTTTCTGAGTTGCTCCTTTGAAAATTCTATAGTTTCATATAAAGATGAATTCGCATATCCAGAATAAACATAATAAATAGAAACTTCAGGTAGTTTTTTTAGTTTTGCAGCACGCTCATAAATAGTATGTCGAATACCATATAGTTTCTTTATCTCAGGTGGAAAATATTTTTCATCATCTAGAAAAAACTTGGCAATAGATTCAATAAACTTTAGAAAGTCTCCCTTATCAAAAGAATCTGACGTTTTAGTTTGTATAAATGTAAACTTGGCATCAAAGTCTGCATTTGTATATGTTGTAATTTCATCTTTTAGGTCATTAACAATGATCCCATTAATAGCAATTGCAACTCCATCAATACCATAAGCTGTACCAGTAGAAACCTTATTAAAACTAAAAGAATCATAATATTCGGCATTTAAGATAGAATAATTTACAAATTTCTCAAAGGCTGTATCTTCTTTTTCTTTACTTATTGAATGACGTTTTTTGAATTCATTCAGTTTTCCATTTAAGATAACATTTTTCATATTTATACTTTCCTTTTCTCGATTAAAAAATTATGTAGTTTTATCCCAAAACCACTTTCAAATACTTCCCAGTATAACTCCCCTTAACCTTCGCCACTTCCTCGGGGCTACCTTCCGCAATAATCCTGCCCCCGCCATCGCCGCCTTCCGGCCCTAAGTCCACAATCCAATCCGCAGTTTTAATCACGTCAAGATTATGCTCGATAATCACAATCGAGTTGCCTTTGCCTTTCAGACGGCCTATCACTTCCAGCAGCAGGGCGATGTCGGCGAAGTGCAGGCCGGTGGTGGGTTCGTCGAGGATGTAGAGCGTTCTGCCGGTGTCGCGTTTGGAGAGTTCCAAGGCGAGTTTGACGCGCTGGGCTTCGCCGCCGGAGAGGGTGGTGGCGGACTGGCCGAGGCGGATGTAGCCTAGGCCTACGTCCATCAGGGTTTGCAGTTTGCGCGATACGGTGGGGACAGCGTCGAAGAATTCGCGGGCTTCTTCGACGGTCATGTCGAGGACTTGGCTGATGTTTTTGCCTTTGTATTGGATTTCGAGGGTTTCGCGGTTGTAGCGTTTGCCGTGGCAGACTTCGCAGGGGACATACACATCGGGCAGGAAGTGCATTTCGACTTTGATGACGCCGTCGCCTTGGCAGGCTTCGCAGCGGCCGCCTTTGACGTTGAAGGAGAATCTGCCGACGTTGTAGCCGCGTTCGCGCGAAAGGGGCACGCCGGCGAAGAGTTCGCGGATGGGGGTGAACAGGCCGGTGTAGGTGGCGGGGTTGGAGCGCGGGGTGCGGCCGATGGGGGATTGGTCGACGTTGATGACTTTGTCGAGGTGTTCGAGGCCGTGGATGTCGTCGTATGGGGCGGGTTCTTCTTGGGCGCGGTTGAGTTCGCGGGCGGTGATTTTGGCGAGGGTGTCGTTAATCAGGGTGGATTTACCGCTGCCGGATACGCCGGTGATGCAGGTAATCAAACCGAGCGGCAGTTCGAGGGTAACGTTTTTGAGGTTGTTGCCGCGCGCGCCTTTGAGGACGAGCATTCGGTCGGGATTGACGGGCGTGCGTTCAGACGGCACGGCAATGGATTTTTTGCCGCTGAGGTATTGTCCGGTAACGGATTTTTCGCATTTGGCGACGTTTTCGGGGGTGTCGGCAATCAGTACGTTGCCGCCGTGTTCGCCCGCGCCAGGACCCATATCGACGACGAAATCAGCTTCGCGGATGGCGTCTTCGTCGTGTTCGACCACAATCACGCTGTTGCCCAAATCGCGCAGGCGTTTGAGGGTGGCGAGCAGGCGGTCGTTGTCGCGCTGGTGCAGGCCGATGGAGGGTTCGTCCAAAACGTACATCACGCCGGTCAGGCCGCTGCCGATTTGGCTGGCGAGGCGGATGCGCTGGGCTTCGCCGCCGGAGAGAGTTTCGGCGGAGCGGGAGAGATTCAGGTAATCCAGCCCGACGTTAATCAGGAAGCCGAGCCGCTCGGTGATTTCTTTGAGGATTTTTTCGGCGATTTGTTTCTTGTTGCCGTCTAAATCCAGCGTTTCAAAGAATTGGTGGGTTTTGGTCAGCGGCCAGGCGGAAACTTCGTGTAAGGGTTCGCCGCTGACGTAAACGTAACGCGCTTCTTTGCGCAAACGTGCGCCGCCGCAGCTCGGGCAGGCGCGGTGGTTTTGGTATTCGCGCAGTTTTTCGCGCACGGTTTCGCTGTCTGTTTCTCGGTAGCGGCGTTCGAGATTGGGGATGATGCCTTCGAAGGCGTGGCTGCGGTTGAAGGTGGTGCCGCGTTCGGATAGGTAGGTGAAATCAATCACTTCCTTTCCCGAACCGTGCAGGATGACTTTTTTGACTTTTTCAGGCAGCGTTTCCCAAGCAGCCTGCACATCGAAACCGTAATGCCGCGCCAGCGACTGAATCATTTGGAAATAGAACTGGTTGCGCTTGTCCCAACCGTCAATCGCGCCCGTTGCCAACGACAGTTCGGGATGGGCGACTACTTTTTCGGGGTCGAAGAAATTGGTGTTGCCTAAGCCGTCGCAAGTTGGGCAGGAACCCATCGGGTTGTTGAAGGAAAACAGGCGCGGCTCTAATTCGGGCAAGCTGTATGAACATACGGGACAGGCAAAACGCGCGGAGAACCAATGTTCTTCGCCGCTTTCCATTTCCATTGCCAACGCGCGTTCGTTGCCGTGGCGCAGCGCGGTTTCAAAACTTTCCGCTAGCCGCTGCTTGATGTCAGCCTTCACTTTCACGCGGTCGATGACCACGTCGATATTGTGCTTGATGTTTTTTTCCAGCTTCGGCACTTCGTCCAGCTGATAGACCTCGCCGTCCACGCGCACCCGCGCAAAACCTTGCGCCTGCAAGTCGGCAAAGAAATCGACAAATTCGCCCTTACGTTCGCGCACCGCCGGCGCCAGAATCATCACGCGCGTGTCTTCCGGCAGCTTCAACACGGCATCGACCATCTGCGATACGGTTTGGCTGGATAGCGGCAGATTGTGTTCGGGGCAATACGGCATGCCGACGCGGGCGTACAAAAGGCGCAGATAGTCATGGATTTCCGTTACCGTGCCGACGGTGGAACGCGGATTGTGGCTGGTGGATTTCTGCTCGATGGAAATCGCGGGCGACAGACCTTCGATCAAATCGACATCGGGTTTGTCCATCATCTGCAAAAACTGCCGCGCATAGGCGGAAAGGCTCTCAACATAGCGCCGCTGCCCTTCGGCATACAGCGTGTCAAATGCCAGCGACGATTTGCCGCTGCCTGACAATCCTGTTACCACCACCAGCTTGTGGCGCGGAATGTCTAAATCGACATTTTTCAAATTATGCGTGCGCGCGCCGCGGATGCGGATGGTGTCGTTGTCGTGTGAATGTTTGGGATGATGGTTGCACATGGTGAATGCCGTCTGAAAAAGAAGGAAACGGCTATTGTAGCACTTTATCAAATAACGTCTTAAGCAGGATTCAGACGGCATTTGCCAGCGGAGTACGGCAGATTCCGCTATAATGTCGGCAATTTTAACCCGCTTGAATAGAAGGATGACAAATGAACCGTCTTTACCCCCACCCGATTATTGCCCGTGAGGGCTGGCCGATTATCGGCGGCGGTTTGGCTTTGAGCCTGCTGGTGTTGATGTGCTGCGGCTGGTGGTCTTTGCCGTTTTGGGTGTTTACCGTATTTGCCCTGCAGTTTTTCCGCGACCCTGCGCGTGAGATTCCGCAAAATCCTGAAGCGGTGTTGAGTCCTGTTGACGGCCGTATCGTGGTGGTCGAGCGCGCACGCGATCCGTATCGTGATGTCGATGCTTTGAAAATCAGTATTTTTATGAACGTGTTCAATGTGCATTCGCAAAAATCGCCTGCCGATTGTACGGTAACAAAAGTGGTCTATAACAAAGGTAAATTCGTGAATGCGGATTTGGACAAAGCCAGCACGGAAAATGAACGTAATGCGGTGTTGGCGACTACGGCTTCCGGTCGTGAAATTACTTTTGTTCAAGTGGCCGGTTTGGTGGCGCGCCGTATTTTGTGCTACACCCAAGCAGGTGCGAAACTGTCTCGCGGCGAACGCTATGGCTTTATCCGCTTCGGTTCGCGCGTGGATATGTATCTGCCTGTCGATGCGCAGGCGCAAGTGGCGATTGGCGATAAAGTTACCGGCGTCAGCACTGTATTGGCGCGTTTGCCGCTGACTGATCCTCAAGCCGAGTCTGTTTCACAAGCTGCTTCGGTTGAAACAGCGGCAAACCAATCTGCCGAACAGCACTAAATCGAAGCTGCTGCTGCCAAGATTCAGGCGGCTGTGCAAGATGTGTTGAAAGATTAATTGCCGGTTTTAAAATTGGTTTAAAGTAAGAAAAAGGTTTTCAGACTGCCGTCTGAAAACCTTTTTTGTTTGTCTGTCCGATTTTAAAACTTCACGTTCACGCCGCCGGTAAAGCTGCGGCCCATTTGCGGCGTATTAGAGAGGAAGCTGCTGTGGGCGTAAACGGATTGGTTGAGCAGGTTGTCGGCTTTGACGTACCAATTCCACTCGCCATAGCGCGTATTGCGGCGGTAGTTTGCACCGACGTTGAGCATATGGTGTCCGGGCGTGCGCGTTTCGTAGCGGGCGAGTTTGTTTTGGGCGAACACGCGGTAGTAGTCCAAATTGGCATCGATACGGTCGGTCAGCGAGGCTTTCAGGTGGAAGCCGAGGCGCGCAGCCGGAACGCGAGGCGCATTTTGGTTATCCTGTGCGATGAAAGGACGGTTGCCGTAAGCATCTTCCCTGCCAGGTAGGGATGGCAGGTTTTTCAGACGGCCTCGTACATAGTCGCCGGAAACGCCGATGCGGTAGCGCGGTGTCGGTTTGAAGTAGATTTCGCCTTCTGCGCCGTAGAAGTCCGCACCGGATTGGTTGTAGCGCACGAGCTTCATTTCGCTGTCGTCTTCGATGGATTTGGGGCCGCGTCCGTCGTTTAAGGTTTGGGCGTAGATGTAGTTACCGAAGCGGTTGCGGTAGAGTGCCAGATTGTATTGCCAGCGGTCGCCTTCGTAGCCCAGCGCGATTTCGATGTTGTTGGAACGCTCTTTGTTGAGGTGTTTGTTGCCGACTTCAAAGGTGTTGGTGGCAACGTGTTTGCCGTGTGCGTACAGCTCTTGCGTTGACGGCAGGCGTTCCTGATGGGAGGCAGTCAGGCTGAGCTTGTGGTGTGGCGTGAAATACCAGTTGCCTGAAAGTGCGAACGAGCGGGCGGTTTGGCGGTGCGCGCCGAGGTCGGGTAGGGGTTGGTTGTAGTAGTTTTCCCGATCAATCAATGCTTTGTCGTACTGGATGGAGGCTTTTTGTTTTTCCACGCGTACGCCGCCTTCAAGCGTGAAGTTATCCCAGTTTGCCTGTTCTACACCGAAAAAGCTGTAATGGCGCACATTATTGTCAATCAACATTGGTTGTTGGACGGTTTCGGGAATGGCGGAAAGTGCGCTGGATTTTTGTCCCAAATATTGCACGCCCCAGCTGCCTTTCAGACGGCCTATGGGTTGGTGGCGCAACTCGATACGGGCGTTGTGTGTTTTGTTGTTGAAGAAGTTTTCTACTGCATCGCCTGCTTTTTCGTCGTGGTGGTAGTCGTTGCGGTTCAGATGTACGCGCAGGGCTTCAAAACCTGGGAGAGGCTGCTTCCATTCGGCGCGGAGTTCGTAGCGTTTATTGCGCAGGTCTATCCACGGTCTGCCGCTGTGGGTGTGGGCGTGTGCATTATCGTCGTCGTGGAAGCCGCAGCTCAAGCCCGGATTGTCGTAATCGACGTCTTCTTCGGTCAACAGGTGCGGATAAAGCTGCAAATAGCGTTTGTTAATCAAACTCTTTTGCCAGATGATGTCGGCGTGGCAATCATCGTATTCGTGGCTGTGGGCAGGCAGGCCGTATTGGTCGCGACGGTCGCTGTACGCCACGCCGATAAAGCCTTTTTCGCCAACCCAAGACAGCCCGATGCTGCCTGTTTTGGAATCGGCATGGCTGTCGGGCAGTCGTTTCAGACGGCCTTCTTCTTTTTGATAGCGCGGTACGGCGTAATTGCCAGATTTGCGGTACAAGCCTTCGGTATGCAGCACGAAGTTGTTGCCCAAACCGATATTGATGCCTGCGGATGTCAGTTTTTCCAAATTGCCGCTGCTCAAACGCAATCCGGCTTCGCCCGATACGCCGTTTTCAGGCATTTTTTCGGGGATTTTGCCATCGGCAACATCGACCAAACCGGCCACATTGCCTGAGCTGTACAAGAGCGTAACCGGGCCACGCAGGATTTCGATCTGTTGCGACAAGGCGCTGTCCACCATGATTGCATGGTCTGGAGAGAAGTCCGCCATGTCACCCGTTTCGCCGTGATGGTTCAATACTTTAATCCGTCTGCCTGTTTGACCGCGAATGACGGGAGCGGATGCGCCGCCGCCGTATTGCGAGGCATGAATGCCCGGTACGCCGTCTAAAGCATCGCCTAGGTTGACGGCTTTTTGGCGCAAAGTATCGCCGGAGATGATTTTGTCGGAGGCGGTTGAAGTGTGCAACAGCCCCGAAGTGGTGCGCGGACGGCTTTTGCCGACGACGGTAACCGTTTTTAAGTCCATAGACTGTTCGGTCCCATGTGCTTGCGAGAGGATAGGAGTGCTGATTAAAAGAATTGATAAAACAATGGGTTTTAGCGTAGTTTGAGCCATTTTAGCTTCTCATCACATTTTGAAAACCTGTTATTATATAACATTACATTATTTATATAATAAATTTTTAAGAAAAAACCAAGGTATCGGCAAAAGTTTTTTAAAATGATACGGTTGTGACATTTAATGGCGTTAATTTGTATTAACCCTAATTTTAGGGAAGTGAATGATGTGAACACGAATTCCGCTATATTTGGCTATCGGATAATCAAAATTTATGAGGGCATAAAATCGGTGCTTTCCCGAATGGTCGAAAAGATGGCAAAATTGCACACTTGTCAGAAAGCGAGACTCTGCGTCAGATTCCTAAGGGTGCATCAGGCACGCTAAGAGATAAGGGGGTATGCTCAGGGGTATCGGAAATGCAGTCAATAATAAATAACATTATAAATCAATAGGTTAATCACAAAATGCTTTTGTTTATCGACAATTATGACAGTTTCACTTACAACATCGTCCAGTATTTTACAGAATTGGGGCAGGAAGTTGTCGTGCGCCGTAACGATGATATTACATTGGAAGAAATCGAAGCCTTAAAGCCGCAATATCTTGTAATCGGCCCCGGACCATGTTCCCCTAAGGAGGCGGGTATTTCAGTAGAAGCCATGCGCCATTTTGCCGGCAGGCTGCCGATTATGGGCGTGTGCCTCGGGCATCAGACGATAGGCGAAGCGTTCGGCGGAGATGTGGTACGGGCAAAAACCTTGATGCACGGCAAGGTGTCGCCTGTGTCCCATTCGGGTAAGGGTATGTTTAAAGATTTGCCCAATCCGGTTACCTGTACGCGTTATCATAGCCTTGTTATCGATCGGAATACGATGCCCGAATGTTTGGAAGTAACGGCTTGGACTGAAGATGGCGAGATTATGGGTGTGCGCCATAAGGAATATGCCGTTGAGGGGGTACAATTCCACCCTGAAGCTCTGCTGACCGAACACGGACATGATATGTTGAACAATTTTTTAGTTGAATTTCAAAACTTCAAACCGCAAAAAATCTGACGTGATGCCGTCTGAAGCCCTTCAGACGGCATTTTCGTCCGAATATTGAACGGAGGACAAAAAATGATTACACCGCAACAGGCTATCGAACGATTAATCAGCAATAATGAGTTGTTTTACGATGAAATGACCGACTTGATGCGTCAGATTATGAGCGGACAGGTTCCGCCGGAGCAGATAGCGGCCATTTTGACAGGATTGCGTATCAAGGTTGAAACCGTTTCCGAAATTACCGCAGCTGCAGCCGTCATGCGCGAGTTTGCGACAAAAGTGCCGCTGGAGAATGCAGAGGGGTTGGTTGATATCGTCGGTACGGGCGGAGATGGTGCTAAAACCTTCAATATTTCGACGACTTCGATGTTTGTTGCTGCAGCGGCAGGCGCGAAGGTTGCCAAACACGGAGGCCGGTCGGTCTCTTCCTCCAGCGGTGCGGCTGACGTGATGGAGCAAATGGGCGCAAACCTCAACCTGACTCCCGAACAGATTGCCCAAAGTATCAGCCAGACCGGTATAGGGTTTATGTTTGCACCCAATCACCACAGTGCCATGCGCTATGTTGCCCCGGTACGACGTTCGCTCGGTTTCCGAAGTATTTTCAACATTTTGGGCCCGTTGACCAATCCTGCGGGCGCGCCAAACCAACTTTTGGGCGTGTTCCATACCGATTTGTGCGGCATTTTGTCGCGGGTCTTGCAACAACTTGGTTCCAAACACGTTTTGGTTGTTTGCGGGGAGGGCGGTTTGGATGAAATTACACTGACGGGTAAAACGCGCGTTGCCGAACTAAAAGACGGAAAAATCAGCGAATACGACATCAGCCCTGAAGATTTCGGTATCGAAACCCGCCGCAATTTGGATGAAATCAAAGTTGCCAATACTCAGGAATCTTTGTTGAAAATGAACGAGGTGCTTGAAGGAAGAGAAGGGGCGGCACGCGATATCGTGTTGCTTAATACCGCCGCCGCCCTATATGCCGGAAATGTCGCTGCTTCGCTTTCAGACGGCATATCTGCCGCACGGGAAGCCATCGATTCAGGTAGGGCGAAAGCGAAAAAAGAGGAGTTTGTCGGTTTTACACGGCAATTTGCCTAAGCAGGCAGAATGAATATAAAGCAACAAATGCCGTCTGAAAATTTCAGACGGCATTTGTGTTTTAGAGTCAAAAGAATGGAGAGGGCAATTTATTTATATATAGTGGATTAACAAAAATCAGGACAAGGCGACGAAGCCGCAGACAGTACAAATAGTACGGAACCGATTCACTTGGTGCTTCAGCACCTTAGAGAATCGTTCTCTTTGAGCTAAGGCGAGCCAACGCCGTACTGGTTTTTGTTAATCCACTATAAAACTTTTGGGGCTGTAAAAGAGCAAAGATTGCAGTTGCAACGTGTGGTAGAGTATGGCGAAAATCGAAACATTACAGTCAAAATTACGGAGATCGAATAAAGGTGCTCATGAGAAATCCCCTAAATGCCTTGGTGGGAATTTTGGGGATTTCGGGGGGATTTTGCAAAGGTCTCAGGCCGTCTGAAAAAGTGGGTTGATTTGATGCGTTTCCTGCTAATGAATTGTTAACTTAGTCATAATTTAGTTATATTTTGTTTGCAAATTTACTTAAATTAACTATTGCGGATGGGTTAGCTTATCTTTTTAGTATAAAATGTCTAAGTCATTGATTTAGGTGCGTCGCAAGCACAATCAAGACTTGTTCCCGAATACAGAAACTTCGAGATTCAATTTAAAAAAGGATGATACGACATGAAAAAAGTACTTGCATTGATTTGTACAGCAGCTTTGGCTGCCTGCGGAGGCGGTGGTGGTGGAAATTCCACTCCTTCTTCACAACCTACGCCTAACGCAGGTTCAAGCAACCCATCAACGACAACTCCTGCTACTCCGGCGGTTCCTACCGCTGCACAGCAAACAGTTGGTGGTAACAGCATTGCCATTGATAATAGCAACATCAAACACATCCGCGTTGACGGTGTGGATTTCGATTTGACCCAAAGCGGTGGTGTTTCTTTGGGTGATTGGAAAAGCAAAGTCCCTGGTTTTGCTTCAGGAATTGCATCCGGCGAGCCGAAATCCGTACAGAAATTCTTAGTCAATGCTGCTTCAGCAAATGCTACTGCCGGCGTGTTGGAAGTTAACGGCAAAAAACAAGCTTTTTTCAGCGGACACTTTACGCCTGCAGCCGAGCTGCCTAAAGGACAAGTTCATTACGGCGCCAGCGTTGCCTCTATGCATAGCGGCGCAAATTACGGTATTGACCGCACAGAGTTGACTGCTAATTTTGACAGCAAAAAATTAACAGGCACTATCTTCCGTGATGCTAAATTTGGCGGCGACATTGCTGTTAATGCCCAAATTAGCGGCAACAAATTTGACCAATCCGGTGCGACCCAAGTCAAAGGCGGTTTCTTTGGCAAAAATGCAGCGGAAGTTGCAGGCGGATTCTCTAACGGCAATACGGTAGGCGCATTCGTCGGCTCGAAGAAATAATCTTCCGGTAAACGGTATTGTAAATAAAGGCCGTCTGAAAACAGGTTTTCTGGTTTTCAGACGGCCTTTACTTTCCTGTAAAACAACACTCAGGTCGTCTGAAAAACAGCTTCGACAAAGACGCGGTACACAATGCCATCAGGCTTAACTTTCTCTATCTAATACAGCCCCAAACTTTTTACTGTTTAAATAAATTTCCAAAGGCTTGGGCAGGCCGTAATCTTTCAAATGCGCCGGCTTTATCCAAATGCCGTCTGAAGGGCTTTCAGACGGCATTTGCCCTTCAAACGGCGTAATCATCAGCAACCGGTGCGTCAGGCGATGGGTCAGGGCGGTTTGTTCGTCCATATCTGCCATGGTCAGGGAGAATTTGGCGGCAAAGTCGGAAAGCCCGTTCAAACTTTCAAAACACGGCACGCAATACAGACCGCCCCAAATGCCTTTGGCGGGGCGTTTCTCCAATAAGATTGCGCCGTTTCGGTTGCGGACAATCAGCCAGTAAAGCGGCAGGGTTTGCACTTCGGGTGCGGTTTTTTTGCGCGGCAGCTCGGCGGTACGGTTTTGCTTTTTTGCTTCGCAGATGTCTGCCATCGGACATTGGTGGCACAAGGGTTTCGTCCGTTTGCACACGGTCGCGCCCAAGTCCATCAAGCCCTGCGTGTAGGCGGGCATATCGGCGTTTTCAGACGGCATCAGACTTTCGGCAAGCGTCCAAAGCGAGTTTTCAAATTTTTTGTCCTGCGGATTGCCGTCGCGGGCGAACACGCGGCAGAGCACGCGTTTGACGTTGCCGTCCAAAATGGTTTCACGGCGGTTGAAGGCAAAGGCGCAAATGGCGGCGGCGGTGCTTCTGCCGACGCCGCAGAGGGTTTCCAAGTCTTTGCGCTCCGATGGAAACGTGCCGTCGAATTGTTCGACGACTTGTCGCGCGGCTTTGTGCAGATTGCGCGCGCGGCTGTAATAGCCCAAGCCCGCCCACAACGACAACACTTCGTCTTGCGGCGCGGCGGCAAGCGTTTGTACAGTCGGGAATTTTTCCAAGAAACGCGGATAGTAGTCCAACACGGTAGCGACCTGCGTTTGCTGGAGCATGATTTCGGAAAGCCAGACGCAATAAGGGTTTTGCACTTGCCAAGGGAGGTGGTGGCGACCGTGTTGTTTTTGCCAGCGGATGAGCCGTTCGGAGAAGGGGATGGGTGTGTTCATTAATATCAATCTGTGGTTTTATCTATATTTAAAACAGTATGTCATGGTATAGCATTGTGAAAGTAATTCTTATTGACTTATTTTTGTAGGGGTATATAACTCATATAAAGAGACTTTATTGCGGTATTGAAATTATTTATCAACAAGCAAGGAGTATCAGCATGAAAGCAATGGTTTATCACGGCGCAAACGACATCCGTTTCGAAGAAAAAACCCGCCCTCAAATTATCGATCCGACCGATGCAGTCGTCAAAATCGTTAAAACCACGATTTGCGGTACTGACTTGGGTATTTGGAAAGGCAAAAACCCCGAAGTCACCGACGGCCGTATTCTCGGCCATGAAGGCATCGGTATTGTAGAAGAAGTCGGCGATGCTGTAAAAAACATCAAAGTCGGTGATAAAGTCATTATTTCATGCGTCAGCAAATGCTGTACTTGCGACAACTGTAAAATCCAACTTTATTCACATTGCCGTAATGGTGGCTGGATTTTGGGCTACATGATCGACGGCACGCAAGCCGAATACGTCCGCACGCCTTATGCCGACAACAGCCTTGTTCCGCTGCCCGACAACGTCAACGAAGAAGTCGCCCTGCTGTTGAGCGACGCTTTGCCGACCGCCCACGAAATCGGCGTGCAATACGGCGATGTCAAGCCCGGCGACACCGTATTCATCGCAGGTGCCGGCCCTGTCGGCATGTCTGCCCTGTTGACCGCCCAACTGTATAGCCCCGCCGCCATCATCGTTTGCGATATGGATGAAAACCGCTTGAAACTGGCGAAAGAATTGGGCGCGACCCATACCATTAACCCTGCTTCCGGCGATGTAAGCAAGCAAGTTGCTGCTATCGTCGGCGAAGACGGCGTGGACTGCGCGATTGAAGCCGTCGGTATCCCTGCGACTTGGAATATGTGCCAAGACATTGTGAAACCCGGCGGCCATATCGCTGTGGTTGGTGTACACGGTCAGTCCGTTGATTTCAAACTGGAAAAACTGTGGATTAAAAACCTTGCCATCACAACCGGTTTGGTAAACGCCAATACCACCGAAATGCTGATAAAGGCAATTTCCAGCAGCTCCGTCGATTACACCAAAATGCTGACCCACCGTTTCAAATTCAGCGAATTGGAAAAAGCCTACGACGTGTTCAAGCATGCTGCTGAAAACCAAGCCATGAAAGTGGTTTTGGAAGCGGATTAATCAGCGTTGAATCAGTTGTTTTTTAACCGGATGCCGTCTGAATGCGTTTCAGACGGCATTTTTTCAGCCGTGTAGCACGGGCTGTCCGGCTGCTGTATTTGTCGAATGAACTGACCGTTATTTTTATTATGCAGAAGATGGATGGGCATTTTAGGGGCGGTATGTCGGAGCAGTGCTGACGCGTATGCCGACTGTGCCCTCAATCGGCAAAATGCCGTCTGAAACGGGAAAGGGCTTCAGACGGCATTTTTACGATGCGAATCAGGCTTTAGGTTTCAACGCCGCCACTTCTTTGGCAAGGCGGGTGATGGTGTCCCAGTCTTTGTTTTTAACGGCTTCTTTCGGTGTCAGCCATGAGCCGCCGACGCACAAGACATTAGGCAGCGCCAAGTAATCGGGCGCGGTGGCGAGGCTGATGCCGCCGGTCGGGCAGAAGCGAACATCGGCGTAAGGACCGTACAGAGCTTTGAGCATGGCTTTGCCGCCAACGACTTCGGCAGGGAAGAGTTTGAGGGTATCGATGCCGTGTTCCAAAGCCAGTTGGACTTCGCCAGGAGTGGCAACGCCGGGAATCAGGGGAATGCTGCTGTTGTGGCTGGCTTTGGCAAGGGATTCATGCAGGCCAGGGCTGATGGCAAAAACCGCACCTGCGTCTTCGACGGCTTTGAGTTGTTCGGGATTGGTAACCGTACCTGCGCCGACGATGGCGTTGGGCACTTCTTTGGCAATCAGGCGGATGGCGTCGAGGCCGACAGGGGTGCGCAGGGTGATTTCGAGGGTGGGAATGCCGCCTTCGACAAGGGCATGGGATAAATCGACGGCAGTGCTTAAATCGTCAATCGCCATCACAGGCACGACTGCGCCTGCGCTCAGGATTTCGCGGGGGGTCAGTTTGGACATTTTAGGTCTCCGTTGGGGACTGTATCGTAATAGGTTCGTTAACATGGTTTCAGACGGCCTGTTTGTTTTAAAAGGCCGTCTGAAAAGGGTTTAGGCAAATTCGCCGCCGAAGCTCATGGCGCCGGTTTCTGCGCTGCTGGTCATGCTGCGGAAGTTGGCGAAGAGTTCGCGGCCGCAGCCTTGTTGGTTCGCGCTCAAGTCGATGCGCTCGACTTCGCGGGCGTTCCATTCGGCCTCGTTAATCAGGACGTTGAGTTCGCCGGTAACGGAGTCGAAGCGGATCAGGTCGCCGGTACGGATTTTGGCGATGTTGCCGCCCATTAGGGCCTCGGGCGTCATGTGGATGGACGCGGGCACTTTGCCGGATGCGCCGGACATACGGCCATCGGTCAGTAGCGCCACTTTGAAGCCGCGGTCTTGCAGGATGCCCAAAGGCGGGGTCAGTTTGTGCAACTCGGGCATACCGTTGGCGCGTGGGCCTTGGTAGCGGACAACACACACAAAATCGCGTTCCAACTCGCCGCTCTCAAACGCAGCCAACACTTCGCGTTGGTCGTTGAACACGATGGCAGGCGCTTCGATAATACGGCAGCCTTCGCGCACGGCGGACACTTTAATCACGCCGCGACCGATGTTGCCTTTCATCAGACGCAGACCACCGTCTGGGGAGAACGGGTTGTCGGCTTTGCGCAGAATGTCTTCATTGCCGCTGGTTTCGGGGGCTTCTTGCCATTCGAGTTTGCCATCGATGAGGAAAGGCTCTTTGGTGTAGTGGCGCATTCCGTGTCCGACGACGGTATCGACATCGTCGTGCAACAGGCCTGCGTCCAGCAATTCGCGGATAACGAAAGGCAGGCCGCCGGCTGCGGTAAAGTGGTTCACGTCGGCTTTGCCGTTTGGATACACACGGATGAGCAGCGGGATGATGGAAGAAATTTCGTCGAAGTCGTCCCAGTTCAAAATCACGCCTGCGGCACGCGCCATAGCAACGAGGTGCATGGTGTGGTTGGTCGAACCGCCGGTCGCCATCAGGCCGATCAGGGCGTTGATGAAGGATTTTTCGGTCAACATTTCACCCAATGGCTTGATGGTGCCGTTTTTGATGCCGCGTGCGAGGTGTCCGGCTGCGTAGCGAGTCAGGGCTTCGCGCAGGTCGGTGTATGGGTGGACAAAGGCGGCGGCAGGCAGGTGTACGCCCATCATTTCCATCATCATTTGGTTGGAGTTGGCGGTGCCGTAGAAGGTACAAGTACCCGGGCTGTGGTAAGAACCCATTTCGCTTTCAAGCAAGGCATCGCGGCCGACTTTGCCTTCGGCGAAAAGTTGGCGGGTACGGGCTTTTTCTTTATTGCCGATACCGCTGGACATCGGGCCTGCGGGAACGAAGATGCCGGGAATATGACCGAAAGACAACGCACCGATCATCAGGCCGGGAACGATTTTGTCGCATACGCCCATAAACAGGCTGCCGTCAAACATTTGATGGGACAGGCCGACAGCGGTACTCATGGCGATGACGTCACGGGAGAACAGCGACAATTCCATGCCTGCGTAGCCTTGGGTAATACCGTCGCACATGGCGGGTGTGCCGCCGGCGACTTGTGCGGTCGCACCATTTTTCTGTGCTTCGTCTTTGATTTGGTCTGGAAAGTCTTTAAACGGTTGGTGTGCGGAAACCATGTCGTTGTAGGCAGTAATGATGCCTAAGTTGGGAACGGTGTCCTGAAGCATTTCGATTTTGATGCTTTTAGGCATGGCGGCGTAGCCGTGCGCCAAGTTGCTGCAGCCGAGCTGGTTGCGCTCCAGCCGTCCCATTTGTTTGGCGCTGCGGATTTTCGCCAGATATTTTTCACGCGTCGGGCGGCTGCGCTCGATGATGCGCTCGGTAATCTCGGCAAGCTTGGGGTGGATAGGAGTGGGGTTCATGTTCGACCTATTGTTTGAATGCGATGGCTTGGTATCGTGCGTTTTGATTTTGTATTCGGAGCGGATATTAAATTAATGTGCGGTCTGAAAATAGAAAAAGCAAGATTTATTATAATACAATTTGTAATTTTATTACAAAAATTCATAGTCAAAATGAAGTTTGATTTAAATTCCGGGTGTATTTCAAATTACCGCGACCAATACCGAAGAGGACTTGTCTTGTTTTGGATTAGGTCAAAGAAATTGAAAAAATGGGCATGGACAAAAAGTGTAGTGATGTGTAGTATTACTACTCATTATGTTCCTGCTTTATCTTTGAGCTATCCGATATTTGGGTGAAAGACAGGGGTAAGATGACATTAAAAATTTTTAATAAGACAATACAATGAATATTCAGACAAATTTTGATTTGGTGTTGTTTGGCGCGACCGGCGATTTGGCAATGCGTAAACTTTTGCCTTGCCTGTATCAGGCGCATGTAGCCGGTTTGCTTCATTCCGAAGGTCGTATTTTGGGCGTAAGCCGCAGCGAATTGGATACCGCCGGCTTTTTGGCTAAAGTGGAAACGAATTCTAAAATCCATGTCAAACAAAACTTCTCAGATGAAGCATGGGCATCGTTTATCCAACGTCTCGAGTATTTAAAAGTCGATGTTACAGAGAAAGGCGATTTCATTGCCTTGGGCGACTTGGTAAAAGTACGTAAGAATACTGAAAATGTCGTGATCTACCTCTCAACTGCGCCGAAATTCTTTGCGCAAGCCTGTGAAAACCTTGCCGAAATCGGTTTGAATGCCGATAACGTGCGCGTGGTTTTGGAAAAACCGTTGGGTACGGACTTGGCTTCTTCCCAACAAATCAATACGGATGTGGCCCGTTATTTCAAAGAAGAACAAATCTACCGTATCGACCATTATTTAGGTAAAGAAAGCCTGCAAAACCTGCTGGCCTTGCGTTTTGCCAATGTGATGTTCGAGCCTTTGTGGAACAACAAATATATTGAAAGCGTACAGCTGACCATCGCCGAGCAGTTGGGCGTGGAAGAACGCGGTGAGTTTTACGACATTACCGGCGCATTGCGCGATATGGTGCAAAACCACTTGATGCAAATGCTTTGTATGACTGCGATGGAAGCACCGGCGAGCTTGGATGCCGATGCCGTACGCGACGAGAAAGTGAAAGTCATCAAATCGCTGAAACCGCTGACCATCGAATCCGTCAACGAAAATGTTATTCGCGGCCAATATGTTGCGGCAAGCGGCATGAACGGCTATTTGGAAGAAGTTGATGTACCGAAAGACAGTTTCACTGAAACCTATGTCGCCATCAAAGCCGAAATCGAAAACGAGCGTTGGAAAGGCGTACCTTTCTACCTGCGTACCGGCAAACGCATGGCAGGCAAAGTGGCGGAAATCGTGTTGAACTTCCGTCCGCTGCAAAACCATATTTTTGACAACAGCCAACCTGCGCCGAATCGTTTGGTTATTGAACTACAACCGACTGAATCCGTCCGCCTTTACACTCAAGTAAAAACCCCGGGTGCAGGCAATAAAGTCGAAGTTACTCCGATTGGCGTGGACTTGGGCACAGCCGTAGAGGGTCGTCGCGCCGAGGCTTATGAGCGTCTGCTGCTGGATGTGATTAACGGCAAACTCGCTTTGTTCAACCGTCGTGACGAACTCGAAGCCGCTTGGGAATATGTGATGCCGATTTTGGAAAACTGGGCGAACAATACAACGCCTCCACATGCTTACGAAGCCCATTCTTGGGGTCCTGAAGCTGCGCGCGCGCTGTTGGCCCGTGACGGCAACAAGTGGCACGAAGAGCAATAATATTTCTTTCAGACGGCCTTGTTTTCCAACAAAAGGCCGTCTGAAACCATGAAAGGACGAAACATGTTTGTTTGGCACGAACAAGAAAACGCTGCAACTGTCGCGCAAGCTCTTGCCGATGCCGTTGCCGCTGCATTGCAAGCCGCGCTGAATGAGAAAGGCCATGCGGTTTTGGCCGTTTCCGGCGGCCGTTCGCCGATTGCGTTTTTCGAGGCTTTGTCGCAAAAAGATTTAAATTGGCAAAATGTCGGCATTACTTTGGTGGACGAGCGTATCGTTCCAACCACGCATGCCGACAGCAATACAGGCTTGGTACGCGAATATCTGCTCAAAAATAACGCGGCCGTCGCTACATGGATTCCCGTTGTTGAAGACGGAAAGTCTGAAACTGAATTACAACCTGAAGTTGTCGTTACTTACGCATTGAAACATTACAAGCAACCTGACGTGCTGGTGTTGGGCATGGGCACAGACGGGCATACGGCGTCGTTGTTCCCTCAAGCGCCTCAATTACAGGTCGCAATCAATGAAGCTGATGACCCGACATTGATTCATACCACGCCGGATACCGCGCCGCATGAGCGTGTGAGCATGACTTTGGGTGCGATTGCCAAAACGCCGAATGTATTTTTGGCCATTCAAGGCGCAGAGAAAAAAGCGGTATTCGATAAGGCTGCTGCAAGTGCTGACACCGAATATCCGACCAGTCTGATTCTCAATCACCAAGGAATTAACTGCCATGTCTACTATGCACACTGAAGCTTATCCTCGTTTGGTCGCCGATATCGGCGGTACAAATGCACGCTTCGCATTGGAAACCGCTCCGCGTGTGATTGAAAAAGCGGCTGTTTTTCCATGTAGTGATTATGATACGCTTACAGATGCAGCACGCGCCTATTTGAATCAAAGCAGTGCAGAAAATGTGAAACATGCGGCTTTTGCCATTGCCAACCCGATATTGGGCGATTGGGTGCAGATGACCAACCATCATTGGGCCTTCTCCATCGAAACAACCCGTCAGGCTTTGGGTCTGGAAACCTTGATTCTGCTGAATGATTTTACTGCGCAGGCTTTGGCGGTTACCTTGACCGACGATTGCGATCTCTTGCAAATCGGCGGACAAAAACCGGTCGAGTTTGCACCGAAAGCAGTTATCGGTCCGGGAACAGGCTTGGGCGTAAGCGGGCTGGTACACAGTGCGGCAGGCTGGGTGGCTTTGGCGGGCGAGGGCGGACATGGGACTTTTCCTCCGTTTGACGATATGGAGGTTTTGATTTGGCAATATGCCAAAAACAAATACGGTCATGTTTCTGCAGAACGCTTCCTCAGCGGTGCAGGCTTAAGCCTGATTTATGAAGCGTTGGCGGTAAAGCAGAAAGTCAAATCGGTAAAATTGCCGCCTTCTGAAATTACGGAAAAAGCATTGGGTGGTTCGTCCCCTTTGTGCCGTCAGACTTTAGATATCTTTTGCGCCATGCTCGGTACCGTCGCCTCCAACCATGCATTGATGCTGGGTGCACGTGGCGGTGTATACTTGTGCGGCGGCATTATTCCCCGCGTGCTGGAATACTTTAAAACCTCCCCGTTCCGCAGCCGTTTTGAGAACAAGGGCAGGTTTGAAGCATATCTTGCCGCGATTCCCGTTTATGTCGTATTGAGCGAGTTTCCCGGAATTTCCGGTGCGGCAGTGGCTCTCGACAACCATTTGAGAAACGTTTAACCATATCGCCTTTTACGGCGGGCTGGATTATCGAAGGGTATATCATTATGTTAAGCAAAATCAGCGAATCACTGGCAGACCTTTCCGGCGCGGAACGTAAAGTAGCCGAATGTGCATTGGCAAAACCCAAATGGTTTGTTCATGCGGCTGTTGCCGAGATTGCCGAACACTCCTCCGTCAGCCAACCGACCGTCATCCGGTTCTGCCGCAGCCTGGGCTACAAAGGGCTGCCCGAGTTCAAACTTGCATTATCCGCCAGTATCGGTCATGAAGGTATGCCCTATGTTCATGAAGAGCTCAATGCGGATGACGACATGTCAAGCGTGGTCGAAAAAGTATTGGGCAATGCCGCAGCCTCCCTCTTGGGCGAGCGCCGCTTTCTGAAAGAATCCGAACTTGAAAATGCCATTGCCACATTGATGCATGCCCGCCGTGTCGAGTTTTACGGAGTCGGCAATTCAGGTATTGTCGCCCAAGACGCGCAGCATAAATTCTTCCGTTTCGGTATGTCGACCGTCGCCTATGTCGATACCCATACGCAATTGATGGCGGCTTCCGTCCTTTCCAGTGAAGACGTCCTTATCGCCATTTCCAATACCGGTTCGTCAATCGAGCTTCTGGATGCAGTCAGTATCGCCAAAGAAAACGGTGCGTCCATTATTGCGTTGACGCGCAACGAATCTCCTTTGGCACAAATGGCCGATTGCGTATTGAGCATAGCCACTCAGGAAAATGCGGAACTTTACACGCCCATGGTTTCACGCCTGCTTCAACTTGCCGTTATCGATATCCTCGCCATCGGGCTTGCACTGCGTTTGGGCGATGCTGCCAGCCTGCAACTGCAAAAAAGTAAAAAAAGCATACATAACAAGCATATCGTTTACGACAAGGATTGATATTAGGACAGCATTCCGCAAATGCCGTCTGAAACGCCGGGTAAAAACTGTCGGGCGGTTTGGTACGGGCTTTGGGAAAAGATGCTCATCAGGCGGGTAAGTTATCAATATCGCAACCGCCTATGTTGCTTTGGCGGAAATGCGTCAAGCTGTAAGGAAATATAAGGAAAGCGCAAGCCAAATAAAGGCTTGTCGGCATCCTGTAATCCCGATATGATAATTCGCATGAATTTAAAGACTTGTACTTTACAGTATTGTATTTGTATCGGAATACACAGATAAACGTACGGTCTGTCTGAATGAAAAGGAAAACTGATGGGAAAAAATTTATCCGCACTGGCATTGGCAAGTATGCTGATTTTGTCGGGCTGCGACCGTTTAGGTATAAGCAATCCGTTTGTCGAGAAGGAGGTTTCCTGCGGAAGCGAAGAGGCTAAAGAGATTTTGGTCAAACTTATCCGCGATAATGTCGAAGGGGAAACCGTTAAAACTTTTGACGATGACGCATTCAAAGAACAGGCATTTGCCGACATCGGTATATCGCATATCCGCAGCATGATCGAACGTTTGGGCATAACCATCGATGAAATCCGTACTGCCGAAAAAACCGACACTTCCAGCAAATTGAAATGCGAAGCCACGTTGAAGTTGGAAGTGCCGGAGGATGTCGTCGGTTATGCCGTTGCCGCTAACCGGACAGTAGGCAACAGTTATAAAAAAACACCCGATTTTTTTGAACGTTACTACCGTAAAGAAGGTGCATATTACGTTAAAACCATTTCTTACAGCGTCCAGCCTACAGACGATAAGCGTAAAATTTTTGCCGAGCTGAATCAGACGTACGAAGTCATCCGTCCGGTCAGCGAGCTGGTGTCTATGGCATTGATTAAGGAGCCGTTGGACAAAGCGAAGAAAATGAATGAAGAGCTTGAAGCAGCGGAAGCGGCGGCACAGGAGGCGCGCGAGGCAGAAGAAGCAGCGGCGCAGGAGGCATTGAGCCAAGAACAGGAGACAGCCCGCGTATCAGAATGGGAGGAGCGCTATAAATTGTCGCGCAGTGAGTTTGAACAATTTTGGACAGGTCTGCCGCAAACCGTCCAAAACAAGCTGCAAGCCTCACAGAAAACATGGAAAAGCGGGATGGATAAAATCTGTGCCAGCAAGGCAAAAGCCGAAAGTGAAACGCCAAACGGTATAAAAATCAGCGAACTGGCATGCAAAACGGCGGAAACCGAAGCACGCTTGGAAGAGCTGCACAACCGCAAGAAAGCAGTGATTGACGAAATTATCAGGGAAGCAGACAAAAAAGAAAGGACTGCCAAGGCGGCATTGGATGGTGCGGTTCAGGCATTGCCCGCCGATATTGCCGAAACCGTTATGCCCGAATACCGAAACTGGCAGAATGGATTGAATGCCAAATGTGCCGGAGGGGACGAATACGGTTTGGCGCAATCCGACTGCCGTACTAAAGAAATCAATGCAAAAACCAAAGAAATCCAAGGTTATTTGATCAACTGATCTTCGATTTGAAGATGCCGTCTGAAATGCTTTTGCGTTTCAGACGGCATTTTTTGTCGGGATGGCAATTTTGAACAGCGGCTGTTTTTTGTCGGGTATTTATGCCTGATTTACGGCTGTGGGTTGAAGCCGTAGGGCAGCATTGCCATGCTGCCGTGTTTTGTTGCGGTGTGTTGCCGCTATTCTGTAAAGAAAGTATGTGCGCCGAGGTAGTTTTTGGCGTAAAACGGTGTGGAGAGTTTTTCGGTTTTGATGGTTTTACCGCTGCTGGGGGCATGGATGAATTCGCCGTTGCCGATGTAGAGCCCGACGTGTGAGTAGCGGTGCGCGCCGCCGGTGTTGAAGAATACGAGGTCGCCGGCCTTGAGGCGGCTGTCGGGAATTTTGCGGCTGGCCGTCGCCATGTCGCGGGCAGTACGGGGAAGGTTGACGTTAAGGGCGTTTTTGTAAACGAATTGAATCATGCCGCTGCAGTCGAAACCGGTTGCGGTGCTGCTTCCGCCCCATTTGTAGGGTGTACCGACAAGGCCGAGGCTGTGGAGCATGAGTTCCTGCGAGCCTTGTGTGTGGTCGATGTGGCTGATGCGGACGGGTTGGATTTGTCGGACTGTCTGTTTGGGTTTCGGTTGGCGGTGTTTGTCGGAGGTCGTGCCGCATGAGGCGAGGAGCAGTGCGCTGAGACAGAGGAAAAGGGTTTTGTCGAGGGGAAACATGGTTTTTCCTTTGCGGGTTCGGATATGCCGTCTGAAGGACATTCAGACGGCATGTCTATAATAAACCTTCTATGGGCAGCAGGGATAGGATTTTTGCAGCAATGCGTTTCCAGAGTTTGGCTTCCGGTTCGTTCGAGTAGGTTTTTTGGGTGGCAGGGTCATACCATTGCAGGCGGTTGTGTTTGTCAAGGGTAACGCGGTAGGCGTAGGAAGGGGTGGTTTGGGCGAGGGTGCGCTCCATTTTGCCGGCTATCAGGGGGCTTTCGATGACTACGCCCATTTCGGTATTGAGGCGTGCGGAGCGTGGGTCGAGGTTGAAGGAGCCGATAAAAATACGTTTTCCGTCGACGATGAAGGTTTTGGCATGAAGGCTGGTAACGGAGCTGCCGGTCAGTCCTTTGTCTTTGGTAGAAGGAACGGCATGATTAGGTTGCAGTTCATAAAGTTTGATGCCGGAGTGAAGCAGGGGTTTGCGGTATTTGGCGTAACCGGAGTGGACGGCGGCAACATCGGTAGCCTGCAGCGAGTTGGTCAGGACGGTTACGCCTATGCCGTTTTGAACCAGTTTTGCCAATGCCTGTGTGCCAGATTTCGTGGGGACAAAATAGGGGGAAACCAAATAGACGTTTTTTTCGGGTTGTTTGAGGGCGTTTTGCAGGCGGTCGGCAATCGGCGGTTTGCGGCTGTCCCGGTCCAGCCCTTTGTCGGGATCATCGCTGATTAGGCGGGTTTGGACGCTTTGCCAGTCAATCTGCCGGTTTTGTATTTTTCTGTAGAGTGAGGATTGTTCGATGGTTTCACGGTAACGGAGGAGTGCTTGTCTGGCGGTTTCGTCGTCGTAGCCGAGTTCTTGAAGTCCGTGCGGAATATCTCCGCGACGGATGATATGCGTGGCATTGTAGGCGGAATGGCTTGCCCAGTAGCGGTCAAAATCGTATGAAACTTCGCTAACGACGCTGCCGGTAGCGAGGATGTCCAGGTCGGCAAAAACGGTATCGTTCCTGACTTTGAAATATTCATCGCCGATGTTGCGTCCGCCGAGTATGGTCGCACGGTTGTCGGCGGTAAAGGATTTGTTGTGCATACGGCGGTTGAGGCGGGCAAAGTCGGTCAGGTAGCCTAAGGCACGCCATTTTCGTAAGACGAAGGGGTTGAACAGGCGTACTTCGATATTGGGATGGCTGTCGAGGGCAAGCAAGAGGTCGTCCAATCCGCGCGTGTTGTTGTCGTCCAGCAGCAGCCGTACGCGTACGCCGCGTTCTGCAGCAAGGTATATGAGGTTGAACAGAAGTCTGCCGGAAATGTCGTTGCGCCAGATGTAGTATTGCAAATCGAGGCTGTGTTCGGCTGATTCGATGAGGGCTGCGCGCGCGGCAAAGGCTTCGTGGGGATCGTTCAGCAGATAGATATCGGATAGCCCGTTGTTGCGAGGGGTGTGCCGGATTTGCAGGATGTTGTCCAGGCGGACGGGTTTGGAAGTATTGAAATGGCGGCTTTCCGTCCGTTCTTCCAGTGGGGGCAGCCATGAAGAACATGAACAGAGAAGGAGGCATAAAAGGGAAATGAGGCTGTGTGTTTTCATCGGGATAGGGTTTCAGACGGCATTGCCTGTATTTTGGGGTCTGTACGCATTGAAATGAAGCATCATAATCTAAAGGCCGGAACGGGTAAAAGTTTTGTCGGGATGCAGGATTAAGGCCGCTTGCCTCTTGTCAGGTTGGCGCCGTCTGATACATGCAGCCGTTTGAAAACCAGCGATGATGCAAGGGTAATGCCGCCGATGCTGAGCAGCGTCATGCGGAAGGCCGGATGCAGGTTGGCAGCAGGCATCAGGAATGTCCAGTTTTTAAGTATCAGCGCACCGGAAACAACCCCCATACTGATGGCAAGTTGCTGGTTAACCGCCATCAGGCTGTTGCCGCTGCCTGTTTGTTGCGGACGTAAATCTGCAAGTGTCAGTGTATTCATAGCCGAAAACTGTAAAGAATTGCATGTGCCGATTGCCAGCGAGAGCAAAACCCATATCCATAACGGAGAGTGTCCGTCAGGCAGTGCCAGCAGCATGATGAAGGCGGCAAGCAGTTTGGTATTCCAAAGCAGCACCTTGCGGTAGCCGAAACGCTTCATCAAGGTGGAGATTAACGGCTTGACCAATAGCGAAGACAGGGCGACGGGTGCAACCAGCCAGCCTGACAGGCTTGCGCTGAAACCGAAAGCGATTTGAAACATCAACGGCATCAGGAAGGGAATCGAGCTGATGCCGATACGGCTGAACAGGTTGCCTGCCAATCCCAGACGGAAAGTGCGTATCAGGAATAAATCGGCAGAATAAATCGGATGGGGTGCCGTTTTCATGTGTCTGAAATAACGGTGTGCAAACAACAGACCCATACCCAGCAGGCATAGGGAAATATACAGAGGCAGTGCGTGAGACAGGCTTTCTGCTGAAAGTAACAAGAGGCACGCGGCGGCAGAAAAAATCAGATAACCTTTGAAGTCTAAAGAGGTATTGCTGCCTTTAATATCGGGCATAATGTTTCTTCCTAATATAAAGCCCAGCAGACCGATAGGCAGATTGAGCAAGAAAATCCAGTGCCATGAAGCATATTCAACCAAATAACCTCCCGCCAAAGGTCCCAGAACAGGCCCGATTAATGCAGGCATGACCGCATAATTAATGGCATTGAGAAGCTTTGATTTTTCATACACGCGCAGGATAGTCAGGCGCGGTATCGGAACCAGCATCGAACCGCCTATGCCCTGAATGATGCGTGAGAATGTTAACCCGAGCAGCGAGTCGGATGCGGCACACAATGCCGACCCTAGCATGAAGAGGGCAATTGAGCCGAAAAAAACCTTCTTAGTTCCGAATTTGTCTGCCAGATAACCGCTTAAGGGAATCAGCAAGGCAACGGTTAGCGTGTAGGAAATAACCGCCAGCTGCATGTTCAATGGCGACTCATTCAGGTCGGCGGCAATTTCAGGCAGGGCGGTATTTAAAATAGTGGCATCCAACATCTGCATAAAAATGGCAATTGCAAGCAGAAATGGTAACCAGGCGGAGGTCGTATGGGAGGGGAGGGTGCTTTTTTCCATAAAGCGATTGTACTCCATACCGGTCTGTTGTCGTTCTTAAATGAGACCTGGACGGTATTGGTTCAGACGCGATTACATTCATAAATGAATAAAGGTATCGTCGTTTTGTAATGATAACGATTATCTTAATTAATAATATAAGATGCAGCAAGCAATAGATAGCAGTTTGTAAGAAAAATCAGATTATTTTTTAAAATTATACTTGACCCACAACAGTCAATTACTTAAAGTAAACGCTTAATTTTCGACAGAGAAAACGGGTATCCCCGTTAACAAAAAAATGAGCGCAATCACTCCTCCAAAAATCACCACATTCGACAGCAAGCCGACGGATGTTTATTTCTTCGGTACCTGCGTCCTCGATCTTTTCATGCCGGAAGCCGGTATGGATGCCATTACTTTAATCGAGCAGCAAGGCATACGGGTTCATTACCCGATGGCGCAAAGCTGCTGCGGCCAACCTGCCTACTCTTCCGGTCATCCGACCGAGGCGTTTGATGTTGCCAAAGCGCAACTCGACCTTTTCCCTGAAAACTGGCCGATCGTCGTACCGTCCGGCTCGTGCGGCGGCATGATGAAACACCACTGGCCGACTTTGTTTAAAGGCTCCGAGTACGAGCAAAAAGCCATTGATTGTGCCGGCCGCATCATAGAGTTTACCCATTTTCTGCTGGCTATCGGCTACAAGCCTGAAGACAAAGGCGGGCGGGTTAAGGTGGCCGTTCATACTTCCTGTGCCGCACGCCGTGAGATGAATGTTCATTTGTCAGGCTGGCAGTTGATTGACGGCATGGAAAATGTCGAGCGCGTCGTTCACGACCACGAAAGCGAGTGTTGCGGCTTCGGTGGGACGTTCTCTGTCAAACAGGCCGATATTTCCGGCGCGATGGTAACAGACAAAGTTGCCGCTCTGAAAGAAACCGGTGCGACCGAAATCATCAGCGCGGACTGTGGCTGCATGATGAACATCGGCGGCAAAATCGCTAAGGACGAGCCGAATATGCCGCGTCCGAAACACATCGCATCCTTCTTGTTGGAACGTACCGGAGGTAAAGCATGAGCGCGCGCGAAAATATTTTGGCAAAACTGAAAAAAGCCGACGCATTGCCGATGGAAGAACCTGCGGTTTTTGATTATTACCGTGAAATGGGCGTTTCTTGGGACAGCGAAGTTGAGCGTCTGAAACATTGGGCTGCCGCTATGCGTGCGGTCAAAACCGAAATTTATTGGGTGACCAAAACCGGCTGGCCGCAAGTATTCCGTCAAGCAGCCGAAGGCAAAGGTTTGAAAAACATCCTGCTGCCGTTGGCGACCGAACACGGACAAATCGCCCGTGCCGCGCTGGTGGACAGCAATATCGAACCGATTGCTTTTGAGCGCGAAATCGATACTTGGAAAACCGAGTTCTTCACAAACATCGATGCAGGCTTTAGCAGCTCTCAATGCGGCATCGCCCGTACCGGTACGCTGATGCTGTTTTCCAGCCCCGAAGAGCCGCGTACTTTAAGCCTTGTTCCGCCCGTGCATTTCTGCTTGTTTGATACGGCAAAAATGTATAACGAATTTCACAACGCTGTCGAAGGTGAAAAACTGGTGGAAAACGGCATGCCGACCAATGTTTTCCTGATTTCCGGTCCGTCCAAAACCGCAGATATCCAGCTGACGCTTGCTTACGGCGCGCACGGTCCGCGTGATTTGGTCATCCTCGCCATCCTGCCTGACCACATTTCCCCTGCCGATTTGGAGGAAAATGCATGACTACGCAAACCATCAAATTTCACATGAAGCCGGAAACTTTCAAACAAAACGCCGCAATTTCCCTTCAAGACAAACCTTTGCGCAAAAGCCTGCGTACAGCGATGGATATGCTGATGACCAAACGCAAAGCCGTTTTGACCGACGAAGAAGAGCTGCAAAGTCTGCGCGATTTGTGCGAACACGTCCGCCAGCGTTCATTGTCTAAATTACCTGCCCTGCTGGAGCAGCTGGAAGAAAACCTAACTAAGTTGGGCGTGAAAGTACACTGGGCGGAAACACCGGCCGAAGCCTGCGAAATCATCCATGACATCATTACTGCCAAAAACGGCAAGCTGATGGTTAAAGGCAAATCGATGGTCAGCGAGGAAATCGAGCTGAACCATTATCTTGAAGCAAAAGGCATTAAAGCGGTGGAAAGCGACTTGGGAGAATTTATCGTCCAAATGGCAGGCGAAAAACCGACCCATATCGTGATGCCCGCCATTCACAAAACCAAAGAACAGGTTAGCGAACTTTTCCACCAAAACCTCGGCACGCCGCTGACAGACGATGTAGACCAACTGACCGGCTTCGCCCGCAAAGCCCTGCGGGATATTTACAGCACTGCCGATGTCGGTTTGAGCGGCGTGAACTTTGCCGTTGCTGAAACAGGTACGCTGTGTCTGGTTGAAAACGAAGGCAACGGTCGCTTGAGTACCACCGTTCCTCCCGTGCATATTGCCATTACCGGCATTGAAAAAGTAGTTGCCAAGCTGTCGGATATTCCACCCTTGTACAGTTTGCTGCCGCGTTCTGCCATCGGTCAGAACATTACCACTTATTTCAACATGATTACCGGTCCGCGCCGTAGCGAAGAGCTGGACGGTCCTCAAGAAATGCATTTGGTCCTGCTCGATAACGGCCGCAGCCAAGCCTATGCCGAAGACCAAATGCGTCGTACCTTGCAATGTATTCGTTGTGGCGCGTGTATGAACCATTGTCCGGTTTATACCCGTATCGGTGGCGCGGCATACGGTACCACCTACCCCGGCCCGATTGGCGAAATTATTTCTCCGCACTTGTTGGGTCTGGATGCCACCCGCGACCTGCCAACCGCCTGTACCATGTGCGGCGCGTGTGTGGAAGTTTGTCCGGTACGCATCCCGATTACCGAACAAATGCAGCGTTTGCGCGTTGAAGCACAACGTTCGCCAACCGAAACTGTGCCGCACCCCATCCGAGGGCAAGGCGCATCGCATACCTTCGGCGAACAAATGGCATGGCGCACATTCAACGGTATTTTCAGCGGCAGCAAAACCTACCGAGCATTCGGTTGGGCAGCCACCAAATTCCGTGCATTGACGCCGAGTAAGCAGTTGGGCTGGACGGATAACCATGTCCCTATGAAACCTGCCAAGAAAACGCTGCATGAAATGATGGCGGAGAAAAACCGTAAAAAAGAAAAAGTATAAGCAATCTGTTTATAAAAATGCCGTCTGAAAATATTTCAGACGGCATTTGTTTTGATTGTTTGTATGTCAGGTATATTTTTACGTGAATGCTTACATTTCCATTATAGGAGGGAAGGGCTTGAAATAAGAGGGGGCATTGTGTCTTAAAATAGGTTGTACAGCATTTTCCCAGCAATCAGAAGCAGCATGATGCCGAAGGATTTTTTTAGTTTGGCGGAAGAGAGTTTGTGGGCGGCTTTGACGCCCAAGGGAGCAAAGGTAATGGTTGCCACACTGAGTACGCCGATAGCGGGCAGATAGAGGAAGCCCAGCGAGCCTTCAGGCAGCCCCCCAACTTTCAGGCCGTTTAAAAGATAAGATACCGCACCTGCCAACGCAATTGGCCAGGAGAGGCCGGATGATGTACCGATGGCTTTGTGGGTGGGAAATCCGCAGCGGATTAAGAAAGGGACAGAAAGTGAGCCGCCTCCTATGCCAACCCAGCTTGACATTGTGCCGAATAATGTGGAAACAGCAGTCAGTCCCGGCAATTTTGGCAGCGGATGCGATGCGGTCTGATGACCGGTATGCAATGTTCTGAATGCGACGGCTGTAAAAAACAGGATAAAGAAAATTTGAAGCCAGAATGTGGGGATATATTTTGCGGAGAGCGAACCCAAGAATACGCCGAATATCATGCCCGGCATCATCATGAATACCGTTTTCCAGTCAACCGCCTGTTTTTTGTGCTGTCCCAACATACTGGAGAAGGAAGTAAAGACCATAACGGCAAAGGATGTTCCGACAGCGAGATGTTGGGCATAGGGATGCTGAGCCAATCCTTGGTAACCGAGTACCCATAAAACGACAGGAACAATCAGTGCGCCGCCCCCGACACCGAACAGACCTGCAATAAAACCTGACGCACTGCCCACGAAAAGCAGGAGCAGGATAATTTCCCAATGCCACATTCAATCGGCCTTTCTACGTTTTTTCAAAAAGCGGCGTGCCGCCATAATGTAGCCGGAGAGGCTGTATCCGAAGAAGAACAGGAAGAGGACAAGCGACGGCTCCCAAGTAATCAGCAGCAGCAGCAAAACGGCAATCAGCATGCCGACGAAGGGGACTTGTCTGCGGATATTGATTTCCTTAAAGCTCCAAAACGGAATCTGGACAATCATCGACAGACCGGCAAACAGTGTGATACCTAATGCCCACCAGTGGACGGCGGGGAATTTTTCAACGCTGTGGTTGACCCAAATCAGCCCAACAATCAGTGCGGCCGCGGTCGGACTAGGAACACCGATAAACCAGCGTTTATCGACTTTTCCGATAAGCGTGTTGAAAAGTGCCAGGCGCAGGGCGGCGCAGGCGCAGTAGATAAATGCAACGGAATAACCGATTTTCCCGAATTGCCAAAGTTGCCATTTGTAGGCAATCAGGGCCGGGGCGACACCAAAGCTGACCATGTCTGCAAGGCTGTCAAGTTGTTCTCCGAATGCGCTCTGGCTGTTGGTTAGCCGTGCTACACGTCCGTCCATGCCGTCCAGCAGCATGGAGATAAAAACAGCAATAGCGGCTGTTTCGTAGTGTCCGTGCATAGATTGGGTAATAGCGTAAAAGGCGGAAAATAGTGCGGCAACGGTAAAGGAGTTGGGCAGGAGGTAGATACTGTTTTGACGCAGGGACCGTTGGGAGGTGTTTGGCTGGGTTTCCATAGATAAAGTATCTTTCGGACACGGAAAATCGATAGGGAGATTATAACCCAAACAGCTATCGAACAATACGCCCTGTAAGATATAGCTGTTGGGAAGGTATTTATTTTGTTGATGTTTGGCAGGGGTGATTGGATGATTGGAAAGGAGTGATAATATTAAAATAATTTCCCCATTCACAAACGGATGCCGCAGGGTACATTATAAAATACAGCTTTTTCGTGCGTTGGAAAGTTTGCGCGCAATTGTCGTCTTAATAGATTGTTTATTCGGCAAAGGTTGGCGATGCGTTAATTTGTGTTGTCAAAGTGGGTTGCCGATGCTTCACAGCGTAATTTTTCTAGAGGTATAAAACGATAAGGCGGGAATTATCCTGTTTTTTGTTTATAATGCGGTAGGACATGGACGAACCGTCAGGAATCTATCATGATAAAAAAAATATTGGCAGTATCTGCACTCTGCCTGATTATTGCGCCGGCACAGGCTGCCGATACTTACGGGTATCTTGCTGTTTGGCAGAATCCGCAGGATGAGAACGACGTTTTGCAGATTAAAACCACTAAAGAGGATTCGACACAAAATGAATCGCTTGCCGAGTTGGAGGCTTTTTGCAAAGGACAGGATACGCTTGCGGGGATAGGTGAAGATCAGGCAACTGGATGCCGTTCTGTTGTGCCGTTGAAAAATACTTGCGTTGCATTGGCGTATCCGAAAGCAGAGAGCGGAGTGCGTACCGGTAATGCTGTTGTGATTACTTCGCCACGCTTTACTAGTGTCCATCAGATTGCCCTCAACCAGTGCATCAAAAAATATGGTGCGCAGGGGCAGTGCAGTTTGGAGACGGTTTATTGCACATCGTCTGCCTATTATGGCGGAACGGTCAGTTCTTTAATCCAGCATTTGAAGTAAACAGAATGCCGTCTGAAGAATGTTCAGACGGCATTTATATCGTCAATCAGCTCTCTTTGGAGTCGGGGAGCAGGCGGTTCAGCACAATGGCAAGTACGGCGCACAAACCGACCCCGGCAAAGCTGAAGCTGCCCAGTTTTAGCGTCATACCACCGATGCCCGTCGTCAGTACCGAGCTGACGATAACCAGGTTTTTCGGCAGCATCAAATCGACTTTGGCATCAATCAGGGTTTTGATGCCCAAAGAGGCAATCGTACCAAAAAGCAGCAGCATGATGCCGCCCATAACAGGCATCGGGATGGAGGCTAAGAATGCATTGAATTTGCCGAAGAATGCCATACAAATGGCAAAAACTGCAGCCCAAGTCATAATGACGGGGTTACTGTTTTTAGTAATCATCACAGCACCCGTTACTTCACCGTAAGTTGTAACGGGTGGGCCGCCGATCAAGCCGGCAATGCATACGCCCAAACCATCGCCTGTAAGGGTTTTGTCCAAGCCGGGGTCTTTTGTGTAGTCTTTTCCCGTTACATTGCCGATTGCCATGATGCCGCCGATGTGTTCGATGGCCGGGGCAATTGCGACCGGCAACATAAACAGAGCAGCCTGCCAGTTGACTTGTGGTGTTTCAAAATGCGGGACGGCAAACCAAGGTGCATGTGTCATGCTGGCCGTGTCGACCAGCCCCATCAGCAGTGCAAGGGTATAACCGGAGGCAACGCCGATTAAAATGGGGATCAGCTTCATCATCTTGCTGCCGAAAACCGATACGATGGCGGTAACGGCAAAGGTAAAGCCGGAAAGAATCAGGGAATCGGTATAGTCGATGACCTGTTTTCCGTCTGCCTGTCCCATTGCCATACTGCTTGCCGCTACAGCGACCGACAAGCCGATAACCATAATGACCGGACCGATGACGACCGGCGGCAGCAGCCTATGAACGGCAGCAAGTCCGCGCCAGCGGATTAGTGCGGCAAATACAAAATACATAAATCCCGCAGCAAACAATCCGAACATGGTGGAGGGCAGACCCCATTCACCGATAGCGTAGATAATCGGCGCGATAAACGCAAAAGAAGATCCTAGAAAAATAGGCACTTTGCGTTTGGTGGTAATTTGGAACAATAAGGTTCCTATGCCTGCCCCTAAAAGAGCAAGTGCCGGGTTCAGTCCCGTCAGCAGGGGAACCAGCACCATTGCGCCGAATGCAACGAATAAAATCTGAGCACCGGAAACGGCAAGTTTCAATTGGTTCATACTATCTTCTTTCAGTCGGTTCAAACGGCACGGATTATACTGGTTTGCCGTAATCCTGCGTAAAATACATATTTTGCGCATCAAGTATAAGCTCCGATATGCGGCAGCGGCCCACAGGGGCATGAAAATGGGCGAAATGGAGTATAATCCGACATTTCATATTTAATCCGCAAGCCGTCCGGTGTTTTCAGACGGCATTTTCCGGTAATACGGCATGACAGAAAAATCCAATAAGAAAATCACAAAAGGCAGGGCGGCAAACCAGTCTCAAAATTCTTCCCGCAAGAAAGACAACGGTGCAAGGGGCAATAAGGTTTCCGAACAGCTCAAAGCTGCTAAAGAATTGCAAAAAACCGAAGCAAAGAAGGCACGTCCCGAACATGTCGTCAATCTAATCGCCGACGCATTGTGGCTGATGGGCTTGGCGGCAACCCTGTATCTGACGATTTCCCTGATTAGTTTCGATATGGGGGATCCGTCTTGGTCGCGCAGTTCGCCGGTTGTGGAAGATGCCGCCAATTGGGGAGGTTTGTTCGGAGCATACATTGCCGATGTCGGTTATTATCTTTTCGGCTGGTCTTTCTGGTGGTGGATAGTTGCTGCCTGCGTGATGTTGTATAAAAATTTCCGTCTGCATGCCAAACCGGCACTACCCGGTTCGTACAACCACAAAATTGCCGTCGCCGCACTTTTTATCTTGACGGTATTCAGCCCTGTTTTGGAATATTTTGTGCTGGGCGGAAAATACAGTGAATCCTTGCCGGTCGGTGCGGGTGGTATGGTAGGTATACGTGTCGGCGCTATATTTGCATGGTTATTGGGAAAATCGGGCAGCCTCTTGATTATTTTGGTTGTTTTGTTGTTGTCAGTGTCTTTGCTGGTACAGGTTTCATGGTTGGAAGTGTTGAACGGTACAAGTAGGACGATTCAAAATTGTCTGGCCGTATCGGGTAGAAAAATATCATCACTGGGAAAACGCCGTCCTAATACCAAAAAAGACAGTGTCGATACCCTAAACACCCGCCGTATGGTAAAAGAGGCTAAAAATATTACCGCCAAGCCCGTTATCTCACTCGAAGGCAGTACTAGCAACCGCAAATCTGTAGCAGTCTCTGTTGCGCCGCCGCCTAAAATCCAAGCTTCGCTGTTTGAAGATAACGAAGTCCAGAGCAATGGAGAATATCACAAGCCTGCGTTGAATCTGTTGCGCCTTCCCGATAACGAGCCGGTGAGCATCAATCCTGCCGAATTGGAGCGTACTGCCGAACTGATTGAATCCAAGCTGGCAGAATTCGGCATCGGCGTGCAAGTCGTTTCTGCCACTTCCGGCCCTGTGATTACGCGTTATGAAATCGAGCCTGCGCAAGGCATAAAAGGCAGCCAAATCGTTGCTTTATCTAAAGATTTGGCGCGTTCCATGTCGCTGCAATCCGTACGTATCGTAGAAACCATCGCAGGCAAAAACACGATGGGCATCGAGTTGCCCAACGATAAACGCCAAGATGTGATGTTGAGCGAAATCTTGTCTTCACCCGTGTTTACTGAAGCCAAATCCAAACTGACCGTTGCATTGGGCAAAGACATCGCCGGTACGCCCGTCGTCGGCGACTTGGCGAAAATGCCACACCTTTTGGTTGCTGGTATGACCGGTTCGGGTAAATCCGTCGGCGTGAACGGCATGATTATGTCTATGCTTTTCAAAGCTACGCCGGAAGAAGTCCGCTTCATCATGATTGATCCGAAAATGCTCGAATTAAGCATTTACGACGGTATTCCGCACCTGCTTTGCCCGGTCGTTACCGATATGCGCGAAGCAGGGCAGGCATTGAACTGGTGTGTTGCCGAAATGGAAAAACGCTACCGCCTGCTTTCGCATGCAGGTGTGCGCAACTTGGAGGGCTTCAATCAAAAAGTCGAGGCTGCCAAAGCGGCCGGTAAGCCGCTGTTGAATCCTTTCAGCCTGTCTCCGGATAATCCGGAACCCTTGGAAAAATTACCATTGATTGTGGTCGTTATCGACGAGTTGGCGGACCTGATGATGACCGAACGTAAATCCGTTGAGCAGCAAATCGCACGCCTTGCCCAAAAAGCACGTGCGGCAGGTATTCACATGATTGTCGCGACCCAACGTCCAAGCGTCGATGTCGTGACCGGCTTGATTAAGGCGAACATCCCGACGCGTATGGCGTTTACCGTACAAAGCAAAATTGATAGCCGCACCATCCTTGACCAGATGGGTGCGGACGAGCTGTTGAAATACGGCGATTCACTGTTCCTACAACCGGGCAGCGCCGAGCCAACCCGACTGCAAGGGGCGTTTGTTTCAGACGACGAAGTGCATCAAGTCGTCAACTATGTCAAATCCCAAGCTCCCGCTGACTATGTCGAAGGTTTGCTCAGCGGGGAAGCCGCACTGGAAACCACTAATATCGTCAATCCGAATGCGGGAAGCGACGAATTGTTTGACCAAGCCGTTACCTACATTTTGGAAAGCAAAAAAACTTCAATCTCCTCCCTGCAACGTCAGTTGCGCATCGGCTATAACCGCGCAGCAAACCTGATGGAAGCACTCGAAAATGCAGGTGTCGTTTCACCTGCCGATATTAATGGCAGCCGTAAGATTTTGGCACACAAAGAACATTTTTAGTTTCATATTGGGATTAAGAAGTCTGGGTGGCTGATTTGACGTTTTCAGGCGGCATATTATGTTTGAGAAAACATATTGTGATATACTTCCAAGTTAAGATGTTCCCTTTACGGAGAAGGTAGGGCAATTATTTGTATCGCCGGTACCGTTTTGCCGCTTACCGTCCAATGTCGGAAAAGGGCTGGCTATTTTTATTAACACAACAAATTTAAGGGCTTATGATGAGCGTAACTGTTGAAACTTTAGAAAATCTGGAACGCAAAGTAGTGCTGTCTCTGCCTTGGTCCGAAATCAACGCAGAAACCGATAAAAAACTGAAACAAACCCAGCGCCGTGCAAAAATCGACGGTTTCCGCCCGGGTAAAGCACCTTTAAAAATGATTGCCCAAATGTACGGTGCAAGCGCTCAAAATGATGTCATCAATGAGATGGTTCAACGCCGCTTCTACGATGTTGCCGTTGCCCAAGAATTGAAAGTTGCCGGCTATCCGCGTTTCGAAGGCGTTGAAGAACAAGATGATAAAGAATCCCTGAAAATTGCTGCGATTTTCGAAGTATTCCCTGAAGTCGTTATCGGCGATTTGTCTGCACAAGAAGTTGAAAAAGTAACCGCTTCCGTCGGTGATGCCGAAGTGGACCAAACCGTAGAAATCCTGCGCAAACAACGTACCCGCTTCAACCATGTTGAACGCGAAGCCCAAAACGGCGACCGTGTCATCATCGACTTCGAAGGCAGAATCGACGGCGAACCTTTCGCAGGCGGCGCATCCAAAAACTACGCCTTTGTATTGGGCGCAGGGCAAATGTTGCCTGAATTCGAAGCCGGCGTAGTCGGTATGAAAGCAGGCGAAAGCAAAGACGTTACCGTCAATTTCCCCGAAGACTACCACGGTAAAGACGTTGCCGGTAAATCTGCTGTCTTCACCATCACATTGAACAACGTATCTGAAGCAACTTTGCCTGAAGTTGATGCCGACTTTGCTAAAGCATTGGGTATTGCCGACGGCGACGTTGCCAAAATGCGCGAAGAAGTGAAGAAAAACGTAGGCCGTGAAGTTGAGCGCCGCGTGAAGGAACAAACCAAAGAATCTGTCATGAACGCGCTGCTCAAAGCCGTAGAGCTGAAAGCACCTGTTGCTTTGGTAAATGAAGAAGCCGCACGCTTGGCAAACGAAATGAAACAAAATTTTGTTAACCAAGGCATGGCTGATGCTGCCAACTTGGATCTGCCTTTGGATATGTTCAAAGAACAAGCCGAACGCCGCGTATCTTTGGGTCTGATTTTGGCCAAACTGGTTGATGAAAACAAACTGGAACCGACTGAAGAGCAAATCAAAGCCGTTGTTGCCAACTTTGCAGAAAGCTACGAAGATCCTCAAGAAGTGATCGACTGGTACTACGCAGAGCCTTCCCGCCTACAAGGCCCGACTTCTTTGGCAGTAGAAAGCAACGTTGTTGATTTCGTTTTGGGCAAAGCCAAAGTAACCGAAAAAGCTTTGTCTTTTGACGAAGTGATGGGCGCACAAGCCTAATCATCTTCAAAGGTTTGTCTGAAACAGGCAACTTGAAAGCACCAAAGCGTCCCTTTGGTGCTTTCGTAACATTGACAGGAGACAAGAATGTCCTTCGATTTCAATAATTACCTCGTTCCTACCGTTATCGAACAAAGCGGTCGTGGTGAGCGTGCATTTGATATTTACTCGCGCCTTTTAAAAGAACGCATCGTATTTTTAGTCGGTCCGGTAACCGATGAGTCCGCCAATTTGGTGGTCGCCCAGCTGTTGTTTTTGGAAAGTGAAAATCCTGACAAAGATATTTTCTTTTACATCAATTCGCCCGGCGGTTCGGTAACGGCAGGTATGTCGATTTACGATACTATGAATTTCATCAAACCTAATGTCTCTACTTTGTGCTTGGGGCAAGCGGCAAGCATGGGTGCATTCCTGCTGTCGGCAGGCGAGAAAGGCAAACGTTTCGCCTTGCCCAACAGCCGTATCATGATTCACCAACCTTTAATCAGCGGCGGTTTGGGCGGTCAGGCATCCGATATTGAGATTCACGCACGCGAACTGTTGAAAATCAAAGAAAAACTCAATCGCCTGATGGCCAAACACTGCGGCCGAGACTTGGCAGATTTGGAACGTGACACTGACCGAGACAACTTCATGTCCGCCGAAGAGGCTAAAGAATATGGTCTGATTGATCAAATCTTGGAGAACCGTGCTTCTTTACAGCTTTGATTAATTGGGAGGGAAAATAAATGCCGTCTGAAATGTTTAGACGGCATTTATTTTATAGAGACTGTATCGGGATGACTTTTCCTTTATTGCGTTTAGAACTGTTTTCGCCATAATTGGTTTTAACATATTCCTCTACAATAGCTAGGAATTCGCTTGCAATATTATCACCTTTCAGTGTTATTTTGCGTTCCCCATCTACATAAACAGGTGCGACGGGTGTTTCCCCTGTACCGGGAAGGCTGATTCCGATGTCGGCCAATTTGCTTTCTCCGGGCCCATTGACAACGCAGCCCATTACGGCAACGTTCAGGGATTCAACCCCGGGATAAAGGTTACGCCATATAGACATTTTTTGGCGCAGGTAATTTTGAACATCTTGTGCCAGCTCTTGAAATACGGTACTGGTTGTACGCCCGCAGCCTGGACAGGCAGTTACCATAGGTGTAAATGAACGCAGCCCCATGGTCTGTAAAATTTCTTGTCCGACGATAACTTCCTGTGTTCGAGAACTTCCCGGTTCCGGAGTCAGTGAAATGCGGATTGTATCCCCGATTCCTTCCTGCAATAAGACGGAAAGGGCTGCCGTAGATGCTACAATGCCTTTGCTGCCCATCCCTGCTTCGGTTAATCCCAAATGCAGGGGATAGGCGCAGCGCCTACCCAATTCATGATAGACTTGAATCAGATCTTGGACAGAGCTGACTTTACACGAAAGGATAATTTTGTCTTCGGGTAATCCTAGCCGAACGGCTTTTTCGGCAGACTCCAAGGCGGAAACAATCAGGGCTTCTTTCATAATTTCCTGAGGAGGTTTTGGAGAGGCAGATGCCTGATTGGCATCCATCATGCGCTTGGCAAGGCTTTGATCCAAAGAACCCCAGTTTACGCCGATGCGGACAGCTTTGTTGTTTTCTGCAGCCGTCCGAATCATAAAGGCAAACTTTTCATCGCCTTTTGCACCTTTACCGACATTGCCGGGATTGATGCGGTATTTAGACAGGGCTTTGCCGCAATCGGGAAATTCGGCCAAAAGGCGTTCACCGTTGAAATGGAAATCACCAATAAGGGGGGTGGGATAGCCCATATCGTCTAAGCGCTGGCGGATTTCTGCAACTTTAGATGCTGCTTCGGGACTGTTAACAGTAATACGCACCATTTCTGAACCTGCATCGCTTAATTCTTTGACCTGCAATGCAGTGGCTTGGGCATCTGCGGTGTCGGTATTGGTCATAGATTGGATGATGACGGGTGCTTCTGAACCAACAATGATGTGATCGATATGGACTTGGTGTGTCTTACGGCGTTGGAGTGTGTTCATAAGGTTCGAATCTGTTTATTGACCTGTGATAACAGTCTGTAATTCTTCTGAGTAAGGGAAGTTTGCCTGCAACTGTGCTTCATATTCGTATGCCGCCTGTGAGCTTCCGAGAGATTTGGCAATTTTCCAACCAAGCAGCAAATCATCCGCCTGTAGGACTTCAACCTTACTTTGGTATTTTTTAAAATAATAGTCCGCATCATTCAATTGGCCGGCAAGCATTTTAGTACGTGCCAGTTCTTTAAATGCAGGAGGAAACTGCGGCTGTGCGGCAAGTGAACGTTCTAAGTAGGCTTCTGCCAATCCAAGCTGCCCTTGTTTTGCACTGCATATGCCTTTATTCAAATTGGCAACAAACGGAGTCGGGTAGGTAGGATCTGCCAATGCTTTATCAAAGTGGGGCATCGCTTCTGCAGGCCGGTTGAGCGTGCCGCATAAGAACCAGCCGTAGTTATTGTTGATTTCAGCGTTGTCGGGTTTTAGGGAGAGTGCCTGCAGGAAACTCTCCTGAGCTTTATCATTTACTTTCAGATATTGATAGATTTCGGCACGGACAAGCCAGGCAAGTTCGTTTTTGCTGTCTGTTTTCAGTGCATCTTCAATACTTGCCGTTGCCTGGCGGTAGTCTTGCCCGCGCATATACTCCATGGCCAATTGGGTTTTAATGTTGGAAACCTGATTGGCTTTTTCTGCGCTTGAGGGTTGATAAGAGGTGCTGCATGCGCTTAGAGCAATCACAGCTAAGAAGAACAATTTTTTGGATATATGAAAGGGCATCATAATTCCCCCCGTTGTTCGATTAAAATCTGTTGCCATTTTTGCTGACGGCGTGTTTTATCCTGAACCTGGCCTGCTAATTGTCCGCAAGCGGCATCGATATCGTCGCCACGAGTTTTTCGAACGGTAACGACAAATCCGGCTTGTTGCAGGATATCTCTGAAAATACGGATGTTTTCGTTACTTGAACGTTCATATCCCGAATTAGGGAAAGGATTAAACGGGATTAAATTGAATTTGCAGGGAACATCTTTGACCAGTTCAATAAGTTCGTATGCATGTTGTGCCTTATCGTTGACACCGTCCAGCATCACATACTCGAAAGTAATAAAATCCCTGGGTGCTTTGACTAAATAACGCTGGCATGCTGCCATTAATTCTTTCAGCGGGTATTTTTTATTTAGCGGTACGATTTTGTTACGGACTTCGTCATTGGAAGCATGGAGAGAAACAGCCAAAGCTACAGGCATGGTATCACGCAGTTTATCCATCTGGGGAACCATACCCGAGGTGGAAACCGTTACGCGGCGGCGGCTTAGACCATAGCCATGATCATCTAACATGATACTCAGTGCGGTAACGACATTTTCAAAATTTGCCATTGGTTCGCCCATACCCATCATGACGACGTTGGAAATTACGCGCTCATTTTTCGGAGTAACCCCCATGGCTTTGTTTGCCCACCACAATTGGCCGATAATCTCGGCTGCACTCAGATTGCGGTTGAAACCTTGTCTGCCGGTCGAACAAAATGTGCATTCCAGCGCGCAGCCGACCTGAGATGAAATACAGAGTGTGCCGCGTTCGGACTCGGGGATAAAGACAGTTTCTACTCCGTTTCCCGTTCCGACATCTAAAAGCCATTTGCGGGTGCCGTCTGAAGATTCTTGCGACATCATAAGCTTAGGAATATCGATGCTTGCCTGTTCATTTAATTTATAGCGCAACGATTTTGCCAAGTCGGTCATTTCATCAAAATTTTGCGCGCCGGATTGGTGTATCCAACGCATAACTTGTTTGGCGCGGAAAGGTTTTTCGCCCATATCGGCAAAGTGCCGGGTCAGCCCTTGGAGGTCGTAGTTGAGTAGATTGGTTTTCATATGGTTATATTTCTTAAATTAGGCTTTTCACAAAATGGCCGGTTCGGCAAATTTGATTGAAAGCCTTTGTAACAGAACTTTCAGACGGCATGGACAGGTTTCATGCCGTCTGATAATGGGTCTGTGTAGGTGTATTATATTAACGTGGGCAGATTTCGGTTTGGCTGAAGAAGTAGGCAATTTCCAAGGCGGCGTTTTCCGTACTGTCAGAACCGTGTACGGCATTAATACTGACGGAGGTGGCAAAGTCTGCCCGTATCGTACCTTCGGCTGCTTCGGCAGGATTGGTTGCCCCCATCAGCTCCCGGTTTTTCAGAACGGCATTTTCCCCTTCCAAAACCTGAATCATTACAGGACCGCTGGTCATAAATTCAACCAATTTGGCATAGAAGGGACGCTCTTTGTGAATCGCATAGAATTCCTGAGCCTCTTTGAGGGTAAGTTGTTTCATTTTGGCCGCAACGATTTTCAAACCGTTTTCTTCAAAACGGCTGTATATTTTACCGATAACGTTTTTGCCGACGGCATCGGGTTTGATAATGGAAACGGTGCGTTCAATCGCCATGCTATATCCTTATTTTTTATTTATTAAAGTTAGAGACAGTATTATTTTATCGAGAAAAAATTTATCTAACCTAATCCTTCGGTGATAAGGTCAAGTGAGGTTGTTCCAAATAAACTTCGGACTGCATTTCAACCATCCGGCTAGCAGTACGGGTAAATTCTTCGGCAAAATCACCTTCTGTATAGATATGGTTGACATCTACCGCGCTGGTGGCACACAGTTTGACTCGGAAATCATAAAGGACATCAATCAGCCAAGTCAGACGTCGTGCTTCTGCCTTTTCTTGGGGAGAGAGTTTTTCCAAACCTGAAAGAAAAACCATTTCATAATGTTCTGCCAAATATAGATAGTCGGACTGTGAACGGGGGCCGAAGCACAGTGCGCGGAAATCAAACCATATGGCGCGACCGAACTCGGCTTTGTGGGGAATTTCCCGGCCGTGGATAGTGCTGATGCCGGGATTTAAATCGGTAATACCTGCCATTTCTTTGAACAGTTTTGCCAATTTCGCCTCATTTTCTTCATCGGCAGGCGTAAAGAAAATCTCGGCAGGGCGAAGGGTTCGCAGTCGGTAGTCTTCCCCTCCGTCAACATTTAAGACTGTCAGGCTGGATTCGATGAGTGCAATTGTGGGAAGAAAACTGCTTCGGTTTTGACCTTGTGGGTAGAGTTCGGAAGGGGCGTAGTTTGAAGTTGCCACCAAAACAACACCTTCGTTTAGTAGGTTTTCCAGCAGACGGCCTAAAATCATTGCGTCTGCAATATCACTTACATGGAATTCGTCAAAGCACAATACGCGGGTTTCTTTGGCAATCTCGGCGGCAACGGATTTCAACGGATTGGCTTCGCTCTTTAGTACTTTCAGGCGCTGGTGGATTTCCGCCATAAAAGCATGAAAGTGAACGCGGCGTTTGCGGCGGTAAGGGAGACAACCGAAAAAAGCATCCATCAAAAAGCTTTTACCACGGCCGACACCGCCATAGAAATAAAGCCCTTTGGGGACTTGCGGAGAACGCAAACTCCTACCTAAAAAACGGTTTCTTTTGCGTTTGAACATCATCAGCTCGGTCCAGAGTCTGTCGAGGTATTCAATGGCGTTTGCCTGTGCCTGATCATGGATAAAATTAGGCGATTGGGAAGCAACCTGATACCAGGTCAGCGGACTGTGGTTTTCAAATGGAGGAGCTTTAAAAAGTTGGTCTCTATTGCTCATATTTAACCTTGTTATACTTCTTGTGGCTAAGAAAGAAAATGCTTACCAGCCGGTATTATAAATGATTTCCTTCAAACTTGGCGTTTTCCGTGGAAAAGAATAATGAAGCGTGCAAGGAGCTTGTATAAGCAAAGATGGTGTTTCAATATAATGTTGATATTACCAATTCATTGAACGAAATGCCTTTTGTTTAAGGCTGTGTTTTAATATTGAAGAAGGATAAATTAAACAGATGGTGAATCGTGAGGCTGCCACGCCGACATCAGCTTGAGTAGAGCCGAAAACACAAAAGGCTGCTTATGTAAATTTGATCATGAATGATACAAAGCCTGAAAGTGAGGTAGGAAATACGGGCGATTTTAGTGTTTGACCAATCAAGGTTTAAGCTCAAAAATCAGACTAATCAAATGAAGGGCTGGGTTCAGTAATCCGTAGAGCCAGCTCCTTCTGGTTCAGACGGCATACGTTTATGTTGGCATTTTGCCGGCACTTTTTACCGCCCTCGTGCCGGCTATCCCAAATGCTTTGAAAACTGACCGCTCTTTAGCTTACTTCAAAAATGCCGCATGATAGGCAATATGCTCACCAATAAAACTGGCAATGAAGTAATAGCTATGATCGTAGCCTTTGTGGAAGCGCACATCGGCCGGTTGATTTGCCGCACGACAGGTTTCGATAAAATCTTCGGTACGCAATTGTGTCGGCAAAAACTCATCTTCCAAACCCTGATCAATGCGCATACCTCGTACTTTATAGCCTTGTTGGATGAGCGAGCTGGCATCATATTGCTGCCATTTTTCGCAATCTTTTCCTAAATAGGCAGAAAAGGCTTTTTCTCCCCAAGGCACAAGGCTTGGCGACAAAATGGGCGAAAAGGCAGAAACACTTTGATAACGTTCTCGGTTTCGCAGTGCCAATACCAATGCGCCGTGTCCGCCCATTGAATGTCCCATGATGGAACATTTGCCGTTGGTAGGAAAATTTTCCTCAATCAGACCAGGCAACTCGTTCAAAATATAATCATACATTTGATAATTCGTCGCCCAAGGCTGCTCGGTCGCATTCAGATAAAAGCCAGCACCTTGCCCTAAATCGTAAGCAGCATCGTTCGGCACTTGCTCTCCGCGAGGGCTGGTATCGGGGGCAACCACAATCACTTGATGTTCCGCCGCATAACGTTGAAAACCTGATTTGGTAATGAAATTTTGTTCCGTACACGTTAATCCAGAAAGCCAATAAATCACACCAAGCGGTCGATTCTCCTGATTATCCGGCAAATAGACGGCAAATTTCATTTCGCATTGAAGCGTTTGGGCATCATGTGCCCAAACTTGTTGCGAACCACCAAAAATTTGATGTTGTTCAATCAGTTTCATCGCATACCTTAGTAATGAATAACAGCGCGGATCGATTTACCTTCGTGCATTAACTCAAAGGCTTCATTGATTCGATCGAGCGTCATTGTGTGGGTTACAAATGGTTCCAATTCGATGTCGCCTTTCATTGAATCTTCCACCATTTTCGGCAGTTCAGAGCGACCTTTCACGCCGCCAAACGCCGTGCCTTTCCAAACACGACCTGTGACCAACTGGAACGGACGAGTTGAAATTTCTTGTCCTGCACCCGCTACGCCGATGATAATGGATTGTCGCCAGCCACGGTGCGCACTTTCTAATGCCTGGCGCATTACGTTTACGTTACCGATACATTCAAAGGTATGGTCAATACCCCATTTATTGATGTTTAACAACACATCTTTAATTGGTTTATCGTAATCGTTCGGATTTAAACAATCCGTTGCACCAAACTGTTTTGCCAACTCGAATTTTGCAGGATTAGTATCAATGGCGATAATACGACCGGCTTTAGCTTGACGCGCACCTTGCACCACAGCCAAACCAATCGCTCCCAAGCCAAACACAGCAACAGAGTCGCCTTCTTGCACTTTTGCCGTATTATGTACCGCACCAATACCTGTGGTAACGCCACAGCCGAGCAAACATACTTGTTCGTGGTTGGCTTCTGGATTAATTTTCGCCAGTGAAACTTCGGCAACAACTGAGTATTCACTGAAAGTCGAACAGCCCATATAGTGATAGATCGGCTGACCTTGATAAGAAAAACGCGTCGTGCCGTCCGGCATTAAGCCTTTACCTTGTGTATCACGCACTGAAACGCATAGATTGGTTTTACCTGAACGGCAAAACTCACATTCGCTACATTCAGCGGTATAAAGAGGAATGACGTGATCACCTGGTTTTACGCTTGACACACCTTCGCCCACAGCAACGACCACACCCGCACCTTCGTGTCCAAGCACCACAGGGAACACACCTTCAGGATCGCTTCCTGATAACGTAAATGCATCAGTATGACACACGCCAGTGTGGGTGTTGCGGATTAACACCTCGCCTTTGCGTGGCATTTCTACATCGATTTCCACAATTTGTAAGGGTTGATTTGGGGCAAATGCCACCGCCGCATGAGATTTGATGGTTGAATTGGTTTGTTTAATTTCCATTATTTTTCCTCTTAATTCATTGACAAAATAGCCTTGCCTAAGCAACATATCAATAGTTTACACTTTAGAGTTCACTCCAAGGCAAGTGTTTTTTACCATTTTTGTTTAGAGGAAAGAATAATGGCTTATACCACTGCTAAAGCCGCCGAAAAAATAGGTATCTCTGCACACACCCTACGTTTTTACGACAAAGAAGGCTTATTACCTAATATCGGACGTGATGAATACGGTAATCGTTGTTTTACCGATAACGATTTGCAATGGTTGAGTTTATTGCAATGCTTGAAAAATACAGGAATGAGCTTAAAAGACATCAAACGCTTTGCGGAATGTACCATCATTGGCGACGATACCATTGAAGAACGCCTTTCCTTATTTAAAAATCAAACAGAAAATGTGAAGTGTCAAATTGCCGAATTAAAACGCTATTTAGATTTGCTTGAATACAAATTAGCATTTTATCAAAAAGCTAAAGCGTTAGGCTCGGTAAAAGCCGTGAATTTGCCGCAAATTCCTGAAAAGGCTTAGTTTCAGTGTAATAAGCAAAATTTTGTGTTGTTCGAAATAGAAATTAGCAATTTGTTGTTTAAAAAGTAGATTGTAATTAATTATAAAAAATCTACATCTTAACCGATTGGTCGTTTAACCCAAAGTATTGAAGAAGCAGATGAAGTTAAATCACGTGGCTATGTTTTAACAAACAGTTGATTTTGACTGCAGATCAGGGGATAAGATGATTTTTCATTTAGATAGAAACCTATCCTGTCGGATAAAAAGAATTTCGTTTAACTCATAAGTTGATATTAACGGAATATCAAAACTCTTCCTTATTTAATAGAATAGACTTTCAGTCAAAAAATAATCGGTCTGCCCCTTATTTATACTTGGCTCAGGTCAACTGATTGTTAAAATGTGGCCTAAAGAAAAACGCCGCGTGGTGGCGGCGTTTTGATGCTAAGGTTTAGTTGGCATTTTCTTTTAAAGCCAAGTCAACCCGTTCACGTAATTCCTTACCGGGTTTGAAGTGGGGTACATGTTTTTCAGGTACTTCCACTCGATCTCCAGTTTTAGGGTTACGACCGATACGGGCAGGACGATGGTTCAAATCGAAGCTGCCGAATCCCCGGATTTCGATACGTTGACCTCGAGCAAGCGATCGAGTCATGGTATCGACCAAGACTTTTACGCTGTACTCTACGTCTTTTGCCAGAAGATGGGTACCGTTTTTAGCGGCAAACACTTCTGCCAAACGAACCATTAACTCAGACTTTGTCATGTCTGCAACCTTATTCTTGTTCGCCGGACAGTTTGGCTTTCAACAAGTCACCTAAGCTGGTGGTACCGGCATTGGCAGTTGCAGCAGCATTAACTGAATTCAGTGCTTCGCGGTTTTCTTTAGCGTCTTTCGCTTTTACAGACAGACGGATGCTGCGGTTTTTGCGGTCAACGGTAACGATAACGGCTTCAACTTCGTCGCCTTCTTTCAGTTTGGTAGTCAGGTCTTCAACGCGGTCGGCGGCGAATTCGGAAGCAGGCAGGTAACCTTCAACTTCTTCAGACAGGGAAACTACTGCGCCTTTAGCGTCAACAGATTTTACAGAACCTTTAACCAGAGAGCCTTTGTCGTTTACGCTGATGAAGTTGCCGAACGGATCGCCTTCCAGTTGTTTGATACCCAGGGAAATGCGTTCTTTTTCAACATCGATTGCCAATACAACGGCTTCAACTTCTTCGCCTTTTTTGTATTTACGTACGGCTTCTTCTCCGGCTTCGGTCCAAGAGAGGTCAGACAAGTGAACCAGGCCGTCGATGCCGCCGGGCAGACCAACGAAGATACCGAAATCGGTAATGGATTTAACGGCACCGGAAATCTTGTCGCCTTTGTTGTGATTGGCGGCAAACTCTTCCCAAGGATTAGCTTGGCATTGTTTCATGCCCAAAGAGATACGGCGGCGGTTTTCATCGATTTCGAGGATCATTACTTCGACTTCGTCGCCCAATTGTACAACTTTGCTCGGGTGTACGTTTTTGTTGGTCCAGTCCATTTCGGAAACGTGTACCAAGCCTTCGATGCCTTGTTCGATTTCAACGAACGCACCGTAGTCGGTCAGGTTGGATACTTTACCGAACAGGCGGGTGCCTTGCGGATAACGGCGGGTCAGGCCGCTCCAAGGATCTTCGCCCAGTTGTTTCATACCCAGAGAAACGCGTTGTTTGTCTTGGTCGAATTTCAGGACTTTGGCTTCTACTTCTTGACCGACTTCCAGAACTTCGCTTGGATGTTTCACACGGCGCCATGCCAGGTCGGTGATGTGCAACAGACCGTCGATACCGCCCAAGTCAACGAATGCACCGTAATCGGTGATGTTTTTAACGATACCTTTGATGATAGAGCCTTCTTGCAGGTTTTCCAGCAGGGCTTTGCGCTCTTCGCCCAAAGTAGCTTCCAGAACGGCGCGGCGGGACACAACAACGTTGTTGCGTTTTTTGTCCAGTTTGATCACTTTGAATTCAATTTCTTTGCCTTCGAAGTGAGAAGTGTCTTTTACAGGACGTACGTCAACCAAAGAACCCGGCAGGAATGCGCGGATGCTGTTGATCATAACGGTCAGGCCGCCTTTGACTTTGCCATTGATAACGCCGGACAGGATGTCGCCGTTTTCCATCGCTTCTTCCAAAGCGATCCAGTCGGCAGCGCGTTTGGCTTTTTCGCGGGACAGTTTGGTTTCGCCGAAGCCGTTTTCAACAGATTCGATGGTAACGGTAACGAAATCGCCAACTTTAACTTCAATCTCGCCCTGAGCGTTTTTGAATTCGGCAACGTCAATCAGAGATTCTGATTTCAGACCTGCGTTTACGGTAACGAAGTTTTGATCGATGCCGACTACTTCGGCAGTAATCACTTCACCCGGGTTCATTTCTTGCAGGGTAAAGCTTTCTTCAAGCAGCTGGGCAAAATTTTCCATAGTCATATATTCTCTTTTCGGTACACCGCCAAGGGGTGCGGGGTAGGTTGGTGGATATCTGCCGCCCTTGGCGCGGCAGACGGATAAATAAAGATTTCAGACGGCATATGGGGAAATTCATGCCGTCTGAAACGCAATGCGGGCGATTATACCTGAAAATTTAAACTTTATGATACCAATCAAGTACTTTTTTTATAGATTCTTCTATGCTCATATGGCTTGTGTCCAGAAGCAGGGCATCGGGTTGCTGTTTTAGGGGGGCGAGCGTGCGGTTGCGGTCTGCTTCGTCTCTGGCTTTAATGTCGGATAGGATGCGGTCGAATGCAGGGCCTTCGCAGGGGATGCCGATTTGTTTGGCGCGGCGTTCGGCCCTGATTTTGGATTCTGCCGTCAGGAAGATTTTGAGTTCGGCTTCGGGGAATACGACTGATCCGATGTCCCGTCCGTCGGCAACTAGCCCTTTGGCGGTTAGGAAGTCGCGTTGTCGTTGCAGCAGGGCGGCACGAACTTTAGGCAATTGCGCAACGGCGGATGCCCCCATACCTACGGCTTCTGTCCGTATGCTGTCTGAAACGTCTTCTCCGTCAAGCAGGATGCTGCTTCCTGCAAATACGGTAGGTAGTTTTTCGGCAAGTTCGGAAACACGGTGCTCGTCATGCCATTGGACACCTTGTTTTTGTGCATACAGTGCGGTCAGACGATAAAGTGCTCCAGAATCGAGATAGTCATATCCCAATGCGGCTGCTACTCGGGAGGCTACCGTTCCCTTACCTGATGCTCCCGGACCGTCGATAGCAATTACTTTTTGTCTGTTCATAAAAGGTATTCCTGATAATTCGGCATGTGGGATTTTTAATTTTACATGCCGTCCTAAGGGTGTTTCCCGTTGATGGGCTGATTCTACCTGTTTCAAAGGATTATTGTCTAAGCGTGCGAATTACCGGTTACTCAGGAAATTTTAATCGAACTTAAGAACCTGATAAATTTGTTCGGATTTTAGCATTTCGGATATTGGAGTGGAAATAAAAGCAATGCCGTCTGAAGTCAGTATGGCTTTCAGACGGCATTAATCGGTGTGAATCAGAAAAGGTTGCTGACAAAAATCAGCAGGATTACGAGGGGCACGAGGTATTTCACATAGGCAAACCAGATATTGACCGTCGTATGATTGCCTTTATAAAGTAGTTCGTCCTTCGCTTCGTCCTTCATCACGAAACCGACAAACAATGCGGAGCCGAGCGCGGTCAGCATAAACAAGATGTTGCCGCTGATGTAGTCAAAAGCGTCAAAAATATTTTTGCCAAATATGGAAACATCTTTCCACGGACCATAGCTCAGAATGGACGGAATATTGCCGAAGATGAAGATGGCGGACAATACAATCGTGATTGCGGCGGTACGGCGGATTTTGGTTTTTTCCTGAATGGTCGTAATCAACACTTCATAAATCGTCAGCGAAGTTGTCAACGCGGCAATCAGGAGTAGAGAGAAGAAAATGACGGCGAACACAGGTCCTGCCCACATATGCGAGAACACAATCGGCAAACTTTGGAACACCAAAGTCGGGCCGGAATTGGGTGCGACGCCGAAGCTGAAGAGCGACGGGAAAATCATAAAGCCTGCAAGTACGGCGATGATGGTATTGGTAATTGCCGTGATAACTGCCGTCTGAACCAGATTTTCGTTTTTATCCAGATAGCTGGATAAGGTAATCATCACGCCGAAACCCAAGCTCAAGGCGAAAAATACTTGTCCCAAAACGAAGACGAAAAGTTCGGTGGTAATCTTGCTGAAATCAGGCTTCAGATAGAAAGTAATCCCTTCCATTGCGCCCGGCAGGGTAACGTTGCGTACGACCATGGCAATCAGGAACAAAAACAACAGCGGCATCAGGTATTTCGCTGCTTTTTCAATACCGCCGATAACGCCTTTGACTAAAATCCATTGGTTCACAACGACAAACAAGAAAGTGTAGAACGCAATTTCCCAAGGGCTGTTTTCGATATGTTCGGTAAAGAAGCTTTTCGTTAGTTCGCCGTTGACAGGGCTGGAAATATTCAGGTTTCCGCCAATAATATTAACGATATAGCTGATTACCCAGCCACCGAGCACCATGTAATACGCCATAATGCCGAACGCACCGACCAAGCCCATCCAGCCGACCAGCTTCCAAATTTTGGCGACGGGTTTGCCGTTCATAGAGCCGCCGAACGCATCCAGCGCATTCACACCTTTGCGCCGCCCGATGACGTTTTCTACCAAAATCATCGGGATGCCGATAACGAGCATGGCGATACAGAATAAAAATACATACGCGCCGCCGCCGTTTTCACCGACTAGGTAAGGAAAACGCCAAGTTGCGCCAAAGCCGACGGTTGCTCCGGCAACGGTCAGGATATAGGTTAATCGGCTGGACCAGGTTTGACGATTGGTGTTGGAAGACATATTGCAACAGTGTTTGATTAAGATGAGGTGGAAATTCTACACGCGTTTTTTAACAGGAACTGACTGATTGTTTTTTAAGTGTATAGTTATTTTCACTGATGGAGTTATATTTTATAGGGGATATTGCTAATTTGTATAAATCAACAAGGATTGAATCAGATTTTATAGATGGATTAATCGTTTATTTTTCTACAACGGGACGGTGAAATGAAATTTCAGATGTCATATGGGTGGAGATGTTGCACCGGTAATAGTAGTAAATGAAGATAAAAAAAACCATCTATACAAGGGGAAGTATAGATGGCCAAACACATTACGGGGAAAACGTCTTACTCATAAGCCTGCTTGAACAGGCGTTACTCAGACAAATGAATTATATCGCAAACTAACTGTTTTTTTTTTTTTTTTTTGAGTTAATTTTTGTAAAACTACTTATTTAATAAGCATATAGTTGAATATAGGGAAATTATGGAATTTTGTTTCAGAATTTTGGACATTCGATAAATTTCCATTCCCCGGGTTTGAGGTTTTCTGTTTCCAGATGTGCGAATTGTCTGCGATGAAGATGCTGCACGCGGTTGCCTGCGGCCGCTATCATCCGTTTGACCTGATGGTATTTGCCTTCCGTAATGGTCAGTGATAATGTGGTCGGGCTCTCTAAGTTGGCATCAGCGGCGCAAACGGTTTCATTTTCATCATGAAGCAGGACGCCGTTTTTTAGCGTTTCACAGAGCATTCCGTCAGCAGGATGCTTGAGTGTTACCTCGTATAATTTGGGAATCTTACGGCTCGGAGAGGTAAGGTTGTGATTCAGTTTGCCATCGTTGGTAATCAGTAATACGCCGGTCGTATCTGCATCCAGCCTGCCGACTGCCTGCATGTCAATATTGCGCATATTGTCGGGGAACAGGCTGAATATGCTGCGGTAGTGCTTCGGTTTGTGTGAAGTTTCGTAATCTGCGGGTTTGTTGAGCAGGATATAGAAATAAGGTTCGGGAATAACGGTTACTGCTTTGCCGTCTATGTCTAAGGTATAGACAGAGGCTGAATCAATGTCCGCATCGGCATCATCTATACAAGTGCCGTTAATGAAAACATAACCGCCGGCAATCAGCCATTGGCATTGTTTTCGGCTCCCTATGCCTTGATATTGAAGGTATTTGATAAGTTTCATGACGGTATTTGAAAATGTAGATGATGACAGGGTTGTCAGACCCTGTCATGTACTTCGCTTGAATTAGCTTCCGATCAGTTTGATTCTCTGTCCCGGGTTGATGGTATTCAAATCGGGGTTGAGTCTGCGGATGTCGTCAATATTGATATTGAAGCGTGCGGAGATGCTTTTGAAAGTGTCACCTTTCCGTATGGTGTAGGACACTTTGTCTATGTGGGTTTTGGCAGGTTTTGCCTGTGCCAGACGGAGTACTTGCCCTTTTTGGATGGTGTTGCCTTTAATGTTATTAGCGATAATCAAATCGGCTACGCTGACGTTGTAGCGTTTGGCAATGTTGAATAGGGTGTCGCCTTCTACAACACGGTGGATGCTGGCGTGAAGGGGGGAGATATCAGTATCGGCAGCCCTGGCTATGCGTGTTTCCAAACGGGTTTGCCGTTTGTTGTTGGCAACAACAATATGCTGGGAGGGTGCGGAAATTTTATATTCGGCAACAGAATCAGGTATGTTGATGACGTTGGAAACACTTTCTTCTGCCAGCCTGCGTAAATTATTTTGTGCAATAAGCTGCATAAGTTCGTCTTCTGTCTGTACATCGTTTTGAGTGATGTTTTGTGCAGATTCGGTAGCCTTAACTTCAGACGGCATGGGCGTTTGTTTTTGGGACAGAACCTGTGCGATGTCTTCTATGCCGGTTTGATTTTGTACGATGAGTGAATCGTTTTTCGGAGCGGGAGTTGCAGACTCTATGGGTGTAACGGCAACATTTGCAGCCTGTATGGGTTGAGCTTGAACGGCTGAAAGGGTAATGTTGACAGGTTCCGCCGGCATGTTGGAACGATAGGTGTCGGGCGTATTGTCAATGTCGATGGAGGCAACGGATTCGAATGCCGTCTGAAGGGCAGGACTGTTTTTGGTAACGAGGATGCTGCGTCCTGCGTTAACCAGGTTGCCGTTCAGGTTGTTGAGGCGTTTGATGTCGGCAATGCTCATACCGGTTGCAGAAGCAATGTCGGACAAGGCAGTTTTCGATGCGGGGGTGTAGGTTTCCCAAGAAAACAGGCTGTCAGGGCTTGAGTTCAGATAGTTGCTTTGGAAGGTTTGTACTGACCCAACGGGGAGCAGCAGCTTGCGTTTGCTTTTAGGAATGAACGCAGGAACGTTGAATGCCGGGTTTAGGGCGAGCAGCTCGCTTTGTGTAATGCCGGCAAGCCGGGTAATGGCTTCGTTATCGATGGGGTGGTCCAGTTCAATTGCCTGAAAATACGGTTTGTTGTCTATATCGCTGATGCTGATGCCGAAAGATTGGGGGTTGGCAATAATGTTGCGTACGGCAAGGAGTTTGGGGACGTAGTTACGTGTTTCATTGGGCATACGCAGGTTTTCGTAGGTCGGTTCGAGACCTTGAGCCCGTGCGCGGTTGATGGCGCGTCCGACATTGCCTTCCCCCCAGTTGTAGGCGGAAAATGCAAGCGGCCAGTCGCCGAACAGTCCGTATAGGTATTGCAGGTAGTTGAGTGCGGCATCTGTGGCGGCGTAAACGTCGTGCCTGCCGTCATAAACCGGTGTCTTTTCCAAACCGTAATGTCTGCCGGTAGCGGGCATGAACTGCCATAAGCCCGATGCGCCGACGTGTGATTTGGCTTTTGTAACAAACGCACTTTCGATAAAGGGAAGCAGGGCGGCCTCGGCGGGCATATTGCGCTTTTTGACTTCATTGGCAATATGGTACATATAGGGTTTGCTGCGGGCGATAATTCTGTCGAAATAGCCGCGGCTTTCGATGAGTTTGCTTTCGTGGCGGCGTACCAGTTCGGGATTGACTTCGGACATGCGGAAGTCTTGGCGCAGTGCGCTCCATAGGCTGCCGGATTGGAAATATTGTTTGGGGGCTTGGTCAAGTATTGAAGAGTTTAACCGCATAATCGCTAAACCGACTTGGTGTGATGAGGTGTTTTGGGCATATAGGAAACCCGGACAAACGGACAGACCTGAAGCGGTCAGTACGATGGTTTTGAGTTTGGACATGATTTATATCGGGGGGATAAACATATTTTATCGTCCGATGGTACTGTTTGCTTGAAAAAGCGTCAAGTTTTATAGAACATTTGTACGGATTGGTATGGGGAGTGGTTTGGGATGGAAAATGTGTTTTTGACAGAGTTCGTGTTTAGAATAGAATACCGGCGGGAAATGTCGCGGAAACGGATGTGATATGGATTCATGGTTTGAACATGAGGCGATGGGGCGGTATGTTGCAAAATTGGAACAGGATTTCTTTAATCGGTATGTGGCGTCATACCGTTTTGGGGGAATGTGTGCACTTCAGGTGGGCGGTCCGTGGTTGAGGCCGTCTGAAGATATTGTCTGCGTACCGCGTGATATGTCGATGTCGGCAGAAGAGATGGCTTTGGCAGATATTTCTGCAGATATGCTGCTTTTGCCGCATACGCTGGAATGCGGTATCCCTTCGCAAATCCTGTCCGAGGCGCATCGAATATTAAAACCGTCCAGACGCTTGATACTGACGGGTTTTAATCCGTATTCGCTTTGGGGGCTGGGTTCATGGTTTGACGGTGTCCGTTTGCCGGAAAAACGGTTTTGTCTGCCGCTTCATGAGTTGAAGAAACAGCTCGCCGATATCGGTTTCGACATCGAATATGGAAAATTTATGGTGTATCTGCCGGCGGTTTCTTCGCTCAGAAAAATACGTTTTTGGCAGTTTATGGAAAAGGCGGGCGACCGTTGGTGGCCGCAGTGTGCCGCAGTATACGGTTTGGTTTTGATTAAGAATGTGGCGGGTGTAACGCCCCTGCGGACGCAGGAAGGATTTTGGGACGGCAAAACTGTTGCAGCAGGTGCGGCAAGGGTTGCGGATTAGGTAGATGTTTCAGACGGCATGGGCCGAAGGGCATTTTGGGAGGAATTATGCCGGAATTACCGGAAGTAGAAACGACGTTGCGCGGCATCGCGCCCCATATCGAAGGTAAAACGGTGGAAACCGTGATATTGCGCCAGCCGAAGTTGCGCTGGCAGGTTAATCCTGCATTGGGGGATATTTTGTCCGGTCAGCAGGTTTTGTCTTGCGGCAGGAGGGCAAAATATCTGATTGTTCGTTTCCCAATGGGAATTTTACTGATTCACTTGGGAATGTCGGGAAGTTTGCGGATTTTCACGCCTTCGGACGAACGTATCGGCAAGCCGGGTAAGCATGATCATACGGATTTTGTCTTTTCGGACGGCACGGTTTTACGTTACCATGATCCGAGGAGGTTCGGCGCAATACTTTGGTATGAAGGTATCGAAGAGCATCATCCGCTGCTGGAAAAGCTGGGACCTGAACCTCTGTCGGAAGTATTTTGCGCGGATTATCTGTATGCAAGGCTGAAAACCCAGAAACGGGCAGTCAAGCTGGCCCTGATGGACAATGCCGTCGTGGTCGGCGTAGGCAATATTTATGCCAATGAAAGTCTGTTTAGGGCGGCTATTTCGCCAAAACGCCCTGCCTGCCGGGTAAAAAAGAAAGAGTGTGCGGTTTTGGTTGATGCAGTTAAAGCAGTTTTGAGGCGCGCCATTGAAACAGGCGGCAGCACATTAAAGGATTTTGTGGACAGTAACGGTAAAAGCGGCTACTTTCAGCAAGAATATACCGTATATGGGCGGCACAATCTGCAGTGTGTAAGATGCGGCGGTTTGATTGTGAAAGAAATTTTGGGGCAGCGCGGAACGTTTTATTGTCCGAACTGTCAGAAATAAAACGGAAGAACGGTTTCAGACGGCATTTTAAATTTTATCGGCATGCTGTCCGAGTGTTCCAACATCAAGTATTTATTTTTGGAAAAGAATTGATTATGTCGGCAAGCAGAGCTTCAATTTTTACACGTCTGCATCGGTTGTACCGTTTGGCGGTTTGGCTGTTTAAAACAGGGAAAAACCTGCGCAGTATCGACGGCGATTGCCCGGAGTCGCGCAATCGGGCGGTTATAGCGTTGGGTAAGGGCGCTTTGGCGGCTTTGGATATCGGATTGGTGGTAGGTAAGCCTGCCCCCGAACATTTGGACGGAGTCTTAGTAGCCGCTAATCATGTATCTTGGCTGGATATTTTTGCCATGAGCGCGGTTTATCCGAGTAGCTTTATCGCCAAGCAGGAAATCAAAAGCTGGCCTGTGTTGGGCAAGATGGGGCAGAATGCGGGAACGGTGTTTATCAACCGCAATTCACGACGCGACATCGAACCGATTAACCGCGCCATCTGTGCAACATTGCAACGAGGTCAAAACGTCAGTTTTTTTCCTGAAGCACGGACTTCTTCGGGCTTGGAGCTTCTGCCTTTTAAGGCCGCACTGTTCCAATCTGCCATTGATGCGGGGGCAAAGGTTTTGGCGGTCGCGCTGCGTTATTATGACGAAGCAGGAAAAAGGACGGCTCGTCCGTCATATGCCGATGTCGGTTTGCCGACCTGCCTTTGGCGCATTGTGTCTATGAAAAAACTGACGATAAAAGTCGATTTTATTTGTGTGTCGGACGCGGCGGAAAGTGAAGACCGTTATGCCTTAAAGGATAAAATCGAAGAAAGTATTCGTACAATCATTGTCAGAGACTTGGATGATGCCGTCTGAAATCATAATAAGGAATATATTTTATACAGGTCAGCGTCTGAATCTGCCTTTGTCAAAATCATCGAAAGCCTCATAAGCAGCCTGACATCGGATTTTTTGTTCCGTGTAAGGCAGGGTGCGAAATGCTTTGCTTGCCTTTCTGTTTTCACGTAATTCTTGCCTGTCGCCCTTCAGCCGGTACCATGCGGCACGACGTTCCAAATATTTTCTACATTCCGGATGCAAAGCGGGTTTGCCCAGTTTGCCGGTGTGTCTTATATGCTTATGCTGGTGTAAAGGTTTGGAAGTATCGGCAACGGCAGTCATGGTTCCTGCAGTCAATATTGCAGATAACAGCATGGTAATTATCTTCTGTATAGTCATGATGGTTCCTTCCTGTTACGACTTCCTACGATATAGGGTTGCAGCCGGGTGGGGCAACCTTTCAACTTAATTAAACGTTTTAGCGAATGTACAAATTCAAATTCATAATATTCTCGGTAGGAGAATTTTGTACATGGTCGAGTGTGGCAAAAATGGTAATTTGCAAAATTTAACAATTTATAGTGCGGAAATTTTGAAGGATTTCCTCTTTCTTTAAAAAACCCTTATTTCATCGCCATGTAGCAGGAGTCAGAACTCAGGAGGATTTTTTACCTGATTTCTGTCAAAAAAGAATTATCAGATAAAACAAATATTATAGAAAAATACGGTAGGCAGGTTTTATCTTTCATTGATTGAAATTTAAAAATACAGGTATTGTCAAGACTAGAGAAAACGTAAAAAATCCACTATATTGTCCAAATTGATTCATTTAATAAGACCGTGTCTTACGCATCAAGAGTTAAAGAGGAAGTGATGAATACACCGACTGATTTAAAAGTAACCAAACGGGACGGCAGATTGGAACCTATTGATTTGGATAAGATTCACCGTGTCGTCACTTGGGCGGCAGATGGATTGAAAAATGTATCTGTATCGCAGGTCGAGTTGAAATCACATATTCAGTTTTACAACGGCATCCGCACCGACGACATCCACGAAACCATCATCAAGGCGGCTGCCGACCTGATTTCGCAGGATACGCCCGACTATCAATATCTCGCTGCGCGGTTGGCCATTTTCCATCTGCGTAAAATAGCCTATGGCGATTTTGAACCGCCCCATCTCTACGACCACGTTAAAAAACTCACCGATTCGGGCAAATACGATCGTCATATTATCGAAGACTACAGTCGCGAAGAGTTTGACGAACTTAACGCCTATATCGACCACGGTCGCGATATGGCTTTCTCTTATGCCGCCGTCAAGCAGCTTGAGGGCAAATATCTGGTGCAGAACCGTGTTACCCGCCAGATTTATGAAACGCCGCAGTTTTTATATGTTCTGGTGGCGATGTGCCTTTTCAGCAAATACCCCAAAGAAACACGCCTCGATTATGTCAAACGGTTTTACGATGCCGTTTCAACATTTAAAGTATCGCTGCCGACCCCGATTATGAGCGGCGTGCGTACACCTACGCGCCAGTTCTCAAGCTGTGTATTGATCGAATGCGACGACAGTCTGGATTCCATCAACGCCACCACCAGCGCGATTGTGAAGTACGTTTCCCAGCGTGCGGGCATCGGCATCAATGCCGGACGTATCCGCGGGTTGGACAGCGAAATCCGGGGCGGCGAAGCTCGGCATACCGGCTGCATCCCGTTTTTCAAAATGTTTCAGGCGGCAGTCAAATCCTGTTCGCAAGGCGGCGTGCGCGGCGGCGCGGCAACCTTGTTCTATCCATTGTGGCACATCGAAGCCGAAAGCCTGCTGGTGTTGAAAAACAACCGCGGTGTGGAAGACAACCGTATCCGCCAGCTTGATTACGGCGTACAAATCAACCGCCTGCTGTATACCCGTCTAATTAAGGGTGGCAATATTACGCTGTTTTCGCCCAACGAGGTTCCGGGATTGTACGAGGCGTTCTTTGCCGATCAGGACGAATTTGAACGGCTCTATACGAAATACGAGCAAGACCCGAACATACGCAAGCGCATCATTCCAGCTGCCGACCTGTTTTCCACACTGATGCAGGAGCGTGCCGGAACAGGGCGCATTTACATTCAAAACGTCGACCATTGCAATACGCACAGCCCGTTTGATCCGAGTGTCGCCCCCGTGCATCAGTCCAACCTGTGCATGGAAATCGCACTGCCGACCAAACCTCTGGACAATATCAACGACCCGAACGGCGAAATCGCCCTGTGTACACTGTCCGCCTTTAACTTGGGCGCATTGAACAATTTGGACGAGTTGGAAGGGCTTGCCGATTTGACCGTTCGAGCACTCGATGCACTTTTAGATTATCAGGGATATCCGGTAGAAGCCGCGCGTACCTCTACTATGGGCCGCCGTTCGCTCGGTATAGGCGTCATCAACTATGCTTATTATCTGGCGAAAAATGGTGTCCGTTACAGTGACGATTCCGCACTCGGCTTAACCCACCGTACCTTTGAAGCCATGCAGTATTACCTGCTTAAAGCGTCGGTAAACCTTGCCAAAGAATATGGCGCGTGTCCGCTCTTCAACCAAACCGTTTATTCTCAAGGTAAACTGCCTATTGACACCTACAAAAAAGACTTGGATGCCGTGTGCAACGAGCCTTTGCATTACGACTGGGAAAGCCTGCGTGCCGACATCGTCAAATACGGCCTGCGTAACTCTACTCTAACCGCACTCATGCCGTCTGAAACCAGTTCGCAAATCGCGAACGCCACCAACGGTATCGAGCCGCCTCGCGGACTGGTAACGGTCAAAGCGTCGAAAGACGGCATCCTGAAGCAAGTCGTGCCGGAATTTGAGACCCTGAAAAATGCTTACGAAACCCTGTGGCAGCTTCCCAGCAATGAAGGCTACCTAAAACTTGTCGGCGTGATGCAAAAATTCGTCGATCAGGCGATTTCCGCCAATACCGCCTACGATCCGGGCAAATTTGAAGGCAATAAGGTTTCCATGAAGCAAATGCTGAAAGACCTGTTGACCGCCTATAAATACGGCGTCAAAACCCTGTACTACCACAACACCCGCGACGGCGCGGATGATACACAGACCGATATTCAAGATGACGGTTGTGCAGGTGGGGCTTGTAAGATTTAAGACAGGTTAATTTTTGAAATGTATCCAAGGCTTCTAGATAGTAGAAGGCTTCAAGGATTTTCTTAAATTAGCACCTACTACTATATGAAGCTAAGTTGTTATTTTCCAGAAAAGGAAAAGTATGGATGCCATTCGGTCATTCTTAGCTGAATATAAATTTTATATATTTATTAGTGTTCTTTAGTCTTCGCTATTTTAGGATGGCACTTTATTGATAAAATTCAATATGTTTCATATTGTGAATTAAAAATTGATAGAAAAGTCGACTAATTTTTAAAAAGAGAGACGTTATGTCCTGCGAACACCTAGTCATGTCATACAGTACTTTTCCCAAAACCAAAAACGACGCGCTTAAAGAGCCGATGTTTTTCGGTCAGCCGGTGAATGTTGCACGTTATGACCAGCAGAAATACGAAGTATTTGAAAAACTGATTGAAAAACAATTGTCTTTCTTCTGGCGGCCTGAAGAAATCGATGTCTCGCGCGACCGTATCGACTACGCCAACCTGCCCGAACATGAAAAACATATTTTCATCAGCAATCTGAAATACCAAACCTTGCTCGATTCGATTCAAGGCCGCAGCCCGAATGTTGCCTTGCTGCCGTTGGTATCGATTCCTGAGTTGGAAACTTGGATTGAAACGTGGAGCTTTAGCGAAACCATCCACTCGCGCAGCTATACCCACATCATCCGCAATATTGTGAATGATCCGTCGGTCGTGTTTGATGATATTGTTGAAAACGAATACATCATCGCCCGCGCCGAAGACATTGCCTGCTATTATGATGATTTAATCGAATACACCCAGTATTACAACCTGTTGGGCGAAGGGGTGCACAATGTCGGCGGCAAGCTCGTTAACGTGTCTTTGCGCGAGTTGAAGAAAAAACTCTATCTCTGCCTGATGTGCGTTAATGTGTTGGAAGCCATCCGTTTCTACGTTTCATTCGCCTGCTCGTTTGCTTTTGCCGAGCGCGAGTTGATGGAAGGCAACGCCAAAATCATCAAACTGATTGCCCGTGACGAAGCGCTGCATCTGACCAGTACGCAGCATATGCTTAATTTGATGCGTTCGGGTGTCGATGATCCGGAAATGGCGGAAATTGCCGAGGAATTGCAGGAAGAGTGTTTCAAACTCTTCAAAAAAGCGGCGGAGCAGGAAAAAGAATGGGCGGCATATTTGTTTAAAGACGGTTCGATGATCGGCTTAAACAAAGAAATCTTATCCCAATACGTCGAATATATTACCAACCTCCGTATGCAGGCGGTGGGATTGCCAATCGGATTTGAGGGAGCGAATCAGAATCCGATTCCTTGGATTAATGCGTGGCTCTCATCGGATAACGTCCAGGTTGCGCCTCAGGAAGTGGAAATCTCTTCTTACCTTATCGGACAGATTGATTCCGAAGTGAGTACGGACGATTTGGGCGACTTTGAGCTGTAAATTTTTTACTGTATGTGTTTTTTATGGAGGAATGCCGTCTGAAACTTGTTTTTCAGACGGCATTTTTTCAATAAGGAATGAAAAATAGTGGGTTAGGCTTGTTATCGGTTTTGGATTTTTATGATTGGTTAGAGATGGCACTCATTAGTACGAGAGATAGGGTTTTTGAGTTGTTGGAGGGGGAAACTTTGTTGGAAGGCCTGGAGCGGACCGGTCATAAGGTGGAGTATCAGTGTCGCAGCGGATACTGCGGATCTTGCCGGTTGAAGATTTTGGAGGGGAGTGTTACTTATCGTGTACCGCCTTTGGCTTTTCTGGGTAAGGATGAAATACTGCCTTGTTGCTGTTGCGTTGAAGAAAATATCAGTTTGGATTGCGGATTGGAGGGAGAGGTCGGGGAGAAACCTGACGGTTTCTTGAAATAAAAGCCGTCTGAAACGGATTCAGACGGCTTTTGTACAGCATTACCGGTTATGCCTGATGAGTCGGTAAAAAGTTTCACCGTCTTGGATATAGCCTAATTCTACTCTGGCAATTTCTGAAATGGCTTCTTGGCCGTTTTCTAAATCATAGACTTCGGCGGCCAGAGAATTATTGCGTAAAGCGAGTGTCTGGTTTTTTTCTTCCTGAACGGCAATTTGATCTTTCAGGTTGTTGTTGCGTCCGATACTGCCTTTGCCGAACCAGAGGCTGTACTGGCAGCAGACAAGTGAGACGGATAAAACGACAGTTACCCACTTCATACGTTAAACCTTTTTTATTTGCCCAGTTGGTAGAATGCGGCTTTCCCGGGGTAGTAGGCGGCTTCCGCCAATTCTTCCTCGATACGCAGCAGTTGGTTGTATTTTGCCATGCGGTCGGAACGGGAGAGGGAGCCGGTTTTGATCTGCATGCAGTTGGTGGCAACTGCCAAGTCGGCAATGGTGCTGTCTTCGGTTTCGCCGGAGCGGTGGCTCATTACGCTGGCGTAGCGGTTGCGTTTGGCCAAGTCAACGGCTTTCAGGGTTTCGCTCAAAGTACCGATTTGGTTGACTTTGACCAGCAATGCGTTTGCTACGCCTTTTTCGATGCCTTCGGCCAAGATTTTTGGATTGGTTACGAACAAGTCGTCGCCGACCAATTGAACTCTGCCGCCCAATTTTTCGGTCAACAGTTTCCAGCCTTCCCAGTCGTTTTCGTCCATACCGTCTTCGATGGAAACGATTGGGAATTCGTTAACCAAGCCTTCCAAGTATTCGGCAAATTCTGCGCTGGTGTAAGAGCGGCCTTCGGCTTCCAAGTGGTATTTGCCGTCTTTGTAGAATTCGCTAGATGCGCAGTCCAGGGCAAACAATACGTCTTCGCCTGCTTTATAGCCGGCGGCTTCGGTTGCTTCGACGATCAGTTGCAGGGCTTCTTTGTGGCTGTTCAGGTTAGGTGCGAAACCGCCTTCGTCGCCAACGGTAGTTGGGAAGCCTTTGCTGTCACACAGTTTTTTCAGCGCGTGGAAAATTTCGGCGCCGCAACGCAGGGCTTCGCGGAAGGATTTTGCGCCGACAGGCATAATCATGAATTCTTGAATGTTCAAGCTGTTATTGGCATGTTCGCCGCCGTTGATAACGTTCATCATCGGAACAGGCAGGGCCATTGGGCCTGCGCCGCCCAAGTAACGGTACAGGGGCAGGCCTGCATCTTCAGCAGCTGCGCGTGCTACGGCCATAGAAACGGCCAAAGTCGCGTTGGCACCCAAGTTGCCTTTGTTTTCAGTACCGTCCAATTCGATCATGATTTGGTCGATATAAGATTGTTCGTTGGCATCGATACCGATGAGGGTTTGCGCGATTTGGTTGTTGACGTGGTCAACGGCTTTCAATACGCCTTTGCCCAAGTAACGGGATTTGTCGCCGTCGCGAAGTTCCAAAGCTTCTTTCTGACCGGTTGATGCGCCGCTTGGTACGGCTGCGCGTCCCATGACGCCGGATTCCAACAGTACGTCGCATTCTACGGTTGGGTTGCCGCGTGAATCTAGGATTTCTCGGGCAAAAATATCAATAATTGCACTCATGAATATTCTCCAAGTGAGGTGAAGGGAGGTAAAACGGTAGGGCTTCAGACGGCATTCTTACAGGAAGAAAGTTGCCAACTTAAGGCTGTCGAAAGTAGGGCGGTTGCCATAAAAACAATACTGGAAATGCCGTGCCACATTCCGAAGGATCCGCCAAGCAGAGACAGCAGCCAATCTTCGTGACCGTATTTCAATGCCTCGATGACAGGGGCAATTAGAAACCGGTTGATGGCGACAGAAAGCAGCAAAGTACATAATAAAATAGTTTGCAGACGGGTCAGGATTTTAGTATGTGTCAGAAACAGTATGCCCCAAATAATCAGACCCAACCAAGAAACGATATGGAACAAAACGCCTGCAATTTCCCCTGCCTGCATTTTGGGTAGCATTTTGAACAAAATCGGTGTAATGATGTAGCCGGCGGCAATTTGTATGCCAAGCCATAAAGTTGCGGCGTAAAGGCTGATTTTTCGTAAGGTTCGCATGATGGATGCAGTTTGTCCGTATTACTCAATGGTTAAAACCGGCTGCGATTTGATTAAATCGTCCAATGCCTTGACGCGGATTAAAAAGTCTTCCAGAAGGTGCAGCGGCAGTGCGCTGGGGCCGTCGCATTTTGCCAGTTTCGGATCGGGGTGGGACTCAAGAAACAGGCCTGCAATCCGGACAGCCATGCCGGAAAGTGCCAAATCCAGTGCTTGCGACCGTCTTCCTCCGGAAGCGGCAGAGCCCGATTCCCTTGTTTGCAGTGAGTGGGTAACGTCAAAGATGACCGGCAGATTGTCGCAGGTTTGTTTCATCACGCCGAAACCGAGCATATCGACAATGAGGTTGTCGTAGCCGAAGCTGCTGCCGCGTTCGCATAAAATCAGTTTCCCGTTGCCGGCTTCGCGGAATTTTTCCACAATGTTTTTCATTTGCGAAGGGCTGAGAAACTGGGGTTTTTTGATGTTGACGACGTTGCCGGTTTTTGCCATGGCAACCACTAAATCGGTCTGCCGCGCAAGGAATGCGGGAAGCTGGATGACATCGCACACTTCGGCAACGGGTTGGCACTGATAGGGTTCGTGTACGTCGGTAATGACGGGGATGCCGAATTCCGCTTTAACTTTTTCGAAAATCTTTAAGCCTTCTTCCAAGCCTACGCCGCGATAAGAATGGATGGAGGAACGGTTTGCCTTGTCGAAAGATGCTTTAAAGATATAGGGAATACCGAGTTTTCGGGTAACTTCGACGTAATGCGCGCAGGTTTGGAGGGTGGAATCCAAATCTTCTAAAACGTTGATGCCGCCGAACAGTACGAAAGGAGCATCGTTACCGACGGTAATGCCGTTGATTTTAATATCCATGGTCAATGTCCGTTTTCAGGGTTACAGCACGGTGTGCGGCGGCTCATAGGAGATGATGTCGCGGATTTTGTTGTTTCCGTCTACCAAGACGACTTTGGGTTCATGCGCGGCGATTTCGGGTTCGGAGAGTTGGACGTAAGACATGATGATGACGATATCGCCTTTCTGTACCAGCCTGGCCGCAGCACCGTTCAGGCAAATCACGCCGCTGCCGCGTTTCCCTGCAATGGTATAGGTTTCAAAACGTTCGCCGTTGTTGTTGTTGACGATGGCGACTTTTTCGTTGGGGTAGATGCCTGCCGCGTCTAACAGGTCCTGATCGACGGTAATACTGCCGACATAGTTCAAATCGGCTTCGGTAACGGTGGCGCGGTGGATTTTTCCGCCAAGCATGGTACGGAACATGTATTTCCTTTTGTTGTTTTGGTGCGGTTTGACGGACAGGATGCCGTCTGAAAATCTGAATGCCGTATTATAGTGGAGTTTCCTTCAAATTCATAATGGCAGCTTTCAGACAAGGAAAACAATGTTTCAGACGGCATTGCCGTATCGGCTTTCTTTAGGCAGGCATCTGGTTTGCAAGGTTTTTAAAACGTTTTTTACGGTGTTGATTCTGACCTCGATATTTTCCATCTCTGCGGTAAATCGCAGCTTATCCGCACCGGCAAGGCGGTATTTTTTGTCGTTCTGAATCAGTAGGATGATTTCGGTTGGATCGACATTATTGTTTTTGCCAAAGGTTACCGTTACCGCTTCGTTGGTCGCATCAATGGCATCGATACCCAATTCTTTTGCCGCGAGCCGCAGGTGGTGGCTTTCGATGAGGGTTTTGACGGGTTGTTCGGGCAGGCCGAAGCGGTCGACGAGTTCTTCGTGTATGGCGTTGATTTGCTGTACGGTTTCGCAGACGGCGAGGCGTTTGTAGAGGACGAGCCGTTCGTGGATGTCGGGGCAGTAGCTTTCGGGCAGCAGGGCGGGGCTGTGCAGTTTGATTTCGGTGGTGATGCCCAACGGTGCGTCGAGGTCGGGCTGGCGGCCTTTTTTGATGTCGCGCACGGCTTGTTTGAGCATTTCGGTGTAGAGCGTGAAGCCGACCTGTATCATTTCGCCGGATTGTCCTTCGCCGAGGATTTCGCCTGCGCCGCGGATTTCCAAATCCTGCATGGCGAGGGTGAAACCTGCGCCGAGTTCGTCTGCCGCCGCGATGGCGTCGAGGCGTTTTTCTGCGTCTTTGGTGATGTATTCGGGCGTGAGCAGGTAGGCGTAGGCTTGGTGGTGGCTGCGGCCGACGCGCCCGCGAAGCTGGTGCAGTTGCGCCAGCCCGAATTTGTCGGCGCGGTTGATGATGATGGTGTTGGCGTTGGGGATGTCGATGCCGGTTTCGATGATGGTGGAACAGAGCAATACGTTGAATCTTTGTTGTAAAAAGTCGCGCATGACTTGCTCCAGCTCGCGCTCGCGCAGTTGTCCGTGCGCCACGCCGATGCGGGCTTCGGGCAACAGGGTTTCCAGCCGCTCACGCATATTTTCAATCGTATCCACTTCATTGTGCAGGAAAAATACCTGCCCGCCGCGTTTGAGTTCGCGCAATACGGCTTCGCGCACGCTGCCTTCGCTGAACGGTTTGACAAAGGTTTTGACGGCGAGGCGGCGGCTCGGGGCAGTGGTAATCAGCGAAAAGTCGCGAAGACCTTCGAGCGCCATGCTGAGGGTGCGCGGAATCGGCGTGGCGGTCATGGTGAGGATGTCGACATTGGCGCGCAGGCGTTTGAGCTGCTCTTTCTGGCGCACGCCGAAGCGGTGTTCTTCATCGATAATCACTAAGCCTAAGTTTTTGAATTTGATGTCGTCCTGAACCAATTTGTGCGTGCCGATAACGATATCGACCATGCCGTCCGCCATTCCTTCCAGCGCGGCTTTGGTGGCTTTGCTGTTGTTGAAACGCGAAAGGCTGGCGACTTTTACGGGGAAATCGGCGAAGCGGTCGGCGAAATTTTGCGCGTGCTGCTCGACCAAAAGCGTGGTTGGGGCGAGTACGGCAACCTGTTTGCCGCCCATCACCGCCACAAACGCGGCGCGCAGGGCGACTTCAGTTTTGCCGAAACCGACATCGCCGCACACGAGGCGGTCCATCGGCTTTGCCTGTGTCAAATCTTTAATTACGGCGGCAATGGCAGCGGCCTGGTCTTCGGTTTCCTCGTAACCGAAGCCGTCGGCAAACGCCTGATAGTCCAGTTCGTTGATTTCAAACTTGTGTCCCGATTGGGCGGCGCGCTGGGCGTAGAGGTTGAGCAACTCTGCGGCGGTGTCGCGCGCTTTTTCAGCGGCTTTGCGCTTCGCCTTGTTCCACGCGCCGCTGCCGAGCTTGTGCAGGGCGACGTTTTCATGCGCCTGACCGGAGTAGCGGCTGATTAAATGCAGTTGTGAAACAGGTACATAAAGCTGCGCTTCGCCCGCGTATTCGAGCAACATCATTTCGTTGGTTTCGCCGCCCAAATCCATCGTTACCAAGCCCATATAGCGCCCGATGCCGTGTTCTTCGTGTACGACGGGGTCGCCGATGTTGATTTCGGCAAGGTCGCGCAACAGGCCGTCTGAAACGGCGGCGTGTTTTTTGCGATGATGTTTGCGCGAGCGGGCGACGTATTGATAAAGATCGGATTCGGTAATGACCCCGATGTTTTGATCTTCTAATTTAAACCCGTAAGCTAACGGCGCCACTGTAATCATCAGCGGCTCATGCGCCGATAAAAAGCCCTGCCAGTCGGACACGCTTTTGGCTTTTAAGCCGTTTTGCTGCAAGAAACCGAGCATGGTTTCTCGCCGTCCCAAACTTTCGGCGCACAGCAAAATCCGTCCTTCAAAGGTCGTCTGAAAATCCTTCAATGCCTGCAACGGCTCGTCAGATTGGCGGTTGACGGCAAGGTCGGGCAGGGTGTGTTCCTTGCCGGAAACATCGGGCAGCACCTGACCATAATTTTTCAGACGGCCTGCAAAAACATCGGCAGGGAGATACAAATGCTGTGGAAGCAAAGGCGGATAGGTTTCGTCGCCCTGCGCCATGGCGTAACGCGATTTGACGTCGCTCCAAAAACGGTTTGCCTCGGCATGAACATCGCCCAAAGAGACAAACAACGCATCTTCACCGATATAGTCAAACAGCGTTTCTAACTCGTTTTCAAAAAACAGCGGCAGATAATATTCCACGCCCGCACCGAAATGGCCGTTACTGACGGCTTTGTACACAGCCGCATCGTTCGGATTGCGATCGACTTCCTCGCGGAAGCGGCTGCGGAAGATTTTTTGCGCCTCGCTGTCGGTGGGGAACTCGTGTGCAGGCAGCAGGCGGATTTCGGAAACAGGGGAAATGGTGCGTTGCGTTTCGGTATCGAAGGTTTTGATGCTGTCGATTTCATCATCAAACAAATCGATGCGGTACGGCATTTCGCTGCCCATCGGGAACAAATCGACAATACCGCCGCGCACGGCAAATTCGCCCGCCGCGACAACATGGGAAACATGGTTATAACCTGCATCCACCAAATCGGTTTTCAGACGGCCTATATCCAAAGTCTGCCCTGTTTTCAGCCAAAACGTGCGCCCTGCCAGAAACGGCACAGGCGGCAGCTTCTGCATCGCCGTAGCAACCGGTACGAACAACACATCCGCAGTGCCGCTTTTAATCTGCCACAATGCCGACAAGCGCTCCGACACCAAATCCTGATGCGGCGAAAAACGCTCGTAAGGCAGCGTTTCCCAGTCCGGCAGGAACACCGCCGTATCATGCGGACGAAAAAACCGCCATGCCGTCTGAAGGCGCAACGCCTGTTCCGCATCTTGGGTCAGCACGACTTTGAGCCGCTTATGCGGCAGATAACGCGCCAAAGCCAAGGGTAGCGAGCCTTGAGACAGATTGAGCCAACGGGATTTTTCACGGGGTTTGGGAATCGGATAGGTCATGGCGCGGGAATATTTTAGATACGGAGGCAAACGGCAATTCTAACACGATGGCGATAATCTGATGCCGTCTGAAAGATTGATTAGCATGAAAATAGTGAAGCGGATTGTTAGCTGTCATACTTTGTGGTAAATTTTAGAAACTAAACTCTAAATTATGGGCGGCGGTTTGATAAAACTGCCCGTTAATAGAAATTAACCGGAAAATATGATGACACACACTGAATCAAGCGCGCAGCCGTCAACCATGGGCACGGCTGCTTTTTTAAAGCACATCGAATCCGCATTCCGCCGCATTTTTTCAGACGGCATCAACCTCATGCAATACCTGCCCGAAGACAAATGGCTTGCCTTGAAGCAGGCGGGTTTGCTGTTGCCCTTCCTCGACAAAAAACACGGCGGTCGCAAGGGTAGCCAGTTTGAAATCCAAGAAGTCCTAAGGATTGCGGGGCATTACGGCGTGCCCGTTACCCTGCGTACCGGCATCGAAGGCGCGCTGGTGTTGCAGCCCCTGCAAGAGTTCGGCGACGAAGCGCAAGTCGCGCAAGGTTTGGACATGCTTTTCAAAGGCGAGGGCGGTGGTTTGGGCATTACCGAACCCGAAACCTCCGGCGCGGCGATTGCCCGCGAAATGCAGTCTTACTACGAATATATCGACGATCAAACCATTTATGTCAATGCCGCGAAATACTGGCAGGGCAACTCGCAAAGCGATTTCCTCCTCGTCGCCGCCAAAGAACGCAAAAACGGCAAACTCTCCAAAGTCATCAACTTGCTGCTCGTTCCCAAACAATACATCCGCTATGAAGCCCTAACATCCGAAGGCTTGCGCGCCGTCCGTTATGCCGTCAACCGCATAGACACCGAAATGCCCGCCACCGCCGTCATGAAACTCTCTCAGAGCGACACCGCCGGTTTGCGCGCGTTTCAAAACATCTTTATCCGCAGCCGCCTGCAACTGATCGGCATGACGCACGGTATCATGGAATACATCCTTGAAAACTTGAACCAATACGTCCGCAACGACATCAAATTCGTAGATTACGAACGCCGAGAAATCCAACGTCGCCATCAGGTTTCCGAGATTCTTTACCGCTACGTCTGCCATTCCGTTTCGCCTGTTGCCCCCGTCGCCCATCAACTGATGGAGGCAAATATCATCAAAACCCTAGCCACGGAATACACTTACGCCGCAGCGCAAATGTTGCAGAAACTATTGGGCGCGAAGGGTTTTGAACGCGGACACACCGCCAGCAACATCGCTATTGACATCCGCCCCTTCACCATCTTCGAAGGCCCGAACGATATGCTTTATGCCGAAATTTACGACCAGTTCGTCCGCGCTACCGCCGAAGAAAAAGAAGCGGGCATTAAGTTGGACAAAAACCAAACCCTGCTCGACCGCCTGCAAACCGATGCCCGCTTTGCCGCCGTTGCCCGCGATTACACTTTGCCCGAAGACATCCGCAGCTTCCTGCAGGAATACACCCTGACCGACGCCTGCGCCCTGCAAAAAGTCTTCATCGGCAAAATCATCGCCCGACTCTTTGTCTTCGTACAGGCAGAACACGAAGACACCGCAGCCTTTCTGCTGAACGACATCCGCAAAGATATATTGGACTGCTGCTATTGCGGATAGTAATGATTGGGTATGGGTTTGCGTTGAAGTGCAGTTGCTTTCAGACGGCATGCTAAGGCATCGTCAATATCGGATTCAGATGAAGGTTTGTATTGAATTTTAAAGAATGATGGATGATGGCGTAATTTTTGAAGATTATCTCGCAGGGCAGGGGAGATTCAAAAATACACCGGCTCGGCAAGGGCAATAAAAAAGCCTTGAAACTGTTGAATTTCAAGGCTTTATGCGTATTGCAGGATACTGCTGAAAATAGGGTATGGTGGAGGCGGGGGGAATCGAACCCCCGTCCGAAAGTCCTCTACAAAGCGTTCTACATACTTAGTCGTATCTATTTGGAATCTTATCCCCGTCATGCCGACCGACAGGCCTTCAGGGAACCAGTTACCTTAAGTCTCATTTCTTGCCAAGTAACCCGGCAGGAAACCAGTCAATGTAAAATGACGTTGCAGTGGCTTTCGCCACACAGCCCATTGACCAACTGCTGCAACGGCTAGCCTTAAGCGGCTAAAGCGTAAGTTTCGTCGTTTGCGACTATTTGAATTCAGTGTTTTACGGGAATCTGAGACCCCGGTATGCCCGCATCTGCTTCGCAACCCCCGTCGAAACCAAGGTCGCCCCCAGAAATGGTTTGCAAATTATACGGATATTGTGAGGTGCTGCCAAGCCTGTTGGAGAAATTTGTCAGTCTTGCTGCCTTGATTTGCGTTTGAGCAGGATGCGGACGCAGCCGTCGTTGCCTTCCCGCGGTTCGACATAGGCAAGTACCTCAGGGTGCTGCATCAGCCAGTTGCGGGTCATGTTTTTGAGTACGGGTGTATAGCCTTTGGAACCTAATCCGCTGCCGTGGATGATTTCTCCGCATACACCGCGTTTTTGGGTGAACTCGATGAATTCGTTGAGGACTTTTTGGGCTTCTTCTTGGTTGTAGCCGTGTAGGTCGACATCGGTAACAACGGGATAGTATCCGTTTTTCAGGCGTTGAATGTCGTTTTTTCCCTGTCCGTTTTTGCTGAAGCTGGCGGGCGGTTCATTGTATGTGCTGCCGATGTAGAAATAGTTTTCTTCTTCGGTGCGGGTATCTTTAGGACGGACTTTGATGGGGGTTTTGTCGGGCGGTGCATAATATTGTTGCCGGTTTTTTAATGGGGAGACTTGTCCGACTGCTTGTGAAAAATCCAAATCCTGTTCTTGTTTTTGCTTGTTTTTTTTGGCTTCCTGTTTTTCTGCCGCTTCTTTTTTGGCCTGTTTGCCCAGTTGTTTGAGGATGTTTTGGAAGTCGGTATTCATGTTTTTTCCTGTTATTTGTTTTGTCGTTATTTTGGCTTGAAAATGTGATTGTAGGGGAATTTGTTTGGGCTTGCCAGGATGGGCTTGCGGGGGTTTGGACGATGCCGTCTGAAAGTGGTTCAGACGGCATCAGGCGGTTTGGGCGGTATGATGTTTATTTTTTGGCGATTAATTGGTCGAGCATGCCGCCGTCGGCGAAGTAGGTTTTCATGATTTTTTCCCAGCCGCCGAATTTTTCTTCGGGAGAGAAGGTGTCTAAGTCTGGGAAGTTGGCTTTGTGCCGTGCCAATACTTCGGCGTTACGCGGGCGCAGGTAGAGCGATGCGGCGAGTTCTTGCGCCGGTTCGCTCCAAAGGTATTCGAGATAGGATTGGGCGGCTTCTTGCGTGCCTTTTTTTCCGACGACGCTGTTTACGACGGCAACGGGGCTTTCGGCGGAAATGGTGTAGCTGGGATAAACAATCTCGAATTGTCCTTTTGTCAGTTTTTTGCTGACGTAGTTGGCTTCGTTTTCAAAAGTGATGAGTACGTCGCCGATGTTTCGTTGAGTGAAGGTGGTGGTGGCGGCTCGTCCCCCGTTTTCAAAAATGGGGGTGTTTTTGAGAATGGCTGCAACGAGTTTTTGGGTTTCCTGTTCGTTGCCGTTGGTTGCTTTCAAGCCGTAGCCGTACGCGCCGAGGAATGCATAGCGTCCGTTGCCTGTGGTTTTGGGATTGGCGATGACGATTTTAACACCGTTTTTGGCAAGGTCGTTCCAGTCGTGGATTTGTTTCGGATTACTTTTTCGGACAAGGAAAACCATGGTGCTGGTGTAGGGGGCGGCATGGTCTGGGAGGGCTTGTTTCCAGCCTTTTTGTACCAATCCTTTTTTTTCGAGTAGGTCGATATCGGAGGATTGGTTCATGGTGACGACATCGGCTTGAAGGCCGTTGGCTACGGATAATGCCTGTTTGCTGGAACCCCCGTGGGACTGTTGGATGCTGACGGATGTGCCGGGATGTTTGGATTGGTATTCTTTGATAAATAATGGGTTGTATTCTTTGTAGAAATCCCGTGCTACATCGTATGAGGCATTGAGCAGGGCGATGGTTTTACCGTCGGATTCGGTATTTGCCGGGATATTTTGCCCTGACGGATTATCTGGGTTTGCAGAGGGGCTGCATGCGGTGAGCAGGGCTGCGGTATAGAGTGCCGGTGCGTAGGTTTTCATGTGCGTATCCTGTCGGTTAGTGGATACGGCAACTCTATACGGCTATTGGTGTTTGTGGAAATAATGTTTGATTTGAAGATTATCAGTTTTGGTTATAAGGAGTAGTCAGAGGTGTTTCCGCATCAGTTCGCATTTGATTTTGATGCTTGAGTCAAGCTGTAATATTGCGGAACCGAGTGATTCGTAGCGGTTGATGAGGTAGAACGGGATGGAGTTGAGCGAGGCATAGAGTTTTAGGAAACTCAGACCGGACTGGCGGGCAATGGTTTCTGCCTGATAAAGCAGCGAAGTACCCAGCCCCAGATTGTGGAACAAGGGGTGGACGTAAAGTGCGTCAAGCTGCGCTTCGCGACAGTCGATTTGGAAAAAGCCTTGAATGTTGCCTTTATATTCTGCGACCCAAAGTGCTTTATCGGGATCTGAAATGGTCGGTAGGTAGCTGTCTGTATTGAGCAGGCCTTCCCATACTTGCAGGGCCTGTTCGTTGTAGCTGCGGATGCAGGTGTATTGGACAGAGTGCAGGTGGACGTTGAAGATATCGTTGCAGTCTTGTACGGTAGCGGGGCGTAACAGTGTCAACAGGCTCATGGCGGTATATTAGCAAGGTTGGCGTATGGATTGCCGGCAGACTTAGACTGCCGGCGTTCCGATTATAAAGACTGGTGTAGGATTTTTGTTTGCCGGAATACGGAGTCGGAGTCAGTTCCCAACATGGTGAAATGCCCCATTTTCCGACCTTTCCGCGCGGCTTTTTTGCCGTAAAGATGCAGATGTGCATTCGGGTTGCTTTGCAGCGTCAGCCATTCGGGTTCGCTGCCGTCTTCCTGCCAAACGTCGCCCAAAATATTCGCCATACAGCAAGAGCTCAGTAATTTGGTATCGGCAGGCGGCAGGTTACACATAATGCGTACCTGCTGCTGGAACTGGTCTGCCGCGCAGGCATCTATCGTATGGTGTCCGGAATTGTGCGGGCGCGGGGCGATTTCGTTGACGACTAATTCATGTGTATTGCCGACGACGAACATTTCCACTGCCAACACGCCGACATAATCTAATTCGTCCGCTAAGCGTTGCGCCATCTGCCGCGCCTGTTGCTGCACGTCGGCACTCAGCCGCGCAGGGACGATGGAATAAGCCAAGATGCCGTTTTCGTGGATGTTTTCGGCGGGGTCGAAAGTTTGCACGTTGTCATTGTTCAGACGGCATACGATAACGGAAATTTCGCCGCGCAAATCCACCATTTTTTCCAGAACGCAATCTACGCCGCCGTGTTCGGCAAACGCAGCTTTGAGTTCATCCACCGTTTTGACGCGGATTTGACCTTTGCCGTCGTAGCCCAACGTAGCCGTTTTCAGGATGCCGGGCAAAAATTGCGCGCTTACTTCTCTGATGTCGTCTGAACAGCAAATCGCTTGATACGGCGCGGTTTGCAATCCCGCTTTGCGTATCCACGCTTTTTCCTCAATACGGTTTTGCGCGATAGCAACGCAGTCGCCGCTGGGGGAAACGTTGGTATGTTTTGCCAAAAAGCGCATCGCGTCGGCATTGACGTTTTCAAATTCAGTGGTAACCGCCGCGCATTTTGCCAATTCGTCCAACGCGGCTTGGTCGTTAAACGACGCGCACAAATGGCGGTCGGCAAATTCCGCCGCCGGCGCGTTCGGATCGGGGTCGAGAACGGTTACTTTGTAGCCCATGGTTTTGGCGGCAACGGTAAACATTCTGCCTAATTGGCCGCCGCCGAGGATGCCGAGAGTAGCAGGAGGGAGGATGGGGGATTTATTCATAGCGGTTTAATTTGTCTGTGTTCTACTGTTTATTTCAGGTTGTCTGAAACCGTTAATCCGTCATTCCTTTGCAGGCGGGAATTTAGGTCTCAATCTTTCAGAAATATTTAGAGATTCCCGTCATTTCAAATTTCTGGATTCCCGCTTGCGTGGGAATGACGCGGTAAAGGTAGTTGTTTTAATCAAACGATTGCTGCTTATTGTTTGGATTTTCAGACGGCCTGTTGATTCCTTAAAGGCTGTCTAAAAACGCCAAGTTTACCTATCCAACCCTTCCTGCACCATCTGCGCTGCCCGAACCACTGCTCGGGCTTTATTCTGCGTTTCCTGCCATTCGGAGGTCGGGTCGGAGTCGGCGACGATGCCTGCGCCGCTTTGGACGTATAGCGTGTTGTTTTTCACTACGGCGGTGCGGATGGCAATTGCTAAATCCATGTCGTTGTTGAAACCCCATACGCCGACGGCGCCGCCGTAGATGCCGCGTTTGCTCGGTTCGACTTCTTCGATGATTTCCATGGCGCGGACTTTGGGTGCACCTGAAAGTGTGCCGGCGGGGAAGGTAGCGGCGAGGATGTCCATGTTGGTAACGTCCTCTTTCAGACGGCCTTCGACGTTGGAAACGATGTGCATCACATGGGAGTATTTTTCAATCACCATTTTGTCGGTTACTTTAACTTCGCCTGTTTTGCTGATGCGGCCGACGTCGTTGCGTCCTAAATCGATAAGCATGACGTGTTCGGCGATTTCTTTGGCGTCGCTTAATAAATCTTGCTCGTTGGCAAGGTCTTCGGCGGGGGTTTTGCCGCGCAAGCGCGTGCCGGCGATGGGGCGGACGATGACGTCGTCGCGTTCGCGGCGGACGAGGATTTCAGGCGAGGAACCGACGATGTGGAAATCGCCGAAATTGTAGTAGAACATATACGGCGATGGGTTTAATGTGCGCAGGGCGCGGTAGAGGGCGAGCGGATTGTCGGTAAATTTCATGCTCATGCGCTGGCTGGGGACGACCTGCATGCAGTCGCCTGCGAAGATGTAGTCTTTGATTTTGTGGACGCAGGCTTTGAACGGCTCTTCGCCGAACTCGCTGACGGCTTCAGTGTGTTTGCTGCCGAGCGAGAGCGGGATGGCGCAGCTTTGGCGCAACTGGGTGCGGATGTCTTCGAGGCGTTCGCGGGCGCGTTCGTAGCCGTCGGGCTGCGAGGGATCGGCGTAAACGATGAGGTGGATTTTACCGCTTAAATTGTCGATAACCGCCAACTCTTGCGACAGCATCAGCAAGATGTCGGGCGTGCCGAGCGTGTCGGCTTTGGCGCTGTTTTTCAGGCGGTGGGCGAAGTGTTCGAAATTGTAGATGGTTTCGTAACCGAAGTAGCCGACCAGTCCGCCGGTAAAGCGCGGCAGGCTTGGGATTTCGGGCGTTTTGAAGCGGTTGTGGAAGGCTTCGATAAAGGGCAGCGGATTGTCGTCGTGTTGCTCGACGATCTCGCCGTTTTGGTAAACATCAACGTGTTTGCCGCTGGCTTTGAGATAGTGGCTGCAAGGCAGGCCGATAAAGGAATAGCGGCCGAAACGTTCGCCGCCGACAACGGATTCGAGTAGGTAGGTATAGGGGCGGTTGGCGAGTTTGAGATAGAGGGAAAGCGGAGTATCCAAGTCGGCAAGGAGTTCTTGCACGAGCGGGATGCGGTTGTAGCCTTGGGCGGCTTGGGCTTGGTATTCTTGTTTGCTGATCATTTCTGCTTTCCCAAAAGGCGGTTTCAGACGGCATGATAAGGGGTGCGAGTATAGCATTTTATCGGGATTGTTGACAGTCTGACCGAAGATGCCGTCTGAAAAAAGACGAGCTTACGGCTTTGTTTTGCGCTGCCGGTATTGTTTCCATTTAAACAGATAACCTGCGGTTACGGGAATCAGGGCTAAGATGGTTTTGAACGTCCATGATGCATACCAAGGTAAAGAACCGGGTGCGACCGATTGATTCAGATACGGCCACCAACAGGCAGTCAGGCAGCCGAGCAGCAGCGGCCAGATATGCCGGCTGAGGTTTTTTTGCCAAAGGAGGAATGATGCGGCAGACCAAAGCAGGGTAAGGGCAGTGATTTTTAATACGGTATAAGCATCCGCTCCAAAAAGGGCGGCGAGAAAATACGTACCGGCAATCCAGAGGACGGCAAGTATCAGGACGATGATTTCTTCAGGTCGTTTGAACATTTTTTTCTTCCTATTTGATTTCAGACGGCATTGCCGTTCTGTTTGGTTTCCAGCAGCTCCCAGCGTTCCAGCTTTTCCAAAAGCAGCATTTCGATTTCTTCGGCGCGGTTTTGCAATGTACCTGCTTTTTCGTAATCTTTGAAAATTTCAGGATCGGAAAGTTGGGTATTGATTTCAGCCTGTTCGGTTTCCAAAGCGGCGATTTCGTCGGGCAGGGCATCGAGTTCGCGCTGCTCTTTGTAGGACAGTTTGACCGTGCGGTTGGCTTTGGGTTTTTCTTTCACCGGTTCGGCATCGGATGCTTTGGGTGCGGATGCCGTCTGAATTTTCTCTTCGCGTGATTTTGCGTCGATATAGTCCTGATAGCCGCCGATGTATTCTTTCAGACGGCCTTGTCCTTCGAAAACAATGCTTTGGGTAATCACGTTATCAAGGAACATACGGTCGTGCGAGACGAGGAATACCGTACCTTGGTAATCGCGCAGCAGGTCTTCGAGCAGCTCTTGGGTGTCGATGTCCAAGTCGTTGGTCGGTTCGTCCAAGACCAAAATATTAGCAGGACGGGTAAAGAGTTTTGCCAGCAGGAGGCGGTTGCGTTCGCCGCCGGAGAGTGATGAAACGGGGCTTTGTGCACGGGCTGGATGGAACAGGAAATCTTCCAAATAGCTCATCACATGCTTTTTCTTACCGCCGACTTCAACGTAATCATTGCCCTGTCCGAGCGTGTAAAACACGGTGTCATTTTCGTTCAACGCGCTGCGGAACTGGTCGAAATAGGCGACTTCCTGCTTACTGCCGATACGGATTCTGCCGTAGGTTGGCTGCAATTCGCCCAAAATCAGCTTGAGGAAGGTGGTTTTGCCGATGCCGTTTGGACCGATTAAGCCGATTTTGTCGCCGCGCTGCAAAATGGCGGAGAATTTATCCATGATAACTTTGTCGCCATAGGCAAACGAAGCGTGTTCCAGCTCGGCGATAATTTTGCCGCTTTTTTCGCCGCTGTCGAGCTTGAAGTTAACCTGCCCTTGTACGTTGCGGCGTTCGGCACGCTGGCGGCGCAGTTCTTCCAAACGGCGCACGCGGCCTTCGTTGCGGGTGCGGCGCGCTTCGATGCCTTTGCGTATCCACGCTTCTTCCTGCGCGTGGAATTTGTCAAACAGGCGGTTATGTTCCGCCTCGACTGCCAACTCTTGCGCTTTTTTCTCGCTATATTTGGAGAACGAGCCGGGATAGGAGCGCAGAATGCCGCGGTCGAGTTCGACGATGCGCGTGGCGATATTGTCCAAAAAACGGCGGTCGTGGGTAATCACAACCAGGCTGCCTTCAAACGCTTTGAGCAGGTTTTCCAGCCAGATAATCGCGTCGATGTCCAAATGGTTGGTCGGTTCGTCTAGCAGCAATACGTCGGGCTTTTGCACCCAAGCCTGCGCCAAGGCGACGCGTTTTTTCTGCCCACCGGAGAGGTTGCCGATTTTTTCGTTTTCCGGCAAACCGAGTTCGCCCAAAGTCTGCTTTACTGCCGCATCCAGTTTCCAGCCGTCCTTCGCTTCGATTTCAAGTTGCAATTCGTTAAGCTCTTTCAATAAGACCTCACTCGAACCATTTTCCAAATCATGGCTGACATGATGATAACGGCGCAATAAATCGCGAATTTCGCCCAAACCTTCGGCAACGGTATCAAATACGGTTGCGTCCTTATCAAAAAAGGACTCCTGCGGCACATAAACGATTTTGAGGTTGTTTTGAACGATAATCTGCCCGTCGTCGAGCTTTTGCACGCCGGCGAGAATTTTCAGAAACGAAGACTTACCCGCACCATTACGGCCGATTAAACCGATTTTCTCGCCACTATCGAGTTGAAAAGAAGTTTTGTCGAGCAAGGCGACATGGCCGACGGCAAAGGAAGCGTTTTCTACGGATAATATATTCATGATACAAATTCTCAACAGTTACCGTTTGGATTTTACCGCAAGTTTGGCGCGGGCAATTTCAACCGCACCCGGCAGGATAGAAATAATAATGATGCCGCCCATCACCAAGCCCAGATTGTTTTTTACGACGGGGAAGTTGGCAAAGAAATAGCCTGCATAAGAAAACAGGATAACCCACAAGAAGCCGCCGATGATGTTATAGCGGATAAATTTTGCATAATGCATTTTGCCCATGCCGGCAACAAAGGGGGCAAAGGTGCGGACGATAGGTACAAAACGGGCAATGATGATGGTTTTTCCACCGTGTTTTTCGTAAAAACGGTGGGTTTTATCGAGATATTCGCGTCGGAAGATTTTAGAATCGGGGTTGGCGAACAGCCTGCCGCCGAAATACTTACCGACGGTAAAATTGAGGGCGTCGCCGAGTATGGCGGCGGCAAATAGCAGCATAACCATCAGATGAATATCCATACCTCCTAGTGCGGCAATCCCGCCGGCGGCAAACAGCAGCGAATCGCCGGGCAGGAAGGGCGTAACAATCAGGCCGGTTTCGCAGAACACAATAGTAAATAAAATGGCGTAAATCCAAATGCCGTATTGCGCCGACAGCGCAAGCAGGTGTTGGTCGATATGGAGGATGAAGTCGATGGCAGATGCAACCACGGTGCATTTCCTAAAAAGACAGACCGCGTATTTTAACCGATTGGAAAAATGCCGTCTGAAATTTTCAGACGGCATTTGTTTTTAAAAAAGTTTACGCACCGTAAACGGGGTATTTGTTACATAGCTCGGTAATTTGTTCGCGGACTTTGGCAAGGTTGGCTTCGTCATCAGGGTTGGCCAATACGTCGGCAACCAGGTTTGCCAATACGCGTGCGTCGGCTTCGTTAAAGCCGCGTGTGGTCATGGCGGCGGAGCCGATGCGGATGCCGGAAGTCACGAATGGTTTTTCCGGATCATTCGGGATGGCGTTTTTGTTGACGGTGATATGAGCTTTGCCCAAAGCGGCTTCGGCAGCTTTACCGGTGATTTTCATCGGTTGCAGGTCAACGAGGAAAACGTGGCTTTCGGTACGGCCGGAAACGATGCGCAAACCGCGTTTGACCAATTCTTCCGCCATGGCGGCAGCATTGATTTTCACCTGTTTCGCGTATTGTTTGAATTCGGGTTGCAGGGCTTCTTTGAACGCAACGGCTTTAGCGGCGATGACGTGCATCAGCGGGCCGCCTTGCAGGCTTGGAAAGATGGAAGAGTTCAACGCTTTTTCATGCGTGTTGTCGCGGCACAAAATCACACCGCCGCGAGGGCCGCGCAGGGTTTTGTGGGTGGTGGTGGTTACGAAGTCGCAGAATGGCACGGGGTTAGGATATTCGCCGCCGGCAATCAGTCCGGCATAGTGCGCCATGTCGACAAAGAGGTATGCGCCGACTTTATCGGCGATTTCGCGGAATTTTGCCCAGTCGATTTGCAACGCGTAGGCAGATGCACCGGCCACAATCATTTTAGGTTTGTGTTCAAGAGCCAAGCGTTCTACTTCAGCATAATCGAGCACTTCGTTTTCATCCAAACCATAAGTAATGGCGTTGTAGAGCTTGCCTGAGATATTAACGCTTGCACCGTGGGTCAAGTGGCCGCCGTGTGCCAGAGACATGCCCAAAATGGTGTCGCCCGGTTTCAAAACAGAAGCGTACACGGCTTGGTTGGCTTGGGAGCCGGAGTGCGGTTGAACGTTGGCATAGGCGGCGCCAAACAGTTCTTTTACTCGGTCAATCGCTAATTGTTCGACAATATCGACGTATTCGCAGCCGCCGTAGTAGCGTTTGCCGGGATAGCCTTCAGCGTATTTGTTGGTCAATTGCGAACCTTGGGCTTCCATAACAGCGCAGCTGACGTAGTTTTCAGAGGCGATCAGCTCGACGTGGTCTTGCTGGCGCTTGTCTTCTTGGGCAATGGCTGCTGCCAAATCGGGGTCATATTGTGTGAGGGTAACGCTTTTTGAAAACATGTTCTCGGCTCCTTTGTGTAATCAGGGTATAAGGGCTGAAAATTTATGCGTAAAGCGTGATATTGTCAACGGTTTTATCAACCGGACGGCGGTGTTAAAAGAAAATTTTGCCGCATCCAATAAAATACTGGATAAAAATATTATCTTTGTTATAATCGATGTAAAGATTCAGTTTGCTTTTTAACCCGTTAATGAAGAGAGGAGAGCAATATGTTCCCAGAATACCGTGATTTGATTTCCAAGTTGAAACAGGAAGATTCCCACTTCGCACGTCTGTTTGACGAGCACAACGAGCTGGACGACAAAATTACCGGTTTGGTCAATAATCCGATTACCAGCGGTGCAGAAGCGATTGAGGAACTGAAAAAAGCCAAATTGAAATTGAAAGACGAACTGTACGCCATCCTGCAAAAAGTGGCAGGCAAATAAATTTGAGCTTTAATTTTTAAAATGCCGTCTGAAAATTTTTCAGACGGCATTTTTATCGTTCGGAAAGACAGTTTTCTATCTTTCCGGGGTATGCTTGAAATATCGGCGGCAGTATCGGATTCACGCTGCCTCCGATGCCAAAATCAGTACGGCCTCTGCCTATTTTGAATGCAGACGGTTGAGGTAATCCACTTCTTCACTGCTGCCCATGACAACGGCGACGCGCTGGTGCAGGTTTTCCGGGCGTATGTCGAGCATGTCCTGATGTGTATTGCTTGCCGACGCGCCGGCTTGTTCAAGTATCAGGCTCATAGGGTTGGCTTCGTACATCAGGCGCAGTTTGCCAGGTTTGGCAGGGTCGCGTTTGTCTTGCGGATACATGAACACGCCGCCGCGCATCAGTATGCGGTGGATTTCGGCAACCATACTGGCTACCCAGCGCATATTGTAGTTTTTTCCGCGCGTACCGGTTTCGCCTGCCAAGAGCTCGTCTATGTATTGTTGTACGGGAGGAAACCAATGGCGGCGGTTGGACATGTTGATGGCGAATTCTTTGGTGCTTTCCGGTACTTTCGGGTTTTCTTTGGTCAGCACAAATTCGTTTTCGGCATTGAGTGTGAACATATATACGCCGTGCCCGAATGTGAACACGAGCTGGGTTTGAGGCCCGTAGAGGACATAGCCTGCGGCAAGCTGGCATCTGCCGGCTTGTAAGAAGGATTCGGTTTTCAATTCTCCTTCAGGTTTTTCAAGGATGGAGAAAATGGTACCGACGGAGATATTGATATCGATGTTGGACGAGCCGTCTAAAGGATCGAAGAGAACGAGATAGCATCCGTTTTCATCGGCGTTTACGAATGTATCTTCTTCCTCGCTTGCGAGCCCGGCAACGGCAGGATTGGCTTTGAGTGCGTCAATCATGATGTTGTTGGCGATAACATCCAGTTTTTTCTGGTCTTCGCCCTGAATATTGCCCGTACCTGCCATGCCCAATACGCCGGCAAGTGCACCCAGGCGGACTTTGGCGTTGATTTCGGTACAGGCGGAAACGACAGACAGTAAAACGCCGCCGAGTGATTCGGGCAGCTGGTTTTGTTGCAGGTGTTCGGGGAGGAATCGGATCAGTGTGTTCATGGTTTGCTCGTCTCGGAAAAGTTTATGCCGTCTGAAAGGCGGCAGGTTATTGCGGCGTATTCCTTTGGTGCGTTTTGCAGGATGGTCTAGGGGATTGTAGTGTAAAAAAACGGCATGGGGCAAGTCGGAACGCGGTATGCGGACCAGGAAGTACAAAATGCCAAATTTATTTTTAAATAATATTGACCTCATATATGTAATATATTAACATTATATATCATTATTAAATGATTTATGAATTTAAATATAGGTGGCTAGTAAAATGAAGAAATTGATTTTATTATCGGCAGCTGCGATGTTGATGACGGCATGTACTTACGCAGACCGCCGTTTTGTACCTCAAGAATCTGCTGCGGAAATGCAGGCGAGAAGTCGCGCTATTCAGGCAAGCGAGCGTGCCGAGCGAGCTGAATACCGTAAAGAACATCGGGAAGAAATGATGGATGCGGCAGCTGCCATCAAAAAGGTAAACGAAAATTCACCCAATATTTACTTCATCCGATAATACGCCAGTTAGATTAGTTTTTTCCTTTATTTTGAGATAATAGGACAGGTATGAAAAACTTGAAAAATATTTCCGTTGTTGCTATGTGTGCCGTTTTGCTTGCTGCTTGTGCTTCTGAAAATTCCGTAGGCAACTATGCCATTGGCGACGATTCGGCCGCAATCAAAGCAGGACGTAACCGCGCAGAAGCTCAGATCAGCCGTGCGGAATTGGCTCAGCATCGACGCCAACGTCAAAATGTTTCTGAAGAGTTGGCTTTGGAACGTGAAAAACGTGCTAATAAAAATGATGCGCTTCGTCAGGGTATGGGTACGGCTGCCGGCGGTCTGATGCTGCTGAACGGTGTGGTCGGCACGGTCGGAGTGTTGAAAAGCGTGTTCTGATTTTTGAATACTGGTTTTATGCAGAACCGGACGATATGGTCAACGTATCGTCCGGTTTTGTTTGTTTGATGGAAGATGCCGTCTGAAAGGTGGTTCGGACGGCATTTAGAGTCAGCGGATTTTGCTGTCCAAAAGATAGTGCGCGCCTTCGTCTTGCGCGAGCAGCCGTGTCAGGGCGGGGAGATTTGCCGCCAATTGCTCGGCTAAAAGGTAAGGGGGATTAATCACGAACATTCCGCTGCCGTGCATGCCGAAACCGTCGGTTTTCGGGGTATGCACGTGGAGCTCGGTATGAAGATAGTTGTCGGGCAGAAGTTTTTTCAGTTCTTCGGGCAGTTTCCGGCTTTCTTCGCGGCTTAAACAGGGATACCAAACCAAATAGCAGCCGGACTCAAAACGTTTCAGTGCGGTTTTGAGCGTATCCGTCACGCGCCGGTAGTCTTGTTTTTCCTCATAGGGCGGGTCGATGAGGACGGCGGCACGGCGCGGCGGGGGCGGCAGCAGGGAAATCAGTCCTTTGTAACCGTCTTCGCGCAATATTTGTCCGCGTTTGCCCAAGCCTACTTCGTTCATATTGTTCTGCAGACGGATGAAATCGGCAGGATGCAATTCGAACAGTCGGAGTTTGTCGGTCGCACGGGTCATAGACTGTGCCAGCCACGGAGAGCCGCAGTAAAGTTCGGATGAGGGCAGGATTTTTTGTATGTGCAAGGCAAAGTCAGACAGTTCGGCAGGCAGGTTTTGCGCCTGTCGAATCAGGCTGATGCCTTGGCGGTATTCACCGACTTTCTGCGCTTCGCTGCTGCCAAGGTCGTACAAACCTGCACCGCCGTGCGTATCAATATACCAATAGGTTTTGTCTTTTTTGTTGAAATATTGCAGGACGAGGAAAAGTGTGAAATGTTTGAGCATGTCGGCATGGTTGCCGGCGTGGAATGCGTGTCTGTAACTGAGCATGGTCAATAAAACGGCGGGGGATATTCGGATGCCGTCTGAAGCGGTGGTTCAGACGGCATAAACAGGGATGGATGGGAAATCAGCGGCTGCTGCCGATTTTGCTTTCTTTGCCTTTAATCAGGTTGAGGATGTTGCTCTTATGGCGGAGTAACACCAATATGGCGATTGCGAGGGTTGCGAAAATCCAAGAAGTATGCGGCATAAAAAACAGTGCGGCAAGGGGGGCGGCGATTGTGGCGGTTAATGCGGCAAGAGAGGATACTTTGAAGCCGAATGCCATAACAAGCCAAATCAACGCACAGGTAAAGGCGGTTGCGGGAGAGAGTGCCAGAAGCACGCCCAATGCCGTTGCCACACCTTTGCCGCCTTTAAATCCGAAAAATACCGGCCACATATGTCCGATCAGTGCGGCCAGTGCAACGGCGGCAACCGTCGTTTCGGATAAGCCGAGCGGTTCTTGAAGCATACGCGCGAGGAGGACGGCGGCCAAACCTTTGGCAGCGTCTCCCAACAGTGTCAGTGCAGCTGCCTTTTTTTTGCCGCTGCGTAAAACATTGGTTGCACCGGGATTGCCGGAGCCGTAGGTGCGCGGATCGTCCATGCCGTAATACTTGGAGACGATAATGGCGAAAGAGAGTGAACCGATCAAATAGGAAACGGCAACGGCAATAGTCTGTATATTGAACATTTGCGGTACTTTACTTAGAATGGTGCGGTTATTTTAGCAAAAAACGGGTCGGATTATGGATAAAATCTTTTTGCACGGGATGAGGGCGGAAACACTTATCGGCGTGTACGGTTGGGAACGTGAACATTTGCAGCCGTTAATAATTGATTTGGATATCGGCGTCCCTGAAAAAGTGGCTGCGGACGACGATATAGGCAATACGGTACACTATGCCGAAGTGTGCGAAACATTGCGCCGACAGCTGAAAGAACAGGACTTCCTGCTTTTAGAGGCTTTGGCCGAATATATTGCGGATTGGGTTTTGGGATGTTTCGGTGCGGTATGGGTACGCGTAAAAATCGTTAAGCCGGGTATTTTGCCGGGTGTAAGGGAAGTCGGCGTAGAAATCGAACGCGGTAAAGATAAAGATTGAGTTGCAGGCTGGAAATAGAAAGGAAATACAGTGGATTTAAGGGAAGTGAAACTAAGCGGGGAAACCCTGTACGAAGGTGAATTTGTCAGTATCAGCAAGGATAAGGTCAGACTACCCAACGGTAACGAAGGGCAGCGTATCGTCATCCGTCATCCAGGTGCGGCATGTGTCTTGGCGGTTACGGACGAGGGGAAAGTGGTTTTGGTACGGCAGTGGCGTTATGCGGCAAATCAGGCAACTTTAGAGCTGCCTGCCGGCAAATTCGATATGGCGGGTGAAGATATGGCGGCATGCGCTTTACGAGAACTGGCTGAAGAAACGCCTTATACCGCTGACAGCGTACGCCTGCTTTACAGTTTTTATACGGCGGTCGGTTTTTGCAACGAAAAAATGTATCTATTCGAAGCGGAAGGTGTGCGTTTGGGCAGTACGCTTTCTAATGATGAAGATGAAATAACGGAAGCCGTCTTGATGTCGAAGGAGGAAGTCCGTCAGGCATTGGCAAACGATGAAATTAAAGACGGTAAAACATTAATCGGTTTGCAATACTGGCTGATGAAGGATTGACAGGATGTTGGAACTGCCCGCCGGAGTAGATCGGCGGGCAGTTTGTTTGGCGGATGGGATATATCTTTTCGGCTTGTCTCTGGGCGCGTCCTTTAAAGTCATTCGTGCTTTAGTAATAAGAGAGAAAAGGGGATGATAATTACCCAAAAGAACCTGATAATTTTTAAGAATGGTTAATAATGAATATCTTTGTTACTGGTTTTTTTTTACTGGTTTATGAGTTTATTAGCTCTTTCTTATATACCGTCAATTCATTCATCGGATGATGATATTGATTTTGGCAAAAGGGTTATGATGGTTACTTTTTTTGCATTTTTAGGCACAGTAATAGAGCGTTTTTTTTAATAAAAAGCCTTGGTAGGTTTATCCTACCAAGGCTTTTTCTTTGTTATAGACCTAAAAGCTTAATTTGAATTTGAGAATGGTATAGTGGATTAAATTTAAACCAGTACGGCGTTGCCTCGCCTTGCCGTACTATTTGTACTGTCTGCGGCTTCGTCGCCTTGTCCTGATTTAAATTTAATCCACTATAATTGGCACAGGCAGTATTTAAACAAGCGAAGCCAATTTATAGATTATGTCAAAACCAAAGGAAGCAATTTTTTCGATTATTTGACTGCCGTCCCTATCTTCAGCCCGAGCCAAGTCAGCAGCAGCGAACCTGCCGTGTGCAGGAAAATATTGGCAAGTGCTGAAGCAGGACGATTCGATTGGAGCAGGGTTACGGTTTCCAGCGAAAATCCGGAAAGCGTGGTCAGGCTGCCGAGAAAACCGGTAATCAGCAGCAGCTTCCATTGCGGGTGGTTGACGGTTTCGGCAAAGATTCCGATAAGAAAAGCGCCTATCCAGTTGGCAAACAGGTTGCCTGTGGCCGGAGGTATTGATGCGGGAACGGCGAGGTTGAGCAGCCAACGCGCAGTTGCTCCGAATGCTGCTCCAATGAAGAGGGGAAGGATGTGGGGGAACATATTATGCGTATCCATGCCATCTGAAAGATTATTGCCAGATGCTGCGGTCGGACTTTAAATACCGGTTGTCATCGAAAGTATTGATCCAATGGGGTTTCAATGCCACGAAAATGGCGGTGGCTATGCCGCTGAGAAAAGCTTCCGCCCATGCAATCAAGATGAATACAGGCAGGGCGGCAGTCCATAAAACATCCTGCCCGAACGCATGGATGCCGTCTAAAACGGCAACCACGATAATGCCCGTCAGCAATATGCCGGCAGCGGCAGACAAAAATCCGTTGAGGAAGATAAAGACAAAAATATTGGGCGGCAGGCGGTCGACCAGCATACGAGACAGGCGGTTGACGACAAGTGCGGGCAAAATCAGAACCAATACGTTTGCAGGATACGCACCGGAAGAGCCGGCAAACAGCAGGCAGTATGGAAGCATTAGAATCGAGGCAAGCCAAAGGGAGGCAGAGGTATCCACCATCAGAGCGACCAGGTTGACGGCGAGCAGGTGATAGCTCATTTGGGCAAGTTGTCCGCCTCCGGCAGCGGTGTTCAAACTCCATGCCGCAGAAAAAATAACGATACAGAGCGGTACGGCGGAACGGTAGCGGACAAGCGAACGGTATGCGGACGGTCCGGAAGCTGCCAATAGGAGGATGAGTGCAATCCATGAAGCCCCCAGCAGCATATCTGAAAACCAGACTGTTTGGAAAATCATGCCAATACCGTAAAGATGAATAAGAGGGCGTCTATTATAGTGCTGCCTGTGGCAAACAGAAAGCTGTAATGATTTTGACCGAATTGTCGGTCAGGTTGTTTTGTTTGCAATGGAAACACGTTAAAATATACCCATTTAATCGTTTGTTTTGCGGGAAACTGCATATGTTTTGGATAGTTCTGATCATTATTTTGTTGCTTGCTATTGCGGGTTTGTTTTTTATCCGAGCACAGTCCGAACGGGAATGGGTGCGTGAAGTTTCTGAATGGCAGGAAAATAAAGGGGGACAACAGGCGGAATTACCTGAAACCCAAGACAGGATGCCTAATTTTCTCGAGCTTGGCCTGATGATTTTTCATGCGGTCAAAGCGGCGGTATGCTGGCTTTCCGCTAATATTGTCCGTTTTTGCCGGAATTATCTGGCACATGAGTCCGAACCTGATAAGCCTGCTTCGTCTGATTCGGAAGCTGCGGCGGCATCTTCCGGATATGCGGACAAGGCAATGGAGGAAGATGAGGGGGATGAGGCTGTTAATGCGGAGGATATTTCATCTGCGGTAATCGGTAACCGATGCATTCCTTCCAATCGGGAGGAGGGTGAAAATCCCATGCCGTCTGAAGGCATCATTATGCCCGTGCGTCCGGCTTTGAAAGAAATTACTTTGGAGGAGGCGACCCGTTCTTTAAACAATGCCGCCGAAAAAGAAGGGCAAATCAGTTATATCGATACATTTGAAAAAAATGATGAATTGGGTTCTAAAGTCCGCGTTTCCGAGAAACCGATGGAAGGGCTGCCTATTATCGGTTTGGACGATCCCGTGCTTCAACGCACACGTTCCCGTTTCTTCGACGAAGGTAAGAAAGCATTAGCCGAACCTGCGGATTATGCGTTCGAACCGTATTTTGAAAAAAAACACCCATCCCCTCCTGTTGAGATTAAAGCCGAAGACGTACGGAACATGCCGTTCCGCCAGCATGAAGGTCTTGTAAAGAAGCCGACAGAGGCAAGCTACTCAGGCACTTCTCAGAAACAGTCTCCTTCAGACGGCATCATCGTCCCTAATATTAATCATCGCCGTGTTTCTTTAAACTTGAAAGAACCCAATAAGGCAACCGTTTCGGCAGAAGCGCGGATTTCACGCTTGATAATGGAAAATCAAGATAAGCCGGAGCATATTGTAAAGTCGGACTTCGAAATGCCGTCTGAATTGGAAAGTATCACGGCGGAAGAGATTTCAATTGGACGTGAAGGCCTGCTTTCTGATGATACTGCCGATATCTATATTGAAGAACCTGCCGCACCGGATGCATGGGTAGTCGAACCTCCGGAGGTGCCGGAAGTTTCCAGACCCGAAATCGATATCCCGCCGCCTCCGCCCGTTACGGAAATTTATAACCGTACATATGAGCTGCCTGCCGGATTTGAGCGTGTACAGGCCGGCCTTATTGCCGAAAACGCTCGTCTCGCCGGCGATATTATTGAGGATTGGCAAGACGAGGAAGCCGATATCTGCCCGGACGGAGGGGAAAAATGTGCCGAAGAGGGGCAAAACGGAGAATATCTATCGGAAACCGAAGTTTTCGAGCATGAAGGGCGTTCGGTGTATCCGTTTGCAGGTATGCCGTCAGAGCATGATTTCCAGCAGGTACCTTATCCTGAAATAGATGAGGCGGAATTGCAGGGCGCAGAGGATGATGTGCCGAACGAACACCTGCCGACGACCGACCTGCTTTTACCGCCGCTGTTTGATCCTGAAGCAACCCAGACGGAAGAGGAGCTGCTTGAAAACAGCATTACCATTGAAGAAAAACTGGCTGAGTTCAGGGTTAAGGTTAAAGTTGTCGATTCATATTCCGGCCCTGTCATTACACGTTATGAAATCGAGCCGGATGTCGGCGTACGCGGCAATTCCGTTTTGAATCTGGAAAAAGATTTGGCGCGTTCGCTCGGTGTTGCGTCTATCCGCGTTGTTGAAACCATACCCGGCAAAACCTGCATGGGCTTGGAGCTGCCCAATCCTAAGCGACAAATGATACGTCTGAGCGAAATTTTCAATTCGCCTGCGTTTACCGAATCCAAATCCAAGCTCACGCTCGCGCTTGGTCAGGATATTACCGGACAGCCCGTCGTTACCGACTTAGGCAAAGCGCCGCATTTGTTGGTTGCAGGTACCACCGGATCGGGTAAATCGGTAGGTGTCAACGCGATGATTCTGTCCATGCTCTTTAAGGCTACGCCTGAAGACGTGCGCATGATTATGATTGATCCGAAAATGCTTGAATTGAGCATTTACGAAGGTATCCCCCACCTTCTCGCGCCGGTTGTTACCGATATGAAGCTGGCGGCAAACGCGCTGAACTGGTGTGTCAACGAAATGGAAAAACGCTACCGCCTGATGAGCCATTTAGGTGTGCGCAACTTGGCCGGTTTCAACCAAAAAGTTGCCGAGTCTTCCGCACGGGGTGAGAAAATTGCCAACCCGTTCAGCCTGACTCCCGACGATCCCGAGCCTTTGGAAAAACTACCGTTTATCGTAGTCGTAGTTGATGAGTTTGCCGACCTGATGATGACGGCGGGCAAGAAAATCGAAGAATTGATTGCGCGTCTCGCACAAAAAGCCCGTGCTGCCGGCATCCATCTAATCCTTGCCACGCAACGACCCAGCGTTGATGTGATTACTGGATTGATTAAGGCAAATATTCCGACACGCATTGCCTTCCAGGTATCCAGCAAAATCGACAGCCGTACGATTCTTGACCAAATGGGTGCAGAAAACCTGCTCGGACAAGGCGATATGCTTTTCCTGCCGCCCGGTACGGGTTACCCGCAACGGGTACACGGCGCATTTGCCTCCGATGATGAGGTGCACCGCGTCGTCGAATATTTGAAACAGTTTGGAGAGCCTGAGTATATCGATGATATCTTGAGCAGCGGTATGACTGACGATTTGCCGGGAATCGGCCGGAGCAGCGAAGGTGAGTCCGACCCGATGTACGATGAGGCCGTATCTGTCGTTTTAAAAACACGCAAAGCCAGTATTTCAGGTGTTCAACGGGCATTGCGTATCGGCTACAACCGTGCCGCGCGACTGATTGACCAAATGGAGGCGGCAGGTATCGTATCCGCACCGGAACACAACGGCAACCGTACCATTTTGGTTCCTTCGGATAATGTATGATACGGGTCGGTTGATAAACATAAAAATGCCGTCTGAAGGTTTCAGACGGCATTTTTTGCGGACATTTGAATACGGCTCATTCAAAAAGTTCCTATGATTTCAGGGCTTATGCTTATATTTTTCTGCAACCCATGGTGTTGCGCATCTCATGCTCAGGTTCTATAAAGTGCCGTGAATTTTTAAGTCGATGCTAACCATTGCTTCCTTTGTCCTTATGCATTACAGGACGCCGAAGTCTGTAGGTGCGATAAGTGGTCAAGCTTTTAAAAAGTGTACAGAATCCTTCTAAAACAGATTTTAAGAAACCAAACTTGATTTATGTTGATATGGTGCGGTGTACTGATGCTAGGGAGTAATAGTTTGAATTTGAATGGAAAAGAAGGTGCAGGGAATGGTTTGATTAATATACTGATTTTAAATAAGGATTTTATATTTTATTGTATTGTTATCAGATGTCTGACATTCGGCTTGTTGCCGCCTAATTAGTCTTGCTTTATTGGTTCTCGTAACAAACATTATTTTTCATCAGTAAAAATGGACAAAATGTATAAAATAATTCTGGATTTAAAAAGTAAATCCGTATTTTTAGAAAAATAGATTGTCGTTTTGTCTAAAGTGCGTATAATTCCCTTCCAAAGCAAACCATAATTTCGATAAAGTTTGGACAAGGAACATCATGCAATTAGACATTGACCGCTTAGTTGCTTATTTCGGCGGCGTGAATGCACTTGCCGAAGCGTTGAAACAGCACGATCCCGAAAATGCCGCGACGACTGCCGCCATCTATAAATGGCGCACGCGCGGGTCGCTGCCCTTGGTGCAACTGCAAAAGCTGACGGCGCTGGCGGAAGCGCAAGGCAGACCGCTGGATTTGAATGCTTTTTTACAAAAAAACGAATCTCTGGAGAGAACAGAAATGACACAGACCAACCGCGTAATTATTTTCGACACCACCATGCGCGACGGCGAGCAGTCGCCCGGTGCATCCATGACCAAAGAAGAGAAAATCCGCATTGCCCGCCAGTTGGAGAAAATGGGCGTGGACGTGATTGAGGCGGGTTTTGCCGCCGCCAGCCCGGGCGATTTCGAATCGGTCAATGCGATTGCCAAAATCATCACCAAATCCACAGTCTGCTCGTTGGCGCGTGCCGTTGAAAACGATGTGCGTAAGGCAGGCGAAGCCGTTTCCCCCGCTCCGAAAAAACGCATCCATACTTTTATCGCTACCAGCCCCATCCACATGGAGCACAAACTGAAAATGAAGCCGCAGCAGGTGATTGATGCGGCGGTCAAAGCGGTGAAAATCGCCAAAGAATACACCGACGATGTGGAATTTTCCGCTGAAGATGCGGTTCGTTCGGATTTGGACTTTCTCGCCAAAATCTTTACGGCGGTTATCGAAGCGGGTGCAACCACCATCAATATTCCCGATACTGTCGGCTACTCCATCCCTTCCGTGTGGTACGAACGTATCAGCAACATCATTAAAAGCGTGCCCAACGGCGACAAAGTAGTCTGGTCGACCCACTGCCACAACGACTTGGGTATGGCGGTTGCCAACTCGCTGGCTGCTGTTCAGGCAGGTGTGCGTCAGGTGGAATGCACCATCAACGGCTTGGGCGAACGCGCGGGCAATGCCAGCCTTGAAGAAATCGTGATGGCGTTGAAAGTGCGTCATGATTTGTTCGGCTTGGAAACCGGCATCGACACCACGCAAATCGTGCCGGTATCCAAACTGGTGTCCACCATTACCGGCTATCCGATTCAGCCCAACAAGGCGGTGGTCGGCGCAAACGCCTTTGCACATGAATCAGGCATTCATCAGGACGGCGTGTTGAAACACCCCGAAACCTATGAAATCATGACTGCCGAATCGGTCGGCTGGTCAACCAACCGCCTGACCTTGGGCAAATTGTCCGGTCGCAACGCCTTCAAAACCAAGCTGGCGGATTTGGGTATCGAATTAGAAAGCGAAGAGGCGCTGAATGCTGCTTTTGCCCGCTTTAAAGAACTTGCCGACAAAAAACGCGAAATCTTCGATGAAGACCTGCACGCGCTGGTGTCCGACGAAATGGGGAGCATGAACGCCGAGAGCTACAAATTTATCTCCCAAAAAATCAGCACCGAAACCGGCGAAGAGCCACGCGCCGACATCGTGTTCAGCATCAAAGGCGAAGAAAAACGCGCTTCGGCCAGCGGCTCCGGCCCTGTCGACGCGATTTTCAAAGCAATTGAGAGTGTGGCGCAAAGCGGCGCGACTTTGCAGATTTATTCCGTTAACGCCGTCACGCAAGGCACGGAAAGCCAAGGCGAAACCAGCGTCCGTTTGGCGCGCGGCAACCGCGTCGTCAACGGACAAGGCGCGGATACCGACGTTTTGGTCGCCACTGCCAAAGCCTACCTCTCCGCCTTGAGCAAACTGGAATTTGGTTCTGCCAAACCGAAAGCGCAAGGCAGCGGTACGATTTAACGGTTGGGTGAAAGTTATGCCGTCTGAAGTAGAAAACGCTTCAGACGGCATATTGCGATTATAATTAGGTATTAAACCCATTTTAAAAGGTTAAATGATGGATTCCCAAAAATTTACCGAAGCGTCCAAACAGCGGTTGAGCGAATTGTTGGATGCCAAAAGCGAACAGGGCAATACCATGCGCTGTGACGAAGTTCAAGGTTTTATGATGGCCCTATTGAGCGGGCCGGACAAATTGGCGCCGCGCGATTGGCTGCCCGAAGTGTTGGGCGACGAGTCGCAATTTACAGCCAGCGAACGTTCTGAAATAGAACGTTTGGTTTTGACAATGGCGATGGATACGGTCGGTTCCATATCGGATAAAAAACTGCCCGATTTGTGGCTGTATGAAAACGAAGACGGCGGCAGCGATTTTTACACATGGTGCAATGCTTATCTTTACGGTTTGGATATTGTGCCGACCGATTGGTTTGAAGCCGTCGATGATGAAGAGTTTGAAGAGTTGTTTTATCCCATCATGGCATTGGGGGGTATTTACGACGAAGAGGACAACGGCTCCATCCGTCTGCAATTCACAGAAGGCGAGCTGGCGGAGCTGGAATCCGAGTTGCCTTATGCATTGGCGGATATCTACCGCTACTGGCAGGCAGTCATCAATAAACCGCAAACCGTCCGCAGGGAGGGAGAAAAAACAGGCAGGAATGATCCCTGTCCGTGCGGTAGCGGCAGAAAATACAAGGCGTGTTGCGGTAAAAATTGATGGTTCGAGCGGAGTAAAATGCCGTCTGAAACTTAAAATTTAAGTTTCAGACGGCATTTTTATCAAGAAGGTTTAATTTTTCCTGCTGCCGAAAAAGATGAAGCCGGCTATACCCAAAACAATCATGGGGACGCTCAACCATTGCCCCATCGACAGCCCCAAGGTCAGCAGCCCGAGATAATCGTCGGGTTGGCGTGCGAATTCGGCAATGAAGCGGAATACACCATAACCGCCGAGGAAGAGCGAGGCGACTTGTCCGGTCGGACGCTGTTTTTTAGAGAACAGCCAAACGACGGCGAACAGGCAGATGCCTTCAAGTGCAAACTGATAAAGCTGCGAGGGATGGCGGGGCAGCATACTATATTGTTGCAGCCAATCTGCCCAAAGAGGATTGTGCGCGGCGGCTTCGGCATCTTCGTAACGCGCCTGCGGGAAGCCCATTGCCCAAAATGCGTTAATGTCGGTAATGCGTCCCCAAAGTTCGCCGTTGATGAAGTTGCCGATACGTCCCGAAGCGAGACCCAGAGGAACAAGCGGTGCGACCGTATCCATCAGTTTGAGGAAACTGATGTTTTGTTTGCGGCTGAACAGCCACATTGCGGCAACCACGCCTAAAAATCCGCCGTGAAACGACATGCCGCCTTCCCATACCTTGAAAATATCAAGCGGATGGGCGAGGTAGTCGGAGAATTTGTAAAACAGGACATAACCCAAACGGCCGCCGAGGATAACGCCCAATATGCCCCATGTCAGGAAGTCGTCAAGCGATTCTTTGGTAAAAACAGAATTCCCCTGCGCGATGCGGCGCTTACCCAAAAAGCTGAAAAGGATAAAGCCGAGGATGTAGCTTAGGGCATACCAGCGGACGGCAAGCGGGCCGATACTGATAAGGACGGGGTCGAATTGGGGATGGATAATCATGATGTTCCTTGATTTCAATTTCAAATGCCGTCTGAAAGGCATGATGCTTCAGACGGCATTTCTGCAATAAGGGTTTCAGCGCAAATCGCCGATGACGTTGAGGATGGCGGACAATGCGGCTTCGCCCAGGCGCAACGAACGTTGGCCGTTCCACCCGAAGTCGTCGTCGGGCAGGTTGGCGTTGTCTTTAAAGGGCATTTCCAACGTATAGGCAAGACAGTTGAACCGGTTGCCGACCCAGTTGGTCGCCAAGGTCATGTTGGCCTGACCGGGCGCGTCTTTTTCGTAGCCGTATTCGTCTTGAAAATCTGGGCTCGCGTTTAAAAGGGCATTTTTAAACTGCGCTTCCAACGCGGCGATGCGCGGATTGTAGTTCGGCACGCCTTCCGTACCTGCGACAAAGACAAAGGGCAGCCCTTCGTCGCCGTGGATATCCAAAAACAAATCCACGCCGGTTTCCAACATTCTTTCACGCACGAAGAATACTTCGGGACTTTTTTCCACTGTCGGATTTTCCCACTCGCGGTTGAGGTTCGCACCGGCGGCGTTGGTGCGAAGGTTGCCCAGTGCCGAACCGTCGGGGTTCATGTTGGGGACGATATAGAACGTGGCGCGGTCGAGCAGGGTGCGCGCGGTTGCATCCTGAGGGTCGAGCAGCCTGCCGAGCAGCCCTTCGACAAACCATTCCGCCATGGTTTCTCCCGGATGCTGGCGTGCGGTAATCCAGATTTTCATGTCGCTTTCGACTTGGTTGCCTATGGTCAGCAGATTGATGTCGCGACCTTGCACGGTGCTGCCCAAGTCGTCGATGCGGCAAAGCCCGCTGCTTTGAGCATCGCCGAGGAGGTTGAGGTGCTGCTCTTCGGAATAGGGTTCGAAATAGGCGTAGTACACGCTATTGGACAGCGGGGTATGGTTGATGGTCAGTACGCCGTTTTCATAGCTCGTCGGCACGCGGAACCAGTTGTGGCGGTCGTATGAGGCACATGCCTGATAGTCCTCCCAGCCTTTGGGATAAGCGGCATCTGCCGCATTCTCAAAATGCATGATGCAGTTTTGATAGGCCGCCCCTTGAAGTCTGAAGTAGAACCACTGCGCAAAATCGGAGGCATTGTCGCTACGCAGTGCGAGACGGATATCGGAGGGGTCGGTCAGGTTTTTGACGATGACGGAGCCGGCATCGAAACAGGTGCTGATTTTAATCATGGGAAAGTCCTTGCTGTCGCCGGTTGCTCAAACCGGATTAGCCGTGATTTTACCGTCCGTACAGTGAAGCTTCAACCTGCCGGACGGAATGGCGTTATTTGAAATTTAAAACCGGCCAGCCTTTTTCTTTGGCTTCTTGTTCCAATTCTGCATCAGGGTTGACGGCAACGGGTTCGTTGACGAGACTCAGCAGCGGCAGGTCGTTTTTGGAATCACTGTAAAAATAGGTTTTGCCATAGCTTTCAAGCGTTTCGCCGCGTTCGGCAAGCCATTGGTTCAGGCAGGTGATTTTTCCTTCCCTAAAGCTGGGTGTGCCGATGTAGTTGCCGGTGTAGCGGCCGTCGGTACCGGTTTCGAGTTGCGTGCCGATGATATTGGTAATGCCGAAAAGGTGGCAGATGGGGGTAATGATGAATTCGTTGGTTGAGGAGATAACGAGGGTTTCGTCGCCGGCCATTTGGTGGCTCTGCACAAGCATACGCTGCATGGGCGAGATATGGGGGATAATGTATTCTGCCATAAATTCGCGGTGAAATTCCGCCAGCTCTTCTTTGCTGTAACGGGCGAGCGGGGCAAGGTGGAATTTGCAGAAGGCGTCGATGTCGAGGCAGCCGTTTTGGTAGTCGCGGTAGAATTTTTCGTTTTGCGCCTCGGTTTGGGCAGCATCGTCCGGCATTTTCTTAATGAGGAATGCCGACCAGGCATGGCCGGAATCGATGTTGATGAGTGTGTTGTCGAGATCGAAGATAGCAAGGTTTTTCATCGGTTTTCCTGTTGTTTTAAGAGCTGGCGCAAAAGCGGCAGCGTGATGCGTTTGCCCATGGTTACGGCGTAGTTATCCAGTGTGTCGAGCATATCCATCAGACTGTCCATATCCCGCCGCCAGTGGTTGAGCAGGTATTCGAAGATTTCAGGGTCTATGGTAACTTGGCGTGCTGCCGCCATGCTGACGAGCGCATCGATTTTTTCTCGGTCTGTCAGCGATTTGACTTCGTAAACAAGGCAGTACGCCATACGCGTGCGGAGGTCTTCGCGGATAACGAGCTGTTGGGGCGTAGATTCCGAGCCAAGCAGTAAAAAGCCCTTTCCGCTATTGCGGAAACGGTTGAAGATGGAAAAAAGCAGTGCTTGCTCTTCGTTTCCCAGTTTTTCGACTTGGTCGATGGCGAGATAGTCGGAATCAAGCGCGGAGTCGGTAAGCGGTTCGGTGGCGGCATCGACATAGACGGCATTTTTTCCGGCTTCGAGTGCTTGTGCGACCCATGCCTGCAAAAGGTGGCTTTTCCCCGCGCCTTCTTCTCCCCAAACATAGATGAACTGTCCGTGTTTGTGTTGGAGGACATAGACCAGCTCCGCATTTTCCGTGCCGAGGAATTTGTCGAAACTTGGGTAGTCGTGTGCGGCAAAATCAAAAATAAGCTGGTTCACGGTGCAGCATTTCAGAGGTTGGCAGATAGGTTTATTGTACGTTGTTTCAGCGTGCTTTATCAATTTGAAAACGTATGCTCAGAAAACCGGCGGCATTATTCTAATTACAGTCAATGTTGCCGACATGGGTGCTGCCGTCATGGAACTGATCGAGCGTGCTGCGGTGTCCGATGCTGATGATGATGCTGTCGGGCAGTTTTTGCTTTAAAGCTCGGTAGAGCATGGCTTCGGTCGGTTCGTCCAAAGCGGCGGTGGCTTCATCGAGCAGGATGACTTTGGGCTGCGAGAGCAGGGCGCGGACGAAGGCGACGCGTTGCAGTTCGCCCGGGGAGAGTTTGTGTTGCCAGTCGTCGGGTTTATCCAATTTATCGACCAGATAACCTAATCGACAAGTATTCATGGCTTCGATTAGCTCCGGATGCTGTTTGTTGATGTCAGGATAACAAATCGCATCGCGCAGGCTGCCTTGCGCCGTGTACGGACGTTGCGGCAGGAAGAGGATGTCTTGATGCGGCGGATGGCTGACTTTACCGCTGCAGCCGAAAGGCCAAAGCCCCGCCAGCGCGCGCAGCAGCGAGGTTTTGCCGCAACCGCTCGGACCGCGTATCAGTAGGGAGTCGCCGCTTTTAAGGTTGATGTTGATACCGTCTAACAAAACTTCGCCGTTGTGGCGATATAGGGCAACGTTTTCTAAGATCAGGCCGTCTGAAACTTCGGTAAGGTCGGGTTGCCGTGCGGTGTGTTTTTCTTCCGTACTCAGCAAAAAGCCGTACAGACGTTCCAGTCGGGCGCGGTAGGCAGTGAATTTATTGTAGAACATCCGAAAGAAAGACAGCGCGTTTTGCAGACGGGCGAAGGCTTGTACGGTCTGCTGGATGTCGCCGATTTTGATTTGTCTGGCAAACAGGCGCGGAGCTTGCAAAATAATGGGAAAAAGCTTGATGCCGTTGGTGAACATATCGTTAAAGCCGCTCAGGCAGACGCTTTGTCGCGCAATGCGCCAGCGGTTGCGGATAATGGCTTTGAAACGGTCGGAAAGCTGGTCGTGTTCGTGTTGTTCGCCGCTGTAAAACGCCACGCTTTCGGCGTGGTCACGCACGCGGATAAGGGAATAACGGTAGTCGCCGTTGAGCTTTTCGTTTTCATAGTTGTAACGAATCAACGGGTTGCCTATCCACATGGCGATAAAGGTCGCCAAAATCACAAAGATAAAGACGAACCAAACAATGCCGCGCGGAATATCGAAGCCGAACACGGTCAGGATGCCTGCCAAGCCCCACAAAACAACGGCAAATTCCAACGAGGTAACGACCGAATTGACCATGCCGCGCACAAATTCGATGGTCGAGGCGATGAAATCCTGCGCGTCCTGTTGGATACGCTGGTCGATGTTGTCCGGAGCATGGCGGCGCATTTGCAGGCGGTAGTAGTTTTTGTCGGCAAGCCAGCGCGTGGTCAACACTTCATTAAGCCGCTCCGACCATTTAATCGCCAAACCTTGATCGAGGAAGTCGTTGACGACATTGTTAAACGCCCGTATCAACACCACGCCTGCGTTCATTGCTGCAAACATCCAAAACGCGGAGGCGTTCAAATCCTGCATCGAGTCGTAAAGCCCTTTGGACATAAAGGTGCTCAACACATTCAGCCGCACTTCGGTTAACAGCAGCGTAATCATCGCCGTAATCAGCAGCAGAACTTTGACCGTACTTTTCGGCGTCAGGCACAGGCGAAGGATATAGCCAAACTCGCGCCCGAAGCGTGTGTTGCGTGCAAAAAACAGAATGACCGCCGAGGCTGCGGCGACCATCAATAAGGTCTGCAACAGCCAAGACGGCGTGGAATAAAGCTCGATTTGCCATTTTTGCATAGAAAATCCCTTATGGTTTTAAATGCTCTTTTAAAAAGACGCACGCGGTAAACATTTTCTATTCGGATTTTAAAAATACCGTCCGTCCGACGGGGATATTGTGCGGTTGATTGGGTATATGAATACGTTGCGCACAGTTTAAATAAAAGGTTCAGATTCTGCAAAATACAGAATCCGAACCTTATCGGGATATGAAAGCAACCGTCTGATTTCAGTCAGAACTATTTTAAAATATCCGGTCTTGCCAATGCCGTCTGAAAATTATGCATGTTCAGACGGCATATACTTATTTGGATTGAGTTTCGACAAACCTGGGACCTTTCAGGATGCCGTTGTGGGTATATGGCGACAACAGACTGTATGCGGCGGTTTTGGAAACCTTATAACCACGGTCGGTCAGGTTGTTGGCAATCTGGTTGACGATTGCGCCGACTAAGGCACCCAGCAAGCCGCTATTGCCATTGTTACTGCCTTCCCTGATACTGGCCGTACCCGACCATAACTCTTTCCCGTTGCGGGAGTCGACCAGCCTTGCTTTGGCGGATACGCTGGTTACACTGTCTAAAATTTGGTAAGAAGTGCCGTATTCGGTAACCGTAATGTATAAAACTGCATCATTGCCGAAAATCTCATGTAGTTTTTCGGGGCGGACGGCATGAATATCGGCGGCATTGGTCAACCCGTTTTGTTTGAATGTTTGCTCCGCAACCGCAACCGGGAAGACGTAATAGCCGGCTTCGGAGAGCGGTAAAGCCGTTGAAGCCAACATGCCCCAAGTCGCATTGACGTCGGGTGATTCATTTAAAGGCGGAACCACCAAAATAGAGGCGGGTTTGCTTTCTTTAAAAGCGGAATAGTCGAAATCGGGAACTTTTTGAACTTGGCAGGCAGACAAGGTCAGAACGGCGGCAAGCCCTAAAATCCATTGTTTCATCATTTGCCTCCTTTTCCGGTCTTCATCAGGAAATCCATAAATGCACGCGATTCGGGAAACAGTTTTTTCTCTTCTTCAAATTGTCGGAAGGCTCCGGATCTGTCTCCCATTTGAGAAAGCAGCAATCCCAAGTGTGCATGCGCGCCAGGCGCAACATTCATTTTTTTGCTTTCGGCTTCCTTAAAGTATTTCTCCATTTTTTCGGTTTGTTTGCCCAACGAAGTATCATTGTTTTTCAAACCTTCATAGACGGTATCGGGATAGTCGCCGTAATAATACAGGGCTTTTTGTCCGCTGCCGCCGCAGGCGGTCAAAGCCAAAACTGCAGCATACAGCGGTAAGCGGATTAGAGTTTTCGGATTCATGATTTATCCTTAACGGTTAGGTTGCCATGAGCCGTTGTCGATTGCCCGGACCAGGTTGTTGACTGCTTCACGGATAGCCAAATCCAAAACTTTACCGTTTAGAGTTGCATCGTAGCCGGAAGTGCCGCCAAAGCCGATAACTTCGCGGTTGGAGAGTGAATATTCTCCCGCTCCTTGAGTGGAGTAAACGATTTCGGAAGTTTTGACATTAACAATGTTTAAAGCCACTTTCGCATAAGCGACTTGTGATTTTCCCCGCCCCAAAATGCCGAAAAGCTGCTGGTCGCCGACATCCTTGCGTCCGAACTCGGTTACATCACCGGTAACGACATAGTCGGCACCTTTCAGGTTTTGCATTTTGCCGGAAATGCCGGATTCTTGTTTTAACGCGCTCAAATTGGTGCGGTTCAGTACGTTGAAACGGTTGGTCTGTTGAAGGTGTGTAACCAAAATGGTTTTTGCCTGACTGCCCAGACGGTCTTCACCGTCGGAGAAAATACCTTTTTGGAAGCTAGAGCGGTTGTCGAAAGTGCCGATGGAAATCGGAGTCCGTACGCCGTGGTATTGCGTGTTGTAGGAATCAACTTTTGCAACTTCAAGGCTGCGTGAAGATTCGGTTGCGCAGCCTGCCAACAGTATAGAGGCAACAGAGAAGGCAATGACGGTAGAAATTTTTGTCATGAATTTCGTTCCATAGGATGAAAGGATAATAAAACCATTATTATTTGTATGTAAATTCTAGTCAAGATATTTTATTCGTATAGGGTTGTGTTTTCTTATACGGGATTCGGCTATTTTTCAAGCCAAATGATTTTCAGGTTAGGAAATAAGGCTGGTGTCGGGCTGATACACTGCTTTTCCGTAATTTTTATGCTGATGGTTCTTTTAAGCTGTCGGCTTCCGCAGTACCTGTATCGGGGCATGGAAGACGGCAGCTTAAAAGGGGAGAAAGGGCGGGAGGATGCGGGAAGGTTTCTGATGCAGTCTGAAAAATAGGGCAGATATGGTACCTGTTTTTGAAGGGGCTGTAGTTTTAGAGGTAAACGATTTCGCCGCTTCTTCCTTTGCTTTCGGAACTTGCCCACCAGACAAATTGCGGGAGCACGTCTTCGTAGTTTTTACGTTCGTTTTTTGCTTCACCCGGATGGGATTTGATGCGTTGGGGGGAATTGATGGGGCCCGGAATCAGGACATTGGCGCGAAGGTTGCCGAAGCGTTCCCATTCATCGGCAGCAACTTTGCACAGATAGTTCAGTGCGGCTTTTGATGCGCCGAAACCGCCCCAGTAGGCTTTTGGGGTTTCTCCGTGGCTTTCGCCGACGAAGATAACGGATGCGTCTGGCGACTGTTTCAGCAGGGGAAGGAGGGCGCGGGTCAGCCCCATCGGGGCGACGGTGTTGATACGGTATTGGTTGACCCATTCGGCGACGGTCTGGAAATCCAGGGGCGATAGTGCGTAGAAATAGCTGGCGCAATGGACGATACCGTCTAGTTTGCCTTGTGTGGCTTCGGCAATAGTGGCGGCGAAATGTTCAAATTCTTTTTCTTCCGCGCTAATAAGGTCAAAGCAGATGGCGAATGGTTCGGGGTATCCGGCTTCGACAATCGCGTCATACACTTTTTCCAGTTTTTTCTGATGACGGGCAACCAAAATCACAGTCGCGCCTGCTGCCGCATAGGCTTTGGCAACCTGTTCGCCCAGCCCTTGTGATGCGCCGGTAACTAATATGGTTTTGTCGGTCAGTGTCGGCATGGTTGTCCTTTGAGATTTAGGGATAATGTATTTTAACGTTTTGTTGCGGCTTGTAAAGTATCTTCATGTCCTGACGGTCAAACTGTAATTAGATGGTGCAGACATGCTTCTGCTGCTGCAAATCCTGATTGTACCGCAGCTTCAAGCGTGGCAGGGTAGAGGGGGTGGAGGTAGTCGCCGGCAGGGTAGATTCGGTGTCGGTGCAGCCAGGTCAAATCAGGCAACGGGGAATTGGCGGTTGCAGAGGTCGTCGCGCGTTTTTCGGTAATGACGCGGACGGCTTCGGGTTCGTTTAAATAGGGGCAGATGCGCTTGACGTCGGCGTGGATTTTTTCCGCCCACACTTGTCCAGTAAATGTACCGACGCGATCGGAAACGCTGATAACGGCGGATACTTCGTTTGGGGACAGTCCGAGTTTCCCGCGGTTGAGCAACCATTGTGCTGTTCCGTCGGTAAGTCCGGTCAGCGGTGCAGGCAGGCGGACGGGATCGGCATAACGCAGATAGACGGTGGTAATGGCATGATAATGCAGGTTTTGATAGGCGGACTGAATGTGTTCGGGTGTGTCTTCAGGCAGGAGTGCTGCGGCATGATAGGGGGCAACGGCGAGAACTGCGGCATCGAAAAATTCTCCGTTTACCGATACTCTGCCGTCAGGCAAGGTTTTCAGACGGCATGCACGGGTTTCTAAACGGATATCCGCACCGAAATGCCTGAGTTTTGCCAGTGCGGGTTCGGCAACAATCATACCTAAATCCTGCCTGGGTAAAAGATAGTCGCTGCCGGATTTCCCTGCCCAAACGCCGTCGGATAACACGTTGCACAATATACGCAGGCTTGCATTTTCCAAAGGTGTATTGAGTGCGCCCCATACAAGCGGCTGCCAAAATTGTGCAATGGCGGCACGGGGGGTATTTTGTTGCCGCAGCCATTGCCCGACCGTCATGTCAGCCTGGTCGGAACGTGCAAACTTTTGCAGGCGGGACATATCGGAAAGCAGTTTGGTTTTGAATGTAAAAGGGAAGTGTCTTGCCAACAGCACTCCGCTTAAAATGTGAAGCGGGGCCGGCAGGAAGCGGGTACGGAATTGCAGGCCTTCGTGCATATGCCACTGCAGAGGCAGGCGCAGAAAGGCGGTTTTAGGGTTGGAGCCGATTTCTTTCATCAGGCGCAATACGCCGTGATATGCACCCAGTAGGATATGCTGCCCGTTGTCTAAAAAACTGAATCCGTGGTTGTCGCCTGTCAAGGTGCGTGCCCGGCCGCCCGGTTGTCGACCGGCTTCGAACAGGGTAAGGTCGGTATCGCGAGCCAGTATTACGGCAGCGGACAATCCTGCCCAGCCTGCACCGATGACGGCAATTTTCGGGCGATTTTGCAAAGTGTTCATGGTTTGAATCCGAATAACCAGGTTTTTAAGGCAATGCGTTTTTTACGCGGGGAAGGAATGGCAATCTTATAGGTCAGGACATTTTGTACGCCGTCAAAGTCTATTTCGTTTAAAAGTGCGTAATAAACCGCCGCCATAACCAATCCTGCCTTTTGTGATTTTTTATCTGTGGCTGGTAGGAGAGATACGGCTTCACGATAGGTTTCACGCGCACGTTTTATTTGGAATGCCATCAATTCGGTGAAATTTTCTGTTGGCCGGCACTGCAAAATCACACTTGCAGGGACATCAAACCGCTGCATTTCCTCCATTGGCAGGTAAATCCGCCCATTACGAGCGTCTTCGCCGACATCTCGGATAATGTTTGTCAATTGTAAGGCAAGCCCCATCTTGTCGGCGTATTCCAGTGTTTGATTGTCTGAAAACCCTAAAATTCGGGCAATCAGACAGCCGACTACGCCTGCGACGCGGTGGCAATACAGTTTCAATTCTTTAAAACTGCCGTAACGGGCTTGAACCAAATCCATCTGCATTCCGTCGATTAATGCTTCTAATTCATATTTCGGCAGGTCGAACGTTTCCTTTATTTGCCTCAAGGCCTGATTGACCGGATGTTCTGGCATTATGCTGCAGAAAACCCTGTCTAAATCGCCGCGCCACCAGTTCAGCGTTGCCTGCGCCACATTCGGATCGGAGCAATCGTCGGCCACGTCATCCAATTCGCGGCAAAAGGCATACAAAACCGTTATCGCATCCCGTTTTTCCTGCGGCAGGAAACGGAAGCCCGACAAAAAACTGGAGTGGCTTTCTTCTGCTTTCTGACGGCAATAGTCGAGTCCTTGCACGGCGTGTTCCTTAAGGCGAAAGTAAAAGGCGGATTTTATCGGTATTTTGCAGGGAAGGGCAATTTTAAAACCGGATGCTTCATTCCCTAGCAAACCACTCAACTATCTGTCCGAAATCTGTTAAAATGGCTGCCCATCCCAATAAATATCATATTTAAAGGCACACATATCATGGCTCTTTTGCAGATTTCCGAACCCGGCATGTCCCCGGCTCCCCATCAGCGCCGCCTTGCAGTAGGAATAGACTTGGGTACGACCAACAGCCTGGTTGCCGCCGTACTCAGCGGAAGTTCGGTCTGCCTGCCTGATAAAAACGGCCGCATTACGCTGCCTTCCGTTGTCCGTTATTCGGAAAATGGGGAAACGGAAGTAGGGCGTGCTGCGCTTGCCGCACAAAAAACCGATCCGCTGAACACCATTAGCTCTGCCAAACGGCTTATCGGGAGGACATTTGCCGATCTGCATCGTGATGCTCATTATCTGCCTTACCGTTTCGGTGAAAATCAACGCGTTATCGAATTGCACACGCGTCAAGGTGCCAAAACGCCTATCGAAGTGTCGGCAGAAATCCTCAAAGCCCTCAAATCGCGTGCCGAAGAAACATTGGGTGGAGATTTGGTCGGTGCCGTCATTACCGTGCCCGCCTATTTCGATGATGCCCAACGCCAAGCCACCAAAGATGCAGCACGCCTGGCAGGCTTAAATGTCTTGCGCCTCCTTAACGAACCGACTGCCGCCGCAATCGCCTACGGACTGGACAACGCCTCAGAAGGCACGTTTGTCGTTTACGACTTGGGCGGCGGCACATTCGACGTATCCGTATTGCAACTGACTAAAGGCCTGTTTGAAGTCAAAGCCACCGGCGGCAACAGCGCATTGGGCGGCGATGATTTCGACCACCGCCTGTTCTGCCACCTGCTTGAACAAAACGACCTTTCCAAACTCAACGAACAAGACAGCCAGCTTCTGCTTTCCCTTGTCCGCACCGCCAAAGAACAACTGACTGGCCAAACCGAAGCCGTCGTCGAAGCCACGCTTTCAGACGGCCGCAAAATCCATACCGTCATTACCCGCCAAGAGTTTCACAACCTGACCCAAAATCTGGTACAAAAAACCATCGAGCCCGTCAAACAGGCTTTGAAGGATGCCGGCGTAACCAAGGCAGATGTCAAGGGCGTGATTATGGTTGGTGGCTCCACCCGTATGCTGCACGTCCAACAAGCAGTCGCCACTTTCTTTGGTCAAACCCCGCTGAACAACCTCAACCCCGACGAAGTGGTCGCACTCGGCGCCGCCATACAGGCGAACGTCCTTGCCGGCAATAAAACCGACGGCGAATGGCTGCTGCTGGACGTTACCCCCTTGTCGCTCGGCTTGGAAACCTACGGCGGACTCGCCGAAAAAATCATCCCGCGCAATTCCACCATCCCCACCGCGCGTGCGCAGGACTTTACCACCTTCAAAGACGGTCAAACCGCCATGACGATACACGTCGTACAAGGCGAGCGCGAACTCGTTTCCGACTGCCGCAGCCTTGCCAAATTCACCCTGCGCGGCATTCCGCCCATGGCTGCAGGCGCAGCGCGTATCCGCGTAACCTTCCAAGTTGATGCCGATGGTTTGCTGTCCGTTTCCGCACAAGAACAAAGCACCGGCGTACAGGCGCAAATCGAAGTCAAACCTTCCTACGGCTTGGACGACGACACCATCACCCAAATGCTCAAAGACAGCATGAGCAACGCCGCTGAAGACATGGCCGCACGCGCACGCGCCGAAGCCGTAGTCGAAGCCGAAAGCCTGACCGACGCCGTTAACGCCGCCCTTGAATTAGATAGCGACTTGTTGGAAGCCGAAGAATTGCAACAAATTCAACAAGACATCGCCACTTTGCAAGGCAGTCTGAAAGACGGCAACGCCGAAGACATCCGCTCCGCCGTCGCCAAACTCAGCCGCAGCACCGACAACTTTGCCGCCAAGCGTATGAACCGCAACATCCAACGTGCGCTGACTGGACAAAGCGTTGATAATATTTGATGCCTAAACAGTTTCAGACGGCCTTGAAAGATACAAAGGTCGTCTATCTAATATCCAAAAACCGAAACGATTTCTTTTATGCGACTCTGGCACCAAACCCTTATCCCCATTCTCCCCCGCGCCCAACTTTTAGGGCAGCATCGCGAATGTGCCGCTTTACGCGGTGCGGGCTGGGGCAGGCCGCATGCGACGGTTAATTACGTTTTTACCCATTCACCCTACAAACTCTATCTGTATCACGCGTTGATTATGGAAGAGATGGAAAAGCGCGGTTACAAACCGGATGTTTTATGGAAAGATCCGCTATATCGCGGCAAAGCCGTTGCCCCATACTATTCGCACGCGATTGAAGCATCTATTTCGCCGATTTATGCCGAACATGATGATGCTTATCTAGATGAATGTCTGGAAAATTTAAGAAGTAAAGGCATCATGTTATGAACCTATTTTTCAGATGGTCTGAATATTGAATAACCAAGGTCGTCTGAAACCATGTTAACCACAACCACTCTTAAACAAACGAGACAATAAAAATGCCAAAAATTACCGTACTCCCACACGCGACATTATGCCCCGAAGGCGCAGTTATCGAAGATGCACCGGAAGGCCAAACCGTCCTTGACGTACTGCTTGACCACGACATCGAAGTCGATCACGCCTGCGAAAAATCCTGCGCCTGCACCACCTGCCATGTCATCATCCGCAAAGGTTTCGACAGTTTGGAAGAACCGACCGAATTGGAAGAAGACCTGCTCGACCAAGCATGGGGTTTGGAAGCCGATTCACGCTTAAGCTGTCAGGCAGTCGTCTCAGATGAAGATTTGGTCGTGGAAATTCCCAAATATACTATCAATCATGCCCGAGAGGACCATTGACGCAATGCCGTCTGAAACATCATGCGGTTCAGACGGCATCGGATATGCATAAGACGGAGCAGAAGGGTAATCCCGTATTTGATACGGGTAAACCGGAGTTTAGTTTGGGCGGTAGATAAACCGTTGTCGGGCAATTTTCAGAGGTATTTGTGTCTGATTTGCCGCATATTGCTCTATTTTGGCTTTCGTATTAATCATACTCAGTTTTTGACCAGGCTTTTCGGATAGCTTTTTCAATATTGATTGTGGCTGTGTTTTATCTTCCGGATATTTTGGCTGCTGCAGTTTTGCTTCCTTTAATCCAAAAAGAGCGACAGTTTTATCGGCAATATCCAGATAGTATTGTTCAAGTTGGGTGGGATTGGCAGTCTCATTTTCAATTGTTACGGAAATCCGGTCATAACGGTTTGCCATACGTTCGGCAATTTGGGTATAAATATGCCAGCGCTTCATACGTATTGTTGCGGCATCGGGATCAGCCCGTGCACCGTCTAGGACAATAAGCCCCCTTTGGTTTTGACAGCGGATGCAAAGCGTCAGCCGGGAAAGGGTATTTTGTTCGTCGAGTATCTGATACAGTCTGCGGACCAATAGGACCAGACGGTCAAATTCCCCTATTTTGGAAAGGAAATCGGGATTGTCCGGAGCGGTATAAACCAGTTTGGACAGTTTGGCGGTTAAGGCATTATTCATTCGGCTATCCTTGGCAGGTATGCATTGGAACATATTCTATACGGTTGAAAGGCCGGGAAATACAGGAGAATTAATATGAAATGGACAGACACACAACGTATCGCTGAAGACCTTTACGACCTTCACGGTGAAGATATCGACCCCAAAAGCCTGCGCTTTACCCAATTGAGGGATTTGATTATGGCGCTTCCCGAATTCGACGATGATCCGGCACGTTGCGGAGAACGCATTCTTGAAGCCGTACAGCAGGCATGGATAAACGAAGCAAGTTAGACTATTTACTGTTGCCGTCTGAAATCCGGACAGCCACCGGAAACGGAATCGGACTACCAGCTTCCTTTTTTCATTTTATCCAGTTGGCGGCGGTTGCGCTTAGTCGGCCTGCCGTCGGGATACACGTGGTTGATACGGCTGAATTCGTCGAGCTGCCTGCGTTTTTCCCTCAAGTCTACCGTTGCCTGGTCTTCTTCATAAAGGCAACGCGCCTCCGGTGCTGGACGGCGTTGATTGTTCAAACCTTTAACTTCGATCTTATAGGGTAGGGAATTAAGCGTCAGCTCGATAATATCGCCGATGCCGACGGATTTGCTGTTTTTAACCTTTGAACCGTTTACCTGAACCCTGCCCAGTTCGATGTGTTTTTGTGCCAACGACCGGGTTTTGAAAAAGCGTGCGGCCCAAAGCCATTTGTCCAGCCGTATGGCGGAAGAATCATTGTTGTCTTTCATTATGATTTTTGAAGCAATTGAATTTGTTTTGAGTTTAGCATAAGATACGCAGCTTTATAACTAGTGTATATACACTAATCCTTTGTTTCCCATACTCCCGAATATGAAAATAGTGGGCGGGAAACGGTCTGCGGCAATAAATTAACTGCGTAATATGCGCAAATAGCGTATGATAACGGCAGAATCTGTTGATGAGAGCTTCATTTTATGAAACCTGTTTTTTTGGATTTTGAACAACCTATAGCCGAACTGACCGGAAAAATCGACGAACTGCGTTTTGTTCAGGATGAATCCGCTGTCGATATTTCGGATGAAATACACCGTTTGCAGAAAAAAAGCGATGATTTAACCAAGTCTATTTTCAGCAAACTTACGCCTGCCCAAATTTCACAGGTTTCCCGGCATCCGCAGCGTCCTTATACTTTGGATTACATTGAGGCACTGTTTACCGATTTTGAAGAACTGCACGGAGATCGTCATTTTGCCGACGACCATGCGATTGTAGGCGGATTGGCACGGTTTAACGGACAGAGCGTTGTAGTGGTAGGCCATCAGAAGGGGCGCGATACTAAAGAAAAAATCCGCCGTAATTTCGGTATGCCCCGTCCGGAGGGTTATCGGAAGGCTTTGCGCCTGATGAAAACGGCGGAGAAATTCGGCTTACCGGTTATCACCTTTATCGATACGCCGGGTGCTTATCCGGGTATCGGCGCAGAAGAGCGCGGCCAGTCCGAGGCTATCGGTAAAAATTTGTACGAACTGACGCGCTTGCGCGTTCCGGTTTTGTGTACGGTCATCGGAGAAGGGGGCTCGGGTGGTGCGCTAGCGGTTGCCGTGGGCGACTATGTCAATATGCTGCAGTATTCGACTTATTCCGTTATTTCCCCTGAGGGATGCGCTTCCATCTTATGGAAAACTGCCGAAAAAGCGGCGGATGCGGCACAGGCCTTGGGCATTACCGCTGACCGCCTGCAAAAATTGGGGCTTATCGATACCATCGTTAAAGAGCCTTTGGGTGGTGCGCATAGGGATTTCGGGCAGACTATGGGAAATGTCAAAACTGTTTTGGAAAAACAGTTGCATGATGCTCAAAGTATGCCGATTTCCGATTTGCTTTCCCGCCGTTTCGATCGCATCATGGCTTACGGCAAATTTTCTGAGCAATAATTCAAATGGGACCAGCGGCAAGCAGTTTGTTTGAAACTGCTTGCTTTTTCTTTGTCGGAAAAAAATTGTGTTGACCTTGGATGTTTTTGAACAGCAATTGAGAAACTGTTTCCCTCAAGGGGTGGATGGGCAAAAAATTGCGGTAGCATTAAGCGGCGGTTTGGATTCTGTGGTCTTACTGCACTTGCTTGTTTGCGCCGGAAAAAAGGGCGGCTTTATTCCTGAGGCTTTGCACATTCACCACGGTTTGAGTCCTCATGCTGACGCTTGGGCGGATTTCTGCCGGAATTATTGCGATACACTGGGCGTAAGGCTGGAAACGGTCAGGGTCAGTGTGGAAAAAAACGGTTTGGGCATTGAAGCGGCGGCAAGGCAAAAGCGTTATGCAGTATTTTCGGAGAAAGAATTTGACATTCTTGCTTTGGCACACCATCGGGACGACCAAATCGAAACCTTTATGCTCGCCGTGGCACGCGGTGGGGGATTGCGCGCTTTGTCCTCCATGCCGTCTGTACGTCCTTTAGGTACGAGGGGCATAATCTGGCGGCCTTTGCTGCCTTTTTCGCGCCAAGAATTGCAGGATTACGCGGAAAGACAGGGTTTGTCGAACATCGAGGATGAAAGCAATACCGATACAGGTTATTTGCGGAACTGGTTCCGGCATAGTGCTCTGCCTGAGTTGTCGGCAAGAATTCCTGATTTTGACCGTCATGTGTTGAACAATATCCGTGTTTTGCAGGAAGATTTGGCTTTGTTGGACGAGGTTGTCGTTCAAGACTGCCGTTGGGTTTGCGGGGCCGGTTATTTCGATACGGCTCGGTGGCTGACGTTTTCTCCTCGTCGGAGAAGCCATATTTTGCGGTATTTTTTGAAGGAAAATGCGGTTCCCTTACCCAATCAGAATGCCCTTGCCGATATTGCCCGCGTTTTGGCAGAGGCAAAAACCGGACGTTGGAGCTTGCAAGGCTTCGAATTGCATCATTATGCAGGCAGGCTGTTTGTGTTCCAATTGGAAAAAATGGATAAACTATTATTTTTGAAAGACAGGCAGATAAGCGGAAATTTAAGGGAAATCTTGAAGGGGCAGGGGTTTGTTTTAAAACGTCACTCGTTTGGGCTTCCTGAGCATCTTTTGGAGCAGGACGGGATTTTACGGCCGGTTTTGCCGTCGGACAGCATGACCATAGGCGGAATTCATAAAAACATGAAGAAAATCCTTCAGGAAAAACGGGTTTTACCCGCCTTGCGCACGTTTTGGCCGGTTGTGGCCGACAGGGAAAACCGTCCTCTTGCGTTGGCAAATTGCTGTACCGATTTCCGATTGTCCGTTTCAGACGGCATTTTACCCGTACATCCGGATTTTCCCGTTTTATTTTGATGGAATCGTAATCGCTGTTACTTAGTGGACGATTGGATACCATCCGATTATATATTCTTGAAAAGGCTGCAAAGTGAAGCAAATCAGTTCGCCAAATAATGAACAAATCAGGCATCTTCAGCGCCTGCTGTCGCAGGGGAAGTTCAGGCGGCAGTATGCCCAAACCGTTTTGGAGGGCGTCCACCTGCTTCAGGTTTTCCTGCAATCCGGCAGAAAGCCGGTCGGGGTATATATTCCCGAAGCTAAAATGCCGTCTGAAGAAGTCCGTAAATTGACGGCGGTTTTGCCGGAAGACAAGATTTTTTCCGTTTCAGACGGCATATTGAAAAAAATCAGCAGCTTGAGTTGTGCAGACGATATACTTGCACTGATTGATATCCCATTGGGCGGAACCTTGCCGGACAAAGGCGACTGTGTGGTTTTGGACGGCGTGCAAGATCCGGGCAATGTCGGCACCGTCTTACGGAGTGCGGCGGCGGCAGGGGTAGGTACGGTCGTTTTGGGCAGGGGTTCTGCGGATGTTTGGTCGCCCAAGGTATTACGCGCGGGTATGGGCGCGCATTTCCTGTTGGACATTTATTCGCAGGCGGATTTGGAAATATGGTTGGCGCACTATGAAGACCGTGTGTTTGCCACCGCGTTGCGTGAGGAAAAGCAGGCGGTTCTGTATGGCGAAGATTTGTGCAAGCCGACAGCCTGGGTGTTTGGCAACGAAGGCGCGGGTGTCGGTAAAGCAGTTTTAGACAGGGCGGACAAGTGTGTCAGGATTCCGATGCACGATGCAACCGAGTCTTTAAATGTCGCGATGGCGGCGACAATCTGCCTGTTTGAACAGATGCGCCAACGAACGGCGTATTGAGGAAAAGAAATGCCGTCTGAAAAAATCTATTACGGCGTATTGATTTTCTTATGTATCGCTTCTATGCTGCTGTCGCCGTTTTTTTATGGCGGCGTTTTGAAGCCGAGAAGGGCCGTACCGCATAAGACAGGTCAGTGGAAACTCATCTTATTGTCTAATGCCGTGGCGGCGGCGGGTTTGTTTTGGATGTGGTGGAAATGGTTTTGATAGATATTGCTCAAAATCGGGTTAATGGAATCTTAACAAATAAAGAATTTGGTAAAAAATTTTATGAAATCCATGGGTTAAAGTTTACTAGAAAACAAAACAGCTATTAACCAAATAGATCGTTTGTTGGTAAATACGGAAGATTTACGGCGTTATTGGGTATCTGTAATATGTAATGCTAGTTTTATGAGCGGTGGGTATAAAATTGTGAATTGGTTAAAGTGTGAGGACACCATGAAAAATTGCGAATTTTTTTATGATCCGACAAGAGCAATCTATGATAGTGGCGCAGATTACTTAACCAGAGAAAAACATAGATTAGTCGTAATCGCAAATAGTGCTTGGGGGCTATTGCTTAATTTATCTTGTTATTATAATTTGATATTAGAAAAGCGAAAAATACCATTTGGTAAACAGGAAATTGATGACGATATGGACAAAGTATCCGCTCTTAAGCGGAAGTTTAAAGACATTTCTGAAATCAAAGTAGGAGATGATTGGGAATACCCATTCAATTATGAGCAAGGAATGAAAGAATTAGATGAAGTTCTATTGAAATACATTCCTTTTTTTAAAGAAGAACAATAAAGGAGGTTAATATGCGAGTATCTAAAATGATTGGAAGTATGTTGCTTGTTGCAGCGGTTCAGACCGTATTTTCGGCAAATGTTTACGAGTGCCGCCATAATGGTAAAACCAGTTACAGCCAAACTCCGGGAAAACATTGTACCAACGCGGGTTTGGGGCGTGATCAGGTATACAGTTCGGTTAGGCCGGTAGTAAAAGACAGGGCGGAAAACACAGGGGTTGATGACAATTTGGATATGAGGAAGGACGAACACGTCCAAAATCCGAAAGAGAATACGCATAAGGATGCTTCGAATACCGGTGCAAAGACGCATTGATTGAAACCGAATCAGCTATGACGGCGTTGAACAATAGAATTTGAACGATTAGGGAACTCTGATGAAACACATCCACATTATTGGTATCGGCGGCACGTTTATGGGCGGAGTGGCCGCCATTGCCAAAGAAGCCGGGTTCAAAGTCAGCGGTTGCGACGCGAAGATGTATCCGCCGATGAGCACCCAGCTCGAAGCCTTGGGCATAGACGTGCACGAAGGCTTCGATGCCGCGCAGTTGGACGAATTTAAAGCTGATGTTTACGTTATCGGCAATGTCGCCAAGCGCGGGATGGATGTGGTTGAAGCGATTTTGAACCGCGGCCTGCCTTATATTTCCGGCCCGCAATGGCTGTCGGAAAACGTGTTGCATCATCATTGGGTACTCGGCGTGGCGGGGACGCACGGCAAAACGACTACCGCGTCCATGCTTGCATGGGTCTTGGAATATGCCGGACTCGCACCGGGCTTCCTCATCGGCGGCGTACCGGAAAACTTCAGCGTTTCCGCCCGACTGCCGCAAACGCCGCGTCAAGACCCGAACAGCAAATCACCGTTTTTCGTCATCGAAGCCGACGAATACGACACTGCCTTTTTCGATAAACGCTCCAAATTCGTGCATTACCGCCCGCGTACCGCCGTGTTGAACAATCTGGAATTCGATCACGCCGACATCTTTGCCGACTTAGGCGCGATACAGACTCAGTTCCACCACCTCGTACGCACAGTGCCGTCTGAAGGCTTAATCGTCTGCAACGGACAGCAGCAAAGCCTGCAAGATACTTTGGACAAAGGCTGTTGGACGCCGGTGGAAAAATTCGGCACCGAACACGGCTGGCAGGTCGGCGAAGTCAATGCCGACGGTTCGTTCGACGTGTTGCTTGACGGCAAAAAAGCCGGACACGTCGCATGGGATTTGATGGGTGGACACAACCGCATGAACGCGCTCGCCGTTATTGCCGCCGCACGTCATGCCGGCGTTGATATTCAGACCGCCTGCGAAGCCTTGAGCGCGTTTAAAAACGTCAAACGCCGCATGGAAATCAAAGGCACGGTAAACGGCATCACCGTTTACGACGATTTTGCCCATCATCCGACCGCCATCGAAACCACCATAGAAGGCCTGCGTCAGCGCGTCGGAAACACACGCATCCTCGCCGTCCTGGAGCCGCGTTCTAACACCATGAAACTCGGTACGATGAAAGCCGCCTTACCCGAAAGCCTCAAAGGTGCCGACCAAGTGTTCTGCTACGCCGGCGGCGTGGACTGGGATGTCGCCGAAGCCCTCGCGCCTTTGGGCGGCAAGCTGCATGTCGGCAAAGACTTCGATGCCTTCGTCGCCGAAATTGTGAAACATACCGAAGCAGGCGACCATATTTTGGTGATGAGCAACGGCGGTTTCGGCGGAATACACGGAAAGCTGCTGGAAGCTTTAAGATAGTCAGGAAGCAAAAATGCCGTCTGAAACCGTTCAGACGGCATTTTTGCGTATGCAAGGCAGGGATAAAAACCGTTTGCCCCGTATTTTCAAACGCGCTACACTTGCAGGTACTAATAGTATGATGAACCCGCAGCCGTCGTCATTACGCCGACGGTAAAGCCGGCAGTGCCATTGCGACACTGTCAAACATGAGAGAACACACCATGACTGTTTCACCGGTTGCTTTACGCCGCCAAACTGAGCGCAAGCCGCATCCTACTGCCCGTTATTGGAAAAAATGTGATATAGAGGCACTTTTCGAACTTCCTTTTCTGGATTTGGTCTATCGCGCGGCAGAGGTTCACAGAACGAATTTTAATCCGCAAGAAATCCAGCTTTCCACTTTGTTGTCGATCAAAACCGGCGGTTGTCCCGAAGATTGCGCCTACTGTCCGCAATCGGCGCACCACAATACCAATCTGGGCAAAGAGCAGATGATGGATGTGGATGAAATCGTCGAAAAAGCCAAAATCGCCAAATCGCGCGGCGCAAGCCGGTTTTGTATGGGCGCGGCGTGGCGCGGTCCCAAACCTAAAGACGTGGAGACGGTTTCCGCAATCATCAAAGCCGTCAAGGGATTGGGCATGGAAACCTGCGGTACCTTCGGTATGCTCGAAGACGGCATGGCGGAAGACTTTAAAGAGGCAGGCTTGGATTATTACAATCACAACCTTGATACCGATCCGGAACGCTATAACGACATCATCCATACCCGTAAACATGAAGACCGTATGGATACCTTGGGCAAAGTCCGCAACGCCGGTTTGAAAATCTGCTGCGGCGGCATCGTCGGCATGAACGAAACCCGTGCCGAGCGTGCAGGACTGATTGCCAGTCTAGCCAACCTCGATCCGCAACCCGAAAGTGTACCGATTAACCAGCTGGTCAAAGTGGAAGGCACGCCGCTGGCTGATGCGGAAGATTTAGATTGGACTGAATTTGTCCGTACGATTGCCGTAGCGCGGATTACCATGCCGCAAAGTTATGTCCGCCTCTCGGCAGGGCGCAGCAATATGCCTGAAGCAATGCAGGCGATGTGCTTCATGGCAGGTGCGAACTCGATTTTTTACGGCGACAAGCTGTTGACCACAGGCAATCCTGATGAGGACGGCGATAGAATCCTGATGGAAAAGCTTAACCTGTATCCCTTACAGTTTGAGCTGGAAGGCGAGGTCGCCGAAGTGGAAAAAGCCTCACGGATTAAAGTCGATTATTGATGATTGCAAAAATGCCGTCTGAAACATTGAAAGGTTTCAGACGGCATTTTCTTTCGGACATTATTTTGAGTATCTTTTCTACCGGCGGGTGATGCTGCCGTCGGGCGAGACATCCAGTCCGTTCCCGTTGGGAAAATCACTGCGATTCAGATAAATAATCCGCTCAATAACGGTTTTTTCAGGGTCGATTTTGGGAGTTTTGTCGCCGGCTTGGGTAATCGGGATGATGGTTCCGGAAATAAATTTGCCCTGTTTGTCCGTGATAATCTTGAAAATGGGCGCAATGCTGTCTATTCCTTCATTGTCGGTTGCAGTGTAGGCGGCAAGGCTGCCGCTGCCGTACGAGATAAAGCGGTTTTTGTAAAGTTCGACGGCGCGTGTTACGTACGGCACCTGTCCGAATACGACATCCGCGCCGGAATCGACAGCCAGCCTTGCAAACTCGACAACATTTCCCCTGTTTTCCCCATGAGATATTTCGGTAGAGAAAGGTAGGTGTTCTGCCTGCCTGCCTTCTGTCCGGACATGAAACATGACGATGACGATATCAGTTTTTTCTTTAGTTTGCGCAATTAGTCTTTTGGCTTTTGCGTAATCATTCAATTTGACGGCGGCCGTGCTTGTGGCAAATGATACGAAGCCGTATTTCACACCGTTTTTCTTCAGTATGGCGGTCTCAAATTTATTTTCGATACCGGAAAATTTGATGTTCAGTTCTTCCAGGTTGCTGGCGGTTGCTGTTATGCCTTGTTCGCCAAAGTCGTTGATGTGGTCATTGGCAAGGTTGAGATAATCGAAACCGGCATCGGCAAGATATTGCCCGTATGAAGAGGGTATACGGAAAAGGGTGCAGATTTTTGGGTCGGCACATTTTTTCGGCGTACCACCTTCGTCAAACAAAGTGCCTTCAAGGTTGCCGACGGTGATGTCCGCATCTTGCAGTATGGTTTCAATATTTTTCAGGATATTGGTATCGGGTAAGTAGGCGGCAGGATAATTACTGCCGAGCATGATGTCGCCGACGCCGATGATAGAAACACTCCCGGCGGTTTTTTCCGTACCTGCATTTTCAGATGGTTTTCCGCTCTCTGAAGCTGTCATTTTTCCGGTAACTTGGGAAGTGGGCGTGTTTTCCGTTATTTTGTCCTGAGCCTCTTGTTTTACCGTATAAGGAGATTGCTTGAGGTATTCCAATGCAGTAAAACCGCCGCCGATAACGAGAGCCAAAATCGCGGCAAATACCGCCATCGCCCAGATAAATTTGTCCATAATCAGACCTTTGCTGTTCAGACGGCATTTGCCGCGCGTTTCGGAAGGGCTTATCTTTCGATTTGCGATACGTCGCGCACCGCGCCTTTGTCCGCCGAAGTCGCCATCGCGCCGTAGGCACGCAGGGCTGCGGAGACGTAGCGATCGCGGTTTTCCGGCTTCCACGCTTTGCTGCCGCGCGCTTCCATTTCGGTACGGCGGGCGGCAAGCTCTTCATCGGAAATGACAAGGCGGATGCTGCGGTTTGGAATGTCGATTTCGATGGTGTCGCCTTCGTGTACCAAACCGATGGCGCCGCCTTCTGCCGCTTCAGGCGAAGCGTGGCCGATGGACAGGCCGGACGTACCGCCGGAGAAGCGGCCGTCGGTCAGCAGGGCGCAGGCTTTGCCCAAACCCTTGGATTTCAGGTAAGAAGTCGGGTACAGCATTTCTTGCATGCCCGGGCCGCCTTTAGGGCCTTCGTAGCGGATGATGACGATGTCGCCGGCGACGATTTGGTTGCCCAAAATGCCTTCTACTGCGTCTTCTTGGCTTTCAAACACGCGGGCGCGGCCGGTGAATTTGAGGATGCTCTCGTCCACGCCTGCGGTTTTCACTACGCAGCCGCGCTCGGCAATATTGCCGAACAATACTGCCAAGCCGCCGTCTTGCGAGTAGGCATGTTCGACATCACGGATACAGCCTTTTTCGCGGTCGAGGTCGAGGGTTTTCCACATGCGGTTTTGCGAGAACGCTTGTGTGGTGCGTACGCCACCCGGTGCGGCTTTGAAACGTTCGATGGCGTGGGTGTTTTCGGGATTAGTCACGTCCCATTTTTCGATCGCGTCTTTCAGGGTCGGCGCGTGGATGGTGTACACGTCGGTGTGCAGTTTGCCCGCTTTGTCCAGCTCTTTCAGGATGGCGAAGATGCCGCCTGCGCGGTGTACGTCTTCCATATAGTAGTCGTGATTGTTTGGCGCGGTTTTGCAGATGCAGGGCACAACGCGGCTTAAGCGGTCGATGTCGGCCATTTTGAAATCGACGCCTGCTTCGTTGGCGACGGCGAGCAAGTGCAGGATGGTGTTGGTGGAGCCGCCCATGGCGATGTCCATGGTCATGGCGTTTTCAAACGCTTTTTTGGTGGCGATACTGCGCGGGAGTACGGTTTCGTCGTCTTGCTCGTAATAGCGTTTGGTGATTTCGACAATCATGCGGCCGGCTTCGAGGAACAATTCTTTGCGACCTGCATGGGTGGCGAGGTAGGAGCCGTTGCCGGGCAGGGACAAACCAAGCGCTTCGGTCAGACAGTTCATGGAGTTGGCGGTGAACATGCCGGAGCAGGAGCCGCAGGTCGGGCAGGCGTTTTGTTCGACTTCTTCGACTTGCTGGTTGCTGACATTGTCGTCCGCCGATTCAATCATGGCGTCAATCAAGTCCAAACGGCGTTCGGGCTGGATGTTGGCCACGCCGATGACCTTGCCCGCTTCCATCGGACCGCCGGAAACGAAGATGGTCGGGATGTTCAGGCGCATGGCGGCAATCAGCATTCCGGGGGTGATTTTGTCGCAGTTGGAAATGCACACCAACGCGTCGGCGCAGTGGGCGTTGACCATGTATTCGATGGAGTCGGCAATCAGATCGCGGCTGGGCAGGGAGTACAACATGCCGCTGTGCCCCATGGCGATGCCGTCGTCGATGGCGATGGTGTTGAATTCTTTGGCGATTGCGCCCGCTTTTTCAATTTCGCGGGCAACCAGTTGGCCCATGTTGTGCAGGTGGACATGGCCTGGCACGAATTGGGTGAACGAGTTGGCAACGGCGATAATAGGTTTGCCGAAGTCGGTTTCCATCACGCCGGTGGCGCGCCACAATGCGCGCGCGCCCGCCATATTGCGGCCGTGGGTGGAGGTTTTGGAGCGGTATTCTGGCATGGTGTATTTCCTTGTTTTTATGCCGTCAGAGAAATGGATGATGCTAAGACGGCATTATGTACTGTGTTTTGGGATTGGGAAAAGGAAGCATTTTATACCAAGTATCGCTAATATGTGGGAATTGCAAATAGATTCGGTATCGCTCAAGCAGGATGTGTGACGGATTTGTCAAAATGCCGTCTGAAAGGTGAAAAGGCTTCAGACGGCATAATGTTCAAATTTCAGGAAAGGAATAAAACGGCAGCTACGGTAAGTGCGGCAATCAATAATGTAGCGGCAAGCGCGGCTTTGCCGGCAAAGTGTATGGCTGTTTTGCCTTCGATATATTTGAAGCCTGTAATCATCGGCACAACCAGATTTTTCTTTTTGAACACTCGGTACGCGGCGACGGCGGCGATATGAATGGCGGAAAAAACGGCGAGCAAGTTGAAAAAGTTGAGGTGGATTTTCCTCATAAGGCTGCCTGTATGTTCAGAAACCAAATGGTTGAGGTAGCCGTTGGTGCTGAAGGTGTTTTCATCGGCGGCAAAAAGTCCGGTGCCGACTTGAAATGAGACGGCGGCCAAAAGCGCAACGACCATCAGTGCGCCCAAGGGGTTGTGTCCGGGTTGGACGTGTTCGGGAATACCGTTTTTCATATACTCCCTGATACCCGCCCATCCGCGGACAAAACGGGAAAAACGTGCGGTATCGCTGCCCCAAATGCCCCAGCATATACGGAATATGAGCAGGAAAAGGATAAGCAGCCCGATGCGCGTGTGCCATTGAAGCAGGCTGCCTCCGGCTTTTGCGCTATACCACATAAAGGGCACGGATGAGGCAAGCAGCCAGTGGAAAAGGCGGGTGGGGAAGTCCCAGACTTTGGTTTTGTTTTTCATAATCGGTTTCCGGCGGTAAAATCAGTTTCTTCAAGCCTTATTTTAACCGATTGGAGGGATAATGTTTTCCGTTTTCCGCATTTCAGGCGAAAGCCGCCGCCGTATGCTTCAGACGGCATCTCAGTTTCCCCGGGCTTTCAAAGTGCGGTCTGAGGATGCCCATAAAGGCATTTTCGGCACGCTGGCGGTTGTCGGCGGGGCTACGGGTATGAGCGGCGCGCCCATATTGGCGGCATCCGCGGCGATGTATCTCGGCTGCGGTAAGGTGTGGGCAGGTTTCAATCAGGATACGCTGCCTTTTGCCGTCATTGCCGGTTTCCCCGAGATTATGCTGGATACGGCAGATAGTTTGGCCAAACGTCAGGATATAAACGCCTGGGTTGTCGGTTGTGGATTGGGTACAGGTAGGGCGGCGGTCGGAACGCTTGCCGGAATTTTAACGGAACATGCGGACAGCCAGATGCTTTTGGATGCGGATGCATTGAATATATTATCAGTCAATGATGAAATCCGAAGCATGGCGCGGGGGTGTAAAAACCTGATTTTAACGCCGCATCCCGCCGAAGCCGCGCGCCTGCTTGGAACGACGGTTGTACAGGTTCAGGCAGATCGGACGGCGGCAGTAAGGAAAATAGGGGAAATTTTTGGTGCAACCGTGGTTTTAAAGGGACACAAAACACTGGTTGCCGCACCTGATACGGAAATCTATATCAACCATAGCGGTAATGCCGGACTGGCTACGGCGGGAAGCGGAGATGTGTTGGGCGGTATAGTCGGAAGTTTGCTTGCGCAAGGCTTGAAACTGTTTGAAGCAGCGTGTGCCGGCGTTTGGCTGCACGGTGCGGCGGCAGATGTCATGATGGAATCGGCGGGCATCAAGACCGGATTGCTGGCAGGGGAAATCGCCCCGACAGCAAGGTGGCTGAGAAACGATATAACGGCCAGTCTGCATAAGAATGCCGTCTGAAAGGTAAAAGCACTGCCATTTTCTAAATGGCATTCAATAAATCATGGTACAATGTACAGTTATCTTTTCTAGATTTTGAAAAATATTAACCATGAAACAAATTCGCAACATTGCCATCATCGCCCACGTCGACCACGGCAAAACCACATTAGTTGACCAACTGCTGCGCCAATCCGGCACATTCCGCGCCAACCAGCAGGTTGACGAGCGCGTGATGGACAGCAACGACATTGAAAAAGAACGCGGTATTACCATCCTCGCCAAAAACACCGCCATCGATTACGAAGGCTACCACATCAACATCGTCGACACTCCGGGACACGCCGACTTCGGCGGCGAAGTGGAGCGCGTTTTGGGTATGGTGGACTGCGTCGTATTGTTGGTGGATGCGCAAGAAGGTCCGATGCCGCAAACCCGTTTTGTAACTAAAAAAGCCTTGGCTTTGGGACTGAAACCGATTGTCGTCATCAATAAAATCGACAAACCGTCCGCCCGTCCGAGCTGGGTTATCGACCAAACTTTCGAACTCTTCGACAACTTGGGAGCAACCGACGAGCAGTTGGACTTCCCGATTGTCTACGCTTCCGGCCTGTCCGGTTTCGCCAAACTGGAAGAAACCGACGAGAGCAACGACATGCGTCCGTTGTTCGACACCATCTTAAAACACACGCCCGCACCGAGCGGCAGTGCGGACGAAACGCTGCAACTGCAAATTTCCCAACTCGACTACGACAACTACACTGGCCGCCTCGGCATCGGCCGTATCTTGAACGGACGTATCAAGCCCGGTCAGGTCGTTGCCGTCATGAACCACGAGCAGCAAATCGCCCAAGGTCGCATCAACCAACTGTTGGGTTTCAAAGGTTTGGAACGCATACCGCTTGAAGAAGCCGAAGCCGGCGACATCGTGATTATTTCCGGTATCGAAGACATCGGTATCGGCGTAACCATCACCGACAAAGAAAACCCCAAAGGTCTGCCGATGTTGAGCGTGGACGAACCGACGCTGACCATGGACTTTATGGTGAACACCAGCCCACTCGCAGGTACCGAAGGCAAATTCGTGACCAGCCGCCAAATCCGCGACCGTCTGCAAAAAGAATTGCTGACCAACGTTGCCCTGCGCGTGGAAGATACCGCCGATGCCGACGTGTTCCGCGTATCCGGACGCGGCGAACTGCACCTGACTATTTTGCTGGAAAACATGCGCCGCGAAGGCTATGAACTGGCAGTCGGCAAGCCGCGCGTTGTGTACCGCGACATCGACGGTCAAAAATGCGAACCTTATGAAAACCTGACCGTGGACGTGCCCGACGACAACCAAGGCGCGGTAATGGAAGAGCTCGGTCGCCGCCGTGGCGAACTGACCAATATGGAAAGCGACGGTAACGGCCGTACCCGCCTCGAATACCATATTCCTGCACGCGGCTTAATCGGTTTCCAAGGCGAATTCATGACTCTGACGCGCGGTGTCGGTCTGATGAGCCACGTGTTCGACGACTATGCGCCCGTAAAACCCGATATGCCCGGCCGCCACAACGGCGTACTGGTGTCCCAAGAGCAGGGTGAGGCGGTTGCTTACGCCTTGTGGAATCTTGAAGACCGCGGCCGTATGTTCGTATCACCCAACGATAAAATCTACGAAGGCATGATTATCGGTATCCACAGCCGAGAAAACGATTTGGTCGTCAATCCGCTCAAAGGTAAAAAACTTACCAACGTCCGTGCCAGCGGCACCGACGAAGCGGTGCGCCTGACTACGCCGATTAAACTGACGCTGGAAGGTGCGGTCGAGTTTATCGACGATGACGAGCTGGTAGAAATCACGCCGCAATCCATCCGTCTGCGTAAGCGTTACTTGAGCGAATTGGAACGTCGCCGTCATTTCAAAAAGCTGGATTGATGTTTAAATGATGAGTTAATGCCGTCTGAAAGTGTTTCAGACGGCATTTGTTTTTAGAACATCTATACTGGATTATGAAAAAAGAAGTGATATGTTTGTGCTGAAATTGTATGTGTTACATAGTGTTTGCGTACAGAGAAGCAGTTTGGCTATATGGAAGAGGTAGGCGAAAATGGGAGGTGTTTAGTTCGAATGCAGCAGCCTTGACGGTGAAATCCTGACTTATGATAGCCGACAGGTATATTTCATACGTTAGTTGTCTGATATCAAATAAAATACCAAAAAACAAAAAAGATTTAAATCTGTTGAAAAGTGTTTTTAAGGCTGGATAGAAAAAAGCCCCATAAATATTTATAGGGCTTTTTTCTTATTTAAAAAGTTTATAAAACTTTTTAAAGTATAACTGGCAGAGAGGAAGGGATTCGAACCCTCGATACGCTATTCACGTATACACGCTTTCCAGGCGTGCGACTTAAACCACTCATCCACCTCTCTAATGGCGGAATTTACCCTTAACAGGATAAATTATTATTGGTGCCCAGGAGAAGACTCGAACTTCCACACCCGTGAGGATACTAGCACCTGAAGCTAGCGCGTCTACCAATTCCGCCACCTGGGCAATATAAATATCTAAATAAAGCAAAGCATGATTGGTGCCCAGGAGAAGACTCGAACTTCCACACCCGTGAGGATACTAGCACCTGAAGCTAGCGCGTCTACCAATTCCGCCACCTGGGCTTTGCTTTATTTACTGTTTTGCGGTACAGTGTCCTTCCGCAAAGAAGTCGCTATTATATAGGTCATAAAAAGAATGTCAACGGTCAAAATGAACAAAAATATTAAATATTTAAATTTACGGGAAAAAGACCCGTTTTTGAGTCGGGAGAAACAGCGTTATGAATATCCCTTGCCAAGTAGGGAATGGATTGTCGAGCTGCTTGAACGTAAAGGCGTACCGTCCAAGATTGAAGCTTTGGCACGCGAATTGTCGATTAAGGAAGAAGAGTACGAATTTTTCGAACGTCGTCTGAAAGCGATGGCGCGGGACGGTCAGGTTTTAATCAACCGTCGCGGTGCGGTCTGCGCGGCGGACAAATTAGATTTGGTCAAATGCCGTGTCGAGGCATACAAAGACGGTTTCGGCTTCGCCGTACCGCTCACGCCCACCAAAGACGGCGATTTTGTTTTATACGAACGCCAAATGCGCGGCATCATGCACGGCGACATTGTTACCGTCCGCCCTGCCGGCATCGACCGCAGAGGCCGCCGCGAAGGTACGGTTTTGGATATTGTCGAACGTGCGCAAAGCAAAGTGGTCGGTCGTTTCTATATGGATCGCGGCGTGGCGATTTTGGAAGCGGAAGACAAACGCCTGAACCAAAGCATTGTCTTGGAACCCGACAGTGTCGCGCATTTTAAACCCGAATCCGGTCAGGTCATTGTCGGCGAAATCGAGACTTATCCCGAACAAAACCGCCCTGCCGTGGCGAAAATCATTGAAGTATTGGGCGATTATGCCGACAGCGGCATGGAAATCGAAATCGCCGTGCGTAAACACCATTTGCCGCACCAATTCAGCGAAGCGTGTGCCAAAGCCGCGAAAAAAATCCCCGACCATGTTCGTAAAAGCGATTTGAAAGGCCGCGTCGATTTGCGCGATTTGCCTTTAGTAACGATTGACGGCGAAACGGCGCGCGATTTTGACGATGCCGTGTTTGCTGAAAAAATCGGACGCAATTACCGTTTGGTCGTGGCAATTGCCGATGTCAGCCATTATGTCCGCCCCGATGACGCTATCGACACGGACGCTCAGGAACGCAGCACCAGTGTTTACTTCCCGCGCCGCGTGATTCCCATGTTGCCGGAAAATCTGTCCAACGGCATCTGCTCGCTCAATCCTAATGTCGAGCGTTTGTGTATGGTGTGCGATATGGTCATCACTTACGCGGGCAATATTAAAGAATACCGCTTCTACCCTGCGGTTATGCGTTCCCATGCCCGTCTGACTTACAATCAAGTCTGGGATTGGATTTCAGACGGCCTCGACCATCCGCACAAAGCTCAAATCGACACCCTCTACAAACTCTTCAAAATCCTTCAGAAAAAACGCTTCGAACGCGGTGCGGTGGAGTTTGACAGCATCGAAACCCAAATGCTTTTCGACGATAACGGTAAAATCGAAAAAATCGTTCCCGTTGTCCGTAATGAAGCCCACAAGCTGATTGAAGAATGTATGTTGGCGGCGAACGTCTGCGCGGCAGAGTTTTTGATGAAAAACAAACATGTCGCACTATTCCGCAATCATTTGGGCCCGACACCCGAAAAACTGGCTACCCTGCGCGAGCAGCTCGGCTTATTGGGTTTGCAACTGGGCGGTGGAGACAACCCGACGCCGAAAGACTATGCCGCGCTTGCCGAACAATTCAAAGGCAGACCCGATGCCGAATTGCTGCAAGTCATGATGCTGCGCTCCATGCAGCAGGCAGTTTACGAACCGCATTGCGACGGACACTTCGGCCTTGCCTACGAAGCATACGCCCACTTCACCTCCCCCATCCGCCGCTATCCCGACCTGACCGTCCACCGCGCCATCAAAGCCGTGTTGAACCAGCAGACCTACACGCCAAACAAAAGCTGGCAGGCTTTGGGCGTGCATACCTCGTTCTGTGAGCGCCGTGCCGACGACGCCAGCCGCGACGTGGAAAACTGGCTGAAAACCTATTATATGCGCGATAAAGTCGGCGAAATATTCGAAGGCAAAATCTCCGGCATGACCAACTTCGGCCTCTTCGTTACCTTGGACGGCATCCACATTGACGGCTTGGTACACATCAGTGATTTGGGCGAAGACTATTTCAACTTCCGCCCCGAAATCATGGCGATAGAAGGCGAACGCAGCGGTATCCGTTTCAACATGGGGGATAGGGTTACCGTTAAAGTTGCCCGTGCTGATTTGAATACCAGTAAAATCGATTTTATTTTGATTGCAGGAGGAGTTACGGGCAGGCGGAGGAAGATTAAATCATCCCAATATACCAAGCTGGCAAAGGCGGTTGGGCAAAGCAAGCCGAAAACTGTTGCAAAGAAACAAGCAGCCCGAGACTGCAAGGCAAAGGAAAGAGGTAAGTCTGTTGCCGCGCTGCCGAAGAAAAAGGCAAAAAAATCGGTTTCGATTAAAATAAAAAAACGAAAGGCAAATAATACGGGTCGGAGCGGGTAGTAGAAGCGTTTAAGAAAAATCCCAAGCCATGCCTGCCATGACACAGTTGCCTATCTTTCTATGGCCTATCCGTTTTATCGGATAGGTTATTATTCTCGGTAAATTTAAAAATGCCGTCTGAAACCTTAAAATTGGGTTTCAGACGGCATTTTAATAAAGAGTGCTTGAATCAGCGATGGTAGTTCGGCGCTTCTTTGGTGATTTGCACGTCGTGAACGTGAGATTCGCTCATACCGGCAGAAGTGATTTCCACAAATTCTGCTTTCTCGTGCATTTCAGCAATATTAGCGCAACCCAAATACCCCATGCTGGAGCGCAGGCCGCCGGTCAGCTGATGGATGATATTCACGATCGGGCCTTTGTAAGGTACGCGGCCTTCGATGCCTTCAGGAACATATTTGTCTGTGCTGTCGGTTTTGTCTTGGAAGTAGCGGTCGGCTGAACCTTGGCTCATCGCACCCAACGAACCCATGCCACGGTAAGACTTGTAAGAGCGGCCTTGATAGAGTTCAATTTCGCCCGGTGCTTCTTCCGTACCGGCAAACATACCGCCGAGCATGACGCTGTATGCGCCGGCAGCAAGTGCTTTGGCAATATCGCCGGAGAAGCGGATACCACCGTCGGCAATCAGGGGAACGCCCGTGCCTTTCAGGGCTTCGGCAACATTGTGAATCGCAGTCAGTTGAGGCACGCCCACGCCGGCTACGATACGGGTCGTACAAATCGAACCCGGACCGATACCGACTTTAACGGCATCCGCACCTGCGGCGACCAAATCCAAAGCGGCTTGGGCAGTCGCGATGTTGCCGCCGATGACTTGGATGTGCGGATAGGTTTCTTTGACCCAGCGCACGCGATCGATAACGCCTTGGCTATGACCGTGGGCAGTATCGACCACAATCACATCTACGCCTGCTTCTACCAATGCTTTGACGCGCTCTTCGGTATCGCCGCCGGTACCCACAGCGGCACCGACGCGCAAGCGGCCTTCGGCATCTTTATTGGCATTAGGGAATTCGGTTGTTTTCAGAATGTCTTTAACGGTAATCAGACCTTTGAGTTCGTCTTGGCCGTTCAACACCAAAACGCGCTCGACTTTGTGCGCATGCATGACTTCTCGGGCTTCGTCGATACAGGTACCTTCGGGAACGGTAACCAAACGCTCGCGCGGTGTCATGATGGCAGAAACAGGCAGATCGAGACGGTTTTCAAAACGCAGGTCACGGTTGGTTACGATACCGACCACTTTGCCGTTTTCAACGACAGGCAGGCCGGACATTTTACGTTTGCGCTGCGCGCGCATTTCCAAAACTTCGCGGATCAATGCGGTCGGTGCAACGGTAACGGGATCTTTCACCACGCCGCTCTCATGGCGCTTCACTTTGGAAACGGCACGCGCTTGCAACTCCGGCGTCATGTTCTTATGGATAATGCCGATGCCGCCTTCTTGCGCCATAGAGATGGCCAAACGCGCTTCGGTAACGGTATCCATTGCCGCAGAAAGCAGGGGGAGGTTGAGCGTGATGTCGCGGGTGAGTTTGGTTTGAAGCTTGACATCTCGGGGCAGCACGGTTGAATGTGCAGGAACCAACAGGACGTCGTCGAAAGTATAGGCTTTTTCTACGATACGCATGATGCTCGGTCTTTCAGTTTGTGCAAGATGCACGGCATTATAACATGGTACTTGCGTCTTGGCAGCTGATATTGTTTACAATATTTATCCGTTTCAGAATAGTTGGAAAACAGAAGGGCTAATGTCGTCTGAAAAAGGAAGAGGAATCATGTTAATTGTTCCAACAAAGCCTGTTTCAACGCAGATTGGATTTTCGGATTTTTCAGATCGGGGCTGAAAACGGTAAAACTGTCTTCGACGCGTTCATCCAGCGTGGAGATTTTGGCATAGCGCAGGCTGACGTTGTGGGCGAAAAAGACTTCCGCCATATCGGCGAGCAGGAAGGGGCGGTTGACTGCGGTAATTTCGACGGAGTACCAGTCGGGATAGTCTTCTTCGGGGGTGATGGTGATGCTTGGCGCGATTGGCATGTAGCGGCTGCGGCGGCTGATGCGACGGCTGTGGCTTTGGGTTTCGGCAACGGTGTGTCCGTGGATAAAGCTGTTGAGTTCTGCTTCGAGCGCGCTTTGGATGTCAGGGTAGTCTTCGGGGGCGTGTTGTGAGGGGATTTGCACGATGAAGGTGTCGAGGATGTAGTCGTGTTCGGTAATGAAGGCGCGGGCAGCGAGAATGTCGAAGCCGTGGCGGCTGAAGATGCGGCAGAGGCGGGCGAACAGGCGCGGGCCGTTGGGCATGAAGACCATGACTTGAAAGCTGTCGCTTTTGAACAGGATGCGGCTGCGGACGATGGGGGTTTCAAAGTCGTGTACGAGGTTTGCAGCGTGCCACAGGATTTCGCGGGACTGATGGCGGGCAAAGTAGGCGGAACCGAGCGCGTTCCATAGTTTTTTCTGCTGTTTTTCGGGGACGGCGGCGCGGGTGAGCAAGTCGGCGGCTTCTTGTTGGCGGCGGCCGAAGAGGGCGTGCGGGTTGCCACCGTTGCCTGCGAGGTAGCGGCCGGCGGCATGGAACAGGCTTTCCAACAGGCTGGCGCGCCATGCGTTCCACAGTTTGGGATTGGTGCCGCGTATGTCGGAAATGGTCAGAAGGTAGAGTGCGCTGAGGCGTTCGTGGGTTTGCACGCGTTTGCAGAAGGCATCGAGTACGTCGGGGTCTTGGATGTCTTCTTTTTGGGCGACGGTGGACATAAGAAGATGGTTTTCGACCAGCCAGGCGAGCAGGTCGCTTTCTTCTTCGGTCAGGAAGTGGTCGGCGGCAAATTGGCGCGCGTCCGTGATGCCTTGTATGGCATGGTCACCGCCGCGTCCTTTGGCGATGTCATGGAAGAAGGCGGCAAGATAAAGGATGTCTTGTTTTTCAAAGGACTGCATCAGCGCGGAGGCGTAGGGCAGCTCGTGGCTGTGCATGTCTAGGGCAAGGCGGCGGACGTTGCGGACGACGGCGAGGATATGGTCGTCCACAGGATAGATGTGGAACAAGTCGTGTTGAAGCAGGCCGACGATTTTTTCCCACGCGGGCAGATAGCGACCCAACACGCCGTAGAGGTTGAGAAAGCGCAGGGTTTGGGTCAGCCCGTTGCCGCGGCGGAAAAAGCCGGCGAAACGGCGGCGGTTTTCGGGATTTTGGTAGAAGCTGCGGTTGATTTTGCGCGTCGCGCCCCACCATGCGCGCAGGGTTCGCGGTTCGAGCGCGGTAATATCGTTGCGCTGCTGCATGATTTCGACGATTTTGAAAATGTGTTCGGGTCGTCTGAAAAAAATATCGGTGTGCCGAGCGGCGATTTGGTTGTTGACTTGGATGTAGTCGTCGTCAATCCGCAGGGTAACGCGCAACGGGGTGGAGGAAACGCGGCTTTGCAGCATGGGCGTGAGGATCCCGCTCAGTTGTTTAACGGTTTTAATCGCGCGGTAAAACACGCGCATCAGTTCTTCACTTTGACGGCGGAGGTTCAAGCCTTGATAACCCATGCTTTCGGCGACTTGCGGCTGCAAATCGAACAGCAGGCGGTCTTCGGCGCGCTTCGCGTTTAAATGCAGATGGATGCGGATGTGGGCGAGGCGGCGGTAGCCGTGCGAAAGCATGCCGGCTTCAGTGCGCGTCAGAATGCCTTGTTTGACCAGCGCAGGCAGGTTGGCCGCTAAGCCTTGCGCTTTCGCTATCCAAAGCAGGGTGTGGATGTCGCGCAGACCGCCGGGACAGCTTTTGATGTTTGGTTCCAATACCGCCCCTGAGCCTTGCGATTTGGCATGGCGGTGTTCCATCTCTACCAATTTTGCTTCGATAAACGCCGCTACATTGCGTTGCGTGTTCATTTTTTCCGTCAACTCGTCTGCTGTCTGGCGGTTGCCAAACAAAAACCTAGCCTCTAAAAACGCCGTGTCCCCCGTAATATCATTGTGCACGCTTTCACATAGTTCATCAACGCTGCCGCTTTTGACCGAGGGCATCAGTTTGCAGTCCCACAGGGTTTGAACAAATCGGGCGATTTGTTCTTGGATGCCGTCTGAAAGCGGATTGGGTGAAACCACTGCCAAATCCACGTCCGAACAGGGATACAGCTCCTTCCTACCGAAACCGCCTACCGCCATCAGGCATAATGCACTGTTTTGAAAATGTTCTACCCACAATGCCGCCAATAAGGTTTCGACTGCCGCCGTATATTCTCTGAAAAATACCGACACGCGGTTGGTTTTCAAATAATGTTCTTGTGCGGCATCACGCTGCTGCCGGAAGGTTTCCAATACTGAAGGCAAATTTGCAGACATTTTATTCTTTCGAGTAGGCAGGGAGGTGGACAGATAGTTTGACGGTCAAATATCGGTTTCAGACGGCATTTGGCGGGTATCGGGGAGACGGGTCATCAGATTCAACAGTTCCTGCGGCGGCAGCAGCAACTGATACGCCGCCACGCCCAAAGCCATCGCCATCTTTTCAATATTCGACAATGCAATGTTCCAGCGTTTGCGTTCCACAGCCGATACATAAGTTCTGTCCAAACCGCATTGGCGTGCCAGCTCTTCCTGAGACCAGCCCTTGTTCACGCGGAAAAGCCGCATGTTGTACGCCAATACTGCCCGTAAGTCTTGGCTATTTGGTAATTCTGAAGGCGGCATCAATTTATTGCTCATGATGTTATTTCCGGATAAATGATTAGGATTAAGAATTTGCTGTTACGGATTTTACTTCACGTTAAAACTAAAAAAAAGGGGTGGCGACAGCCACACCCAAACACACACACATCAAGAGGAAAGAGGTAAAATCGAGATAGATTGAAAAAACAGTAAACTACCAAACAACCCAATCTAGATTTCATATCAGTATTATTAAACAAAAATTGTTATCACGTATTGATTCAAATCAATTTCGATTTTATTCGCAATCCGGTAAAGAAAAACGGCATATCCGTTTATACGGATATGCCGTCTGATGGTGCAGAGAACTGCTATATTTGGCAGTAATTTGTGTTTTAGTCCTCTTGCGCCGCTGTTTGCAGGTAGTTGGGCAGGCCGATCTTGCCGATAAGCTCTTGTTGGGTTTCTAGCCAGTCTATATGTTCTTCGTTGGTATCTTTTTGTTTTTCCAACAAATCACGGCTGACATAATCCTGTTGCTCTTCAGCCACGGAAATTGCCGCAATCAATGCCTCATGTTTTTCTTTCTCTTTTTCCAAATCGCAGGCAATGATTTCTTCGGTAGATTCACCAATCAGCAGCTTGCCCAGCTCTTGCAAATTGGGCAATCCCTCAAGGAAGAGGATGCGTTCGATCAAATCGTCTGCAGCTTTCATTTCTACGATTGATTGTTTGAAGAAATGTTCTCCTAATTCTTCAAAACCCCAATTTTTCAGAATTCGGGCATGAAGAAAGTATTGGTTGATGGTTACCAGTAGCAGGCCGAGATTTTTATTCAGCTCGCGGATAACCAGGCGGTCACCTTTCATATCAGACTCCTTTTATTCCGAATACGGATTACAGTTGGCTTTGGTAGTAGTTGCCTTCGCCAATCAACTCGATCAGGCGAAGCTGCTGTTCCAGCCAGTGGGCGTGGTCTTCTTCGGTATCTTTCAGTTGGGCAACCATCAGGTCGCGGGTAACATAGTCTTGAGCCTCTTCGCACAGTTTGATGCCTTTTTTCAACGCATCGCGTACTTCATATTCGGTTTGCAGGTCGGCTTTGAGGCAGGAAACCACGTCCGTACCGATATTTAGTTCGGCACGTACCATTTTCGGCGTACCGCCCAGCATCAGGATGCGTCGAATAAAGTCTTCGGCGTGTGTGGTTTCTTCTTCCATCTCGTGATTGAGACGTTCAAAAAGTTTGGTGTAGCCCCATTCGGAGTAGAGGCGGGAGTGGATGAAGTATTGATCGCGTGCCGCCAGCTCGCCGGACAACAATTCGTTCATATAATCTAAAACTGCTTGATTGCCTTGCATAATATCTCTCTTTCCGTAACTTGGTTTTCGGTATGTCTGAACAGCATCTGTATCGCTATTCGGGATGCGTGCATTGTATGCAAAAGTTTTTGATATGACAAATTTTCTATTTAAAATACAAACAATTATCAAAAGAGATAGGGTGGTTTTGCTGATGCTTTCCAAATCAATGCTCTGTTTCTTATCGGTTTTTTTTGCTTCTAAAACTAAGAATCCATCTCATCAATAAAGAACATTTACACTTATTAACCATAGCAAAAAACAAATAGAACACGGTTTTTTATCAAAATTTATAATGAATCGTTCTCATTAACTGACAGATTCTTTTGAGATTATCGGATTCGGAGAATAAATCATGCCGTCTGAAGGGATTTCAGACGGCATGGACAATTCAAGTTGATGTTGTTTACATCAAACAACGCGGCAGACAGCAGCGTAGGAAATTATTTTTTACTTCGGAACGGTGTTTTGGGGTTAATGATGCCCGCAACCGCCATGGCTTTCCCGCAGAGCTTCCGCCGCCTGTTCGTCGGCATGGTAACTGGAACGTACCATCGCACCGATAGCGGCATTGGTAAAGCCCAGTTCGTATGCTTCTTTTTCAAATATTTTGAATTGTTCGGGTGTAACGTAGCGCAAGACAGGCAAGTGGCCGTCTGAAGGTTGCAGATATTGGCCGATGGTAATCATCTCGATATTGTTGGCACGCATATCGCGCATGATTTCGCGCACGTCTTCGTCTGTTTCGCCCAAGCCGACCATGATGCCGGATTTGGTCGGTATGTGCGGCATCATTTCTTTGTAGCGGCGCAGAAGCTCGAGGGAGTGCTGATAGTTGGCACCCGGACGGGCTTTTTTGTACAGGCTCGGATGGGTTTCCAAGTTGTGGTTCATCACGTCAGGCGGCGTTTCTGCCAAGATTTCCAGCGCGATGTCCAGACGGCCGCGGAAATCGGGAACGAGGATTTCGATTTTGGTATTCGGGCTGGTTTCGCGGATGGCTTTGATGCAGTCGGCGAAGTGTTGGGCACCGCCGTCACGCAGGTCGTCGCGGTCAACCGAGGTGATGACGACGTAACGCAGGTTCATGGCTTTGACGGATTCTGCGAGGTTTTTCGGTTCGTCGGGGTCGAGCATATTCGGACGGCCGTGTCCCACGTCGCAGAACGGGCAGCGGCGGGTACAAATATCGCCCATGATCATGAATGTGGCCGTACCCTTGGTAAAGCATTCGCTGATATTGGGGCAAGATGCTTCTTCGCATACGGTATGCATTTTTTGTTCGCGAAGAATATTTTTGATTTCAAAGAATTTCTTGCCCGGTAATTTGGCGCGGATCCATTCGGGCTTTTTCAATTTTTGTTCCAATGGAACAACTTTAATCGGAATACGTGCGGTTTTATCCGCGCCTTTGAGTTTGATGCCGCGTTTGGGATCGTCGGTTTTGATTTCACTCATTGTTATCTGCTTTCGGTGTGAGTTGTGTTTTAAGATGTGTGGTCAGTTTGGCGGCAACTTCGTCCAGCGTGGGGCAGGGGTGGACGAGGTCGGCAATTTGCGTCATTTCCATACCGGCATAACCGCAGGGGTTGATATGGGTAAACGGCGAGAGATCCATATTGACGTTGAGCGCAAGGCCGTGATAGACGGAACCTCCTTTGATACGCAGCCCCAGCGAGGCGATTTTGCGTTCTCCTACATAAACGCCGGGGCGTTTCGGATCAGCCGCCGCTTCAATGCCGTATTCCGCCAATGTGGCGATGATGCTGTTTTCAAGCGCGGAAACGATGTTTCTAACACTGGTTTTACGCCGTTTGAAATCAATCATGGTGTATACGACCAATTGCCCGGGCCCGTGATAGGTAATCTGTCCGCCCCGGTCAATCTGGATAACGGGGATGTCGTCCCTAATCAGCAGATGTTCGGGTTTGCCGGCTAGCCCCTGTGTGAACACGGGGGGATGTTCTACCACCCACAATTCATCTTCGGTAGAGGCGGTACGGTTAGCGTTGAAAGTTTTCATTGCCTCAAAAGTCGGCAGATATTCAACCAAACCTTTATGTATGATTTTCATCTCAAAGTACCACTTTGACCAGTTTGTGCGAAGTCAGCGCGCGGTAGATATTGTCAAGTTGTTCTTGGTTTTCAACCTTTACTTGTACGGTGGCGCCGGTATAGTTGCCTTTGCTGCTCGGCCGCGTGGTGATGTGGTGCGCCTGCGTATCAGGGGCGTGAAGGCGGACGGTTTCTAAAAGCGCTTGCTCGAACTCGGGATGAACCGCCCCCATTACTTTTAATGGGAAGGTGCAGGGAAATTCAATGAGGGATTTTTTGTTTTCTTGTTCGGTCATGATGTGCTGCCTTGTTGTGTACGGTATGCCGTCTGAACAGGGATTTTGTTTATCGGACTGCATCAGATAATGTAGTATTTTAGCCCAAACCGTGATAACAGGCTATCGAAACGGCACGGGCTTTATCTGCTATATAACCCGTTCTGCTATAATAATGATGAAAATGGTTTCCGGACGGGTCGTTATGTATCAGAAAAAAAAGCAGAGTATCAAACCCTGGGTTGGTGCGGTGGTATTCCTTACGGTCTTGATATGGCTGGCTTTCGCACTTGGCGATACACTGGCTCCCTTTGCGGTTGCGGCAGTGTTGGCGTATGTGTTGGATCCTTTGGTTGAATGGTTGCAGAAAAAAGGTTTCAACCGTGCCGTTGCTTCAATGACTGTAATGGTTTTTGCCTTGCTGCTGCTTGCGGCGCTGCTTTTGATTATTGTCCCTATGCTGGTCGGACAGTTCAACAGCATGGTATCCCGTTTGCCCCAACTTGCAGGTTTTATGCAAAATACGCTGTTGCCGCTGTTGAAAGACACTGTGGGCAATTATGTGGAAATCGATCAGGCATCCGTTATCGCATGGCTTCAGGCGCATACGGGTGAGCTGAGCAACACGCTTAAGGCGTGGTTTCCCGTTTTGATGAGGCAGAGCAGCAATATCGTCAGCAGTATCGGCAATCTGATGCTGCTGCCGTTACTGCTTTACTATTTTCTGCTGGATTGGCAGCGGTGGTCGTGCGGTATAAGTAAACTGGTTCCGAGGCGTTTTGCCGATACTTATACCCGTATTACAGGTAATTTGAACGAGGTATTGGGCGAATTCTTACGCGGTCAGCTCCTGGTGATGCTGATTATGGGCTTGGTTTACGGTTTGGGATTGATGCTGGTCGGACTGGATTCGGGATTTGCCATCGGTATGGTTGCCGGTATTTTGGTATTTGTTCCTTATCTCGGTGCGTTTACGGGATTACTGCTTGCCACCGTTGCCGCCTTGCTCCAATTTGCTTCGTGGAACGGCATCTTAGCTGTCTGGGCGGTTTTTGCCGTCGGCCAGTTTCTCGAAAGTTTTTTCATTACGCCGAAAATCGTGGGAGACCGTATCGGCCTGTCGCCGTTTTGGGTTATCTTTTCCCTGATGGCATTCGGACAACTGATGGGCTTTGTCGGAATGTTGGCAGGATTGCCTTTGGCTGCCGTAACATTGGTATTGCTGCGTGAGGGTGTCCAGAAATATTTTGCCAGCAGTTTTTATCGGAACAGGTAAGGCATTGACGAAGTATAAAGTTTCCGAAGGGGATATTTTGTTTTTATCCGAAAATGCAGTATGGATACCTGCAGTCCGCTTCCGTTATCAAATAAGGGTATGGGGATAAACATATTTTTGAGATTTTGGATTTAGATAAAAATGCCGTCTGAACCTTTCCCGTAAGGTTCAGACGGCATTTTTCATACCTATTGATTGGGATATTTATTGGGAAGTTTTACCCTTGTCGAGGATTTTCATCCCAGCCGAAATCAGGCTACCAATGTCGGCAACATTGGCAGGCATAATCAGCGTATTGCTTTCTTTGGCAAGATTGTTGAACGCGGCGACGTATTGTTCCGCAATCTTCAGATTGACCGCATCCGCGCCGCCTTGTGTTTGAAGGGCGGCGGCTATTTGACGGATGGCTTCGGCATTGGCTTCGGCAACAAGGCGCAAGGATTCCGCTTCACCTTTGGCGCGGTTGATGCGGGCAATTTTCTCGGCATTTGACGCATTGACCGCAGCCTGAGCCTCGCCTTCGGATTGTTGGATTTCGGCTTCGCGCTGACCGCTGGCAAGGTTGATTTGTTCGATTTTACGGCCTTCGGATTCAGCGATACGGGCGCGTTTTTCGCGTTCGGCGGTAATTTGCGCCTGCATTGAGCGAAGGATTTCTTGCGGCGGAACCAAATCCTTGATTTCGTAACGGAGGACTTTCACACCCCAAGCTCCGGCGGCTTCATCGAGGGCGGAGACGACGGTACTGTTGATTTCGTCGCGTTCTTCAAACGTTTTGTCCAACTCCATACGCCCGATAACGGAACGCAGCGTCGTTTGGGCAAGCTGGGTAATTGCCATGATGTAGTTGCTCGAACCGTATGAGGCAAGTTTGGGATCGGTTACTTGAAAATAGATGATACCGTCAACAGTCAGCTGCGTATTGTCGCGCGTGATGCAGACCTGGCTGGGGACATCCAAGGGAATTTCTTTCAGCGAATGACGGTAGGCCACGCGGTCGATAAAGGGAATGAGGATATTGAGGCCGGCAGTCAAGGCGCGATGGAAACGTCCGAGCCTTTCGACAACGTGGACTTCCTGTTGGGGAATAACGACAAAGGATTTAAATCCGAAAACAACGACGGCTACCAGTAATATAATGAAAAATTCCATGATTTCTCCTGATGTTAAGGATGTGTGATAATAAGAAGGTTACCTTCCTTGCGAACGATTAGGGCGCGAGTTCCCGGTTCAAGCTCTTCTTGCCCCGTATTTTGAGCCTGCCAGTGCGTACCGCGATAAAAAACTTCGTAACGGTTGCCGCCTGTGTGTCGGAGGATTTCGGCATATTGTCCGGCATCCAAATCCTGATATGAATCCGTTTCAACTTTTCTAACGGCGGTTTTGGCGTGTACGAACCAAATACCCAGCGCGGAAAGTAAGGCGGCAGTCAAGACGGCGGCAGGCGTGCTGCCGATCAGTCCGTAGATAATGCCCGAACCCGCCAAAGCTGCGCTGACAACCAGTTCGATAGCAATATTGCTCCGCTATATTAAAGGCCGTACAATAAAAATTTTTGAGAAAGGATACTTATCTATGATAAGCAAGAAAAAATTCAATGCTTTTATCGGAAGCATAGGCGCGGCAATCGGGATTTTTGTATTCATCGCCTATATCCCCCAAATTATCGCTAATTTGGAAGGGGAAAAGGCGCAACCGTGGCAACCTCTGTTTGCGGCAGTATCCTGTTTGATTTGGGTTTTATATGGTTGGAGTAAAGAACCCAAAAAAGACTGGATTTTGATTGTGCCCAATGCGGTTGGCGTGATATTGGGTTCTTTGACTTTTCTGACCGCACTTTAAAAACAACCGACGCGGTAGCGTAATCGTCATCATAAAGGCTACCTGAAAACGATAAAAGGTGTTTCAGGAAGATAAACCGTTCCCGTCAATAATTCGATGATTAAGACGGCAACAGCAGCAACAAACCATACAGTCATACATTTCCCCACAAAGCGCGTCGTTTGACAAAATCACGCGATATCAGCAGTATAGCCGAATTTGAAAGGATAGGGCAGATATGGATACTTGGCACGATGCACTGGGCAACGAAAAACGGCAACCGTATTTTCAGGAAATTTTAAATGCAGTCAGGCAGGAACGTTTGTCGGGACAAATCATCTATCCGCCGGAGGCTGATGTGTTCAACGCATTCCGCCTGACAGCGTTTGACCGGGTCAAAGTCGTTATTCTCGGACAAGACCCGTATCATGGGGCAGGGCAGGCGCACGGTTTGGCATTTTCCGTCAGGCAGGGTATCCGCATACCACCGTCTTTGTTGAATATCTACAAGGAGTTGGAAACCGACATCAACGGTTTTTCCATTCCCGCACACGGCTGCCTGACAGCGTGGGCAGAGCAGGGCGTATTGCTTCTGAACACGGTTTTGACGGTGCGTGCAGGACAGGCGCATTCGCACGCCCTTTTAGGCTGGGAACGCTTTACCGATACCGTTATCAGGCAGCTTGCGACACACCGCAAGCACCTTGTCTTTATGCTGTGGGGTGGGTATGCACAACAAAAAAGGAAACTGATAGACAGTCAAAATCATTTGATACTGACCGCGCCGCATCCGTCTCCTCTGTCGGCATATCGCGGTTTTTTCGGCTGCCACCATTTTTCACAGGCAAACAGCTATTTGAGTCAACACGGTATCGAACCGATAAACTGGAAGCTATGAATGCCGTCTGAATGCTAAGTTGCTTAAACCGCACTTATGGAACCAGTCAATCTGTTGAGTGGAAGATTGTTTGGCTAATTCTTTAAACCTTGCAAGAAACGGTGTAAAACCAATAACGTTGCTCAAGTGTTTTGGATTGACTAACGCGAGCTATCTGCCAAATACTTTCCGCCAGGCATTCGGATTGATTTTAAACTTGGCTTTGAACTGCAAACGTAGGTTTGACGCGCTGCCGAAGCCGCTTTGTTCGGCGATGCGTTCTATCGGCAAATCCGTATTTTCCAATAAATCCTGTACCTGCCATAGCCGCTCTGTTGTGAGCCACTCACCGAAATTCATGCCTGTGGCTTGAGAAAAATGGCGGATAAAGGTACGGCGGGAAACGGCTAATTTTTTTGCCAAATCGTCCAAGCGGTATGGGGTCGCAAGGTTTTGGCGCAGTTCGTCCAATAAGTGATTGATTTTGTCATCGGCGGTACGACGTTCGACAGGTCGGTGGATAAACTGTGCCTGCCCGCCTTCGCGGTGTGGTGCCGTAACCAAGGTACGGGCAAGGTCGTTGGCAACGGTTGCACCGTGGATTTTGCGGATGAGGTAAAGGCAGCAATCCAGCCCGCCCGCCGCACCTGCCGATGTTAAAAAGTTGCCGTCTTCCGCATATAGGCGGTTGGTATCCAGATGAATTTTAGGGAAACGGCGGACAAAGTCGTCTTCGGCAAGCCAGTGGGTGGCGGCGGTTCTGCCGTCTAAAAGTCCTGTGTAGGCAAGGGCGTAAGTGCCGTAACATAGGGCAGTGATATGTGCACCACGTTGTACTGCTTTCTGTAAATGTGCGCTCAACTCGGGTGTCGGGGCTTCTTCAATATTGCGCCAGCCTGCGATGACAATGATGTCGGCTTCTTCCGTCAAATCCAATCCGCCATGTACGGGAATGCTTGCGCCCAGTGCCGTGATGACGTCTTTGCTATCATCGGAACAGATTTTCAGGTCAAAGAGCGGATTGTCCCGATAGGTCGTCTGAAAAACAGAAAAGGGAATGTTGAAGACAAAATCATTCATGCCCGATTGAGCATATAGCACGATTTTGGGAACAGTTTGATTTTGGCGAAACTCGTTACGCTCGTTTTCAGACGACATTTTGGCACTATCCTTGCGTTTGTTGGCAATATTGCCTATTTTAGCCGATACACCTGCTGCTTAAAATACGCTCCATGATTTTTTAAGGAGCAACATAATGAAATCCAAGCAATTTATTCTTGCCACTGTTTTGGGCGCGACAGCCTTTTCTGCTTGGGCAGACGATTCATACCAACATATCCGTAATGCTACCGCCAAAGTCGAATATGCGGGGCAGACGTTTTTGATTGACCCGTTTTTCGCCCCCAAGCATTCCATGAACGGCTTTGCCGGCACGTTCAATAACCAAGCCAAAATGCCGCTGGTCGGGCTACCGATGAGCGTGAATAAAATTTTGGACGGTGTGGATGCAGTTATTGTTACCCATACTCACGAAGACCATTGGGACGAAACCGCCGCACGTTCCATTCCGAAAAACCTGCCCGTATATGTGCAGCACCAAGCCGACGCGGCAAAAATCCGCAGCCAAGGTTTTACTGATGTACGCGTGTTGAACGGCAGCACTGTCTTCAACGGCGTAACCATCAGCAAAACCGGCGGCGTACACGGTACCGAAGCCATGTATGCCAACCCGCAGCTAGCCGAAATCTTAGGTGATGCAATGGGTGTGGTATTCCAAAGCAGCGGACATAAAACCGCTTATATTATGGGTGATACTGTGTGGACGGCAGATGTAAACAAAGCATTGAACCGCTACAAACCCGATTATCTGATTATGAACGCGGGCTACGCGCTGATTTCAGGCATTTCAGACGGCATTATTATGGGGACGGCTGATGTATTAAAAGCCAGCCAAGTCATGCCTAAAGCCAAAATCATCACCGTACACATGGATACCGTGAATCATACCGCCGTCAGCCGCGCCGATATGCGTAAATTTACACGCGGTCAAGGCATTGAAAGCCGCGTGAACGTTCCGGAAGACGGAGAAATCCTGAAACTAGATTGATAAACGACACATTACCCCAAGCAGCCTGCACCTTGTTTTCAAAGTGCAGGCTGCTTTTGGGCTTTCAGACGACCTGAAACCATGTCTGTTTTATAACGCCTTTAAATCGCACGATTTTTCATTTAACCAACAACCGTCCCTGTCTCGCCAAAATCAAAGTAGCCAGCAACAGCAATATAACCAAGCCGGAGCCTATGGTGGCGAGGAAATAGCCTAATGCTGTTCGGCAATCAAATGGAAACCGTAACCCATCTTGCATTTGCTGAAAATTCAAGTACCTAGTATTAAGGGCAAGGCAGGTAGTTTGTTGCAAGGTAAAAAACAAATGCTCTTGCTTATCTAGGTTATTACAAAATATGAGTTTGAAAGATGGATATTTTTGTTTGCTTTTTTTATTTGTTCTGATTAAATTTTTAAGTGGCTGAGTTTTGAATGGGGTTGTAAAAATATCTATTTGACCCATTATAAATTTAACATAATATACATTATGCGAACTAGCTGAAGAACCGTTTTTTACGGTGGAAAAAGCCCGGATTGTTCGGATAAACGAAATGCGCGCAATGGGCTTTGAAATACGCCCTTTTTACGCGCTCCTTGTCAATTTCTCTGCACCGTCTATATTCCAAACCTGCAATAATTTCAATCGGATCTATATCCATCACGTCGGCAATATCCAAGACGACGGCAAAAGGAAACCTAAGACGGTTTCGCCGGTATTGGGACACTTCGGACGGTGTAACCGCCCATCTTTTGGAAAGCGCGTAATCGGAACGCACCCGCAACCGCCCTTTGACGGCATCCAGCCATTGGGATTGTGAAAGCATAATAAAATCAAAGCCTTTTCAAAAACCTGTAATTTAATAATACAGATTTTTGCAAAGGCTCTCTATTTGAGCATATGCTCCTTATTGTTTTATGTCTTTGGGATTGTTTTCGGGAATGTTTAAAAATTCAATTTCCGAAGCCGAACCATCAAAGGACATTGCACAAAATCCTTTATCTTTGGTTTGGGCACATTTTGCCATATTCTTCATCAGCCTACATACGCCCCAGTTCCCTTTGCAGGGCTTGGATGTTTTGCTGCCTGTCCAATACATTGCTTTGTAACGCATTTATTTCTTGGTGGTTGATGTTGCCGCCTTTTGCCAAACGTGCTTGCGATAACATTTTTTGGGCTTCGGTTAGGGCTTTGCGTTCATTGCTTAATTCTGCTTCGAGAATGGAGCGTCTGCTGTTGTTTACAGGTGCTTGTTGAGGCGGCGGCGTATTAGGTTTTGTCGGCTTGGATACTGTTCTGACCGGTGCTTTATGTTTGACGACAGGTTCACTGTTGGAAGATACAGGTGTATGGGACGGAATATAATGGTCGCTGCTGTAACTTCCGATTGGTGGTAAGTCGGCTGAGTGGCAGCTTTTAGACGGTTTTGTGGTGTAAATGGTCTCTCCGTCGGCTGTGCAGGTATAAATTTTGGCTGCATCTGCACTTAATGGCATCGAAATCAGTGAAAGGTTAATTAGGATTAAGGATAGTTTTGATTTCATAATGTGTTTGATACTCAGATGATAATTTTGACTTTTAAGGATTTCTTGGCATTTTTATTTGGGTGAACTTCTCTTTTTATCTATTTTCTTTTGATTTTCCTTCGGGATGTTAGCGGTCCTCACGTTCTTTTTCTTTTTCCCAACAGTTTTTTTGTTTTTCTTTTTACTTTCAACGTGTATTTGGGTTTCTTGACTGAGTTTTTTTATTTTCAGACGGTATTCGCCTCCCTGGTGGCTGCTGATTTTAGGTAAGTCTGCTCCGGTACACGATCCTGATGGATCTGATGTATATACACTTTTGCCATTTGAGCTGCAATTGTATACGGAGGCTTGCGTCGCCATACCGGAAAAGGATAGGAAAATGAAGGCGACGAAAAGTCTAATTTTCATGTTGGTAAAGTGAAAAGACGACGATAAAGCACGAATTATACCGTTCTTGGCAGACAAATATAAGCACCCTACCCGCGCTTCCTTATCACTCGGCGAACTGTATCCCGATTTCAGTTTCAATCCGTTCTAATTCTTCTTGGCAAGTCAGCCAAGTTTCTTCGATTTGGGCAAGCTGTGTTTTGACTTTTGCCAGATTGGATAGAGTGTCCTGCAATTTTTCTTTGTTTGCCTCAAAGTAAGCTTCTTCTTGTGCTAAAAATGCTTCACATGCCGTCTGAATTTCGGAAAGCTGCGCCATTTCTTTTTCGGCTTTGTCGATTTTCTGCTGTATCGGCTTACTGCGTCGGGCTTTTTCTTGACGGATTTGTGCTTCGATACGCTTGGTATCCTTGCGGTTTTGGCATTGAGCGGAAGCGGCTGGCGCAGTTGCGGCGTTTTCCTGTGCCAAGCGCCATTGGCGGTAATCGTTCAAATCGCCGTCAAAGTTTTTCAGACGGCCTTTGTCTATCAAGAGGAAGCTGTCAGTCGTTGCTTCAAGCAGGCTGCGGTCGTGCGACACGACGATTAAGGCACCTTGGAAACTTTGCAGAGCGAGCGTCAAGGCGTGGCGCATATCCAAGTCCAAATGATTGGTCGGCTCGTCAAGCAGCAGCAGGTTCGGCTTTTGCCAGATAATCATAGCAAGGGCAAGACGGGCTTTTTCTCCGCCGGAAAAAGGTTCGGTTTTCTGTAACGCCATATCGCCGACAAAATTGAAGCCGCCGAGGAAATTTCGGATTTCTTGTTCGCGTACTTCGGGAGAAAGCTGCTGAATATGCCAAACAGGGTTTTGGTCGGCGCGGATGGTGTCGAGTTGGTGTTGGGCAAAATAGCCGATATTGAGTTTTTCGGAACGGACGATGCTGCCGGAGAGCAAATCGATTTTTCCCGCCAATGCTTTGATAAACGTAGATTTACCGCTGCCGTTGACACCCAATAGCCCGTAACGTGCGCCGCTTTCCAGCGACAGGGTAATGTCGTGCAAAACGGTTTTGCCTTCGTAACCCAAATCAGCGTGCTCCAGCTTTAACAAAGGATTGGGCAGAAGGTCGGGATTGTAAAACTCAAAGGAAAACTCGCTGTCCAGATGCGCGGGAGCGATGCGTTCAAGCTTTGCCAAAGCCTTCATGCGGCTTTGCGCTTGAACGGCTTTAGTGGCTTTGGCTTTGAAGCGGTCGATAAAGGATTGCAAATGTTTGATTTGAGCCTGCTGTTTGACATAGGCGGCTTGTTGCTGCGCGAGACGTTGCGCGCGTTCGTTTTGGTAAAAATCGTAATTGCCACCGTATTGCGTGAGTTTTTGCTGGGACAATTCGATGGTTTGGGTGGTGGCCGCATTGAGGAAGTCGCGGTCGTGGGAAATGATGATTTGCGTGCAAGGTAAAGAAGCAAGGTGGTTTTCCAGCCACAAGACGGTTTCCAAATCCAAGTGGTTGGTCGGTTCGTCAAGCAAGAGCAAATCGGCGCGGCAAATCAGGGCTTGTGCAAGGTTCAGGCGCATACGCCAGCCGCCGGAAAAGGATTTGACGGGGCGGCTGTGTTCTTCTTGCGAAAAACCCAGCCCGTTCAACAATTTTGCCGCGCGGGCCGGCGCGGTATAAGCGTCGATTTCTTCCAATTTGGCATGATATTCTGCCTGTTTCATGCCGTCATTTTGCGCTTCCGCCTGCCTTAATGCCGTCTGAAAAGCCTGCAACTCGGCATCGCCCTGCAAAACGTAGTCCAATGAAGAGATGTCCAAGTCGGGCGTTTCTTGGGAAACGGAAGCAATCCGCCAATTTTTCGGAATCGAGATATCGCCGCCGTCCTGAGTGATTTCACCCTTGATTAAGGCAAACAGGCTGGATTTTCCCGTACCGTTTTTACCGATCAAACCGACGCGCTGACCGGGATTGACGGTAGCGTTGGCTTTGTCGAGCAGGATTTTCAAACCGCGTTGCAGGGTGAGGTTTTTGATTTCAATCATGACGGAAATATTATTGGACGGAAAAGAGCCGTATTTTACCTGAAAGAAAGTGCTGATGCCGTCTGAAACGGGAAATTTACGGTTGAAGCCACGCCCAGGCTTTACGCCCTTCCGAGTGCAAAAAGGCCAATGTCCTGCATGCCGATTCTGTGTTCATACATTCCACACCGATTCCGATCTGAGAGAAATCCGCCATGATTTTGGGATGGATAAACTTCTGTACCGCCCCAGTCCCGATAATCAATATTTCCGGATAATCATCCGCTTTGACATCAGACAACAGATTATCCGGAGTCAATTCTGACAATGACTGCCATTTCGAGAGACCGGCAGAATCCTTATGCAGCAGCACAGGCTTATTGAAATGTCTGCCGGACAGCCGGATTTCACCTGTACGGCGGTCATACTCTACAAAATGTTCGTCTATCGGATTTTCTTCAAATAACATTTTTTTATCCTGTTGCCGCTTCATCTGTATCAGGAGGGGTGCAAAATCAGACAAATTCATGTAGGATTAGCGGATTTCATCTGACCTCGCCTGCTGATTTCAGACGGCATTTGATTTAAAGTGCGGCATAATTATATCGGCAGCGGATATTTTCGTCTTTCAATATTTACATTTCAGTCGGCTTACAAGGAGACACAATGAAGCCAGTAAACATCGGTCTTTTAGGTTTAGGTACGGTCGGCGGCGGTACGGCTGCCGTGTTGCGAGACAATGCGGCGGAAATCAGCCGCCGTTTGGGACGAGAAGTGCGCATCAGTGCCGTATGCGACTTGAGCGAAGAAAAAGCCCGCCAAATCTGCCCGTCCGCAGCCTTTGTCAAAGACCCGTTCGAACTGGTGGCGCGTGAAGACGTCGATGTCGTCGTCGAATTGTTCGGCGGTACCGGCATCGCCAAAGATGCGGTATTGAAAGCCATTGAAAACGGCAAACACATCGTTACCGCCAACAAAAAACTGCTCGCCGAATACGGCAACGAAATCTTCCCGCTGGCGGAAGAAAAAAATGTCATGGTGCAATTTGAAGCAGCTGTGGCGGGCGGTATCCCAATCATCAAAGCCCTGCGTGAAGGCCTCTCCGCCAACCGCATCCGCAGCATCGCCGGCATCATCAACGGCACCAGCAACTTCATCCTCTCCGAAATGCGCGAAAAAGGCAGCGCGTTTGCCGACGTATTGAAAGAAGCGCAAGCATTGGGCTACGCCGAAGCCGACCCGACCTTCGACATCGAAGGCAACGACGCAGGCCATAAAATTACCATCATGAGTGCGCTGGCATTCGGTACGCCGATGAACTTCTCCGCCTGCTACCTCGAAGGCATCAGCAAACTCGACAGCCGCGACATCAAATATGCCGAAGAATTCGGCTACCGCATCAAACTTCTGGGCATTACCCGCAAAGCCGAAAAAGGTATCGAATTGCGCGTCCATCCGACCCTGATTCCCGAAAGCCGCCTCTTGGCAAACGTCAACGGCGTGATGAACGCCGTGCGCGTCAACGCCGATATGGTTGGCGAAACCTTATATTACGGCGCAGGTGCCGGTGCATTACCGACCGCTTCCGCCGTAGTCGCCGACATCATCGACATCGCACGCCTGATTGAAGCCGATACCGGTCACCGCGTACCACATCTGGCATTCCAACCTGCTCAAGTCCAAGCGCAAACCATCCTGCCTATGGACGAAATCACCAGCAGCTACTACCTGCGCGTCCAAGCCAAAGACGAACCGGGTACGCTGGGGCAAATCGCCGCGCTGTTGGCAAAAGAAAACGTGTCCATCGAAGCCTTAATCCAAAAAGGCGTGATTGATCAAACTACCGCCGAAATCGTAATTCTGACCCACAGCACGGTCGAGAAAAACATCAAGCGCGCGATTGCCGCCATCGAAGCATTAAGCTGCGTGGAAAAACCGATCACCATGATCCGCATGGAAAGCCTGCATGACTGAGCCGAAAAACGAAATGTCCGCCGAAGAGCAGGCTGCGGCGCGTAAAAAAGCGAAAGCCAAAATCCGCACCATCCGCATTTGGGCGTGGGTCATTTTGGCATTGCTCGCCGCGACCGCCCTGCTCTCCCAATGCGCCATGTCCAAACCGCAGGCAAAGCAGAAAATTATTGAATCCTGCGTAAAAAACATTCCGTTTGCCGAAAAATGGCAAAACGATTTGCAAGCCCGCGGTTTAGATTCAAACAATACCCGCCTCGCAGCAGATTACTGCAAATGTATGTGGGAACAGCCTTTGGAAAAATTAAACGGAAAACAGATTAATTCATTCGGCAAGCTTGGCGCGCAAGAACAACTTGATTTGCTTGGTGGCGCCCATGCCTTTGAAGCACGTGACAAGCAGTGTGTTGCCGATTTGAAATCAGAATAATGTGGAGCGATAAAAAAGCCGATTCTTTAAAGAATCGGCTTTTTAATAAAAAACGGCTTACAGTGCGTCTTTCAAAGCTTTGCCGGCGCGGAATTTAGGCGTTTTGGCAGCAGCAATGGTCAAAGGTTCGCCGGTTTTGGGATTGCGACCTTGACGTTCGGCACGTTCGCCGACGTAGAAAGTACCGAAACCGACCAAAGTAACTGTGTCGCCTTTTTTCAGCGCGTTGGTTACTGCATTGGTAGTGGCATCTAAAGCTTTTTGCGCGGCAGCTTTAGAAATACCGGCTTCTTGAGCAATCGCTTCGATCAATTCAGACTTATTCACAATCAGTCCCTTCCTGTCTAAAAAATGATGAAATGCCCGAATATTCGGGAGTTTGTACTGCTTGAGTAACTTTCGCTTTATAGCAATTCTGAAAATGCCGTGTCAAGCAAAAAATACGGAATCGTCCTATTTTACAGGCTCTCAGGACGAAACCGCATTTTTACAACACATTTTCCGTCTGTCAGTGCTTGGTTGCCTTGCTTCGGGACTTCGCTTTTGAAGCAGGTTCTTTCACTATTTCTGCAACAGAAGGCCCAATCCAAGATTCGGGTTGGGTTTCCAAGCCTAAAGCCAATACTTCGTCTATCCATTTGACCGGATGGATGGTCAGGCCGGTTTTCACGTTTTCAGGGATTTCTTCCAAGTCTTTGACGTTGTCTTTCGGAATCAAGACGTGTTTGATGCCGCCGCGCAAGGCAGCCAACAGTTTTTCCTTCAATCCGCCGATTGGCAAGACTTCGCCACGCAGGGTGATTTCGCCTGTCATCGCTACATCGGCACGCACCGGAATTTTGGTAAAGGCGGACACCATCGCCAAGGTCATGGCGATACCTGCGCTCGGACCGTCTTTCGGCGTCGCACCTTCGGGAACGTGAACATGGATGTCTTTTTTCTCGTAAAAATCAGGAGCCAAACCCACTGATTCTGCACGGGAACGGACAACAGACCATGCTGCGGATACAGATTCCTTCATCACATCGCCCAACTGGCCGGTACACTGGATCACGCCTTTACCCGGCAACGCCACGGCTTCGACAGTCAGCAATTCGCCGCCGACTTCCGTCCAAGCCAAACCAGTAACCTGTCCGATGCGGTTTTCACTTTCGGCAACACCGTAATCGAAACGGCGTACGCCCAAGTAGTCATGCAGGTTTTTCTCATTAACTTTAACCGCCTTAGGCTTGGCTTTACTGGTTTTCTTGGTTTCAGACGACCTCTTCTTATCTTCGCTCAAGGTAATCTGCATCACCACCTTGCGACAGATTTTGGCAATCTCACGATCGAGCGAACGCACACCGGCTTCACGGGTGTAATAACGGATAATATCGCGTACCGCGCTTTCCTCGACGAGCAATTCGCCTTCTTTCACGCCGTTGCGTTTCATTTGCTTAGGCACGAGATACTGCATGGCGATATTGATTTTTTCGTCTTCGGTATAGCCGGACAAACGGATGATTTCCATGCGGTCGAGCAATGGAGTCGGAATGTTCAAACTGTTAGATGTAGCAATAAACATTACATCGCTCAAGTCGTAATCCACTTCGGCATAATGATCGGCAAACTTGTTGTTTTGCTCAGGATCGAGCACCTCAAGCAACGCGCTGGCAGGGTCGCCGCGGAAGTCGCTGCCCAATTTGTCGATTTCGTCGAGCAGGAACAGGGGATTCTTCACGCCTGCTTTAGCCATGTTTTGCAGGATTTTGCCGGGCATAGAGCCAATATAGGTGCGGCGGTGACCACGGATTTCGCTTTCGTCGCGCACGCCGCCTAAAGCCATGCGGACATATTGTCGGCCTGTCGCTTTGGCGATGGATTCGCCCAAGGAGGTTTTACCCACCCCCGGAGGGCCGACCAAACATAAAATCGGACCTTTGAGCTTGTCCATACGTTTTTGGACGGCGAGGTATTCTAAAATCCGCTCTTTGACTTTTTCCAAACCGTAGTGGTCGGCGTTTAACACCAAATCGGCTTTGGCAATATCTTTGCTGACGCGGGATTTTTTCTTCCACGGCAGCTCAAACAAAGTATCGATGTAGTTGCGTACTACGGTGGATTCCGCAGACATCGGCGGCATCATTTTCAGTTTTTTCAATTCAGACAGACATTTCTCTTCAGCCTCTTTGGTCATGCCCGCTTCTTTGATTTTCGCTTCCAGCGCATCCAGTTCGCCGCGTTCGTCTTCTTCACCCAATTCTTTCTGAATCGCTTTCACTTGCTCATTCAAGTAATACTCTCGTTGGGATTTTTCCATCTGGCGTTTCACACGGCCGCGGATGCGTTTTTCGACCTGCATGATGTCCAGTTCGGATTCCAGGCAGCTCAATAAGAACTCCATACGGGCAACAACGTCGGCAGTTTCCAAGATTTGCTGACGCTGCTCCAGCTTTAATTGCAGATGGGCGGCCACTGTATCCGCCAAACGGCTGTTGTCGGAAATGCCGTTGATACTGTTTACGATTTCTGCCGGAATCTTCTTATTGAGTTTGGCGTATTGTTCAAATTGTGCCAACAGGGTACGGCGAACGGCTTCAAGCTCCGGATGGCTTTCCGAATCATTGTCTTTAACGGTTTCTATGTGGGAGACAAATAGCCCGCCTGTGTCTTCGATTGTTAAAACTTGTCCGCGGCACAGGCCTTCGACCAAAACCTTTACCGTACCGTCAGGCAGCTTTAATACCTGTAAAACTTGTGCGACGGTACCGGTTTGGTACAGGTCGGCGGCAACAGGGGCTTCCACTGCGGCATCGGTTTGTGCAAGCAGGAAAACCGGCTCTTCATTGGAAACGGCGTTTTCCAGTGCGGCAATGGATTTCTCCCTGCCGACAAACAGCGGCAGAACCATATGCGGATAAACGACGACATCCCGTAAAGGAAGTGTTGCCAAGGCAGCATATTCCTCAAAATTCTTTTCTTTCTGCGTCATGAATACTCTCTTGTGTCTGACAGATTGTTGATTGTCGCGTAAATTGGGGTTGAAAGCATTATTTCAAGCATACGCGGTTTATTTATAAAGTTTGATATTCGGATAAAATATACATATCAAGAATGCCGTCTGAAGTTTTAATGTTTCAGACGGCATTCCGGCGGATCGGTATTTTTCGGCCCGCTCCCTATTTTTTAAACATTATGCAGGTATGGCATGTCTTATTTTATTTTTCCGGACAGTGGGTTTGAATGGCGCAACGAAAGTTTGCAAAAGCCTCCAAAAGGCTGGCTTTATGTCCGCGAAAGCGGCGCAGACGCTGTTTTGAAAGCCGCCTATCAGAATATGGCAACCGTTTGGCAGGGGGATTTCCACAATGCGGTGCAGGTGCTTTTGGGGATAAAGAAAAAAGTCCGCAAGCCTGTTGCTGCCGATCCAGATGCCGATATTGCCTCCCTATTCCACGCGCACCGTATGAAGCAGGCGCAGCAGAGCCGTATTCTGAATATGCTTGCCGTTGAGGTAGGCCCCGGTTTCGTATTGCATAACAAACGCGCGCCCGATATATACGCTGCCCTGTCGGATGTGTACGGCAAGCCTAACGTCAAGCCTTTTTTTCTCCCGCTCAATCTGCTGCTTGGATTTATAGGTGCGCACGAATGGCATAAAAAGGGGGTTGCCGTTTCCCAGATCGGCGGGCAGATACACGTCCCCTTCGGCGTATTCTCACCTTTGCGCGGCGAATATCTCGATTTGCTCGCACAAGCACCGTCAACAGGGTTTCAGACGGCATTGGATATCGGAACGGGTTCTGGCGTTCTTGCCGCTATCTTGGCAAAACAAGGGATATCTTCCATCATCGGTACGGACACCAATCCAAGGGCCGTTACATGCGCCCGAGCCAATATCGCCCGGTTGGGTTTGGAAAAACAGGTTGAGATACGGGAAACCGATATGTTCCCCGATATGCGTGCCGATTTGATTGTCTGTAACCCGCCATGGCTTCCTGCCAAGCCTACTTCAACCATCGAATCCGCATTATATGACCCTGATTCTGCGATGTTGACCGCATTTTTAAGGGATGCGCCGGAACATTTGAACCCAGGCGGCGAAATCCGCCTGATTATTTCCGACCTTGCAGAACATCTGCACCTGCGCCCGTTCGGTTTTTTGGAGAAGGCCTTTGCAGGGGCGGGGTTGCGTATTACCGATATTATGAAAACCAAGCCAAAACACAAAAAAGCCGCAAATCCGGACGATCCGCTTGCTTTTGCCCGAAACAGGGAAACCACTTTCCTATACCGTTTGAAAAAGGCATGAAAAAGACCGCACATTTGTGCGGTCTTTTCCTTCGGCATCCATAAAAGAGCCTGTAGAACCGACACGGCATTCGGATAGATTATCCTTGTGAAAATACCCGTTTGAGCATATTGCCCAATGCCGTCTGACGGACTTTGACAGTAGCCGCCGCCTGACGGAAGGTTTCTTCCCCGCCGAAGAATACGAATTTTTCCTTTGCCCTGGTAATGGCGGTGTAAAGCAGCTCCCTGCTCAAGCCGGAAAGCGCATCGTCCTCTTCATTCGAAGGTGCGGCAGATGGCGGCAGCAGCCAGACTTCCCGATACTCCGAACCTTGGCTTTTATGGACGGTCATGGCGAAAGCGGGTTCAAAATCCGGAAGGCAGCTGACTGCAACCTTTTTAAACCCGTCCGTATCGGGAAAATAGGCGGACAGGCTGCCCGGTCTTTGGGCATCATCCATAATCAGCCCGACGTCTCCGTTGAACAGCCCGAGTGCGTAGTCGTTTTGCCTGATCATAATCGGCTCTCCGGCGAAATAGACCTGATGTTCGGGTATGTTCCTTTTACGGCGCACATAATTGCAGTAGGCTTCGTTGAAGTTTTCCGCATCTTGGCGCCATGCGGCCAGAACCACCGCATCCGAGATGCCCGCATAGGCGGATTCGATGTTGCCTTCGTCTACCGCCTGCCAATAGCCTTTGTGAGTCCGGTACAACCTTTCGACCTGAGCGTTCAGACGGCATTCCGAATGTTCCAGCTCTTTATCGAACCGGGAGAACAAAGCCCATGCCTGCGCCTCATCGCCCGATACGACCGAGCGGGAAAGGCAGCCGATGCCGCTGTTGTCGCCAAATCGGTGGCTGAAGGAAAGACGGGCGGTATTTTGTGCCAAGACGGGTACATCTCTGCATAAGGGAAAACCGTGTTCGGGCAGGTACTCAACCAGCTTATTATATATTTCTCCGCCGAGGAGCGTTTTTTGAGACAGGACGGAGAGTACGGCACCGACCCCGACAGACGGAAGCTGGTTTTCATCGCCCAGCAGAATCACGCGCGCCCCTGTTTTAACGGCCTTTAAAAGCTGAAGCATCAATACCGTATCCAGCATCGAAGCTTCATCGATAATCAATACGTCAAACGGCAGCGGGTAAACAGGGTTGAATGCAGGCTGCATTTTAGGCGGGCGCAGCTTCAGCAGGCGGTGGACGGTTTGCCCTTCCAATTTAAGCAGATGGCGGCGGACGTTGTCCGGAGCGTCAAAACTGTTGATTGCACGGTGCAGCGCACGCGCCATATGCGCGGCAGCCTTACCCGTAGGAGCGGCAAGCGCGATATGGGGAAGGGCTCCGTCCCCGCTGCAAATCAGTGCCAACAGTTTGGCAACCGTCGTCGTCTTACCCGTACCGGGGCCGCCGGTAATCACCATAAAAGACTGCAGCAATGCTAGAGCAGCCGCATCGCGCTGTCCTTCGCTTCCCACTCCTTGAAACCATTTTGCGAGGTTTTGCCGCGCACCTGCCACGTCGGGGGCGGACGTGCCGGCCGCCGCCAAACGTTTTATTTCGGTAGCCAAATCGTATTCCAACTGCCACATCCTGCCCAAAAACAGTTTTTCCCCTTCCAAAATCAGAGGGGAGGCAGATTCCCCGACTACGGGCTTGAGTGTCGAAAGGAAGGACGCCTCCCCTTTTTTCAAGCGGATAAACGAATGACCGTTCTGCAATGCTTGAAACAGCCGTTCGATATAGGAAGAAAGGGCTTCAGCACCGGAGTCGGTATAGTGTTCCAAAAAACGGATTGCCGCCTGTGCAGCCGCCAGGGCAAATTCATCTGTCTGCCGTTCCATCGTATTCCTTATTCAAATGCCGTCTGAAAGCATGATTTTTCAGACGGCACGGTGTATTGCACTTTTCAGGCGCCTGCTCCCTGTTTCGGATGCAGGCTGCCGTCTTTCATGACCATGACGCGCTCGAAGCGGCCGGCGAGTTCGTCGTCGTGTGTAACGACAACCAAACCTGTTTTCAATTCTGTTTTCAGTTCCAGCATCATATCCAAAACATTCCTGGCGTTCGCACGGTCGAGATTGCCGGTCGGTTCGTCGGCAAGCAGGCATTTGGGTTGGGTAACCAGGGCGCGTGCAATGGCGGCACGCTGCCGCTCACCGCCTGAAAGTTCGCCCGCGCGGTGCGCCGAACGGTGCTTCAGTCCGACCTTCTCGAGCATCGACATCGCCGCCTCCGCAGCTTCTTCACGGTTTTTTTTGCCAATCAGCAAAGGCATCATCACATTTTCCAGTGCAGAAAACTCCGGCAGAAGGTGGTGGAACTGATACACAAACCCAAGGTAACGGTTGCGTAAGTTGCCCAGTTGCCGCTGGCTTAATGTACGCAAATCCTCATTCATCAGCAGCACCCTGCCTTCAGACGGCATATCCAGACCGCCCAAAATATGCAGCAGGGTCGATTTGCCACTGCCCGAAGAACCGATGATTCCGGTACTTTCCCCGGCATGTATTTCCAAATCCAGACCGCGCAGCACCTGAACATCCAAACTGCCGTCACGGTAGCGTTTGCCCACGCCTTCGCATTTCAAAATCAAATCACTCATAACGCAATGCCTCCGCTGGTTGGGTTTTAGATGCACGACGGCTAGGGTACAGCGTCGCTACGAAAGACAAACCCAGGGAAATGCAGGCAATCAGAGCGACATCGCCCATATCGACATCGCTGGGCAGGTAGTCGATAAAATAAATCTGAGAATTGATGAGGTGGACACCGAACAAACGTTCAAAAAATGCAACAATCCTTCCCACATTCCAGCCCAACAACACGCCGCAGACTACTCCTATCAGCGTACCGAAAAATCCGGAAAATGCGCCCTGAACCATAAAAATCTTCATTACGCCCGAGGGTGAAAGACCCAAAGTGCGCAAAATGGCGATGTCCGCCTGCTTCTCCGTAACCGCCATCACCAACGAAGAGACAAGGTTAAACGCCGCTACGGCGATAATCAGCGTCAGGATGATAAACATCATCCGTTTTTCCAACTCGACCGCCTCAAAATAGCTTCGGTTGCTAAACGTCCAATCACGTACCCAGACCGTGTCCCTTTGAGCCTCCGGAATCAGCTTTGCCGTCAATGCGGGGGCATTTTGCGGGTCGGCGAGTTTCAGCCGCAACCCTGCAACCTCCTTATCCAAACGGTACAGTACGCGCGCATCTTGGATATGCGTCATCGCCAATGAATTGTCAACCTCGTAAACACCTGTTTTAACCAGCCCGACCACGTTAAACTGTTTCAACCTCGGTACGACTCCGGCGGGCGTAACATTGCCCTCCGGTGTAATGACGGTCACTTTATTGCCGACTTCGACACCCAGTGCCTCAGCCAAACCGACACCGAGGATAATGTCAAACTGACCCGGAATCAGATCTTCGAATTTGCCTGAAGGCATCTTGTCGCCGTATTCGACGACTTTGCGCTCTTCAGACGGCAGAATCCCTCGTATCTGAACGCCCCTGACTTCCCCCGCATTGGCCAGCAGCGCCTGATCAGAAACATAGGGGGCAGTCGCCAAGATGCCTTTCTGATTTTCAGTAAACTTGCGCAGATTGCGCCAATCCGTATCCGTATTGTCGATATAGCCGATTTCGGCGTGCGGAGCGACATTCAGGAGCTGCCCGCGTATTTCTTTCTGAAAGCCGTTCATGACCGACAGGACAACAATCAACGCGGTTACGCCCAAGGCGATTCCGGCAATCGAAACCATCGTGATAAACGACATAAAGCCGTTGCGCTTTTTCGCCCTGAGATACCTCAAGCCTATCCAAGCCTCTAAAGAAAACATGACTGCTACCTTAAAATGTCTGCAAATGAAAGTTTATTGTACCGTAAAACCCCGGCAGCGTCCGAATGTCAGCTTGTGAAAACGAAAGTGCGGTCTTTGGCAAATTCTGTAAAACCGTGCAGAACACTTGCACAATGCTTAGAACTGCCCTATCCTTTCCTTGAAACAAACCCTTTTCTTGAAGGAAAACAATGAATATCAGGAAAATCTCCGCTTTGGCTGCTATCAGCGTGTTTGCCGCTACAACAGCCTATGCCAAAGAAATCAAAATTGATGCCAACAATACGTCTTATTCCGAAGCAGACGTGCAAAAGCTGGCAGCAACTGCCGTGGGCATGGGGGTTAAAGAACCCGTCAGCTTAAACGGCGGCAGCGGCAGCATTACCGTTTCCGGCAGCAGCGCGACACAGTGCTCCTTTAAGGTTGGCAACGGCGGTGCCTTGCAGATCCAAGGGGTGAGCTGCAAATAAACCGAGCCGATAAAAATGCCGTCTGAAAGTTCAGACGGCATTTTTCATTTGTACCGGTTACAACTCGCCTTCTTTAATCAGCCGCCGTTCGTACACCGCCTGCGCCAGCGTACCCGCATCGACATATTCCAATTCGCCGCCCAAAGGAATACCTTGGGACAACCTGCTGATTTTATAAGGTAGCTTTTTGAAAAACTCCGACAATACAAATGCCGTGGCATTACCTTCCGCGGTAAAGGCTGTCGCAATAATGATTTCTTCGATTTCTTCTTTTTTCAGCCGTTCGGCGAGTTTATCCAATGCGATGGCCGATACGTCCATGCCCAGTGCCGTATTGATTTGCCCCATCAAAACAAAGTAAAGCCCGTCATGACAGTTTGCCGCTTCCATATTGGATACGTCGGCAGGCATATGCACAATCATCAGCTTCCGCACGTCGCGTGATGGGTCTGCACAGATACTGCATAATCCGCCTTCGCAAAATGTATTGCACATCGAGCAATGGTCAACCTGCCTTAATGCCGTCTGTAAGGCGTCTACCAGTTCTTCAGCCTCCTTACGCTTGTGCTGAAGCAGGTGATATGCTATCCGTTGTGCCGATTTCGGCCCGACGTTGGGCAAAACTTTAAGCGCACCGATCAGCCTTTGGAAGGCATCTTGCTTTTTAGGATTCATCATACCTCGACACATGGGAAAACGGTCGGAATATTCCGACCGTTATATCGAATATAGAAAACCGGAAATTACTGCCCGTCATTTCCGCCAACAGACTGGGCACCTTTGGTCTGTTTGATTTTGCCGTTGAAATAACGTATCAGCAAGTCGAAGGTATTGGCCGACTGCTGCTGCGCCAACGCCTGTTTTGCAGAAGGCAGCCTGTTGGCGATATCATCCGGCGGTGTTACAGCCTGTACTTCGACAATCACGGGAGCCGGCAGGCCGGTAAGTCTGACATAGGCTGGTTTACCGTTTGCCGGTTTTGCTTTCAGCAGTTCCGTATAAGATTCGGGCGGCATGGACTGCCTTGCCTGCTGCGCCCCCAATACGGATACTTCAGACCATTTTACATCGGCGGCCTTACCACCGTTCAGCTGGGCGAGTACTTCTTTTGCCCTTTCTTCGGCAAGTTTGACGGCTTCGGTACGGATATAAGCCTGACGCACCGCGTCTTTAGCTTCTTCAAACGGTAAGGTTTTTTCTTCGCGTACTTCTTTAGCGCGGACGACCCATGCGGTTTCATTATTGATAGACAATACTTCGGAATTGTGTTTTTTCTTCAATACGTCATCACTGAATATGGCGCTGATTACATTTTCGGGCAGTCCGGACATTTGGGCATCCTGCCTGCTTAACCATGTTTCTTGGGTTTCTACTTTCAAACCGCTGTTTTTGGCTGCATCGGCAAGCGAAGAAGGATGATTGAAAGCATCATCGCCCAGTTTTTCTTTCGCCTTATTGAAGTCGGCAACCGCTTTTTTCATTTTCAACTCATTCTCGACAGCGGCTTTTTCCTTTTCGAAAGAAGGTTTTTCCCCTTCTGCGGGCAGACGTGCCATACGTTCTTCATACGCATTTTTCACTTCTGTTTCGCTGACGGTCTGTTTGTCTGCAAAGTCTTTCAGATTCAATGCGACATATTCCAATTTGACCGCTTGGGGAAGCAGGTAGTCTTTTTTGTTTGCATTATAAAATTTCTGTAAATCCGCATCGGCTGCTTTTACTTGTCCGATGAATTCGTCGGGGTTAAAAGTATGCGAACGGATGGTACGGTTGACCTGGGTCAGTTTGACCAGTTGCTCCGCCTGGGCATCGCTGACCAAGACACCGTTTTGAACAAGGTTTACCAAATTCTGCAATGCGAATTGGTCACGGATTTCCTCGACGAACTGGTCTTCCGACATATGGCGTTGCGAAAGGTACTGGCTCAAAAGGGCATAGCTGAATTTCCCGCCTGCATCGTGAAAATTAGGATCGTCTACAATAATCTGTTTGATTTGTTCCTGGGAAACGGAAATACCCATCAGTTTTGCACCTTGTTTCAGATAGGCGCGTTGCAGCAGGGATTGGAATACGGCATCGCGTGACGGGCTGCCGCCGTCCGCCTGTTCGTTTTGCATGGCGGTATTAATCGAATGATCGCTGATCTTTTCGTCCCCGACTTGGACGATGTAATCGGAACCGGGGTGCGAAACCGTGCTGACGCCGAAGCCGACAAACGTTAATGCAATCAGGCCTAATAAGACTTGGGCGGGTGTTCTGTATTTTTCGATGGAATGGAACATATTTTCAGATCGGAATATGGAATGAGGTTGGGAAATATAGATTCCGTATTGTAACGGTTTTTATACGCGTCTGCACGAAGGCTTAATTAACGTTTGAATATCTCTCGATAAGATTCATCGCTGAAGCCGATATGAACCTTTCCGCCGTATTCCAGTACGGGACGTTTGATAAGGCTTGGCATTTCGGACATTATCCTGACCGCACCTTCCTTTGAGGACAGGGCTTCCTCCTGCATCAGTGCATCAAGTTTGCGCCATGTGGTTCCCCGTTTGTTGAGCAGTATCTCCAAAGGTACCTGCTCCAGCCACAGGCAGATTTCCGCTTCGGAAGGCGCCTGTTTTTTAAAATCCCGAAATTCAAATTCCATACCATATTCGGCAAGCCGGCTTTTGGCTTTTTTGACCGTATCGCAATTTGGGATGCCGTGAAGGACTATCATTTGGAAACCTTTTGCCTGAAATAATAAAACGGATATTTTACTATAAGTGTCTGAAAATTTGCCCGTCTGTTTCAGACGGCAAGGGGATTATGTTACAATCTGAAAATTCAACAAATTTAATCTATTGTTCAATATAAGGTTTTACCAATAATGATTTCTACCAACGGCATTACCATGCAGTTCGGCGCGAAGCCTCTGTTTGAAAACGTATCCGTAAAATTCGGCGAAGGCAACCGCTACGGCTTGATCGGCGCGAACGGTTCGGGCAAATCCACCTTCATGAAAATCCTCGGCGGCGATTTGGAACAGACCGCCGGTGAAGTCGCAATTGAAAACGGCGTGCGTTTGGGTAAATTGCGCCAAGACCAGTTTGCCTACGAAGACATGCGCGTACTGGACGTGGTGATGATGGGCCATACCGAAATGTGGGCGGCGATGACCGAGCGTGATGCGATTTACGCCAATCCCGAAGCCACCGAAGACGACTACATGAAAGCCGCCGAACTGGAAGCCAAGTTCGCCGAATACGACGGCTACACCGCCGAAGCGCGCGCCGCCGAACTGTTGAGCGGCGTGGGCATTTCCGAAGATTTGCACAATGCAACCATGGCAGAAGTTGCCCCGGGCTTCAAACTGCGCGTATTGCTGGCACAAGCCCTGTTCTCCAAACCAGACGTATTGCTCTTGGACGAACCGACCAATAACTTGGACATCAATACCATCCGCTGGTTGGAAGGCGTGTTGAACCAATACGACTCCACCATGATTATTATTTCGCATGACCGTCACTTTTTGAACGAAGTCTGCACCCACATGGCGGATTTGGACTACAACACCATCACCATCTATCCGGGCAACTACGACGACTACATGCTCGCTTCCGCCCAATCGCGTGAGCGTGCCCTGAAAGACAATGCTAAAGCCAAAGAAAAACTGCAAGAGCTGCAAGAGTTCGTCGCACGCTTCTCTGCCAACAAATCCAAAGCCCGTCAGGCAACCAGCCGTCTGAAACAGGCAGACAAAATCAAATCGGAGATGGTCGAAGTCAAACCCTCTACCCGTCAAAACCCGTATATCCGTTTTGAAGCCGACGAAAAAGCCAAATTGCATCGTCAGGCTGTGGAAGTTGAAAAACTGGCCAAACGTTTTGAAACCCAGTTGTTTAAAAACCTGAACTTCATCCTTGAAGCAGGCCAGCGCCTCGCCATCATCGGCCCGAACGGCGCAGGTAAATCTACCTTGCTGAAACTCTTGGCCGGCGCGTACAACCCCGAATATTCAGACGGCCTGTTGCCGGACGAAGGCACCATCAAATGGGCGGAAAAAGCCAGCGTCGGCTACTACCCGCAAGACCATGAAAACGACTTCGACGTCGATATGGACCTGAGCGAATGGATGCGCCAATGGGGGCAGGAAGGCGATGACGAACAAGTCATCCGCGGCACTTTGGGCCGCTTGCTCTTCGGCAGCAACGATGTCGTGAAAAAAGTGAAGGTTCTCTCCGGTGGCGAAAAAGGCCGTATGCTTTACGGCAAACTGTTGCTGTTGAAACCCAATGTCTTGGTCATGGATGAACCGACCAACCACATGGATATGGAAAGTATCGAATCCTTGAACATGGCGCTGGAAAAATACAACGGCACGCTAATTTTCGTATCGCACGACCGTCAGTTCGTATCTTCATTGGCTACCCAAATTATCGAATTGGATGGCAAAGGCCGTTACGAACACTACTTGGGCGATTACGAAAGTTACTTGGAGAAAAAAGGCGTAGCATAAACGCACAAAATACCCTCCGGTTGAAACAATGCCGTCTGAAGCCTCTTCAGACGGCATTATTGATAACTTTAAAATAGGAAGCTTATGCAGACTTACCTCGTCGGCGGCGCCGTCCGCGATTATCTTTTGGGCTTGCCCGTCAAAGACCGCGATTGGGTGGTCGTCGGCGCAGACGCGCGAACCATGCTGGTGCAAGGCTTCCAGCCGGTCGGCAAAGATTTTCCCGTATTCCTTCATCCCAAAACCCACGAAGAATACGCCCTCGCCCGTACCGAGCGCAAAACCGCCAAGGGCTATGCCGGTTTCAGTTTCCACGCCGACAAAGGCGTTACGCTGGAGCAGGACTTGATGCGCCGCGACCTGACCATCAACGCAATGGCGCAGGATTCAGACGGCCTCATCATCGACCCTTTCGGCGGACAACAGGATTTAAAGGCAGGCATTTTGCGCCACGTCTCCCCCGCCTTTGACGAAGACCCCGTCCGCATCCTGCGCACTGCCCGCTTTGCCGCGCGCTACGGATTTGAAATCGCCGAAGAAACCATGAAGCTGATGCGGAAAATGGTGGAAAACGGCGAAGCGGACGCTTTAGTTGCCGAACGCGTCTGGCAGGAATTAGCGAAAGGCTTGATGGAGAAAAATCCCAGTAGGATGATTGAAGTGTTGCGCGAATGCGGCGCGCTCAAAGTCTTGCTGCCCGAAGTCGATGCCCTCTTCGGCGTGCCGCAACGCGCCGACTACCATCCCGAAATCGACAGCGGCATCCATACCCTGATGACGCTACAACGTGCTGCCGATATGGGTTTGAGCCTGCCCGAACGCTATGCCGCCCTGCTGCACGATTTGGGCAAAGCCAAAACACCGTCCGACATCCTGCCGCGCCACCACGGACACGACCTCGCCGGCGTCGAACCCGTACGTGAAGTCAACCAGCGGCTGCGTGCGCCGAAACATTGCGCCGAGCTTGCCGAACTGGTCTGCCGTTGGCACATTATTTTCCACCAAGTCGGACAGCTTAAAAGCCAAACCATTCTGAACGTTTTGAAAAAAACCGACGCTTTCAGACGACCCGAACGCTTCTCCGCCGCCTTAACTGTCTGCATTGCCGACACGCAAGGCCGTCTGAACCGCGAACACACGCCCTACCCGCAACGCGCGCACTGGCTCTCCCTGCTCAAAGCCGCCAATCAGACGGATTCGGGCAAAATCGCCGCCGAATGCCGCGCGCAGGGAAAAGCGCACCTTATCGCCGAAGAAATCGATCGGGCGCGACTGACAGAAATTACCCCATTGCAAAAAGCGTTTCGGACGGAGCAAGAAAAGCCAGAAAAACATTAAAACGTACAATATGGCTACTTTGAGAATTTTGAGGACGATACCCAATCCAAGCTTTGCAACAGCCGCCGCCATATCCGCTATAATTCACTCTTCAGCCATTCCGTTCCCAATATAAAATCATGACCCTACAAACCGATTTATTATCTAAAATCAACAACGAAGATTACCAACGCCTCATTCTCAAACACAGCTCGGAATTTAGCGATGGCGAAATCCGCCTATTGAACGAAATCCTCGAAAAATTCACCTTCGACGTCGTTCAAGCGCAGGCATTGGCTCAGGCGGTAATGCAGCAAGTCCGCTTCGACCCCAACGCCTATCACATCGACAGCGACGACGAAGACACCACAGGCATCTGCCCCCACTGCATCAACCCACCCATGCCGCCCCTGCGCGATTACCTCGTTTGGCGCGAAACACGCGGCTGACCCTTTTTCAAAAAGGCCGTCTGAAACCAGCAAACTGCTTTTCAGACGGCTCCGAACCCACCGGAAAACCCATGCTGCAAACCGACAACCTAACCGCTGCCCAGCCCCAGCGCATCATTACCGCCCAAAGCATCTCCTCGCAAGAAGAGCTGCTCGAACGCGCCCTGCGTCCTAAAACGCTGGACGACTATATCGGGCAAGATAAAGCCAAAGAACAGCTCGCCATCTTCATCCAAGCCGCCAAAAAACGCGGCGAAGCCCTAGACCACACCCTGCTCTTCGGTCCGCCCGGACTGGGCAAAACCACACTGGCGCACATCATCGCCAAAGAGCTGGGCGTCAACCTGCGACAAACCAGCGGCCCCGTCCTCGAACGCGCCGGCGACCTTGCCGCCCTTCTGACCAACCTCGAGCCGCACGACGTATTGTTCATCGATGAAATACACCGCCTCAGCCCTGTTGTCGAAGAAATCCTCTACCCCGCGCTTGAAGACTACCAGCTCGATATCATGATAGGCGAAGGCCCTGCCGCGCGTTCCGTCAAAATCGACCTTCCACCCTTCACGCTCGTCGGTGCAACCACCCGCGCAGGTATGCTGACCAACCCTCTGCGCGACCGTTTCGGCATCGTTGCCCGCTTGGAGTTTTATCAAAATCAAGATCTTGCCACCATCGTTAGCCGTTCCGCACAATTACTGCAACTCGACATGGGTGAAGAAGGCGCGATGGAAGTTGCCAAACGCAGCCGCGGCACGCCCCGCATCGCCAACCGCCTGCTGCGCCGCGTCCGCGATTTTGCCGATGTGAAAAACAACGGCGTCATCGATGCCACCGTCGCCGATGCCGCTTTAAGCATGCTGGATGTGGACGCACAAGGTTTGGATGTTATGGACAGAAAATTCCTCGAAGCCATCCTGCATAAATTCAGCGGCGGCCCGGTTGGTCTTGACAACGTTGCTGCCGCCATCGGCGAATCTACGGACACCATCGAAGACGTTATCGAACCTTACCTTATCCAACAAGGCTTCCTGCAACGCACCCCGCGCGGCAGAATGGCTACCGAACGCGCCTATCTTCATTTCGGACTGGCGGTCGAAAAATAACGCAATGCCGTCTGAAACAGAGTTAAGTTTCAGACGGCATTTCTATTTCAATCATTGCGCAAGATTCAATTTGCCGCTTTTGCCAATTCAACCCTCATAGCATCAATCACTGCTTTATAGTCCGGCTTGCCAAAAATGGCGGAACCAGCCACAAAAGTATCTGCGCCCGCCGCCGCAACGGCGGCAATATTGTCGGTTTTGATGCCGCCGTCCACTTCAATGGCGATGTGCCGCCCGCTTTGTGCTTCGTACCGATCCAGCATCGCCCGCACTTGACGGATTTTTTCAAGGGTGTGCGGGATGAAGCTTTGTCCGCCGAATCCGGGGTTGACCGACATCAGCAATACCATGTCCAGCCTGTCCAGTACGTTTTCCAACAGATACACGGGCGTTGCCGGATTCAACACCAGCCCGGCCTGACAGCCCATATCACGAATCAGGCTCAAACTTCGGTCGATATGCCGGCTTGCCTCAGGGTGGAAAGTAATGATTGATGCCCCTGCTTTGGCAAACGATTGGATCAGGTCATCCACGGGTTCGACCATCAAATGCACATCAATCGGCACACACGCATACGGTTTTAATGCCGCGCAAACCATAGGGCCGAAGGTCAGATTCGGTACATAATGGTTGTCCATCACGTCAAAATGAATCAAATCCGCACCTGCCGAAATAACATTCGCAACCTCTTCCCCGAGGCGTGCAAAATCAGCCGACAAAATACTGGGTGCGATACGGTAAGTAGTCATGTTTTTTCCTTCACTATCCTTTTAGGGGTTTATTCCGCCGTTATGGATGCCTGAAAACATGCCGCAGACGGCATTATTAACAAAAGTTAACCGCGATAATACCATCTTTCACACGTCAATCTAGTATATTTCCTAAAATTTCCAACAAGAGAAAAAGCCGTGCCACTGCCTGATACCAGCCGTTTTGTCAAACCCGTTGCCTCTTTTCTAGGGATAGCCTTGCTTTCCTGCCAGATTTCCCATGCTGCACCGTCCTATATTTCTCTGAACGATTTTCAACCGAACTGCGATATACGCCGGCTCGGACTCACTCCGGAACAGCACAATGAATTGCGTAAAATCCGTGCCGCCTTCAAGCTTGCAAATGACAAAGCACGCATAAAAAGAACCCGCTCAGAACTCAGCCGCCGCCAAGTCATTGTCGGAATCATCTCTTCGTATTCGTTTAATCGGGGAGACGCACGCGATTATGTCGAAAACCGCTATTTGTCCAGCATGGATTTTGCGGTGGACGAATTGGAAATCCAACACCGCTTCTTCCATATCCTGACACCGCAACAACAGCAGCTGTGGCTGTCCTCCTGTCTCAAATAATTCCTAAAAACTTACAGCACCCGTTGTTCCGGCAGTCTGCCCGCCCAGTCGCATGCAAACTGCCAGGCAGAACGTCCCGAACGGTTGCCCCTCATCTGCGCCCACTGCAATGCCGCAATCCTTACGGTTTCATCATATGGCACACCAAAATCTTCCAGCCAATTTTGCACTGCCGCCAGATAATCGTTTTGATCGAACGGATAAAAACTGAGCCACAACCCGAAACGGTCCGATAGGGATACTTTTTCTTCTACCGCTTCTTTCTGATGGATTTCCCCCCGCATCCCCGTCGTACCGGCATTCTCGTCCAAGTACTCCGGCATCAGATGCCGTCTGTTGGAGGTCGCATAAACTAAGACGTTGGCGCAACGCTGCGACAAACCACCGTCTAACGCAGTTTTCAATGCCTTATATGTTTCATCACCGCTTTCAAACGACAAATCATCGCAAAATACGATAAACTTTTCCGGACGCTCTTTTAAAAGCGTCAACAGGTAAGGCAGGCTGACCAAATCGCTTTTATCGACCTCGATCAGGCGCAACCCCTTATCCGCGTATTCGTGCAGCAATGCTTTGACGAGTGATGACTTGCCTGTTCCTCGTGCACCGCTCATCAATACGTTGTTTGCAGGTCTGCCGGCAATGAATTGTTCGGTATTGCGTACCAGCAAATTGGTCTGCGGGCCGACTCCCGCCAGCCTTGCCAAGGGGAAAACATGAGGGGCGGGCAAGTGCTCCAAAACCCCTTTTTTACCCGCACTCTGCCAACGGAATGCCAACGCGTTCCAATCCGTACGTTCGGATTCCGGCGGAAGTACGGCATCCAAACGCCGTAAAACGGAATAGGCTTTGTCAAGAAATTCGTTTAATTCCATACCTGCCTCATTTTTCAGCATATCTTTGTGCCATCAGGCGTTCGACCGTGTCGACGGTTGCCTGTGTGTTCGGATCGATTTCAATATTGACTTGGTCGCCGGTTTGCCTGTTGCCGAAAAGCGTCCGCTCCAAGGTTTCCGGAATCAGATGTACGCAAAAACGCGTCTTTCCAACTTCTCCGACGGTCAGGCTACAACCGTCCAAACCGACAAATCCTTTGGTCAGGATATAAGGACTGAGTGCGGTCGGGAGCTCGAACCAAACCGTACGGTTAAACCCGTCCTGTTCGATTTCGACAATACGCACGGTTGTCATGATATGCCCACTCATAAGGTGTCCGCCAATTTCGTCGCCGAAACGCGCCGCCCGCTCAATGTTGACGCAATCGCCTTCTTTCAGTAGTCCCAAATTGGTTTTTACCAATGTCTCCGCCATTAAATCAAAGCTGACGCGGTTTCCTTCTATTTCGGTAATGGTCAGGCAGCAGCCGTTATTGGCAACCGATGCGCCGCGCTGCAGGTTTTCTGCCGCCTCTTGCGGAAGCTCGACAATATAAGTGTGAAATGCCGACGACGGACGGTGGACTTTTATCAGTTTGCCCAAGCCTTGAACAATGCCGGTAAACATATTCCGATTTTCCTATATCAATTCCAAGGGCTGAAATTGTAACACTTCCCCAAACAAAATGCCGTCTGAAAGAATTTCAGACGGCATCGATTTCTTATTTGCCCTAAGCCATGGCACATACCCAGTCGGGTAGTACGGTTTTGCCTTTGCTTAATGCGGCCAGGCGTTGCTTACCATATTTTTCAAACAGTAGCTCTACTCCGCTTTGCAGACGCAAAACCAAGCCGGTGGGCGTATCCAATTTGATAAAGTCGATACCCCGCCCTATCAGCTTCTCGATTACGGAATGAAAATCAGATTTTTCCTGCCGGTTTAAAAACCACGTATTCAGGCTCAACCACCTCCCTCCCTGCAAACCTAATTCAGAATCGAAGTCTGCGCGTATCTGTACCAAACGGTCGTCGGAGAAATGCAGTTCGATGTTGCCGTAGAGCCAAATGTTCCAGCCTTTTTTTACCAGCAGCCCTTCGGGTACACACTCAGGGGCGGGAAACATTTGCAATATCATTTCCGCAGTCTGCCCGATTTCCAGATAATCAAACCGTCCGGCAGACAAGAAATCGTACATATCGATGGAAATTGGAAAATGGTAACGCATGACAAAACCACATAAAATCGATTTATGCGATTATTTCATGTTTTTGTAAGAATATAAATAAGAATTACTATTATTTACTGAGGATGCAAATCCGTATGCGTGTTCAAATCGATGAAATGCTCGTTGACTTCAAATTTCACCGAACGCGCCCTTTGTTGCTGCAACCAGCTTCTAAGCGTCTTCATCCCTGAAAATAAATAAGGAATCGCGCTTTGAAGAATCTGCGGGCGGATGTACATGATGTTGTAGTGCATGGTTACCGGTGTTTCCACATAAAATGCATTACATAACGGCGTACGCTTTGATACGGTTTCAAACCTTGCCACCAAATCATCCGGAAGATACGGCATGTCGCACGGCACAACCAGAAGCCAGTCGGCCGTTGCCAGCTGTAAATCGTTCGCGGCAGTACACAAAGCCGAAAGTGGGCCGAAATGTTGCCACTGCCGTGCGTCCGGAAAAATATGCGGGCTTCTTCGAGCATATTCTTCCAAATTCCGGTTGGTACTGATAGCAATATGGCTGACCTGGGGCCTGATTTTGTCGATGACATGGTCAATCAACGCTTTGCCATCCAAAAGTACGAGCCCTTTGTCTTCTCCCCCCATGCGGCTTGCCTGACCGCCTGCCAATATCAGTGCAAAAGTTTTTACCAAGGGCGTCCTTTTGGAAAAATTGAAGGTTTTCATGATTACAGCTTGTTGTTCCCAATATTTTTAGAATAAGTCTGATATAGACATTTAATAAATTCATATTATTTGAATTTTATCATAACCTGATTTAACACTGGAAGCGATGACGATTAAGTTTTTCTTAACCAATTCTTTCTGAGCAGTTGTCTCTAATCCGAAAGAATGATATTGTTGACATTATTTTAAAATAATTTTCTCAAAGCATGATACTGTCATCCCGATTTTCAGACGGCATCAGCCTTTCCCTACGCCTGAAACTTCTGACCGGTTTATGGGTCGGATTGGCGGCATTGTCCGTCGTGTTAACGTTGATGCTCTCTTTACGCCTGGAAAATGCCGCCTCAGTCATTGAAGAAGCCGGAAACTTGAGGATGCAGGCATACCGTCTGGCCTACATGGCCGGCGAAGGATCTCCCCGCTCCCAAATAGACAATCAGGTTGCCGAATTTGAAAAAAGCCTGAAGCGTATTTCGCAAAGCGATGCAATCCATCCGCTGATTCCTTCGGACACCCCTCTTGCTTATGATTTGATACAATCCATGCTGATTATAGATTGGCAGGCACACATCCTCCCCCCGCTTCAGTCCTACCGGCGTCCGACTCAGGTCGATCTCTACCGCTTTGCCGGAAACATCGAATTGTTTTTGCAGGCATTGGAAAATGCCAATGAAAAAAACACATGGTGGCTCAGGCGTTTTCAATGGGCAATTATGTTGATGACGCTGGTGTCGTCTGTGCTGATGCTGTTTTGGCACCAGATTTGGGTTATTCGGCCGCTGCAGGCATTAAGGGAAGGTGCGGAACGCATCGGACGTAGGTGTTTCGATATTCCCGTTCCCGAAGGCGGTACGCCGGAATTCAAACAGGTCGGGCGTTGTTTCAATCAAATGGGCGGCAAGTTGAAAATTTTATATGATGATTTGGAAGGACAAGTCGCCGAGCAGACACGCAGCCTCGAAAAACAAAATCAAAACCTGACCCTGCTGTACCAAACTACGCGGGACCTGCACCAATCCTACATACCGCAACAGGCTGCAGAACATTTTCTAAACCGTATCCTGCCCGCCGTAGAAGCAGATTCAGGCAGAGTCTGTTTGGACGGCGGATCCGATGTTTATGTTTCCATTCATCATGCGGATTGCGGCACAGCAGCTTCGGATTTGGGGAAGTACCATGAGGAAACCTTCCCCATTGAGTACCAGAACGAAACATTGGGCAGGCTGTTGCTCAGCTTTCCAAACGGCATTTCTCTTGATGAAGACGACCGCATCCTGCTTCAAACATTAGGCAGGCAATTGGGCGTATCGCTCGCCGGGGCGAAGCAGGAAGAAGAAAAACGCCTGCTTGCGGTATTGCAGGAACGCAACCTGATTGCGCAAGGATTACATGACAGCATCGCACAAGCATTAACGTTCCTAAACCTGCAGGTACAAATGTTGGAGAGTGCCTTTGCCGAAGGAAAAAAAGAAGAAGCTGCGGAAAACATCAGCTTTATCAAAACAGGCGTACAAGAATGTTATGAAGACGTCCGCGAACTGCTGCTCAACTTCCGTACCAAAATCAGTAATAAAGAATTTCCCGAAGCCGTTGCCGACCTATTCGCCCGCTTTACACAACAAACCGGGATAACGGTTGAAACCACCTGGGAAAACAGTTCGTTCCTGCCTCCTCAGGAAGAGCAGCTCCAAATGATTTTTATCCTGCAAGAAAGCCTTTCCAATATCCGAAAACACGCCCGTGCCACCCATGTCAAATTCAGGCTGGTCAAACAGGATGGAAGTTTTACAATGACCATTCAAGACAACGGACAGGGTTTCGACACGGAAAACATTGGAGAACCTTCTGGCAGCCATGTCGGACTACATATCATGCAGGAGCGTGCCAAACGTATCCGCGCCGTATTGAAAATCTATTCCCAACCCCAACAAGGAACCACCGTCTCATTGACGGGTGCATCTGAAGAAAGCTTGAAATGACCATTAAAATTATTCTGATAGACGACCATACCCTTTTCCGCAGCGGCATCAAGGCACTTTTGTTGCGCCAACATGATTTTGAGGTCATCGGCGAAGCTTCCGACGGACTTTCCGGCATTAAAATGATCAGCCAGCTTCAACCCGATGTCGTCCTGCTTGACCTTGATATGCCCGGTATGAACGGACGCGAAGCACTCTCCCAAATCATCAGCATCAATCCGCAACAGGCAGTGATTATGCTGACTGTTTCCGAAGACAGCGACGATCTTACCGAATGTATGCGTATCGGTGCCCGCGGCTATCTGTTGAAAAATATCAACGCCGATTTCTTGCTTGAAAGCATACGCAAAGCTGCCGACGGCGATAATGTATTCTCTCCCGAGATGACTGCCAAACTCGTCCGCAGCCTGATTTCCCCCCAACCCGCACAAGGAACTCAGACACTTTCCTCCCTTACCCCCCGAGAGATGGAAATTCTAGGTTACCTTGCCGCAGGACACAGCAATAAAATCATTGCACGCCACCTCAACCTTGCTGAATCCACCGTTAAAGTTCACGTTCAAAACCTGCTCCGCAAACTCAACCTCAGCAGCCGGGTTCAAGCCGCCGTTTATGCTATCCATCATAATGTCCCCCAGCCTGTATTGGAGTAATACGGGTTCAGACGGCATATATTAGGCCCGTACGGTCATTCGGATAACAGACCAAGCATGTAAGCTTATGCCCCCGTAAGCATACTTGCCACAGCAGTAATATGTTCGGTTTAGTGTTTTCTACTTGCTCCTATCTGATACTGCAATATCAACTATGCCGTCTGAAAACGTATCATCATGATATTTTCAGACGGCATAATAAAAATGCCGTCTAAACCCATGTTTGAGACGGCATTTCGCTATAGAAGCAATCAGGCAACCTGGGTTTGATGTTCATCCCCATGACGCTCGCGAATCAAGCCCAAACGGTAAACTGTTTCACCTTGCTCACCCAAGAGGCTCTCAACCGCATCAGCATCTTCGGCAGCAACAATAACGACCATGCCGATACCGCAGTTAAAGGTTCGGTACATTTCTTGAGTTTCCACATTGCCCGCCTTTTGAAGCCATTGGAAGAGTTTAGGCAATTCCCACGATTTGGCATCAATTTGGGCAACCGTGTTTTCAGGCAACACGCGCGGTACGTTTTCAGTAATACCGCCGCCGGTAATGTGTGCCATGCCTTTAATGGTAAATTTTTCCAAAGCGGCAAGAATCGGTTTCACATACAGACGGGTTGGTGCGATAACTGCCTCCCTCAAGCTTTTCCCATTATCAAAATCAGCATCCAAATCAGGATTTTCCCGCTCGATAATTTTACGGATGAGCGAATAGCCATTTGAATGTGCACCGTTGGAAGCCAAACCCAATACCACATCGCCTACACCGATGCTGCGGCCGGTAATGATATTTTCTTTTTCCACCACGCCGACGGCAAAACCCGCCAAGTCGTATTCACCAACGGGATACATGCCCGGCATTTCAGCAGTTTCCCCGCCAATCAGGGCGCAGCCGGATTCTTCGCAACCTTGTGCAATGCCTTTGATGACATCGGTCGCGCGCGGAACATCCAATTTACCGCAGGCAAAATAATCCAAGAAAAACAGAGGTTCTGCTCCTTGAACCAAAATATCGTTAACACTCATAGCGACAAGGTCAATGCCGACCGTATCATGCTTATCCCAATCAAAAGCAAGCTTGAGCTTGGTTCCTACTCCATCCGTACCGCTGACCAATACGGGATTTTTATATTTCTTGCCAATTTCGACCAATGCGCCAAAACCGCCCAAATCCCCCAATACTTCCGGACGCATGGTGCGTTTGGCAAACGGTTTGATGTTTTCGACCAGTTGGTCGCCTGCGTCGATATCGACACCTGCATCGCGGTAACTAAATGAAGTACTCATCATTTTTCCTTGGTAAATGGTGATTAGACGGTAAGATAACAAAGTGTATTTTACCTTATTTCTTCCTGACAGGTTCAGATTTTTGGTCAGAATTGTAAACAATATGTTTGGTATCTTATTATCAGCTCAAGGCTGCCTTAACTTACGCGTTACTATTATTTCTACCTTGAACTTACAACAATCTTAACAGTAAAAATATATGATGTGGATCATTCTATTCAATAAAACAGTGAGTTAAATTTATCCGGCAGCTTTCCCATATTCGATTCCCCCAATTTTCTTTCAGACGGAATAATTAGCCCAACTTCTTACAATTGACGAGAATCAAAAACTTTTTTGCCCTCTTTAGGCAGTTTTCTCAGAGAGTTGTATAAAATCCCTTATAGTCCGAATTAAGATAATAATAAAATACGACTAAATATAAAAAAAGGGTGGCGATTCTGCCACCCTTTTTCATTCTGACTGCTTATACTTAACGTTTGAAATATGCAACCAAACCTAGTATCACCACTGATAGCCGACAGATGTGGAAGCACCAAAATGACCGCGTGAATTACCGGATGCCGTACCTTTGATAATCCAATTTCCATTATCAGAAATACTGGAGTAACCAATGGCATAACCGGCTTCACCGCGATACACACCACCACCGATTGCCAGCAGGCTCTTGCCTGGTAAATAAGCCTGAACCAAACCTGCGGCTGCAATCGCTTGGGCAACACCTCCGCGAAGATTTTTATCTGCCATATCAATCTTATTGTCCAGCGAACCTATACGGTTGTTAATATCTGATGCCACACTGTGCAACTGGCTGCCGTTGATTGCATCGGTAGAAGTTGATGAAATTTCACCTGGTGCTACGCCTGTAATCTTAGTTGGTGCGCCTGTCGCTGTACCAACATTGATATTTCCACCATTGTTAGTAATCTTAGGACCATTATCACCGAATTGAACACTGTCAAAGGTTACATTAGAAGCAGTTGCGTAAGTCACTTTACCGTTAGACTCTTGTTTCACGGTCATATTTTTACCTGCAACCATTTCAACTTTTTTGCCTGGATTGATCATTTCTGGAGTACCTGAAATTTTCTCACCGCCATTTGCTGAAGTGGCTAATGTAAAGCCTGACTTGTTAATTGCATCCGCAACACCTTGAGCAGTTGCAATTTGGTTACCAGCGTTATTGATATTAGCCTGTGCAGCATCAACCTTATCTTGAGCAGCCTTCTTCGCTTCAGGCGTGGTTGCATCTGCTAATGCTTTTTTAGCATCATCTAAGGCTTTCTGCATTTCAGGCGTAACTGGACCTGAAACAGAACCATCTTTATTACTTGTAACAGTGCCTGTATCAACATCAAACTTCACGTTACTTGTTGTGCCGTTTGACGTGGTTTCAACGACAGCTTTAGTGCCTTTACCATCTACAAAGTTTACGGTGTCATAAGGTTTTACAAAATCCTTCGCTTCACCATTATTTTGTAAATTCCAACCTGCATTCAACACATCAGATACGGTCGCTGCATTATTGCCTGCATTTTTTGCAATATCCGCTGCTTTTGCCGCATCAATTGGAGCAGATTTATTGTCTTTACCGGCAATCGGATTGCCCGCAACATCTTTGGCATTCTTATCTGCGTCATTTACGGACGGAAGATTAGATTTCATATTACCTAATGTCGTTGGTGCACCAATTTCATTCGGTTTTGCCGCTGGATTAACCATGTTAGTGGTTAAGTTCTCAGGTGCAACTTCCGTTGTTGTAGGATTACCATCCTTATCAACAGTAAAGTATTTATCACCAACTTTAGTCACTGGCGTGCCATTCTTATCAGTATATTGAACTGGTAAGCCTGTTACATCCACTTTTACTGTCGTGGTAGTTACTTTATTGCCATCTTTATCAACAGATTCTTTCGTTGCTAACTTCACTTTCGTGTTGTTACCATCTGCAAAACGAAGTTCATCATCAGGATTCACTTTTTCATCTTCATCTTTGAAGTCTGCAGCAGATAATTTTTCTGTTTGCTTACCTACAACAAAACCAGATTTTTGAATCGCTGTTGCAACTTTATTACCTGTTACATAGCCGTCACCCGAATTAGTCGGGGTTGTACCCGCGTCAGGAGTTACTGGATTTGCCTTGGCGTTTGGCTCGCCGGTTTTTGGATCAATATCTGCTGTATTGTAATATTGGTCTCCTACTTTGGTTACCGGAGTATCCGTTCCATTGACTTTAGCCGTAAATTGATTCGGTTTGACTACCTCACCATCTTTAACTGCGATAGTAATTTCACGAACACCGTCTTTAGTTTCACCAGTTACAGAAACTCCAGCCCCAGCCTTGAAATCTACTTTATTAGCATTTTTCACTGTATCTACATAACCATTTTCAGGTGTGCCAACCACCCAACCCATGTTACGTAGATCACCTACTGTAGCAGCTGTGTTATCAGATACATTTGGAGTATCTAAATTAACCAAATCTTTAGCATCTGGCTTCGCATCTCCATATGGTTTCAAGCCAGATGTTACATTCGTAATATTAGCAGGCTCATTCTTATCACCTTTACCTAATTTTAGTCCATCTGCTGTTGGAGCTAAGTTAACTTTATTTCCAGCGCCATCATTTAAATCAAGAGTTTTAAACTCTGGGTTATCTACTGTTTTGAAAGTAAATTTATTTGGCGTGCTGTGATCAATTTCAATGTTTTTACCAGCATCAAACGTAACTTTACCGCTAGGTTTAATGTTATCGTCTTTACCGATTACTTTGCCATCTTTTTCCGCAGATGCTGTCCAGTAAGAGTTATTAATAGCATCTGCTACATTACCTGCAGTGGCTACTTTATCTTTATCTGCATCTGCTACTTTTGGCGCACCATTTTCATTAGTAATATTACCTGCATCTACAGTGATATTACCTTTATCGTCTTTTTTAAGACCTGCGCCAAGTTTTACATCGTATTTCACAGTAGATACTTTATTATCTTTTGTCTCTACTACAGCTGTAGTACCTTCGCCATCAATAAAGTTTACAGTGTCATATGGTTTTACAAAATCCTTCGCTTCACCATTATTTTGTAAATTCCAACCTGCATTTAACACATCACCTACAGTGGCTGCATTATTTGTAATATTCGGCAAGTCTGTTGCAGACGGACCTTCAGAAGATGTAGTTGGTGCAGTTGTATCTTTTTTCGCACCCGGCAAGTTGCCCGCTACATTAGTGATGTTTTGACCACCATTATTTAAACCGTCTTTTGTCAAAGATACATTGTCAGGTTTCTTACCATCTTTTGCTGGTTGTGAAATAGTGATCCCATTCGGAGTAATATTCGTGGTATTACCAGCATCATCTTTTACTTCAACATCACTCAAGCCTTTTAACGACTTCGCCAATTTAACCGTTAAAGTATCGGTTTTATCCCCAATCACACCAATGTTGTTATCGGATAATTTAGATGCATCTGCACCACCAACAACTTTAACCTCAGTACCCAAAGTGCGGTCAAATTTTCCAGCTTCTTTATTATCACCGGAAAATGACAATGGTTTCGTTGTCATACCATTTACAGCCGCATCTAATTGCGATTTATTCACGGCATCCGTACCATCTGTGCCCGGGGCAATATTGGTGATTTTTTTACCACCCAAATCAACACCCTCAGGCTTAAAGGTCATCGTAGTTCCATTTCCACCAATACTTGTAATATCGGTTAGCTCAGGATTTAAAGAATAAGTAAAGTTTTTACCATCTTGTTTTAACTTGATGTTTTTACCAGCTTTAAATGTTACTTTATCACCAGCTTTTACTTGTTCTTCTGTTGTTGTATTGCCGTCAGCAAATTTACCACCATCTTCAGCGCCAGTTACTTTCCAGAAAGCATTATTAATTGCATTAGCTACATCTCCTACGCTGGCGACTTTATTTTCATCACCTTTATTAGGGGCTACCTGACCAGACTTTTTATCACCATCATCTTTGGTTACGGGGGTTATAACACCAGTATTTACTTTAATGCCATCGTCACCAACAGTAATACTATCGTCAGCTGCTTTAACGTCATATTTAATATGGCTTACTTTACCATCAGTATCTGTAGTGACATTAACGCTAGTGCCTTTACCATCAATAAAATCAACAGTGTCATAAGGTTTAACAAAATCACGTGCTACACCTTTTTCTGTTAAATTCCAACCAGCATTCAACACGTCGCCCACAGTTGCCGCATTTGAGGTATTAGGCGCATCAGCTCCCTCTGGTAATGTACCTGAAGTTGTAGGGGCTGTAGAGCCATTTTTTGCACCAGGTAAGTTACCTGCGATATTAGCCAATGCCATAGGGGTTGTAGTGTTATTACCAGCATTATTCATTGAGGCAATTACATCACCGGCTGCTACAGGTTGAACTCCTGTTTTTGGTTGACCTTTATCATCTAAGTCAGTTGTTTTATAGAAGTTATCGCCAACTTTAACCAACTTGTCACCATCTTTATTGGTATACACTACAGGCTCTTGTTTATTTTCAACACGATCCATCAATGCATATAACTGAGAACCATTGATTGCATCTGTAGAAGTTGGGGTAACTGCACCTGCGGCTAAGTTTTTAATTTGGCGCTCTTTACCAGCTTGACCAATACTTACATAGTGACCAGCATCAGCAGGTTTCCCAACAAAACCAGAATAAGTAAAGTTAGGACCAGCAATAGTACGAACTGTTGCATCATTTACAGTTTGAACTGCATGAGATGCACCTGTTGTTCCAACAACTTCTGTTGAGTTAGCACCCAATACAACTGAATTTTCTGTTGTTAATTTAGTAATATTCGCACCCAATGCTACGGAGTTTGCACCGCTTACATTTGAGCTAGTACCCACTGCGATAGCGTTTTCAGCCGTTGCTTGTGTATTTTTACCTTGTGCAATAGATGCCTTACCTGTCGCATTCGCTGTATCACCAAAAGCAAGCGCACTTTCGTCTGTTGCTTTTGCTTGATTACCAATAGCTATCGCATTTGTTGCATTACGTGTAGTAACAGAAGATAAACGCTGAAGATCAGCATCGATACGTTTAATCGCTAAATCCAAACGCTCTACAGCTGCTTTTGCAGCAGATAATTGAAATTTATTTTCCGCGGTAGGCTCAGCCGCTACTGCAGCTGTTTTCTCCAGTAAGCGTTCGTCAGCCTTCACTTTTTCTTCTTTAAGGAATGTTTTTTTCTTATTTAAAGCATCTATGTCTGCTTGAGTATGACCACCTGCAATAGCTGCATGACCAATTGCAATACTGTTATCTTTAATCGCCGCTGAATTGGTACCCATTGCAATAGAATCGTTTCCTAGAGATGTTGTTGATTGTGTACCAATAGCAACACTACTTTTTGAACGCGCGCCAGCCTCAGCGCCAATAGAAACTAAATTTCCTCCAGTTGCTTCAGCTGTCTTATACAGCTTACCGCCATTACCTTTGCCAGCAACCTCGCGATCATATAATAATGATGCAGCTCCAGATAATTGACCAATTGCTACAGAACCAGTTTGATCGGCGAAAGAAATAGCCCCCATAGCAACGCCACCATTTGCAGTGCCACTCACTCGTGAAAATGCCCCGATAGCAACACCGCTATCTTTAACAGCTTCCCATCCCCTGTCAGAGCCAATATCAGAACTGGTCCCTACACCAATAGACACTGACGGGCCAGAAACTTGTGCAGCATAACCAACAGCAGTAGCAAAAGAATCTTGGCCTCCGCCGCCACTTCTAACTCGGTTTCCGATTAACGTATCACCAGCATAACCAGTTGAACTACCGGTCATATCATTACCAATAGCGACAAACTCATCACCAATTGATGACGGAACACTGCCATTACCAATATAAATAACGTTTTTAGGTGTAGCTTCGCCTGTAGTTCGGGCAACAATACTATCTCGATTATTCGTTAAAATTGCAAGATTACCATCTGTTTTGCTTACTGCGGTAATAGGTGAAGATGCAGCCATAGCATCCATTGAAAGAGCTGTCCCTGCAACTAAAGAAAGTGCGGCTAATTTTGAAATTGTTTTTGATTTAGTTTTGCCTTTTGCTGAAGTAAGCTCAGAAACAGCAACCCAAGATTGCGCAGCATGGCTCCATACAACACGGAAGATTTTGTTCATAGATAGGTTCCCTTATCTTAGATTAAATGAATGAAAATACAGGCACGCCCTCTCGGATCAGCCTTACAATTTGATATGTTTTTTATTCCGAATCAGATCCGGATTTACTCGCCGTATCTTTTCAGACGGCAGCTACCCGTAAGCAAGAAGGGGCAACCAAAATTTTTGTAATTCTAATGCTACCTTAAAATGCCACCGATATAAACTTTAATTTAGGAAAATCTCCCCTTGTTTTCATACTATTACATTAGGATTACATTACGATTACATAATGAATTAATTTTTCTTGTCATAAATATTTTTGTAAGTTTGTATAAATACAACATTTATCATTTTTTATGCTGCACATAATATGTTCCATATTACATATCTCCCTCTCCTTCAAGGCAGCCGATATTTACAGTCCTATGTTGCCGTAAACAATTCGGTCTTTTTTGTTTCGGCAAAATTTAGTGTTTTTTGGGCTTGTTTGCCATTGATCGGCATGGTTGAGAACCTTGATGATGTGATTTAAATTGATACAGGCAAACAAAAAGCCACCCACTAAAAAGCAGATGGCCTGTGTTTTATGTCCTAGATTGTCCCAATGTATTATTAAGTGCTTGATTTATTTATTTTTAATGGTGCGGACGGAGAGACTCGAACTCTCACACCTCTCGGCGCCAGAACCTAAATCTGGTGCGTCTACCAATTTCGCCACGTCCGCGTAAGGTTAGGGATTATACAGATTTTGTCCGATTGCGCAAGGCTTTGGGCGCAATAGTTGAGGCTTATGCTTTGCAGCGGTAAAATCCGCTATTCATCCGCCCGGCATCGGAATCCGGCGGTTTTATTTTATTGACGGAATTTGAGTATGCCTGCTGCTTTGATTAAAGATTTTCTGCTGACCCAAGGTTTAAAGCTGCCGCCCGACGAGGTATGGACGGCGTATCTGACCGTAAAGACGGTGATGGATATGGGGATGGCTTCGATAGACCGTTCGGTTTTGTGGCGCAATTATGAAGGTTGGAAACTTGCCGATTATCTTCCGTGCGATGATGGTCGCGAAGACAGCCTGAAACGGCTTTTTATGGCTCTGGATTCGGTATTCTCGCGCTGTGAAGGCGTGCGCGCCGCAGCCGTTTATGCCCTGATGCCGTCTGAAAACGCCGCTTTTCGGCTGGTTTGCATGTCCCAACAGGGAGAAGGTTTGGAAAACATATGGGAGCTGGATGAAAATGTTGCCGATGTTTCGCTCGCCTGCCGTTGCGCGCAAAGCGGTTGGATGAATATTGCTTCGGATGTAGGCCGTTGGCTGGCATTGGGCGAGCTGTCCGGCGAACGCAACCGGCATTCGGAGGCGCAACTTTCCATTCCCATTTGCACGGAGAGCGGAGGCGTACTGGGCGTGGTTCACGTCGAATTTGAAAAAGCCGGTCGTGCGGATGAGGCAGCACAGGCGGAATGGGTCGCTTTGGCTTTGGCGCTGTCCGAACCTTTGAAGCATCTTTTAGGCATCACTGCCGCAGAGGGAGCTGAAAATGTCTGAGTTATTGAGCCATGTTGCCTCCTGCCGTCTACCGACCGAATGGGGCGTATTTACGATGCACGGTTTTGAAGAAGCAAGCGGTCAGGAACACGTCGCGCTGACCGTCGGTGATTTTTCAGACGGCAATCCGGTTCTGACGCGCATCCACTCCGAATGCCTGACGGGCGACGCGTTATTTTCCAGAAAGTGCGACTGCGGGCCGCAACTTGAAGCGGCCATGAGGGCGGTACAGGCAGAGGGGCGCGGCATCATCGTCTATCTGCGTCAGGAAGGACGCGGCATCGGGCTGATTAACAAAATCCGCGCCTATCATCTGCAAGACCAAGGTATGGATACCGTTGAAGCCAATTTGGCACTCGGGCTGCCCGTCGATGCCCGCGATTTCCGTTTGGCGCAATATATCTACGAATATCTGGGCATCCGCTCGGTCAAACTGCTGACCAACAACCCCGAAAAAATCCAAACCCTGAAAGATGCGGGAATTAACGTGGTCGAACGCATCCCCCTGCACGTCGGGGAAAATCTGGAAAACGAGCGTTATCTCCAAACCAAAGCAGACAAGCTGGGACATCTAATGTCGGAATAAGCAACACGCCATATGCCGTCTGAAGCCGGATTTCGGGTTTCAGACGGCATGTTTACTTAAAAGTAAACTTTACCGAAAGATTGAAAGAAGTTTGCTTTTCGGTAAATGCAGGACTACAATCCCACACAGCAGTTTCCGCAAAGGGAAAAATAATGACCGATACAGCCAACCTGCGCCGCCGCAACCTGCGGCAGTGGATAGAAAAATACTACGGCGGTTTGCAAACCCGTTTTGCCGAAGCCGTCTGCCTCAATACGGGCGAGCTCTCCGCCCTCTTAAAAAACAAATCCTTCGGCGAGAAAAAAGCCAGAAAAATCGAACAGGCGGCGAACATGCCCGCCATGTGGCTGGATCAGGAAAACCCCACCGCCCAAACCAACCATCAAGAAAGGCGCACCATGTCCCATATCTCCACCATCCCCGAAATCCTAGCAGACATCAAAGCCGGCAAAATGGTCATCATCACCGATGCCGAAGACCGTGAAAACGAAGGCGACCTGCTGATGGCGGCGCAATTCGTTACCCCGGAAGCCATCAACTTTATGATTAAAAACGCGCGCGGCTTGGTCTGCCTGCCGATGGCTGGCGAAATGGTCGAAAAACTCGGCCTGCCCATGATGACCCAGAAAAACGGCGCGCAATACGGCACTAACTTTACCGTCTCCATCGAAGCCGCCCACGGCATTACCACTGGCATTTCCGCCGCCGACCGTGCCCTGACTATTCAAACCGCCGTTTCACCGACCGCCAAACCCGAAGACATCGTCCAACCCGGCCATATCTTCCCGCTTCGCGCCCAAAAAGGCGGCGTACTCGTCCGCGCCGGACACACCGAAGCCGGCGTCGATCTGGCGCAAATGAACGGACTTATCCCCGCCGCCGTCATCTGTGAAATCATCAACGACGACGGCACCATGGCGCGTATGCCCGAGCTGATGAAATTTGCCGAAGAACACAATCTCAAAATCGGCACTATTGCCGACCTCATCGAATACCGCAGCCGTACCGAAAGCCTGCTCGAAGACATGGGCAATTCGCCTGTACAAACCCCGTGGGGTGAGTTCCAACAACACGTTTACGTCGACAAGCTCTCCGGTGAAACCCACCTCGCCCTCGTCAAAGGCACGCCCTCTGCCGACGCAGAAACCCTCGTCCGCGTCCACGAACCCTTCAGCGTCATGGACTTCATCCAAGCCAACCCGCGTCATTCATGGTCGCTGCCCAAAGCACTCGAGCGTATCCAACAGGCCGAAAGCGGCGTAGTCATCCTTCTGCACCGCACCGAAGACGGCGCCGCCCTGCTCGACCGCACCCTGCCCAAAGGCGCAAACCAAGCCTACAAATGGGACAGCAAAAGCTACGGCATAGGCGCGCAAATCCTCGCCGGCCTCAATGTTAAAAAACTGCGCATACTCGGGCAGCCCTCCGCCTTTACCGGACTTACCGGCTTCGGGCTCGAAGTTGCCGGTTTCGAGGAGGCCGAAAAATAACGCGCCTGCCGACGCAATTCAATCCAAACAAAATGCCGTCTGAAATTTCAGACGGCATTTTAAGTTTGACCGGTTTCATTCATCGGTATTTGAGTTTAGATTTCATATGGACTATGGTTTGTATTTCCAAATGTACTTGTTATTTAAAAAAAGAAAAATAAACCTGTCTGTTTGGAAATAGCCAGCTGAATTAAAAATAAAATATTCTGATATATTCTCGGAGGGATATCTGTCAATGCCTGGTGGGAATTATCTTGTAAAAAATTTTTTAGAATAATTAATTTTCTTAAATCAATTATTTTTTCATCCTCATAATCATCTATAGTAGTGATTTAGTATTAGGTGGTTGTGCAGGTACACATCTTGCAAGAAAAGAACTATTGATACTAACAGGGAAAACAGGGGCAGGTGCGTCAGCAATTGCAAATGCAAGCATTGGATATCAATGGGCTGTCAATTTGTCAGAGCCAAAAGAAGGAGCTAAATAATAATGCATTCCCACTATATATTTGGTATTTTGATGATTTCATATGTTTTCGCAATGTTATTTAATTTTAAAATATCATATAAAATATTTAAAGAAGAAAAATTAATTAATGGTTTTTTTGATTTTCTAATTAAATCAAGCTACCTTAACTTTAAATATTTCAATATATTATTTGGAAAAGAAAAAATCTCAAATATTTTTTATTTAAAATTATTAAGAATTAATCTGGCGTTGGGTTTTTTTATCTTATCCTTAATAATTATAAATATTTTTTGTTTGTAGTAAAAATATGGCACAGATATGTACAGCTAGCTTTGTTTCAGTAAAGTATAACTGTATGTAATACTCAGATTTTTCACGTTGGGCTATACATGGAAATATATATGTATCTATTACTTCATTTAGTTCATCGAAAAAATTTTTCTCAAATAACAAATTAACCTCTTGTTCCGAAAGTTTAAATACATATAGTTCATTATCATCAGCCTGATCATAATCTAATTTTTTCATGGCTTCAGTACTTAAAGGGACAACTATCTATTTCATATCAATGCCACCTTATCTTCAAATATAAATTGAATTTCAACATCGTCAGCCTATCCTTAATCTCTTTTTCCAATTCGACAGATTCAGTGAATAGATTGTCCAAATCCGATGAAAATCACGCCATTTTTTGCGCAAATTCGTCGGCGGATATATCCACATAATCAATCTTTACCTCGAAATACTGCTCCGCCGACAGGCTGTAGTTTTTGGCTTTGATTTCATCGTAGCCGACCACCACGCTGAAATCTTCCACTGCCTGTTTGTGCGTGAAGGTATTTCAGATTTTTTGTTCTTCTGCGCGGAAAAGGATGGTTTTTTGGTTTTTGCCGTCTTTGATTTTTTCGCCCAAGCCTGATGCGTCGATTAACACCACTTCGTCTTTATTGGCTTTATCGATAAACAGGATAAGACCTGAAAAAAAGCCGATACGCCTTTTCGGTGTACTGGCTTTGCCATACTGTTCTGCTTCAGACGGCATCGCTTCATTTTGCCTTTAATACTTCTTCGTCCAGCGATTTCAACCATGCCAGCTTTTCGCCGATTTTGATTTCCAGCCCGCGCGGGACGGGTTGGTAGAAATCGGGTTCGTCCAAGCCGTCGGGCATATAGCTTTCGCCGGCGGCGTAGGCGTTCGGTTCGTCGTGGGCGTAGCGGTATTCGCGTCCGTAGCCCAATTCCTTCATCAATTTGGTCGGGGCGTTACGCAGGTGGACGGGTACTTCGTCGCTGGCGTTTTCTTTGACGAAGCGGCGCATTTGGTTGTATGCCTTGTAGCCCGCGTTGGATTTGGCGGCGGCGGCAAGGTACAGCACGGCTTGCGCCAGCGCGAGTTCGCCTTCGGGCGAGCCTAAGCGTTCAAAGGTGGTGGCGGCATCGTTGGCAATTTGGAAGGCGCGCGGGTCGGCAAGTCCGATGTCCTCCCATGCCATGCGCACGATGCGGCGGGCAAGATAGCGTGGGTCGGTGCCGCCGTCGAGCATACGGCAGAACCAATACAGCGCGGCGTTCGGATGTGAACCGCGCACGGATTTGTGCAGGGCGGAGATTTGGTTGTAGAAACTCTCGCCACCTTTGTCGAAACGGCGGATTTGCGCGCCCAAGCTGTCGGCGAGAAATTCGGCGGTCAGGGTTTTCAGACGGCGTGTGTCGGCGGCGCGTAAAAGTTGTTCCAATAAATTCAACAATCTGCGCGCATCACCGTCGGCGGTATTGACGAGCAGCTCCTGCGCATCGGCTTCAATCGTGAAATCTCGGTATTCGGGCAACGCCAACACTTTGGCAATCAATTTCTTGAGGTCGTCTGAAGACAAGGATTGCAAAACATACACCTGCGCGCGGCTCAACAGCGCGGGATTGACTTCAAACGACGGATTTTCCGTCGTCGCACCGATAAAGGTCAGCAAACCGCTTTCGACATGGGGCAAAAACGCGTCCTGCTGCGCCTTGTTGAAGCGGTGGACTTCATCGACAAACAAAATCGTCGCGCGTCCCTGCTGCAAAGCAATTTCGGCTTTATCGATTGCCTCACGTATGTCCTTCACACCGGAAAATACGGCGGAAACAGGCAGAAACTGGGCATTGAAACTCTGCGCCAAAATCCGCGCCAACGTCGTCTTACCCACTCCCGGCGGCCCCCACAGCAACATAGAATGCGGCTTCCCGCCTTCCACCGCCACACGCAGCGGTTTGCCTTCGCCGATTAAATGCTGCTGCCCGATAACGTCATCAAGCGTATGCGGGCGCAGACGTTCGGCAAGCGGCGCATCTGGTTGGCGGGTGAAAAGGTCGGACATGGCAGTTTCCGCAAAGGTTTTCAGACGGCACGGATTATACGTCAGTTGCGCGGAACGCACACATCGTTCCGCTTACGGTATAATGTGCAAATTTCAAACAAGAGTACGATTATCATGAAGAAAACCTTATCCACCACCATGCTTGCGGTTTTATTAGGCGGTTGCGCCGCCGGCGGCGGCAACACATTCGGCGGCTTAGACGGCGGCACAGGTATGGGCGGCAGCATCGTCAAAATGGCGGTAGAAAGCCAATGCCGTGCAGAATTGAACAAACGCAGCGAATGGCGTTTGACCGCGCTGGCGATGAGTGCTGAAAAACAGGCGGAATGGGAAAACAAGATTTGCGGCTGCGCTACCGAAGAAGCACCCAACCAGCTGACCGGCAACGATGTGATGCAGATGCTGAACCAGTCCACACGCAATCAGGCAATTACCACCGTTACCGCCAAAACGGTTTCCGCCTGCTTCAAACGCCTGTACCGCTAATCCACCGGATTTCGGACGACTCGGACAACATACCGTCCTCCCTTTTTCCTTACCGTATAAGCAGAGAAAATCATGAAATACATCAGCACCCGCGGCGAAACCGCACACAAACCGTTCAGCGAAGTCTTACTGATGGGTCTCGCACCCGACGGCGGGCTGATGCTGCCGGAACATTATCCGCAAATCGACCGCTGCACGCTCGACCGGTGGCGTGGATTGGACTATCCCGGATTGGCGTTTGAAATCATGCGCCTGTTCGTTACGGATATTCCGGAGGACGACCTGCGCGACATCCTCGACCGTACCTACACCGAGGCAGCCTTCGGTACAAAAGAAATCACCCCTGTCCGCACGCTTTCAGACGGCATTAAGATTCAGGCTTTATCCAACGGCCCCACTTTGGCATTCAAAGACATGGCGATGCAGTTTTTGGGCAATGCGTTTGAATATGTTTTAAACAAAGAAGGCAAAAAACTCAATATCTTGGGCGCAACCAGCGGTGATACGGGTTCGGCTGCGGAATATGCCTTGCGCGGCAAAAAAGGCGTGAATGTATTTATGCTGTCGCCCGACGGCAAAATGAGCGCGTTCCAACGTGCGCAGATGTACAGCCTGCAAGACGGGAATATCCACAATATCGCCGTGAAGGGTATGTTTGACGACTGTCAGGATATTGTGAAGGCGGTGCAGAACGATGCCGCGTTCAAGGAAAAATATCACATCGGTACGGTCAATTCGATTAACTGGGGACGCATCGTCGCGCAAGTGGTTTATTACTTTGCGGGCTATTTCAAAGCGACGCAAAGCAATGACGAGCAGGTCAGCTTCTGCGTGCCGAGCGGCAACTTCGGCAACGTTTGCGCGGGACATATCGCCAAACAAATGGGCCTGCCTATCCGCCGCCTGATTGTCGCGACCAATGAAAACGATGTGTTGGACGAGTTTTTCAAAACAGGCGCATACCGCCCGCGCAACAGCGCGCATACTTATGTTACCTCCAGCCCGTCGATGGACATTTCCAAAGCGTCCAACTTCGAGCGTTTCGTGTTCGACCTGATGGATCGCGATCCTCAGGAAATCAATACGCTGTGGGCGGAAGTCGCGGCGGGTAAGGGCTTTGACCTGCGGTTTGCCTTGGACAAAGTCAGCGGCAAATACGGCTTTACCTCCGGCAAATCCACCCATGCCGACCGCCTCGCCACCATCAAACAGGTTTACGAGCAAGACCAAGAACTCATCGACCCGCACACTGCCGACGGCGTAAAAGTCGCCCGCGAAGTGCGCGAAGAAGGGGAAACGGTGGTTTGTTTGGAAACTGCGTTGGCAGCGAAATTCGATGCGACCATACGCGAAGCCGTCGGCGATGTCGCCATTCCGCGCCCCGCCGCGCTGGAAGGTTTGGAAAAATTGCCGCAGCGCGTGCAAACCGTGCCGAACAGTGCAGATGCGGTAAAAGGCATCATCGAACAAACCCTTGCCTGATGTCCCGTGTGGGCGGCATTCCGTCCGAACTTAAGATTGAAAGAAAATGACTTTACCTATGCAGGAAACCCGTTTTTCCATCCTGCTGGACGAACTGGCGGCAAAACAGAAGGCCGCCATCGCCCCCCACCTGCTTGCCGACGGAACCAAGGTATGGATACGCAAAGCAGGCAGGCATAATGCACTATGGCGCTACGCGCTGCTCGGCATGGTTGCCCGGTATTTGAAGCTGGGTGTATTGAAGCCGGTCCCCAGCCTCGGAGGTGAGCCTGCCATTGCAACCGAGTCGAAACGCCTGTACGAATTGCGCTCTGCGGGGATAGCCGTTCCCGAATTGCTCGCTGTCCGGAAAAATGCCCTTATGTTCGGCAATTTGGAAGGGGTCCCGCTCGATACGCAAATCCGCAAAGAAGCCGAAGCCGGAAAGGCAGACGCTTGGCTTGCCGGTTTGGAAGCCATTGCCCATGTGCATGAAAAACGGCAGTTCCTCAGTCAGGCGTTTGCACGGAATATGATGTGTGCCGGAAAAAACATCAGCTTTTTGGACTTTGAAGACGACCCTTCCGAAGTCCTGACCCACACGCAATGTCAAGCCCGCGATTGGCTCTGCTACATTCATTCTACCGCGCTAATATTGAAAAACGGCGGACTGCTGGAAGCGGCAGCGGAAAAATGGGGCGGCGTACTGTCAGCGCAGCCTGCCGAAATACAAAGGCTGATTTCCGCCACCGTCAAACCGATTCTCCCAATACGCAGGCTGGAACACCCCCGCTGGGGACGGGACGCGCTAAGGCTGGCAGCCTCAATTTCCTTGATTTCCCTTGCGGATATGCCGCCGTAAGCCGCCGCCCGCCGCGCGATGCCGTCTGAAGCCCTTCAGACGGCATATAACCAACGCGCATCAAGCATTGTCGCAACCATCCGTTTCGTTTAGAATTTTGACTTTATCCCGAATCGGGCAGACATTTTCACTCTGCCGCACATCCCGAATAAGCACTATCCATTTCTTTTACTGACAGGAAACCCAAATGGCAGCATTCAATACCCAAAAAGTATTGTCCGTACACCACTGGACAGACGCATATTTTACCTTTACCTGCACCCGCGACGAATCGTTGCGCTTCGAAAACGGCCAGTTCGTCATGGTCGGATTGATGGTGGACGGCAAGCCGCTGATGCGCGCATACAGCGTCGCCTCCGCCAACTGGGAAGAACACCTCGAATTTTTCAGCATTAAAGTCCAAGACGGACCTCTGACCAGCCGCCTGCAACACCTCAAAGTCGGCGACGACGTGTTAATCAGCAAAAAACCGACCGGAACTCTGGTTGCCGGCGATCTGAATCCGGGCAAACACCTTTACCTGTTGAGTACCGGTACCGGCATCGCCCCTTTCTTGAGCATCACTAAAGACCCAGAAATTTACGAGCAATTTGAAAAAATCATCCTCGTACACGGCGTGCGCTACAAAAAAGATTTGGCGTATTACGACCGCTTCACCAAAGAATTGCCCGAACACGAATACCTCGGCGACTTGGTTAAAGAAAAACTGATTTACTACCCGATTGTTTCGCGTGAAGAATTCGAACACCACGGCCGCCTGACCGACCTGATGGTAAGCGGCAAACTGTTTGAAGACATCGGCCTGCCCAAAATCAATCCTCAAGACGACCGCGCCATGCTGTGCGGCAGCCCTGCGATGCTGAAAGATACCTGCAAAGTTTTGGACGATTTCGGACTGACCGTCTCTCCGAAAACAGGCGTGCGCGGCGATTACCTGATTGAGCGCGCATTTGTGGACCAATAATCCGCTTGAAAATGCCGTCTGAAACGGCAGATAAAATCCAACCCGAATCCTGAAGGTCAGGATTCGGGTTTTTTATGCTTCACGCCGGTCAGTGTTTTTCAGACGGCATGTCCGCCTGCTTGTGAAGCCGCATGGCGTTGCCCAATACAACCAGCGAACTGAAGCTCATGCCCAGCGCGGCAATCCACGGTTGGACATAGCCCAAAACGGCAAGCGGTACGGCAATGATGTTGTAAGCACTCGCCCACGACAGGTTCTGACGGATAATCTGCCGCGTCCTTCCCGCCTGTACCAACATATGCGGAACGGTATTCAAATCTTCGTTTAAAAGGACGATATCCGCGCCGTCCCTTGCAATATCGGTTCCTCCCGCCACTGCTGCAGAAGTATCGGCCTGTGCCAAAACAGGGGCGTCGTTGATGCCGTCGCCTATCATCAACACTCTTTTCCCTTCTTTCTGCAAAGCCTTGACATATTCCAACTTGTCTTCCGGCATGGCTTGGGAACGGTAGTGTCCGATACCTAAGGCGCGTGCGGTTTCTGCAACGGCGGTTTCACGGTCTCCGCTGAGCAGGTGCAGGGTCAGGTTTTGCCGCTTCAACTTGCGGACAACTTCCTCCGCCCCTTCCTTCAACGGGTCTTGAAGATAAAACACAGCTTGGAAACCGAGCTGGTTACCGAGATAGACCGCACTGCCGCTTTCTGAAGACTGTTCATCCTGCGGAGGTTTTCCGGCGATTTTGGCGACATAAGCCGCCCTGCCCAATGCCCACACCTGCGTTTCCCCGTTGACGGTCAGTTGCGCGCCTACGCCTTCACCGACGTGATTGAGGCGTTGTCCGACCCGTATGTCAGGAATCATGCCGTCTGAAACACGGTGGTTGAGGATGGCGCGGGCAAGGGGATGTTCGGACTGTTGTTCCAACGCCTGCGCCACCGCGAGAACAAAGGCTTCGTCTGTGCCGCTCAACAATGAGATACGGCTGACGGTAGGATTTCCCCGGGTCAGCGTTCCTGTTTTATCGAAGATGATGTCGGTGGTTTGGGCAAGCGTTTCCAGGGTTTGCTTACCGCTGATTAAAATGCCTTCGCGCGCCAGCGCACCGGTAGAAGCTGCTAAGGCCGTTGGCGTGGCAAGCGATAAGGCGCACGGACAGGTAATGACAAGCAGGGCGACGGTAATCCAAAGCGCGGTATGCGCATCGGCGTAAAACATCCAACCGATGAATACGGGGACGGCAAGCAGCAGCTCCCCGAAAACGAATGTCGAGGCGTATTGTTCCGCCAACTCGGCGGTGCGCGGTTTTTGGGCCAGTGCGCGGTCGAGCAGGCGGACGATATGGGACAGGCGCGTACTGCTGCCGGTACGGTCTGTGCGTATGATTAGGGGGCTTTGCGTATTAAGTGTGCCGGCGGTTACTTTTTCAGACGGCATCTTGGCAACGGGCAGGCTTTCACCCGTCAACATGGCTTCGTTGACCGAGCTGCTGCCTTCGACAACCGTACCGTCGACAGGTACAGTCTCCCCCGGTTTGACCATCACGATATCGCCCGCCTTCAATTTGACGACGGCTGCCTCGCAGGTTTCCTGCGTATCGGGGTAATCGGGCATATGATGGCAAAACGCAGGAATCAGCTTGACCAGCCGCTCGGCGGCATCGCCTGCCTTACGTCGGGCGATTTGTTCCATAAAACGTCCGCCCAGCAGGAAAAACAGCAGCATGGCGATGGATTCGAAATACATCCCCTGTCCCGCATTGGTCGCAAGGCTGTAAACGCCGGCGATAAAGGTCATGATGATGGCGACGGTAATCGGCGTGTCCATACCGACCCGGCGGTTTTTCAAGTCGCGCAGCGTGCCTTGATAAAACGGAACGGCGCAGTAAAAGACAACCGGCAACACCATCAGAAAACCGCCCCAATGGAGGATTTGTAGGAAATCTTCTTCAATGTCGTTGCCATAAAGGTAGGTCGGCAACGCGAACATCATGGTCTGCATCATACCCAAACCGGCAACGGCAAGGCGGACGATATATTGTTTCCGCTCTTTCTGATTGGCGGCCTCGATTTTCTGTGCGTCATATGGTTCGGCGGTATAACCCGTCTGCCTGATTTTCAACAGAATGTCGGAAAGGCGGATTTTTTCGTTGTCCCATACGGCCCGGCAGCGCCGGGTACTGTAATTGAGATCGATGCGGATGATGCCGTCTGTACGCAAAAGCTGTTGTTCGATAAGCCAAATGCAGGCGGCACAGGTAATGCCGCCCAACATCAGCACCGCCTCATGCGTACCGTTATGGGTTTCGACAAAATCAGACTGCACCTCGGGTAAATCATAGAGCCGGATTTGATCGAGGATTTCCTGAGGCGGCAGCTCGCTTTTCTGTGCGTCGGCGGTACGCTGTTTGTAATAGCTGTCCAAGCCGGCGTCGATAATGCTTTGTGCGACCGCCTGACAACCGGCGCAGCAGGTTTCCCGGTCTTCATTTTCGTAACGGACAGTCAGGTGGAGGTGTTCGGGAACATCCAAACCGCAGTGGAAACAGGTTTTTTTCATGGCATTTCGGTTTCGTCGTCGGTTGTCGGCATGGCGGCGCAATATTCGGCAACCGCATCGCGCAATGCGTTTATGCCGGTTTTTTCCTCAGCAGAAAGATAAACGGCGGCAATCCTGCCCCTGCCATCCCGCTGTATCCCTGTATTTCTGTCTTCAGACGGCAAAAGGTCGGTTTTGTTGTAAACCCTGATACACGGGATGCGGTCGGCTTTAATTTCCCTGAGGACGTTTTCTACATCTTCAATCTGCTGTTCTTTACCGGGGGCGGAGGCATCGACGACGTGCAACAGCACATCGGCTTGGGCGGTTTCCTCAAGCGTAGCGGAAAAGGCGGAAATCAGTTTGTGCGGCAGATCGCTGACAAAGCCCACGGTATCGGTCAGAATGATGCTGCATTCCGGATTGATATACAGCCTCCGTGCCGTAGTGTCCAGTGTTGCAAACAGCTGGTCCTGTGCATATGCACCCGCTTTGGTCAGACAATTGAACAACGTGGATTTGCCTACATTGGTATAACCGACCAATGCGAAGGTTTTAATTCCGCCCGATTCGCGCGGTTTACGGCGGAGTGCACGTTGTTTTTTAAGGTTGGCAAGCTGTCTTTTCAACGCGTTAATTCGATGGGCAATCAATCGGCGGTCGGTTTCCAGTTTGGTTTCGCCCGGGCCTTTCATGCCGATGCCGCCCCGCTGGCTCTGCAGATGGCCGTAACCCCGTATCAAGCGTCCCGCCAAATGGCTTAATTGTGCCAACTCGACTTGCAGCCTGCCTTCCTGAGTCCGTGCGCGACGGGCAAAAATCGCCAAAATCAACCCTACCCTGTCCAACACGCGGCACTTCAGTTCCTTTTCGAGGTTGCGCTCTTGCGTCGGCGTCAGTTCGTGGTTGAATACGACCAAATCGATACCGTTGGCCGCAACATCCGCCGCCAGCTCTTCAACCTTGCCCGTACCGACAAACAGCGCCGTATGCGGGCGGTCGCGTTTGGCGGTTTCGACAAGGACGGGATCGCCGCCGGCCGCTTTGACCAGCTCCACCGCTTCCGCCAATGCCGTCTGAAATCCGCTCAAACGGGCGGCGCTGCTGCCCGTTCCTTCCTTATCCAACATCACGCCCACCAGCATGACGCGTTCCGGTTGCGCCTGAGTGGCACTGTTCCGTCCTGTTCTGCCTGACATAACTGTCAATCCTGTAAATAAAGGGTTACGCCGCGTTCCGGGCTGTCTTCCGGAACAAGCCTGATGCGGCTTCCCGCCATTCCGCCGACGCTGAAGACGATGCCGCCCGCTTCGTGCCTGAGTATGGACAGGCTGTTGCCGAACTGCCGCCGGTAGGTATAACGGGTACACGCTTCCAGACACCAGCGTCCGCGCCAGTGGATGAAATATTCTTCGCCTTTTTTGACGGCAAGCGTCTCACCTCCGTTTACCTCAAAATAAGGGTAATCGGGTTTTCGGGTTCTAAACTGCCATTTCGCCTGCCCGCGCCGTCCATTGCGGAGATAATCGAATATTGCCGTATAAAGCGTACTGTATTCCAAAGGCTTGATCGGGAAAAGCGCAAATTGGTATGCCGTCAGCCTGCCGTTGGGGTCGTTGCCGGCGGTTAAAACTTTAACGGGACGGATTTCATTTTTACCCCGATACAGCTTGAAACTTTTCATCACAATTTTGCCTGCCGCCTCAGAAAAATCAATGCTGACAGGATTTCCCGTCATTTCATATCCCGGCATAGGGTCGGGACGCTCCCCGTAAAAATAAGGCAGCGCGCCGCTGCCGACCGGATAGGCGGTATAAAGCAATTCCGTTGCGGGCATGACTTCGTCGGCATAAACGGCCGCACCGTTATGGCAGGCATTACGGTAATATTTCCGTCCTGCTTCCGGCTGCTGCATTCCCCGGGCACAAGCGCGCTCAAACCTGCCGTTGCCTTGGTTGAATACAAGGACGGTTTTACCGTTTTCCCTGACAAATGCTGCTCCTGCCTCATCCGTATGCCGGTCAAGCAGCGAAAGGCGGTGATAGACGGCACTCATCAATCCGTCTACTTGGCGTTGCTGCGTACGGATATCGCCATCGCGCAATCCCGATTCCTCTTCCGTGCTGACGTTTTCGTGTACACCGTTGTAAAGATAACCGGCAAGGCGTGTGCGTCCGGTCAGCTTTCGGTCGGTATAATGAGGGTTTTCGACATGATATTCGCCGTGTCCGTCTTCGGGATTAAGCGTGAGATAGCGTGCGTGCCTGCGGGCGGAATTTTCCAAAACCGGCGCGTGTGCCAGCTCGTGCAAACCGATTTGTGCGCGGATGAGGTTGAGGTAGTGCAACGCATCGCCCCGCCCCCTAATTTGCGGTGCAGACGGATAGACAAGTTCTCCCACGGGCAGGGATTGGTTTTGGGTATGGTAGAAAACGCCTGCTGCCGAGCCCAACAGGAGCAGCCAGATAACAAGGGATTTCATGATTTCGCCCTCTCGCCCCGGCAATGGGATATTTCATGAAAACGGCAAACTTGAAAATCACGTTTCCGTTTGCCGATTTCCATTTCCCGTACCGGCTTCCGAACCTTATGCCGTCTGAACCTTCAGACGGCATAAGGTGTTTATTTTTCCGTCTGAACCGGTACGGGTTCGTATTGCGTAGACTCGTCCCCGTAATACAACACGCCGAGTTTGATGGGGATTCTGCCCTGTGATTTGCGGTGGGCGTTGGAATCTCTCAGGGAATAGGCACAACCGCAATATTCCTGCTGGTAGAAGTTTTCACGTTTGCTGATTTCAATCATGCGCGCGCTGCCGCCGCCTTTGCGCCAGTTGAAATCCCAATACACCACATCATCGTAAGGCGCGGCGGCGCGGCGGCCGCAGTCGTTAATCTGGTTCATGTTTTTCCAACGGGAAATGCCCAGCGAGCTGGTGAAGACGGGAAACCCGTGTTCATGCGCGTATTGCGCCGCCTTTTCGAAACGCATATCGAAACACATGGTGCAGCGGATGCCGCGCTCAGGTTCGAATTCCATACCTTTGGCTTTGGCAAACCATTCTTTGCGGTCGTTTTCGTAATCGTCGTCTTTGTCGATGAAGGGGATGCCGAACTTTTCCGCAAAGCGTACGTTTTCCTCTTTTCGGAGCATATACTCTTTGTGCGGATGGATATTGGGATTGTAAAAATAAATGGTGTAATCAATGCCGCTGGCCAGCATGGCTTCCATCACTTCGCCGCTGCACGGGGCGCAGCAGGAATGCAGCAAGACTTTTTTATGTCCGCCGGGCGGGACGAGTATGGGGCGGTCAATGTCGGTAACGGTAGGTTTGTTTTGTGTTTCCATTAACTTAACAATATCTGTCTAATACGGTTGAAGCGGCTATTTTATCAGAGCCGCCGCATGTAAAACAGGGTGTCAGGGCATCAACCCAAGCTGTCTGAACGAGCAGACGCTCCGGGAGGTTACGATGAAATGGTCAAGCAGGGAAACATCAACCAGCGACATGGCCTGTGCTAGCCGTCCGGTGAATGCGATGTCTTCATGCGAAGGCTCGGCGGAACCGCCCGGGTGGTTGTGCGCGATAATCAGGCTGTCCGCATACTCATCCAAAGCCAGTTTGACGATTTCGCGGATGTAGAGCGTATTCTCGGCGACCGTTCCGCGCGACAGTTCCCTAACGGAAATCAGCTGGTTTTGGCGGTTCAGCAGCAGCGCGACGCTGACTTCGATTTTCTCGTGCCCCAAATGCAGGCGAAGATAGTCGGCCACTGTATCCGGATCGGACAGGACGATGCTCTCCTGCAATTCTTCGGCAAGTATCCTGCGTCCGATTTCCCTGACTACGGCAAACTGTGTGAAACTTGCCGTCCCCATGCCCTTGTATGCCGAAAGTTTACCAACATCCGCACTCATCAGTTTTCCCAAGCTACCGAACTCCTGCAACAGGTAGCGCGCCAAATCGACTGCACTCATCCCCCGTGTTCCGACGCGCAGCAGGATTGCTAAAAGTTCGGCATCACTCAAAGCCGCCGCCCCGCGCTCCAGCAGTTTTTCCCTCGGCCTTTCTCCTTCCGGCCATTGCTTGATGCTCATCTCATCCCTTTTAGTTGAATTTGAAATGCCGTCTGAAGCGGATTTACGTTTCAGACGGCATGTTATGGCGAAACAGTTTTACGCTTTTACACTGCCCGTTCCAACTCGATGGACGCCGCCAGAAGCGACAGGCGTGCCATTACGCCGTAAACGTAGAGGCGGTTGTGTTCGTTGTCCACGTCGCAGTCTTTTTCAGAGCGCGGCATACCGAGCGAATCCCATTGTTCGAATACGCGTTTGCAGGCTTCAGGCGCTTCTTGGGAATTGTCGCCGTTACCCGTAGGAATGCTATTGGATAGAGGAACAAACACCATACCGCCGGCGTTGAGGTTTTCGTCCGCGCCACGGCCTTCGTGTACGCGGAAGAAGCCGCCGATTACGAAACGGTCCATCATATACACGACGGGTTCGCACACGGCGCCGTTCATGGTTTCGTAGGTATAGATACCTTCTTGGACAATCACTTCGCTGACTTCCAAGCCTTCTTTTACCTTCGCCATTTTGTTGCGGTTTTTACGATTTAATCCGCGCACTTCGTCGGCGGACTTGACGCTCATCACGCCCATGCCGTAAGTACCCGCATCGGCTTTGACAATCACGAAAGGCCGGTCGGTAATACCCAATTCGTCGTATTTGGCTTGAATTTTCGCCAGTACGCGTTCTACTGCTTCCGCTAACGCATCTTCACCTTCCCGCTCTTGGAAGTCTAAACCGCCGATTTTTTCAAAATAAGGGTTAATCTGCCACTCGTCGATGTCGATCAACTTGGCAAATTCGGTGGCAACTTGGTTATACGCGCCGAAATGATCTGTTTTGCGGCGCGTCGTCCAACCGCCGTGCAACGGAGGCAATACGGTTTGGCTGATGTCTTTGAGAATGTCGGGAACACCTGCGGACAAGTCGTTGTTCAACAAGACGACGCAAGGCGAGAAACCGTCTGCAAGATGGACGCGCTCGCGGGTGCGCAATAAAGGTTCCAACAGGATTTTGTCGCTCAAGGCGGTTTCAAACTCGGTCGGTTCAGTAACTTCCGGATTCAAGCTGCCCAAGCGCACTTCATACCCTGCCGAGCGCAAAATCTCGCTGAGGGCGTAAACGTTTTGCAGGTAAAACGTATTGCGCGTGTGGTTTTCAGGAATAATCAATACGGATTTTGCCGTTTCGCAAGCACGCTGCACCGCATCTTGCGCAGCAACCGCCGCCAGCGGGATAAAGTTGGGATTCAAATTATTGAAGCCGCCCGGAAACAGGTTCATATCGATAGACGAAATTTTGTAACCGGCATTGCGGATGTCGACCGAACCGTAAAACGGCGGACGGTGCACATTCCACTGCGAACGGAACCATGCTTCAATTTTTGCGTGGTTACACAGGATTTTCGCTTCAAATGCCTGCAGTTGAGCCAAATGCTCGGACGATATAACCGGTAATTTCATCTTTCCTCTGCCTGACGTGGTTTTAACAAGGTACAAATAATAATGCCTTTAAAAGAATCCCGACAAGTATTCTTTCATATCAAATCATTCTTTGAATATAACCGTTCTTTTAAATAGACAATATGTCTAATTTTTATCTACAGATTGTTTTCAATTTTCCATTTTTTCAAAAATTAGACAAATTTTGTTGCATGACATGTAAAATCCGTCTAGAATTTTCATCTTACATTACTACCCACACAAAAGAACAACACCATGACAGCACAAACCCTTTACGATAAACTTTGGAACAGCCACATCGTCCGCGAAGAAGAAGACGGCACTGTCCTGCTTTACATTGACCGCCACCTGGTTCACGAAGTAACCAGCCCGCAAGCATTTGAAGGCTTGAAAATGGCCGGCCGCAAACTCTGGCGTATCGACAGCGTAGTCTCCACAGCCGACCACAACACCCCGACCGGCGACTGGGACAAAGGTATCCAAGACCCGATTTCCAAACTGCAAGTCGATACTTTGGATACAAACATTAAAGAGTTTGGCGCACTCGCCTACTTCCCGTTTATGGATAAAGGCCAAGGCATCGTACACGTTATGGGCCCGGAACAAGGTGCTACCCTGCCCGGCATGACCGTTGTCTGCGGCGACTCGCACACTTCTACCCACGGTGCGTTCGGTGCGTTGGCACACGGCATCGGCACTTCCGAAGTCGAGCACACCATGGCGACCCAATGTATTACCGCGAAAAAATCCAAATCCATGCTGATTGCCGTTGAAGGCCGTCTGAAACCGGGCGTTACCGCCAAAGACGTCGCCCTCTACATCATCGGAAAAATCGGCACAGCAGGCGGTACGGGCTACGCCATCGAGTTCGGCGGCGAAGCCATCCGCAGCCTTTCTATGGAAGGCCGCATGACCTTGTGCAATATGGCGATCGAAGCCGGTGCACGCTCAGGCATGGTTGCCGTCGACCAAATCACCATCGACTATGTAAAAGGCAAACCTTTCGCACCTAAAGGCGAAGCGTGGGACAAAGCCGTCGAGTACTGGCGCACGCTGGTTTCCGACGAAGGCGCGGTATTCGATAAAGAATACCACTTCAAAGCCGAAGACATCGAGCCTCAAGTCACTTGGGGCACTTCGCCTGAAATGGTTTTGGACATCAGTGGCAAAGTGCCTAATCCTGCCGAAGAAGCCGATCCGGTTAAACGCAGCGGCATGAAACGCGCCCTTGAATACATGGGTTTGGAAGCCGGTACGCCATTAAACGAAATCCCTGTCGATATCGTCTTTATCGGCTCTTGCACCAACAGCCGTATCGAAGATTTGCGCGAAGCCGCCGCCATCGCCAAAGGCCGCAAAAAAGCGGACAATGTACAACGCGTATTGATTGTCCCTGGCTCCGGTTTGGTTAAAGAGCAGGCAGAAAAAGAAGGCTTGCACGAAGTATTTATCGAAGCCGGTTTTGAATGGCGCGAACCGGGCTGCTCTATGTGCCTCGCCATGAATGCCGACCGCCTGACCCCGGGACAACGTTGCGCCTCCACTTCCAACCGTAACTTTGAAGGCCGTCAAGGCAACGGCGGACGCACCCACCTCGTCAGCCCCGCTATGGCAGCCGCCGCCGCAGTGACCGGCTGCTTTACCGACATCCGTACTATGGCTTAAAGTATTTTCAGACGGCCTTTATTCATCAGACCGTCTGAAACAACACCTTACACAAGTAAATTTTCCTATTGCGAAAAACGTCCGAAAAACTTCTCAATCATTGATAACTTGAAAGGAAACTAGTATGAAAAAACTGTTTGCATTGGCTGCCGCAGCCCTCATCCTGTCGGCTTGTTCCAGCACTTGGTCAGGCGCAAAAAAGGATGCCAACCGCAATTGGGACAAAACCAAAGAAACTGCCGAGCGCGTAGCCGACAAAACCAAAGAAACTGCCGAGCGCGTAGCCGATAAAACCAAAGAAACCGCCGAGCGCGTAGCCGATAAAACCAAAGAAACCGCCGAACACGTTGCCGACAAAACCGGCGAAGCCGTTAAAAAAGGCGGCAATGCAATAGGTCGCGGCATGAGCCATGTTGGCAGCAAAATCGAAGCTGCTACCGAATAATTCGGTAAATCAGGCCGTCTGAAGCTCCTGACCCCGTTTCAGACGGACTGATACCTGATTACTTGTTCAGACATTTTCACGATTCCAAGCAAAGGGAGAAACAATGGGTAATCCGTCAAGCTGGTTTGGTATTCACGCTCATGATTTGGATCGCGCCAAAGCCTTTTACGAATCCGTATTCGGCAAGCCCCTGCAAGACGTTGGCGGCAACGGATTCCGTTTCATCATTTTTCCAGCCGATTACACCCAACACGGTACGGCCGGCATGATTTGGCACGACAGCAACGCCCAGCCCGGCCACGGCGGTACAACCATTTTCTTTAATTGCCCGGATTGTGCCGAAACAACAGAAAAAGCCGTTGCAGCAGGCGGCAAACTGTTACAAGAGAAATTCCACATTGCCAACGGCTTTGCAGCCTTTATCGAAGATACAGAAGGCAACCGAATCGGTTTGCACAGCACACGCTAACCCGAATAGCCATAAAATTTCCCATTATTACTATAAGAATCTGACATGAAAGCCTTTACCAAAATTACCGCCATCGTTGCCCCGCTCGACCGCAGCAACGTCGACACCGATGCCATCATCCCCAAACAATTTCTGAAATCCATCAAACGCAGCGGCTTCGGCCCCAATGCCTTTGATGAATGGCGTTACCTCGACCACGGCGAACCTGGCATGGACAACAGCAAACGCCCGTTAAATCCGGATTTCTCCCTGAACCAGCCACGCTATCAAGGCGCACAAATCCTGTTGACGCGTAAAAACTTCGGTTGCGGCTCTTCACGCGAACACGCCCCTTGGGCATTGGACGACTACGGCTTCCGCGCCGTCATCGCCCCCAGCTTCGCCGACATCTTCTTCAACAACTGCTACAAAAACGGCCTTTTGCCTATCGTTTTGACAGAAGAACAGGTTGACCAGCTTTTCAAAGAAGTTGAAGCTAACGAAGGCTATCAGCTCTCCATCGACCTTGCCGAGCAAACCCTGACCACCCCTAGCGGCGAAACATTCACATTCGACATTACCGAACACCGCAAACACTGCCTCTTAAACGGCTTGGACGAAATCGGCCTGACCCTGCAACATGCTGACGAAATTCATGCCTTTGAAGAAAAACGCCGCCAAAGCCAGCCTTGGCTGTTTAACGGTTGATATACAAAAGGCCGTCTGAAAAATTTAAGTGTTTCAGACGGTCTTTAATCTACAAAAATATACCATGATTACCGACACCATAAGCAATGCCACCCGCTACGCCGCGCTGCATCCCGACTTTGCCGAAGCCTTCCATCTGTTGCAGACCTTGGATTTTGCCAAACTGCCCGACGGCCAAGTACCGTACGAGAATCCCAATATCCGTATTTTTATCGGCAGCGAGCCGATGAGGACGCAACGAGAAGCCCAGCCTGAAGCGCACTTAAAACACATTGATATTCAAACGCCGATTGACGGCAGCGAAACGTATGGCTGGATAGACAGAGGCCGTCTGAAAAACGGTTTGGGCTACAACGAAAAGCGCGATATCGAGTTTTTCGACTGCGAGCCGGAAACCTGGTTAACCTTGGAGCCAGGCGAATTTGCGCTATTTTTCCCGAATGATGCGCATGCCCCATTGGTCGGCGACAGGGCGAACATACGCAAAGCCGTTTTTAAAATCCGTATCGAAACAGAGCGTCTATAACGACATCTTGGTATCGCATCCGACCTCTAAACCTGCCCGAACCTTTTTCAGACGGCATCCCCACTCTTTATTGACAAAAAAAGGAAAAACAATGACCAAACATATCGCTATCTTGCGCGGCGACGGCATCGGCCCTGAGATCATCGCCGAAACCGTCCGCGTACTCGACAAACTTATCGCCCAAGGCTTGGACGCCGGCTACGAATACGCCCCACTAGGCGGCGAAGCCTACGATGAATACGGCCATCCTTATCCAGAATTCACGCAAAACCTTTGCCGTAAAGCCGATGCCGTCCTGCTTGGTGCAGTCGGTTCTCCACAATACGACAATCTCGACCGTCCATTGCGTCCTGAGCGTGGCTTGTTAGCCATCCGTAAAGACTTGAATCTGTTTGCCAATTTGCGCCCCGCTATCCTCTATCCCGAGCTAGCCAACGCCTCCACGCTCAAACCTGAAATCGTTGCCGGTTTGGATATTTTGATTGTGCGCGAACTCACCGGCGATATTTATTTCGGCGAACCGCGCGGCATCCGCGTTCTGGAAAACGGCGAACGCGAAGGCTACAACACCATGAAATACAGCGAAAGCGAAATCCGCCGCATCGCCCATGTCGCCTTCCAATCCGCCCAAAAACGCAGCAAAAAAGTCTGCTCCGTAGGCAAAGCCAACGTTTTGGAAACCACCGAATTGTGGCGCGAAATCTTTGAAGAAATCGGCAAAGAATACCCTGATGTCGAGCTTTCCCATATGTACGTCGACAACGCCGCCATGCAGCTCGTGCGCGCGCCCAAACAATTCGACGTGATTGCCACCGGCAACATCTTCGGCGATATCCTCTCCGACGAAGCCTCCATGCTGACCGGCTCCATCGGTATGCTGCCTTCCGCTTCTTTGGACGAAAACGGCAAAGGCCTGTACGAACCGTCTCACGGCTCCGCCCCCGACATCGCCGGACAAAACAAAGCCAACCCGCTGGCCACCATCCTCTCACTTGCCATGCTGCTGCGTTACAGCCTGAACGACGAAGTCCGCGCGCAACAAGTCGAAAACGCCGTCCAAAAAGTGCTGCAACAAGGCTTGCGCACCGGCGACATTTACGAAGAAGGCACGAAACTCGTTTCCTGCTCCGAAATGGGCGATGCGGTACTCGCCGCCTTGTAAAAGGCCGTCTGAAAACCCAAAGCGCGGACTACTCCGCGCTTTTTTCATTAGGGCTGTCGACATTTAATTTTCCCGGTGGATTTTTGTTTGCAAAGCAGAAGATTCAAGGCGTAAACCGTAACAAGGTTGGACACCCGGTGAGGATTTCCAACGCAGAAGATGCCGCTTTAGGGATAAAAAACGCTGAAATGATTGAATATCGACAGCTCCCAGTATTGCCCTTCTCAGGTTTCAGACGACCCCATCATCAAATCCAGGTAAATCCACCGTTCGCCCTTAAGAAATGATATGCATTCTTTCCTATGTTAAGATAAGCATCTTTACAGCCTCACACAAAGGAAAAGAATCATGAAAAAAATCATCATCGCCGCACTCGCAGCAGCAGCCATCGGTACTGCCTCCGCCGCTACCTACAAAGTGGACGAATATCATGCCAACGCCCGTTTCTCCATCGACCATTTCAACACCAGCACCAACGTCGGCGGTTTTTACGGTCTGACCGGTTCCGTTGAGTTCGACCAAGCAAAACGCGACGGTAAAATCGACATCACCATCCCCGTTGCCAACCTACAAAGCGGTTCGCAACACTTTACCGACCACTTGAAATCAGCCGACATCTTCAATGCCGCCCAATATCCTAACATCCGCTTCGTTTCCACCAAATTCAACTTCAACGGCAAAAAACTTGTTTCCGTTGACGGCAACCTGACCATGCACGGTAAAACCGCCCCCGTCAAACTCAAAGCCGAAAAATTCAACTGCTACCAAAGCCCGATGTTGAAAACCGAAGTTTGCGGCGGCGACTTCAGCACCACCATCGACCGCACCAAATGGGGCATGGACTACCTCGTTAACGTTGGTATGACCAAAAGCGTCCGCATCGACATCCAAATCGAGGCAGCCAAACAATAAATCTTGATACGAGTCAATAAAAATGCCGTCTGAAATATTTCAGACGGCATTTTTATTTTCATCATAACGAATTTGCTATATCATAAAAAGGCTAATTATTATTAATTATGTGGAATGAACTTTATGACTACTCCGTTTAAGCAAAATACGCATCGTCTTTTTAATCTCAACATCATCCTGCTATCTCTGCTTTCCGCATCATGCTACGCAGAAGGCATGACATCTGCCGAGTTGCCGCAAGTCAACGTTAACGCGCACAAAGATAAAAGCAGCCGCGACCTGCAGGCTAAGGACGTTTTAGGAGACGGCGACGTGCTAACCGCTCATGATTTGAAAACCAAACGCGCCGTCTCACTCGGTCAGACTTTGGAAAAAGTCGGCGGCGTACAAAACGCCGGTTTCGGCCCCAACACCGGTCTGCCTCAAATCCGCAGCTTGAGCGGTTCGCGCGTCTATATCAGCGAAAACGGCATGGGTGTGTCCAATATGGCCGCAATCAGCGGAAACCTGCCGACCATGGTCAATCCGTTTTTAGCAGATAAAATTACGGTTTTGAAATCTTCAGCGGCAGTCCTATACGGCGGCAACGCCATCGGCGGCGCGGTTGATGTCGATACCGGCGTCATCCCGCATAAACTGCCAGAACAAGACTTCGGCGGCAAAATCGAATTGAGCGGCGGCTACAACACCCCGCACAACGAAGCCTTCCGTTTCGACGGCAAGACCGGTAATTTCGCATGGCATCTTGATGCTTCCAACAGCCAAATTTCGGGCTACCGCATCCCCGGCTCAAGCAAACCCGATTTGTGCTACGACCCAGCGAACCGCCTCAACTCGCGCCTGATGTGGTCTTGCCAGATTACTCCCGTTATTACTGAAGAATTGAACCCGGGCTATTACCGCTATGTCCACAAAGGGGGTAGAGCATGGCTGAATGAGTTGGAGAAGAAATACGGCGAACACCTCGATGATTCAGAAATGTACAAGTTGAACAAACCTGCATGGGGCAATTCTGCAGATTGGATTGACAATCCGCTTTACGACGGTTCGAAAGAGTTCCGTAAAACCACTGTCCACGCCATGCGCGACGATACGCCCGTCCGCGAAGGCCGCCTGGGCAACAGCAGCTTGAAAAACCGCAGCGTTTCATTCGGCGGCAGCTATATCGGCGAGAGAGGCCACATCGGTGCCGCCGTCAGCCGCAGCCTGTACCGTTCTGGTATTCCCGGTTTCTCCTATTACAATATCGACGGCAACGGCAACCGTAAACTTGCTGCAGAACCCGCATCCGTCTATTCTCAGCAAACACGCTGGCTTGTGGACGCACTTTACCGTCCGCAATCCTCCTGGGTGGACAACGTCAGCTTCCTGACCTCATACACCGATACGCCGAATACCGAACTCTTGGGCTCGACCAAGGTTAACAGCCTCGACAGCCGTACCCTCCAAAACCGTATCGAACTGAACCACCACTTCTCCTCCCTGTTTAACGGCAGCATAGGGGCCGACTACAAACGCCGCCATACCGAATCTTCGGGCTTGAACGGCAAACGTACCGGCAACTATTCCTACCTGCCCGATACGAATAGTCGTGAATACGGCATATTTGTCTTGGAAAACCTCAAATACCGCAACTATGAAGCCTCGCTCGGTTGGCGTTATGGCAATGTCCGCCACGGCCTTGACTTGGACAGCTACAAAACAGCCCGTAATACCGACTCCCAAAAAGGGCTTGAGAAACGGAGCAGCCTCAAATACAGCCTCAACAGCTTCCATGCGTCAACCGGTTGGAAACCCCTTCCGTTTTGGAAAATAAATGCCCGCTACAGCCGCTCCCAACGCGCGCCGGAAATTAACGAACTCTATGCAGGCGGCAGCCATTATGCGCAACTTGCTTCGGAAAATTATTCTTCCGATTCCGTCTTACGTCCGGAAACTGCCAGAACATGGGAATTCGGCAATGAGTTCGAGTGGAACGGAGGCAAACTCCGCGCTAACTATTACCAAACCCGATTCAACGACTACATTTATCTGTCTGACGTTGCACATGACGGCGGCAACCATCTGCCGACCAAATACTGGCGTGCGGCAGATACCCGCATCCAAGGTTTGGAAATCGAGCTGACCCAACTTTTCGACCTGAAACAATACGGACAACTCGAACTGCGCCTGTTTGCCGACAGGGTTCGCAATCATGCCGACGACAAAGACAGTAGGAATGCGGACTCAAACCGCCTGCGCAATGATGGCTACTATATGCCCAACCTGCCTGTTTCCCGCTACGGGCTGGGTGCAAGCTGGAACAAAGGAGCATGGCAAATCGGCAGCAGCCTGACCCGCTACGCCGCTGCCAAACACACCGGAAACATGGCTGCGGCATACAAAGAACCCTCACTCGGCTCCTACGCCCTGCTCGATGCCTATGTCAGCCATACGCAAAAACACAGCAGATACAGCACAGAATGGTTCTTGGACGGCCGAAACCTGACCAACCGTATCGCGCGCGCGCAAAACTCCATACTCAAATACATTGCGCCGCTGCCCGGACGTTCTATCCGCGCCGGTGTGAAAATTTCGCTGTAAATTGAAATAACGTGCTAAACCAAATGCCGTCTGAAATATTTTCAGACGGCATTTTTATATCGGCATGAAGAGATTTATGAACCGTAAGCCGATATTGCCCGACCCAATCATCTCCTTACCGCCCTGATACTGTGAAGTATAGTGGATTAAATTTAAATCAGGACAAGGCGACGAAGCCGCAGGCAGTACAAATAGTACGGCAAGGCGAGGCAACGCCGTACTGGTTTAAGTTTAATCCACTATACAATCCGCCGCGCTATGTTTCGGCTGCCTGCAGAGCTTGCCGGAAAGCATGTCCTAAAACGGCGGTTCCCGTTTTCAGACGGCATACGATATAGACAATTTCATCCGAGTGGTATAGTGTTCGACTTCATGCGTTATCTTTCCGATACCGCATTTTTTAAATATCAATTATCCGACTTACAAAGGTAAAAATATGACTGTCCGTACCGAACACGATTTATTGGGCGATCGTGAGATTCCCGCCGAAGTATATTGGGGCATCCACACCCTGCGCGCCATTGAAAACTTTAAAATTTCCACACAAAAAATTTCCGATGTACCGCAGTTTGTCCGTAGCATGGTGATGGTGAAAAAAGCGACCGCGCAGGCAAACGGCGAATTGGGCGCAGTAAAACCCGAAATCGCCACCGCCATTGAAAAGGCTTGCGACGAAGTGTTACTCAAAGGCCGCTGCCTCGACCAATTCCCGTCCGACGTTTATCAGGGCGGCGCCGGTACTTCGGTCAACATGAATACCAACGAAGTCATTGCCAACCTCGCATTGGAAGTCTTGGGATACGAAAAAGGCCGCTACGACATCGTCAATCCGATGGATCATGTCAACGCCAGCCAATCCACCAACGACGCCTACCCTACCGGTTTCCGCCTTGCCGTGTATTACAGCATCGGCGAATTGCTCGACAAACTGGCAGTCCTGAAAAACGCCTTTGCCGCCAAAGCCGAAGAGTTTAAAGACGTTTTAAAAATGGGGCGCACCCAGCTTCAAGATGCCGTGCCAATGACTGCAGGACAAGAATTCCAATCTTTCCAAGTGTTATTGGAAGAAGAAATCCTCAACCTCGACCGCACCCGCCAACTGCTTTTGGAAGTCAATTTGGGCGCAACCGCCATCGGTACAGGTGTGAATACGCCTAAAGGCTATGCGGCTTTGGTCGTTGAGAAACTCTCCGAAGTCAGCGGCCTGCCTTGCAAACTGACTGAAAACCTGATCGAGGCGACCTCCGACTGCGGCGCATATGTGATGGTACACGGCGCATTGAAACGCACAGCCGTCAAACTCTCCAAAATCTGCAACGACTTGCGCCTACTCTCTTCTGGCCCACGCGCCGGTTTGAAAGAAATCAACCTGCCTGAATTGCAGGCCGGTTCTTCCATCATGCCCGCCAAAGTCAATCCCGTGATTCCCGAAGTCGTCAACCAAGTCTGCTTCAAAGTCATCGGCAACGACACCACCATCACTTTTGCAGCCGAAGCAGGTCAGTTGCAGCTGAACGTTATGGAGCCGGTCATCGCCCAATGTATGTTTGAAACCATTTCCCTCTTGGGCAATGCCGCAGTCAACCTGTCCGACAAATGCGTCAAAGGCATTACGGTCAACCGCGAAATCTGCGAACGTTACGTTTTCAACTCCATCGGTTTGGTGACTTATCTGAATCCGTACATCGGCCACCACAACGGCGACTTGGTCGGCAAAATCTGCGCCCAGACCGGCAAAGGCGTGCGCGAAGTCGTACTGGAGCGCGGCCTGTTAAGCGAAGAAGAAATCAACCGCATCCTCTCCCCCGAGAACCTGATGAATCCTCATCTGTAAACATTATGAACAAATGCCGTCTGAAGCAGCATTTTCCTGTTTCAGACGGCATTTTGTTATATCAATCAGCCGGATTATATTCCGAACAATGTCTTAACTTCTGTCCAATAGAACAGGCAGGCAATGGAGCATAATGACAGTACAATGCCTGCCGTATTGACAGCATTAATTTTCTCTTTAAAAAACAATGATCCTGAAAGCGTACCCAAAACAATCACGCCGATATTCATACCGGCAAAAACCAAGGTCGGATTGTCTTTCATGATTTGGTGGGCAGTGATATAAGTTACGATATTCATGAAGTTCAAACCGCCCAATAGTGCGCCGCCGACCACACTCTCAATACGCCATTTGACTGATTTGGACAATAGGTAGGCAAATATCAAAATACCGGATAAAGCAAATGCAATCAGAAGGTTGCCTGAAAATGCCGTTCCGCTTTTGGCAAGCTGCTTAAACAAGATATCGATAATGCCGTAACCTGCCCATACGCCCAGCAGCAATACCACCTGACGCCATGCGCTTCCGGATGTTTTACCGCCTTCGTGCTTCCATAACAGGCAGAAGAGTGCGGCAAATGCGAGGCACAGTCCGATTAGTCTGCCTTCGCTGAGTTTTTCACCAAACAGGGTCAGTGCCGCAACAATCGGCAAAAACAGCGACAGGCGCTGTGCCGCGTCGGATTTGACAATGCCTGCGGCTTCTACGGATTTACCCATGACGACGAATACAGACGGCAACAACACGCCCAATGCGGCAAACAGCCACCATGTCGGCAAAAATGCGCCGATATTGCCGACATCCGGCTTCAATACCAGCAGGGTCAGTATTACCGCGACCACATAATTGACGGCGACCGCCTGCGCAATCTCAATTTTTTTCTTCCTTGCCATTTTCAATAATATGGAAACAGAAACACTGAAAATGATGCTGACTAAAAGATAGGCCATATTATATCCATTTCTCAGGAATAACCATCCTGCGGTCGTTGAAACGGACAAACCCGACGATGACACGGTAAAAATACCAAACGGTTGCCGCAATGATAATCAGCACGCCGATACCGAAAGCCGTGGTCAGCGCGCCCAAAATATAAAGCCATAACGTCCGCCAAAAGGTTTTAATCAGATATTCAGCATGTACGACATAAACGATATCCTCAAAATCCTTACGCTTCACATAGGCAAGAATGACACCGATAAGGGGCATGACTTGCACCATTACACCCAATCCGAAAAGGATGTAGGCAGCGAGAACATAGTTCTGGCCGCCGGCCTTACCTGATGACCCGGAAGCATTGTATCCGTCGGATGAACGCCATTCAAACTCCTGCCCGTATGCCTGGCCGCGGCCGGACTGCTGACGATAAAAACGCTCCTTCCTCGCCCGCTCCCTGCGGAAAACCTGCTCTTCCCCTTCTTCATATTGACTGAAAGATTGCCTGAAGGCAGCGTTATATTGCGCCCGTTTTCCCTCATCCGAAAGAATTTCATAGGCATATTGTATTTCTTTGAATTTCTCTTCCGCCAGAGGATTGCCGGGATTGCGGTCGGGATGATACTTCATCGCCAGTTTGCGGTAGGCAAGCTTGATTTCGTCCGCACCCGCCTGCTCCGACACGCCTAATACAGCATATAAATCCTTATCCATATTGCTCCTTTATACTTCCCTGTTAAACCGCTGCCTGTATTGTTTTCGGGTTCAAAATATTTAAATCATCGGGGCGGATACCGATAATGAACCCGCGTTTTCCACCGTTGATATAGATGGTTTCCAAATCCATTACCGACTGTTCGACGTAAATATCCAACTTTGTCTTGATACCGAACGGCGTTGTCCCCCCGACCAGGTAGCCGGTCCACTTATTCGCCTGCGCGGGCGTGGCGGGTTCGATATGTTTCACGCCCAAATACCTCGCCAGATTACGGGTCGAAATCTGCTTGTCGCCGTGCATCAAAACAATCAGCCCCTGCCTGTTTTCATCCTGTAAAACAATGGTTTTGACGACCAGATGTTCGTCTTTTTCAAACAGGCGCGCAAATTGGGCCGTACCGCCGTGTTCCTCGTAGGGATAGATGAAAGGCTCGAACTTAATGCCGTTTTCACGCAAAACGCGTACTGCCGGTGTTACCGGATAGGTCTGTTTACTCATTTTTCGTTACGCAAAACATGGAAATCACCCAAATGCAATGTTACCATATATCCCCTTTATTGAAGGAAACCAATATGGATATCCGGTATTTCGGCACAACCCCCCGTTACTCGGAAGCAGTTTGCGCCGGCGATTTGATTTTCCTCTCCGGCATGGTTCCCGAAAACGGGCAGACGGTGGCGGAACAGACTGCCGACGTGCTGTCCCAAATCGACCGCTGGCTTGAAGAATGCGGTTCGGACAGGGCGCATATCATAGAGGCAGCCGTCTATCTGCGCGACATGGGCGATTATGGCGAGATGAACGAAATTTGGGACGGCTGGGTCGTTTCAGGCAGAACGCCTGCGCGTATCTGTGTGGAAGCACGTCTCGCCCGTCCGGAATGGCGCGTCGAAATCAAAGTAACGGCAGCCCGAAAAACAACGGCTGCATAAGCACGCCGAACCTTCCGATTTGGAGTACACACATCATGAAAACATTATTACCCTCTTTCGGCGTAGTCCGCGTCAGCGGCAAAGACCGCCAAAGTTTCCTGCACGGCCAGCTTTCCAACGACATCAACCATCTTCAGTCCGGACAAGCGTGTTATGCGACTTACAATACGCCCAAAGGCCGTGTGATTGCCAATATGCTCGTCATCAACCGGGGAGACGACCTGCTGCTCGCCATGTCCGAAGACTTGACCGAGTCAACCGTCAAACGCCTTCGCATGTTCGTCCTTCGCGCCAAAGTCGTTTTCGAAATACCGGACAACTACGGTGTCGGCGCAGAGTTGGCAGAATCTGCCGAACCGCTTGCCGCACGAGAACCCAACCTTGCCTTTGCCGCACAACAAGATTCAGACGGCATCTGCTCTATCGCTCTGCCTCATGGCGGCATCCTTCGCATCGCACCAGAAACCGCCCTGCCCCCTTATGATGCCGCTGCCGAAAGCGCATGGAAGCTTCATGAAATCCGCAGCGGCTATCCGTGGATATGCGCGGCTACCAAAGAAACTGCCGTTGCCCAAATGCTCAACCAGCACATCATCGGCGGCGTACACTTCAAAAAAGGCTGCTATCCGGGACAGGAAATCATTGCCCGTGCCCAGTATCGGGGGCAGGTCAAACGCGGCTTGGCGGTATTGTCGGGAAATTCGGCCGTCGAAGCAGGAACCCTGCTGGCGGCAGACGGCGAAGAGGCCGGCATCGTGCTCGACAGCGTTAAAGATTCGGAAAACTTTACCGCCCTTGCCGTGATTAAATTCTCCGCCGCACAAAAAGAACTGACCGTCCCAAACGGCGGTATCTTCAAAGCGGTTCATCTCTTCTTTAAAACCGAAAATGCAGAATAATCCCTCTAATGCCGTCTGAACCTTTTTCAGACGGCATTTTAAAACCGCCCCTGTTTTCGGTTACAATGCCGCATCCCTAATTTTTCAAACCACCGCCATGTCCAAAAAAACCAAACAAGAACTGGAAAACAACAAACTCAGCAAACGCCTGCGCCACGCCGTCGGCGACGCAATTAACGATTTCAACATGATCGAGCCGGGCGACAAAATCATGGTCTGCCTCTCCGGCGGCAAAGACAGCTACGCCCTGTTAGACATCCTGCGCCAGCTCCAAGCCAGCGCGCCGATTGATTTCGAACTGGTTGCCGTCAATCTCGACCAAAAACAGCCGGGCTTCCCCGAAGAAGTATTGCCGACCTATCTCGAAAGCATAGGCGTGCCGTACAAAATCGTCGAAGAAGACACCTACTCCACCGTCAAACGCGTGTTGGACGAAGGCAAAACGACTTGTTCGCTGTGCAGCCGCCTGCGCCGCGGCATCCTCTACCGTACCGCAAAAGAATTAGGCTGTACCAAAATCGCCTTGGGACACCACCGCGACGACATCCTCGCCACCATGTTTTTAAATATGTTTTACGGCGGCAAACTCAAAGCCATGCCGCCCAAGCTGGTGAGCGATAACGGCGAACACATCGTCATCCGCCCGCTGGCGTATGTGAAAGAGAAAGATTTGATCAAATACGCCGAGCTGAAACAGTTCCCGATTATCCCGTGTAACCTCTGCGGCTCGCAGCCCAACCTGCAACGCCAAGTCATCGGCGATATGCTGCGCGATTGGGACAAACGCTTCCCCGGCCGTATCGAATCGATGTTCTCCGCCCTGCAAAACGTCGTCCCTTCCCACCTTGCCGATACCGAACTCTTTGACTTTGTCGGATTGGAACGCGGTCAAAACCTGAAACACGGCGGCGATTTGGCATTTGACAGCGAAAAAATGCCCGAACGTTTTTCAGACGGCAGCGAAGAAGATGAGAGCGAAATCAAAATCGAGCCGCAAAAAGCCGAACGCAAAGTCATCAACATTCTAGCGAACAAACCGAAAACTTGCGGCGCATAGGCCTCCGCCGTCAAAAATGCCGTCTGAAGCCCGTTTGGCGTTTCAGACGGCATTTTAAAATCCCGAAGCAGACACTTTTCAACCCCAAACGCCTGCTTTTTCCGTTTCGGCTTTCTGAAGGTTTCCCGTTATATTACTCGACAACAACGCGGCGGATTTTGACGGACCGTACGGGTACGTTTTGATAAAAGCCGCGCGTGGCGGTTTTGACGCGGACGATTTTGGAAACGGTGTTCATGCCGCTTTCGACCCTGCCGAAAACGGTATAGCCGTATTGTCCGTTTTTGTAGTTGAGTGAATCATTGTCCGCCAGATTGATAAAGAATTGGCTGGTGGCGGAATCCGGATCGGCCGTCCGCGCCATGGCGATGGTACCGACGGTGTTTTTCAAGCCGTTGCCGGATTCGTTGGCAACGGCCTTATCGGTTGCCTTTTGTACCAAGTCCTCGGTAAATCCGCCGCCCTGGATAACAAAACCGTCGATAACGCGGTGAAAAACGGTGTCGTCGTAAAAGCCTTTTCGGGCATAGCGCACGAAATTGGCAACGGTTTTGGGGGCTTTGGACTCGTCCAAAACCAAACGGATATTACCCATGTCGGTTTCCATCAAAACATGGGTTGCCGCCATAGACGGCAGGGAAGCCGCCAAAAGCAGCGCGGTTAAAACGGTTTTGAATTTGGGTTTCATCCCATCCTCCTCAGACCTTCAGACGGCATTTTCATTTCATATGCCGTCTGAAAGCACGTGAACACTATTCCAATGCGTCTTTAAGTTTTTGTTCGATTAAATCCGCATCAAACGATTTAGCAATCAGCTCGAAGCGCGAATCGCGCCGCCATGAGACTTGATTGGCGCCCCATTGCCCGTCCACCCAGTTGAGCCACACCCATGTGCCGAGCACTTGGAACACGCCTTTGGCGCGGACGAGGCCGTCTGTGAATTTGGGCAGGTCGTTGAAGAAGTTGGTCAGCTTTTCGCCGTCAAAATCGCGGCCTGCGGGGAAAGTGAAACCTTGCGACTGGAAGCCCATGGTGTTGTCCGGCAGGGCTTTGAGGCGGTAGCGTGATTTTTCGATGACGGGAATATCGAGCCATTGGATATCGAGTTGTGCGTTTTGGACTTCGACCACTTTGGCTTTGGGTGGAAACAGTTTTGCCGCTTTGTCGTGAAATTCGGCAAGCTGTTCGGGGGTGCATAAATCGGTTTTGCTGGCGACCAATACGTCGCAAATGCCGATTTGGTCTTTATACAACGCCTGTTGCGCGTAATCGGGGTTGATGAACTGGCGCGGATCGACGACGGTAAAGACGGCGCCGATTTCTAAAAGGCTGTCCAGCGGTTTGGCTTTCAATTCGTCGATGACGCTGGCGGCGTGCGCCAGTCCGCTTGCTTCAATCATCAGGCGGTCGGGCTTGGCATCGCGCAGCATTTTTTGCACGGTTACGCCCATTTGCGGGCCGGCGGTGCAACACAAACAGCCGCCGGCGATTTCTGCCACAGGGATGCCGTTGTCGCTCAATACCGCGCCGTCAATGCCGATTTCGCCAAACTCGTTGACGATGATGACCCATTTTTCGTTCGGGTCTTTCTGCCCCATCAGGCTTTTGAGCGCAGTGGTTTTTCCTGTTCCCAGAAAACCTGAAATCAGGTGGACTTTGGTTTTTTTCACTTCTGACATTTTTTACAGATTCCAGTTAAAACAACGTGTTCTTCTTTCAGCGCAAAGCCGCTTTCGGCAACGCCTGCGCGCAGTGCCGCCCACTCGTGGCTCAGGGTTTGCTCGTCCGCCGTACCGCATTCGGTGCAGACCAAAATAAACGCGCTGTGGTGCGCTTCGGCTTCTTCGTGGTCGTGGCAATGGTCGTTGCACTCATGCTGCGCGTGGCTGCACAAAATATAGCCGTTGACCGCCGCCACTTTGTGCAAAACGCCCTGCTCCGCCCAAAAATCAAGGGCGCGGTAGGCCGTCGGCGGCGCAACCACGCCCTCGCTTTGCTGCTGCATCTGCGACAAAACATTGTAGGCTTTAATCACGCCGCTTTGCTGCAAAACGATATCGAGTACCTGCTCGCGCAAAACGGTTACCTGTAAGCCCTCTCTGCGTGCCTGTTCGATAATTTTCTGTTTGAAATTTGTTTTCATAAATTCCCTGTTTATGCCGTCTTAACACCGGACGCGGAATGTTTCGTATTGATGTCCTGATATGTTATCGGGAAATTTTTTCTAAAAACGCCCTGCAGCCTGCATCTACAAGCCTGTATGTTTCTTCAAAATCACCCGTGTACCAAGGGTCGGGTACATGGTCGTAACCGCTTTCGGGTATCAGGTCGGTCAGCTTGAGTATTTTTTCCGGCTGCCTGCCGAAGGTTTTTTCCAAATCGGACAAATTCTTGCCGTCCATCGCGATGATGTAGTCAAACGCTGACGCATCGCTTTGCCGTATTTTGCGGCTGACAAATCCTGAAGCGTCAATGCCGTATTTTTTCAATATCTCCGCCGTACCTCGGTGCATATCCTCACCGTCGTGCCAGCCGGATGTTCCGGCGCTGTCGGTCTCAACCGTTATACCTACCTCGGCCGCACGTCGGCGTAAGACATATTCCGCCATCGGAGAGCGGCAGATGTTGCCCAAACAGACAAAAAGAACTTTCGGTTTACCCATATTTCCTTTTCCCGATACATACCCATGCTGTCTGAAACCGAATCTTTTTCAGACGGCATGTGGCCGTCAATCGTATTGACCGCTGAAAAACGGGTTGTGTCCTTCCCGTTTCAATGCTTCCGCATAACTTGGAATGTCCTCGTACTCATTCAATGCATCATGCAGCAGGTAAACGTGTTCCACGCGGCACTCCGCCATCAGGTCGAGGAAATTCTGCTGGATGACGGCAATGTTATCGGTAAAGGAAAGCTGCCATGAGAATACCTGTGGTACGACTTCGAACGCGCTGTCGGTCGCATTAAATCCGAATAGAATCTGTCCGCCCGCCTTTGCCGCAGCGACCACGCCGACCCGCGGGCTCTGCATACGGATGGCCCGTATCGCGTTTGCAGCAAAAACATCCATCGCCATGCGCTGGCGTGTATGGCTGCCATCAGAAAGCGCGCGTACCGGAGAATCCGGGGAAAGCGGATTGACAAACAGCGTAACACCTTCCGATGCGAGCTTTTCCTGCCATACCTGCATCAGGGGCAAGCCTGCCTGAAGAAGGTTCTGACCCAATGCCGTCTGAACCTTGCCGCTGCCGAAACCCAGTGCATAGACCACATGGACAGATTGTCCTTCAGGCATGACGAGCGGACGTTCCTCAAAACTGCGCAAATGTCCGGCAGCCGCCTCTTCATTCTGTTTTGCGCGCCACCATATATCGGGGGTAACGGCACTCAAATCGGAGGAATGTACAAGATAAGGCAGCCATTGCGTATCCTGGGTTAACGCGCGCAGGTGCGGATAGTTTTGCAGGCAGGCAAACAATTCCGCTGTCGGCACCTTCATATCGACAGTACGCTCTTTCTTACAGCCGGACACCAGCACGAGCGGCAGGGCAAACCACTGCACTTCCCCGTCTTTTTCGCAATCGAGTACCGAATTCACGCTGGAAAGCAGCGCGGTATAAGTTCCGGCATCGGGAGTCATGGTCAGCGCAAGAGAAAGGTTGATATAGTGGTTTTGCTGAAGCATTCCCCTTATTTCGGTTTGAAGCTGCTCAGATGAAAGCTTGCGCGAAGCCTGGGAAGAATTATGCGCCAGCTGGTAGGCATTGAGCAGCAGGTGGTTTTTAATCGGATTTTGGGGATACGGCCTGGTATCGGCTAGGGTAAATGTATTCATAATATGTCTGTGTGGTAGTTGTTTGAACGGCATAGCCTTGCAAATTCCGCCCTGCCGCAAGAAATGCGTAACGGGCGGTTTGTCATGACGGCCGACGGTTTCAGATAATCAGTCTGCCTGAGCAAAAAAATGCCTTTCTGCCAACTCTGACAGGATTTGTTCTACATAAACTCTTGCAGGCGGATTGAATTTCAAACCGTCGACCGTAGTGGTAACGATGTTCAAATTTTCGGCAACCGCATCTATCACCGCCTGTTTGGTCGTCGGCTGCGACAATTGCCGCATAATGTACAAGTGCCCGTATCCAAATGAAGGCGTACCTTCGTTGTAACGGTTGGCCGGTTTGACAAACTGCTCCGCACCGTGCTCCACAAAAGCGGCAACATAGTCTGTAAAGCGTGCAGGTACGTAGGTTTTATGGTCTTCGAAGGTAAGTTTTTCCCCTTTGTCCGACGAAACGGCAAAATATCCGGTAATCGTCTGCAATAGAAGCTGGGAATTAATCTGCACCCGGTCAAATGCCAAACCCGGAAAACGCCTGTTCAGATTCGCCACAACATCTTCGGTTCTAAACGGTTCTCCGCCGCTCATAACCTCGCGGATGCCGGACAACATGGTATTGCTTTCATCCAGGTCGATACCCGTACCCTGTACAAGCCGGAAATACAGGTTTTCCATAATTTCAATAGGAACCGTCTCGTTTCGGGCGATATTGTGCCCCTCTTCCTGACGGCATAAAAGCGAACGACGGAACTCACTATCGAAAAGGATGTCGATATAAAGTTCTTTGGCAATATAATCCCCGTTTGTCAATGCTTTTATCCTCTCCCTGGTATGCTCCGCCATCCAGGAAATAAAAGACATCGACAGCCTGGTATCGCCGATATATGCGAGTCGGTGGCGGTTGGCCCATTCGATGAAGCCGTTGACGTAAATCGGATCGTTGAATGCTTCCATATACTCATGGGCGACATAATAACCGTTCTTACCCAACACATTACGCATGGACTGAAGTTTTTCGTTATTTCTGAAGCCCTTGTCGCTTTCCAGGATTTCCGCCAGTGCGTTGACCGTATCCAAACCTTTCCGCGTCCTTAATGCCAAGGATTCACCCTGCATACCGCTGCTTGAAAACAACATGATTTCGCGTATCTGTTCCGAACGCTTCCATCCCGGGTAGACGTTGTACGAAATATAGGCAATGCCGTGTTCGGTCAGGTTGTTCCGGCAAATCGAAAAGATTTTGTCTTTAACCGTATCGGGAACCCACGACCAAATGCCGTGCACGATGATATAGTCGAACTTCCCGAATGATTCATCAACGGTCAAAATATCTTTTTCTTCCAGGCGCACATTTTTCAAGCCCATTTTTTCAATGATGGCGTTGCCCTGCGCAACCTGCCTGCCGGACAAGTCGATACCGATAAATTCCGCATCCGGGTAATAAAGTGCCTGCGTGATGATATTGCCGCCCATCGAACAGCCCAGCTCCAAGACCTTGGCATTTCCCGCTGCGGCAGGCTTTAGGCCCATCATGCGGGCGCGTGCCTCCAAAGCGTTGATGGCGGTTTGGGAAAATGCTTTGGATTCATACATCAAATCATCATATGAATTTTTGATGTCCGATATTTCCGAAGGTTCCGCCATATGGGAGGCAGGATTGCCGACAACCGCCTGCCGCGCTTTCTTCGCCATGACAGGGCGCGCGGAAGCGGCTTTTTTCTTTTTGTTCGACATATTCTGTTCACTCTAAAGATAATATGCCCGCAAGTTTAACCAATTCGCCTGCCTACTTCAACCGCACGAAAATTATCGGGCTTCCGAACAAGTATGCCGTCTGAAGGTATGCGCATACGTCCGGACGCACCCCTCCGCCATCTTGCCGAAATCAGGGATAAAGGCTCAACACTATGGTATATTGACCGTTTTATGCCAACATCCCGACCGCCATGGATTTTGCCGTATCTGCCGTTTTAATCATCGACTTGGAAATTAACCCCAAAACCGATACCGTCTTCAAAATCGGTGCATACCGGCCCGATCTTGACCTCGGGTTTGAACGAAGCTTCCACCATGCAGAAGGATTCAGGAAGGCATTGGCGGAAATGCTACCCCTTGCGGAAGGTGCGGAATGGCTGATGGGGCACAACTTCCTCGAACACGACCTGCCGTATTTGAAAAAAGCCGCGCCCGACCAGGCATGGCTTTCATTGCCCGTTATCGATACGCTGAAGCTGTCGCCGCTCGCCTTTCCGCAAAACCCGTACCACCGCCTGATTAAAAACTACAAAATCATCTCTTCCGAACTCAACTCCCCCGTTGGCGGACTGCCACGCCTGTTGGCAGCTTTTTCAAGACCAGTGTGCCGCATTCGGCAAAATCAAAACCGAAAGGCCCGATGAATTTACCCTGTGGGCGGCATTGTCCGATATGCGTCTGCCGTATCGTTCTTCAGACGGCATCTCCTTCGCCGAACGTACCGAACACCCGGACACCAACCGATTGATACGCATTATTTGGATGATGATGTAGGACAACGAAGGAAAAGGGCGTTTGAAAGTCTGCCGCACACGTTTTCTGGAGTTGATGAAAACCAAAGTTTGACCGGCTGGTGAGAGCGTGTCTTCCGATGCCGTCTGAAACACGGTCGCACCTGCGGCAATCTGCGTACTTTGCGGGATGACGACGGATTCGCCGTGGGAAACTGCAAGGGCAAAACGGATGGTGCAGCGGGAGGCGGATGCCTCAAGGCGCGGCGTATTCACATCATCGCCGCAAAATCCAACATCAACTCCGTTGTAAAACGAGGGTGCTGCTGGCGCTAGGCTTCGTTCAAGGCTTTACGGGTCAACATTTCGTGGTAAGCATAGGTGTTGATAAGCCGACATGGCGCAACGTCCAAACACCCGGTTTGGGATTGTTCGGGCTGGTCGGCAGGTAAAAACTCGCCGACACTTTTTTATATCGTCCGGCTTTAACCAAATCCGCAAAGCCTTCATCGACTTGGTTAAAGTCCGCCATCAGTACGCCGTTCTCAGCTTTCAGTCCGCTGACCCAGCCGTAAGTCGGCGCATCCGCCTTCGGGTGGCCGATCACAATAGGAGCCTCATGCACTTTCGGATCGTAGGCTTGCGCGGCGGCGGCAAGGTCGGCGGGAGTAATCGTTACCGTATTGCCGTTTGCATCGGTGCGCATCCCTGCGCGGAAAATTTCATAGGACATAAAAAAACCTCATCAGATGGATGAGGTTATTGTGGCAAATGCCGTCTGAAACGGCTTTTAATCGGGTTTAAAACTTTTTTCGACAGATGTTTGCCGGAGGCAGTAAAAAACCGCCCTGAGGCGGACGGTTTGTCGTTTACAAGAATGAAACAGCAATTTTAGCGATACAGATATACGGTAAAAACCTCAAGCGGCTGTCTATCCTACAGTCAAACCACATAATTGCCAATACAAAGCATACGGCCCATATACCCCAAGATGTTTCCGACAACAGCATACGGATGGTTTTACCGTCGGTAATCAGCAGCAGGAGCGTAAACGGCAACGACCCCAATAATGCCGCCCATCTGTTTTTGACAAAGGGAAGGCGTTGGTCGAGAAAGAACAGAAAGTCGATGATTTTTTCCAGCATAAGCTATCAGATTCCCATAAGCTCCATCTCTAAAGTCTACCGCCAATTCAATGCGGCGGCAGCGATACAAACACGATAGCGCCTGTCTTTTACTATCGTTTCAATCCATTTTTCGACTAAAGACCCTGCAAACTTTTTCAATACGGTCCTCAAAGACAAGAACGGTTGCCCGTAAAATGCACGAAACATGGACTCAGGCCAAACCATTTTTTTGAACATTGGGCAATGGCGGTTGCAAGCTTGTCGCAGATGTCGGCAACTTCAGGCGTAATATCGTCCGCATCGGCATGGACGGCACCATTGTACACATTATGGATAAAAACAGCATACAGTTGTTTTTCTTCTGTTGATAAAGACATATAGATTCCTTTCGAGGTCATACTGCCATATCTGCACGGGCGGATGCTGCCGGCAGGTTTTCCGCCATCACCGCCTGTACCATAATGACGATGGAGAGCAATACGATGATGACAGTCGGTGCGATTTCGTTTCTTTTCATCTCACACCCCCCGTACCACATCGCCGTCAACCATCTCAAAACCAAGCTCCGCCGCCTGATTCATCGCCGCCGCCACCAAGTTGTTGACCGCCATAGGATAGAGCAGGCTGTTGTTTTCCAATCCCTTGCTCGTGCGGCTTTTGACTGTCAGACGCTTGGCAAGAGGGCAAAAAACGCCACGGCGATGCGGCGATTGCCTTTGTCCTTGCCCATTACGCCAGCCACGAGCTGAATACCGGACCGATACGCGTAGCCAGCCGCCAAATCCGCCGAAAAAGCGCATTAACCAAAGGTTATTAAGGTATTTAAAGAGTACATATCATGCCCAAACCCCACCTCAAACTCAAAACCAGTCAAGGCATCATGACCTTCAAGCCGCAGGATTTATCTGCCCATCTCGCCGTTTCACACCCGTTTTTCATCAGCGCACCGCAGACTAGGGAGGCAAGACCCTGCAAAAAAGCGGGCAACTTGCCGCCAGCCTGACCACACAGGTCGGCAGCAACTATGCCCGCATCGGCAGCAACAAAAAATACGCCGCTATCCACCGCCTCGGTGGCCAAGCGGGGCTAGGTCACAAAACCAAACTCCCCGCGCGCCCCTATCTCCCCATCAACGGCAACAACCAACTCCAACCCGGTGCCGAACGCAGAATCCTCGACATCGCCATCGCCGCCCTCAAAAAAGGACTTTGACAACAAAAAACGGACGATAAAAATACCGTCCGTTTTTATTGCAATATTTGCAACTCCCTTGCATTTTTTTCATCCCACAAAATCCCCCGTCATCCTCTCTCGTACCATTTTTCTCATCAACCCCTATATATTTATCTCATTAGGTTTCACCGGGTTGAATACGGAATACAAGATACTTTCCAACTACGGAGGAGAGTTGGATATCGGCTTCATCGCCCGAAAAAACGAAAATCCGCCATACGGGGAAATCGACGAACGCATCAGGGCTGCCAAAACGTTGAAAACCGGCGACAGCTTGGACATCATCGAAGACGGCGGCGGCAATTACCTTTTCTGTGCCAACAATATACCGGTTGCCAAAACCGCCAAGAATTTTAAAGAAAAAATCCCCAAACATGCCCGTGCCGCCGTTGCCGCTGTCGGTATCCTCTACCGGGAAGATATCGGTGAAGCGTATATCGCACAATATCGGGAAAACATTCCGGCATGGGCGGTCGTCATCCCCGTACTGATGATTCCTCAGGAACCGTAAACCTTACATAAAAATGCCGTCTGAAGGCACGGAGCGTGCTTCAGACGGCATCGGGGAAACGCAAAGGCTTCGGACGGGATTCCTGCCGCTTTATTTCAACGCCGCATCATAACCGCCGTCTTCTACGGCTTCAATCAACGCACCTGCATCGGTTTGCGCGGGGTCATATCCGACGGTTGCACTTTTGTTTTCAAGGCTGACTTCGACGCTTGCCACGCCTTTGACGCTTTCCAGTATCCGAGTAACGCTTTTAACGCAGCCGCCGCAGCTCATGCCGCCGATGTCGAGGATAAGGGTTTCCATAATTTTCCTTTCGTTGGAACTGCAATCTGACAAACGTTATTGTAGGACGGTTCGCAGACTCGGGCAAACGCTGAAACTGCACGGCAGGTTTGGAAAAAGACGGCCGCTTGCGCCATAATGACAACACTGCCCATCAGGACGACAACAATGAACGCTTCACACAAACCCTGGTTGAGCGTCGTTGCCTTGGCAATCGGCGCATTCATTTTCAACACGACGGAATTTATCCCCATCGCACTTTTGAGCGACATCGGACAAAGCTTCGGCATGGCGGCGACTGAAACAGGCATAATGATTACGGTTTACGCATGGATTGTCGCGCTGACTTCGCTGCCGCTCATGCTGCTGACGCGCCATATGGAAAGGCGCGGCCTGCTGCTGGTACTGTTTGCGCTGTTTACCGTCAGCCACATCCTGTCGTTTGCCTCGTGGCGGTTTGAAATCCTGCTCGCCAGCCGCGTGGGGATTGCGCTGACGCACGCAGTGTTCTGGTCCATTACGGCTTCGCTGGCAGTACGCATCGCCCCCGCCGGAAAAGGAAATCAGGCTTTAGGCCTGCTCAGTACGGGAACGGTGATGGCGATGGTGGCGGGGATTCCGCTCGGACGCATGGTCGGACAATATTTGGGCTGGCAGGCCAGTTTCCTGCTGATCGGCCTGTGTTCGGCGGCGGTTATGGCGGTCCTTGCCAAAAGCCTGCCTCCCCTGCCGAGTGTGAATACAGGTTCTTTAAGCAGCCTGCCCCTGCTTTTGAAACGGAAAAAACTGATGTTGCTGTATGCGATGACGGTACTGGTCATCACGGCGCACTTTACCGCATACAGCTACATCGAGCCGTTCGTCATCCAAATCGGCGGTTTCTCCGCCCGGCAGGTTACCATGGTTCTGGGTCTGTACGGTCTGGCGGGCTTTGCCGCGTCTTACCTGTTCGGCAAATGGTTTGCCAAACATCCGCGCGCATTTTTGGCGGGAGCGGTATCAGTCATCGCTTTGTCCTCAGGGCTCTTGCTGCCTTTGGTGCATTTGCCCGCCGCTATTTATGCGCTGGTGTTCGTATGGGGGACGGCGATTGTGGTCGTCAGTCTGGGGATGGTTTCCAAAGTTTTAGATTTCGCCTCCGATGCCGCAGACCTTGCCAACTCGATTTATTCGGGACTTTACAACGTCGGTATCGGCGGCGGCGCACTGTTGGGACATTGGGTAACGCAATATGCCGGCATTTCCCGTATCGGCATCGCCGGTATGTTTGCGGCGGCGGCCGGGCTGTGGCTGTGCCTGAACTTGAACCGCCATATTCGAACCTGACCCGCTATGCCGTCTGAAATATTTCTGCCCTTCAGACGGCATTCCGATTGAAGAAATATCCACCCCTGATAAAATAATCGATTTTCCGCGTCTTAACGCATGCTTTCCGCCCCAAGGATGGTTTATGCCCCTACTGTCTATCGAATTTGCACTGTTCTTTATCGCTTTCCTGCCGCTTTACTGGTGTATGGCGAAACACCCGTCCGTCCAAAACCTGTTGCTTCTGGCTGCCGGTATGGGCTGGCTCTACCATATCAGCCCCGTATTTGCGGCAATCGTCGTCCTCTATTCCTCATGCGTGTACCTTTTGGGCGAACTGCTCCGTTCCAATCGTGAGGGTACGCGCCGTTTCTGGCTGGGGTTCGGCATTGCCGTCTCGCTGACCGTCTTGGGATTTTTCAAATATTTCGACTTTTTCCGTCCGCTGATTGCACAATATGCGGGTAAGGGCGGCGCAATCGACATCCTGATGCCGCTGGGGCTTTCCTATTACACTTTCCAGTCGCTCGCCTATCTGGTTTACTGCTTCCGCTCCCCGCACGCCGCGCGTTTCGAGTGGCACGAGCTACTGCTGCACCTGAGTTTTTTCCCCACCGTTACCTCCGGCCCGATTATCCGCGCCGCCGCATTCAAAAGCGCAGACGGCGAGCAGGCAGGCGCATTGGCGCAAATCCGTACCCGCCAACCGCGCTCACCCGTCCGCCCCGCACTCGCCGTTTCCCTGATTCTGCTGGGTATTGCCAAAAAATGGTGGCTGGCGGGGATGCTGGCGGAAAACTGGGTATCGCCCGTATTTGAAAATCCCGCCCAATTCGACGGCTGGGGGGTATTGGGCGGCGTGTACGGCTATACCTTCCAACTCTTCCTGGACTTTTCCGGATATTCCGATTTGGTTATCGGCATGGCAATGCTGCTGGGCTTCCGACTGCCCAAAAACTTCTCCGCACCGCTTCGTGCCACGAATATCCGTGCATTTTGGGACAAATGGCACATCAGCCTTTCCACCTGGATACGCGACTACATCTACATCCCGTTGGGCGGCAGCAAAAAAGGCTTTTTACGGACACAGCTCAACCTGATGGCGGCAATGGTACTCTCAGGCATCTGGCACGGCTACGGCTGGAACTTCCTCATTTGGGGCGCGCTGCACGGCACGGCACTGGTGCTGCTCAACACGGGCGACCGGTATTTCGGACGCGACGCGCTATGCCGTCTGAAATACCTCGCACCGCTCTCATGGCTCATCACCTTCCATTTTGTCTGCCTGACCTTCGTCGTCTTCAATACCGCAAACCCCGACGATGCAGGCGCAGTTTTCAGTGCCCTCTTTGCCAATGCCAACGGCTGGAATGCGCCGCAACAGGCAGACATGCTGCTGCTTGCCTCGTTTCCATCCGTCATGCTGCTCTACCCTTACCTGCAACGCGCTTTCGACGGTATAGTCGGAGGTTTGGAAAAAATCCCGATGTGGCTGTGGTTTATCCCCGTTTCCGCCGTCCTGCTGCTGATTATCGTATTGGCCCCCTCAGGGATTCCCGGCTTTATTTATGCTAATTTCTAACAGGCGGAAACATGAAACACTTTCTTTCCCTTTTCACTTCCATATTGATGTCTGCCCTGATTGCCGCATGGTTCAGCCAAAATCCGATCAATGCCTACTGGCAGCAGACCTACCACCGCAACAGCCCGCTAGAACGGCTTGCCGCCTACGGATGGTGGCAAACCGGTGCAGAGTTGCAAGAAAATGCCTACGCCTTTTCAGACGGCATCAAAACATTCCTGTCCGGCGAAACGCCGCCGACGGCTCAAGACGGCGGTTCGGCAGATATGCCGCCTGAAGCCGCCGCATCCGAAGCCGCCCTTCAAACCGGCGAAATCCAAGAATGGAAACAGGACACCGACACCGCCGCCGTCCGAACCGGGGACAAAGTCTTTTTCGCCGGCGATTCGCTGATGCAGGGTGTTGCACCCTTCGTGCAAAAAAACCTGAAACAACAATACGGCATCGAATCCGTCAACCTCAGCAAACAAAGCACGGGGCTTTCCTATCCCAAATTCTTCGACTGGCCGAAAACGATTGAAGAAACCCTGCAAAAACATCCCGAAATCAGCGTATTGGCCGTATTCCTCGGCCCGAACGACCCGTGGGACTTCCCCGTAGGCAAGCAATACCTCAAATTCGCTTCCGACGAATGGGCGCAAGAATACCTGAAACGCGTCGATCGCATCCTTGAAGCCGCACACACGCACCACGTCCAAGTCGTCTGGCTCGGTATCCCCTATATGAAAAAAGCCAAGCTCGACGGGCAGATGCGCTACCTCGACAAACTGCTTTCGGAACACCTGGAAGGCAAAATCATCCTGATTCCCACCGCACACACCCTGAGCGGCGGGGAAGACCGCTACACCGACTCCGTCAACGTCAACGGCAAATCCGTCCGCTACCGCAGTAAAGACGGCATACACTTTACCGCCGAAGGACAAAAACTGCTGGCGGAAAAAATAATGGAAAAACTCACTTTTACACCAGGCCGACAACCATGAACCTCAGACACTTCATCACATTTTTCGCCCTGTTCGCCGCAACCCAGGCAAACGCCCTACCCGTTGCCTCCGTCAGCCTCGACACCATTACCGTTTCCCCGTCCGCGCCCTACACCGGCGAAGACGGCCTCTTGACCGATTACAGCAACGCCGCCGCCTCTCCTTGGATGAAAAAACTCCAATCCGTCGCACAAGGAGGCGGTGCAACCTTCCGCATCCTGCAAATCGGCGACTCGCATACCGCCGGCGACTTCTTTACCGACACCCTGCGCAAACGCCTGCAAAAAACATGGGGCGACGGCGGCATAGGCTGGGTTTACCCCGCCAACGTCAAAGGGCAGCGCATGGCGGCCGTCCGTTACAGCGGCAACTGGCAAAGCCTCACCAGCAGGAACAATACCGGAGACTTCCCGCTCGGCGGCATCCTTGCCCGGACGGGCGACAACGGCAGCATGACCCTGACCGCATCCGACGGCCAGACCGGCAAACAGCGCATTTCCCTGTTTGCCAAACCCCTGCTCGCCGAACAAACCCTGACCGTCAACGGCAACACCGTCTCCGCCAACAGCGGCGGCTGGCAGGTACTGGATACGGGCGCGGCACTCCCCCTGACCATACAGACCGAAATGCCGTGGAACATCGGATTTATCAATATCGAAAACCCTGCCGGCGGCATTACCGTTTCCGCCATGGGCATTAACGGCGCACAATTGACCCATTGGTCGAAATGGCGTGCCGACCGTATGAACGACCTTGCCCAAACCGGTGCCGATCTAGTCATCCTTGCCTACGGTACCAACGAAGCCTTCGGCGACAACATCGACATTGCCGACACCGAACAGAAATGGCTGGATACCGTCCGCCAAATCCGCGACAGCCTGCCTGCCGCCGGCATCCTCATCATCGGCGCACCCGAATCCCTGAAAAACACGCTCGGCGTATGCGGCACACGCCCCGTCCGCCTGACCGAAGTCCAACAGATGCAGCGGCGTGTCGCCCGGCAGGGACAAACCATGTTCTGGTCTTGGCAAAATGCCATGGGCGGCATATGCAGCATGAAAAACTGGCTCAACCACGGATGGGCCGCCAAAGACGGCGTACACTTTTCCGCCAAAGGCTACCAACGGTCGGCGGAAATGCTCGCCGACAACTTGGAAGAACTTGTCCGTTCCGCACACGCAAAACCGTAAACCCAATACTTTCAGACGGCATGAAAAATACAGATTCCGTCTGAAAACACTGTAAATAGAAAACATCAAGGAAACAATATGATTATTAAAGATTCTGATAATCGGGAAAATGATTTATCGGAATTAAACCGGCTGCTTGAATTGCCACAGCTGTCCCAAGAGCAGAAAAATCAGATTCAGAGAGAAATCCGCAACATCCAGTCTGGATTAAAAGGAGAAAAAGAAGCCGCTTATCAAATCAACTTCCTCTATGGAAACAACAAAAATTGGGCAGTCATTCATGATTTACGCTTAGAGTTGGAAGGACATTCCACGCAGATTGATCACTTATTAATCAACCGTTTCTTAGAGATCTATGTTTGCGAAAGCAAACGGTTTGGTGAAGGTATTGCCATTAATGAATATGGGGAATTTTCGGCATTTTACCAAGGTAAACCCTATGGCATCGCTTCACCTATCGAACAAAACAACCGTCACCAGTTGTTTTTGTCCAGACTGTTCAGAAGCGACGAAATCGAACTGCCCGTCAGAATGGGGCTGAAAATGAAGCCCTCCCTGCACAGTCTGATTTTGGTTGCAAACTCTGCCATTATCCATAGACCCAAGAAAAGTCAAAATCCGAAAGAGTTGGAAAGAATTATCAAGAATGAGCAATTGAAAAAACGGATTGACAAAGATATTGATGAAATCAGCCCATCTGCCTTTCTGCATCAAATGGCTTCCATGTCAAAAATTGTATCCACAGACACAGTTATGGACTTAGCTCAAAAACTGGTCAAACTTCATAAACCGTTACAAATTAATTGGAAGGCACGCTTTGGTATTGTTGAGCCAGAAAACACCCCTGAAACAAACCCTAAAGATGAAACACAGCCCGTACCCGCTCAACGTTTGTTCTGCTGCTCATGCCATAAAACCGTTTCCGAGAATGTGGCTAAGTTTTGCTGGCAGAATAAAGTAAAATTCAACGGAAAAGTCTATTGTTTCACTTGTCAGAAAACTGTCGGACAAAAATAGTGTTTCAGACGGCATCAGATAGAAAGCACAACCATGTACCGCTACATCCTCCACCGCCTATTGCTCTTAATCCCCACGCTGTTGGGGATTTTGGCGATTACTTTTGCCGTTATCCAATTCGTGCCGGGCGGGCCGGTGGAGCAGATGGTGCAGCAGTTGACGCATGGTGCGGTCAGCGGCGAGACGGCGAACGCGGCGGCAGGTGGTATGATGAAAAACGGCAACCGCATCAGCCCGGAAGATTTGGCGGCGTTAAATGCGCTGTACGGTTTCGACAAGCCGCCGCTGACGCGGTTTGCGGATATGGTGTGGCGGTTTGCCCGTTTTGATTTGGGCGAGAGTTTTTTCCATCATGAAACCGTGTTCGAGCTGGTCAAACAGAAAATGCCGGTGTCGATGAGTTTGGGTTTGTGGACGTTTTTCCTGACTTATCTGATTTGTATCCCGTTGGGCATTGCCAAGGCGGTGCTCGACGGCAGCCGTTTTGATGCGGTAACGGGGATGGTGGTGCTGGTCGGTTATACCATACCGCCGTTTGTGTTGGGTTTGGTGCTGCTGGTGTTGTTCGGCGGCGGCAGCTTTTTTGCGTGGTTTCCGCAGGGCGGTTTGGTCGGCGACGATTTCGACACGTTGTCGTGGGCGGGTAAAATCAAAGATTATCTGTGGCACATGGCGCTGCCGATTACGGCTTCAGTAGCAGGCAATCTGGCGGTGATGACCATCCTGACAAAAAACGTGTTTCTCGAAGAAATCCGCCGCCAATATGTCTATACCGCCCGCGCCAAAGGTTTGCCGGAAAAACAGATTTTGTGGAAACACGTTTTCCGCAACGCGATGATTCCACTGATTACCGGCTTCCCCACCGCCTTTATCGGCGCGTTTTTCACCGGCAGCCTGCTGATTGAAACCTTGTTCTCGCTCGACGGGCTGGGGCTGCTTTCCTACGAGGCGGTGATGAAGCGCGATTATCCGGTGGTGATGGGGACGCTGTATGTGTTCACGCTGATGGGTTTACTGGCGAAATTGGTATCGGATATTTCTTATTCGTGGGTCGATCCGCGCATTCATTTCGGCGGACAGAAATAGGCCGTCTGAAAAATATGTTTCCGAATCATGACTGATAAACCTTTCCAAACCATGAAAACACACACCTCAAACCCCACATGGCAGGCTTTCAAGCAACACAAACGCGGCTGGTTCGCGTTGCGGGTTTTAGCCGTTTTGTTCGCCGTCGCGCTGCTTGCGCCTTTGTGGAGCAACGATAAGCCCTTGTGGATACATTATCAGGGCGAATATTATTTTCCGCTGGTAAACGAATACAACGAAACCGTGTTCGGCGGCGATTTTGATACGCCTGCGGACTATTTGGATCCGCTTATCCGCCGCAATATTACTTCAGACGGCAATTACGCCGTTTATCTGCCCAATCCCTACGATGCCGATACGCTCAATGATTTTGACACCCAACCCGATCCGGCAATGCCGTCTGAAAGGCACTTGCTCGGCACGGACGACCGAGGCCGTGATGTCTTGGCGCGTTTGATTTACGGATTCCGCGATTCCCTGCTGTTTGCCCTTGCATTGACCTTTGTAACGACCGTCATCGGCGTAATTACCGGTGCGGTTCAGGGTTATTTCGGAGGTAAGACCGACCTTTTGATGCAGCGTTTTATCGAAATCTGGGGCGGGATGCCGGAACTTTATCTGCTGATTATCCTGTCTTCGTTTTTTAATCCCAATTTGCTGATTTTGCTGGTATTGCTATCGTTGTTCGGCTGGATGGGGTTGTCGGACTACGTCCGTGCCGAATTTTTGAAAAACCGGCAGGCGGATTACGTTTTGGCGGCGCGTTCGATGGGTGTGGGCAACCGCGCGATTATGTGGCGGCACATCCTGCCCAACAGCCTCACACCTGTATTGGCGTTCCTGCCTTTCCGCATCTCCGGCGCGGTGCTTGCGCTGACCAGCTTGGATTTCCTCGGTTTGGGCGTTCCCGCGTCGCAGGCAAGCTTGGGCGAACTTCTGTCTCAGGGCAAGGACAACTTAGACGCTTGGTGGATAGGCTTGTCTACTGTCGGCATGCTGACTATCATGCTGCTTTTGCTGGTAACGATAGGCGAAGGCCTGCGGCAGGCGTTTGACGTGCGCGCAAGGGGATAGTATAAGCACGGAGCCTTTGCGGGCGTACATCAATGCGCGACCCGTGCCTTCAGGAGTTTCAGACGACCTCTATAATATTTTACCCACTTCATTTTTAAAGAATTTCAATGAATCAAACAAACAACACCAACTTCTACGAAATGCTGACCGCTGCCTGCCGTAAAAACGGCAACGGCACGGCAGTGTTCAACGACAAAGAAAAAACCACTTACGATGCGCTCAAGCGGGAAGTCGATGCCGTAGCGGCGTATCTGCAAAATATGGGCGTCAAATTCGGCGACAAAGTCGCTTTGGCGGTATCCAATTCGCCGGAATTTATCAGTGCCTATTTTGCCATCTCCGCCATCGGCGCAGTTGCCGTACCGATGAATACGTTTTTGAAAAACAACGAATACGCGTATATTTTGAACGACTGCAAAGCGCGGTTCATGTTTGCTTCGGCAGGTTTGCAGAAAGAATTGAAGGGGCTGAAAAAACAGACCCGCGTCGAGAAAATCATTTGGATAGATGAGGCAAAAGCGGCAGACGAAGCCGATGTGCGTTTTGAAGAAGCGCGCCGTTTTTCGGGTACGCCCGATTTGAGCCACCAGCCGAAAATCAATGATTTGGCGCATATTATTTACACTTCCGGCACGACAGGCCACCCCAAAGGCGCATTAATCAGCTATGGCAACCTGTTTTCCAACCTTGAAGGCATCGAGCGCATCTTTAAGATTACCAAACGCGACCGCTTTGTTGTTTTTCTGCCAATGTTCCACAGCTTTACGCTGACGGCCATGGTATTGCTGCCGATTTATATGGCGTGTTCGATTATTTTGGTGAAATCCGTTTTCCCGTTTTCCAACGTTTTGAAACAGGTTTTGCTCAAACGCGCGACCGTGTTTTTGGGTGTGCCCGCGATTTACACCGCCATGAGCAAAGCGAAAATCCCTTGGTATTTCAGATGGTTCAACCGCGTCCGTCTGTTTATCAGCGGCGGCGCGCCTTTGGCGGAACAAACCATCCTTGATTTTAAAGCGAAGTTCCCGCGTGCCAAGCTTTTGGAAGGCTACGGCTTGAGCGAATGCTCGCCTGTCGTCGCCGTCAACACGCCCGAAAGGCAGAAAGCCCGCAGCGTCGGCATCGCCTTGCCCGGATTGGAAGTCAAAGCCGTCAACGACGAATTGGTCGAAGTACCGACGGGCGAAGTAGGCGAACTCATCGTCAAGGGCGGTTCTGTCATGCAGGGCTACCTGAATATGCGCGATGCCACGGACGAAGCCATCGTCAACGGCTGGCTGAAAACAGGCGATTTTGTCACGATAGACGAAGACGGCTTCATCTTTATCGTCGACCGCAAAAAAGACCTGATTATTTCCAAAGGGCAAAACGTTTATCCGCGCGAAATCGAAGAGGCAATTTACAAACTCGACGCCGTCGAAGCCGCTGCCGTCATCGGCGTGAAAGACCAATACGCTGATGAAGAAATCATCGCCTTTATCCAGCTCAAAGAAGGGGCCGAACTGGATGAAGCCACCGTCCGCAACCATGTACGCGCACAATTGGCAAATTTCAAAGTTCCCAAACAGATTTACTTCAAAGACGAGCTGCCGCGCAACGCCACAGGCAAGGTTCTGAAACGGGTATTGAAAGAACAGTTCGAGCAAGGGAAATGAAAAATACCGCCTAAAGGCAAGGGGCATACGGATACCGCTCCGTTTTTTATATCGGAGACAACATCTTACCTGCCCCTTATGCTGGCAAATACCGCTTCCATCATTTTGGCAAACCTCCTTTTCAGACGGCATCCGATATGACCCGCCCCATCCTTGAGATTAAAAACCTAAACGCCTTTTTCCCCGGCAAGCAAGTCCTGCACGATGTCAGCCTGACCGTACAGACCGGCAGGAAACTGGCATTGGTCGGCGAGAGCGGCAGCGGTAAAACCGTGTTGGCGCAGGGCATTATGCGGCTGAATCCGCTGGTGTCGTTTGAAGGTCGTTTGAAATTCAACGGCAACGATTTGCTAATCCAATCCGAACGCGCCCTACAAAAGCTGCGCGGGCGGGAAATCGGTATGGTGTTTCAAGAGCCGATGACCGCGCTCAACCCCGTGATGCGCGTCGGCGCGCAGATTGCCGAAGTGCTGACCCTGCATCTGGGTTTGGACAAAAAACAGGCATGGGCGAGGGCGGTCGAACTCTTGGCGGAAACCGGCATCCGCGAGCCGGAGCAGAAAGCCTTTGCCTATCCCTTCCAGCTTTCCGGCGGGCAGCGGCAGCGGGCGATGATTGCAATGGCGGTTGCCGCCGAACCCAAACTCCTGATTGCCGACGAACCGACCACCGCCTTGGATGTCGCCGTACAGGCTCAGATTCTCGATTTGTTGGCGCGTTTGCAGCAGGCGCACAACATGACCATGTTCTACATCACCCACGACCTGAACCTTGTCCGCCGCTTTGCAGACGACGTTGCCGTGATGCGCGGTGGACGCATTGTCGAAACGGGTGCAGCGGCGGAAGTGTTCGCCCGTCCGCAACACGAATACACGAAAATGCTGTTGAACGCCGGCGCCGCGCGCAAGGTCGTCCCTTTGGCGGACAACCCTGCCACCGTCTTGCAGGCGGAGCAGCTTTCCGTTGCCGTCAAAGAAACGGCGGGCTGGTTCAAAAAACGCAGCAAAACCTTGCTGGAGCCGGTGTCCTTCGATTTGAAAGCGGGCGAAACGCTAGGCATCATCGGCGAGAGCGGCTGCGGCAAAACCACGCTGGCAAAAGCCGTCATGCATCTTATTGACGCGGAAGGTCGTCTGAAAATCAACGGCGAAGCCTGGACACGCGAATCGAGGCGCGACATCCAAATGGTGTTTCAAGACCCGTTCGGCGCATTCAACCCGCGCATGAACGTCTTTAATATCGTTTCCGAAGCCTTGCGCGTCCATGAACCCGATTTGTCCCATGCAGAAATGCGGCAGCGCGTGCAAGACGTATTGCAGCAGGTCGGTCTGCCCGAAGACGCGCTCGAACGCTATCCGCACGCCTTTTCCGGCGGACAACGCCAGCGGCTCGCCATCGCCCGCGCCATCATCGTCCGCCCGAAAATCCTCGTGTTGGACGAACCCACCAGCGCGCTCGACGTACAATGGCAGCAACAGATTCTGGAGCTGCTCGCCGATTTGCAGAAAAAACACGGTCTCAGCCTCATCATCATCAGCCACGACCTTGCCGTCATCCGCGCCCTGTCGCATCGCGTGATGGTGTTGAAAGACGGAAAAATCGTCGAAGAGGGCGGCTGTGAAACCGTATTTGCCAATCCTTCCAGCGATTATACGCGCCATCTGATGAAGTTCCAGCATATATTAGATTAGCAAACCCCTCTTATTAGGGTCTACTGGAAATCAATACGGTATAATTACGAATATGAAGAAAATTACCCGGCAAAACCTGCATCCGCTCCTTTCCGAAAGTCTGAACGATACCGATTTCGTCCTCATCCTGAATGCGTTAATCAAATTCATCCGCCGCGGCGGCAAAAAACAGGCTGCGGAACACTTCGATTTAATCATTACCACGCTCAAACAAGACGAAGTGCTCTGCCGCCATTTCAGCCGACGCTTCTATACATGGCTTTCCCAAGTCCACATCTACCCCGCCCTTATCAAACTCGGTATTTTCTCGCGCCACAGCTTTTCCCGGGAAATGGGTATACGCATATACGAACGCTTCAGCCCATCCTACAAAGACTTTGCCAACCTGCGTGAAGTATTCCTCTACCTTTTCCACTCCGAAAACGACGACAAATGGCTGCAAACCCTCCATATCCGCCAGTGGCTGGGACTATACGAGCTTATCCGCGCCAATGCCGAACCCGCACTGTTGCAAACAGCATGCCGACAACTTGCCGATGCCCGGCTGCGCGCTATTGAAATGCTTGCCATTTGGATTGCCTCCGAAGCCATCGAACCCGACCTCATCCGCATTGCACCTCGCCTGCTTGAGGCAGACTCACCTTTTGTCGCCCTCCAACGCGAAACTGCCAAGCTGGTCGAACACTACCGAAAAGAGCACAATCCTTACGATACCGCACATCTTGAAGTTATGTTCGACCAATGCGGAACCCAAATCGACTACTTGCGCCGTCGAGGTACGGGTGCAGGTTCGGGATCATCCGTAAAGGTTGCCCACCTGCTCGAACGACTCCAACAGACCCTATGCCGTCTGAAACTCCTGACCGACATTCAAACCGATATCAGCAACCACAGCCGGCTTACCATTGCCCTGATGAACTCCCTCATCTATGCCGCAGTCGAACAATACAGCACCCGCCACCTGCGCCGCAGCAGCATCAGGATGCTCGCCCGCAGCATTACTGAAAATAAAAGCAACCACGGCGAACACTACATTACCCGCAACCGCAAAGAATATTTCAAAATGTTCTACTCCGCAGCGGGTGGCGGCGTCATCATCTCCCTGATGGCACTGCACAAAATCCATATCGGCACACTTGGTTTCAGCCCCTTTGCCACAGCCTTCCTATCCGGGCTTAACTACGGCATAGGCTTCATGCTCATCCACATACTGCATTGCACTGTTGCAACGAAACAGCCCGCCATGACCGCCGCCAGCTTCGCCGAACAGGTCGATCTCAACGAAGGAGGCAAAGCAGCGGACAATAAACTTGCCAAACTCCTAATCGACGTATGCCGCTCGCAAAGTGTCGCCGTTTTCGGCAATGTCTCCGTCGCCATCCTTTTGGCATGTACCATATCAATCGGCTATACCTATCTGTACCGACAACCCATACTCGATGCACATACCACCGCCTACCAATTCAAATCAATCGATATTTTTACCCAACCCACCCTCTGGTATGCCGCTATCGCAGGGGTATGGCTCTTTTGTTCCGGAATCATCGCAGGTTTTTTCGATAACCGTGCCGACTACCTCAACCTTCGCCAGCGTCTTCCCTTTAACCCGCTGCTGCGCAAAATCATGCGCCCCAAACCCCGTCGGGCCCTTGCTTCCTACATACACAAACACTACGGCTCCTTAGCCGGCAACTTTATCTTCGGGATGCTGCTGGGTATGACGGGTTACATCGGCCAACTTATCGGCCTCCCCCTGGACATCCGCCACGTCGCATTTTCATCCGCCAACCTCGGCTATGCCTCCGTCAGCGGCAATATCGGTATTATCAGCTTCACCCTTGGCATTCTAAACATTCTTGCCATCGGTCTGGTCAACCTCTGCGTGAGTTTTAGCCTTGCACTATTTGTCGCCCTCAGGGCACGAGGCACAAAAATCAGCAGCATCCGCAACCTAATCAAAAGTTTCTGGAATCAGATTAAAACCAATCCCTTTATACTATTTTTCCCTATCTCCACAGAGTTAGAAAACAAAAATATAACAAAAAAACAAACCAAAATTCCATAAACAAAAATACCGCCTTAAACAGATCAACGTTTCAGACGGTATTGATACCACAAATTAAAACTTACAATTTAGGCTTTCCAAGCGAATTGGCAATATCCCTGACTGCCGTTACATACATCCGACTGTGATTGTATTGCCAAACCGTATAAAAATTGTTTAAACCTAAATAATATTCAAATACGCCGGGTTTAACCTCCAAGCTAAACAAGATTGCCTTTTCATGATCTGCAACCTCTTCCTGAGGTTTGATACCATAAGCCTTCAGGTCTGCAACTGTCCGCACCAATGCCGTTTTTTCTCCAATTATGGCTTGAATATCCGCACTCGGCGTCAGCGTAACGGGTACCAGCATTTTTCCTCCGGTCGCCCAACCGTGCTGTTTCATATAATTGGCAATAGAGGCTGCCACATCGCCAACATTGCCCCATATGTCCCGATGTCCGTCTCCGTCATAATCTACCGCCCATTTCCGGTAGCTCGAAGGCATAAATTGTGGCATACCCATTGCACCCGCATAACTGCCCTTAAAAGCAAAAACATCACTGCCCTCTTCCTTTGCCAACCGCAAAAGCTCAACCAATTCTTTTTGGAAGAACTCGGCACGGCGGGGATAATCAAAGCCCAAAGTTGCCAATGCATCGGCAACCCGGAAACTGCCCATATTCTTACCGTAATTCGTTTCAATCCCTATAATCGCCACGATAAGTTCGGCAGGTACGCCATATTCATCCGCCACTCTTTCAATTACCGCCTGATTTTCAGAATAAAACTTTCGGGCCCCGTTAAATTTTGCAGCTCCCGAATTACCAACCTTAAATTCATACCACGGTCTGGATGTAGAAGGTTTGTACACGATATTGATAATGTTTGCCTTATAAACCGCATTATCAAAAAAATTCCCTAATTCCACTCGGGAAAAATCTCCCTTTTCAACCTCATAATCCACAAAACGGCGGACATTGGCATTGGCAGCAAATCCGCTGCTGGATACTGATTCTGCCACAACATCAAATTGCGGACGTTCATTTCCTTCTTTCTCAATTGTCTTAACCGTCGTACAGGCAGACAAAGCTGCCAAACAAATTGCCAACGGAAGTATTTTTATCGTTTTCATAGAAAACCCCAAACAGATACAGAAAATAAAAACAGTTACGGCAACATAACATTATTAACCGACACACCGACGATACCGATATGCGGAAGCAGCAAAAAAACTGCGCACTTTCCTCATTGGAAATTTAAAAGTAAAAGAAATGCCGTCTGAAACCTTACCGATAATCGGAACATGGTTTCAAACGGCATTCTGATAATTTCAATTACTCAGCTGCAGCAACGACGGCAACAGTAATTTTAGCAACAGCATCAGTATGCAAAGCAACTTCTACTTCATACTCGCCAACGGCTTTCAAAGGACCGTTTGGCAGGCGTACATTCGCTTTAGCAACTTCGATGCCGGCCGCAACAATTGCAGCTGCAATGTCAGCATTGGTAACAGAACCAAACAGACGGCCGTCCACACCTGCTTTTTGGGCAACTGTAATGGTTTGACCATCCAATTTTTCCTGACGGGCTTGGGCATCTGCCAAAATTTCAGCCTGTTTGGCTTCCAGTTCTGCGCGGCGTGCTTCAAACTCTTTCATGTTCGCTTCAGTAGCACGTTTTGCCTTACCAGCAGGAATCAAGAAGTTGCGGGCATAACCGTTTTTTACAGTAACGATGTCGCCCAAATTACCCAAACCGCCGATTTTTTCTAACAGAATAATTTGCATGATTTAAACTCCAAAATTATTTGTGTTGGTCGGTATAAGGCAGGAGCGCCAAGAAACGTGCACGTTTTACTGCAACAGCCAATTGACGTTGGTAGAATGCCTTCGTTCCTGTAATGCGGGCAGGAATGATTTTACCGTTTTCAGAGATAAAGTCTTTCAGCAAATCAACTTGTTTGTAATCGACTTCTTGGATTTTTTCAGCCGTAAAACGGCAGAATTTTCTACGTTTGAATGATTGACGAGCCATTGTCGTTTAACCTTTATATTCTTTAATATTTTGTATTCTGAGCATCGGCATAAGGGAACGTCTGCTTTTTTGAGCTAAAAAACCTTCGACGTGAACATATACACCCTGCCGATACTGCCACTCTTCCGCCTGCCTGCCTAAAATCCGTGCCGGAATTTCTAATTGGACAAGACATTGCTGCCCATTTTCTTTCTGCCATGATTCATGCTTCAAAATAATATCTAAGACAGAGATTCCGGCAGGCGTATATCGAATAGGTAAAGCCTTTTCAATCAACGCTGCAAGCGAAACAAGATTATTGAATCCCAATTATTGGGCAGCCGCTTCTTCAGACGCACCGCTCAACAGGTTCTTAGCCTTTTCACCACCCAACATAGGGGATGCTTCGGTAACGGCGTGTTTGGTTTTGATGGTCAGATGACGCAATACCGCATCATTGAAACGGAACGCGGTTTCCAACTCCTCAACAACTTCGGGAGTGGTTTCAATGTTCATCAAAACATAATGTGCTTTATGGATTTTGTTAATCGGGTAAGCCAGTTGGCGGCGACCCCAATCTTCCAGACGGTGAATCTTACCGTTTGCCTCGGTAATCATGGTTTTGTAACGCTCAACCATAGCGGGCACTTGCTCGCTTTGATCAGGATGAACGATAAACACGATCTCGTAATGACGCATGTTATCTCCTTATGGATGGTAAAAACAGCCTTCTGCCATGCGAAAGCAGAAGGCAAGGTTCAAAGAGCAGGCATTATATTGGCCTTTGGAAAATAAATCAAGGAATTTGATACAAAAACCTTGGTTGCACTTTAAGCTTTAATCAGAATTACCGGCTGCCCAACCAGCGTTCCACATCTAAAGCCGCCTGGCATCCGGAGGCCGCACTGGTAATTGCCTGACGGTACGTGTGGTCTTTCACATCGCCGGCGGCCCAAACGCCTTCAATATTTGTTGCACCGACATTGTCCGCCGTACCGCCTTTGGTTTTCAAGTAGCCGGTTTCGTCCATTTCCAGCTGTCCTTTGAAAATATCGGTATTCGGTTTGTGTCCAATGGCAATAAATATACCGCTGACCGTAATTTGTTCATCGGAACCGTCATTACCTTTAATCATGGCACCGGTTACGCCCCGGTCATCGCCCAATACTTCTTGCAGGTTGCTTTCCAATTTGAGGATAACCTTTCCCTCCTCAACACGCTGCATCAGCTTGTCTATCATGATTTTTTCCGCACGAAATTCGCTGCGGCGATGAATCAAGGTAACGGTTTTGGCGATATTGGCAAGATAAAGCGCCTCTTCGACCGCCGTATTACCTCCGCCGACCACGGCGACATCTTGGTTTTTATAAAAGAAACCGTCGCATGTGGCACAGGCGGAAACACCTTTCCCCGCAAACGCTTCCTCACTCGGCAAACCGAGGTATTTTGCGGACGCGCCTGTTGCTATAATCAGAGCATCGCAAGTGTACTCACCCATATCGCCTTTGAGTGTAAAGGGGCGTTTTTGCAGATCGACTGCGTTGATTTGGTCAAAAATAATTTCCGTTCCAAAACGTTCAGCGTGCGCCAAGAATCTAGACATCAATTCCGGACCTTGGACACCGTCGGCATCGGCAGGCCAGTTGTCCACTTCGGTCGTCGTCATCAGTTGCCCGCCTTGCGCGATACCTGTAATAATGACGGGGTTTAAATTGGCACGTGCGGCATAAATGGCAGCCGTATATCCTGCCGGACCCGAACCTAAAATAATCAGTTTATGGTGGTTGCTCATGATTTCTTCTTTCGCTATATGCAGACCGAGGAATTCTACTGCAAATTGGTTTGATGCAAAACATATAAGCACAACTTGGATGTCTGAAACAGCCAGCACTGTCCGATGTGAGGCGTTGAAACCATAACATCCGACTTAGACACATTTGGATTTTATACCGCCTGAACATCAAAGGAGGAACGAAATTATGCAACAAAAAGTCCGTTTCCAAATCGAAGGCATGACCTGTCAGGCCTGCGCTTCGCGTATTGAAAAAGTGTTGAACAAAAAAGATTTTGTCGAATCGGCGGGGGTGAACTTCGCCAGCGAGGAGGCGCAGGTTACGTTTGACGACAGCCAAATCTCCGCCAGCGACATCGCCAAAATCATTGAGAAAACTGGTTACGGCGCGAAGGAAAAAATGGAAGATACATTGCCGCAACCCGAAGCAGAACACCATATCGGCTGGCGGTTGTGGCTGCTGTTCGCCATAAACATCCCGTTCCTTATCGGCATGGCAGGCATGATGATCGGGCGGCACGATTGGATGATTCCGCCTGTATGGCAATTTGTACTGGCAAGCATAGTGCAACTTTGGCTGGCCATCCCGTTTTACAAAAGCGCGTGGGCAAGCATCAAGGGCGGACTGGCGAATATGGACGTGCTCGTTACCATCGGCACGGTGTCGATTTATCTGTATTCCGTTTATATGCTGTTTTTCAGCCCGCACGCGGCTCACGGCATGGCGCATGTGTATTTTGAAGCAGGCGTGATGGTGATTGGTTTTGTGTCGCTGGGTAAATTTTTGGAACACCGCACCAAAAAATCCAGCCTGAACAGCTTGGGCTTGCTGCTCAAACTCACGCCGACCCAAGTCAACGTGCAACGCAACGGCGAATGGAAACAGCTTCCCATCGACCAAGTACAAATCGGCGACCTTATCCGCGCCAATCACGGCGAACGCATTGCCGCCGACGGCATTATTGAAAGCGGCAGCGGTTGGGCAGACGAGAGCCATCTCACCGGCGAATCCAATCCTGAAGAGAAAAAGGCGGGCGGCAAAGTGTTGGCCGGTGCGCTGATGACCGAAGGCAGCGTGGTGTACCGCGCTACGCAGCTCGGCAGCCAAACCCTACTCGGCGACATGATGAATGCGCTCTCTGAAGCACAAGGTAGTAAAGCACCGATTGCGCGCGTAGCCGATAAAGCGGCGGCGGTATTCGTGCCAACTGTTGTGGGCATCGCGCTTTTGACTTTTATTGTTACTTGGCTGATTAAAGGCGATTGGACGGTTGCGCTGATGCACGCCGTTGCCGTTTTGGTGATTGCCTGCCCGTGTGCGCTCGGCCTGGCGACGCCCGCCGCGATTATGGTCGGCATGGGTAAAGCGGTGAAACACGGCATTTGGTTTAAAGACGCGGCGGCGATGGAAGAAGCCGCCCATGTCGATGCCGTCGTGTTGGACAAAACTGGCACGCTGACCGAAGGCAGGCCGCAGGTTGCTGCCGTTTATTGCGTTCCCGACAGCGGCTTTGACGAAGACGATTTGTACCTCATTGCCGCCGCCGTCGAACAAAACGCCGCCCATCCGCTTGCCCGCGCCATCGTCTCCGCCGCCCAAGCGCGCGGCTTGGACATCCCCGCCGCACAAAACGCACAAACCGTTGTCGGCGCAGGCATTACCGCCGAAGTCGAAGGCGTTGGCTTAGTGAAAGCGGGCAAACTTGATTTTGCCGAACTGACCTTGCCGAAGTTTTCAGACGGCGTTTGGGATATTGCAAGCATTGTTGCAGTCTCAGTCGATAACAAACCAATTGGCGCATTTGCACTTGCCGACGCGTTGAAAGCCGATACCGCCGAAGCCATAGGCCGTCTGAAAAAACACGGCATCGACGTTTACATCATGAGCGGAGACAACCAAGGCACGGTCGAATACGTCGCCAAACAACTGGGCATCGCACACGCCTTCGGCAACATGAGTCCGCGTGACAAAGCCGCCGAAGTGCAGAAACTCAAAGCTGCCGGTAAAACCGTTGCAATGGTCGGCGATGGCATCAACGACGCGCCCGCACTAGCCGCCGCCAACGTTAGCTTCGCCATGAAAGGCGGCGCAGACGTTGCCGAACACACCGCATCCGCCACGCTGATGCAGCATTCGGTCAACCAACTAGCCGATGCCCTGTTGGTATCGCAGGTGACTTTGAAAAACATCAAGCAAAACCTGTTTTTCGCCTTCTTCTACAATATCTTGGGCATTCCGCTCGCTGCACTTGGCTTTTTAAACCCCGTCATCGCAGGCGCGGCAATGGCGGCAAGCTCGGTTTCGGTGTTGAGCAATGCCTTGCGCCTGAAACGGGTAAAAATCGATTAGCAGCATGTAACCGCCCTGCAGCCTTGTCCGAACAGATAAGGCTGCCCCCAGCGATATGGTAATATGCCGTCTGAAGCCGTTTTTCAAATAATTGATATGAATACAGAAACCCGTTTTCCGGAACACTTCGACATCCCACTTTTCCTCAAAAACCTGCCCAATCTGCCCGGTGTATACCGTTTTTTCGACGAAGGCGGCAACGTCTTATACGTCGGCAAAGCCGTCAACCTTAAGCGACGCGTGTCCGGCTATTTCCAGAAAAACGACCATTCTCCGCGCATCGCCTTGATGGTGAAACAGGTTCACCACATCGAAACCACCATCACCCGCTCCGAAGCCGAAGCGCTGATTCTCGAAAACAACTTCATCAAAGCCCTGTCGCCCAAATACAATATCCTCTTCCGCGACGACAAAAGCTATCCTTACCTCATGCTCAGCGGACATCAATATCCGCAGATGGCGTATTACCGCGGCACGCTGAAAAAGCCGAACCAATACTTCGGCCCTTATCCCAACAGCAACGCCGTGCGCGACAGCATCCAAGTCCTGCAAAAAGTCTTTATGCTGCGCACCTGCGAAGACAGCGTGTTCGAACACCGCGATCGCCCTTGCCTGCTGTATCAAATCAAACGCTGCACCGCGCCCTGCGTCGGCCACATCAGCGAAGAAGATTACCGCGACAGCGTGCGCCAAGCCGCCACCTTCCTCAACGGCAAAACCGACGAACTGACCCGCACCCTGCAACACAAAATGCAGACCGCCGCCGCCAACCTACAATTTGAAGAAGCCGCCCGCTACCGCGACCAAATCCAAGCACTCGGCATCATGCAGAGCAACCAGTTCATCGACAGCAAAAACCCGAATAACCCCAACGACATCGACCTGCTCGCGCTTGCCGTTTCAGACGGCCTTGTCTGCGTACACTGGGTCAGCATACGCGGTGGGCGGCACGTCGGCGACAAAAGCTTCTTCCCCGACACCAAAAACGACCCCGAACCAAACGGGCAAGATTACGCCGAAGCCTTCGTCGCCCAACACTATCTGGGCAAAAGCAAACCCGACATCATCATCAGCAACTTCCCCGTCCCCGACGCATTGAAAGAAGCCCTAGAGGGTGAGCACGGCAAACAAATGCAGTTCGTAACCAAAACCATAGGCGAACGCAAAGTCTGGCTGAAAATGGCGGAACAAAACGCACAGATGGCAATAGCCCAACGCCGCCTGCAACAAAGCAGCCAGCAACACCGCATCGACGAGTTGGCAAAAATCCTAAACATGAATTCAGACGACCTCAACCGCCTCGAATGCTTCGACATCAGCCACACTCAAGGCGAAGCCACCATCGCCTCCTGCGTCGTGTACGACGAACAAAACATCCAACCCTCGCAATACCGCCGCTACAACATCACCACCGCCAAACCCGGCGACGACTACGCCGCCATGCGTGAAGTCCTCACCCGTCGTTACGGCAAAATGCAGGAAGCCGAAGCCAACGGCGAGACCGTCAAATGGCCGGATGTCGTGTTGATTGACGGCGGCAAAGGACAAATCGGCATCGCCGTATCCGTATGGGAAGAACTCGGGCTGCACATCCCCTTGGTCGGCATTGCCAAAGGCCCCGAACGCAAGGCCGGTATGGAAGAACTCATCCTCCCGTTCACCGGCGAAACCTTCCGCCTGCCGCCCAACAGCCCCGCCCTGCACCTCCTGCAAACCGTGCGCGACGAATCGCACCGTTTCGCCATCACCGGCCACCGCAAAAAACGCGACAAAGCCCGCGTTACCTCATCACTCAGCGACATCCCCGGCGTAGGCAGCAAACGCCGCCAAGCCCTACTCACCCGCTTCGGCGGCCTGCGCGGCGTCGTTGCCGCCAGCAAAGAGGATTTGGAACAAGTCGAAGGCATCAGCAAAGCACTGGCGGAAATCATTTACGAGCATCTGCATTAGCATGCTGTCAAAGACAAAATCCGTCTGTAAAAATATGATATAGTAAAACTAGGTTACCACCCTAAAGCTAACTTGATAACAAATAATAATGATTCGGCACAGCGGAGAACCATCTGACATGAATAATTCCGACTTACTCTATCATCAAGCCTTAGAATGCCTGTCTCAAGAACAATTTGACTTTAGCGAAGTCCACCGCCTGCTTACAGAGGCAGCATCGGCAGGCCATACGGCCGCCGCATTCGAGTTGGCAAAACACCTGCTTGATACAAACAGCCCGTACCAAGACTGCAAACAGGGTATAGAAATGCTCCGCATCGCCGCCGAACAGGGGCATCCCTATGCACGTTACAATTTGGCATATATCCAAGAATTGGAAGGTGCACCCCCTGAAACCCTGAAACTGCTTTACAGACCGTTGGCAGAGGAAGGGCTGCCTGAAGCACAAGTCCACCTGATGTACCTGCTGTATGCGTCCCGGCATTTTGAAGAAGCCCTGAAATGGGCAAAAACAACCGCAAAAAACAATAACCCCCACGGACAATATCTGCTTGCCCAATACTGCCAGTACGGTACGCCACCGGATTTTGAAACGGCACATCTTCTCTACCGCGAGGCTGCAGCACAAGGCTTGGCGGCGGCACAATGGCAGCTCGGCCTTCAATACCGTTTCGGACAAGGGACACAAACCGACACGACCCAAGCCATCAATCATTTGCGCGCCGCCGCACAACAAGGATACATTCCCGCCTACACCCCGCTTGCCGAGCTCATCCTACCTACGGCTCCTGATGAAGCCATTCACTGGTTCCAACAGGCCGCACAGGAAAATGACCATAAAGCTCATGCCGCACTTGCCGACATCTACCTACAAGGCAAGCATCTGGAAAGAAACCACGAACTTGCCCTACGTCATGCCGAAGCAGCCGCAGCCGAACGCCATCCCGAAGGTTTGCGGATACTGGGCGACATCTACCGCTACGGTCTGGGCATCGCTTCCGATAAAGAAAAAGCCCGGCATTATTACCGGCAGGCAGCCGAAGCCGGCAGCCTTGCCGCGCATCAGAAACTCGTATCCGACAGCGCGTTAAACCATCCCGAGCAATATGGCGGCATAAAAGATTCCGCCATCAAATGCCAAAGGGCAGAGCAGCTTTATCAAAAAGCCCAAGCACTGCATTACGGATTACAATGCACACCCGAATACGCAGCAGCGCTCAAACTCTACACAGAAGCAGCAGAACTCGGCCACAGCAAAGCCCAAACCAATCTGGGCAGCATGTATTACTTCGGACAGGGTATGGACACTGACTACAATGAAGCACGCAAATGGTTTGAAAAAGCCGCCGCGCAAAAAGACAGCATGGCACTTTATAACCTCGCCTGCATCCATTACAACGGACAAGGCGTCGAACCGGACAACGAAAAAGCCTGCCTCTACCTGCAAGAAGCCATAAACAGCGGACACGAACAAAAAAGCTTTCTGCAAGAACTGTTACAACAGTGGCAAAATGCCGTCTGAACACCAGTACATTTACCTCGCAAAAACGAAACAGGTATAATCGCCCCTTTCCCTTCCCGCTGTCCGAACAGACATTTCACATTCAGACGGCATCCTGATTGCACAACCGCACGAAAGCATTATGACAGACACCGCCGAAAACCAAACACAAAACAACTGGCAAGCCGAACATCCCCGCAGCATCCGCAGTTTCGTCCTCCGCCAAAGCCACATGACCGCCGCACAGCAACGCGCCATCGATACCTTATGGGACAGCTTCGGCATCGACTACCAAGCAACACCGGCCGATCTCGATGCCCGTTTCGGAAGCAGCCGACCCAAAATCCTCGAAATAGGCTTCGGTATGGGGACGGCAACCGCAGAAATCGCCTGCAGGCTGCCCGAAACCGACTTTCTCGCCATCGACGTACACGGTCCCGGCGTAGGCAATCTGCTCAAACTCATAGAAGAAAACCATTTGGAAAATATCCGCGTGATGCGGCACGATGCCGTAGAAGTTGTCGAAAATATGCTGCAAGACGGCTCGCTCGACGGCATCCACATATTCTTCCCCGACCCGTGGCACAAAAAACGCCACCACAAACGCCGCCTGATACAAGCCCCCTTCATCGCCAAACTACTGCCCAAACTCAAAACCGGCGGCTATATCCACCTGGCGACAGACTGGGAAGCATATGCACAGCAGATGCTTGAAGTCCTCAGCGGCTTCAACAGCCTGCAAAATACGGCGGCAGACTACGCCCCCACCCCGGACTATCGCCCCGAAACCAAATTCGAAGCGCGCGGCAAACGCCTCGGACACGGCGTTTGGGACTTGGTATTCAAACGGATCGGATAACAGACCGCCGGATAAAAAAATGCCGTCTGAAGCATGTTTGCTTACAGACGGCATTTTTTTTAAGATAAAGCGCGAGTGATGTTTCGATACAAGGTTTAAAACAATGGTTTGAACGGCAAAAACACATGTATACCGCACGCATCCTTGTAGGTTTTAACCTGCGCATCGGTTTTAAAGTTTGTGCCGCCCGCAGATAGGGTGTATGGCGCAGCCACGCACGCGGTAGGTAAGGATACAGCTTGCTTACAGTTAAAAAGTAATCTCTATCAAAATTTACAGCAAGCCGTAGCCCATATGAAATCTAAACTCAACAAGTAAGCCGTAGCCCACATAAAATCTTTAGTTTTCCGTAGATCGGACTCTCGAATCCGACATTTTGGGTATTGCTGCAATGGATTGCAACAACGGGAATATTAAAGGTTTTGTCGGATACAAGTATCCGACCTACGGTTGCTTGACCCAACCTACGCTCGCTTGCTTTATTATATACATTTATTAAATATGATAGTCTAATTGTCGATTATTAAATTGTTCTAATTTACGTTGTAATTTTTTTGCATTTTTGTATGGGATTGCTTGGATCTGTATCAATACACTGAAAATCAAAATGACTACTCCTGCAATAAATAAAAACAACCCACGTAAACTATATTGCCAAGATACAAAAGTTGACATCAATATTATCGATGCAGCGTATATAAATAATATAAAAGCAATCACATAGTATATTAGTGCATCCATTACCCAATCAACAAATGAAGTCTTAATAGAAAGTTTCCCTTCTTTGAATTTTATATACCTCCTACTCTTTATAATTTGATTAAAAGTAAACTCTCCATTTAAAAAGGAATGGAAATCAATCAATTTCTCTATAAATATAACTTCCGCATTAAATTTAAATACGCGGACAAAATATTCTTTAATTAACTCACCCTCCAAGAAATTTTTTATTTCTGTTTTTTGTATTTTATTAATAATTTCCTCTAAAAGCCTCCGGCGAAAATTTTGTCTATTAGACCAGTATTCTAAAAAATCTTTGGATTTCCAAACAATAACTACTAGCAACAATAATCCTATAATTATTGTTGCGATCTTATAGTTGCCTTCTTCAAGGTATTTAATAATTATCTCTAAGATTTTATCCATTTTGATCTCCTAAATTTTGCAAAACTACTCCGCTCCAAACAACAACCCTTCCTTAATCCCCCGAATCCTATCCCGCAACACAGCCGCCTCTTCAAACTGCAAATCCCGCGCAGTTTTCCGTAGCAACTGTATTTTTCACCCCGTCGGGCAAAAATACAGTTGCTACGGCTTGCTAAAATAGTTCACAGAAAAGAATTAAAAGAATAGAATTCAATTATATTCTTTCAAACAAGGAATCTAAATGGCAAATATAGTACCAACTGAGACCATGGCACAAATCTTATCCACAGTTGTTCAAGCTGGAGATAGTACCGATATAAAACTGACTATCAAAGGTAAGACAGCAATCGCAATAATTAAAGATAATGAGACAGGGGTGGTTTTAACCCAAAAGATGCACGCAGAAGGATTAAAACAATGGAGTAGCTTTAATCAGAATTCAATATCAATAGATGAACGCAGAAATTTGGTTCAGCGATTAATTAACGATGATGGACTAACTCAATCTGAAGTTGCTTCGTATCTTGGTATTTCTCAAAGTCAAGTTTCAAAAGATTTCAATTATATGAAAGGTAAAAATGAAAGATAATTGGTGTAAGCCTCTAAAATTTAGAGGAAAATTAATCTCTGGTGGAGCAGCTCGCAATGTCCGGATTAGCCAGAGTGGTGGCATGGAGGAAATTTTGCAGGCTGTTGCTCGCGAAGCAGCAGAGAATGCCTTCAACAGGGCTAACGAAATACAAAAAGAAAAGCCACGTAAATTAAGAATGGTTAAATAACAGTAAGCCGTCTGAGTTTTCAGACGGCTTTTTTCACTCTGCCCCAAACAACAACCCTTCCTTAATCCCCCGAATCCTATCCCTCAAAACAGCCGCTTCTTCAAACTGCAAATCCCTAGCCGCCTGCTGCATGGCTTTTTCCAGTTTGGCGATTTCTTTAATCGCGTCTTCTTCGTTGTGAATCTCGCCGACTTTAACCTTGTTTTTGCCTTGTCTACGGCCTTTACCGCTGTCTTCTTCGTGGTACACGCCGTCGATGATGTCTTTGACCTGTTTTTTAATCTGTTGCGGCACGATGCCGTGTTCTTCGTTGAATTTAATCTGTTTTTCGCGGCGGCGTTCGGTTTCGTCGATGGCGGCTTTCATGGAGTCGGTGATTTTGTCGGCGTACAGGATGGCGACGCCGTTCACATTGCGCGCGGCGCGGCCTATGGTTTGAATCAGGCTGCGGTGGGAACGCAGGAAGCCTTCTTTGTCGGCGTCGAGGATAGCGACGAGTGAGACTTCGGGGATGTCGAGGCCTTCGCGCAAAAGGTTGATGCCGACGAGTACGTCAAACAGGCCGAGCCGCAAATCTCTGATGATTTCAACGCGCTCTACGGTGTCGATGTCGCTGTGCAGGTAGCGCACTTTGATGCCGAGTTCGTTGTAATAGTCGGTGAGTTGCTCCGCCATGCGTTTGGTGAGGGTGGTAACGAGTACGCGTTCGCCTTTTTGGATGCGGTCGTTGATTTCGCTCATTAAGTCATCAACTTGGGTGGCGACGGGGCGGATGATGATTTGGGGATCAACCAGCCCTGTGGGGCGGACGACTTGTTCTACGACTTGTCCGGCGTGTTCTTCTTCGTATTTGGCGGGGGTGGCGGAAACGAAGACGGTTTGCGGCATGACTTTTTCAAATTCGTGGAATTTGAGCGGTCGGTTGTCGCGAGCGGAAGGCAGGCGGAAGCCGTAGTCGACGAGATTTTGCTTGCGCGATGCGTCGCCTTTGTACATGCCGCCGATTTGGGTAACGGTAACGTGGCTTTCGTCGATGAACATGATGGCGTTGTCGGGCAGGTAGTCCATCAGTGTGGGCGGCGGTTCGCCTTCTTTTTTGCCGGAGAAGTGGCGGGAGTAGTTTTCGATGCCTTTGCAGAAACCCATTTCGTAGAGCATTTCGAGGTCGAAGCGGGTGCGCTGTTCGATGCGTTGTTGCTCGACGGGGCGTTGTTCATGGGCGAAAAATTCGATGCGTTCGCGCAATTCTTCTTTGATGGACTCGCAGGCGCGCAATACGGTGTCGCGCGGGGTAACGTAGTGGCTGGACGGGAAGACGGTATAGCGGCCGACGCGCTGGTGCAGGCTGCCTGAAAGTGGGTCGAACATATCGAGGCGGTCGATTTCGTCGTCAAATAGGCTGATGCGCAAGGCGTTTTCGGAGCTTTCGGCGGGGTACACGTCAATCACGTCGCCGCGCACGCGGAAGCTGCCGCGTTTGAAGTCCAAATCGCCGCGTTCGTACTGCATGGAAACGAGCGTGGCGATGATGTCGCGCTGCTCAATGGTGTCGCCTTCTTTGACGGACAATACCATTTGTTGATATTCGGTCGGGTCGCCGATACCGTAAATGGCGGACACGGTGGCGACGATAATCACGTCGTTACGCGTCATCAGGTTTTTGGTGGCGGAAAGGCGCATTTGCTCGATGTGTTCGTTGATCGCGCTGTCTTTTTCGATGAACAGGTCGCGGTTGGGCACATAGGCTTCGGGCTGGTAATAGTCGTAGTAGGAGACGAAATATTCCACCGCGTTTTCGGGGAAAAACTCGCGCATTTCGGCATAAAGCTGGGCGGCAAGGGTTTTGTTGTGCGCCATGATGATGGCGGGTCGGCCGCTTTGAGCAATGACGTTCGCCATGGTGTAGGTTTTGCCCGAACCGGTTACGCCGAGCAGGGTTTGATAGGCAAGGCCGTCTGAAAGCCCTTCGAGCAGGCCGGCAATGGCGGTAGGCTGGTCGCCTGCGGGTGGGAAGGGTTGGTGGAGTTTGAAGGGGGAATCGGGGTATTGGATGACTTCCATAATCTTGCCTGTGATGTCTAGGACGTGAGAAGTAGGTGAAAGGATACGCGCCTACGTTTCAGACAGCATAAGGCGGTGAAATCCTGAATGTATGCCGTCTGAAACCCAATCGCTACCCAAGTAAATGCCGCACGGTTTATATTCCGGTAAAAAACCGGTCATAATCCGTATTTTCCAACATAATATGCCGTCTGAAATCCTTTCAGACGGCATCGTCAAAACCTACTTCTTATCTTTCTTATCTTTATTTGAAACCGGCTTTTTCGCCGCCAGTCCCAAAGACTTCTGCCACTGTTCGGGCGACTTAACCAAATCCAAAGCCTTACGCAACTGCTCGTCTTTGGCAGGGTTGGGAATCCGCCTTGAAGACAAATCCTCATCCTTTTTCTTTTTGCCTTTTTCTTTTGTAGCGGGTTTATCCGCATTTTCTTCAACCGGCACGGCAAGGGTTTCACTATTGACATCCTCGCCGCCCAAAGGATTGCCGATGTGTCCGACCAAATCCGCTTCGCGACTTTCAAAAGCACGTTCCTTATCTTTTACTTCAACATCGGGAACAATCCCCTGCGCCTGAATAGAACGGTCGTTCGGCGTATAATACAGCGCCGTTGTCAGCTTAACCGCGCTGCCGTTGGACAAGGGAATCAAAGTCTGAACCGAACCTTTGCCGAAGCTCTGCGTACCGACGATAACCGCGCGTTTATGATCCTGCAATGCACCTGCGACAATCTCCGACGCGGAAGCCGAACCGGAATTGACCAATACCGTCATCGGAATCGTTTTCAACTCGGCAGGAATACCCGCCAGTGGGTCGGTACCCATGCTTAAAATATAATCTTCCGGTGCCGCCTTGAGCACCATACCTTCCTTACCGTCCCGCCCCTTCGTACTGACGACGACCGCCTCGGACGGCAGGAATGCCGCCGATACACCGACCGCGCCGTTCAAAAGACCTCCCGGGTCGTCCCGCAAATCCAACACCAGCCCTTTGAGCGGTTTTCCTTTATTTTCCTTGACCAGCTCTTTGGCTGCCGAGTTCACGCCTCCAACCGTCCGCTCTTGGAACTGGGAGACGCGGATATAGCCGTAATCCGGTTCAAGCAAATGATGGCGGACGCTTTTCACTTTAATGATGGCACGCGTCAGGTTGACAATGACCGGTTTGTCGGCATTTTTACGCGACAGTGTCAAAGTAATCTTCGTACCCGGCTTGCCCCTCATTTTTTTAACCGCTTCGCTGACTGTCATCCCTCGCGTCGAAACATTATCGATTTTGACAATGAAGTCGCCGCTTTTCACCCCTGCCCGTTCCGCAGGCGTGTCCTCAATCGGTGCGATAACTTTGACAAATCCGTCTTCTTGACCGATTTCCATGCCTAGGCCGCCAAACTCCCCGCTGGTAGACTCCTTCATTTCCGCATAACCTTTTTTATCCATATATTCGGAATGCGGATCCAAATCGGCAACCATACCCTTCATCGCACCTTCGAAAAGATCGGCATCGGGTTTATCCTGATAGTAGTTTGCCTTAATCTGACCGTAAACCTCCGCCATTGTGCGGATGGATTGTACCGGCAAGACTTCGTTATCCCGCTTGTCCTTCTCGGCGGCAAAACCCTGCACGGCCAAACTGGCGGCTACGCCGCTGATTGCGCCTAGGGTATAAAGTGCGATTTTCTTAAAAACAGGTTTCGACATTCTTCTTTAACTTTCTCTCTTGATTTCCTAAAAACGGAAACGCAACTATTAAAAACGGCAGGATTTGCGGAACGTAATGCGTTGCACCGGACAGTTCGCACAAAACCCGCCGTTTCATATTGTCTCAATCAACGTATCCAGCTCGAAGGGTTCAATACCTGCCCTTCATAACGTATTTGCAGGTAAAGTCCCTCTTCTCCGTCCGGCAACGATCCGCTCGTCCCGATTTTGCTTCCGGACGCAACGGAATATCCTTTGCCGACTGAAATTTCACTCAAGCCGGAATAGATGCTGATATAGTTCTCGCCGTGGTCGACCACAACCACTTTACCGTAGCCGTCCAATTCATCCGCATAACTCACCGTTCCGGCCGCGATACTTTCAACAGGTGCCGGAGCAGTAGAATAAAATACGCCTTTCCAAACATCGCCACCGTTGCGGTTTTTCCCGAACAGCCCTGTCGGCACACCGGCAACCGGTTTTTTCAATCGCCCCTGCATACGGCCGAAACCGTTGGCACTGCCGATACCCATGACTGCAGGTGCTTGGATGTTCTTATCTTCGGCAGTCAGGTTAGACATTGCTGCACGCCGCGCTTCAGCCTTCTGCTGTACCGCTTCTTTTTCTTTTCTGGCCTTTTCGGCTGCCGCCAACCTGGCTTCAGCCAATTTTCTTTTTGCTTCGGCGTCTTGGATACGGTTAGCAGCTTTTTTCTTTTCCAAATTGCTCAAAAGATTATTCAGCTGCTGCTCGTTTTCTTTCTGCTCCACCATTTTTTGGGCATCTTTGGCGATTTTGGCGTTTTGCCTGCGGCTCTCAGTCTGTTCCGCAGCATCGGTTACACCCTGTTTTTTCAGGAGTGATTGGACGTTTGCCTGAATTTTCTTCAAACGGGCAAGCTCATTGTTGATTTTCTGCTCTTGTACCGCCAAAGCCTTCTGCTGTTTTTCCAAATCTTTGACGACTTCCTGATTGGAAGCGTTTACATAACGCGTATAACGCAAAAAGCGGTTTTTCTGACCCGGTTCGGCGTTTTTCAGGAACAGGGCGACCGCATTGGGTTGGCTGTTCTTATAATTGCCCGACACGAAACGGGAAATCTGCGCCTTCGTGCCGGCAACTTCCGTTTTCAAACGGTTCAGGTCGGCATTTAATTTTTGAAAATCGTCCCATGCCTCACGCTGCTTGCGGTTGACGGAAGCAAGGCTGCCCCGGGCCTGACGGATGCGTTCTTGGCGGATGCGCTCTTCCTGAAGCTGCTTGAGCGAGGTGCTGACATGAATCAGAAGCCCTTCGCTCTGTTTAAGCAAAGCTTTTTTGTTTTCAACGTCATTAGTTGCGGTTGCGACGGCGGCCTTCAGTTCGTCCGAATCGGCGTTTTCCGCTTTTTGCTTATCGGATTTGCCGTTTTTCTCTTGCACGGGCTTTTTATCTTGCCGTACGGCCTTGCCTTCTTTAACGGTATGGTTTTTTTTATTTGTCCGGACCGTATTGTCAGTATCCTTGTCAGCCGCCTTATCGTCTTTTACCGGTTTTTTGCCACCTTTATGCAGACGGCCACCCTCATCCTTGCCCTCTTTCTTGACCTGTTTGCTTTCGGTTTGTACTTTTATGCTTTTTTCTTTGGATTCGGCAACCGATTTGACATGTGTTTTTTTACTTTCCTCCTCCGGTTCTTTGACCCGATTCCGACCTTCGCGTTGCGAATGCTTGGATGCATCCGCTTCTTTTTCTGCGCCTTTACTGTTTTTAAGCGGTTTCTTGGATTCCTTTCCGTCCCTTACCGCTTCTTTGCCGTCTGATTTTTTATCTTTTACGGCGTTTTTTCCTTTCTCTTTCTTGCCTTCCTCAGCCTTGGCGTGTTCCTTTTTATTTTTCTCCTGTTTTTTTACTTCGGCAGAACGGCTATTCGCCGCATTGCCGGCAGCAATGACGGGGGCGGAAAAAACAAGCATCAGGGCAAGCAGAAGAGGTTTGTATTGCATGGTTCGACTTTCAGGAAAAGTTGGATAACGCTGAAGGCTGCACGAAAGCAGCCGGACGCTCGGATTATACTGTCAGTTATGCCGTCTGAAAATGCCGTTTGCCCAATATTGCACCTTCTTTGCAAGGATACTTGCAATCGGCGCAAACAGCCTTATATTGCCTAAGTGTAATTTTAATCATTCTGCAAACATCATGAACAAACTCCTCCTTTTGCCGGCCGTTTTTTTATTGGCAGCCTGCGGCGGTAATGAAACCGATAAAATCGGACGGGCAAGCACCGTTTTCAATATGCTGGGAAAAAACGACCGTATCGAGGTGGAAGGATTTGACGATCCCGACGTCCAGGGCATTACCTGTTATATTTCATATGCAAAAAAAGGCGGCTTGAAGGAAACGGTCAATTTGGAAGAAGACGCATCCGATGCTTCTGTTTCATGTACCCAGACTGCGCCTTCGGTTTCTTTTGACGAAACCGCCGTACGCAAACCGAAAGAGGTGTTCAAACGCAGCGCCAGCTTTGCTTTTAAAAGCCAGCAAATTATCCGTTATTACGATCCGAAACGTAAAACTTTCGCTTATTTGGTTTACAGCGATAAAATCGTCCAAGGTTCTCCGAAAAATTCCTTAAGTGTGGTTTCCTGTTTCGGCAGCAACCTGCAAACCGATATGCCTCAAGCGGACACTTCCGGCAAAATAATTTCCGGGGCCTGCATGATTTCCAACCCGATAGAAAATCCCGACAAACGCTGATATGAATCTGTCCAACCACTTTCTTGTTGCCATGCCCGATATGGAAGATGCTTTTTTTGCGCAATCGGTCGTCTATATCTGCAAACATGATAACGACGGCGCCATCGGCATCGCCATCAACAAACCTTCCCCGATTACCATGGATCTGATTTTCTCTGCCACCGGCAAAAACATCCCTTTCCGAATGCAGCACGACAGCGTTATGATGGGCGGCCCGGTGCAAGTCGAGCGAGGTTATGTCGTGCATACCCCTATCGGCAGCTGGCAAAGCAGTATCGGCGTTTCGGACAATATCGCACTGACCTCTTCCCGAGATGTGATTGAAAATATTTCACGTGAAGGCGCGGTTGACAAAATATTAGTCAGTATCGGCTATTCAAGCTGGGGAAAAGGCCAGCTCGAACGCGAGCTTGCTGACAATGCATGGCTTACCGTTCCTGCCGACGAACATATCCTGTTCGACATTCCTTACGAACAGCGCTATGCTGCCGCATTTGCCAAACTCGGTATCGATCCGATCGCCTTGATTTCCGGAGTCGGCCATGCATAAAGCACCCAAAGGTACAGCGCTGGCATTCGACTTTGGGGAAGCGCGTATCGGCGTGGCACAAGGAGACGCGGAATTAGGGCTATCCCATCCTTTGAGTACCGTTACCGGCAGCAGCAACGATGAAAAGTTCGCGGCAATCGCCAAACTGGTTCAAGAGTGGCAGCCGCGTTATTTTGTCGTCGGTCTGCCTGTCCATACCGACGGCACGGAACACGAAATGACGTATCTGTCCCGCAAGTTCGGACGCAGGCTGCACGGCAGATTCGGGCTTCCCGTCTATTGGATGGACGAACGCCTCTCCTCCGTCTATGCGGAAAGCCTGCTTTCAGAAGCACAAGTTTTTGGCAAAAAACGGAAATCCGTTCTCGACCAAGTAGCCGCACAGGCAATCCTGCAAAGTTTCTTTGAAGGTGGTTCGGAAGAATTTTTCAACGGACGGGACGAATAGGTCTGCCTTATTTTCGGGCTACCGTAAAAAAAGCTTCCGCAAGCCCGTCCAATTCCAGTTCCAATCTGTCCCCCTCGCTGATTTTCCCTACACCTGAAGGTGTTCCGGTAAATACCAGATCACCTTTTTTCAAGCCATAGGACAGAGCCAGCTCGCATAAAACCATCCTGAGCGGGTAAATCATCATTTCCGTGTTGCCCCTCTGTTTCAATATACCGTTTTGCCTCAATGAAAAAAAGAAGGGTTGGCAGGAAACCTTGCTCGCCGCCACGAAGTCCGAAACACATGCAGAATGCCTGAATCCCTTTGCCTTCAACCAAGGCAGCCCTTTTTCCTTCAGACGGCATTGGATATCCCTTGCCGTAAGGTCCAACCCTACACCATATCCTGCGACACATCCCAAAATATCTTCACCCTCTCCCATGCCGTCTGAATCCTTACCAACCAGCAACACAAGCTCGCACTCAAAATGTACATCCCTACTGAACTCGGGCAGCAAGATTGTACCGCCGCTGTTCAAAATGCTGCCTGACGGCTTCATAAACACCACAGGTTCGGAAGGTATTTCGTTTTTTAACTCTTCGATATGTGCGGCATAGTTCCTGCCGATACAGAAAATATTGCCGACCTCGACTGCTTCTCCTTCTAAAAATACTGAAGCCACTTCACTTTCTCCCTAAATAAAAATGCCGTCTGAAATTATTTTCAGACGGCATTTGACCAAGCTTACGCATTTAATGAATCTGTTACACGCACAACAACTTCTCCAATCGGAACCAATTGCGCTTCGTTATCGCGGCGTTCGGCGTATTCGACGTTTCCTTCTTTCAAGGCGCGGTCGCCGATGACGATGCGGTGCGGGATGCCCAGAAGCTCGGAGTCGTTCAGCAGCACGCCTGCGCGTTCGTCGCGGTCGTCAAGAAGGACGTCGGCACCTGCCGCCAGCAGTTCGGCGTAGATTTTGTCGGCGGCTTCGCGCACGGCGTCTGATTTTTTGTAGTTCATCGGCACGATAACGACTTCAAACGGCGACATTGCTTTGGTCCAGATAATGCCTTTTTCGTCGTTGTTCTGCTCGATGGCGGCGGCAACGACGCGGGTGATGCCGATACCGTAGCAGCCCATTTCCATGATTTGGGATTTACCGTTATTGTCGAGGAAGCTGACGTTCATGGCTTGGGTGTATTTGTCGCGCAATTGGAAAACGTGGCCGACTTCAATACCGCGCGCCAGTTTCAGACGGCCTTGTCCGTCAGGGCTTTCATCGCCTTCGACGACGTTGCGCAAATCGACAAACTCAGGTTCTGCAGCGTCGCGGCCGAAGTTGAAGCCGGTATAGTGGTAGTCGTCTTCGTTTGCGCCGATAACCCAGTCTGCGCCTTTTTCAGTAGCGAAATCGGCATAGACTTTGCCTGTGAAGCCGACAGGGCCGAGCGAGCCGCCATTTGCACCGAACTGCGCTCGGATGGCGGCAGGGTCTGCCATGGTCAGCGGCGATTTCACGCCTGCGAGTTTTTCGGCTTTGATGTCGTTGAACTCATGGTCGCCGCGCAACAGCAATAAAACGATTTCACCTTCATTTTCGCCTTCGACCACGATGGATTTCAGCGTTTTTTTAATCGGAATGCTGAGGAAGTCAACCAATGAATCAATGGTTTTGACGTTCGGTGTGTGTACTTTGGTCAGCTCTGCCTGAGCGGTTGCGCGTTCGCCTTTGAGCGGCAAGGTTGGAGCCAGCTCGATATTGGCGGCGTAATCGGAAGTGTCGCTGTACGCAATGACATCTTCGCCGCTTTCCGCTAACACTTGAAACTCGTGCGAACCAGTGCCGCCGATGCTGCCGGTGTCTGCGGCGACGGGGCGGAATTCCAAGCCCAGACGGGTGAAGATGCGGCAGTAAGCGTCGTACATGGCATCATAGGTCGTCTGAAGCGAGGCGTAGTCGGCATGGAAGGAATAAGCGTCTTTCATGACGAACTCGCGCGCGCGCATGACGCCGAAGCGCGGACGCACTTCGTCGCGGAATTTGGTTTGGATGTGGTAAAAATTTTTCGGCAGCTGTTTGTAGCTGTTGATTTCTTTGCGCACGATGTCGGCGATGACTTCCTCACAGGTCGGGCCCATGCAGAAATCGCGGTCGTGGCGGTCTTTCAGGCGCAGCAGTTCTTTACCGTAAAATTCCCAGCGGCCGGATTCCTGCCACAGCTCGGCAGGCTGCACCACCGGCATCAGCAACTCCACGCTGCCTGCGCGCGCCATTTCTTCGCGCACGACGTTTTCGACTTTGCGCAACACGCGCAGCCCCATCGGCATCCAAGTATAAAGGCCGGACGCGTTGGCCTTAATCAGACCGGCGCGAATCATCAGCTTGTGGCTGGCAAGCGCGGCTTCGGCAGGGGCTTCTTTCAGGGTGGAAATGAAAAATTGGCTGGCTTTCATAAAAGTATTTTTCCAAACAGGCAATTCAAAAAATAAAGCAGGATTGTAACGCGAAAAAAGTAAATTTTGCATCAACTGCCAAAATTTTGGTTTTACTATTCGCAATGATAAATACCAAACCAGACTCCCAACCTGCAAAAAATGCGCCAATAAACATCAAATTATAATAACTTATTGATTTTAATATATTAAATTATGCCTAATTTTTAATCACAATAACCGTACATTTGTTGTGTAAGACTTTTTTAACACTACCCTTGGCTTATCAACACGGTTATCCACAAAGCTTGTGTATAGATTTCCATCCCAAATAAATTACCCTTAGGCAGATATGATTCGATTTCACTCAATTTTCGAAAAATTTAAATCAAAAATAGATAAAATATTTGCGAAATCAAACAAACTTATTTAGTACCCCTGTTTTATAGGGGAAAACTCGTCCGAGGAAGCACGGTTATTTGCCAGCAGACCCGATTGCTGATAGGATTTCATGTGGAACAGACCAAACGTTTTTTCAAGTTTTCCCTTGTTTCCAAGATTTTTTTAATTTTTTGAAAACATTAAACTTAAATTATCACGTTTCGGTTTAGTTTGAGAATTTTCGTTTTTGCTTATTTTCTTTCACAAACGAAAATAAAGGGGCAAACTACACCCGCCCTACCGATTAAACACTCAACACAAAGGATAGATACTATGTCCACCCAATTACATGATGTTGACCCTATCGAAACCCAAGAATGGTTGGATGCGTTAAGCTCCGTTCTCGAATACGAAGGAGGCGAACGCGCACAATACCTGTTGGAACATCTGGTTAAATACAGCCGCGACAAAGGCGTTCGTATGCCTCACGGCACAACCACGCCGTATTTGAATACTATTTCTGTTGAAAACGAAAAAGGTATTCCGGGCGATCAAAACATCGAACACCGCATCCGTGCATTCGTGCGCTGGAACGCTGCCGCCATCGTATTGCGCGCCGGTAAAAAAGATTTGGAACTGGGTGGACACATCGCATCTTTCCAATCCGCAGCAACCATGTACGAAGTGGGTTTCAACCATTTCTGGAAAGCCAAAGGCGAAGGCGAAGAAGGCGATTTGGTATTCTTCCAAGGCCACGTTGCGCCGGGTATCTACGCACGTGCGTTCGTCGAAGGTCGCCTGACCGAAGACCAACTGAATAATTTCCGTCAGGAAGTCGACGGTCACGGCCTCCCCTCTTACCCTCACCCGCACCTTCTGCCCGACTTCTGGCAGTTCCCGACCGTGTCCATGGGTCTGGGTCCGATTATGGCGATTTACCAAGCACGTTTCCTGAAATACTTGGAATCCCGTGGTCTCGCAAAAACCAAAGGCCGCAAAGTATGGGTATTCTGTGGCGACGGCGAAATGGACGAACCTGAAAGCCAAGGTGCTATTGCCCTGGCAGCACGCGAAGGTTTGGACAACCTGGTATTCGTCATCAACTGTAACCTGCAACGTCTGGACGGCCCAGTACGCGGTAACGGCAAAATCATTCAAGAACTGGAAGGCAACTTTGCCGGCGCCGGTTGGAATGTTGTGAAAGTCATCTGGGGTCGCCGTTGGGACCGCCTCTTGGCAAAAGACAAAGACGGCATCCTGCGCAAACGTATGGAAGAATGCCTGGACGGTGACTACCAAACTTATAAATCCAAAGACGGCGCATACGTTCGCGAACACTTCTTCAATACCCCTGAACTGAAAGCATTGGTCGCAGATATGACCGATGACGAAATTTGGGCATTGAACCGCGGCGGCCATGACCCTCAAAAAGTGTACAACGCTTACGACCGCGCTGCGAACCACGCGGACGGCAAACCTACTGTAATCTTGGCAAAAACTATTAAAGGTTACGGTATGGGCGCATCCGGCGAAGGTCAAAACGTTGCCCACCAAGCCAAAAAAATGGACAAAGCGTCTCTTAAACAATTCCGTGACCGCTTTGACATTCCTGTAACTGACGAACAAATCGACAGCGGCGACCTGCCTTACCTGACTTTTGCTCCCGACAGCGAAGAATACAAATACCTGCATGCACGCCGCGAATCTTTGGGTGGCTACCTGCCTCAACGCAACCCGACCCAAGAAGTTCTGGAAGTACCTGAACTATCAGCATTTGATGCCCAACTGAAATCCAGCGGTGACCGCGAATTCTCAACCACCATGGCTTTCGTACGCATCCTGTCCACTTTGCTGAAAGACAAAAAAATCGGCAAACGCGTTGTACCTATCGTTCCTGACGAAAGCCGTACTTTCGGTATGGAAGGCATGTTCCGCCAATACGGTATTTGGAACCCTAAAGGCCAACAATATACCCCTCAAGATAAAGACCAACTGATGTTCTACAAAGAATCCGTCGACGGTCAAATCTTGCAAGAAGGTATTAACGAGCCGGGCGCAATGGCTGACTGGATCGCAGCTGCAACCAGCTACGCCAACAGTAACTTTGCGATGATTCCTTTCTATATCTACTACTCTATGTTCGGTTTCCAACGTATCGGCGACTTGGCATGGGCTGCCGGCGATATGCACGCACGCGGCTTCCTGTTGGGTGGTACTGCCGGCCGTACAACGCTGAACGGTGAAGGTCTGCAACACGAAGACGGCCACAGCCATATTCAAGCAGATTTGATTCCAAACTGTGTAACTTACGATCCAACCTTCCAATACGAAGTAGCCGTTATCGTTCAAGACGGTCTGCGCCGTATGTATGCCAATAACGAAGACGTGTTCTACTACATCACCCTGATGAACGAGAACTACGCTCACCCGGATATGCCTGAAGGCGCAGAAGAAAACATCCTGAAAGGTATGTACCTGCTGAAAGCGGGCGGCAAAGGCGATAAGAAAGTACAGTTGATGGGCTCTGGTACCATCCTGCAAGAAGTCATTGCCGGTGCCGAATTGCTGAAAGCCGACTTCGGCGTAGAAGCAGACATCTGGTCTTGCCCATCTTTCAACCTGTTGCATCGCGACGCTATCGAAGTGGAACGCTTCAACCGCCTGAATCCTTTGGAAACTGCAAAAGTACCGTTTGTTACTTCTCAGCTGCAAGGTCATGACGGTCCGGTTATTGCCGCTACCGACTATATCCGCAGCTATGCTGACCGTATCCGTGCCTATATCCCTAACGACTACCACGTCTTGGGTACTGACGGTTTCGGTCGCTCCGACAGCCGTGCCAACCTGCGCCGCTTCTTCGAAGTTGACCGCTACAACGTTGCCGTTGCCGCATTGAGCGCATTGGCCGAGCAAGGCAAAGTCAGCAAAGAAACCGTTCAACAAGCCATTGAAAAATATGGTATTAAAGCCGATTCAGCTCCTAGCTGGAAACGCTAATTGATGTTTCAGACGGCCTGTTTGCTTCATTCAGACATCAGGCCGTCTGAAAACCGAATGCTTGAATGGTTTGAACAAACTGTACCGATGCCGTGTGCAACAGTTTTCAGACGGCATCAAACTGAAAATATTAAAGGAACTCAAATGAGTATCGTAGAAATCAAAGTCCCTGATATCGGCGGTCATGAAAACGTCGACATCATCGCTGTAGAAGTCAAAGTAGGCGACACTATTGCCGTTGACGACACCCTGATTACATTGGAAACCGACAAAGCCACTATGGACGTACCTGCCGATGCAGCCGGTGTTGTGAAAGAAGTTAAAGTTAAAGTTGGCGATAAAATCTCTGAAGGCGGCGTTATTCTGACCGTTGAAACTGGTGCTGCCGCTGCTGATGCCGCTCCGGCCCCTGCAGCAGAAGCTCCTGCTGCTCCAGTTGCTGCGCCTACAGCCGCTCCTGCCGGTGGCGCTACCGTACAAGTTGTCGTACCTGATATCGGCGGCCACTCTGACGTAGACGTTATTGCCGTTGAAATTAAAGTTGGTGACACTGTTGCCGTTGACGACACCCTGATTACTTTGGAAACCGACAAAGCCACCATGGACGTACCATGTACCGAAGCCGGTGTGGTAAAAGCCGTATTTGTAAAAGTTGGTGACAAAGTATCTGAAGGTTCTGCCATTATCGAAGTAGAAACTACCGGCTCTGCCGCAGCTGCTCCTGCTCCTGCCGCTCAAGCTGCCGCACCTGCTCCTGCCGCTGCTCCGGCTCCTGCTACTCCCGCACCAGCCGCTGCGCCTGCACCGGCTGCTCCTGCTGCTGCCAAAATTGACGAAGCTGCATTTGCCAAAGCCCATGCAGGTCCTTCTGCCCGTAAACTAGCGCGCGAATTGGGCGTAGATTTGGGTCAAGTCAAAGGTACCGGTCTGAAAGGCCGTATCATGGGCGAAGACGTTAAAGCCTTCGTTAAATCCGTTATGCAAAGCGGTGCAGGCAAACCTGCCGCTGCCTCTTTGGGCGGCGGTCTGGACTTGTTGCCATGGCCTAAAGTTGACTTCTCTAAATTCGGCAGCGTCGAAGTTAAAGAACTGTCTCGCATTAAGAAAATCTCCGGTCAAAACCTGTCTCGCAACTGGGTTGTGATTCCTCACGTTACCGTACACGAAGAAGCGGACATGACCGAATTGGAAGAATTCCGCAAACAACTGAACAAAGAATGGGAACGCGAAGGCGTGAAATTGTCCCCATTGGCGTTCATTATCAAAGCCTCTGTTGCTGCGCTGAAAGCCTTCCCTGAATTCAACGCTTCTCTGGATGGTGACAACTTGGTGCTGAAAAACTACTTTAACATCGGTTTCGCAGCAGACACGCCAAACGGCTTGGTTGTTCCAGTAATTAAAGACGTGGATCAAAAAGGCTTGAAACAAATCAGCCAAGAGCTGACCGAATTGTCTAAAAAAGCCCGCGAAGGCAAGCTCAAACCACAAGAAATGCAAGGCGCATGCTTTACCATTTCCAGCTTGGGCGGTATCGGCGGTACAGGCTTCACACCAATCGTGAATGCTCCTGAAGTTGCTATCTTGGGCGTGTGCAAATCCCAAATCAAACCGGTTTGGAACGGCAAAGAATTCGCTCCTCGCCTGATGTGCCCGTTGAGCCTGTCCTTCGACCACCGTGTTATCGACGGTGCCGCCGGTATGCGCTTCACCGTATTCCTGGCTAACCTGTTGAAAGACTTCCGCCGCATTACCCTGTAATCCGAGCATTTTCAGACGGCCTGTATAGAAAGGCCGTCTGAAAAAAGAAGTCCGAACATCATTCAGAAAGATTAGACATGAGCTTAGTTGAATTGAAAGTGCCCGACATTGGCGGTCACGAAAATGTAGATATTATTGCGGTTGACGTAAATGTGGGCGATACCATTGCTGTGGACGATACCCTGATTACTTTGGAAACCGATAAAGCGACTATGGACGTACCTGCCGAAGTTGCAGGCGTAGTCAAAGAAGTTAAAGTTAAAGTAGGCGACAAAATCTCTGAAGGTGGCTTGATTGTTGTCGTTGAGGCCGAAGGTGCAGCTGCTGCTCCTAAAGCCGAAGCACCTGCTGCCCCTGCACAAGAAGCACCTAAAGCAGCCGCTCCTGCTCCTCAAGCTGCTCAATTCGGCGGTTCTGCCGATGCCGAATACGACGTAGTCGTATTGGGTGGCGGCCCCGGCGGTTATTCTGCTGCATTTGCTGCTGCTGACGAAGGCTTGAAAGTTGCCATCGTTGAACGTTACAAAACTTTGGGCGGCGTTTGCTTGAATGTCGGCTGTATCCCTTCCAAAGCCCTGTTGCACAATGCTGCCGTTATCGATGAAGTACGCCACTTGGCTGCCAACGGTATCAAATACCCTGAGCCTGAACTCGATATCGACATGCTGCGCGCCTACAAAGACGGCGTGGTTTCCCGTCTGACCGGCGGTTTGGCAGGCATGGCTAAAGGCCGTAAAGTAGATATTATCCAAGGTGACGGCCAATTCTTAGATCCGCACCACTTGGAAGTTTCTCTGACGACCAGCGAAGTGTACGAACAAGCGACTCCTACCGGTGAGAAAAAAATCGTTGCCTTTAAAAACTGTATCATTGCAGCAGGCAGCCGCGTAACCAAATTGCCTTTCATCCCTGAAGATCCTCGAATTTTCGACTCCAGCGGCGCTTTGGCTCTGAAAGAAGTACCGGGCAAACTGCTGATCATCGGCGGCGGTATTATCGGTCTTGAAATGGGTACGGTTTACAGCACTCTGGGTTCTCGCTTGGATGTGGTTGAAATGATGGACGGCCTGATGCAAGGCGCAGACCGCGACTTGGTTAAAGTATGGCAAAAACAAAACGAATACCGTTTTGACAACATCATGATCAACACCAAAACTGTTGCTGTCGAGCCTAAAGAAGACGGCGTTTACGTTACCTTTGAAGGTGCAAATGCGCCTAAAGAGCCACAACGTTACGATGCCGTACTCGTGGCCGCCGGTCGTGCGCCTAACGGCAAACTCATCAGCGCAGAAAAAGCCGGTGTTGCCGTTACCGATCGTGGCTTCATCGAAGTGGACAAACAAATGCGCACCAACGTGCCGCACATCTACGCTATCGGCGATATCGTCGGTCAACCGATGTTGGCACACAAAGCCGTTCACGAAGGCCACGTTGCCGCTGAAAACTGTGCCGGCCACAAAGCCTACTTCGACGCGCGCGTCATTCCGGGTGTTGCCTACACTTCTCCTGAAGTGGCATGGGTTGGTGAAACCGAATTGTCTGCCAAAGCATCAGGCCGCAAAATCACCAAAGCCACCTTCCCATGGGCTGCTTCCGGACGTGCGATTGCCAACGGCTGCGATAATGGCTTTACCAAACTGATTTTTGATGCCGAAACAGGCCGTGTTGTCGGCGGCGGTATCGTTGGCCCCAACGGCGGCGATATGATCGGCGAAGTCTGCTTGGCCATCGAAATGGGCTGTGATGCAGCCGACATTGGCAAAACCATCCATCCGCACCCTACTTTGGGTGAATCCATCGGTATGGCTGCGGAAGTAGCCTTGGGTGTATGTACCGACCTGCCTCCTCAAAAGAAAAAATAAACCTGATGCTCTAAGCAGCCGATAAGGTTTATCCGAACAAATGCCGTCTGAACCCTTCAGACGGCATTTTTATTTGGCTGTGTTTTAACCATCTGTCAATTTTAACTGGCTGCAAGGGAAAAGACGATTATTTTCCGGTTAGGCAAAAACCTATCCTATTGAATACCTTGAAGCTAAGCATGCCTATCAACACTATATTATCAACACTATATTAAAATACAGCCTTTTATTTTTCCTCCATGCTTTCCAAGCACAGATTTCAACCAACTTTCAATCGTTCCCCCATCCCGTCTGAGTTCCATATCTAAACACTGGAAGCGTATCCTGATATCGGATTAGAGACAATCAATTGTCTTTGAAACATGAAAATCCATCCTATTTTAAGACCGACAAAAATGCCGTCTGAACATTTTAGACGGCATTTGGCATAAACGGCATTAATGTGGCTGGCCGGAAACCATATCTCCCTCGTCAAAATCAGGATCGGGTTCATTTTGCAGCGTTTTCCCGTTTAACTTCAGGGTGTTGTTTTTAAGGGAAATGACCGTATCAATCTGATTACCGTCTAAAGTAAGATATTTTTCCCTTGCCATACTTTGAACCGTACTGTCCACCATCAGGCGCAATGTTTCATTAATATCTGCAATGCTTGCTCTGGCTTCCGCCTCATCTTCGGCATTTACACTGAAAATATTTCCGGCCTGACTTACCGCCAAATCTTCCAACATTTTTTGAGGAATACTCATTCTGATGTCTGCCTCGGTTTTCTTCAACATCAGTCCCAATTGGTTCAAATCTTCCTTCTTCATGTCTTTAAACATGATTTTTCCGCCCACATCAATTCTTCCCTGAGGTAGGGTGAAACGGAAAGTTTTGATATTTAGTACCGGGTCATGGGTAAATAATCCGGAAGCCTCGCCTTTGACTGCAGTAATCAAATCATTGCGGATTTGTTCTTCAGTCATTTTTTTGGCAGAAATTTGTGCAAACTTGCGTTTCAATACGGTTAAGGCAGAAGCATCAAGATGTTCGGCAGCGATATGGATATCCAGCGGGCCATATTTTTCATCGCCGTAAACCAGCGTGTCAAAACGGAACTGTCCTTCACTGTTGATAAATGAGCCTGATTCCCCGGTCTTGGTTGAAAAAGCCAGTTTGCCGACTTCGATTTTGGAAGGTGCAATGCTGCCGTTGGGATTGATAAACGCGCCAATCTGCAAATCGGTAACAAGATTGACTAGTTCGTTTAACTTGACGTTGTAATCGACACCCTCTTTCCATTCTAAGGAAAATTTTTCCAAAGTCAGATTGCTGCTGCCCAAAGCAAGCGGGTTGATGCCGTCTGAAGTTTCCGAATCGAAATGCACTTTTTCAAACGCGGCATCGCCTTTGTCTGCCAGCTTGATTTTAAACAAGGGGGCATCATAACCGTTCCGGTAGCTTTTGAAACCTTTTTGATAAACCGTTTCCCCCGTCAGACCTTCCCAGTGTAGCCTGATGCCCGACAGTTCTTCATAATCGAAGGCGGGAACACTGACTTCCATTTTACCGCTGCCGTTAAAATAAACGGTATTGGCAAGGGAAACCGGAGCTTGTTTTCCAAAAAAGCGTTCCAGAACTTTTTCCGTTTCAGGCGCGTATTTGAACTCGGTTTCAATGTGCGCCTGCGTGCCGAATCCGCCGGCAAAAGGACCGTGCGTGATATGGTTTACCAGCGTAACCGGCTGTTCCAACACTGTTCTCAGGTTATCCGGCAGGTATTTCTGCGCATTATGCAGCAATTCGGGTTTCAGACGGATGACCGTCGTTTCCGTAGAGGTAAACCAGCCGCGGTCATATTGATGCGATTCGACGGTCAAGAAGCCCGTTTCCTGCAATATTTTTTGCTGCTGCGTCAGGCTTTCTTCGGCTTTGACACCCAAATAATAAGGTGTACCCAAAGCAACGCCGAGCAATGCTGCCGCAACTGAAATCAAAGGTTTTTTCATCACTTCAAACAAGCAGGTTTCAAAGGTACTAGAATAGCATTATTTGAGCATATCCCGCCATATTTCTTTAAAAGAAATGCCGTCTGAAACCTGTTCGGACGGCATTTTCCGGATGCGGAGAAATCAGAAATCCAATTCCGCTTTCAGCCAGTAAGTGCGCGGCATACCGACGACGGCGAAGCTGCGGTCGTATTGGCCGCGCTGTATCTGCCAATAGTTTTTGTTGAACAGGTTTTCCACCGAGCTGCTGACGGTCAAAGTATTTTTGCCCAGCTTGGTTTTGTGGCGCGCGCCTACGTCAACCAAAGTGTAGGACGGGAGGACGTATTGTTTTTGCGTGTCTTGGTAAGACTTGCCGAAATACGAAACATTACCGTTTAAAGTCAAGCCTTTGGCAAACGGTGCATCCCATTCCACACCCGCTTTGGCAATCACGCGCGGATTGGTGACTTGTACGCCGTTAACCAGATTGTCGGCGAAATTCGGATAATCTTTTACGGTTGATTGCAGATACATCAGACCGAAAGTCGGACGTAGGGTTTTGTTCAACAAGTTGGCATAGGTATTGAACTCGATACCGCGGCTGCGTTCCATACCTTGTTCGGAACCGCTATAAACCAAGCCTGCATTTTTGCGCGCTGCGAAATCAGTACCTGAAGTCGTGTTGCCGCGCCAGTAGCCCGGGCGTTTGATTTGGAACGCGTTTAAAGTGGTGACAAAGTCGCCCCAGTTTTTGCGTACGCCGACTTCAAATTGGCGGCTGACACGCGGATCTGCCATCGTTACATGACCGTCGTCATCGGCACGGATGTCGGACGGCTCCAAATCTTCCATATAGTTTCCGTAAACCACCAAATCAGGCTGTGGAACCCATGCCGCCATTAACATCGGACTGAAACGGCTCGCATCTGCTTTGCGGCCGTTCAGTTTGTTTTTCTGTTCGACGGCTTGAAAACGTCCGCCCAAAGTGAGACGGTATTTATTGTCGGCAAAACCAAGCGTGTCAGATACCGCCAAACTGTTTACTTTGATCACAGTATCCAATGAAGGGGTTGGGCTCCAAGCGCTGCCTAAGTTGGAATCCAATTTCGCTAGTTGAGTCGGAATATCAAGGCTCGGATCAATAACGCGGTTTTGAGTCTGGCGTGCGCCTTGATAAGTAGTACGTTTGCGGTCGATTCGGTCAAATGCGGCACTCCAGTTGTGGCTCACTGGACCGGTTTCAAATTCGCCGCGTGCAGTCAGATTCATACTGAGCGTTTTGAAACGCTGGTCGGTCAGGCGCGCGCGACCGGAATTGTAAGTCAAACCGCTACTTGTAACGGTAGGAGAGGCGAAATTGCCGTAATAGCGGGCATTGTTGTAGCCGATGCCGCCTGTAATTTGGGCATTTTCAAACGCATCCCATTCAAAAGTCAGCATATTGGTCTGACCGCGCGTGTTTTGAGCCTGCCAGCTCGGTGCCAGATTCACTTTGCCTTCAGGCGCGTCAAACAAGCGTCCGTTGGCGTTTTGAATATCCTGCATACGCGCGCGGCCGCCGTTGGTTTTGCGTTTCGCGTAGATGGAATCAAACGCCACGCGCAGTGTTTCGCCGCGATAATCAGCATTCAAGGCAAATTCTTTGTTGTCTTCGCTGTAACCGTGACGCGGAGTGTCGCCGTGGCGCAGTTTGCCGTTGGCGCGCACACCGAACTCTTTGTTTTCGCCGAAGCGTTGGCCCAAGTCGAACGTACCTTGGGCGCGGTTGTTGCTGAACCAGCCCAAACCGATTTTGCGGTTGCCTTCATCGGCGGCTTTTTTGGTTTCGATATTGACGGAACCGGATACCGCGCCTTCGGGGTCCATGCCGTTTACGGCAGTGGACGCGCCTTTAATCAGTTGTGCGGATCCGACTTGCACGCTGGCCGTGCCTTGCGTGCCGTACATACCTGCCAAACCGTTGACGCTGAATTGGCGCGCATCAAGCTGATAACCGCGGAAATACAGACCGGTCAGCGTGTTGCTTTCGCCGCCGAACTGCCAAACGGAAGCGTCTTTTTTCGCTACGGCATCCACCAAAGTACGCGCTTCGGTGTTGTTGAGGGCTTGTTCGTCATAGTTGACGACGGTAATCGGTGCGGTAAAGGCGTTGGCTTTGCCCAATACGCCCAAGTTCACGCGGTCGCGCAAGTCGCCGTCGCTGGCAATGGAGTAAGAACGGGCGGCTTTAACGCGTTTGGCATCGGCACGGACATGAACCTGTCCGAGTTCGCCCTGCTGCGGAACATTGTCGGCGGTAGATGAAAACGCGCTCAAAATCAACAGCGGCATTAAGGCAAGTTTTTTGTTCATGAAAACGCTCTCTTTTTAAGTATTAAGGAATAAATATAAAAATAAACAAACTTGTCAGATATTTGGTTCGGAAATTATATTTGATAATCAAAACTATTCCTGAAAAATTTTATGGGTCAAAGTTATCTGACTGTTAAAACTTGGTTTATTTTTTATACCCCGTTGTCTGTTTTCTGCCACAGTCGATTTAGCTTCCATCAAACTGCATTTAAACGACTGAGCGGGAAATGGACAAATTGCACAGGGTTCTCCGTTTAATTAGATATGGGTTTCCATCCTCGGCAGTTTTGGGCATTTAGCCGTTTCCACCTTCCTGCTCCTATTACCAATAAAAATGCCGTCTGAAATATCGGCTCGATACTTCAGACGGCATACCCGCCCGTTTTCCCGTATTTCCGGGAAAGGGCTGAAATTTAAACATGCGCGGAAATGATTTTCAGCATCTGCGCCAATACTTTAGGATTGGCAGCCACAATATCGCCGCTTTCCAACCAAGCTTCCTCACCGGACATATCGGTAACGATACCGCCTGCTTCTTGGACAATCAATGCACCGGCGGCAATATCCCAAGGTTTGAGGTTGAACTCGAAGAAACCGTCCAAACGGCCGGCCGCAACGGCACACAAATCCAAAGAAGCCGCGCCTTCACGACGGCCGCCGGCGGTTTTGGCCAAGAAATCTTTCAAAATCGCCAGATACTTGTCCATCATGCTTTGATCGACAACAGGGAAGCCGGTACCGATCAGGCAGCGGTTCAATTCGATGCGGTTGGAAACGCGGATGCGGCGGTCGTTAAGCAACGCGCCTTTGCCGCGGGAAGCCATGTACACGTCGTTGCGCTCAGGTGCGTACACCAAAGCTTCTTGCAACACGCCTTTGTGCAAGAGTGCCATAGAGATGGCGTATTGAGGATGGCCGTGGAGGAAGTTAGTTGTGCCGTCGAGCGGGTCGATAATCCATTCGTACTCGGCGGTGGCTTTACCGTGGGAGCCGCCTTCTTCGCAAGTGATTTTGTGGTGCGGATAGGCTTCTTTGAGCGCTTCCACCAAAATCATCTCGGAGCTGCGGTCAACATCGGAAACGAAGTCGTTGAATGCTTTGCTGTCTACTTTGACGGCATCCAGATTGCCGGCGGCGCGAATCATCATTTGCCCTGCTTTACGGGCGGCTTTGAAAGCGGTATTTAAAAACGGATTCATGGTTTTCTTCCTAATTCAGGTAAAATACGCCCGAATGCGCCGAACAAGGCACACAAGAGGCTGTTAATCGTTTCCGATGCTGTTAAAGAACATTTCAGACGGCATGGAAAAAGGCCGTCTGAAAACAAAAAGATGGTGCATTATACCTGATTCCCGTACAAACAGAAAACAAAACATGACTTCCGAAAAACCCGCCCTGCCCGCTTATCTGGACAACATCCGCATCATCCTCACGCGCACCAGCCATCCCGCCAATATCGGCTCCGCCGCGCGCGCCATGAAAACAATGGGCCTGCACAATCTGACCATCGTCGCCCCCAATCTGATGGCAACGCCGATGACGGAAAATCCGCCCGTGTTCGATCCGGAGCATCCGCAATCGTTTAAATTACCGGAAGAAAGCTTCATCCTCGCTTCCGGCGCGGCAGACGTTTTGGAAAATGCCACCATTGCCGCCTCTTTGGACGAAGCCCTTGCCGACACCACCATCGCCTGCGCCCTGACCAGCCGCCGCCGCGAAATTACTGCGCCGCTGCAAACCCCGCGCGATTTGGTGCCCGAATTACTACAGGCCGCCAACCGCGGCGAGAAAGTGGCGCTGGTCTTCGGTAACGAAACTTTCGGTTTGAGCATCGAAGAAGTCCAAGCCTGCAACCGACTGATGACCATCAACGGCAATCCCGACTATTTCTCGCTCAACCTCGCCCAAGCCGTGCAGGTCGTGTGCTACGAAATCTTCAGTCAAACCGATTCGCCCATGACCCATCTGCAACAGGAAGACCACGCCGCGACCAACGAGCAAATCAAAGGCATGGTCGCCCACATGGAAAGCGTGATGAACGACATCGGCTTTTTCAACCGCCGCAACGGAGAACGCCTGATGCGCCGTATGCAGAGCCTGTTCGGACGCGCCAACACGCAAACCGAAGACATCGACATCCTGCGCGGTTTTTTCAATACCGTCAGCCACCGTATCCATAAAAAAGACTGATTAAGGCCGTCTGAAAACATTACAAGCTTTTTCAGACGGCATGACTGATATTCGGATAAGCATGAATTACGCCCTAGACGCATTATGGTGGAAACTCACCAGCCAACCCGTCCGCGACCTTGCCTCGCTGCTGACTGCGCCGCCTTTGTGGCAAAGCGGCTGCGAATTGAGCGTGCGAGAACTACTGGGAGAACACGGTTTCCGTTACCTTTTGGCATTGGATGCCGATCCCACGCGGCTGACGGATTACCTCGCCCAACGCGCCCTGTTCGGACATCGTCTCGGCATTTATGCCGAAGAACTGCTGGCTTTTTGGTTTGCCAACGCGCCGCACGCCAAACTGCACGCATACAATCTGCCCGTTTTTTCAGACGGCCAAACTTTAGGCGCCGCGGATTTTGTCGCTTCCCTCAACCAACAGCCCTACCATATCGAGCTGGCGTGTAAATACTACGGCGGAGACCAAGTGCAAAACCTGCGCGGCCTCAACCCTAAAGACACGCTGACGGACAAAGCCGCCAAACTGGTACAGCAATCCCAGCTGCTGCATACGCCGCAAGGCAAAGCAACCTTAGCCGCACAAGGTCTGCCTGAAAATCCGCTTCCTGCTTCCACCGTGCGCGGCATCGGATTTTTTCCACAAGATTTCCATGCTTTTGAGCCGCCACTTAATCCATACGGCTGGCGCGGCGTCTATATTCAAGATTGGGCGGAATACGGGTTTGAACGCCAAGAAGCACGCTATCACCTGCTCGACCGTATGGCCTACCTCGCGCCTGCGCGTGTTGCCGAAACCGAAACATTGAACGCAACCGAAATCCGCCGTATCGACAATGGTTTGATTGCCATTTTGGAATTGCGCCCCGACGGCTTTTGGCACGAAATCGAACGCATCATGAAGGCCGTCTGAAACCATTTACCCACTTTAAGAGAAACCCATTACATTATGAACGCCGCACAACTCGACCATACTGCCAAAGTTTTGGCTGAAATGCTGACTTTCAAACAGCCTTCCGATGCCGTCCTCTCCGCCTATTTCCGCGAACACAAAAAGCTCGGCCGCCAAGACCGCCACGAAATCGCCGAAACCGCCTTTGCCGCGCTGCGCCACTATCAAAAAATCAGTACCGCCCTGCGCCGTCCGCACGCGCAGCCGCGCAAAGCCGCACTCGCCGCACTGGTTCTCGGCAGAAGCACCAACATCAGCCAAATCAAAGACCTGCTTGATGAAGAAGAAACAGAGTTCCTCGGCAATTTGAAAGCCCGTAAAACCGAATTTTCAGACGGCCTGAATACCGCCGCAGAATTGCCGCAATGGCTGGTGGAACAGCTGCAACAGCATTGGAGCGAAGAAGAAATCCTCGCCTTCGGCCGCAGCATCAACCAACCTGCCCCGCTCGACATCCGCGTCAATACCTTGAAAGGCAAACGAGATAAAGTGCTGCCATTATTGCAAGCTGAAAGGGCCGATGCAGAGGCAACGCCTTATTCGCCTTGGGGCATCCGCCTGAAAAACAAAATCGCGCTTAACAAACACGAACTGTTTTTGGACGGCACGCTGGAAGTCCAAGACGAAGGCAGCCAGCTGCTTGCCTTATTGGTAGGCGCAAAACGTAGCGAAATCATTGTCGATTTCTGTGCCGGAGCCGGCGGTAAAACCTTGGCTGTCGGTGCGCAAATGGCCAATAAAGGCAGAATCTACGCCTTCGACATTGCCGAAAAACGCCTTGCCAACCTCAAACCGCGCATGACCCGAGCTGGACTGACCAACATCCACCCCGAACGCATCAGCAGCGAACACGATACCCGTATCGCCCGACTGGCAGGCAAAGCCGACCGCGTGTTGGTGGATGCGCCCTGCTCCGGCTTAGGCACGCTGCGCCGCAATCCCGACCTCAAATACCGCCAATCCGCCGAGACCGTGGCCAACCTTTTAGCACAGCAACACAGCATCCTCAATGCCGCCTCCAAACTGGTAAAACCGCAAGGCCGCTTGGTTTACGCCACTTGCAGCGTGTTGCCGGAAGAAAACGAACTGCAAGTCGAACGTTTCCTGTCCGAACATCCCGAATTTGAACTCGTCAACTGCGCCGAACTGCTGCAAGGCCTGAAGGTTGATTTGGATACCGGAAAATACCTGCGCCTCAACTCCGGAGAACACCAAACCGACGGCTTCTTTGCCGCTATATTGCAACGCAAATAAACCGGTTTAAACAAAATGCCGTCTGAAACCCTCTTAAAAGCGTTCAGACGGCATCCCGTAAATTAAGATACCAAATACCGCAGACAACTTACATCCGACCGATTCAGGTCAAAGACAGAATCACGCTCATCAAGACGATTCCTATGCGCACTATCCTGCAATTTTCTTTTTCTTTGTCGAAATATACGGTAGCATAACCATATTCAAATGATATTTATGGGAATACATTGTATTTCAATATACAAAACATAAGGCGAGGTTCCTTCCTTACTTCCACCCAACCTGGAAAAGACACCGCCAGACCAATCCTGATTCTGCCCCGGCAGTCAACCCTTAAGGAAACCCCGATGAACTTTTCTTTATCCGTCATCATGTTTACCCTCGCCTCTTTCCTGCTCATACCATCTGCCGAAGCCGCCGTCTTTACCTGGAAAGACGGTGGAGGCAACAGTTATTCGGATGTGCCGAAACAGCTCCATCCCGACCAAAGCCAAATCGTAAACCTGAGGACGCGTCAGACCAGGCCGGCAGCCAAGCCGGTCAAACCTGCTGCTGAAAAAATTTCTGCCGACATGAAAGAACAAGAAAAAGATATCGCCGAGAAAAACAGGCAGATCGAGGAAGAAAAGAAAAAAGTTGCCGAATTCGAGCGGCAAAACAAAGAAGAAAACTGCAGGATTTCAAAAATGAACCTGAAATCGGTAGGGAGTTCGAATGCAAAAAACAGGGATGATTTGATTCGGAAATACAATAACGATGTGAACAAATACTGCCGTTGAGCAGCCTCATCGAAAACCCCATGCCGTCTGAAACGGCACGGGGTTTGTTTATTTCTGCCAGTAGGTTTTAACGTTGACGAACTCGTACAGCCCAAATTCGGACAATTCGCGCCCGTAACCGGAATCTTTAACCCCTCCGAAAGGCAGGCGCAAATCGCTGCTGGTATGGCGGTTGATAAACACCGATCCCGCCTGTATTTTCTCGGCAAACTGCCATGCTCGGTCAGTATCGGCGGTATAAATACAGGCACCTAGCCCGAACGGGGAATCATTGGCAAGGGCGATGGCATGATCTTCGTTTGCAGCACGCAAAATCAGGGCGGCCGGCCCGAATACTTCTTCATGCCAAACCCGGCAGGCAGGATTTACCCTGTCTAAAACAGTCGCGGGGTAGAACCATCCCTGCCCCTGTGGAACTTTGCCCCCGGTCAGGCATACCGCGCCGTTTGAAACGGCATCTTCAACCTGCCCGTGAACCCGGTTCCGCAAATCTTCTCGGTGCAGAGGTGCAAGCGTGGTATCGGGATGTTTGGGGTCGCCCATTTTCAATTTGGCACATTCGGCAAGAAACAGCGGGATAAAACGATCGGCTGCGGCTTCGGTTACGATGATGCGCTTGGCGGCGTTACACGATTGCCCCGCATCGCGGAAACGTGAATAACAGGCTTCTGCGGCCGCACGCGCCAAATCGGCATCGGGCATAACGATAAAGGCGTTGCTGCCGCCGAGCTCCAACACGGTTTTCTTGAGGTTTGTGCCCGCGTGTGCCGCAAGGATGCGCCCCGTATCCGTCGAACCCGTAAACGCCATCGCATCGGTATCTTCAACCGCCTTGAGCGTGTCCGCCTCATCCAGCCACGCGCCTGCCAAAGGAATGCCGTCTGAAACCAAATTGAACAGTGCTTGACTGACGCGCGCCACGCTGGGTGCAGGTTTGACGGCGCACGCATTGCCCGCGCAAACGGCAGGTACGGCAAAGCGCAATACCTGCCAGACGGGGTAATTCCACGGCATGACGGCAAACACGACGCCCAAAGGCTCAAACCTTACCTGGCTCAGGCTCGCCTGCGTCGCAATGGTTTTGTGGGCGAGCAGTTCGGGGGCAAGGCGGGCGTAATAACGTATCAGCTCGATAGACTTGCCGATTTCCGCGCGGCATTCGTGCAGGCAGCGGCCGACTTCCTCACACACCATTTCCGCAAAACGCTCTTTCTCCGCCTCCAAACGGTCGGCAAACCGCCTCAAACGCGCGGCACGTTCGGTTACGCCCAATTGTGCGAACGCCCTGCCGCGCATTTTCAAATCCGCCAGTTGCCGTTCAAACTCCGCATAATCTTGAGCGGGGCGGCGGTAAAGCGTTTCGCCCGTAAATACATTGACACTGTGAAACATCTGATCAACCTGCCAGTTGCGGGAATATCGTTTTTAGTCCCGATACAATAATCTCCACCGATACCGCCGCCAGCATCATACCCATAATACGGTTTAAAATCGTTAGCCCCGTCACCCCCATCCACCTGCTGATTTTGCCTGCGACGATCAAAATGCCGTAACAGATGGCACTGACCAAGAAACCTGCGGCAATAATTAGCGCGATATCGCCGTATGTTTTAGCCGCCGATGCATAAATAATCACAGTTGAAATACCACCCGGGCCGATGGTAATCGGTATGGCGATGGGCACGACGGCAATCGCCTTGGCATTGCGTCCGACATGGGTATGTTCCGCATCACGCTGTTCGCCGATATTTTTCTTTGCCGGATTGTCGTTGCCGTTCATCATCGAAATGGCAATCAGCAACACCAAAATTCCGCCGCCGACCTGAAACGAACCGACACTGATTCCCAAAACCTTCAACAGCATACCGCCGGTCAACGTAAATACCGCAATCACGGCAAACACGGCGATGGCGGCCGTCCGTGCAACCCTTCTGCGCTCCTTCGTACTGTGTCCGTGAGTCAGGTCAAGATAAATCGACAATGCGCTGAAAGGATTGATCAACACCAACAAAGCCACAATCAGCTTGCCGATTTCCACACCCAATCCCATAATCCTCCTCCGTCTTCACACATGTGCGGCAGGCATTCGATGCCGCGAATTGCCGCTACAACAGATTTTTCCGTTATAATTAAAGATTCGAACAATACACCCCATCATACCCGAACGATGGTTTCTTTGCCATCAGACAAGGATTCTTTTCATGGCACTGACACTTGCCGACGTAGACAAAATCGCCCGACTCTCCCGACTGCACCTGAGTTCCGAAGAAAAAGAAAAGTCTCTTCAGGAATTGAACGACATCTTCTCTATGGTCGAACAGATGCAAAACATCAATACAGACGGCATCGAACCGATGGCGCATCCTTACGAAGCCGCCCTGCGCCTGCGTGAAGACGAAGTAACCGAAACCGACCGCGCCGCCGAATATCAGGCAGTCGCACCGGAAGTACGTAACCGTCTGTATATCGTACCGCAAGTTATCGAAGAATAATCCGAATATGCTTCAGACGGCATCAGAAATACCGCCTGAAACCCTTTAGGGATGGAAGATTTATGACACAATACACATTGAAACAGGCAAGCGTCCTGTTGCAGTCCAAACAGATTTCCGCCGTCGAACTGGCAAGCGCATACCTTGCCGCCATCGCCGAAAAAAATCCCGCCCTCAACGGCTATATCACCATCGACCAAGATAAAACCCTTGCAGAAGCCCGTGCCGCCGACGAACGCATCGCTCAGGGCAACGCCTCCGCGCTTACTGGCGTACCCGTCGCCTACAAGGATATTTTCTGCCAAACCGGCTGGCGCAGCGCATGCAGCTCCAAAATGCTGGACAACTTCATCTCCCCCTACACGGCCACCGTCGTCCAAAACCTGCTCGACGAAGGCATGGTAACGCTCGGCCGCACCAATATGGACGAGTTTGCCATGGGTTCTACCAACGAAACCTCGTTCTACGGCGCAACCAAAAATCCGTGGAATCTTGAGCACGTACCCGGCGGTTCGTCCGGCGGTTCGGCAGCCGTCGTTGCCGCGCGCCTCGCCCCTGCCGCGCTCGGTTCGGACACGGGCGGCTCTATCCGCCAACCCGCATCGCACTGCGGCATTACCGGCATCAAACCCACATACGGCACGGTTTCCCGCTTCGGTATGGTCGCCTACGCCTCCAGCTTCGATCAAGCCGGCCCGATGGCGCAAACCGCCGAAGACTGCGCGATTCTGTTGAATGCAATGGCAGGTTTCGACCCCAAAGATTCCACCAGCCTAGAGCGCGAAAAAGAAGACTACACCCGCGATTTGAACCAACCGCTCAAAGGTTTGAAAATCGGTCTGCCCAAAGAATACTTCAGCGAAGGCAACAGCCCCGATGTTCAGACGGCATTGCAAAACACCATTGATTTGCTGAAAGCGCAAGGCGCGGAATTGGTCGAAGTTTCCCTGCCGCAAACCAAGCTGTCCATTCCCGCCTACTACGTCCTCGCCTCCGCAGAAGCCAGTACCAACCTTTCACGTTACGACGGCGTGCGCTACGGACACCGCGCCGCCCAATTCGGCGATTTGGAAGAAATGTACGGCAAAACCCGCGCCGAAGGTTTCGGCAGCGAAGTCAAACGCCGCATCATGATCGGCACTTATGTACTGTCGCACGGCTACTACGATGCCTACTATCTCAAAGCCCAAAAACTGCGCCGCCTCGTTGCCGATGATTTTCAGACGGCATTTGCACGGTGCGACCTCATCCTCGCGCCAACCGCACCCACTGCAGCCCCCAAAATCGGAGCGGATTCTTCGCCGGTTGAAACCTACTTGAGCGATATCTACACCATCGCCGTCAACCTCGCCGGACTGCCAGCATTGACCCTGCCTGCAGGTTTCAGCGGCGGCGGACTGCCCATCGGCGTTCAGCTTATCGGCAACTATTTCTCCGAAGCCCGAATACTCGGTGCGGCACACCAAATCCAACTCAACAGCGATTGGCATCAAAAAACCTGTAAATAAAATCATCTTAAAAAATTCCGTCCTCCGGAATTTAAAACAATTTGAAAAGGTTATATGGAATAATTCTTACACCGTGCATATCGCTTGCACGCTGTAATACTCCGTAAACAATTATGCTTATGTTGGACACTTATGACGACCCCCTATACCTTTCCCCGTTTTAAGGAAATATTTACAACCTCTTCGTATTATGGATTTAAGCATTTAAAATTCAGAATACGCTGCTTGGCCGCGCTTCCTCAAATTAAACAATTTGAAAACTTCATCAATGCCTCCCCATGCTGGCGCACTTTTTTCCAAAAGTTTGCAGCAGTAAGCTATCCATTGATACATACCTACTTGGACAAGAGGTTTATCTTTGCATCAGACCGTTTGGAGGCATTAATCACCGATTTGACAAGGGCGGAGAAATTATTCGGTTCTTCTGTAATTGAGAAATTCAACCAGGAACAACCTTATGTTTTAGCCCAAATAACCGATCATTTAACCTTGCAGCTGAATCGCAACGACCTCTGCAGCAATGAAGGTTTTTGGGCTGTTTCCTTAAGGGACGAGTCAGGAAAACGCCTTTACACGTCGACATTTGCTTTCACAAAAGACAACGGGCTGCTCATTACTTCGGTACAGGGCCCCGCCGGTGAAGACGCAAAAGACATCGTGCGCTCTTTAACCAAAACCATGTACGGCCTGCGCCCGCAGCAATTCATGATCATTGTTTTACAACTGCTGGCCACGCGTTTTGGGATTAACAGCCTGCTTGGGATTTCACAGGAACATCATGTTAAAATCCGCTGGAAATTAAAAAAAAGGGTGTTAATTAATTACAATGAGTTTTGGCAGTCTGTCCAAGGACAAAAACTAAGCAACGGTTATTGGTCTCTTCCGCAAAGCTTCCCTAGGAAATCAGAAGCAGAAATAGAGAGCAAAAAACGTTCGATGTATAGGAAACGCCATCAAATGCTCGATGATATCGAGAATTCCATTAATCAGAAATTTGTTTGAGAAAGCTTCAACATGACCTGGGAAACCGTAATCGGCTTGGAAATCCATGTCCAATTGAACACCAAATCCAAAATCTTCAGCGGCGCATCGACCGCATTCGGCGCAGAACCCAACGCGCACGCCAGCGTAGTGGAATGCGCGCTGCCGGGCGTACTGCCGGTAATGAACCGGGAAGTCGTTGAAAAGGCCATCAAATTGGGTTTGGCTTTAGATGCGAGAATCAATCAGAAAAACGTGTTCGACCGTAAAAACTACTTCTATCCCGACTTACCAAAAGGCTATCAAATCAGTCAGTTGGACTTACCGATTGTCGAACACGGCAAATTGGAAATCGTAGTCGGCGACGATGTGAAAACCATCAACGTAACCCGTGCGCACATGGAAGAAGACGCAGGTAAGTCCGTGCATGAAGGCTTGAACGGCGCAACCGGTATCGACCTGAACCGCGCCGGCACGCCGCTGTTGGAAGTGGTATCCGAACCCGAAATGCGCTCGGCCGCCGAAGCCGTTGCCTACGCCAAGGCATTACACAGCTTAGTAACCTGGCTGGACATTTGCGACGGCAATATGGCGGAAGGTTCATTCCGCGTCGACGCAAATGTATCCGTTCGCCCGAAAGGCCAAGCAGAGTTCGGCACGCGCCGCGAGATTAAAAACCTCAATTCCTTCCGCTTCTTGGAGCAGGCAATTAATTACGAAGTGGAAGCGCAAATCGAGATTTTGGAAGACGGCGGCAAAGTACAGCAGGCAACCATGCTGTTCGATCCTGAAAAAGGCGAAACCCGCGTGATGCGCTTGAAAGAAGACGCGCACGACTACCGCTACTTCCCCGACCCAGATTTGCTGCCCGTCATCATTTCAGACGACCGGTTGCAAAAAGCCAAAGCAGAAATGCCCGAGCTGCCAAAAGAAATGGTGGCGCGTTTCGTGGCGGACTACGGCGTATCCGACTACGACGCGCGCCTGCTCACTACCGGCCGCGTGCAGGCTGCCTATTTTGAAGAAGCCGCCAAAGAGAGCGGACAAGGCAAGCTGACTGCCAACTGGATGATCGGCGAACTCGCCGCCACGCTGAACAAAGAAGGCATGGAACTTGCCGACAGCCCGATTACCGCCCTGCGCCTCGCCGCGCTGGTTGGCAAAATCGCCGACGGCACATTAAGCAGCAAGTTAGCAAAAAAAGCCTTTGAAGCCATGTGGGCAGAACCCGAAGCCACCATTGCCGAAATCATCGAAAAACACGGTTTGCAACAGATGACCGATACCGGCGCGATTGAAGCCATGGTGGACGAAGTGCTGGCCAACAACGCCAAAGCCGTGGAACAGTTTAAATCCGGCAACGAAAAAGCCCTGAATGCGATTGTGGGGCAAGTGATGAAGGCCAGCAAAGGCAAAGCCAATCCCGCACAAGTTCAAGAACTGATTAAAGCCAAACTGGCTTAATCCGTTATCACACAGGTCGTCTGAAAGCAAAGTTCCAACGAAGGTAAAACAGGAAATAAGCTTTCAGACGGCCTTTTAACTTAATCTGCTCGAACCATACCAAGACATGAACCACACCATTACACTGCCCGACCAAACCACCTTTGCCGCCGGCGACGGTGAAACCGTTTTGGCCGCTGCCGCCCGTCAAAACCTCAATCTGCCCCATTCCTGCAAAAGCGGTGTCTGCGGACAATGCAAAGCCGAACTGGTCAGCGGCGATATTCAAATGGGCGGACACTCGGAACAGGCTTTATCCGAAGCAGAAAAAGCGCAAGGCAAGATTTTGATGTGCTGCACCACTGCGCAAAGCGATATCAGCATCAACATCCCCGGCTACAAAGCCGATGCCCTACCCGTCCGCACCCTGCCCGCACGCATCGAAAGTATTATTTTCAAACACGATGTCGCCCTCCTGAAACTTGCCCTGCCCAAAGCCCCGCCGTTTACCTTCTACGCCGGGCAATACATTGATTTACTGCTGCCGGGCAACGTCAGCCGCAGCTACTCCATCGCCAATTCGCCCGACCAAGAAGGCATTTTGGAACTGCACATCCGCAGGCGCGAAAACGGTGTCTGCTCGGAAATGATTTTCGGCAGCGAACCCAAAGTCAAAGAAAAAGGCATCGTCCGCGTTAAAGGCCCGCTCGGTTCGTTTACCTTGCAGGAAGACAGCGGCAAACCCGTCATCCTACTGGCAACCGGCACAGGCTACGCCCCCATCCGCAGCATCCTGCTCGACCTTATCCGCCAAGACAGCAGCCGCGCCGTCCATTTCTACTGGGGCGCGCGTCATCAAGATGATTTGTATGCCCTCGAAGAAGCACAAGAGTTGGCATGCCGTCTGAAAAACGCCTGCTTCACCCCCGTATTGTCCCGCCCCGGAGAGGGCTGGCAGGGAAGAAAAGGGCACGTACAAGACATCGCAGCACAAGACCACCCCGACCTGTCGGAATACGAAGTATTTGCCTGCGGTTCCCCTGTCATGACCGAACAAGCAAAAAATCTGTTTGTGCAACAGCATAAGCTGCCGGAAAACTTGTTTTTCTCCGACGCATTCACGCCGTCCGCATCATAATTCCCCGGTATAAAGAAGATTCGGGCTTTCCGTTCGGAACATAAAAAACTTCCCGTCCATATTTTTCCCATGAAAAAATGCCGTCTGAAACCCGATTCCGGTTTTCAGACGGCATATGTTTTTTCCTGTTCAAGGCGACAGCCGCTCGCGTATCCAGCCGCCATCTAGCAAACGGTATTGGATGCGGTCGTGCAGCCTGCTCGGTCTGCCCTGCCAGAACTCAAGCAAATCGGGAATCACAATATAGCCGCCCCAATGCGGCGGACGCGGCACGTGCAAAGGATGTTTGAGTCCGACCGCCGCCGCCTTTGCCACCAATACCGCCTTGTTCGGAATAACCTCGCTCTGCGCACTTGCCCACGCACCCAAACGGCTCTGATACGGGCGGCTCTCAAAATATTCGTCCGACAACTTCTCCGCCAGCCTTTCAACACGCCCTTCCACGCGCACCTGACGCTCCAGCTCCGGCCAAAAAAACGTCATCGCCGCAAATGGATGAGCATCCAGCGAACGCCCCTTGCGGCTGTGATAATTCGTAAAGAAAACAAAACCTTCAGGATTAACTTCCTTCAGCAGCACCATACGGCTGTTGGGTCTGCCGCGTCCGTCGACCGCCGCCACATTGACCGCCGTCGGCTCGTTAACCTGTGCGCGTACCGCCTCGTCCAACCACCGCTCGAACTGCTCGATCGGATTGTCGGCGCAATCGCCTTCCGACAATTCCCGTTTGCTGTAATCTTCCCGAATATTGTGCAAATCCATTTACCGCTCCTCTTGTCATTTGAAAGATTCTACTCCCGCACGCAAACCGATTTCAACCGTTGCACAAACTTTGTCCCGCTTCTCCAAACCTCAGGACACAACGATTTCATCCACAAACACGCCGCATAAGGTACAATATCGAACCGTCCGACTGAGGACGGCATTTTATCAACCCGTCCTGCCGCACACGCCGCAGAAGAACCGCCTTATCAGGCGAGTTAGGAAAAATTATGTCCAAACAGCCCACCAGCAAACGCCAATGGCGAGACGGCGCAGCCCCGTCTGCCAAGAAAACCGCCAAACCTTTCAAAAGCAAAGCCCATCCCAAAGACGAAACGGGCAAAACTGCATCCCGACCTTACGGACAAAAAGCTTCAGACGGCATCAAGCCTCAAAACGTCCCCAAACAGCGCGCCGCCAAAGCCAAAAAACTCGTCGTCCGCAATCCCAACCAAAAAATTATGGAACACGCGCGCGATTTGAAAGAACGCCGCAGCGACCTGTCGCGCATGGAACCCGAACGCCTGCAAAAAGTGCTTGCCGCGTCCGGCGTCGGCTCGCGCCGCGAAATGGAAGAATGGATCAACAACGGCTGGGTAACGGTCAACGGCAAAACCGCGCAACTGGGCGACAAAGTCACCCCCGACGACCACGTTACCGTCAAAGGCAGCATCATCAAACTCAAATGGGCCGACCGCCTGCCGCGCATCATCCTGTATTACAAACAAGAAGGCGAAATCGTTTCCCGCGACGACCCGCAAGGCCGCGTCAGCATTTTCGACCGTCTGCCGCAGGCTGCCAGCAGCCGCTGGGTTGCCATCGGACGCTTGGACATCAACACCAGCGGACTTCTGATTCTCACCACCTCCGGCGAACTCGTCCAACGTTTCGCCCACCCCAGCTTCGAAGTTGAACGCGAATACGCCGTGCGCGTACTGGGCGGACTGACCACCGAACAAATGCGCAGCCTCACCGAAGAAGGCGTGATGCTCGAAGACGGCTTGGCAAAAGTCGAACGCATCTACGAACAAGGCGGCGAAGGTGCGAACAAATGGTACAACGTCGTAATTAAAGAAGGCCGCAACCGCGAAGTGCGCCGCATATTCGAAAGCCAAGGCCTCACCGTCAGCCGCCTCGTGCGCGTCGGCTTCGGCCCCATCGGACTGCCCAACCGCCTCAAACGCGGACAGTTCTACGAACTCAACCCCGCCGAAGTCGCCAACATCATCAAATGGGCGGACATGCTGCTGCCCGGCGAACGCCGCCGCAAAAAAGCCTGAAAATAAAAATGCCGTCTGAAACGCCACACCTTCAGACGGCATAATGTCCCCATAATGCCGAGGATGCCCCGTGTTCGACTACCTCAAACACAAAATCAAAACCTACGCCGTCAACCCCCTTACCGGCATGGTTCACGAAAAACAGGAAGCACTTGCCCGCAAAACCGCCGAACGGGCTGCGACCATACTGTTTTGGCTGACTGCCGGACTGACCGGCATTTTCACCCTTATCCTCGCCTTGTTCAGCCTTTCCCTGTTTATCGGACAACTGCTGGGCAGCTATCTGTACGGCCTCTTCATCTTTACCGCCCTATTCATCCTGATTTTCCTCATCCTCCTATCCGTACGCAAGCGCATCGAAACCGCCATCCGACAAACACTGTTCCGTCTCCTCAAACCCCAAATCCCCCAAGAAAGCCAAAACGCAGACGGCATCACCGACAACACAGTACATTCCCTTCCCAACCAAGACAACCCGGCCTGAAACAAAATGCCGTCTGAAACATCTGCTGTTTCAGACGGCATTTTATTCGGGCGTTTTCAGGAGAAAAGGTCGAGTGCTTTGACAAAGACCATCACCACGCCGTAGGCGAGCGGTATGACGGCCAATGCCCAACGCCACCAGACCGATATACCGCCGCCGGAAACTTTTTCACCCACAAGGTAAGCGTCGGATATGGCGGTTTCGTCATCGGGGTTGCCGCTGTGTGCGGCTGTCTTGATGTCTTTTTCGTGGTGTTTTTCGTGTACGGATTTAACGGCGAGGTTGCACAACAAACCGATAATCAGCAGGCCTGCCATGATGTACATGGTTACGCTGTATGCCTGTGCCGCCGGTATGCCGCTGTCGATTTGGCTTTGGCGTATGTAATTGACCAGTACCGGGCCGATGACGGCGGCGGTTGACCAGGCCAGCAGGATGCGCCCGTGAATCGCACCGACCTGATAGGTGCCGAACAGGTCTTTCAGGTAGGCGGGAATGGCGGCAAATCCGCCGCCGTACATGGAAATAATCACGCAAAAGCCGATGATGAACAGGGCTTTGCTGCCGCCCTCGCCGATGGAGGGAACGGCGAAATACAGCAGCGAACCGAGTACGAAGAAGATGGTGTAGGTGTTTTTGCGTCCGATTTTGTCGGAAACGCTCGACCATAAAAAGCGTCCGCCCATGTTAAACAGGCTAAGGAGGCTGACGAAGCCTGCCGCCGCACCTGCGCCGACTGCCGCCTGCCTGCCTACGGAGGTTTCGGAAAAGAGTTCCTGAATCATCACGGATGCCTGACCCAATACGCCGATGCCGGCAGTTACGTTCAGGCACAATACCCAGAACAACAGCCAAAATTGCGGCGTTTTCATGGCTTGGGACACGTTGACATGATTGCTGCTGACCAGCTTGTTTTGCGTTTTCGGCGCGGTATAGCCTTCAGGTTTCCAGCCGTCGGCAGGTACGCGGATGGTAAACGCGCCGAACATCATCAGTGCGAGGTAAAGCAGGCCCAATACGGCAAAGGTTTCAACAACCCCGACTGAAGTGGCGTTTGAAAAGGCGTTCATCAGTGATACGGAAAGCGGAGAGGCCAGCATTGCGCCGCCGCCGAAACCCATAATCGCCAAACCGGTCGCCATACCCGGCTTGTCGGGAAACCATTTCATCAATGTGGAAACCGGCCCGATGTAGCCCAAACCCAAGCCTATGCCGCCGATGACGCCGTTGCCCAAATAAAGCAGGAAGAGGTTGTGCGTACTCACGCCGAATGCGGATACGAAGAAGCCCAGGCTGAAGCAGCAGGCGGCGGCAAATATGGCTTTGCGCGGCCCTACCCGTTCCATCCATGTGCCGAACAGGGCGGCCGACGCACCCAGCATCGCGAGTGCGATACTGAAAATCCAACCTACGGTCGTCAGCTTCCAATCTCCGGCCGCCGATTCGGTTATACCGATAAGTTTGGTCAGTGGCGCGTTGAATACGGAATAGGCGTAAATCTGCCCAATGGCAAGGTGCACCGCCAATGCTGCGGGCGGCACGAGCCAGCGGTTGAAACCCGGCTTGGCAATGCTTGCCTCACGGTCTAAAAACTTCATAACATCCTCTTTCTGTCAGTAAAACACGGTGAAAACTAAAATAAACGGTTCAGGCGAAGTCGAACAAGTCCTGCTGCCCTTGTTCTTTGGTTACGCGCACGTCGGTTTCTCCGTCGGCGAAGGTAATGTGCAGCTTCTGCCCCTGTTTCAAAACATCGGCGTTACGGATGACTTGTCCGCGTGTATTTTTGACGACGGAGAAGCCGCGTTCCAGAATGTGCTGCGGCGAAACGGCTTCGAGCAGGGAAGCTTGGGCAGCCAGACTTTGGCGGCGACGGGCGAGCAGCTGGCGGAAGGCGTGCGACAAGGTCGTCTGAAAGCGGTCGATGTCTTGCCGGTAAACGGAAACATCAGGACGGTAATGTTGCAGGACTTGGGTTTGGTGTTCGAAACGGGCAGTGTGGGCGCGGACGTTTTGCGTCATCGAGTAAGACAGGGTTTGCGCCAGTTTGTGGATGTAGGTGCGCTGTTCGTCGAGTTTTTGGCGCGGATGACGGATTTGCCGCGCCAGCCAGTCGAGTTTTTGGCTGGCATCGAAATAGCGTTGTTCCAAAACGATTTTCAGACGGACTTGCGCCTGGGCTAGACGATGTAGCGATTCTTGGCGGTTGGGGCTGACCAATTCTGCCGCGCCGGTCGGTGTCGGTGCGCGCACGTCGGCAACAAAATCGGCAAGCGTGAAATCGGTTTCGTGGCCTACGCCGCTGACGATTGGAATCGCGCAGGCTTCAATGGCGCGTACGACCGGCTCTTCATTAAATGCCCACAAATCTTCAATGCTGCCGCCGCCGCGACAGACAATCAACACGTCGCATTCGGCGCGTTGCGATGCGGTTTTAATCGCTTGTGCGATTTGTAACTCGCTGCCTGTGCCTTGAACAGGTGTCGGATAAACGATAACGGGGATTTCGGGCGCGCGGCGGTTTAAGGTGGTCACGACATCGCGCAAAGCCGCCGCTGCCAGGCTGGTGACGATGCCGATACATTGCGGACGGGCAGGCAACGGTTTTTTGCGTTCCGCTGAAAACGCGCCTTCCGCCTGCAATTGTGCTTTCAATCTCTCATAGGCTTCGTAAAGCTGCCCCAAACCTTTAAGCCGCACCTCATTCACGGTAATTTGAAATTCGCCCCGCGCTTCATAAATACTGATTTTTCCTGATACCTCAATATGGTCGCCTTCTTTCAAAGGCTTCGCCAAACGCGCCGCCGCACCTTTGAACATCGCGCAACGCACCTGCGCGCGGCTGTCTTTGAGCGAGAAATAATAATGTCCGCTGACGGCACGGGTCAGGTTGGACACTTCGCCGGCAATCCACAAACCGGTAAGGTGGTTTTCCAAAAGACTTTTGGCAAATGCGTTCAACTCGGAAACAGACAACACGTCAGAATGAAAAAAATCAGACATCGAATCAATCAAATAGTAAAAAATATGAATATATTTTGAAGTCTAAGGCGGCATTAAACCGTCTAAATTGTCAACAATATTATAACATGCACCACCTTGGCGGCCGCTTTTTTCCATATGACTTTTTTAAGCGTAGGATAGAAAAAATGTTCATAAATTTGCCTGCAATCTATTCAAATTGAACCGCCGACAAGCTATGATGCGGGTATTTCCGACAGGAGGAACCATGGATACGCAAGCGGTTATCACACATATCGCCCGATGGTTGGACGAATACGCCGCTCAGGCAAATGTAAAAGGATTCGTCGTAGGCGTTTCCGGCGGCATCGATTCCGCCGTCGTCTCTGCACTCGCCGCCCGCACCGGCCGCCCCACGCTGCTTCTGGATATGCCGATACGCCAACACCCCGACCAGCTTGAGCGGGCAAGGCTGCACATCCGCAATCTGCAACGGCAATATGCCAATGTAAGCGCACAAACGGTCGACCTGACCGACACCTTCCAGACCTTTGAACAAACCGTCGGCGCTCATCAGACGGCATTTGACAATCAGCCGCTTTCCCTCGCCAACGCCAGAAGCCGCCTGCGTATGCTGACCCTGTACTACTACGGGCAGATACACGGACTGCTAGTTACAGGGACAGGTAATAAAATTGAAGATTTTGGCGTAGGATTTTTTACCAAATACGGCGACGGCGGCGTGGACATCAGCCCGATTGCCGACCTGACCAAAACGCAGGTTTACCGGCTTGCCGAAGCATTAGGCGTGGACGAGGCGATTCAAAAAGCCCCGCCGACCGACGGCCTGTGGGATACGGAACGCACCGACGAGGAACAGATGGGCGCAAGCTATCCCGAACTGGAGTGGGCAATGGGCGTGTACAGCACGCGCAAACCCGAAGATTTTGAAGGGCGGCAGCGCGAAGTTCTGGAAATCTATACGCGGCTTCACCGCGCCATGCAGCACAAAATCAACCCGATTCCCGTGTGCCGCATTCCGCCCGAATTGCTTGGCTGAAACATGAAAATACCGTCTGAAACGGAAAACCGTATTTCAGACGGCATTGAAATATCCGACTCCTATCCCTTAAGAATCGAGTACGCGGGCAAACAGAATATCGTTTTCTAAATGAATGTGGTCGTTCAAATCCTCCACCATTTCTTTGGCCAAAGCGTAAAGCCGCGTCCAGCTTCCACAGGCTCCTTCAGGCGCTTGGAAATTATCGGTCAGCTCTTTGAGCCGTGCGATGGCGCGGTCGTGTTCTTCATGTTCGTGCATCATCACGCTGATGGGCATCGCCGCACCCCGACCGACACCCTGATTAATCATCGGAAACAGCATCCTTTCCTCTTTCATCATATGCATCAGCAGTTCGTTCTGCATATAGGCAAGCAGCTCGGCAATTTCCGCCGGAAAAGTATCGGCATGAACTTGGGCCACTTTTTGCGCCAGCGGCACCAATTCTTCAAATTGTGCACGGTGTACATTGTGGTAGCGTTGCAGGATATGATCAACAGTCGCACCAAAGGGAGCAGTTTCCCAAACGGAAAAATCAGTCATGGCAGGGTTCCTTTTATAGGGTTTTAGGGTTTATTTTTAACATTCATATTTTAAGAATCTATTTGAACAAAGCATACACCGCCCGCGCGCTTCTGTACAGTCTCAAACATATTTATTACATTTTGATAATAAAAGTAATTTTCAGAAATATAATGCAACCAGTGCCGTCGGCTGAATTTGCAAAGACGATGGGGACGGTACAAAAAAACTATTATCCGAACATCCCCCTTGAAATTTTTGTGTTCAAGCCCTATTCTGCACACTATCCCACTAATCCAAACCTAAAAGGAAAATTTGATGAGCAGCGAATTGATTGTACACACCAGCGATGCCGCTTTTGAAAAAGACGTTTTAAATGCAGATACCCCCGTCCTGCTGGACTTTTGGGCTCCTTGGTGCGGCCCCTGCAAAATGATTGCCCCTATTTTGGACGATATCGCCGCCGAATTCGAAGGCCGTCTGAAAGTGGTCAAACTCAATATCGATGACAATGAAGTCACCCCGTCCCGTTTCGGCGTACGCGGTATTCCGACCCTGATGGTATTCAAAAACGGCGAAGTCGTCGCTACCAAAGTCGGCGCATTGGCAAAAGGTCAGCTGACTGCCTTTGTTGAGGCTTCCATCGCCTAACGGCAATATGAAAAAAAGCCGCCGGAATTTAATCCGGCGGCTTTTTTTGTTTTAAGCCTTTTTGCGGATTTCCCAACACTGATGGATTTTTTTGTTGCGAAAATCGTCGGGAACGGATTGTTTGGAAATGTCTTTGACGGTGTATTGTTCCGATGCCGAGTCGTCCAAGACGAAGCTGCGCAAGTTGTTGGAGAAATACAAAAGGCCGTCTGATGCGAGCAGGTTCATCGCGCCGTCAATCAGTTTTTTGTGGTCGCGCTGGATGTCGAGAATGTCGAGCATCTTTTTGCTGTTGGAGAAGCTGGGCGGATCCATGACGATGAGATCAAACTGTTTGCCTTCGGCGGCGGCGTTTTGCAGGTATTGGAACACATCGGCGCGGACGATTTGGTGTTGTTCGGGGCTGATGCCGTTAAGTTCGAAATTGCGTTTCGCCCAATCGAGATAAGTGTTGGACAAATCGACAGTTTCGCTGGATACCGCACCGCCGGTGGCTGCATAGACGGTGAAGCTGCCAGTGTAGGAAAACAGGTTGAGGAAGCGTTTGCCCGCTGCGGTTTCGCCGACTTTTTTGCGTGTGTTGCGGTGATCGAGGAAAAGGCCGGTGTCGAGATATTTGTCGAGGTTGATCCAAAACTTACGGCCGTTTTCGGTGATGACGAAATCGTCGCCGGTTTTGCCGGTTTTTTCGTATTGCTGCAAACCTTTTTGGCGTTCGCGGCGTTTGAGGTGGATTTGTTCGGGCGCAAAGCCGGTAACGAAGGCGAGGGCTTCCAATACTTCGGTAAGCCATGCTTCGTATTCTTCGGGCTGCATCAGCCAGCCGGTATCGTATTCCTGAAGGTGGATTTGGTCGCCGTAAACATCGACGGCGAAGGGGAATTGCGGGATGTCGCGGTCGTAAATGCGCCAGGCTTCGATGCCGTTGCGTTTCGCCCATTTCATGAGGTGTTTGATGTTTTTACCTAAGCGATTGGCGAAGGGAGTGATGTCGGTCATGGTTTCAGACGGCCTGAATGAGTATTGGGAAGGGTTTGGATTTTAACGCACTTGATGCTTTTTTGCTTGACCGTTGTCTATAAAATCTATATTATCGGCCGTTCGCCTTTTTATACGAAGCCATCGTCTTCCAACCTAAACCGCCGTTTCGGGCGCGTTTCTTTTATTGCTTGCATATTTGCCAAGCCTTTCTGTGCAGGTTGTCGTCGATGTTAACCACAAGCAAGATGCTTGCGACAACCCTGTAACTTCACATTTTCCGTATCGTTACTTTCCTTTGCTTCAGGTCGTCTGAAAACCGTTCAGACGTGCGCGTTGTTGTCTCTTTAGGATAGCTATGTCTATTAAATTTGCCGATTTGAACCTTGATAAAAACATTTTGTCCGCCGTGAGCAGCGAGGGTTACGAAAGTCCGACCCCGATTCAGGCGCAAGCCATTCCGTTTGCTTTGGAAGGCCGCGACATTATGGCTTCGGCGCAAACCGGATCCGGCAAAACCGCCGCCTTCCTGCTGCCGACGTTGCAGCGGCTGACCAAACGCAGCGAAAAACCGGGCAAAGGCCCGCGCGCGTTGGTGTTAACGCCGACCCGAGAATTGGCGGCGCAAGTCGAGAAAAACGCGCTGGCGTATGCCAAAAATATGCGTTGGTTCCGAACCGTCAGCATCGTCGGCGGCGCATCTTTCGGCTACCAAACCCGTGCCCTGAGCAAACCGGTTGACCTGATTGTCGCCACTCCGGGCCGTCTGATGGACTTGATGCAAAGCGGCAAAGTCGATTTTGACCGTTTGGAAGTGCTGATTTTGGACGAAGCCGACCGTATGTTGGACATGGGTTTTATCGACGACATCGAAACCATCGTCGAAGCCACTCCGACCGACCGTCAGACTTTATTGTTCTCCGCCACTTGGGACGGCGCAGTCGGCAAACTGGCGCGCAAACTGACCAAAGACCCTGAAGTCATCGAAGTCGAACGCGTGGACGACCAAGGCAAAATCGAAGAGCAGCTGCTGTACTGCGACGATATGCGCCACAAAAACCGCCTGCTCGACCACATCCTGCGCGACGCCAACATCGACCAATGCGTGATTTTCACATCCACCAAAGCCATGACCGAAGTCATCGCGGATGAATTGTACGAAAAAGGTTTTGCCGCCAACTGCCTGCACGGCGATATGCCGCAAGGCTGGCGCAACCGCACGCTGATGGATTTGCGTAAAGGCCGCTGCAAAATTTTGGTTGCCACCGACGTTGCCGCACGCGGTATCGACGTACCGACCATTACCCACGTCATCAACTACGACCTGCCGAAACAGGCGGAAGACTACGTTCACCGCATCGGCCGTACCGGTCGCGCAGGCCGTACCGGTATCGCGATTACTTTTGCCGAAGTAAACGAATACGTCAAAGTACACAAAATTGAAAAATACATCGGCCGCAAATTGCCTGAGCTGACCATCGAAGGCATGGAACCGACCCGCAAGCGCAAATCCGCAAGCGGCAAGCCGAAAGGCAAAGGCGGCTGGGGCGAGAGAAAATCCGGCGGCTGGCGCGGCGATAAGAAACCGGGTAAAGAAGGCTTCGGCGGAAATTCACGCGGAGAAGGCCATAAAAAAGACGGTTTCAAAAAAGACGGTTTCAAAAAAGACGGCTTTAAGAAAGACGGTTTCAAGAAATCCGACGGTTTCAAAAAAGGCGGCGAAGGCTTTAAAGGCAAACGCCCAAACAATGGTTCTTTTACCGGAAAAGGCAGCAGCCGCTATAAAGACCGCTGAATCCGCCTGATACTTTCTTACTGAAAATAAGATGCCGTCTGAAACATATTTCCGTTTCAGACGGCATTTTACTAGCCGGCCAATTGGTCGGAATGGCAACCGTATATTTTGGCGAATTATTCGTGCATTTATGTTTGAGGGCGTGAGCCTTGTTTTTCGATTTGGCTTAACGCGGCTTGGCTGATACTTGCTTTTGTGGCAGCTTCGCTTTGTGTCATGCCACGGTAAGTGCGCTATTCGGCAACTGTTCTTACCCGACAGATTAAACATACGATTACCGGCAGACGGCGAAGACAATACAAAAATGCCGTCTGAAACCCTTCAGACGGCATTGAGGCAACGGATTTACCTCCTCCTACCGAAACCGCGCATGGCCGGACGACGGTAATTGGCGGGCGGGCGTGTTGTCGGACGGTAACGCTGCGGTTGCGCCGCCTGTTGTTTTGCCCGTAGGCTGCGCGTGTTCAAATCCCTGCTGGTGCGTGCATTGGGGCGTGCAGATTGATGGTAGGCTGCACGTGCGCGCCGGGCAACAGGGCTGTTTTGATTGCCTGCCTGCATAAATTTACTTGACAATGCATTCCCGATAAACGCGCCCGCCGCCGCACCGACCAAGCTTTGCAGCAGCCAGCTTCCTGTCGATTGATCATAGATATACTGCTGCCCGTCCTTTCCAGTTACAGGCTGCCCGTTGTTTCCGTTTGCCAATGCATCGGCGGGGATGGTTTCTTTCACTGCATCCGGTGCCAATTGGTAGACCGTATCGTCTACCTGTTGCTCAAGTTGCTGTTGCAGAGCCTCAATCTGTTTCTGCTGCTGTTCGAGTTGCGCCTGCATATCGTCTTTGCAGGCCGTCAGTGTCAATATCGCGATAAGTGCGGATGCGGTCAGTTTGTTCATGTATGTCCTGTTTATTTGTGAATTCGGTTTTATTGTATCGTTGCCGACATATTTATCAAGTATGCAGACAGGAAAATTTATTTATATAAAGCCGTTACAGAGGCAGTAGTTTCAACCTGCGAGCAAACTCAATACTATTTGCAACAAGGCTGCCCTTGTTTTCTGCCTTAATTTCGGTTTCGACAGTCAGCAGATGACTGTTTTTACACTTATTCAGGCTTAATTCGGCTTGTGCTGGAATAAAAAACAGATGGTGTTTTTCAGCAAAACGGCGGGCACGGTTATTTGCAGTTTTCAAAACCTGGGACAGAGATACATCCAAATGAAAGCAGCGTACGCCTAAAACCAAAATCCGTGCGGCAAAAAAATCGGCGGCATCGGTAAATTCGGCAGGGCTGGTACTGCTGAAATCATGCCGTTCGGCAGCAATCATAGTTGCAACGGTACGGACTTGCGGAATCATCGATTCGCTAATAAGCGTCCCACACTGACCTGCATCAAGAAACGCAGGGGAAAAATCTTGCGCATCATCGACAATAATGCTGAGAGTATGAAGGATTTCACTTTGTTCGGCGGTTTGAGGCATTGCATTCATGGTCATATTCCTGATTCTGTCGTCTGTAGTCCGAATCGGGCGACCTGCCTTTGAGAGGTAACAAAAAAGCCGCCCTGTTCCGAGCGGCCTGTTTTGCGTAAATATACTAAGTGTTTCAAGCAAGCGCAAAAAAGTACCGCACGTTTGTGTGGCACCAATAAAAGCAGACAGATGAAAACGCTTGAATTTGCATGATAAATCTTAGATATCTGGAAATTTGATATTTCCACATTGTAAACAAAGTTCTCCCCTCTTTCAACAACGCCACCTAAAACATTACAAAAAAATAATTAATTCATTGATTTAAATATAATTTATTTTATTGAACCGCTACCACCCTCAAACAAACCACCGATTTCACCGATAACCCGACCTTGCCTTACTCAAACAATACGCCGGTCGGAATGAAACCTCAGCCCGCGTCCGAATATTCCGTTTGAAAGCCCTGTATCATACTGAAACACAATATGCTCATTTTAGCGGAAGACCGTGATACCTTGCCCTCCCCGTTTTCATTGCCGGAGGCAAAAATCCTACAAACTGCCTGAAGATACCGATGGATTTGTCCCTGCGCCCAATCATCTGTAACAAAATGCCGTCTGAAGGTAGGAAACCTTCAGACGGCATCAAAGAGCAAACCGCTTTTTATACTTATTCCCGTGTGGTAAAAACGGTTTTAATACCCGCCCGAAATTAGGATTCGAATATCAATTCCGGCTCTTTACCTTCCTCAATAACCGCCTCGCCGACAACCACTTTTTTCAAACCTTTCAAATCAGGCAGGCGGTACATGGTATCCAACAGGCAGCGTTCAACGATCGACCTCAGACCGCGTGCGCCGGTTTTACGTTCCATTGCCTGACGGGCGATGCTGCGCAAAGCGTTTTCTTCAAATTCCAACTCGACGTTTTCCATGCCGAACAAAGCTTGGTACTGCTTGACCAAAGCATTTTTCGGCTCGGTCAAAATATTAATCAGCGCGTCCTCATCCAGTTCTTCTAGTGTTGCAATCACGGGCAAACGTCCGATTAATTCCGGAATCAGGCCGAATTTAATCAAATCTTCCGGTTCGACAATACCGAACAGCTTGGTAATGTCGGCATTTTCGTCCTTGCTGTGAACGGACGCACCGAAACCGATACCGCCTTTCTCTGTGCGCTGGCGAATCACTTTTTCCAAGCCTGCAAACGCCCCGCCGCAGATAAACAGGATGTTGGTGGTATCGACGTTGATAAATTCCTGATTCGGATGCTTGCGGCCGCCTTGGGGCGGAACGCTGGCCACCGTACCTTCAATCAGTTTCAGCAAGGCTTGTTGCACACCTTCGCCGGATACGTCGCGGGTAATCGACGGGTTGTCACTTTTGCGTGAAATTTTATCGATTTCGTCGATATAGACAATGCCGCGCTGGGCTTTTTCGACATCGAAATCACATTTGCCCAAAAGCTTGGTAATGATTTGCTCGACGTCTTCACCAACATAACCTGCTTCAGTCAAAGTTGTGGCATCCGCCATCACGAACGGTACGTCCAGTTTGCGCGCCAAAGATTGCGCCAGCAGGGTTTTACCCGATCCGGTCGGGCCGATAAGCAGGATGTTGGATTTCGACAATTCAACATTACCGCCAGCTTTAGGATGGCGCAGGCGTTTGTAATGATTGTACACCGACACCGCCAAGGCTTTCTTGGCTTGTTCCTGACCGATAACGTGGTCGTTAAGGTTGGCGACGATTTCGGCGGGTGTGGGCAGCTTGCCGGGCTCTTCCGATGTCTGTCCGACACTTTCCGAAGGTGTGCCGTCATTTCCGTCTTCATACAATATTTCAATACAGTTTGAGACGCATTCGTCGCAGATATAGGCGTTTTCGCCCTCAATCAAATGTTTGACGTGTTGTTTGGATTTTCCGCAAAAGGAACAGGTACGGTTTTCGTTGGACATAAGTTTTCTTTACAATAATTCGTTACGGAAACGGCATGCGCCGTAATCGGGTTGTCAAGTATATTCTGTTATCGCACAGAAAAAAACTCAATTTGTTATAATACAATCAAATTGAATTTTTCACACGGCAATCATGCCGTCTGAAGTCAAACCTAAGGACATCCATGAGAAAACCCCAACGCGGCTATGCCCGCCAAGACCGTGTCAAAGAACAAATCATGCGCGAGCTTGCCGAACTCGTCCGTACCGGACTGAAAGACCCCCGCGCCGGCTTCATCACCATCAACGAAGTCGAAGTCACCCGAGATTACAGCCATGCCACCGTGTTCTATACGGTGTTAAACCAAGACGCGCGCGAAATTACGGAAGAAGTGCTGGAACACGCACGTGGACACCTCCGCAGCGAATTGGCCAAACGCATCAAACTGTTCAAAATCCCCGAACTCCATTTCAAATACGACGAATCTTTGGAGCGCGGTATGAACCTGTCTGCCCTTATCGATCAAGTGGCGGCGGAAAAACCCGTCGAAGACTGACGGATATGCCCATGCCGTCCGAACATCGAACCATGAATACAGGCAAACCCCAAAAACGTGCCGTCAACGGTGTTTTGCTCTTGGACAAACCCCCCGGCCTTTCCAGCAACACCGCGCTGCAAAAAGCGCGGCGTTTATTTCATGCCGAAAAAGCAGGGCATACCGGTGTACTCGACCCTTTGGCAACCGGACTTTTGCCCATCTGCTTCGGCGAAGCGACCAAGTTCGCCCAATATCTGATTGATGCCGACAAAGCCTACACCGCCACGCTGAAACTCGGCGAAGCCAGCAGCACGGGCGATGCCGAAGGCGAAATCATCGCTGCCGCCCGCACCGATATTTCCTTAGCCGAATTTCAGACGGCATGCCAAGCCCTGACAGGCAACATCCGCCAAGTCCCGCCGATGTTTTCCGCACTCAAGCACGAAGGCAAACCGCTGTACGAATACGCGCGCAAAGGCATCGTCATCGAACGTAAACCGCGCGACATCACCATTTACGCCATTGATATTACCGAGTTTGACGCGCCCAAAGCCGTGATAAGCGTGCGTTGCAGCAAAGGCACCTATATCCGCACCCTCAGCGAAGACATCGCCAAACACATCGGCACGTTCGCCCACCTGACCGCCCTGCGCCGCACCGAAACCGCCGGCTTTACCATCGCCCAAAGCCACACGCTTGAGGCCTTGGCAAATTTGAACGAAACAGAACGCGACAGCTTGCTGCTACCCTGCGACGTATTGGTTTCACACTTTCCCCAAACCGTTTTAAACAATTATGCCGTCCATATGCTCCGCTGCGGACAACGTCCGCGTTTCGAGGAAGACCTACCTTCCGACACGCCGGTACGCGTTTACACTGAAACCGGAGAATTTGTCGGTTTGGCAGAATATCAAAAGGAAATATGCCGTCTGAAAACGTTGCGGCTGATGAATACTGCGGTATCCTCAGCCTGAGTGGGAATTAAAAATATGATGCCGTCCGAACCCTGTGTTCAGACGGCATCATATTTTTCAGTATCTAAACCGTTTCCCTACCCCAATCTTTACCCCTTAAAATCGAGGCATCGACATCTTGAATATCGCGGTGTCCCGTAAACGCCATAGATATATCCATTTCTTTATACAGGATTTCCAGCGCACGGGTAACGCCTTCTTCACCATACGCACCCAAACCATACAGAAACGCCCGGCCTATCATCGTACCTTTCGCGCCCAAAGCCCATGCTTTGAGGATGTCCTGACCGCTGCGAATACCGCTGTCCATCCAAACCTCGATGTCACTGCCCACTGCGCTGACGATGTCGGGCAAGGCCTTGATGGCCGATACGGTATCGTCAAGCTGGCGGCCGCCGTGATTGGAAACGACCAATGCGTCCGCTCCGCTTTTCGCTGCTTTTTCCGCATCTTCAGGTTCCATAATGCCTTTGATAATCAGCTTGCCGCCCCACAAATCTTTAATGCGGGCAACGTCGTCCCAGCTCAGGCGCGGGTCGAATTGTTCGGACGTCCAAGAAGACAGCGAAGACAAATCGCCGACGTTTTTAGCGTGTCCGACGATGTTGCGGAACGTGCGGCGTTCCGTGTTCAGCATTTTCATGCACCATTCAGGCTTGGTCGCCAGATTGATTAAATTGGCGATGGTCGGTTTCGGCGGTGCGGACAGGCCGTTTTTGATGTCTTTGTGGCGTTGACCCAAAACCTGCAAATCGGCGGTCAAAACCAACGCCGAACATTTAGCATCTTTCGCACGTTTAATCAGGTTTTCCATAAACTCGCGGTCGCGCATCACATAAAGCTGAAACCAAAACGGCGCGCTGGTGTTCTCGGCAACATCTTCAATCGAGCAGATAGACATGGTCGACAGCGTAAACGGAATACCGAACTTCTCCGCCGCACGCGCCGCCAAGATTTCACCGTCGGCATGCGCCATGCCGGTAAAACCCGTCGGCGCAATCGCCACCGGCATTTTCACATCCTGACCGATCATTTTGGTCTCTAAACTACGGCCTTCCATATTGACCAATACCTTTTGTCGGAAACGGATATCTTTGAAATCCGAAGTGTTTTCGCGGTAGGTAGTTTCCGTCCAAGAACCTGAATCGATGTAATCGTAAAACATGCGCGGCATCTTGCGCTTGGCGACAAGGCGCAGGTCTTCGATACAGGTCATTTTGCTCAAATCGCGTTTCATTATTGATTGCCTCTGTTAAGGGGTTGCTTATGGATTGAGCCGCCTAAACAGGCAGGTTGGTTTAAGGCAGACTTTTGCAATACCATAATGATTTAGTATGAATTAGATAATCTATATCAATATCAATTATAAAGCAAATGGTTTTAACCCTACCCAAAGTGGGGCGATAGCAATTTTCAGACGGCCTCTGATTCAAGTTCCAGATAAAAAAGAGAAATCTTTAGACGGATAAAAATCAGTTCGCACAGTCATTTAAACAAACAATCGGAAGATTCTTGAATATACTTGACCGAATCACTCAGATATTAGACAATCAAGCCACCAACTATAAGAACGCTGGCACAGGCAACTACCATGAGACTGACCACAAAAGGGCGTTTTGCCGTCACCGCCATGATTGATTTGGCGATGAACGCGCAAACTGGCGCCATCAAACTCAGCGCCATCAGCGAACGCCAAAGCATTTCGCTTTCCTATCTCGAACAATTATTCAGCAAACTGCGGCGTGCCGGACTGGTTGAAAGCCTGCGCGGACCCGGCGGCGGTTACATCCTCGCCGCCCCTCCCGCACAAATCAACATCGCCCAAATCATTTCCGCCGCCGAAGACAAACTGGACGCCACCCAATGCAGCAGCAAAGCCAACTGCCACCACGGTGCTCCCTGCCTGACGCACGACCTTTGGGAAAACCTGAACAAAACCATCAACGATTACCTCAGTAGCGTTACCCTGCAAAGCATCATCGAACAGAAAAACAGCGATGACGGCAGCCACGTCATCCAATTTACACATATCCATTAAGTACATTACAGAAAAAGAAAGAGCAAACCATGACCGTCAAAACCCCCGTTTATCTCGACTACGCCGCCACCACCCCCGTTGACAAACGCGTTGCCGAAAAAATGATTCCCTATCTGACCGAAACCTTCGGCAACCCCGCTTCCAACAGCCACGCATTCGGTTGGACAGCGGAAGAAGCCGTAGAAAAAGCACGTGCAGATATTGCCGCCCTGATTAATGCCGACTCTAAAGAAATTGTTTTCACTAGCGGCGCAACCGAGTCTAACAACCTCGCCATCAAAGGCGCGGCGCACTTCTACAAATCTAAAGGTAATCACCTCATTACTGTAAAAACCGAGCACAAAGCCGTGCTCGATACTATGCGCGAACTCGAACGCCAAGGTTACGAAGTAACTTATCTGGACGTACAAGAAAACGGTTTGGTTGATTTAGACGTACTGAAAGCCGCTATCCGCGAAGACACCATCCTTGTTTCCGTCATGTGGGTAAACAACGAAATCGGCGTGGTGCAAGACATTCCCGCTATCGGCGAAATCTGCCGCGAACGCAAAATCATCTTCCACGTCGATGCCGCCCAAGCCTGCGGCAAAGTGCCTGTTGACGTAGAAGCCGCCAAAATCGACCTGCTGTCCATGTCCGGTCATAAAGTGTACGGTCCTAAAGGCATCGGCGCACTGTACGTCCGCCGCAAACCCCGCGTCCGCCTCGAAGCCCAAATGCACGGCGGCGGCCACGAACGCGGTTTCCGTTCCGGCACCTTGCCGACCCATCAAATCGTCGGCATGGGCGAAGCCTTCCGCATTGCCAAAGAAGAATTGGCACAAGACACTGCGCACTACCTGAAACTGCGCGATATCTTCCTCAAAGGCATCGAAGGCATCGAAGAAGTCTATATCAACGGCGACCTCGAACACCGTGCTCCGAACAACCTGAACGTCAGCTTCAACTTCGTCGAAGGCGAAAGCCTGATTATGGCGGTGAAAGAACTCGCCGTATCCAGCGGCTCCGCCTGTACTTCCGCAAGCCTTGAGCCAAGCTACGTTTTACGCGCACTCGGCCGTAACGACGAATTGGCGCACTCATCCCTACGTATCACCTTTGGCCGCATGACCACCGAAGAAGAAGTCCAATTCGCAGCAGAACTGATTAAATCCAAAATTGGCAAACTGCGCGAACTGTCACCGCTGTGGGAAATGTTCAAAGACGGGATTGATTTGAACTCGATTGAATGGGCGGCGCATTAACCTGCTACCCTGCAATGCCGTCTGAAATTTCAGACGGCATCTAGGAAAACAGACCGTTCTAATCCAATCAAGAGAAAAATATGAAAGATCAAGATTTCGATTTAGATAACCTCGACAACCTGCTGGACGATTTCGACGGCGTTACCGTAGAGGGTGGCGTCGATTCAGAAAATGACGACGGCTGCGAAGGTGGTGCGTGCAAAATCTAACTCAGGCCATCTGAAAACAGGCAAACAAACCACTTAAATCATCAAAAACATTAAGGAAACCACATCATGGCATACAGCGATAAAGTAATCGACCACTACGAAAACCCACGTAACGTCGGCACTTTCGACAAAAACGACGAGTCCGTCGGCACTGGCATGGTCGGCGCGCCTGCTTGCGGCGACGTGATGCGCCTGCAAATCAAAGTCAACGACGAAGGCATCATCGAAGACGCCAAATTCAAAACCTACGGCTGCGGTTCTGCAATCGCTTCGTCCAGCCTGATTACAGAGTGGGTCAAAGGCAAAAGCTTGGATGATGCGCTGGCAATCAAAAACAGCGAAATCGCCGAAGAGTTGGAATTGCCGCCGGTAAAAATCCACTGCTCCATTTTGGCGGAAGACGCGGTAAAAGCGGCCGTTGCCGACTACCGTAAACGTCAGGAAAACAAATAACCCTGTTTTCCAGATACTTAGTTTGCGGACCTTAATACCTAAATCGACTTGATAGGTACCAACTACCATATAAGCGCGCTTGTCCCTTCAAAATCAAAGGAGGCTAAAATGCCTTTTAGCGATGAAGAAGCCCAATCCCTGCTTGCTGTCAAAGGCATAGGCAAAACCGTATTGCAGCGTTTGCAGCAAATGGGCTTGGATGATATTGCCACACTGGCGGCAGCAGATTTGGACGATGTTTTGGAACAGGGTGCACAATTAACCGGCTCAACCCGTTAGAAAAACAGTCCGCAGGCAAAAGCCGCCGTTTCTGCCGCGATAACATGGGCAAAACAGAAAATAATTGCGAAATGAGGAAAGAAGCATGATTACCATCACAGAAAATGCAGCCAAATACATCAACAATTACCTGACCAAACGCGGCAAAGGCTTGGGCGTACGCTTAGGTGTGAAAACCAGCGGCTGCTCGGGTATGGCATACAACCTTGAATTTGTCGATGAAGCGAACGAGGACGACCTGATTTTCGAAGAACACGGCGCGCGCATTTATATCGATCCGAAAAGCTTGGTTTATTTAGACGGTACGCAAGTCGATTACACCAAAGAAGGTTTGCAAGAAGGTTTCAAATTTGAAAACCCGAATGTCAAAGACTCCTGCGGCTGCGGCGAGAGCTTCCACGTTTAAGACATAAAAATGGCGGGACCGTATCAAAACCGTCCCGCCATTTTTTCGCTTCCTGCCTGTTGTAGCTGCCTTTGCCTTTTCTTTTCCGTTCCACCTTGTGTCGGAACAAATCGGATTTCACTAAGGCTTTTAAAGCATTGTCGCGTATTTTACCTTTATTGTGCTGCACTTTACCGCTCATATTCAGTCCTTTTGCTTAAGAAGCAGCGGATTATAAGGCAAAATCAGGTTTCTGCCGAACATTTCACATTCATTATCCCGCCATGTCTCAATATTTCACACTCTTCCAGCTTGAACCCGCTTTCGATATCGACGCCGAAAACTTGGAGCAAACCTACCGTGCCTTGGCTGCCCGTTTCCATCCCGATAAATTCGCTTCAGCTTCCGCTTTCGAGCAGAAACAGGCAGTAATGATGTCTTCCACCATCAACGATGCCTACCGTACCTTGAGAAATCCCATCGACCGCGCCGCATATCTGCTGAAGACATTGGGGATAGACGCCGACGCGCCGGAACACACCTCTTTCGCTCCCGACTTCCTCATGCAGCAAATGGAATGGCGCGAAACGCTGATGGAGGCACGGGCAGAAAGCGACCTGAAAACCCTGGAAAATCTGAATGACGAAATCCGTGCCGAACAAGAAAAACTGTTCTGCGACCTGAAACAGTCATTCGCGTGCCAAGACTACGACACCGCCGCACAACAAGTCCGCCAAGGCAGGTTTCTCGACAAACTCCGCAACGAAATCTCCTCCGCATTATAATCCGCACCGCGTTTCAGACGGCATACCCGCTTCATACGCCATGCCGTCTGAACATACCGGCTACCTGTCCACAACAGACAAAAGCCGTGGGGGAACATCCAAAAAATAACATTTGTTGCGGGAAACAATACTGAATCTCCGCCCATGCTCGCCCAATACCCGAAGCAAAACCTTCGTAATTTTAGAGCGTTCCTCAAGAAAGCGGTTCCAGAAGAAAATATACTGGGGCTTTACGGGATCCTCCTCCAACCACTTCCTCAGACTGACATCGTCCGACACCCTGTCACGCCGGCCCGCATAGTCCGCCCATACCATTTCAGCAAATTCGTACTGACTGCCGCAGTCTATCTTCCTTCCCTCCAAACACAGACGGGCCATAACCAGGTAAATCAAGAACTGGCGGGGCGATAGTCCATCCAAAATACCTCCAAAACAAATTTGTGAAGGCGCACCCCCATCTTTCAGACGGCATACCTGCAACCCGAAACACAGTTTTACGTTGAAATATGCTAAAATAAGCCACTATTTTTGCCAGCACGAAATATTAAAACCATGACCGACGCAACCATCCGCAACGACCACAAATTCGCCCTCGAAACCCTGCCGGTAAGCCTTGAAGACGAAATGCGCAAAAGCTATCTCGACTACGCCATGAGCGTCATTGTCGGGCGCGCGCTGCCGGACGTTCGCGACGGTCTCAAACCGGTACACCGCCGCGTGCTGTATGCCATGCACGAACTGAAAAACAACTGGAATTCCGCCTACAAAAAATCGGCGCGTATTGTCGGCGACGTCATCGGTAAATACCACCCCCACGGCGATACTGCCGTATATGACACCATCGTCCGTATGGCACAAGACTTCGCCATGCGTTACGTCTTGGTCGACGGTCAAGGCAACTTCGGCTCCATAGACGGACTTGCCGCCGCAGCCATGCGCTATACCGAAATCCGCATGGCGAAAATCTCACATGAAATGCTGGCAGACATTGAGGAAGAAACCGTTAATTTCGGCCCGAACTACGACGGTAGCGAACACGAACCACTTGTACTGCCGACCCGTTTCCCCACACTGCTCGTCAACGGCTCGTCCGGCATCGCCGTCGGCATGGCGACCAATATCCCTCCGCACAACCTTTCCGATACCATCAATGCCTGCCTGCGCCTGCTCGATGCTCCCGAAACCGAAATCGACGAACTAATCGACATTATCCAAGCCCCCGACTTCCCGACTGGGGCAACCATATACGGCTTGAGCGGGGTGCGCGAAGGCTATAAAACAGGCCGCGGCCGCGTCGTCATCCGCGCCAGGACCCATACCGAACCTATCGGCAAAAATGGGGAACGCGAAGCCATCGTTATCGACGAAATCCCCTATCAGGTCAACAAAGCCAAACTGGTTGAGAAAATCGGTGAGCTGGTCCGAGAAAAAACGCTGGAAGGCATTTCCGAGCTCCGCGACGAATCCGACAAATCCGGCATGCGTGTCGTTATCGAGCTGAAACGCAACGAAAATGCCGAAGTCGTCTTAAACCAACTCTACAAACTGACTCCGCTGCAAGACAGTTTCGGCATCAATATGGTAGTTTTGGTCGACGGACAACCGCGCCTGTTGAACCTGAAACAGATTCTCTCCGAATTCCTGCGCCACCGCCGCGAAGTCGTTACCCGACGTACGCTTTTCCGGCTGAAGAAGGCACGCCACGAAGGGCATATTGCCGAAGGCAAAGCCGTCGCACTGTCCAATATCGATGAAATCATCAGGCTCATCAAAGAATCTCCCAACGCAGCCGAGGCTAAAGAAAAACTGCTTGCGCGTCCTTGGCGCAGCAGCCTCGTTGAAGAAATGCTGACGCGTTCCGGTCTGGATTTGGAAATGATGCGTCCGGAAGGATTGGCTGCAAACATCGGTCTGAAAGAACAAGGTTATTACCTGAGTGAGATTCAGGCAGATGCTATTTTACGCATGAGCCTGCGAAACCTGACCGGCCTCGATCAGGAAGAAATTGTCGAAAGCTACAAAAACCTGATGGGTAAAATCATCGACTTTGTGGACATCCTCTCCAAGCCCGAACGCATTACCCAAATCATCCGTGACGAACTGGAAGAAATCAAAACCAACTATGGCGACGAACGCCGCAGCGAAATTAACCCGTTCGGCGGCGACATTGCCGATGAAGACCTGATTCCGCAACGCGAAATGGTCGTGACCCTGACCCACGGCGGCTATATCAAAACCCAGCCGACTACCGACTATCAGGCTCAGCGTCGCGGCGGGCGCGGCAAACAGGCGGCGGCCACCAAAGACGAAGACTTTATCGAAACCCTGTTCGTTGCGAACACACATGACTATTTGATGTGTTTCACCAACCTCGGCAAGTGCCACTGGATTAAGGTTTACAAACTGCCCGAAGGCGGCCGCAACAGCCGCGGCCGTCCGATTAACAACGTCATCCAGTTGGAAGAAGGCGAAAAAGTCAGCGCTATCCTCGCCGTGCGTGAATTCCCCGAAGATCAATACGTCTTCTTCGCCACCGCACAAGGCATGGTGAAAAAAGTTCAGCTTTCCGCCTTTAAAAACGTCCGCAGCCAAGGTATCAAAGCCATCGCGCTCAAAGAAGGCGATTACCTCGTCGGCGCCGCGCAAACCGGCGGCTCGGACGACATCATGCTGTTCTCCAACTTGGGCAAAGCCATCCGCTTCAATGAATACTGGGAAAAATCCGGCAACGACGAAGCGGAAGATGCCGACATCGAAACTGAAATTTCAGACGACCTCGAAGACGAAACTGCCGACAATGAAAACGCCCTGCCAAGCGGCAAACACGGCGTGCGTCCGTCCGGTCGCGGCAGCGGCGGTCTGCGTGGTATGCGCCTGCCGGCCGACGGCAAAATCGTCAGCCTGATTACTTTCTCCCCCGAAGCCGAGCAAAGCGATTTACAAGTATTGACGGCCACTGCCAACGGCTACGGCAAACGCACCCCGATTGCCGATTACAACCGTAAAAATAAAGGCGGACAAGGCAATATCGCCATCAATACTGGCGAACGCAACGGCGATTTGGTTGCTGCGACTTTGGTTAGCGAAACCGACGATCTGATGCTGATTACCAGCGGCGGTGTCCTCATCCGTACCAAAGTCGAACAAATCCGCGAAACCGGCCGCGCCGCTGCAGGTGTGAAACTGATCAATTTGGACGAAGGTGAAACTTTAGTATCGCTGGAACGTGTTGCCGAAGACGAGTCCGAATCCGACCTCTCCGACGCCTCTGTAATTTCCAGTGTAACCGAACCAGAAACCGGGAACTGAAAATCATATCCCAATGCCGTCTGAAGATTCAGACGGCATTTATTTTATCCCTCATCCATCCACCCCACTTCTCACAATCAAATTTGGAAACAGCTTCCCGTCTTCAAATCATCAAAAACGTATCGCATCGTTTTCAACGTTGTAAGAAAACAACATTGTGAAAATATAAGTAATTTTTAATAAAACAATATCTTGTTTAATAATTAGAAAAACATATAATACATATAAAATTCAAGTTTTGATAATCATTTTTAAAATAATTAAAATATCCTCACTAACTAACCTAAGGATGAAAAATGAAAGGCAACAACTTACCTGTATTCCGATACAGCCTGATGGCACTTTCCCTGTCTGCCGGGTTTTCCCATGCGGACGGAAATTTCGGTCACAACCATACGGCCGAGCTGTCGGAAATTAAAGTCAGCGGTACCGCCGTCAGTACCCGTACCCACCGCAACCAACTCGACCGTGAAACTGCAACCGATTTGAAACAGGTCATGAAAGACCAGATTGGTATGGATGTCGGCGGCGGCAACGGCGTGGCACAGTTTTACAGTATTCGCGGCGTAGGAGAAGACAAAATCAATTTGGATGTGGACGGAACCAGCCAATCTACTAAAATTTTCCACCACCAAAGCCGCTTCCAACTCGATCCGGCATTAATTAAAAGCATTAACGTAGAAAAAGGTACCGGTGCGGCAAGTTCAGGTATCGGTTCAGTAGGCGGCACCATCCGCGTAACCACTGTTGACGCCAAAGACTTATTGGTTGACGGAAAACCATTCGGCTTCAAATTGGGTTCGACAGTCAGCTCCAACAAAGGTACCGGCAGCAATGCCGCCGTCTATGCCTACCAAGACGGTTTTGATGCATTGTTTGCCGGCAACTTCCTGAACAACCGCGACTACAAAGACGGTGCGGGCAAAATCAATCAGGGCAGCAAACTGGAACAACACAGCTATTTGGGCAAACTGGGTTATGACTTCAACGAAGATCACGGCATCCGCCTGAGCTACCGCCAAGAATATCAAAAAGGCAACCGCACGGACAAAGCCGAATTCCAAACTGATGCTGCTTATAAAGGCTTTGCGGGTACTGCCCAAAAAGAACAGTCATATAATTTGGAATATAAAGGCCGTCACGTCGGATTCTTAGACAAAATCGATGCCAACCTCTTCCAAATCCATACCGACGACTACAAACCGCCTAAAGGCGCGCCGGACGGCACACAAAAAAGCAACGAACTCGAATTGAGCAAAATCAAAGCAAAAGGTGCCAATCTTAACCTTGCCAGCACCTTGGGCGACGGTCATCTCGTCAAATACGGTTTCAATTACCGTCATGAAAGTGCCAAATCTTCAGACAAAAGCCCTTGGCTGAAAATCCTAAAACTCAACGATGTCAATGACGAGAAAAAAACCGATTATGGCATCTATACCGAAGGCATTTGGAATCTGCATCCCGTAACCCTGACTACCGGCTTGCGTTACGATCATTTCAAATACACCGCAGCCAACGGTCAAAACGCTGCCGACGGTCAACTTAATCCGAGTGTGGGTATCATTTGGGATGTCAACGACAACTTCTCCCTCTTGGGTAACTTGAATCAGGCAAGCCGTTCCCCCCGCCTGAATGAAGCCCTGCTTGCCAACGAACGCGCGGGCAATGCGGTCGATGTCGATAAAGATTTGAAAGCAGAAACCGCCCGACGTGCCGAAATCGGCTTCAAATGGCAGCAAAACGGCTTTAACCTGAGCGGAAGCGTATTCCATCAAAACATTAAAGACTTGGTGGTTTACCAATGGGCAAAAATTGACAACAAAAAGGCTGTCATTAACGAGCGCGGACGCATCTTCAACGGCGGCAAACTGACTACCAACGGCTACGAAATCGATGCATCCTATCGAAACGGCGGTCTGACCGCACGTTTAGGGGTATCCTACGTCAAACCGCGTTTGAAAGGCGAAATGTACTACGGCGAAAGCCCGATACTGGCAGACGACCACGAAAGCTCGTTTACCTTCTGGAATACCGGTCGTCAATGGTTGACCGGCCTGTCCTACCGGTTTGAACAGCCTAAATTGGAAATCGGCTGGCGCGGACGTTATGCCCAAAGCACAAGCTTTACCGATGCCGCACGGAAAAAAGGTACGGTTAAATCCGTTAAAAACGGCTACGGCGTACACGACCTCTACGCCAACTGGCAGCCTTTGGGCAAAGACAATATGAACGTCAACTTTGCCGTCAACAATATCAGCAACAAAAAATACCGTTCACACAGCCAGCGCTTCCCTGACGGTGTGGCTCGCGTACCGTTCTACGAACGTGGCAGAGAGTTTATCTTCGGCCTGAACTACCGTTTCTGACCTGCCGTTTTAAAGCAATGCCGTCTGAAAACCTTTTCAGACGGCATTTTCGTTACAGATAAAAGCAAGGTTTTTTCATATCGTGTACGTAAACTTAACGGGAAAAGACCGGACTATATTACAAAATCGAGCAGGTAAAAATCTTCCTTACCAACCCCGCATTCGGGGCATTTCCAGTCGTCGGGGATGTCTTCAAACTTTGTACCCGGGGCAAGCCCGTGTTCCGGATCGCCAAATTCTTCATCATAAATCCAGCCGCAAGGGCCGCACATATATTGCGCCATCTGTATTTCCTTGTAGTTTGCACCATGTCGTTATGGTTTTGATTCTATGATGCCGTCTGAAGCATACGGCCGCATCTATCCTGCCTGGGTGCGGTTTGCGCTTCAGACGGCATTTTCCGCCTGTTTATTTTGCGGCTTCGATTGCCGCTATCTCTTTGCGGAGGTGTTTGATTGCGGGGGTTACGATGGCAACAAACATTGCTTCGCGGACGCGCCGTTGTGCCGGACTGCGCATAAGGTAGCCTTTTGCGCCTGCATGCAGCGCGGCAGATTGCGAGGCTGCAAGGGCAAGTACGGCGGCGGCTTCGCGCAGCTTGAGGGTCGCCAATGTGTCCGGCGTGTTGTTCCATGCCAAACCGGCAAGCCTTTCGGTTTCTACCCATGCGCCGTCCAACCTTGCTTTGAGGCTGTCATAACCGTCGTCGAGGTAACTGTTGACCTCGGCGTTGACGACATCGGCTATGCGGATGATGCCGAGGCTGCCGTCAATCACGCCCGCACCGATGCCGATTTGCAGCAAGATGAAGCCTGCTTTGATGCTTTGAATATAGTCGGCAAACTGTTCGGGTGTGGCGATGATGTCTTCGTCGGGAATAAATACGTCTTTGAAATTCAGGCTGAAGGTGCGCGTGCCTTCGAGGGCGCAAAATTCGGGGCAGTTTTGCAGGCTTACGCCTTCCCATTGTCCGCCGGTGATAAACATGACGTAGCCGCCGCCGATTTGGGCGGTATTTGCCCAAATATGTTCTTCGCCGATATTAGACACCCACGGCAACGCGCCGTTGACTGTATAACCGCCCTCCACGCGCTCGGCTTGAAGGTTGTGTTTTTCAATGCCGGCAAGGTGTTTGACGGTATTGGACATGCCCGTACCCGCCAATACTTTGCCTTGCAGGATATCGGCAAGGTATTTGTCTTTAACGGCTTGGTTGGGTGCTTGATGCAGATACCACGCACAAGCCGCCTGACACCACGCGCTGAACGAGGTGGCGCCGCATTCTTTGCTGATTTCGCGCAATACGGCGATTTGTGCGGCAAGCCCCAAGCCGTTACCGCCTTCTTCCTGTGTGCCGACCGAGGCATAACCGCCGATAGTGCCGAGTTCACGCATAAATGCTTCGGGGTAGTATCCTTTGCGGTCGATGTCGTCAACAAGGGGTTTGAGCTTGGTTTTGACCAGTTCGGCAACATTGGTAAGCAGGGTTTGGGTTTTCATGATTTTTCTCCTTTCGGCCGTACGGCAGCCTGTATTTTGTCGGGGGATGATGATGCTTTGAAAAAACCGCCTGCATTCAGGCGGTTTTTGTTTGCTTAGGCATAGGCCTGCAATTCAGGGTTGATTTCGGTTTGTCCGAGGTTGTTGACGTAGTTGCACAAAGTTGCCAAGGCTACGCCCATCACGACTTCGACTGCCTGCTGCTGGTTGTAACCCGCATCGAAAAATGCTTTGAGTTCGTCGTCGGATACTGCGCCTTTTTTTGCCATTACAGCTTGGGTAAAGGCGGCAAGCGCACCGAGTTTGGCATCGTCAAACGCGCCTGCATCCAAATCGCGAGAAGCTTTGACGGACTGTTCGGACAGGAGTTTTTTCAGGGTCGCCAGCTTGGTGTGTCCTGCCACGCAGAAACCGCATTGGTTGGTACGGGCGGCGATGATCTGGATGACTTCGACTTCGCCGGCAGTCAGACTGTTGGCGGCGTTGAGCTTGCCTACCTCTTGGTAAAACGCCAAAGCTTCGGGGGCATTGGCCAACACGCCGATGAGGTTGGGAATAAAGCCGTTGTTTTGAAGTACGGCCTCTACGCGCGGTTTGGCGGCTTCGGGAGCGGTTTCGAGGGTGTGTACGGTTAAACGTGCCATGTTTCTTTCCTTGTTTGCAATATTATTGAAGGGATGGACGCATGGTACGCATTTCGGAATGAAATGGGAAAGACTGATTGGTTATGTGCTGCAAACGAAAAGTTATAAGAAATGCCGTCTGAACATTTTTCAGACGGCATGATGGAAAAGAAAACGCGCTTATCGGCCTTCGCGCCCGAAATATTGCGCCAATGCGGCTTGGGGATTTGCTGCCTCAACCGTTTCGGGCAGTTCGGTGTAACCGCGCGACAGAAGGTGTTGGGCGTAAAGATTGTTGCCTCTCGCCCCAAACCATACGGAAACGGCCAAACCCAATACGTTAAACGCCGAGTCTGTGGCGGGCGTGTCGCCGTAAACCAGTTGGGCAAACACTGCCAACACGAACATCGCGCCCGTCAGCCCCAGCCCCAAACCCCACATTCTCTTGAAACACGCCCACAGCGTGCCGAACAAAAGACCCAGCCATGACCAGCCCTGTTTGACGGCTTCATACGGCAGGGCGGGATGTGTGTAGATTTTATATTGTTTCATCTTATTCCTTAATGCTTCAAACCCGTCTCCCGGGCAAAATCCCGGGGTACGGCTGCCGAAAGGGGCGCACCCGTGTGCCGGCATATGGCTTGAAAGCGATTGCCCGACGGGGAGCTTCAAACCTGACAATGCCGTCTGAACGGTGTCTTGCCTTCAGACGGCATGGTTTGAGTCCGAACCGGATGCGCTTATTCCGCCCAGTTTTTCTTCTTGCTGGTTTTGCCGATGCCCGGGTTGAAGCTGTTGGTCGGGTCGAGTTTACGGTAGAACTGTTTGAGCGCAGGCTTGGCTTCGTATAAATGACCGACGTTATGTTCGGCGGGATATTGCGCGCCGCGTTGGTCTAAGAGATGCAGCATTTCGTGTTCCAATGCCATGCAGTCGTTGCCTTTTTTGATGATGTAATCCTGATGGAAAACGTGGCACATGAAATGTCCGTAGTAGAGCTTGTGTATGATTTTATTGTCGATTTCCGGCGGCAGTTTTTCAAACCAGTCGCGGTCGTCGCGGCGCAGGGCGATGTCGAGCGCAACCAAGTCCTCCACTTCGTCGTCGTGTACGGAACGGTAGCGTATGGCGGCGGAAGCGACGGCGAAACGGTGCAGCATCGCGGCTTGGGTTTCTTCGGCGTTACATTCAAAAAACGCGCCGCCGTGGTGGGCAAAATATTCTTTTAAGAACGCGCGCGCCTCATCCACGCCTTTTCCGCCCATTTTCAGAATCAGATGGTGTTCGTATTTGTCGCGGTAATCGCGCATGGATTTGGGCAGGTGGTCGGGCAGGTATTTGCTGACGAACTGCATAACCTTATCGGAAAAATGTTTGGGCAGGAAGCTGACCTTTTTGCCGAATCGGTCAACTTTAGCTTTGAAATCAAATAATTTCGGCAGTTGGTGCGTACCGAATTTCTTGATGACGTAGAATGTGTCTTTACCGTACACGTCGGCAATATCGAAAGCGTGGCGATGGATGTATTCGCCGGAAACGGGCAGGCTTTCAAATTCGCCCAAGGCGGCGCGGCGGATGTCGGTCAGTTCGTTGATGTCGTTGGTACCGATGTAGAACACGGCGGTTTGCTTCTCTTGCGGGAAGGTGTCCAAACGGACGGCGAAAACCATCAGTTTGCCCGCGCAACCGGACGCTTCGTAATGGCGCGCCGGGTCGGCATTGAAACGCGCGGCAGTCGGCTCGTCCACTTGACGGACGTGTTCACAATAGGCGTGGTCGTGTCCTTTGCCAGCATCTTGCGTAATGTCTTTGTTTTGATAATGATGACCTTGAAGATTGGTCAGGATTTCTTCGGGCGTACTACCCAAATCTATGCCCAAATGGTTGACCAGCTCCAGCTTGCCCTCTTCGTTGATTTGGGCGAACAGCGCCATTTCGGTGTAGGCAGGGCCGCGCTGCACCAATGCGCCGCCGGAGTTGTTGCACACGCCGCCCAAGACGGACGCGCCGATGCAGGATGAGCCGATGACCGAATGCGGTTCGCGCCCCAAAGGTTTCAGCAGTAATTCGAGCTGGTTCAGGGTAGAACCGGGCAGGCAGACGACTTGTTCGTTGTTGTTGATGGTTTGAATGATGTTCATCCGCATGGTGTTCACAATCACGATGTCGCGGTCGTAATCGTTGCCGTCGGGGGTCGAACCGCCCGTCAAACCGGTATTCGCCGCCTGCGTAATCACAATCACGTCCGCTTCAACACAGGCCTGCAAAATTTTCCACATTTCCAGAATGGTTCCGGGGCGAACCACCGCCAACGCCCTGCCCTCGCCGAAACGGTAGCCTTGGCGGTATTGTTCGGTTTTCGCGGGGTCGGTAATAATGTATTTTTCGCCGGTGATTTGGGTCAGGCTTGACAGTAATTGTGATGCGCTCATGGCAGTTTCCTTAAAATTGTCGGCAGGTGCATATGCACATTGGAATTGTTTTCACATTGTAGTTATACGTTATGGCAAAGTAAAGAAAATGCCGTCTGAAAGGGCGTTATCGTATACGCTGCAGCGACATAAAGGAAAACGCCGGAATTTTCAGATTCCGGCGTTTCAAATAGGGTGGCGAGCCAAACCTCCGGCACTGGCGTATCGGAGTGGGCTGCTGGCTTCCGCCCCTGACCCGTTGTTCCGACTGACCATGCGGAGAGACCCGCCTCAGAGAAACGGCATTATAACGGGTTTTGTGAAAAACTCAACCGTTTTGATACGGTCATACGCCGGAAACACTGTCTAAAACTTATGTCCGATAATATTGTCAACAATTTTTCAAAGCGTCATTTTGTTTCTATAAGGGTATTTCCTGTTTCGGCATTGAAAAATATTAAGAATTAAACTACATTATTGCCTTTCAAAATTTGTCTGCAACCGACCGTTCGGACACGCTCAAATAAAAACAACCAAACACGGACACGCCATGACCACGACTACCGCCCCGCAGCGTATTCGGGAAATTCCCTACAACTATACTTCTTATACCGACCGCGAAATCGTCATCCGCCTGTTGGGCGATGAAGCGTGGCAAATCCTGCAAGACCTGCGCGGTCAACGCAAAACAGGACGTTCGGCGCGGATGTTGTTTGAAGTGTTGGGCGATATTTGGGTGGTCGTGCGCAATCCGTATCTGGTCGATGATTTACTGGAGCATCCGAAACGCCGCGCTGCGCTGGTGCGGGAAATGCGCCACCGTTTGAACGAAATACGCAAACGCCGCGACGACAATCCGCAAGTTGATGTATTGGTCGTGGCGGCGGAAAAGGCAGTCGAGCGTTTTGACGGCAGCTTTGACGAAACGCGCCAAAAGCGGCGGCAGATTTTGGAACGTTTGAGCAAAATCACCAAGCCGCACAATATTATGTTTGACGGCTTGGCTCGCGTAACGCACGTTACCGATGCAACCGACTGGCGCGTGGAGTATCCATTTGTCGTCGTCAATCCTGATACCGAGGCAGAGATCGCGCCTTTGGTGCGTGCCTTAATCGAGCTGGATTTGGTCATTATTCCACGCGGCGGCGGCACGGGTTATACCGGCGGTGCAGTACCTTTGGACGCAAACAGCGCAGTCATCAATACCGAAAAACTCGACAAGCATCGCGGCGTGGAATTTGTCGAGCTGACAGGCTTAGACGGCAAGCATCCGATTATCCATTGCGGTGCGGGCGTGGTCACGCGGCGGGTGGAAGAAACTGCGCATCAGGCGGGTTTGGTGTTTGCCGTTGATCCGACTTCTGCCGACGCGTCATGCGTGGGCGGCAATGTGGCGATGAACGCGGGCGGCAAAAAAGCCGTGCTGTGGGGGACGGCGTTGGACAACCTCGCCTACTGGCAAATGGTCAACCCGCAGGGCGAATGGCTGCGCATCGAGCGCGTGCGCCACAATTTCGGCAAAATCCACGACGAAGAAACCGCCGTATTCGACGTTCACACGCTGGATTCAGACGGCCTCAATATCGTTAAAACCGAACGTTTGGAAATCCCCGGTCACAAATTCCGCAAAGTCGGTTTGGGCAAAGACGTTACTGACAAATTCTTGAGCGGCCTGCCCGGCGTGCAGAAAGAAGGCACGGACGGCATCATCACCAGCGTCGCCTTTGTGTTGCACAAAATGCCGAAACACACGCGCACCGTGTGCATGGAGTTTTTCGGCACGGTCGCCACCGCCACGCCGTCCATCGTCGAAATCCGCGATTTCCTGCTTGCCCACGACAGCGTGCGGTTGGCGGGTTTGGAGCATTTGGACTGGCGTTATGTCCGCGCCGTCGGCTACGCCACCAAAGCGGCAGGTAAGGGGCGGCCGAAAATGGTCTTGCTGGCGGACGTGGTTTCAGACGACGAAGCCGCCGTAGAGGCAGCCGCCGAACACATCTGCGAACTCGCCCGCGCCCGCGACGGCGAAGGCTTTATCGCCGTATCGCCTGAAGCGCGCAAAACCTTCTGGCTCGACCGCAGCCGCACCGCCGCCATCGCAAAACACACCAACGCCTTTAAAATCAACGAAGACGTGGTAATCCCACTCGAAAGGCTCGGCGAGTATTCAGACGGCATCGAACGCATCAACATTGAGCTTTCCATCCAAAACAAACTCAAACTCTGTGCCGCCTTGGAGCAATATCTGTCCGGCAAACTCCCCATCGACAAAATGGGAACAGACCTTCCAACCGCCGAACTGTTGGGCGAACGCGGCAAACACGCCCTAGCCCACGTTTCCGCTGTCAAAGCGCGTTGGGAATGGCTGCTTGCTAACTTAGATGCGCCACTTGCCGACTATAAAGCTCGCTACGGCGCAGCCGTCCACGCTGCTCCCGAAGCCAAAGACAATGAAAGTTGCTTTATTGCCTTCCGCGATTTCCGCCTGCGCGTGTCTGTCAAAGCGGACGTAATGAAGCCGCTTTCTGAAATCTTCAGCGGCAAAACCGATACCAAAATTATCCAAGGCTTGGGCAAAATCCACGCTAAAACCGTACGCAGCCGCGTCTTCGTTGCCCTGCATATGCACGCCGGCGACGGTAACGTTCACACCAATATTCCGGTTAACTCAGACGATGCCGAAATGCTTCAGACGGCCTATCGTTCGGTCGAACGCATCATGAAAATCGCCCGTTCGCTCGGCGGCGTAATTTCCGGCGAACACGGCATCGGCATTACCAAGCTCGAATTTTTGACCGATGAAGATTTGCAACCGTTTTGGAACTATAAAAACCAAGTCGATCCGAAACATACCTTCAATCGTCACAAACTGATGAAAGGCTCGGACCTGCGCAACGCCTACACGCCGTCTTTCGAGCTTTTGGGGGCGGAATCTCTGATTATGGAAAAATCAGACCTCGGCACCATTGCCGATTCCGTCAAAGACTGTCTGCGCTGTGGCAAATGCAAACCTGTTTGCTCCACCCACGTTCCGCGCGCCAACCTGCTGTACAGTCCGCGCAACAAAATCCTCGGCGTGGGGCTGTTGACCGAAGCATTCTTATACGAAGAACAAACCCGCCGCGGCGTTTCCATCAAACACTTTGAAGAACTCATGGACATCGGCGACCACTGCACCGTGTGCCACCGCTGCGTCAAGCCTTGCCCCGTCAACATCGACTTCGGCGACGTAACCGTAGCCATCCGCAACTACCTTGCCGATTCCGGTCATAAACGCTTTGCACCCGCCGCATCGATGGGCATGGCATTCCTAAACGCCACCGGCCCTAAAACCATCAAAGCCCTGCGCGCCGCCATGATACAAACCGGTTTCCCTGCGCAGAACTTCGCTTACAAAATTGGCAAACTGCTGCCCGTCGGTACCAAAAAGCAAAAAGCCGAACCCAAAGCCACCGTCGGCACCGCTCCGGTCAAAGAACAAATCATCCACTTCATCAACCGTCCTTTGCCCAAAAGCGTACCTGCCAAAACACCGCGCTCCATGCTCGGCATAGAAGACGACAAAAGCATCCCCATCATCCGCAACCCCGCCGCGCCCGAAGATGCCGAAGCCGTGTTCTACTTCCCCGGCTGCGGTTCCGAGCGTTTGTTCAGCCAAATCGGACTCGCCGTCCAAGCCATGCTCTGGCACGTCGGCGTACAAACCGTCCTGCCGCCCGGCTATATGTGTTGCGGCTATCCGCAAGACGCTGGAGGCAATAAGGCTAAAGCCGAAGAAATGAGCACCAACAACCGCGTTGCCTTCCACCGCATGGCGAACACCCTCAACTACCTCGATATTAAAACCGTCGTCGTCAGTTGCGGCACCTGCTACGACCAGCTCGAAAAATACCGCTTCGAAGAAATCTTCCCCGGCTGCCGCATCATCGACATCCACGAATACCTGCTTGAAAAAGGCGTGAAACTAAACGGCGTGAAAGGTCAGCAATACCTCTATCACGACCCCTGCCACACGCCCATCAAAACCATGAACGCCACCCAAATGGCCAGCAGCCTCATGGGGCAGAAAGTCGTCTTAAGCGACCGCTGCTGCGGCGAATCCGGCATGTTTGCCGTCAAACGCCCCGACATCGCCACCCAAGTCAAATTCCGCAAGCAGGAAGAAATCGAGAAAAACCTCAAAGAGCTGCCGCAGGGCGAACCTGTGAAAATGCTCACCACCTGCCCAGCCTGCCTGCAAGGCTTGAGCCGCTACGCCGACGACAACAATATGCCTGCCGACTACATCGTTATCGAAATGGCGAAACACATCCTCGGCGAAAACTGGCTGGATGAGTTCGTGAAAAAAGCCAACAACGGCGGCGTAGAGAAAGTGTTGCTGTAAAAACGGACACGGAAATGCCGTCTGAACGCCGAAAGCCTTCAGACGGCATTGTTTGAACCAAATATAGTGGATTAAATTTAAATCAGGACAAGGCGACGAAGCCGCAGACAGTACAAATAGTACGGCAAGGCGAGGCAACGCTGTACTGGTTTAAATTTAATCCACTATACCTACCCAAATCATGATTGACAGACAAACAAACGAACCCAAACAAAAAACCCGAATCATCCTTGCCCCTATGCAAGGTCATGTGATATTTTATTAAATTAATATATAAATCAAATATTTGAATAATATTTATAAAAAAAGGTGCAAAAAAGGTGCAAATAAAATAAAAATATTTTCAAAAAATATGACGATGAGGAATAAAAAAACAAGCCGCCTGAAATATGGCGGCTTGTTTTTACGGTCAATGCCGTCTGAAGATTTAGACGGCATAACGTTTCAATATTTGTTTCAACATTTCCCGATAATTCGCCAATTCCCGTTCGGCAAATTCAAAGGCCTTCAAATCGGCGTTATCTGATGCCTTACGGCTCTCGTTCAACCAATAGTCGATTTGCTTTTCACAAAATTCTTCGGCGGTCATTTCTGTACCCTGTCAAAATAAAAAGCTTTCTACAATTGCCTTATACAAAGGCGGATTTTCGCATAAAACGCTTGATAATTATGTCTATACATAATATAATACATCTATTCGATAAAGCAAAGCCCCGAAGCGGCAACTTCGGGGGCTTATCGGATAGAAAGGAGGCTTGAAGAAATGGCGAAAGTTATTTTATTCCTGTTTCTTTTGTTAGTTTGCTCTCCGGCCTACTAATGAAAAACTGAAATAACAAGGGGTGGCAGAGCACCGCGCCCCTTTCGCCAACCTTTCTACGAGCCATTTTACTACAACGGTTTTAAAAATCAAGGATTCCCTATGGTTGATGAAAAACTGGCGGAATACCGCAAACGGGCGGCAGCCAAACGGACGATAAAAAATGTCTCTTTTAACAACGAAACCGAGAAAGATTTACTCGAGTTTGCAAATAAAATTGATTTTTCCCAATGGGTTAAAGAACAAATCCGAAAAGAGTTCTTAAAATAGCCCGACCGCCGCCAAGCCGAAAACTTGGCGGTTTTTTGCTGGCAAACGGCGGGGGCGATGCCGTCTGAATCTTCAGACGGCATTTTCTCAGACAAATTTAAAGTCCCGTTTCATCTGTTTCAACAGCTTCGCCAAATCCTTTTTATGGATGAAGTCGCCGCCTGTCGAATTGATGATGATGGTGCTATCGCTACCCCCCTGCTGACCCGCCATCTCACGGATAGTTTGCGAGAATTTTAAACGCAAACCCAAATAAGGTAACAAAACCCCTTGCATATGCAGGGGGTTCTTTATGTAGGAGATGGCTGCTTTTTACTCGCCCAAATCAAGCGGTATGGTGTTATTTAGTTTGGGATGGACAATATCTAGCATACGGCTGAAGTCATCCTTATCTTTGGCCAACTTCAATAACGTAACGACGGAAGCCAGGTGCTCCTTCAGTTTCGGATGCCCGACATCTTGCGTTAAAAGTTGATGTAGTTTGGCTTTTTTCTCCTGTTTGCTGGCCGCTTTTTTCAACTCAGGCAGTAGCTCTGGAGCAAGACGGGTATATATAGCGTTGTTGGTAATATGCCCGAAGAACTGCGGGAATTGGTTGTTCTTAAGCGGAGGGAAAGGAACGTTATACAACCGGCAAAGCTCTTTATAATATTCCAAAGGGAATGTTTTAACCCAAGGCTGCAGCTCTTTCGCAACGAAAGCCTCAAGGATTTTAGCAAGGGCATCTTTTGATCGTACGTCTTGATAGCCAGTTGCCTCATCAACAAGAGCAATAATGCCTATATGAGCCAATGCTCGCATTAACAATTCAGCTTTTTGCGCTCGACCTAACTGTTGGCTTTGCAAAATTCCCATATCCCTAGCTTTAAGCCATATCTCACAGACAGATGGCAGAATAGAGGCATCATATCCACTGACTATTTCCTTATCGTCCATGTACTCTATTTTTAGCAGTAGGGCCGATAACGTTTCATCTTCTAGAATCAGTGGTCTAAGTCGTTCTGGGGATAGAAATAACGGCATAGGGGCCATGCCGTTGTTCAACGCTTTTTCTCGGCTTCTTTTTGAAGCGCCAGATGCCATCCCTGCTTTGCCGTAGATAGCTGTCAGGATACCGTTTTCAGTCAAAACGCGCTTTACTTCGCCATTTGGATATTGAATAACGGCACATGGAATCTGAACATCTCCCAATATTAAAGGCAATTTCTTGTGAATCACTTTCGGCATTGCTGCCTTAGCTTGCTTAGCAGCTACCATTTTAGCCGCCTGTTCCTTGCGTTGCTCCGGTGTCATTTTCTCTGCTCTGACTTTCCCGCCAATAGCACGGCCTGTTACTGATTGAGTTTTTGACATTACTTTTCTCCTATTGAAAATATGTGCAAATTATATATTGCAAGTAATATATTTGCAAATAATAAATTACTAGTTAAAAATATATTGTACGCAGCCTGCGGGCTGCTTTATGCCGTCTGAACTTGACGCAAACGCGCGGCTTGGATTTTTGAGAAGATAAAATATTGATTTTTATTTGTTCCTCAAATTTGAGGAACATGAAATAAAACAATAAGCCATTGATTCTGTTTCACTCCTCAATTTTGAGGAGTGGTATAGGTATTTGATTTTGTTTCACTATGAGATTTTGCACACTGGATTTTTCAGTTACCTATTGACAGTCTCAACCGAAAAAAACTATTATCGAATTTCCTACTCTTACGCAGCACCCGACCTGTTGTCGGTTTTTTCATATCTACACATTCCCGAATTTCATTCTGTTGCTCCTTGGTTGTTTGTTTCGATAGCGATAGGATTAAAAGTTTACGGGGGTGCGGGTATCGGCAACGACCCGGCGTTCGTAAGACGTAGGACACCCCCACCCATTCCTTGGGTATTCTTTTAATCCTAAACTTACGGAGTTCAGTATGAACGCAATTTCAATCAACTTTCAAAATTTTGTCCAAATCCAAAATTCCCAAATCGTAACCACCAGCGAATTTGTAGCCCAAGCATTCGGGAAAGAGCATAAAAACCTGTTGGCGCGAATTGAACAAATCTCTAAAGAAATCAAGGCTTCTTTCTTTGAGCTTAATTTTAAGCCCAAAGCAAAACAGGTAAAGACAGGCTTCGGTTTTCGCGAAACAAAAAGCTACGAACTGACCAAAGACGGTTTTATGTTGCTAGTGATGGGATTCACAGGCAAACAGGCGATGGCAATTAAAATTGCCTATATCGAAGCCTTCAATGCCATGAGTAAAGCTATTCTAGATTTAAACAACACCGTTTCAGACGGCATCAAGCCTGCCAAAACCACCGCTGACGACCGTACCGGATTGCGCCAAGCCGTTGCCGCGCTTGTCGGACGCAAAGGCATAGACTACTCCTCCGCGTACAGTATGATTCACCAACGCTTCAACGTCGAAGCCATCGAAGACATCCCCGCCGAAAAGCTGCCCGAAGCCGTCGCCTATGCCCACGCGCTGACCCTGCACACAGGCTTGACGGGCGAAGTGTTGGACGCACCGCCCAAAGCCGAGCCGAAACTGCCCATCGACGGCAACTCTTTAGCCGACATTGCCGCTATGGTTTATTACGGCACATGGATGATTGAATTGGGCAAAGACATCTCCGCGCCGCTCAAACAGCTTGGCAACAGACAGGCGGTTACGATGTGGACGGTTTGGCACGAAACCCGTTCAATCCTGAAAAGAACCGTCGCAGCCCTCGAAGTGTTGCGGGGATATGCGGACAAAGATACCTCCGACCGCATAGCCGGATGTCTTGAAGGCATTTACAGCAAGGCTACGGTAAGGTAAACAGAAATGCCGTCTGAACAAGGCTTCAGACGGCATAACGTTTCAATATTTGTTTCAACATTTCCCGATAATTCGCCAATTCCCGTTCGGCAAATTCAAAGGCCTTCAAATCGGCACGATCGCTCGCATTTCGGCTCTCATTCAGCCAATAGGCGATTTGCTTTTCACAAAATTCTTTGGCGTTCATCCTACCTCCTGTCAAAATAAAAGGCTCTCTTCAACCGCTTTACACGAAGGCGGTTTTTTTGTATAGTTTGGTTCACGAGGCGTCGAAAACCTCTACTAGAACGGCAATCACTCCGTCAATGTGATTTTTTCATGTCCATAGTTTCCTTGTTTGGTTGTTTGTTTCGATATATCCGAACTGGTTTCCTATGGTCGGGAGGGTGCGGAATACAATACCCGCGAGGGGAATAACGCCGGCCTTTTCTAGTAGGTTTTCGAACCTCCCGACCGCCCATTTGGGTCTTTCGAAACTAAACTAGGAAACCATCATGAACCAAGTTCAAAATATCTCTTTCCACGGTCAAACCGTGCCCGTCTTTTCCCACAACAACCAACACTACGTCGCCATGAAGCCGATAGTCGAAAATATCGGCTTGGATTGGGTTTCACAATATAAAAAAATCCAACGCAGTGAAATCTTAAAATCAGGTATGGTCATGATGACCATACCTGCCACCGATGGTAAAACCTATGAAACCGCATGCCTACCCCTCGACTACCTCAACGGCTGGCTGTTCGGCGTCGATGCGCGGCGGGTGAAACCCGAAATCCGTTCCCGCCTGCTGACCTACCAGCGCGAATGTTTCCGAGTGTTGAACGAACACTTCAATCCAAGGGTTGGACACCCCAAACCCACCCGCGCCCTGCCCGACGGTTTGACCGGCGAACAAATCGAAGCCGTCAAAAAACTGCACAACGCCCTGACCAAATCAGCACCCAAAGAAGCGCAGGCGCGTATCGCTATTACCCTTTGGTCTGCCGTCAAAAGCAAGTTCGGATGCAGCTACAAAGAAGTGCCTGCCGAACAGTTCCCCGAAGTTTTAAGCGTGATGAGCCGCGTGGCAGTTGAAAACGGCGTGCTGTACGGCGAAGTGTTGGACGCACCGCCCAAAGCCGAGCCGAAACTGCCCATCGACAACAACTCTTTAGCCGACATTGCCGCTATGGTTTATTACGGCACATGGATGATTGAATTGGGCAAAGACATCTCCGCGCCGCTCAAACAGCTTGGCAACAGACAGGCGGTTACGATGTGGACGGTTTGGCACGAAACCCGTTCAATCCTGAAAAGAACCGTCGCAGCCCTCGAAGTGTTGCGGGGATATGCGGACAAAGATACCTCCGACCGCATAGCCGGATGTCTTGAAGGCATTTACAGCAAGGCTACGGTAAGGTAAACAGAAATGCCGTCTGAAAGCCCTTCAGACGGCATCAATGCTGTAATACAGTCAACCGTCAACCCGAAGTTGACGGTTCAGTTATTAAGTTTTATTTAATAACTCAATAATTATTCACGCCTCGCTTTTGCTTGCCGCCGCAATTCCCTTTGGCAGCACGTATCGGGACGGGTCAGGCGGCAGCAGTTGACCGCCTTTTGACGGCCAGCGGTAACTTGTCGCCCGTGATTTCGGGAACGCCGCAATGTTCACGCCGTTTGACTGATTGCCGCCCAATACAAGCAGGTTTCCCTTGCCGTCTTCGCCAACGACGAAACCGACATGACCGCCGCCTTGACGCGTGAACGTAACCACGCAGCCGTAGGCAGGCTGTTTCAGCGGCAAACCGAAAGTTTCATACTCTTTAGCGCGAAACCAGTTTTTAGGCAAATCGCGCCCGCCTGCCTTGAGGCAATGGGCAACAAACACGCCGCACCACGGCGTTTCGTCATCCTTCCACCACGCGCCCAAGTCCTTCAGCCATGCCTGAATGACAGGGTTGTTTTTCGCGCCGGGAATTTCTTTTAAGCCGATATGTTTTCTGGCTTCGGCAAGCCATGCCAATTCTTTCATTTCAAAACCTTTCTAAAATGCCCCTGATTTCGCCAACGCAGCCAAGTCGTTCGGTGAGAACCGCCAGCCATCTTCTATGCCCATGACTGCCGCGCAAAACTCGGAGCAGAACCATTTGTTTGCGCTTTGGCGGATTTTCAAAACCGTGCCGATTGCGCCGGCCCAGTCGTATTTTTTACCCCGCGCCGCCTGCCAAACGCGGTCAAGGTCGGCGGCGGGCACGGTTTCCAGCGGTATCAAATCCCACTTTTCAGACGGCAACGGCATCACCTTCATTCTCACGCCGCCGTCGCGTATCGAGGACGAATAGCAGGCATAGCCGCCGCTGGGCAGTGGGTAGGCAATTTCGCAATGGGAATAAATCCCGCGCGTGATTTTTCGGGTTATCCAGTCGCCGAAACGGGCTTTAATCGAGGCAATGCCCCAGCCCTCGCGGTTACCCTTGTACAGGGCGAGGTACAGCGTTTTTTGAGTCATGATTCCTCCTGATAAATTTTCATCCAACCGCCCGAATAGTCGTAGTTCCACGGTTCGGGAGACTGCCCTAAAAGTTTTTTATGTTGGCGAGCGTTGGCAAAGTCTTTCTGTTCGTCGGTCAACATCTTGAGGCTCAATTCGTCTAATAGCTCGCGCGTGAACTTAACGATTTCTCCATCCATCGTACTCCACACCAAATTAGGCGGGAGTTGAGTCAGCGTTCGCATGAAGGTGTACTTTTGTCTCGCTTCCTCCGTACTGTGAAACCATTTGCCGATTGAATCGACAAACACGCCGCCGTGCCGGTTGGCGTGTCGTTTCTGTTTGATTTCCTCCCACTTTTCCGCCGCCGCCCAATAGCGGGCGGTTTCGCGTACCGCTTCGGGCAGCAGCCACTGGCCGCCGTCCCAGATGTGGTACGGCGTGGGGGGGCGATCGGGTAATGCTTGGTTCTCTTCCATAAAAACCTCTTAATAAATAAAGCCCTGATTCCTCAACACGTCCAAACGCGGCCATGCTTGGTCGGTCGGGTAGTTAAGCGCGGAAACGCGGATGTCGGGCGTGTCCCGGTCGGTCGGGATGTTCTCTTGAAAACCCAATGCGATGAAATTGGAATCGCTCATGCCGCCCAAATAAATCGTGCCGTACAGGCTCGCTCCGTCCTTGTAGATGTTGCCCACCAGAGAATCGGTGGCGCGAAAACCCTCGGGAATACCGCCAGGTGGAATAATTCTCACGCCCTTCTCTTTAAATGCACCATGCCCGGCGAAACCGGGCGCGCCCCGTCTGACGATGCCGAACCAGCCCCACGAGCCGCCGCCGAAGGCGTAGAACACGGTATCGCCGATGCGGCGAATCTTGATGAACACGTTGCCGAACAGGGATGCGGTTTTCTTCAATTTGAGCCATCCCGTATCGCCGCTGACAACCTTCCAATTCCTGCCGTTGCCCGTTTTCAGCCAAAGCACCGCGCCGTCGGTAACGGCGTTGTCTTTGTAGAGCGTGCCTTTCGGCTTGCCGTCCATTTCTGGCTTCAGGTCAGGTCTGCCGTCGCCCTTCAACACCCCTGCCGCCGCGATTTCGGCGGCAACGAAACCAGAATGGGCCTCCAGCACATTTTTTAAACTCATGTCTTACTCCCTATGGGGAAGCGCGGGGCTTCCCCGTGAAACCTTAAGCCTGAGCCGCCCGGTAGGCGTTTTGCAAGCCTTCAAGCGTGATGCCGTTGAGGTCGGCTTGGATGCGGTCTACGGTGTTTTTGATTTCCGTGATTTTCTGCAACAAAGCCTCAGGCGTGCTGCTGCCGCCCTCTTTCAGGCGATTCAGCTCGGCGGCAAGCTCTTTGAACGTGTCCAAAGATTCAGGCGCGCCGTCGACCAGCTCGGTTCTGAGGGTAGCGACGGCGGTAGAGGCGGCTTCAATCGCTTCCGCCTTCGCCGTGCCGATGCTGGCGAGCAGCGTGGTTTTTAAGTCTTTATCCTGCTCACCAAGAAATTGGACTATGTTTTTTAATAACGTACTCAACTCACTATTCAAATCACTCACTTATAAAGCTCCCAGTTTGTAACTAAAAATCAAATCCGCTAGAGACGGAATCTTGACCACACCGTCGGGCGGCACAAAAGGCTTGGCACAAGGCTCAAGCCGTACCGTGATGTCGGGCTTCCGAACCACAGACACTTTCACTTCACGCTCGGTTTTCACACTGCCTCCTTTCACACTTGGCGCGTAACATCGTGCAACAGGCGGATGCGCCCAAAACACAACGTCTTCACGCGCCCCGTACCGTCCGTCATCTGCAAGTCGTAGGCGGCGTACTGCCACATCGCGCCGTCCGTCTTGTCGTGCGACACCGTGATTTGTACGCGGTTTCCGTTAACCGCAATGCCGTCTGAAAGGCTTAGGTGTATCCGACGGCTACCTCCCATTTCCGGCACGATGTCCATATCGAACGAGCAGCCCGTGAAGTCGACAGGCTCGCCCTCCGACTCAAAAACCAACGTCTCCGTTTCGTCATCGCCCCGATACCACTCGAAATTAATCTTTTCCATCCGAAGACCCTCCGTCTTTCACGCCCGTTACCTTTTCAGCCAAGCCGCCCAAGTAACCGCGTAAAACCTTAGGCGCAAGCGCGCGCACCGTATCGAGCGCATGACCCGTCATAATGCCCACGAACACTCCTGCCGCCGCGCACGTCCACACCTGATTCATCGGCACGAAACGTTCGGCCACAGCCGCCGCCGCGATTGCAGAAATAAAAGCCTCCAGAACAGCCTGCATCGGGCGGTCGTGTTCCTGAAGGCTTGCCCACACGCCGCCCAATACACCGCCTGCCGCCGCGAAGAGCAGCCCGAACTGCATGAAACCCATTCAAGCCACCTCATCTTTCCCTTTCGTGAACAAAAACTTCAGCGTGTTGTTGCCTGCCAACGCACAGAGGAACGCCAACAGCGGCGGAATAACCATCCCCGTATGTGCCGGCGGATATGCGCCCCAAAACGCGACAGACACAAGAAACCAGATGAAACCTGCCAAAGTCAGCAGGTACGCGCTGGCAACGTTCGCCCGAAAGCCGCGAAACATCAGCAATGCCGTCTGAAGCAGCCCCACCGCGCCGAAGACGGCGACCAGCCATATTTCAGGCAGGTTGTGGAACTTGTAGTAAATCCGCCATGAATAAATATCGTCGGGAGAGAGCGCGAAGACAGCCGCGTAACCCAACAACCCCAAGCCGCTGACCATCTCTAAAGCCCGTGTCCCCGTGCCGAACAACCACGCCTGAAAACGGGAGGGCAGCGACCGCCAATCTAGTAAGAAAGCTAACCTGTTCATAAAACACACCCAAAAACAACCGCCGCAAAGCCAAAGCCCTGCGGCGGTCATGCCGTCTGAAAACTTATTCTGCGTAGACCAGTTCTGCGCCCGAAAAACGGTTATCGCCCCCTTGCTGAGACACGACTTGCTGCAAAACCCAGTCAATCACATCAACATTACGGGGAGGAGCTTCGCTTAACTGCAACTGAACAGAGCCGACAGGCGACCGTCCCTTTTCAAACGCCGCCTTGTTGTACCAACTTCCCAATGTTACGGTGTAGTATCGGTATGTGTAGTCAAACGACAACCCAGTAACGGAGTGGAAGGACGAAGGAACGCCCGTTGCCTCATCCTCAAATTCAATAAGAATACCGGTAATATGTTTAGCTGATTCAGACATAAAAAATCCTCCTGGAAAATAAAAATGCCGTCTGAAAGACGGCGGTTAAAATCAAATATCAGGCCTTCTGCAACACAACCACTGATCAGACAGCGGTATTCGTGTTTCTTCAATGCTTTCACTCACTGCGCAAAACAACTCTAAATCATCACTATGCCTATAAGACCACATTCCCCAAAAAGGCATCTGCCAATACTGTGAATTATTGGTATTGACAATCTTTGCAATCTGCTCAAGCATACCCATTTTCGCTTTAAACTCATTAATTTCAGCGTCCCACTTGTCAGCCTCCATTTGGGTTTCCCACATTGCTGCCTCATGCTCCCGCCGGGCTTCAAACTGCAAACGAGCCTCCATTGCACGCCGCTCGGCTTCGCGGATTTCTCCATCATAATAATTCGTTTCCGAAACAGGGTTTTTATAATGACCCAATACGATGTCAGTGCTGCGTGGGACATGGGCAATCGCCTGAGCCTTGTTGAACTGACGGTAGCTATATGTCAAATCCGATGCCATCCGACTGTTGAACAGATTTACCGCGCCAACCTTCAACTTCTGCCACCCGGTCAAATCAAACTGTTTGTCGTAAATATTGGTGTCGGCAACCATATTAGAGTAACGGTAGTTTAAAACCGGTTGGTACGGTTTTATCTTATCAAGCTCCCATCTGAAAGTATCAGCAGGTGTAGGGAGTAGTGGAAAATAAGGACTTTTTGACTCCCCCCGCTGGAACAGGCTATGAATGCCAACCCCAAGACCATCGGGCAACCCGACCCGGTGATACTCAACATTGTCCCAACCCATAATCCCCACAGGCTGCGCGGCTCTTGATAGATCCCCGCCTGACAGCGTGTAGAAGATACCGTTAGAGTCAGACCGTTTGACAATTACGCTTTCCTTTGGATTCGGCGCACCCAGTAGTTTTAACGGTTGCAGGGAACTATCGTACTGACTGTATTTTAATTCCGCATTTTCATCCCCTTCTAAGAATTTCGTGAGCTTCCTACGATTTTCCGAGTTCTCCCCATTCCTCAACGCATCGATAATGGCGGGAACAGTGTCAGGGAAATACCTGTTATTCGGCGAAGCTCGCGGGAAAAACCACCTTGACCTCTCGACCTTACCGACTATCAAATCAGAAAACGTTACCGAACGGTTAAAACCGTCACTAACTTCCGCCTGACTTCCTTTCTTCGCCATCACATAATTCAATTCCTGAGGTTCGGGGTGGTAAAAGGACAAACCATAAGGTTGATACTCAATAACCGTGGAGCATTTGCATAGGTATTTATAAGGCAACCCTGCCGTCTCATAAAAGTAAATTTCTAAATCCGTACCCCCCGCCATATCGACAACCATATAGCCGCAGCCTAAACTAACGGCGGAAAACCCTGCCAAATCATGATTACCTATACGGGTGCTCCTGAATGAGGCGGTGAAAGGCATTCCGGTCGGGTTGTAATGCCTACCCAGCGCTGCGTACTCAAGCCCCGTTACATACTTAGACTTCTCCTCATCTGTCAGCGTTCCGTCTTTATGCTTCATCTCTAAGTGGGCGTGTAAAATATCAGAACCTGATTTCAACGACCTACACATCAAGTCAGCCATCTCTATCTTTTCCTTGTTAAACCCACTTCCCCAGCCGTGTATGACAGCAGGCAGTAATCCAAACCTGACATTTTCATAGGCAAGTTCAGAGTTCCCAAATACAGGCAACATCAGACGAATGCCGCTGTTTGGTGCCTGAAATATAAAACCCTTAGGCATAAACCCTGAAGACTGTTCAGGGGTGCGGCTTGAGGGCCACCCGGCAATAAGGTTGACAAATGGCACGTTCAAAGACCCATCGTTTATCCCGACTTCACGCCCGTTTTCAGCCACGATTCGCAGGTTGCCCAAAGGGTCGCCGCCGGATTCGCGCAACCGCAAATGCAGTTTGCCGATATATTTTGGTGTGAATAATCCGAAATTGACTAAATCAATACCTGCCTCGTTATAAACAGAGAACCCCCAAGCGTCATCACTAGTTGAAGTAGCCATAGAGCAAACTCCTCCCTGCAAATGCCCCGCAATGCGTTGTAATACGGTCTCCGAAGTGTCTTTTATGGTAATAAGAGTGTATCCATTGCAATGTCCCGTTTTGCAACTTCGATACACTCAAATGCTCGGTATGCCAATTCCCAATGGAATGTGATTGCGGCAAGAGGAAAATCCCTTTAAAGAAATTCCGACGTGGGAACAGCATATCCAAGGCAATCAACCCCATTGGGGCATTACCTAAAAACAAGACACCCTCCACAACCAATGAAGACTGTAGATGAATATCAGACGGGTTGCCGTCCTTATCAAATGTGAATAAACCGTAACTCATTTCAATTTATCCCTATTCCCTAATACAGCACGAATACGCCCCTTCTCATCGCGAATGACAAAACCATACTGGAGCAAGCTCATGCCAGCCGCGCCCTCTTTCGCCGATGACTCAAAAGAACCATCCGCATTCATCGAAAAAGTCCCCATACGCAACGCACCTGCGACAATAGTCGGGGACTGCAAAGTCTGCCCGGCCGCAATATGCCTTCCCTGTATCGTGCCGTCGGCAACCAAATCGCCGTTGATACCAACCTGAGCGCGACCGTTTATGGTTTTAACCACAAACGGCTGCACAGGATTCCCCCTGTTGGCACTGACTACCTCAAGCTTATCTGCCAGTATTGTTACCTTAGTGGTATTCGTTATTCCGTCTGCCGTCTGCGAAATACCGGTAACTACCTTTTGCCCACTGGCTGTCTGAGCTTCAGTTTTTAAGGTCAGGGTAGACCTTGTGGCATTTTCCAAGTTCGCCACTGTCGTTGCCACAGCCCGAGAGTCTTTGCCGAATTGGGTAACTTTTCGGTCAATTTCCCGCAGCGTTACTTCATTCTGCGCCGCTGAGTTTTTAGCCTGCTCCGCAAGTTTGTAGGCTTCATCAGCGCGTTTTTTGGCATTATCCGCAACAGTCTTGATAACCTCTGTACGGCGTTCTGCCGATACCGCCGTTTCCATCGCGTTCCAAGCAGACCATGCGTCTTTCGTGTAATTAAAGGTACGGTTTGCGTTCCTTGTGAACGACACGTCAGACACTCGGTAGTACACGTTGCCGTCTGAAACACGCAGGATTTGGGTAATTGACGCACCTGTCGGGTCGCTCCAACCTGTTTCTGTCGTAAGCACCCCATAAGCACCTATGCCTGTCAAATTCAAACCGATTCTGCTTAACTGTTTGAACTCGGACACCGTTTGCTTCGGATAATTCGCCCAATACCAAGAAGGCGGGCGGTTATCGTTGCGCGTATCCAAAACCGAAGAAGCGTTCGATGCAGAGGGCACGGAATTGCGTATCAGCTCATTCACACGCTCTTCGTTCAACAGACCCCGCTGCAACTGCGTCAGAGCTCGGGCGGTTTCTTCGGCTTTATTCTGTGCCTGACCTGCCTTCGTTTCAGCTTGGCTGGCAGCCGTCTGTGCCTGACCTGCCTTCGTTTCAGCTTGGCTGGCAGCCGTCTGTGCCTGACCTGCCTTCGTTTCAGCTTGGCTGGCAGCCGTCTGTGCCTGACCTGCCTTCGTTTCGGCTTGGCTGGCAGCAGACTGAGCCTGACCTGCCTTCGTTTCAGCTTGGCTGGCTTTGCTGCTGGCAGCGTTGATTTGAGGCACAAGTTCGCCGCGCAACCTTGCGGATTCGGCTCTCGCTCGCTGATCCGTCTCTATGCCAAACTCATTCCACAGCGTATCAGACAGCGTATCGCGTCCGATTTGACCTTGGATTTGAGCTAACGCAGGCGCGGGATTGGGGTCGGACCGGCCGGAGACGACCGACGAATATTCACCACTGTTACCGTGCGCATCAACGATACGCACAGCAAAATAGTAGACATCGGTTACAGCAACGCCGGCCATCGTGTAGGTGTTTTGCGGATATGGGAGCACAGCCAACCGCTTCATACCCTGCACATCCGCCGTTGTCCCGTACCAAATTTCGGTATTCAACGCATTCACTGCAACTTGCGGCACATTCCACGATAAATCGATGGCATTAAACTTCGCTACGGCTTGCAGCATATTAACGCTGTAATCGATGGTCCATGATTTGACGGCTGCGTCTGACAGCACTCCGCGTGCATTACGACTGCGAATTTCCGCCCGATAGCTGCCTAGCGGCAGATTTTCCAGCCCGACATCCGCTGATTTCGCATCGGGAATATGGCGGTAAAGCTTGCCGTTGCGGAAAACTTTAACGTCGTAATCCAAGATTTCGCCGCTGGCCGCTTCCGTATCCCACGACAGCACCGCACTGCCTTCCCGCTCCTCAATTTCAGGTAAGGACGGACGGGCAAGGCGGTCGTGTAGCGTAGTTCTGCTCTCGGCGGAAAATGACGCGGACGCATCTACGTCGGCGTATTTGTCCGGCGCGTGAGACACCGCTGAAACTTCAAAAGTCCCATCGCCATTGTCTTTTGTGGCAACCACCCGGAACAGGCGCGGCTTAACGCTGCCGTGTATCGCCCACACATCGCCCTCCGACACAGGGACGGACGCATCCGACAGTTCGATTTCGTTTTTCGACACACCGCCGGCGTATACTGTCGCATAGGCGTTTTGCATTCGAACCGTCGCACCGTCCGATAACGACACTTTGAACCAGCCTCGTTGCGTGAACGCGCGATCGAGCGTCAATAGCTTGCGCTTGCCGTTATTGTAGGTTTTGACAGCTTGCACGCGCCCTGCGATTTGAGCGCCCGCATAATCGTTGTCAGCAATTTGGATGACATCGTAAGGCAGATGACGCAGGCCTTCGCGCCCCACGGAAAACGTTACTGTCTCCTGTTGGCGCAATGCCGTCTGAATCAGCCACTCCCCAAAGCGGGCCGCCTGACCGCGCGACGAACAACCGAACGCCTGAACTTGCTTCACATTCAAACCGTAACGCCGTACCGCCTCATTGTTCTGCACATACTCCGTTTTCATCCGCCAACCGTCGTGCCGGTCGGCATACTGAACCAAAGCCGCCGTCGTAACCGACTTCAACGCTGCACCAGAATAAATAAACTGCCCGTCCTTGACATTGGCGTTGGCATAAATAGCAACAGGGTCGCTGTCGGCATCCATCACCAACGAAAACGACTGGCCGTTCCACACCGGCAAGCCTCTGAACACGCTGGCAAGGTCGTTCAGCAGCTCACCCGCCTGTCTGCGCTCCGACAGGTAGGCGTTGACCGAAAAACGCGGTTCCTTTCCGCCAAAACCGTCATCGACAAATTCATCGCAATATTTAGCAATGCGGTATAACGTCCACTTATCGATGTCCGACACTTTCAGACGACGTGCCAACGTCGAGTAACGTGGTTGCGTCAGCACATCGTAAAAAACCCATGCCGGGTTATCAGACCAAGCTTTTTTAAACGATCCGTCCCACACCGCCGACGAATAGGTACGCGTTGAAGGGTCGTAATTAGACGGCACATTCAGCAACATCCCGTCAATCAGGTAGTTTCGGCGCGGATTGTTTGAGCCAAACTGGTCGGAGTCCGCAGCGATTGCCGCGATTGCAGTGTATGGATAAGACAATTTCGCATCGGTTATTTCGGTGTATGACGCGAAAAACGTCTTGTTCTGCACCCTGTCGCTACTGCTATCTTCCGTCGCGCGAATCACTCGAATATTGAACGGAGTAGACGGCAACTCGTCAAACAGTACGTCTTCGTAATACACCCCGCCCGATTTTTCCGTAAAGCTCACGGGCAGCGACTTCACCACACCCGAATTGCCGACCAATTCCACCACCAGCGCGGTTTGAGCCGCCAACGTATCGCCGTTGTCCTGCGTATGCGCATTGCGCTCCACACCCACTGTAACGCGCAAGCCGGATACGCGCGCATCCGTTACCGCGCGCACTGCCGCCGCGTGCTTCTTGACCTCGACTCCGACCGATACCGTACGTTCGACGGCATCGAATCCCGGGATATAACCCTGGTCAGGCGTGCCGCGCAGAAAAAAACCTGCCACGCCCTTAAAATTGAACGAACCGTCCTGATTCTGCACCGGAGTATCGTCGAAAAACACCGACTTCCAAGGCTCATCGTTGCCGTAGGCAAAACCCTTGATCTCACCTTCGCACACCGCATCAACAACGCGCAGCGATTGCGCGGAATTCAAAGTATTCGGCGCTTCATAAGGGGTGGCAGCACCGCCGCCGCTTTTACCGCCCATTTTCTCTCCTTCCCTTCGCTTCAGGCGCATATTTGGCAATGTAATTGACGGCACGAACGGAATCGTCGTCAAAATCTGTCTGGTAAGTTTCACCGTTGGGCGCAGTTGCCGCCTGGCCGCGCACAAAAGTTTTCTGTATTCCGAAGATTAAATCGGATGCAATAGGATTGAACGCAGCGGATGCCCCGCCTGACAGCCCCGACAAGCCTGCTTTTGCCAGCGCTGCAATCAGCGGCGGCGCAGAATTGGAAAGCGTCCGCTCCACGCCGTCAGCAGGAAGACGACGCGATTCGACCCCCTGTGAGACAATACGGCTGCCACAATAAACGCGCCCATACGCAAGCGGTACAACCTGCCCCTGAGCCGCACTGTTGGTCAAATTAGAAAACGAGCTGTTCCGTCCCTTATCTGCACCGTTCGAAGGAGTCATTGCCGGCGGGCGCGTCAGCATCTGCGCTACCCCGCCCAAAGCCATGCCGACGCCCATCTGCACCGCCCACGGCTGACCGGTAAAATAACCGGCCGCAGCAATCACCACCCCTGCAACTGCCATTGCCGCCCTACCCGACCCGGCAACTACCGGCACAATATGCAACACCCCCGTGCCGTCATCCGCGAACCGGGCACGCACATCCTCCTCGGAACAATCGTGTCCATCAAACCGGACATGCCAATTGCCACGCCGCAAATCAGCCGCAAACCCGTCAAGCTGCACCGACAGCGCGCGCACAGCCTCGGCGGGGCTTCGCGCACGCAGCACAAACCGCCGACCGAAACGGCGCAAACCGCCGTAAAGACACACAGTAATCACAAAACCGTCTCCGCATGATTCAAATCGTTTGCCACCGCCTGCATCATGTCAGGCAGAAAACGCGGATGCCTCCACACCCCGACCACCCGATCGCGCCACCACTGCGTCAGCACCTCGCGGCGGCTCAAATGACCGTAGGCATGGTGCAGCAACATTCCATCGGGCAACACCAAAAGAGCGTGGTTTTCATCGCCTGCATACGACACGGTCAGGACATCGCCTGGGACTATGCCGTCTGAAACGCGCACAAAACCGCATTCCGACAGATGCCCGGGCAACACGCCCGTCGATGCGTCAATATCCATATCTGACCGGGTGCAATCGGGAAAATCCAGCCCCATAAGCATGTAGGCATCACGCACAAGCGCGCCGCAATCAGCCAGTCCGTAGTCAAACCGACGACCGCGCAAATGCGGACAGCAACGAAACACTCGTACCAATCCGTCCGCAACCAATACCCACGGCAGGCCCGTTTGCACCTGCATTTTCCTATCCGCGCCAGACAAAAATAACGGTGCGTCAACATGAGAATGCACAACCGCCGCAACTGATCCGGCTGCTTCAGCGCGCATCCATTCCGCCGGCGAGATTTCAAAATCCGTCTGCGGATTTACCGCCGCATTGTCCGTCTGCACAAAGCTTAACCGTCCGCCCGATTCCACCAACAGACCGCACATTTCAGACGGCATTGCCGCGCTTGCCGCATCAAGCAATGCCTGTTTCAAATCCCCATCCAAAACCATCTCAACCCACCTTATCCGCACCCGGGAAACCGCCGAAAGGCAACACCGCCGTCATGCCAAACCGCGCCCGACAGCCGGTCAACGTCCCGCTGCACATATCCTTGGTCGCATCCGTCGTCGGCATATCGAAACGATCGGCAACCGCGCGCCCCGTGTAACCACACCCTTCGCCGCGATACTGCCAGACGCATGTGTCAGCCAACATCACACGGGACGGGACAGCAGCCCCGTCTGACTCCGATGGAGCCGCAAGCTCCAACACCGCCGTTTCTGCCGTAAGCGATGCAAGCTGCTCGACCGTGTAACGCTCTACCGCCTCCTGCGTCGAATCGGCGGACGGATTGCCGTTTGTAAAATTGACGGCGTCTAAAAAGCGCGCATAAGTCAGACGGCGCACCACTTCTGCCCCGGCAAGCTGCCCGTAGCGCGCCGACAGCCCCGTAACCAGCCCGAACAGGTTCGACACCGTCAGGCGCGGGCGGTTGCCCGAACCGACCGATCGCATTTCAAACCCTTCCGCGATGCACGGATACGCCTGATACGACCGCCCCTGCCACACAACTGCGCCGCCGGCTGCATTGACCTGATTGCAGAAACGGTGGATTTCCCCGCCTAAAGGACGCAAATCCAACTCCCACAGTTCGACCAGCACATCCTGAGCCGTCTCCGACAGGGCTTTGAGCATTACCCCTCTCATCTCACGCACGATCAAACCTCCTCAAACTCGAAATCCAACACCCACACGCCGCCGCCTTTTGGCGTTTCCGTGTATTTCGACACCACAAACTGCATCTTCTCACGCGCGGGCGGTGTCCAAAAAAAAGGCGACGCGCCCGCGTGCCTGTCTAAAAACGCACGGATTGCCGCCGCTTCGGGTGCCATACAGGTTTTCTTCAGACTCCACGTCTGCTTCTTCGAACGTAACGCCAAAGGCTGACGCTGCACCACACCGTCCCCCAATCGAACCGTGCGCACCTGAAACTCATGCACAGCCCGTGCGCCGTCCAAATCAGGCTGCCACGAAAACGTCTCCATAAAAACTCCTCCTCAGACGGCATTAACGGGCATAATATCTGCCGCCCACGCGTTGAACATTGTCCACAAACCAGCGTTCAATCATCACCGGAAGAGCCTCCGCAAGCCGCTTGGCAACATGAGTATCTTCCGATGTATCTGCATTTGCCGTTCCGTCCCTGTTGATAGTGATATTGACCGTCATGCCCCCAGCCGCCGCACCGAAAGCAGGCACCGCTGGCATCACAGGCAGTTTGCCCACCGCACCGCCGGAAGCGTAACGGTTTTGATTGACCGCCTCCAACAATGCGCGATGACGGCGCGTAGCGGCCGCATTGACGACAAACTCACCGTTTGACAACAACGCAGGAATGCTGTCGCTGGTTGACGTGCCCGCGCCCCACACCGCGCCGCCGTTCGAAAACTGCTGCACCATGCCGCCGTCTCTGAATCCGCCGCCGCCCCAAGCACCCATCGCCGCCTTCATCGCGTTGAATAACGCCATTTTGATCAGCATTCTCGACAAGTCTTGCAGAATAGACGCGGCCAATCCGCGAAAATCAGCCTTACCCGTGGCCACAAAATCCGCCAACGAATCCGACATCTTACCGAGCGACCCCGTCACAGCATCAGACATACTTTCGCGCATCGATTTGAACGAATCCGAATAATTCCGCATGCCGTCCGAAATACCCGCCAGCCAATCGTTACCGAAAGCCTCCCTGGTTTCCTTCGCCAAGCGTAATTGCTCTTGCAGGCGGCCGTCATTATCAAGTTTCGCCGTTTGCAGCCCGCCGATAACATCCGCGCCCGCGCCCGCCGCCTGCGCTTCCGCGATCAGCTTGTCGTATTTGCGCGCCGCCGTCAGCCGCTCAACCTCCTCACGCGCCTTACCCAACAACGACAACTCAAACAACTGGTCGTCGAAATCACGCTGACCCGCAGCCTCAAGTTCGCGCAACGCATCCGCGTATTTTTTCGCCTCTTTCGTCAACTGAGCCTGATTGTCAGCCTTGACCGCCAAATCCATAGCCGTCCGACGCTCAGAGGCCGACCATTTCTCAAAGGTTGGGTCAGACAGCAACCGAAGCTGCTCTGCATAAATCTTATTCACATTGGCAGCAGACAAAGAAAGCTCTGCGTTTACCGCAAGTTGGCGCTTGGAAAAATCCTGTTGCCACTTTTGGTAATCGGTAAGCTCAGGTTTCGTCTGCCTTGCCTCAGCAAACAAACCTGACCGAGCCATCGCCTTAGCCTGACCGTCCACGCCGCCGGCGAAACGAGCCGCCGCCTCTTGAGACCGCCAATTAAAATGCCAATGGTCGGCGGTTGCCTTCGTGCCGTTCTTATTGACCTGACCGCCGACTTCAAATTTCACATTAAAGTCTTTGCCGTCTCTAAAGCCCAAAGATTCGAAATACTGCTTAATTTGGCGGGCAACCTTCGCCTTGTCCTCAGACTTCAGCGACAGATTCGGCGTCATGTCAAACGCCAAACCCTTATTGTGAAAACTGTTCTTCCCAATATGGTATTTGTCGTTTACCGCACCAAACCGAACCAGTTTATTGCCCAAAAACTGCTGCATCGCGTGCATCGCAGCATAAGTACCGCCAAACGCACGACCACCGTCCTCAGCACCGGGCTTTAAACGCAGACCGGCAGAAGTAGTCGGAAATAAATTTTTATCAACAGTACTTCGTTTCTTCGCAGCGCGCGCCGCATCAGCCGCCAATTCTTCTTTGTGCTGCTGACGCAACCGAGCAAGCACCTTTTCCGCATCGGCAATCTGTTGATTACTGCCATGCTTTTTAAGTGCATTGAGCTTTTCCTGCCATTGCCGCTCTTCGCGCGCAAATTTTTCAGCCTTACTCTGAGTCTGCTCCTTCAAACGGTCAAAATCAGCGATATACCTGACCGAATCAGCCTGCTCCTTTCGGATAGAGGCTGCCTGCTTCTGCGCCTCATCACGCATCTTGATTTGCTTTTCCAACAAATCAATTTCACGCTTCGCCGCATCAACCTGCGGCTGCGTGTACGGATTTTCAGGAATTTGCAGCAAGAATTTGCGCTTTTCAGCCAACCGGCTTTCCAGCGTAGCCTCCTGCCCGATGGACTTCATATCCTCCCAGGCTTCCGAAGCTGCCTTCTTAACCGCATTCCAGCCGCGCTCAATCGCGCCCAAATTCTCCAAAACACGCTCAGACATCTGCTGAGATTCGTCCGCGAACTTGCCCTGAATCAAAGCTACAGCTTCCTGCTGTCTACCTTGCTCAACCAAAGCCCGCGCCTGCTCATAGACATCCGCATTCAGCGTCTGATAAACGCGCGAAAAATTAACGACCGCCTTCAACGGGTCATCCGCGATTTCCTCATAAACGCGCGCCAAATCCTCCACGCTCTTACCCGTCGCCTTAGACTGCAAGACCACAGATTCCGCAAACCGCCCATAGTTTTCAGAAGCAACCGAGCCGCTCTCGACAAAAGCCAATATAGCCGAACGAGCCTCAGACCAACCGCCCGTCGCATTCCCGACCGAATCGGCAATCGACATCAACTTACCCGATGCCGCGCCCGCGCTGCCGCCGGCAAAGATGACCGCCGCAGAAAAACGCTTAGATTCCTCCGCCCCGTCGTAATACGCCTTGCCCAAAGCGGCCACGCCGCCCGCCAAAGCACCAACGGCAACCGTCGCAGGATTGATACTCGCCGCCAATCCCTTGAACATATTGCCGAAGCCGCCGAACGAATCACGAAGCTGACCACCCTGCTGCAATGCAATCAAAAACGGATTCTGCCCGCCGGCCAACTGCGTAAAAATATCCGTAAACTGCGCCGGGACCATACGCATTGCATTGTTGTACTGACCGACGGAAATATTATTCAGCTTCAGTTGGCTCTCTTGACGCTTCAACGCCTGAGTCACCTCACTGATTCTCGCAACATCCGCCCCGCGCTGACGCGCCAACAACTCATAATAAGCCGACGTACCGCGCCCGCCTGCCTCACGGACGGCAATTTCACGCTGAACCGCATTAATAATGGACTGAGTAGCGCGCTCCTGCTTCTTCGCTAGCCGTTCCGCTTCCTTCACCGCTTTATCATAGCCCGCCGCCGTTGCCGCCGCGCCCGCTGCCGATTGCTGACCCGCGTCCTTTGCCGCCTTGCCGATACTGCGAAGCGCAACCCCAGCCTTTTTCGCACCGGATTCGATTTCGCTGACATCCAAACCCGCCTTAATCGTATTTTCAGCCATCTTTCTTCTCACCCATTATCGACAACGCTTCACGCTCCATCACACGCACAAACTCAAACAACTTCTTCCGCCGCCGCTTCTTAATTCCCATCAAATCCATAGCGGCAGCGACCGCCTTATAATCCAGCGCATAAGCCCCCGCCATACTGACGCGCCACTGACCGCAGACCGACGAAAACAACTGCACAGCCTCCCAGTTGTTCGGCCACACCTCCACCTCATCCGCCGTCACATCATCCGCATCAAAGCCGAAGAATCCCAACGACGAGACCGTCTTCTCGTCGTCAGAAAACATCGCACGGACGGCGGCAATCAGTTTTTTTCGCGCGCGGCGCTATATGCCTGATAGAACGCACTGATGATTTCCCCGCCCGAATACGGATATTCATCCAGCAGATACGCCATATTTTCAGCATTGAATTCATCTTCGAAGCCCCAAGACTTCGTAATTTTTAACACCAAATCAGCATCGATCCGGTCTTTGCGGTCACAATCATCCGCAAACTCATCCATAGCCTTACGGTTCATCCAAACAAACTCAAATTCCACCGCGACCGGCTCGCCTGCAGGAACAGGGATTTTTACTTCAGTTTTAAACGTAGCGGCATGCGCCAATTTCAATTTAGACATCACAATTTCCTAAAAAAATACCGCCCCGAAGGGCGGCAAAGCTACACAAGTCAACCAAAGACCAACCGAAATTACAAATAGCGGTTGAACAAACCAGACAGCGAATACGTCATATTGACCGCCATCACCTCGTTACGCACAAGCTGAGGCATTGGACTCATACTCACATAACCGTTGTACACGACTACCGATTTATTCTTCAGAATAATACGCAGCGGCGTCAGCTTACCGCTGTCGCTTGCCGTTTGAGCCGCCTTATAACCGGGTAAATTCGGGTCATCGGCAATTTTGAACGTCATCGAATACGCAGACTGGGTCGTCGGCAACTGACGTTCAAAGTCATCCTCCAAGAAGCCGAACTGAGTGAACTGCTGCTCACCGCCCGAACTCGAAACTTCCATGATCTGCGTAATTTGCTGCCACGCTTCCACCTTCTGAAAACTGCCCGTGCCCGAACCGGCAGGAAACTTGTTTTCATCGCGCGTATCGATGCCGTCCAGCTTAAAACTGTTCGCATCGACGCTTGTTACACGGAAAACACGCTCATTCAAAATGCCCCAACCCGACAGCAAAGCCACATAGTCGCCGTTTTGCAAACCATGGGCCGTCGCCGTACATACAGCCTCTGCTGCATTAGAGATTGCCGTGACCTTCTTCTCAGCCAGCAGCTTCGTAGCGATCTGCACGATCGAACCATTAGCCAAATTAACAGCCATATCAAAATCCTAAAAAAGAACCAAATAAAAAAGGCTGCCCAAACAGACAGCCGCCAACAAAAAACCGCCTAAACAGTCATAAAAACAAAATCCTGCACCATCCCGCGCCGGCCATCGTCCAAAACGACCGCATCCGCCGCCGACAGCGCATAACCTTCCAACGAATCCAACACCGACCGCTCCACCGCGCGGCTCTTCTCCACCGCGCCCAAACGGTCGACATCCCACACCGACACCGAGAACCGAACTTCATACCCATCATCGTTATGGTCTAAAAACAAACAACCCGCGCCGCCGACACGCTGCACAATTACCAACGGAAATTCCGCCTCTTCAGGCGCAAAATCATGATAAACATCCACGCCCGGCAAAGCACGGCCGATCGCACTAATCAGAGATTCTTCCACGCACCACCTCCAAAACAGCATCCAGCATCACCGCCTCCATCTTCGCACCCTGAATCTTCAAAGCACGGGACAAAAAAGGACGCGGCGCAATCGACTTACCATTTCTCCGACGCACCCCGTTGTGCACCATGTACCCATAAGGCACAGCCCGAAGCACACCGCCCTCATAACGTCCCCGATTACCCTCACGGTCGCGCCAACCCACCTGATAAACCGCCCGCCGACCATCGACCGAATCCGACTTATCATAAAAAGCAAAAACCGAGCGTCTCAAATCGCCCGGTTCAAAATCATATCGCCGCTTGCTCCCGTCAGCATTGCGGCTGCCCTTACTATAAAAATAATGCCGCTTATGATGACGCGGAGCCTGAATCTTAATTTCCTCGCGCAACAGGGATACACCCCGAAACGCCGCCCAGCGCAGCTTCTCTCCTACCGCCTCCGGCAAACTGTCAAACCGCGCAATCGCGTCCGAAAAATCAACATCAATGTCCACTTTCATCAGGCAGGCTCTCACAAATCAAATCCAAAAACTCACGCCGGCGCAAATCAGGAATCGCCGCACGGATAACATAAACCCCATTTCCCGTCTTCACACGCATATCCGCCGAAACCCCGGTTCGCCAACGAATACGCACTGAAGCCCGCACCGAAGCCGTCAACACATCATGCCGCATCGTTTCCGACCCGGACACATGACGCACATCCGCCCACACCTTGCACAACGGCCGCCAAACCATCACAGTCGCGCCCGACTTATCCTTTTCCTTTACCCGCCGAAGAATCTCCACACGGTGCCGCAACTGCCCAGCCTTCATAACCGCTCCAAACAAAAAGGCCGCCTGTTTCAGACGACCTCAAACCACAAAAAACTACTTCCGATAAACCACCGCCGAATCGTGCCACCTATCCAAAGGCTGCAACCCCGACACATCAAACACAAACTGCGTCGGACCACGACCCGAAATATCGACCTCCACAATCATCTTCCGACCGTCGAGAAGACCATAAAACAACGCCAAATTCTCAATCATACAGCCAGTAATGCCCATCTGCTCGACCGTCCGAGCCGAACAACCCATAATACTGTCCGAATCGGTAAGATCTCCCGAAATACCCAACACCTCGTCATCATCAATCCGATACTCGACCCTGCAGCCTTCAGACCCGCAATCAGCAAACTCCCCGTCAGACAACCTAAACAACGCAATCGGGAAATCATATTCCTCATAACCGCCCAAAGTCAAATCAAGCCCGACATCACCATGACCGCCGCCAATATCGACCCGATTGACCGACCGCAGCTTCGCCATATAAGAAGTCTTGCCCCGCATTTCATCAGCAACCCCCAAATAAACCCATCCCGAACCATCAGGCAGTGCAGGGGACGAAGCCGCACCGACTGAAGAAGCAGAAGAAGCAGAACGCACAGCGTCCACATGCTCACCGCCGCCACACCCTGCCAACGCAAGCAAAACAGCAGATAACAACAAAATCTTCATACATATTCCCTTTAAAAAACAGTATTCGATATTATCCGCCGCCTGATAAGCCGTCAAATTCCTACTTCGTCACATTCAATACACTTAATAAAATCATCTAATATTACAATCCCATCTGATAAAGTTTTGCTATCTTCACAAAAAGAATAGTGCAAGATGCCGACCAGCAAAAGATATTGCCCAATTACGAACTTTCCGTAACGCATGCACTCATCCAATTTTCGGCTCAAGTCTTTACAAAGTTCTAAACCCAACAGCGAAAACATCGGCGCAGAATCCAACTGCCTTTGCAGATACCAACGCGCCTTCTTCAAATCTTCGATGCCGTTCTTGTCCCGATACCGCCAAATATACTTGAACGCATTGCCCAAGTTGAAATTGAGATGCTCCGTAAACTCGATGCACTCATACGGCTGCTGGCGGTAATGTGCCGGATTGATATTATCTTTTTCCATCTTCACACCGCCTCTTTAACTTCCACAGGGTAAAACACCGAAACTCCACGATAAAAACGCTCACCGACCAAACCCTCGTCGCAAAGCGCGCCAATATCATTTCGAGCAAAAATCCAACCGCTCCAACGCCATTTACCAAACACCTCATTGGCAACAGCCGTAGCCGTACATCCCGGATTCTTTCGGATATACGCCAAAACCTCTTTCTTCCTCGAAATTTCCATGATCTGTAATTTTTAAAATCAAAAACCGCCCGAAATCTGCCGTTCGGACGGTTTTCATCTTAGCTCGCACTCAAACAGGCAGCCGCAAGCCTTAGCTGCACCCAAAGAAGTCGGGCAACGCCGTATCAAGCCCTAATCAGAATAAAATAAAGCAGAAAAGCGTTTTTTGGCGTACGGTTTACGCTTAACCGTCAGAGAAACCCGACTACACGCCGGGCAAATTGCGAAACGGCTCCAACAACCTCCGAGCCGCACGCGGCAACCCGACCGCGCCATCTTCGCGGTTAGAATACAAATACCCGACCGTCAGCAAAATCGCATTTCGGATAGAAGGATTCAGCACCACTCCGTCAGCCTTGCCGACTTTGGCAGCCGCATCCGCCTCAGCATCGTCTTGGTACAAAGGACGGTTGAGATAAGCTACACAATCAGACACCGCCGCATCGTAATAAAGACAAATCAAATCGTCCTCATCATCGCCGTCGACACGAAGATGCAGCTTGACCAATTCGAGGGGTATCATTGCTGCTCAGCCTGTTGACTGCCCTCAGCAACGCCCTGGCCCTCGCCCTGACCTTCGCCTTCGCCGGTCTGCTGGATACCGGTTTCATTACCCGTACCACCATCCTGCTTATTGCCGGACGGCGGGTCTTCAGGCAGCTTCGAATCGCCTTTCTTGCCGCCAACACAGCCTGCTTCTTTCGCAGCCTCCAGCAACTCAGCCGGCACTTCATCGCCTTTCTCATACTGAACAGGATAAATCTCCCCATCGGGCACACCATAAAACGGCTTGGTAAATTTAGCCATCACATTTCCTTTTCAAATAAAAATACCGCCTGAAAACTAAAACGCCGCCGCCCATACAGGCGGAAGCTCGTTTTCAGACGGCCTTGTTTTACATTACGCCGCTACTTTCAGCAGCACACAGGCTTCAGGATTGTCCACACCGCCGCCAACGCGCTTGGTCGTGTAGAACTGCACGAACGGCTTGTTCGTATACGGGTCACGCAGAATGCTCACACCCTTGCGGTCAAGAATCATATACGCGCGGTTGAAATCGCCAAAAGCGATACACAGCGCATTCGCGGCAACATCAGGCATATCGGCGACTTCATAAACCGGATAGCCGCACAAAGTGGACGGCTGGTCTTGCTGATAGCTCGGCTGCCACAGGTAATTACCCTGACCATCTTTCAGCTTGCGGACGGCGGCCAGCGTTTTGCGGTTCATCATAAAGCCCGCGCCTTGCGAATATTCCGCAGGCAGCGAATAAACCAAATCAATGACCGAATCGGCAGTAACCGCCGCCGCGTTGCCGGATTTAACAACCTTGATTGCGCCCAACGGGTGCTTGGTTGCATTGGTGCCGCCTTCGGCATAGGTCAGCAAGCCGGTCGGTTTACCTTTTTGACCGTCGCCGCTGATAAAGGCTTTGTTTTCGGCAACAGCAAATTCAGTTTTCACTTCATCGGCAAGGAATGCTTCGAGATTGATTTCGGCATCGTCCAACATCTGTTGCGTTGCGGCAGGATTGGCGTAAATTTCGCCCGTGTCGAAGTCCAAAGACTTGAACGTCGGCGTATCGGTTTTGGCGCGGGCGTCTTCTTCACCCACCCAACCGCTGCCCGCGCCGTGCATATTGTACAGTTTGCTGAATTTCGGCTTCGAGGTCGTCTGAACCTTAAACAGCTTACGCAGCGGCGATACAGTACGCAGCTTATCGGTGATGGTGCGGTCCCATTCCTTCGGCACCAAATAGCCGCCGTTGGAGTCGTCCGATTTTTTCAAATCCGCGCGCACTTCGCCGGACTTCATAAACGACACAGTAGCGTCAACCGCCGCCTGCGCTTCCTTATCCAGCTTACCGGCACCGCCGTTCATTTGTGCGGCGGCCATTTGCACAGACAAGTCGTCGATAGAGGCTTGGAGTTTGGAAATTTCGGCTTCGGCTTTGGCTGAAGAAGCTTTGGCTTCTTCACTGCCTTTCTGCAAAGCGGCAATTTCTTTTTCTTTGCTGTCTTTGAACGCAGCAAAGGAACTGTTCAATTCCGCCAACAACGCGCCCACATCGGGCGCAGTATTGCCGGCATCGGCAAAAGCGGCAAGCAAGCCGCGAGCAATCATCGTTTGTTTCATGGTTTAACCTTTCATGGTCTGAATTAAATTTTGCAAGGCTTGCGCCGTCTTCAAATCGCCGCCAGCGCACGGCTTGACGGCAGGTTCGGCAGCGCGGGGCGTGCCGTGGAATAAATTGTTGAATACATCGCGGCGTTGGGCGCGGCTGTATCCCTGTTGCGCGAGGCTTGACTCAATCAGAGCCATCGCTTTTTTCTGTTCGCCGTCGCCGGACTGCTCGATTTCCTTCACATCGATTTCACCGTCGGCAAAACCATCCTCAAGGGCTTTTGATTTTCCTATCCAGCTTTCACGATCCATCATGCCGACGATTTCCGCCTTCGACAGGCTCGAACGCGCGGCATACAAATCAGCCATCACGTCATCAATTTGCGCCAGCGTTTCAATACTGCCCGCCAAATCATGACGGTTGCCAATCGCAAGGCTCCAAGCGTTGTGTATCATCAGGAACGACCCTTCACCCATCAGAATCTCGTCGCCCGCCATCGCAATCACGGAGGCGGCAGAGGCGGCAAGGCCGACAATCTGAACCGTTACCTTTGCCGGATGTTGCGCCAACAGGTTGTAAATAGAGATACCCTCGAAGTAGTCACCGCCGGGGCTGTTGATGTTGACGACAACCTCTTTGTCGCCGATAGCACGCAGAGCGGCGGCAACACGCTTGGCCGTTACCCCTTCGCTCCAAAAGCTCTCGCCGATTTGGTCGTACATCGTGATGACATTGTCGGTTTCGGTTTTCGCCTTAACCCCGCTGTCCCAACGGTTCGCCGCATCCGGGCGCATATCGAAAGACAGCGATTTCGGCATAGAAGATAACGCACTAATCTGCGGCAGATTTTTCAGGCTCATAATTCTTTCCTTGTTGCGCCTGCCGCAAAGTATCGGCAGACCTATCTGTTGATTTCGGCAGGTCGGAAATTTCGCGCACTTCGTTTTGCGTCATCCATGCGCCGTGTCCACCGCTACCCAAAGCTTTGGCAAAAAATTCCGCCTGATTTTCCAAGCTGCCGCGCAACAGCGCACCGGCATTAAACTTGAATATCAGGCGGTCTTGCTCAGCAGGCGTCAGCAGAGATCGTGTCAACGCCTGCTCCCACATCGTGAACCAAGGCAGAAGTCCGTATTTCAGGAAAAACACCCCCAATTCACTGATACCGCTGCCCCATGACGTGTCGTCCATCATCAGCAACGGGCGCGGCACGCCAAACATCCGCGCAATTTCCTCGATTTGATGATTTCGGTTTTCAATATGCTGCGCGTCAGAAGCAGTATTGCCCCACTTCTCAGCCTTCAGACCCTCTTCCAAAATCATAAAACGGCCGGCATTCGCTTTGCCGCTATACCGCTTTTGCAAAGATTCCTGAAGTTGGTTGTACGCCTTATCGCTCAACGCCTTGTCCGTTGCCAAATAGCCGCCGGCCATCACCCCTTCCGAGAAAATACGGCTTGCCGCGTCCTCAGCATCGAAAGCAATACCCAACGCCCGCTTCGCCAACTTCACGCGGCTCATGCCCTCTAAGCCGTCGTCGGTCAAATCGCGCAGGTGCAATACATCATCCGCCTCAAAATCCAGCAAACCGCCGTCTTTGCGCGTAACCACATAATGCACACTCCAATCGTCACGCTGCTTGACCTGCACCGCTATCGGATGAATCGGCACAAGCTGAATGACCTGACCGCGCGAACGGATAATCCGCGCGTAGGCATTGCCATATTGCAAGACATGGCTTTGCAGCAGACTTTTGAACTCATAGGCCGTCTGAAACTTATTCGGCTGCCGTTTCAGCAGTTTCCAGACAGGATGCTCCGTAGCAGTCTCACGTCCGTCATCGTTATGCAGCACATTCAACGGCAACATCCCGATACTTTGGCTGATTAAGGTAATGCACCGGTAAAGCGCGGCATTGCACAAAGCCTTTCGCCCATCAATGCCCACACCGCCGCCGATTTGACCGCTGCGGATAAATTCCAACAACGCAGGGTCGTTCAACCCCTCAAAAACCAAGCCGCCCGAGTCAGCACGCGGGCGGCTTTTGTTTTTGGCTTTTTTCTCTTTCGCCATATCCTATCTCACAACATTCTGATTCCGCGTGTTTCATAAACCGATGCACCACGGGCTGTCGGATTCAGCGACAAAAGCGACACCGCGTCAAACATCGCCATCAACGGGTCAATCTTCGCCGAACCGCTCGCCTGCTTGGTAATTAAAATACCATTGGCGCGAGGCTCGACGCGGGCATTCCCGACCACCCAATTCATCATCGCGCTGCCGCTATGGATAAAACAGCCCTCCGCAAGCTTGCGTTCCGCCGTCTTAATCGCCGCGCCCAGCTTCCAGCCCTGCGACACACCGACAACCGCATCTTCCGGAACGCCATATTCCAACATCGCGTCCAAAATCGCACCGACCCCGTGCGGGTCAAGACCGCATTTATCCAGCAAGCCGCTCTGATAAACCCGAGCCGCCAACCCCGCCACCTCATCGCTGTCATCGCCGATTCGGTGGACAATCGTCAAATCCCCCTGCTTGGCAAAATCCAACAAAACAGGCGCGATTTCCTTGCGCCGCTCCAATACCGACGGATGCGCCCAAGCATGAAACCACGCCGCCCACATCCGCGGATTGTCTTTCAGACGGCCAACGGCAGAAATTCCCAGCAAGTCATCCAAACCGCCGCCGTCCACACCAATGTCGATGACTTCGCAGTGCTCCAGCATCCAATCCAAATTAATTTCGGGATTTTTTCCACTATCCTCCCAAAATTCCGCTCCTGCCCAATAATCAGCAGTCAGAGACAAGGCAATCTGCACATTCAAATGCTTCGCCATAAATCGGCGAAGCGCGATTTCTCCGTCCGCCTTGGCTGTTTCAAACTCCCCCATCAGGTAGGCTTCGGAAACAGACGCGCCCATATTCGGATTGGTGATGTAGAAGTTTTCAGGCAGTCGGTAAGTACCGCTGTCCAACATCTCCTTCGGAAACTCATACAGCACCGGCAACAACCGATTATCCACACGCTTACCGTCGCGCACTTCGCGGGCGCGTTTCAGCAAGTCGGCAAACACACCCGCCGGCGCCTCATCCGACATCGTGGAAAGGTAAATCACAAACCCTTCAGGACGGCTGGCCAAACCGCCTTTGGCTTCGGTAAACATATCCGCCGCCTTCGCGCGCTTACCGAACAACCAAACCTCCTCAATCAAAACGCCCGTCCCCTTGATACCCGCTACCGTATCGCTTTCGGCAGCAAGAATCTTCAAGGTTGCCCCTGTCGTGCGGTGCGTAATCGTCCGCGTATGGTCCTGTACCTGAAACAGGTCTGACAGCTCCTCATCCGCCCGTATCATCGCCTTCGCAGGTTTGAAACTGTTGTTTGCCACCTCGACCGTCGGTGCAATAATGAAAAATTCCGCCTCGCGCCGCCAATTCAAAATCAGCGCGGTCAGCATCACCCCCGCCGCCAAGGTCGATTTCATATTTTTCTTACTAATCAACAAGAAAAATTCCTGAATCAACCGAACACCTGAAGTAGGCTCATACGCCCCGAAAATGGCTGCAACAAATTCATACACCCATTCGCGCGTTACCTCGCCCATCATCGGCTCGCCCGGCACATCCACCAAGCGCAACTGCTTGAAAATGCGCAACGCCATTTCAGCAGGCTCCTGATACAGCGGAGGAAACGGAATCAGGCTTTTCCCGGCAATAATCCTTTCCTGCCAATCAGGACAGGCAGTCGACCAAGTTTTCTTCAACATAACAAACCTTGCACGGGCTTAGGTGCATCCATCGGGCTAAACCTACCGCCTGCCGCATTCGCGGCGCGCTCGCGTTCAGCATCCTTCTTGCCTTGATCCGCAACCTTGCCGTGGAAATACCCCAACAACGCCTTCGCAGCATCAATCTGCTGACGGTTCAACGAAATCACACCCAAAGAACACAAAATCAACTGGTCTTTCGGGTCAGTTTGTTCGTAGCAAACGCCATCCAATTCAATCGTAGTGCCACGAACGATGGCACGCCCACGCGCCGACAACGCAATCCTGTCCAAACTTTCCGCTGCCTCGGCAGGTCTTTCAACAAGAGGCACAGCCTGAACCGGCTGCACATCAGGAACAGCCTCTACAGCAGCCCGCTCCACAGAAACGGAAACCGGATCAGACGACCGGAGAAGCTTCAGGCGTTCAATTTCCGCCAAAACATCCTCATCTTTTGCCAAACGACTGCCGCTTGCGCTGGCCGTCTTTTCGCTATACCCAGCCGCTATCGCAGCCTCCCGGTTCGACAACCCTCGCAATTTCGCTTTGGCAAACAATTCCTTTTGCTCATTCATTGCCATAGTGAAATTCCAATAAAAAAAGCCGCTTTCTCAATGCGGCTTTTTGTAGCATAAAATGCTAAAAATTCAATGTTAAACAACCTGTTAAAATATAGCTTTAACAGTTTTACAGAGGAAAAAATTCTGCACATGGGAGGGCGGGGGGTTTCCGAGGGCAAGCCCTGCGAACTTTTGACACCCCCCACCCTTATCAACCAAATCCGCGCCGACGATTTTCGCCGGCTGATTTTTCGGCATGACAGGTTTTGCAAAGCGTTTGCAGATTTTCCATTTCGTCTCTGCCGCCATCCGCCAACGGAACGACGTGATCACACTCAGCATCCTTTGGAAGCACCACGCAACCGCACCGCCGGCATTGATACTGGTCACGAATCAACACGGATTCGCGCAGATTCATCCAGCCACGACCGCGCATACGCTTTTCCGCCGTCTTTGGTGAATGCTTCACGGCGATTCTGTTTTGCTCAACAGGTCGGAGCCGCGAAGCCATTTGTTTTAATCGACCCATAAAATTCTTTCCAAACGCAAAAGCCCGTCTGAATCTTGTTCAGACGGGCCATCCGCGCTTTTTTTGACTGAAAAATGAAAAAGCTGCGTTAACCGGACATACAGTTAAACACAGCTTGCCACAATTTAAACAAAAATCCCCCAAGACGTCAAGAGCGTTTTAACAACTTTTTAACAGCCGAATCCGACATCAAGTTTAGCCGGGCACTTGCCAACCTCCGCTCATAGGCTTTACGCGTGATGCCTAAGGCCCTTGCTTTGCCGTCTTGCGTGCCAATGCGTCGATATTCTGTTATGACAGCTTGCTTACGATTGGGATTCAGCCGACAAATCGCCCGATCCATCACGCTTGCTATTCCGTCTCCGTCAACGCCGTAAGGCAGGATTGCTACAAATTCCGTCTTAGGCGGCAAATCACCCGCCGCCATCAAACGATTAAAACGGCTGCAACCGAAGCCCAAGCCGTTATCCTCTCTCTTGGCAGACCATTCGGCCCACCATTCCAGAAGTAAATCAAGTTCAAATTTCATTTTCTCAGTCAGTCCTATATCGCGCTGACCACCCTTAGCCCCATCTCAATATGCAGGGCTTTATTTTTTTACACGGCAATTATACTGGGAGAAACCAACAAAGAGTAAACGAAACATACACAATCGAGTAAAGCGGACAGGGGCAGCCTACGAAAACCCGGCAAAACTGCGTCTGTGCCATGCTCTGTGCCATAAATTTTAAAATCCTGTGCCATTGTGCCATGCTCTGTGCCATTTTTTAAATCGCTGAAAGCCTTATGTGGCATGGCTTTGTGCCATTGTTCCATAAATTTTTTATAAAATCTCGCATAAGAAAAAAAATTATCCAGCCATAAAAAAATATGACACGGTATATATACACCGTGTCATATTTTGAAAACCTATAAATTTTTTCTCGCGTAAAGCAAAAATCGCTGAAATTTATGGAACAATGGCACAAAGCCATGCCACATAAGGCTTTCAGCGATTTAAAAAATGGCACAGAGCATGGCACAATGGCACAAATTTATAGCACAACCAAAAATCCAAACTACAAAACGCGCCCGACAACTCTGCCGCACGCGTTTTGAAAACATCATACATATGTCAGACTCAGTCGTCAAACTTCTTCACCGCCGCGATACCTCCAACCAGCGCTGCGGAATCGTAAAACCTCATTGCCCAGGGCATCCATTTCCGGCAATCCGTCCGCCGCTTGCCAGCCAGCCGGCTTAAAAATCCAGTTTTGACACGATACGTCGCCATCTTTATTTTTCGTCCGCCACCAGCGCCGCGCCCGCGGCATCTTCTCAGCAATGTGTTGGAGAAACTTTGTTTTACCAGTTTCCCGCTCGCCGTTTTGCCTGCACCACTCTTTGTAAACCAACCAAAGGTCGTCTGTAATGCAACAGCAAAACGGCAGGTCTTTAATCCCACCACCAGACCACTCAGAATAAAAGGTCTGCCAAGCATAGCGGCCATAGGAAATGACGTTTTGTTTCGCGGCAGTCATCGGCGGCGGCGTGTTTGGATCGAATCGCACAGGCTCTTCCAGTTTGATTACTTCGTATCCTTTCTCGTTTTCCGCTTCTTTTTGTCTGCGCGTCAGATAAAAATTCCAACACAGCAGGAAGCTATAAAACAGGCGGACACCATCGTTACCGATACATTCCAAAACCTCATTGCGCAATGCGTCATCCAATTTTTTCTCAGGCCACACAACGAAATAACGGCGGTCGTTTTCTTCAATTTTGAAAGGCTGAGACTCGTTGGAAAGAAACACGCAATTCATGTGATTTCCCTCTTCGTAAGCATCCTGAAATTTCCGCTCGACGCGCATTGTCTTACCGGTAATCATGTGTTTTTGGCTGCCTGTCTTATTGTATTTTTGCTGATTCGTATAAACCTCTTCAAAAAGACCAAACATTTTCCCTGATCGGTTCGCCGTGTAATTGCTTTCTAAATCTTCTTGTCCGTATGTTGCACCATATTCGCCGTACATTGGCTTAATGATCTGCTCGAAAAGTAACGATTTACCAGCGCCGTGGGTATGACCGTGCATGACAACGGCGGTCGTCATCTTTGCGCCTACGTTTTGCAACGGATACGCAAGCCAATTCAGCAGATACTCGACCTGTTGGTAATCACCATTGCACAAATGATTAATCAGATTCAAAATCGGCTTGATTTCGGGGAATAATCTATACAATTCGTAGTTTGTTTTGGGCATATCCTCTTTGGGAATCGGGAATTTCGGTTCAATCGGCATGCCTCGAAAAATGTTGATATAGTCGTCAGACAACACCCGACCAGGCTCAAAGACCAATCGGTCGAACCGTTTTACAATTCGGCTCGGACTATTGACCCAAATTTTAAAACCATCAGGAGTCATCGACAGACGAGCCGCCTTTTCAGGGACAACGCGCCATAGTTTGTTGTCCCAAATCGATGCCGAACCATCAAGATAAATGAAACGCTCCATCATATCTTGCGTGTCATCATCATTGACCGCCTGAATCAACGCATAGTCTTTTTTCAGACGGTTGATTTCGTACATAGTCAGCACCGGCGCATGGCCCCATTCATACCAAGCATCAACAACGTCTTTGCCGAAATGAACGGTCATGGCTTTTCGGGTATATGTAACCCCAGTCTTCCTGTTCACCCCGTGGTCCTTACCCTCAACAAGCCCAAATTCTGATTTCAGCTTTTGCAATTTGGACAAAAATTCGTCATCCATATCCCCCGCGCCCCCTTGATTGCCTGTTGCTTCGAGAGATTCATGCAACTGCTCAGATTCCGGCTCCATATCTTGAATGGGTGCGGGAAAGTTTTCAGACGGCATTTCCGCTTCCGGCACATACTCAACCAGCCAATCCGCCGCGCCCATCCAGCTCAATACTTCGGAAGGGTCGACGATGCGCCCACCGCCTGCAATTGCATCGGCAATATCGAAACCATGAGGCCATATCCCTGGAGCAGGAATATTGACCAACCAAACGCGGCAATTCTGCTTTGTCAGTACCTCAGCAATACCAAACATCGCCTTCATTCCGCCCTGCTCATTGCGCGGCAGAAACGGTTTGGATTCAGGGTCAACACCATCTTCACGCTCTTTTTTCGTCAACTTTTGGCGCAAAGAATCACAATCAGGCCACAAGACAACATCACGATCAACAACCGCCGACCAATCCGACTTATCCCAGTTGTTACAACCGCCATGCCACGTCAGGACGGCATAGTTATAACCCTGAGCATCTGCCGCGTTCTTACATTTCTCCCCCTCAACAACCAAAACCGGTAATGATGGGTCAGCAGCCAAAGAATCAAGACCGTACAATGGGTGCGGGTTATCCCAACAACGCCAACGCCACATCTTTTCGCCTGTTTTCTTATGCTCACAAAACGTATAAGGCAGATCGATTTTTCCGCCGTCTGATTTTCTAAATCGGGCAACACCGCCCAAAACCGCGCCGGAGCTATCGCGGAAAACAGATTTAAAAATCAGGTCGTCTGATTTTCTAAATCCATTCCCAAAGCTCATAGAATTCAGCGCATATTCAGGCACAGGAACGATTGGCTTCCACAAATCACGCTCCTCCTCCTTTACTGGAGCAGGAGGAGGTAACGGCTTCGGAGCCTTATCTACCAAATCCCCATGCGCCAACCCAAGCAAGGAGGCAACTTTGTCTCTAGCCTCGTTAAAACTATAACCGCAAACATCCATCAACAAATCAAACGGGCTGCCGCCTTCGGGCTTGCATTGATTACAAATCCAAACACCACTCCCGCGACTTGAACCGTTACCGTCCGTAAACCTGAATCTGTCGGATCCGCCGCATGACGGACAGGGGTGATGTTTTTTATCTAAAATTTCGGACGGTATGCCGCACGCTTCTAAAACCTCACGCCACCGGCCATGCGCGGCGGCATTAATTTCGGCTTTTGTTGCATATTTTTTATTCATTTTCAGTCATCCTTTACGTTTTTTAGGCGTAAAAAATACCCACCCACGCACACAAGAATCACTCTGGAGAGGGCGGGCTAAACACTGATTGCGCGATTAATCAGTACAGGGTAATTAAATCTGTAACATCCCTTTAGGGATAAATAACGGCTCAGTCCACAAGCCGATGTGCAGTATCGGACAGGCTGCTTTCGCCAAAACGACGCTCTGTGCGATGCTTCGCGCCTTAGCTGCCTCCTCTTTTTCGCGCTCGGCGTCCATCAATGCCGCCATGACTGCCTGCTTTTGCTCAAATTCTTTTTCACGGCGCTTGTACAGCAAATCTTGCTGATAGACGTTGTGGCATCGGCGGCATCGGAGCGCGTATTTTTGCAGCCCGGTTTTTCTGTCAAAGCCGTTTTTCGGAAACGCCGTTATCGGCTTAATCTCTCCGCACTCCTTACACATTTTTGTTCGATTCATCGAGAACTCCAATATTAAAAATTATCGTCATCAATGCGGCTTCCCCAGCCCACAGCGAGTCTTCCACGACCTTGCGCGTTTCTTTTAAATCTGTCATCATTCAAAATCCTTTAACGTGGTTTAGAACAGCCACCTTCGCCCGTCATCCCCGACGGGCTTTTTTATTTGGTTTGGTCGCCTGCCAATTCTGGCCAGATTAAATGCCAGGTATCAGGAAACATCTCTTTTCGTGTTACCCTGCCGTTTGTTGACTTTTCAATCAACGCTGCTGACTGAATAGGGACGGGCTTCAATCCTTTGGCAATCTGATAGATAAAAGACGGGGAAATTCCTGTTTTTCTTGCCAAATCAGACTGATTGCCGCGTATTGCGCAATAATCTCTTAAATTCATTCCGACCTCTGTTAAATCAATTTAGCGTTAGTATAGCATAGCTAAATATAAAATAGTAGCATTGATAAATATAGCTATGCTTTATATTTATATTCATTTGACGGAGGGATGACATGAACCGAGTAGATAGAATTAAAAATCTGATAGCTGGCAGGTTTAACGGCAATCAAGCTGAGTTTTCCCGGGCAATCAACAAGGCGCCGGCACAAATAAACCAATGGCTTAATGGATACAGGAATATTGGGGACGGCGTAGCCACACAAATTGAAACCGCGCTTGGATTGCCGCGCGGATGGATGGATGGAAAAGATGATCCGGGCACCCCTGTTGATTCCATCAAATCAAACGCCACCGTTATCGGCACTGTTGACGCTTGGGATAGCAAAACACCGTTATCTGACGATGATTGCGAAGTTCCATTTTATAAAGACGTTTGTTTGTCAGCCGGTAACGGTTTTTCAGATGACATTGAAGACCATAACGGCTATAAACTGCGCTTCTCGAAATCGACCTTAAGACGGCATGGGATAAGCCCCGATGATGTTGTCTGCGTATCTGCCGACGGAGACAGTATGGAGCCGGTATTCCCCGATGGGGCTACACTAGGCATTAATACCGCCGATAAAATAATTAAAGACGGCAAAATCTATGCCATCAACCACGGTGGGCTGTTGCGTACAAAAATCTTGCAAAAGCTGCCTGATAACCAAGTACGCATCAAAAGCTACAACCCGGAATACAAAGACGAAACTGCCCCTTTAGATAGCCTGACCGTTATAGGTAGGGTATTTTGGTGGAGCGTGCTGGATTGAAAAATGTTGCTATTACGACGAGATAATATTGATAGGGCTTTCAAGATTGTCAAAAATAGGCGTTTTGATTCCCCTTGGTGGCCTGGTGAGTACGATGCCGGTATGAATTTCCTTGGCGTACAAGGAGAGTTGAAGGTTCACGAGTTGCATCACAGAACAGCAACCCTGTGCTTTGAGTGGCTTGGCGAAGTATCTGCGCCTCGCAGAAAAGAGGACTACAAAGACCTCAAGCCAAATGTATTGTATGACTTTGATGGTTCCGGTAAGCATTTTGCCAACCCTGACGCAAGGTATCTATTGCCCGTCGGTTCAAGCGGCTTAATCTTAAAACATATCCAAATCGATGACGAAGACACTCTGTTGCGGCTATGGTGCGCACGAAATATCCCAATGCCACACCGGCTATCTAAAATCCCGATGCTTCGGCAGTATTATCTAAGCAAGGCATGGCACGAAATTTATACTATCAACCAACACCTAAGGAAAACGAAGCTGATAGTTGAGGTGGCATACAGCCCCACAGATTAAACAACCTGCCCGCATTATGCGGGCTTTTCACGCCCCTGCCAAACCTGAAAACAACACAAAACCGACAAAGCCGCCTTGATAGGCGGTTTTTTTGTGCCTGCGAAATTTCAAAAATAAATTCTTTTAATAATCAAAAATATAGCAAAATATAGCAAAATGAGTATAGCTTTGCTATTGATTTATTGTTTAGCTTTGCTATACTTCGCCCATCGAAACAAACAACAACTCAAAGGAAACAAAATGAAACATCTAGCAAATATCATGCGGTTCAACGACTGGAACACCAAGCAAGAAAGCACCGTAGGCCGAATTATGGAAGAAAGCAGGGGCCAAAAGAAACGGGCATGGATAGAGTGGGTAGGCAGCCCGATGCTCAAAGAAGTGGAAGGCAACTACCAAGATGCCTGCCGCATCGCCCTGAACGCCGACACATGGCACTTCATCAGCCCGATTTGATACCCCGCCGTCGCACAGGCGGCGGCAACGGCGGCGGCTAAACTTTAAAACCGCCCGAAGCAACAAGGCTACTAATAGCAAACCAGCACGACCAGGGAACACATATGAACATCATCGAAGAGTACAGCATAGACATCCGCGTAACCGCAGAACAGGGGAAAAACGACTACGGCTACCCCACAGAACGCTACGGATGCGACATCATCAACACAGACGGGGAGCTACTTGTCGGCATAGAGCCAGAGTACAAAACCCCCTTTGCCGCCGTCAGAAAGGCGCTCATCTGTCTGACAAAAGACAACCTCAAAAACGCTGCCTGATATTAAGCCGTTACCCCAATAATGAGGAATCAAAATGAAATACTTGATCCGCACCGCCTTACTCGCAGTCGCAGCCGCCGGCATCTACGCCTGCCAACCGCAATCAGAAGCCGCAGTGCAAGTCAAGGCTGAAAACAGCCTGACCGCTATGCGCTTAGCCATCGCTGACAAACAGGCAGAGATTGACGAGTTGAACGCCCAAATCGCCGCCGAAATCAGACAACGCGAAGCCGAAGAATTGAAAGACTACCGATGGATACACGGCGACGCGGAAGTATTGGATGGTAAGGAATGAGCTTCCATCCCGAACACCGTATCACCGCCTGAGCAGCCGTGCCGACAAGCACCGGCAGCACCTTCCGCGCCCGCTGATGATGAATCAAACGACATCCAATTCTGAATTAAGAGGAACCAACCATGACAACAGATATGACAATTTATCTAATCGAGGATAACAACAGCCCAGTCGCACAAGCATTGCGAAACTCTTGGAAGGAAAGAGAGGAAAAACGTAGAACATGGCTTAAATGGAAGGATGAAAACTTACCGCATGACACAATTTTGCGAGAGTGGACAGACGGAAGAATAGCCGGTTTTTGCTTCCCGTCTGACATTCCTAAAGGATGGAAAAAACCAAACAAGAATGGCTTATGTTGGCCTCTAGCGAAGAATCCAATCCTAAAAACGATGCCTAAAGATGAGGCTTTGAAAACCGAAAAAGAGCATCTAAAGGAAGTTGGAATAGACGTTCCGACAATGATTACTGAAAAAGACAGTAACGGCAAGATTTTTGCGTCATGGCATATAGGCCCTTTCATTCCTGTTCAGTTTATTTGGGCGGGATTGGATGACGATGCACCAAAAGGCGTCGTGACGCCAAACTATGAAAGCGAACTTCAAAAAGGTGCTGAAAAAATCAGAACCGGATACTTAATGGAACCACCTGCCGACTTTGACTGGCAAAACCTCTTGCCTGGATGCCGCCCAATTCCAAAGTACGAATGGGATTACCTGTTTGGAAAATGGCAAGATACTCATAAAGGAAAAGAATCATGACCAATCAATTTAAATTCGGCGACCGCGTGAGAGATACAGCCTTATGATTGGGCATTGAGAGAACGGCATCAAAACATCGAGAAAACAAAATGCAATCAGTAGCAACAAGACCGACGGCAAAACAGATGCTTGCCGCTAAGAAAGGCGGCGCGTTGGTTCAAGCTGTCAAGGATTCAGAAAATATCATCCGACATTGCGACAACGGCACGGGCTTTAGCTGCTTTAATTGGACGAAACATTTCAAGCGGGCAGCAAACCTGATTAGCCTAATGCACCGGGAAGCGGCGGCATGAGAACACACATTCGAACCTGCGTGTATCACGACTCCAGCACAAAAGGTTTCAAACACGGCATCAAACACAAACGGCACGACTGCTGGCGCGGCGAAATAAGCGTTTTTCAGCGCGGCGAAGACGGAAAACTGCACCGCACACACCGAATCCGCAAACGCTTTGCCACACCCGAACAAGCCAAAGAATGGACGAAAACCCATGACGTTTCAAGAACACAACAACCGTAAAAAAGCCGACGGCTACGCCGAATATATCACAGGCGACAGCTTGAGACGGCTGGTTGCCGCCAAAGTCCGCCAATACTGTGGCGAACACCCGAGCGTATTTGACGGCGCGGCAGGAAGCGGGCAGCTGGAACAGTATATTAGGCCGTCTGAATTTCACGCCGTGGAGATACAGGCCGAAGCCTGTTCCGCCTTACTGCAAAACTACCCATCGGCAAGCGTGCGCAACACAAGCCTTTTCCTTTATCCCAACAGTGAACCGCAAGACTGCGCCGTCATGAATCCGCCGTTTTCCATCAAGCTAAAGGATTTGAGCGAAGACGAAAAAAGCCGCATCGCACAGGAATACCCGTGGAAGAAATCGGGCGTAGTCGATGAAATCTTCGTTTTAAAAGGATTGGAAAACGCCCGCCGCTTCGGATTCTTCATCCTGTTCCCCGGCATCGCCTACCGCAAAAGCGAACAGCGATTCCGCGAAATCATCGGTAACCGGCTGGCAGAACTCAACCGCATACAAAACGCGTTTGAAGACACGCCGATCGAAGTGCTTTTACTGGTTATCGACAAAGACAAAACCGACAGCGGCTGCATCCGCGAATTGTACGACTGCAAAACAGACACCCTGCTCTCCGCCGACACTTGGCAGATTGAAGCCGACTCGTGGCAAACCGTTCAAAAGCCCGCACCGCCAAAGGAAAAGGAAGACCCCGTCCTCTTGGAACACGAATGCCGTGACGCGGTGGCAAAGCGTATTGCCGGGGAATTGAGGTTCAGCAAAATGGTCAACGAAATAGAAGGCTGGCCACATACCGAATTTGACGGCTTTTGCGACCGCCTGTGCAACCTGATACAGGCAGAGAAATACGGAAAAAAACACTACTTCCCTTGCAGCCTGCCTCTTTTCGGAGGGGCGGCCGGCTGAATATCTTCAGGCCGTAAAAAAAGCAGAAACTCAGACAAATCAGAATCAACCAAGGACAGAGAAAATGTCAAAAATGCCGACAGAAACCAGATTAATGCTGATACACGGCAATACCCACATCCCCCTGGAAACCGTGGCAAAAGAATATTTGAACCTCAGCCCCGAAGTGGCACGAAGAAAAGCAAGTGCACAAAGCTTGCCGTGGCCGGTAATCTCAGCAGATGGAAACAAGAAAAGCCCCAAATTTGTAAGCGTATCAGCCTTAGCTGAATGGCTCGACCAAATCGAAAGCAAGGCGAAAGACGAATGGGCAAGGGTACGAAATTAAAAAATGCCGTCTGAACATAGCTTCAGACGGCATTTTTACATAAATCTATAAAAATCCACACGGATAGACACAGAGGGTACTTGATAAGGGCGGTACATACCCTAAATTTAATCACATATTAGAATGTGGTATTTTACCAAACCGTTTGTACGGATTGGTTGATTTTTGGTCGGTGATACTTTAGTATAGACAGAGTAATATCTCACGACAGGCGTTGACTGGTGAAAGCAGCAACATTTTTTAACGTGTAATTTTCTAAGGATTTGCTATGAAAAACGTTTGCTTTGCCTTAATGATAACCTATCAGGACGGGTACGATGACAATTAGCCTGTCAGACGGCCTTTTGATTGCACAAGCGGTAATTCTTTTCATCGGATTGGGATTTACCGCTTTGTCCGTTTGGAATACCAAAAGAGACAACCGCCGCATGGCCACCGTGGATTTGATCCTGCGTCAGCGTGAAAACAAAACCTTAAATGATGCGGCATATATTATCACCGGCTTGGTGAAAGGCAATGATTTTCCCAGCCTGCATCAATATTTGGATAAAGAAAAATATCCGGACGAAAGAAAAGCGATTTTGGATTTGCTGAATTACCGCGAATTTGTCGCGGTAGGTATCAACATCGGCATTATTGACGAAGAGATTTACAAACGTTCGTATTATAATATCATTTTGCGGGACTGGAAGTGGATGTGTCAAACTGTCGAATCAATACGAAATAGCGAAAAAGGTCATTCAACCAATTTTCAGGACTTTGAAAAATTGGTCAAACGTTGGCAGAAAAGGCCGCTTAAAAAAGATATTTAACCCATCCCTGCCTGTAAACGGAAATGCCGTCTGAAAGCCCTTCAGACGGCATTTTTTTTCAGGCGAAAAAAGAGCGGTCAGGCTGTTCAGCCCGAACAATCCCATCAGCCTTTTGCAGCGCATCCATCATCTCCAGCACTGGCGGCCTTGCCCGAAGATTGGTGTATCGCCTCATGCTCTCCCAATCTCCATGAAGCGTGAACTGCTGCATCACCGGAATCGACAAACCCTTTTCAGCCAACCTTGTCGCACCCTCATGGCGCAAATCATGAAACCGCAGATCCTCAATCTTCAGTTCACGACACGCGCGCTGCCACAAAGCGCCGACACTTCTGCCCTTATAACCACCAAGAAACAAGTCGCTATCGTGCACATTCATTTGCCGCACAACCTCAGGAGAGCGCATCAAATTAATTACAGCCATTGCCTCGTCCGATACCATAAAAGCCTTGTCGTTGCCCTTGCTCCCTCTTGGATTTTTCAAATCCCTCACCAGCCAAAGACGGTTTGCCTCATCAAAATCAGACCAGCGTAATCGCGCAATCTCATCAAGACGGCGGCAGGAATAAATCGCAAACCACATGATCAAGTGCATCGGCAGACGTTTCGGATTAACAACCACACGCCGCCAAACCCTCAAGAAATAAACCGTTAATCTCAAAAGCTCATCATTATTGGGAAGACGATCACGCCGGCGCGCCTTGCCGATGACACGCGCCCTACGCAAACCTTCCATCGCCACATCGATCTCAGCCCATGATACATCAAGCCCCCAAACGAAATGCGCGTGTTTAATAATCGAGCGCATATACTGCAAGTCGCCGTTAATCGTAGAAGCAACCACCGGCTTAATACCAAGTTCAGGGCAACCCTTCTGCCGGGCAAAGGCAAAAGCAGAGTAATCAGCACGCGTCAACCTGTCCAACCGCTTATCGGCTATATCAAAATTTAAAATAAAATTGATAACCCCAAGCTTTGTTTCGCTGTAACTCGTCCGAACTTCGTCCACATACCGCTTTGCAGCCTCCCTGAGCGTAGGGCATAATTCACGCTTGCCATCGTTAAAAAGCAGGTCAGGATTTGACTCAATCTCAAATTCACGCCGCTTTGCCCACTCAGTCGCAAGCGATTTTTTAGAAAAAGTACGGCTTTCCGAATATGGAGGATAGCCCTCCCTTTTCACACGCACCTGCGCCCTGTAAACAACATCACCTGAAGGGTTTGTACGTTTTGTTATAGTAGCCATTTTGCACCATGCGGAATAAATATTTAATGGTGCAATTATGGTACAACAAAAGAACAGATAAAGCACAAAATAAACAGATAAAAACAGATAAAATACACAAGAGAATTTTATAAAAATTATTATAAAACAGACAAATGACTAATTTAAAAGAAAATACTAGATTGGTACTAGCCCCTATGCAAGGTCTGATAGATGATGTGATGCGCGACCTGCTGACACGGATAGGCGGCTACGACGAATGCGTCAGCGAATTTGTACGCATTACCCATACCGTGCATTCCCGCGCCACATGGTTAAAATATATCCCCGAAATCGCCAACGGAAACAAAACGTTTTCCGGCACGCCCTGCACCGTCCAGCTTTTGGGCAGCGATGCGGACAATATGGCGGAGAATGCGCTGGAAGCCGTACGTTTCGGCGCGGACAAAATCGATTTGAACTTCGGCTGCCCCGCTCCGACAGTCAACAAACACAAAGGCGGCGCAATCCTTTTAAAAGAGCCGCAACTGATATTCCACATCGTCAAAACGCTGCGCGAACGTTTGCCCGCACATATTCCGCTGACGGGGAAAATGCGGCTCGGCTATGAAGACAAAAGCCCTGCTTTGGAATGCGCCTGTGCGATTGCCGAAGGGGGCGCATGCGGACTGACCGTACACGCGCGTACCAAAGCCGAGGGTTACGAACCGCCGGCGCATTGGGAATGGATAAGGAAAATCCGAGACAGCGTCGATATCCCGGTTACCGCCAACGGCGATGTCTTCAGCCTGCAGGACTATATCGGTATCAAAACAATCAGCGGCTGCAACAGCGTCATGCTGGGGCGGGGCGCGGTCATCCGCCCCGATTTGGCGCGTCAAATCAAGCAATATGAAAGCGGCCTGCCAGTTACGGATACCGATTTTGCCGAAATTTCCAAATGGATACGGCTCTTTTTCGATTTATGCCTGGCAAAAGAGGCAAACAATAAATACCCGATCGCCCGTCTTAAGCAATGGCTGGGCATGATGAAAAAAACGTTCGACCCGGCGCAAACGCTGTTTGACCGCGTCCGAACGGTTAAGGATGCGGATGAAGTACGCCGAATCCTGAACGCATTTGAGCATGAGATGAATGTTTGATGTCTCCCATGCTTCAAAGCAAATGCCGTCTGAAAATCTTTCAGACGGCATTTCATATCTTTATTGCTGCTTTTCTTCCGTATCCGGCGTATTTTTGTTTTTCAACTTCGCACCCAAGCCCAAACGTCTTTCATAATCCGATTGGGGGGTATCGTCTTCCTGCATGCCGAATGCGCTGGCATTGACCCACAGCGACAGCAGCGAAACGATAAAGGCGAAAAAGCCGACTACATACCAAAACATTGCCCCTCCCGATTTGTTAAAATCATATCAAATACGGTACCGAATCTACCACAAGCCCATGGTCAAATAAATCTTCTAGCCGCATTATTTCATTCATTTACTTTGGAAATAAAAAAGGACACCTGAAAATTTTGCAAAACTTTTCAGATGCCCCGATTCGACGGATTCGAATCAGCCGCCGCACGCACCGCAGCAGCCGCCCTCGCTGTGTCCGCCTTTTTTATCGTCGCCGGCAACGGGCAATTCGACTTCTTCGTTTGGTTTTTCTGCATCTTCAGGCAAGTCGTTGACTTTGATTTTAGCAGTTTCGCTCATTTCGCCACCTCGTGGAAAACAGTTTAAAAGATTCGGAAATATAGCATGTTTAACCTAAACGTGAAAAGGGGGAGCCGTATGGAAAATGCCGTCTGAAACCGAAGGTCGGCCTTCAGACGGCATTTTACCGCCGAATCAAATATACTGGACTTCGATAATGTCGTATTCGCGTACGCCGCCCGGAGCCTGAACTTCCGCCGTATCCCCTTCTTCCTTGCCGATTAGGGCGCGTGCAATCGGAGAGCCGACATAGATTTTTCCCTGTTTGATATCCGCTTCGTCTTCGCCGACAATTTGATAGGTAACGTGTTCTTCCGTTTCCAAATCTTCCAACGTAACCGTCGTACCGAACACGATTTTTCCTTCGGCATGGATTTCGGTCGGATTGATAATATGGGCAACGGAAAGTTTGTGTTCCAACTCGGAAATGCGGCCCTCGATAAAACCTTGGCGTTCTTTGGCGGCTTCATATTCGGCGTTTTCGGACAAATCGCCGTGCGATCTGGCTTCGGCAATCGCTTCAATCACTTCGGGGCGTGCCACGCTTTTAAGCTGCTGCAATTCCTGTTTCAGCAATTCCGCACCGCGTACGGTCAGGGGGATTTTTTGCATAAGATCGTATTCTCCATGTTCCGGCACACCGGTTTGCGGCAGGAAGCATCCCGCGTACCGTCTTGCTTTGTGTGTTCGGATATTAAAATAAAAACACAAGCCGCCCGGAAAATCGGCGGCTTGTCTATCGTTGAACAGCAGCTATTCTACCAAATTCTATGAAATTGGCAATCGTACCGTACCGCCCGCAAACGTCATCTGTCCGCAACAAAAGCCGAAAATATGCCGGCAAAAAAATTTTAGAAACAAAAAATTCACAAATAATAAATTTTCAGCACAAAAAACCAAGTTTCCCGGTTTCCTGCTTAAAAATGCCGGTATCCCGGTTTTTCAGACGGCATCCGTATTCAGTATAATGGCTGCTTTCCTATTTCTGTTTTACGTTTTACGTTTTGCTATGACCGAATCCCTCCGCCTCCCTGCCGCCTCGCTCAAACCATCTACCGTCGCCCTGCCCGGATCCAAAAGCATCAGCAACCGCACCCTGCTGCTCGCCGCCCTGTCCGACAATACTTGTGAAATCCATTCCCTGCTCAAATCCGACGATACTGGCCGTATGTTGGAAGCGCTCGATAAACTCGGCGTTGAAATCGAATATCTTGCCGAAGGCCGTCTGAAAGTTCACGGCACAGGCGGACGTTTCCCCAATCGGACTGCCGATTTGTTTTTAGGCAATGCGGGCACGGCGTTCCGTCCGCTAACCGCCACGCTGGCTGTTTTGGGCGGCGATTATCATCTGCACGGCGTGCCTCGTATGCACGAACGCCCCATCGGCGATTTGGTCGATGCGTTGCGGATTGCCGGCGCCGATGTCGAATATCTCGGCAACGAACACTATCCGCCGCTTCATATCGGCAAACGTCAAGACCGCGGCGAGCGCGTGATTCCGATTAAAGGCAATGTGTCCAGCCAGTTTCTGACCGCCCTCTTAATGGCGCTGCCGCTGACCGGACAGGCATTTGAAATCCGTATGGTCGGCGAGTTGATTTCCAAGCCCTATATCGACATTACTTTAAAACTGATGGCGCAATTCGGCGTACAGGTTGCCAATGAAGACTACTGCGTCTTCAAAATTCCCGTCGATGCACACTACCACGCGCCCGAACACTTGCACGTCGAAGGAGATGCCTCCAGCGCGTCCTACTTCCTCGCAGCCGGTTTGATTGCCGCCACGCCTATCCGCGTTACCGGTATCGGCGCAAACAGCATACAGGGCGATGTCGCCTTTGCCCGCGAGCTGGAAAAAATCGGGGCGGACGTGGTTTGGGGAGAAAACTTCGTCGAAGTCTCGCGCCCGAAAGAACGTGCCGTCCAATCCTTTGATTTGGATGCGAACCATATCCCCGATGCCGCCATGACCCTCGCCATCATCGCGCTTGCTACAGGGCAAACCTGCACGCTTCGCAACATCGGTTCGTGGCGCGTCAAGGAAACCGACCGCATCGCCGCAATGGCGAACGAGTTGCGCAAACTCGGTGCAAAAGTCGTTGAAGAAGCCGAAGCAATTCACATCACCCCGCCTGAAACGCTGACACCCGACGCCGTCATCGACACTTACGACGACCACCGCATGGCGATGTGTTTCTCGCTGGTTTCCCTGTTGGGCACACCCGTCGTCATCAACGACCCGAAATGCACCCATAAAACCTTCCCGACTTATTTTGAAGTGTTCTCATCGCTGACCGAAACAGCGGAATAAGATGGAAAAATGCCGTCTGAAACCCGAAACAAGGCTTCAGACGGCATTTGTGTATTCGCGGACGGCAGGTTTTAAATCTGTTCCAATTCCATATTCAAAACAGCCTGTTCCTGTTTGGCTCGGAAGTCTGCCAGTTTTTGCGCCAGTTCGGGATTTTCATTGGCCAGCATGGAAACGGCAAACAATGCCGCATTGGCCGCACCTGCCTCGCCGATGGCGAATGTGGCGACGGGTACGCCTTTGGGCATTTGTACAATCGATAAAAGCGAATCTTCGCCGCGCAGGTATTTGCTGGGGACGGGTACGCCCAAAACGGGGACGGTGGTCTTGGCGGCAACCATGCCGGGCAGGTGCGCCGCGCCGCCCGCACCCGCGATAATGGCTTTGATGCCGCGCTCCCGTGCGGTTTCAGCGTATTGGAACATTAAATCCGGAGTGCGGTGTGCGGAAACGACGCGCGCCTCATATTCTACGCCGAACTCTTCAAGAAACTGCGCTGCCTGCCGCATAACGGGCCAATCGCTGTTGCTGCCCATGATGATGCCGATTTGTATCATAAATCCTCCTTGGTGCGGATGGGGTAAAAAGCGGAAAAATGGAAAAACTATCGTTTGCGTATGGCTGATGCGGCGCGTTTTGCCGCCGGGCTGCCCGGGTAAGCCTGTATCAGTCCGCGCCATGTCGCCCTTGCAATGTCTTTCTGCTGCAACCTGTATTGGCATTCGCCGATTTTGAATATTGCGTCCGGTGCGGCAGGGGTACCTTTGAAACGGTTGGCGTAACGCCTCCCGATTTCGATGACGGATTCGCAGTTCCCCATACGCGCCCTGCTTTGCAGCAACAGGTACATACTGCGTTGCGCGATGCTGCCGCCGTCTCCGCCGTCCGCCCCCTTCAACAAGGCGGCTGCGGCAGAAAACCTGCCGTTTTGATAGTGTTTGAGCGCCTGATTATAGAGGCTTTGCGCAGTCGGGCCGGTATACACGGACACCTTGCCGCCTTCTGTATCAAGATAATGCTCTTTCAACTTGCGGTCATCGAGTTTTTGGACGTATGTCCTGCCGGAAGGGTGTGTTTTCGCATGCTCCAGTGCTTTGACTTTCCCGTTTAACGTTTCCACTTCGTTCGACAGCCGGACGATTTTGCCTTCCAGATAATCCAAACGGTCTTGCAATGTCGGAACGGGATAGGGAATGCCGTCCGAACTGCCTGCCTCTGCCTGCGGTTCGGGCCGCACATCCTGAATATTGTGGGAAACAGGGGAAGAACAGGCGGCGGATACGGACAGCCAAATGATAAAAAGCGGTAATTTGATCTTCATTATTTTTTCAGAAGCAGGGTCAAACCGTCGCCGACGGGCAGGGTGATGGGGACAATCCGCGTATCGTTCGGCAGGTTTTGATTGAAATCTTTGAGGATGCCGACGCTGGGCGGCGCATCGGAAGCAGCTTCGCGCATCACCCTTCCGTTCAACAAAATATTGTCGATGGCAATGATGCCGCCTTGTCGGACAAGCTTGAGGCAACGCTCGAAATATTGCGGCGTGGGCGGTTTGTCTGCGTCTATCAGTGCCAAATCGTAGCTTCCGGCTTCACCCTGTGCAATCAAATCATCCAATGTCAGCAATGCGGGTTGCAGGTGCAGGCTGATTTTATGCGCCACACCGGCCTCATTCCAAACCTGACGAGCCGTATCGGTAAAGGTTACATTGATGTCGCAGGCGGTAATCCGCCCGTGTTCGGGTAGTGCCAATGCAAGCGCGGTGCTGCTGTATCCGGTAAATACGCCGATTTCCAGATATTTTTCCGCGCGAATCAGCTTTGCCAGCCAAACCAAAACCGCCGCCTGTTCGCGCGCAATCGCCATTTTGCCCATACGGTGATGCCCGGTCTTCTCACGCAGCCGCGTCAAAACGGGATGTTCGGGTTCGCCGATGGCGTTCAAATAATTTTGCAGGTCCGGTGCGACATTGGACAGATTGGTCGTCATTTCGGCGGGTTCAGTCTTGGTAATAGGTATAAGGTTTTTTCGCTACTTTTGCCGCCTCGAAGTTTTCCTGTTCTTCGGGATTGAGTTCGACATCCCACAAAAGCCCCCTGTTTTCCAAACGCTGCTGTTCCAACTCAGGTTTTTCTTCAATCAGGCGGTTGAGGAATTGTGTGGCATCGGATTGGTAGTGATACATCTTTGTGCTCCAATTTTACGGAATATGGCGTGATTATACTGGTATTTTCCAAACGGGATAAACGGCTTTTATCAAGAATACAGGCAGAAAGGTAAGGGGTTTTATTATAGAATGAAGCGTTTTTTGAAACGGAAGCCCATGCCATGTCCCGAATTGCCGCCCTGCCCGACCATCTTGTCAACCAAATCGCCGCCGGCGAAGTGGTCGAACGCCCTGCCAACGCCTTGAAAGAAATCGTTGAAAACAGTATCGATGCAGGCGCAACGGCGATTGATGTTGAACTGGCCGGCGGCGGCATCCGCCTGATTCGCATCAGCGACAACGGCAGCGGCATCCACCCCGACGACATCGAACTCGCGCTACACCGACACGCCACCAGCAAAATCAAAACCTTAAATGATTTGGAACACGTTGCCAGCATGGGCTTTCGCGGCGAAGGCTTGGCAAGCATCGCCTCCGTCAGCCGCCTGACACTGACCAGCCGCCAAGACGGCAGTGCGCACGCGACCCAAGTCAAAGCCGAAGACGGCAAACTCAGCAGCCCCACCGCCGCCGCTCACCCCGTCGGCACCACCATCGAAGCCGCCGAACTCTTCTTCAATACCCCCGCGCGGCGCAAGTTTCTCAAATCTGAAAACACCGAATACGCCCACTGCGCCACCATGTTCGAACGCCTCGCGCTGGCGCATCCGCACATCGCCTTCTCACTCAAACGCGACGGCAAACAAGTGTTCAAACTTCCAGCCCAAAGCCTGCATGAACGGATTGCCGCCATTGTCGGCGAAGACTTTCAGACGGCATCCTTAGAAATAGACAGCGGCAACGGCGCGCTGCGGCTCTACGGCGCGATTGCCAAGCCGACTTTCGCCAAAGGCAAAACCGACAAACAATATTGCTTCGTCAACCACCGCTTCGTGCGCGACAAAGTCATGCTCCATGCTGTCAAACAGGCATACCGCGACGTATTGCATAACGCACTGACGCCTGCTTTCGTCCTCTTTCTCGACCTGCCGCCCGAAGCCGTAGATGTCAACGTCCACCCGACCAAAACAGAAATCCGCTTCCACGACAGCCAGCAGGTGCACCAACTTGTATTCCACACGCTCAACAAAGCCCTTGCCGACACACGCGCCGACCTGACCGAAAGCGTCAGCAACGCAGGCGAAGTGTTGCATGACATTACCGGCGTTACGCCTGCCCCAATGCCGTCTGAAAACGACAGTGAAAATCTGTTTGATAGCGCATCTAACTACCCGACAGGTAACAAACCCGATACACGCAATGCCTTTGGTTCATCAGGCAAAACCGCACCCATGCCTTACCAAGCCGCGCGTGCGCCGCAACAACACAGCCTGTCCCTGCGCGAAAGCCGCGCGGCCATGAATACTTACGCCGAGCTTTACAAAAAAACCGACGACATCGACCTTGAGTTAAGCCAATTCGAACAGGCACGTTTCGGCAATATGCCGTCTGAAACGCCTACTCCCCAAACAGATACGCCACTTTCAGACGGCATCCCATCCCAATCCGAACTGCCGCCGCTCGGTTTTGCCATTGCCCAATTACTAGGCATCTACATCCTTGCCCAAGCTGAAGACAGCCTGCTGCTCATCGACATGCACGCCGCCGCCGAACGCGTCAACTACGAGAAAATGAAACGCCAACGTCAGGAAAACGGCAAGCTGCAAAGCCAACGCCTGCTTATTCCCGTAACCTTTGCCGCATCCCACGAAGAATGCGCCGCCCTCTCCGACCATGCTGATGCACTGGTAGGCTTCGGCTTGGAATTGTCCGACATAGGCGGCAATACCCTTGCCGTCCGCGCAGTTCCCGCCATGCTCGGTAAAGCCGACGTCGTTTCACTGGCCAAAGATGTATTGGGCGAACTCGCCCAAGTCGGCAGCAGCCAAACCATCGAAGAACACGAAAACCGCATCCTCGCCACCATGTCCTGCCACGGCTCCGTCCGCGCCGGTCGTCGGCTTACCCTGCCGGAAATGAATGCGCTCCTGCGCGATATGGAAAACACACCGCGTAGCAACCAATGCAACCACGGCCGTCCGACATGGGTCAAACTGACTTTAAAAGAATTGGATGCCTTGTTTTTACGCGGACAGTGAACCCCTTCGTGAGCCGGTTCGAAAAATGCTAGAATACGCGCCCGGATACGTCCCGAACGGACAAAACGCTTAATCAAAGAGAAAAATATGGCTTATCAAGTTCTTGCACGAAAATGGCGTCCGAAAACCTTCGCCGACTTAGTCGGTCAGGAACACGTCGTCAAAGCCTTGCGCAACGCGCTGGACGAAGGCAGGCTGCACCACGCCTACCTGCTGACCGGTACACGCGGCGTAGGTAAAACCACCATCGCCCGCATCCTTGCCAAAAGCCTCAACTGCGAAAACGCGCAACACGGCGAACCTTGCGGCGTATGCGAAAGCTGTACACAGATCGATGCCGGGCGCTACGTCGATCTGCTAGAAATCGACGCCGCCTCCAACACAGGCATCGACAACATCCGCGAAGTATTGGAAAACGCCCAATATGCACCGACCGCCGGCAAATACAAAGTCTATATCATCGACGAAGTGCATATGCTTTCCAAAAGCGCGTTCAACGCCATGCTCAAAACTCTGGAAGAGCCACCCGAACACGTCAAATTCATCCTTGCCACGACCGATCCGCATAAAGTTCCCGTTACCGTCTTGAGCCGCTGCCTGCAATTTGTCTTGCGCAACATGACTTCGCAGCAGGTTGCCGACCACCTTGCCCACGTCCTCGACAGCGAAAAAATTGCCTACGAACCTGCCGCCCTGCAACTTTTGGGACGTGCCGCCGCAGGCTCGATGCGCGACGCCCTGAGCCTGCTCGACCAAGCCATCGCCATGGGTTCGGGCAGCGTTGCCGAACAAGACGTCCGCCAAATGATCGGTGCGGTCGATAAACAATACCTGTACGAACTGCTGACAGGCATCATCAACCAAGACGGCGAAGCCCTGCTGGCAAAAGCGCAGGAAATGGCTGCGTGTGCCGTCGGCTTTGACAATGCCTTGGGCGAACTGGCCATGCTGCTGCAACACCTAGCCTTGATACAGGCGGTGTCATCCGCTTTGGCACACGACGACCCTGATCGCGGTGTGCTGTTGCCGCTGAGCCAGACACTCAGCGGCGAACAAATCCAGCTTTATTATCAATGCGCCATCCGCGGCAAACAGGATTTGAGCCTTGCACCCGACGAATACGCCGGCTTCGTCATGACCCTGCTGCGTATGCTGGCGTTTACACCGTTGGCGGCAACCTCATGTGAGGCAAATGCCGTGATTGAAAATACAGAATTAAAATCCCCATCGGCACAAGCCGCCGAAAAGGAGGCGGCCGCAAAAAAGCCGCTTCCCTCTAAGGCAGAAACCGCCCAAACATCCGTTCAGACGGCATCCACGCCGGCAATGCCGTCTGAAAACAAGGTTGCCGAATCGGCTTCCGCTCAGGGAAATAACGATGTTCTGCCTTGGGAAGATGTGCCGAACGATGCAGAAACCGTATCGGACGTGCCCGTGCAAGAGTTAGCGGAAAGCATTCAAACAAACTCTGAAACAACAGAGGCAAACCGCCCTTCCGCAAACAAAGCCGAAACATCGGCTGAAAATCAAGTTTCCAAGAACGAAGCAGCCGACAACGAAACCGGGGCTTACTTATCCGAAATGCCGTCTGAAAACCCCATTCAGACAACACCGAATGATGAAGCCGTTGAAACGGAAGCATTTGCGCACGAAGCCCCTGCAGAACCTTTCTACAGTTACGACTTTCCGGATGATGGCTACCCCGTAGAAGACGGCGCAGAAATGCCCCCGCCGCCGGATTGGGAATACGCCGTCCCTGCCGATGCGGAAGAAGAAGAGGCGGAAGAAGAGGCGGAAGAAGAAAACAACGACGACGAAGGCAGCAACGACGAAGACGGTACGCAATTCGCCCCACCTCCTGAGTTTTCCACCGAAAACTGGGCGGCAATCGTCCGACATTTCGCCCGCAAACTCGGCGCAGCGCAAATGCTGGCGCAACACGCTGCATGGACACAATACGATGCAGGCAGCCATCTGATGATGCTTTCGCTGACCGACGAAGCCCGCACCACGACCAACAAAGAGCGGCTCGACAAAATCAGAACCACGCTTGCCGAAGCCTACGGCCTGCCGTTGAAGTTGCAAACCGAGCCCTGGCGCGACGACGCAGGCTGGGAAACTCCGGACATGCGCCGCCGGCGCATCCAACTTGAAGGTAGGCGGCAGGCACAGGATTTGCTCGAAGCAGACGAAACCGCGCGTCGGCTTTTGCAGGTTTTTGAAGCCGTATGGGAACCTGAATCTCTGGAATTGGCTGCAAACCGACCGTAAACAGATATAATGCCGCCTGAACACTTTCAGACGGCATTGCCGTTTCCCTCATTCATTCAAACACAAACAGGAGTATTCAGTATGTTCGGAAAAGCCGGATTGGGCGGCCTGATGAAACAGGCGCAGCAAATGCAGGAAAACATGAAAAAAGCGCAAGCGAAACTTGCCGAAACCGAAGTAGAAGGCGAAGCAGGCAACGGCTTGGTTAAAGTCGTGATGACCTGTTCCCATGTCGTCCGCAAAATCGACATCAGCCCCGAGCTGATTCAGGAAGCCGCAGACGACAAAGAAATGCTCGAAGACCTTGTCCTTGCCGCGTTCAATGCCGCCTCCGACAAAGCTGAAGAAACCACCGGCAAAACCATGGGCGCTTTCACCCAAGGGCTGCCTGCAGGCATGGGAGACTTCTTCCGCTGATCCGACTGACGCTGCAAAAATATAAATGCCGTCTGAAACCTTGTTCAGACGGCATTTTCCGTTTGACAGAGAATACGCGTGCGGATACTGTCGGTATATTAAACAAAATTTTCCTTTAAGCACCATGCTTTCCAGATTACAACAAAACCTCACACCCAAACAGGCGACCGCCGTCGGGCTGCTTGCCGTCGCCTTTTGGAGTTCGGTCATCGGACTCATCCGCACCGTCAGCCTGCATATGGGCGCGGTCGGCGGTGCAGCGATGATGTACAGCATGGCTGCCGTATTGATTTTTATCATTTTCGGCAGGCCGAATCTGAGTCGCTTCAGCAAGAGCTACCTGTTTTGGGCAAGCCTTTTCTTCGTCGGATGCGAACTGTGCCTGTCGCTGTCCGTCGGTTACGCCCGAAACGCGCGCCAAACCGTCGAAGTCGGCATGGTCAACTACTTATGGCCAACCTTTACCATTATCGGCGCCGTCCTGTTCAACAGGCAGCCTGCGAAATGGTGGATTGCCTTAGGCTTTATCCTGTCTTTCGCCGGTATCGCAGTCGTATTGGGCGGAGAAGGTGGATTTTCCGTCTCCGGAATGATAGCCAACATACGCACCAATCCGACAAGCTACATCATGGCGCTTTCGGACGCGCTGTTCTGGGCGGCATACTGCACACTGACCGCACGCATCAAAGCACAGGGCAACGCCGTCGGCTTCTTTTTCCTGCTCGTTTCATGCATCTTGTGGGCAAAATACTTTTCAGACGGCACAGGCAGCCTGAATTTCGATACCGCATCACTGTTCTACACAACCGCCGCCGCATCCTGTCTGGGTTTGGGTTATGCCGTTTGGAACATCGGCATTTCGCGCGGCAACATGACCGTTCTTGCCGGCGCATCCTATTTCATCCCGATTTTTTCTGCCTGCATTTCATCCTTCCTACTGCAAACGCCCCTTCCCGTCGAGTTTTGGCAGGGCGCGGCAATGGTCTGCCTCGGTTCATCCGTCTGCTGGCTGGCAACGCGCACTGCCGAACGGAAACGATATTAATCGGGATTCCATATCAAACAATGCCGATACCCCCCGCATATTCAAACACCATCCGGCCTGAAAACCAATACCGACCGAATCCGGACAAAATAAACCAAGCCGGCAGGCGGCACAAAAAAACGGTACTTCGCAACAGAAGTACCGTTTATCGGGATTTCAAATTTTATTCTTCGGGACGCTCGCCGTCGGTTTCGTCCAATTTTCCTTCGGTGATGTGCATTTCCACGCCGTTCAATGCACGGATTTTCGCATCGATTTCATCGGCAACCTCAGGATTTTCCTTCAACCAAACACGGACGTTGTCTTTGCCCTGACCGATTTTCGCACCGTTATAGCTGTACCAGGCTCCGGACTTGTTGATGATGTCGTTCTTCACGCCTATATCAATCAACTCGCCTTCCCAACTTACGCCTTCGCCGTACAAGATGTCGAATTCTGCCTGACGGAACGGGGGGGCGACTTTATTTTTGATAACTTTAACGCGGGTTTCGTTACCGATGACTTCCTCACCTTTTTTAATCTGACCCGTACGGCGGATATCGAGGCGGACGGAAGAATAGAATTTGAGCGCGTTGCCGCCGGTGGTGGTTTCGGGGCTGCCGAACATCACGCCGATCTTCATGCGGATTTGGTTGATGAATACGACCAGGGTATTGGTTTTTTTGATGTGTCCGGTCAGTTTACGCAAAGCCTGACTCATCAGCCGCGCATGAAGTCCGACGTGGCTGTCGCCCATGTCGCCTTCGATTTCGGCTTTGGGGACGAGGGCGGCGACAGAGTCGACGACCACCATGTCCACACCGCCGGAGCGCACAAGCGTATCGCAGATTTCCAAAGCCTGTTCGCCGGTATCGGGCTGGGAAAGGTAGAGCTCTTCTACTTTGACGCCGAGCTTGCGCGCGTAAACGGGATCGAAGGCATGTTCCGCATCAATAAAGGCACACACGCCGCCGTCTTTTTGACACTGTGCGACCGCCTCAAGACAGAGGGTGGTTTTACCGGACGACTCCGGACCGAAGATTTCGACGATACGGCCGCGCGGCAGGCCGCCGACACCGAGTGCCAGGTCCAAACCCAATGAACCGGTGGAAATGACTTCGAGATTTTCTTCCTGCTGGCTGCCGTCCATTTTCATGATGGAGCCTTTGCCGAAACTTTTTTCGATTTGCGCCAAGGCGGCGGCAAGGGCTTTGCTTTTATCGTCTGACATGAGGGTTCCTCCGGAACAAATGCGGTATGTAATATGCGGCACAGCACGGGCTGCGGCGCGGAATATGAATCGGTCGGTCATTATCGCATGTTTGCCTTTCGGGGGCTACCATCCGCTTCAGACCGAATGCCGTCTGAAACATTGCCCCTCCTTTGCTATAATGGCGCCCTTACTTTTCCCGCCAGCCGCCTGAACCGCCATGCACACCAGCCTTACCGTCAAAAATACCGTTATCGGAAGCGGACGCACCAAAATCGCCGTACCCCTGGTTGCCCGCACTGCTGCCGAACTTGCAGCCGTACTGCCCCAAATCAAAAACCTGCCCTTCGACATCGTCGAGTTCCGCACCGACTTTTTGGAATGCGCGGGCAGCATCGGCGAAGTATTGCGCCACACGCAGAGCGTCCGCGACGCGCTGCCCGACAAACCGCTGCTGTTTACGTTCAGACGGCATGGCGAAGGTGGCTCGTTCCCGTGTTCGGATGATTATTATTTTGAACTGCTCGACGCGCTGATCGAAAGCCGCCTGCCCGACATTATCGATATCGAGCTGTTTTCCGGCGAAACCGCCGTCCGGCGCGCTGTAGCGAATGCTCAAAAAAACGGCATCGCCGCCCTGCTCTGCAATCATGAGTTTCACCGCACGCCGCCGCAAGAAGAAATCGTATGCCGTCTGAAACAGATGGAGGACTGCGGCGCAGACATCTGCAAAATTGCGGTGATGCCGCAAAGCGCGGAAGATGTGCTGACTTTACTTTCCGCCACGCTCAAAGCGAAACAGCTTGTCGCCAAACCGGTTGTTACGATGTCGATGGGGCAGACGGGTGCGGTCAGCCGGCTTGCCGGACAGGTGTTCGGCTCAAGCATCACGTTCGGTTCGGGAACGCAAAACTCCGCGCCGGGGCAAATCGGCGTATCCGCCCTCCGTGCGGCACTCGACTGCCTCGAAAGCGGCGCAGACTGATTTCAGACGGCATCAAAACATGATGAAACTCAATCCCCAACAGCTCGAAGCCGTCCGTTACCTCGGCGGCCCCCTGCTCGTCCTTGCCGGCGCAGGCAGCGGCAAAACCGGCGTGATTACTCAAAAAATCAAGCATTTGATTGTCAATGTCGGCTATCTGCCGCATACCGTCGCCGCAATTACCTTTACCAACAAAGCCGCTGCGGAAATGCAGGAGCGCGTCGCCAAAATGCTGCCCAAATCGCAAACGCGCGGGCTGACGATTTGCACGTTCCACTCTTTGGGCATGAAGATTCTACGCGAAGAGGCGAACCATATCGGTTACAAAAAAAACTTTTCCATCCTCGATTCCACCGACAGCGCCAAAATCATCGGCGAACTCTTAGGCGGTACGGGCAAAGAAGCCACATTCAAAGCGCAACATCAAATTTCCCTTTGGAAAAACGATTTAAAAACGCCTGAAGATGTCGTTCAGACGGCCTCTAATGCGTGGGAACAACAAACCGCACGCGTGTATGCGAGCTATCAGGAAACCTTACAAAGCTATCAGGCGGTGGACTTTGACGACTTAATCCGCCTGCCCGCCGTGCTGTTGCAGCAAAACAGCGAAGTGCGCAACAAATGGCAGCGGCGGCTGCGTTATCTGCTGGTTGACGAATGCCAAGATACGAATACCTGCCAATTTACGTTGATGAAGCTGCTGACCGGCGCGGAAGGTATGTTTACCGCCGTCGGCGACGACGACCAGTCCATCTACGCATGGCGCGGTGCGAACATGGAAAACCTGCGCAAAATGCAGGAAAACTATCCGCAGATGAAAGTCATCAAACTGGAGCAAAACTACCGCTCCACCGCTCGGATTCTCAAAATCGCCAACAAAGTTATCGAAAACAACCCTAAGCTGTTTACCAAAAAACTTTGGTCGCAATTGGGCGAAGGCGAGCCCGTCAAAGTCGTTGCCTGTCAAAACGAGCAGCACGAAGCCGACTGGGTCGTCAGCCAAATCGTCAAACAAAAACTCATCGGCGGCGACAAAACCCAATATGCCGATTTCGCCGTGTTATACCGCGGAAAGCATCAGGCGAGGATTTTCGAGGAAGCATTACGCGGCGCGCGTATCCCCTACCGTCTCTCCGGCGGACAAAGCTTTTTCGACAAAGCCGAAATCAAAGACGTGTTGTCTTATGTGCGGCTGCTTGCCAACCCCAACGACGATCCCGCCTTTCTGCGTGCCGTTACCACGCCCAAACGCGGCATCGGCGATGTAACGCTGGGCAAGCTCAACACTTACGCGCACGAACACGAATGCAGCCTGTATGAAGCCGCGCAAAACGAAGAAGCCCTTGCCACGCTGAACAATACCAACCGCCAGCACCTGCAAGCCTTTATGGATATGTTCGGCAGCTACCGCGCCAAAGCCGAAACCGGCGAAGCGGGCGAGTTCATCAACAGCCTGCTCGAAGAAATCGACTATGAAAACCATTTGATGCAAAACGAAGAAGGCAAAGCCGGCGAAATCAAATGGCGCAACGTCGGCGATTTGGTATCATGGTTTGCACGAAAAGGCGGGGAAGACGGCAAAAACATCATCGAACTCGCCCAAACCGTCGCCTTGATGACGCTTTTGGAAGGAAAAGACGAAGAAGAAACCGATGCCGTCTCGCTATCCACACTACACGCCGCTAAAGGTTTGGAGTATCCGTATGTTTTCCTTATCGGTTGTGAAGAAGGTGTTTTGCCGCACAACGACAGCATCGAAGAAGGCAACGTCGAAGAAGAACGCCGCCTGATGTACGTCGGCATTACCCGCGCCAAACGCCAACTCACACTGACCCACTGCGTCAAACGCAAAAAACAAGGCACATGGCAGTTCCCCGAACCCAGCCGATTCATAGACGAAATGCCACAGGAAGATTTGAAAATCCTGGGGCGCAAAGGCGGCGAGCCGATTGTCAGCAAGGAAGAAGGCAGACGCAACCTTGCCGATATAATCGGAAGGCTCGACAGCATGAAAAAAGGCAATCCGTCGGATTAAACCAAGACAGGGAAACGAAGCCGGAGACAATGTAAAGCAGCCATGCCGTCTGAAAACCGTTCAGACGGCATGTTTTTTGGACGGCGTGGTAAATCGGTTTACGCCCACAAGCCCTGCTGTTGGTTTTTCGGCACAAGGCGGCCGACACCGATACCGATGAGGCGGAACGCGTCTTCCGTCTGCGGCGGGACGCGTGCCATCAACATTTGCGCAGCCTGCAGCAGAGCTGCGCAGTCGGGCAATACGGAGGAATAAGTCAGCGTGCGCGTGATGATGCGGAAATCGTAGGTCTTCAGCTTGAGCGTAACGCTTTGGACTTCGACGTTTTTGCGCGTGATTTGCCGCCACAGGTCTTCGGCAAGATGGGGCAGGTGTCCGGCAGCCTGCTCGAGCGGCAGGTCTTCGGGCAGGGTGATTTCTGTGGAGATTTGGAGGCGTTCGCGTTCGGCTTTGACGGGGCGTTCGTCCGTACCGCGCGCCAAATCATAGAGGCGGTAGCCGTAGCGTCCGAAATGGTTTAAGAGCTCGCCGCGCTCGAAACGGCGCAAGTCGCCCGCCGTCTGCATACCCAGCGACTGCATTTTTTTCAGCGTTACCTTGCCCACTCCGGGGATTTTGCCCAAAGGCAGGGTTTCCAAAAATGCCATGACTTTGTGCGGCGGCAACACAAACTGCCCGTTCGGCTTACGCCAGTCCGACGCGATTTTCGCCAGAAATTTGTTCGGCGCGATGCCTGCGGATGCGGTCAAACCCGTTTCCGCAAAAATGGCGGCACGGATTTCTTTGGCAACTTCGCTGGCGTAAGGGATGTTTTTGAAATTACGGGTAACGTCAAGATAGGCTTCGTCCAGCGACAGGGGTTCGATTAAATCGGTATAACGCCTGAATACGGTATGAATCTGCGCAGAAACCTGACGGTACAAATCGAAATGCGGCGGCACATACACCGCTTGCGGACACAGCCTTTTCGCCGTTGCCACCGACATCGCGGAATGCAGCCCGAACTGCCGTGCCTCATACGATGCGGCGCAAATCACCGAACGCGCACCCTCCCACGCGACGACCACCGGCCGCCCTTTCAAATGCGGCTGTTCGCGCAGCTCTACCGATGCGTAGAACGCGTCCATGTCGATGTGGATGATTTTGCGTGAAGACATCGGCTCTGCTGAGGATAAAAGGGATATTCTACTGCCAGCATCGGGCAAATTCCAAATATACGCCCCGATAGACCTGCCTCCATAAAAATGCCGTCTGAAACATACCCTGTTTCAGACGGCATCCGCAAAACTACGGTTTTCAATTAAAACTGCCAATCCAGTTTCATGCTGACAGTACGCGGCTCTCCATAGAAGTTGTTTGCGCCGCGCGTACGGTTGTAGTTGTTCTCAAAATAAGTGCGTCCGTTTAAGTTCGTACCGATAAGGCTCAATTTGGCGTGTTTGCCCAATTCGTAACGGACGAAACCGTCTATCAGCCCGTAGCCGCCCTGCCTGATGTTATACAGACTGCTTGTGCCGCTTTGTGCGGACACGCCGCCGCCGACGGTCAGCCCCGTATTCGGTATATGGAAGCTCGTTCCGAAACGGAATATGTGCACGGGTGTGAAATTGCTGAAGTTGTACGGCTCTGCACTGGAATTTTTGGCAAGGCGTTCGGCGTTGACTTCGGCTGCATTCCTATACCTGCTCTTGTTGTAGGTATAGCCCGCAAAGACTTTCCAATCTTCGCTCAAATCGCCCGACAACTCGAATTCCGCACCCCTGCTGACCACTTTGCCTATCGGTTTGGCAACGGTTTGGAACGACCCCTGCTTGCCGCTTGCTCCGGGAACATAGCCGAAATCGACGACCGTGCGGTTTTTCTGTTCGAGGTAAAACAATGCGAACGAAGCATTCAGCCGTCCTTGCAAGAACGCGCCTTTCCAACCTACTTCATAGTTTGTGCCGACCAAAGGCGGCAAAATGGTTTTGGCGCTGACATCGACATTATCCTGCTGTTTGAAGATTTTGGTATAACTTCCGTAAATACTCTGTTGCGGTGTTAAATCATAGGTAATGCCTGCATAGGGCGTCAATTTATGACCTTGCATCTTGGCCGTGTAATGGTCCTGATCCGCCTTAATGCTCGATGCCGTCTGAAAATCACTTGCCGGCTGTCCATAGCGGACAGGCATATCTTTGGTTTGCGAGGTCTCATAGCGTGTGTAGTGCAGCCCGCCCAAAAGGTGCAGTCGGCCGGTTACGTTGAAACGCGTGCTGGCAGTCAACGAATGGGTTTTGTTGGTGTTGAGGTATTTGGCGTAGTTATACAGCGCAGGAACATGGTCGTCGGCCACTTTGACGGTTTTCCAAACCGGCACCGTACCGGAAAAACCGCTAAAGGCAGGCGTGCCGTCGGGATTGGTCTCCTGAATCTTGTTACCTTTTTCGTCCAGCTCATATACATCGACATATACCGGTGTCCGGCTGCCGCTGTATTCGTCATAGTAATACACCTGCTTGCCTTCGGCATCGAGCTTGGGCTCGGTTTTTATTTTCTTGGCATTCCTGCATTCTTCGGCATAAACGGTACGGTTGCCTTTTTCATCGTACGCCTGCCAATCGGGTTCTTTATGCCCCCTGACCAAAGGAGACGACAAATCGCCGTCCGGCTCCTCCTGACAACTTCCCGCATACACGCCGTGCGTTGCCCCCGTATTCGGACGTACTCTGTGGCGGCGTTCGTAGATTTCAAGATATTCGGAACGTATCTTTTCATCGCCGTAGGCATAGCCGACAAAGAAATCATGTTCCCGCCCGAACAGCCCGTATGTGCCGGTCAGGTCAAGTTTGACTCCCCATTGGCGGTCGTCTTTGGTATGCCGCAACGGCATATAACTGTATCGTCGGTTAGCGGTAGCCTTACGATTAAAGGAAGAGTCATACAGGCTGTTTGGAAAACGTTGTGCCGCATTATTAAAGATGCCCTCCTTCGCAAGGGCTTTATCGACAAATTCCGACTTATCGGCATCAACGCCCGGATCCCCCCAAGAACTTTGACAGATAAAGTCCAGCGCAAAAGGGGCACTCATACACTCGTCAAAACCGGCTTTGCGTTCTGCGGCACGGCGGTTGCGGTACTGTTCAAAAGCAGTATTATCGAAACGGTTTTTAACAAAATCGTCTTTGCGATCCCGGTATTCCTTGGCGGTTTCGTCACGATATGCTTTCAGTTTCTCCAATGCCTTATCTTTCGGCTCGAACGGGATGACTTCGTTTTTTTCGGTCAAAAAGCCTACCGCATCCTCACCCGACAAACCCGCCGCATGTTCGTTTTTCAGAAAAAACTGCCCCACCTTCGCATCGGATTCATTCTTGGTATAAGACACTTCGGCATTGAGCTGCCAACCGTTGTCAAACACATGTTTGAAACCTGAGAAAAGGTTGTATTTGTCGGCACTCAACCGCGACCAATCCTCCCCCAAATAAGTGTTGCGCGGCAGTTGCAAAGGCCGGTTGCAGGCAGGCGTTGAACTGAACGGGGCAGTTTTCTGATTTTCACAGGGCAAAATAATGCCAGAAAAATCAGGAACCTCCCTACTCTTCTGATACATGCCGCCCAAAGTAAGCACACTGCTGTCGCCCGCATCGGCTTCGGCAATGCCGTAAACCATATGTTTCCTGCCCCAAACGCGGTCTTTAAACGATTTTTTATACTCTTCCGCACCCACCAACCTTCCGCGTAAGGTATTCGCCTTATTCAGGCTGCCTGAAACATCCAACACTGCACGCCGGCTGCCACGATGGTCGACGGTCAGCTCTCCGGTATGTTTGAAAGAAGCGGTAGGTCGCTTACGGATCAAATTGACGGTTCCGCCCGGCTCTGAATTGGATTGGGTCAACCCCGTTGCACCCCGTACAACTTCAATATGGTCATAAACCGCCAAATCGGTACTCGGAGACACGTCGATTTTCGCCGTATATCCCGAACGGCCTGCAACATTGACGGTAATACCGTCTTCACCAATCTGATCAATATAGAAACCGCGTGACAAAAACCGCGTCTGCAAGCCTGAATCGCGCACAACGTTGACACCCGTCGTATTTTTCATTGCCTCTTCAAGCGTATGCACCGCCTTATCGTCAAGGCGGCTGCGCGTGATGACGCTGACCGACTGCGGCGTATCCTTGCCCGCAATCCTCATACCTGTGGCGGTGGACATCCGATCTATCGTATAAGAACGGGTCTTTTCGGTCTTGCCCGACAAAGCATGAGAGCCACGTACATTGACCGTATCCAGACTGACGGTATTGCCGTCTGAAACAGGCACAACACCGTCTGCAAAAGAACCACCGTAAGCCGATAACAGCATAACGGTCAGAATTTTAAGTGAAAAATGATTTTGATTCATAGAGACCTCTGTAATATGCAAGTGTGCAAATCGTCCAAAGGCTCTCACAACTGTTTTGATTTTTTATATTAATTGAAAAAAAGTAATTCTCAATTAAATTTATAGATAGGATTGTATTCCCATTTTGACAAAAAACAAACTGCTCCTTACCGTTTATTTCAAAAAACGATAATATTGTATTGAAAAATATCCGAATTTAAATACAGACCGTCAATGCGGAAAAAAACACCCAAATTGGCTATAATCCCGACAAATACACTCAAGGACAACAACATGGCAGCCTCGCCCGAAGCAAAATTCACCGAAGAAAAGATTTTGTGGGTCAAACACCACACGCCGAAACTCATCACTTTCGCCATCAGCCGTCCCGAATCCTACCGTTTTAAAGCCGGACAGTTCTCCCGACTCGGTTTCTACGAAGGTGAAGGCTTTATTTGGCGTGCCTACTCCATCGTTTCCGCAGAATATGCCGACACGCTCGAATATTTTGCCGTACTCATCCAAGACGGCCCCATGTCGGCCCGTTTCGCCAAAATGCAACAGGGCGACACCATCCTGCTCGATAAAAATGCCACCGGCTTCCTCCTGCCCGAACGCTTCCCCGACGGCAAGGATTTGGTGATGCTCTGCACCGGCTCCGGCATCGCCCCCTTCCTTTCCATTCTCGAACAACCCGAAATCCGGCAACGTTTCGATACCGTCAACCTGATACATTCCGTATCTTTTCCCGAAGAATTGATTTTCAACGACCGGCTCGCCGCATTGACCGAACATCCCCTGGTAGGCGAATACGGACACTCGTTCCGTTTCGTCCCTGTTACCACCCGTGCCGCCAACCCCTCGGGCTTAAGCGGAAAACGCATTCCGGAACTCTTAAAAAACAACAGCATCGAACAGGCGCTACATACCAAGTTCACCCCGGAATCCACACGGTTTATGATTTGCGGCAACCCGGAAATGGTCAAAGACACTTTCCAAACGCTGCTCGACATGGGTTACGCCATGCACCGCAACCGCATTCCCGGTCAAATCATGATGGAAAACGGCTTCTAAAAACCACCCTGCCTGTCCGATGCCTTCGGATGGACGGGCAAACCGACACGGCACGAAAACCGCGTCGGCAAAAATGCCGTCTGAAAAAGTTCAGACGGCATCTTCGGACACATTACCTGCAAACGGCAACACATTCCAACCCAAACCGATTAGGCAATCAATACGAACGGCTGTTTACATACTTACCGGCTTTCACCAACCGGTATCGATTTAACCGATTTCCTTAATATTTTTCCTGTCCGTTTTAAACTTCGCCTTAAACGCATCCGGTAAATCTTTATCGAAATACCAAAACCCGTCATCCATTTCCAATGCGCCGCCCATTCCATGCAGAACGACTTTTTCCCCCGTTAAAGGATCGGTTTCGGTAATTTCCACCTCATGCATTTTTCCCCAATCCAAAACAGGCAACTTGTGTGTAAACGCCAAAACCTGTTCGTCAGAACGGCCGCACGCCTTATCGCATCGGCCTGAAACATATACGGGACAAGGCTCATCCTCTGCATAACCGTCCGGAAGGATACCGGCTGCGGCAGGACACAATCCGTATGTTTCCGCCCACAACGACAAAGCCCGTCTCGCCGCCTTTTTATTGGCAAATAATCCGGTAGGCGGATTATCCGTCACACCGTTTTTCAAAGCCGCTGTTTTCGCATTCAACATGCCGTCTGAACCTTTTTCAAATCTGACGGTCGTAAATGTTTTAAGCAGATTTTTAGCAGATACATAACAACCCGAATGATAACGCCCGACCAATTCCGCTTTAATCTTATATGCATGCAGGCTGCCCAATGCGGGAAAAAAACGGACTTCCTCCGTATTGCACCAATCAAATGGGGCTTTTCCGGAATCCAATAAAGCCGAAACCTCGCTATATACCCGTTCAAACGTACCGATGTAATTTACTTTTCCTCCGCCGTCGAAACAAGCCAGCACCCCCATACCGTCAGGCAAACCGTACAACTGTTCCCTCAACCGTTCAGGCAGCGCGACAGGCAGCGGTTTCGGATTCATCAAACGGAAACACTGCCTGATCCATGCCTCAACCCCATGTTCCGACAGGCTGTATTCCAAATAATCACACAATGCCGATACATCCGCCATCGCACGATGCCTGTCTTCCACAACAATCCCCAATCTTTCGATGATACTGTCCAGGCTGTGCTTGTAAAATTGCGGATACAGACACCGGGACAGCTGCACACTGCACAAAGCAGGCAATGAAAATCCGATACCCGCACGATGAAACTCATGCTTTAAAAACGTATAGTCGAAACGGCTGTTATGTGCAATCAACACACAACCCTTCAATACCGAAAACAACTCGCCAGCAATCTCTGCAAAAACAGGTGCGTCGGCAACCATGCCGTCTGAAATCCCCGTCAGCCCCGCCACAAACTGCGGAATAGGTTTTTGAGGATTAACCAGCCACTCATGCCTCACCACCCTTCCCTGCTCAAACTTGACCAAAGCCACTTCGGTTACCCTGTCTTCATATAGATTGCCGCCCGTCGATTCCAAATCAACCACGGCAACAGGCATTCCAAACCGTAAAAATACCTTTTCCAGCAAGGGCCAGCGAGAAGCAACAATCATTTTATTCTCTTTAAATTCAAACAACAAACCGATATTTTACACTTTTAAGGCATTTCATCCAACAAAACAATTGACAGAATCCGATGATTACCCTAAAATTCAAATCTTTCTTGCAGCGCACCCGTAGCTCAGTTGGATAGAGTATCTGGCTACGAACCAGAGGGTCGGGCGTTCGAATCGCTCCGGGTGCGCCAGTAAGAAAATACAATATGCGCCCATCGTCTAGCGGTTAGGACATCGCCCTTTCACGGCGGTAACCGGGGTTCGATTCCCCGTGGGCGTGCCAAATTCCAAATCCCCGAGATTATCCCTCGGGGATTTTTTATTGCCTCGGCAACTTGTTACCATATCTTTACCTACCCCCTTCATCAGAATCTCAGACGTAATCGAATCATATTCAAACCTTTGCCGTGCAAACCGATATCCCATAACCGGATGCGGTGTCCGTTTAATATTTTGTCCGATTGGTACAGATATAACAGCATATTCCAAAGCTCCTTCTGCTTTTCTGTTTACCACTGCAATATTTAGAGTATAATACCAAATTTGAGCAATGGTTCTAAAACAGTTAGAACCATTTTTCATGAGCCTGACTGATTCGTATACTCGGAGAAACTGATGCAGAATATTTTTGACCCTTTGATTATTCGTGGAAAATCCCTTATTCCCATCGTGCAAGGCGGTATGGGGGTCGGTGTTTCCGCATCGGGTTTATCCAGCGCGGTGGCACGTGAAAACGGTATCGGAACGATTGCCAGTGTAGATTTACGCCACCTTCACGAAGACCTGCTCGCCGAGTCCCAAATCAATCCGAGCGAGGAGAAATATACGTCTTTGAACTGTACCGCATTAGACAGGGAAATCCAAAAAGCCAAAAGTGCTTCAGAGGGAAAAGGACTGATTGCGGTCAACGTGATGAAGGCGGTCAAAGACCACGCCGCGTATGTCCGCCAGGCTTGCGAATCAGGGGCGGATGCAGTCGTGATGGGTGCCGGTCTGCCTTTAGACCTGCCAGAAATGACCGAGGGCTATCATAAAGATGTTGCGCTGCTGCCGATTCTGTCCGAATCGCGCGGTATTAATATCGTCTTGAAACGTTGGATGAAAAAAGGCATATTGCCCGATGCGATTGTAGTCGAACATCCTGCCCACGCGGCCGGACATTTGGGTGCATCAACCGTTGAAGGCGTAAACGATGCTAAATTCGACTTCAAACGCGTGATTGAGGAAACGTTTGAAGTTTTCAAAAGTTTAGGGCTGGAAAGCGAAAAAATCCCGCTTATTCTTGCGGGAGGCATGGCAAATTTTGAAAAAGTCAAAACCGCCCTAAAGAACTGGGGAGCCTCCGCCGTTCAAATCGGTACCGCTTTTGCCGTTACCGAAGAAGGAGATGCACACCTTAACTTCAAAAAAACGCTTGCCGGTGCGGAAACTGAAAAAGTAGTCGAGTTTATGTCTGTTGCCGGTTTGCCGGCGCGCGGCGTACGTACCAAATTCCTAGACAGCTACATCAAGCGTGAAAGCAAACTTCAGGCAAACGCCAAAGCCGACCCGCGCCGCTGTACCCAAGGTTTAAACTGCCTGACCAGCTGCGGCCTGCGCGACGGGCTTGCCAAAGCAGGGCAATTCTGTATTGATATCCAGCTTGCTGCCGCATTCCGTGGAGAAGTGGATAAAGGCCTGTTCTTCAGAGGTAAAGACCCTCTCCCCTTCGGCAATGCCATCCGCACCGTCCGCGAGACGATACAATATCTGCTGACGGGGAGCGAACCCGTTGCAACAGTAGGACGCTGATATCAAAACAGCCGATACCGTAGCAAAATGCCGTCTGAAAATTTTCAGACGGCATCTCTTTATTTGCTCTCAGTATTATTGAAGAGTTTATCCATCGGGGTCAAATCGACCGCATTGCCTTGGCTGGTAATCCATTTGTTTTCCACGCGCCACATCCCTGCCGCATCCTCCACGCGCAAATACCAGTGGTTGGTCGGCGGAAGGGTTTTAAACACCGCTTCATATTCCGCCCTATCGTTTTGCACGCCGCCGACAGGCTTAAGGTTTACGGTTTGATCGTCCGCCTTGCGGGTCGGATGCATCAACAGCAGCTTTAACGGTTGATTCCCGTCAAATTCACCGCTGACGAACACCTTTGCCGCATTCATATCGGGGGAAATGAGGACCTGCACCCGGATATGCCGTCTGACAGCCTCTTCATCCCGATGAAGCTGGATGTCGATATTTTTGCCGTCCTTATAATAATCATCCGTAACCAAATCTGTCGCGTGCTGCTGTGCGACAAAAAACATGGCGACGCTGGCGATGACGACAAAAATCGGACCCGCCATCAAGACCCACGGCCAGACGTGTTTGTACCAAGGCTTGATTCGACTGTTTTGAGACACTGTTATTCTCCGATGAAGGTTGCGTCTTCTTCCAAAACAACCGGCTTGCCGTCTGAGGCACCGCTTTCCCGGTATTGGAAGATAAACTCGATAGGATGACTGCCTTTGTCCGCGTATTCCGGAATGGTAGAGACTTGTACAGGAAGGGTTACCGTTTCGCGCGGAGCCACTTTTATACCGCCTTCGGGCAGCCCGGTCAGGGCTATTTCGTCAAATCCTTTGACACTTGCGGTAATCAGCTGTTCTTTTTCACTGTTGTTGATGATACGCAGGCTATATGCATTTTCCAGCCAACCTTTGGCATTTTCGCGCACCATTACACCACGGTCTTTCAGAATATCGACTTCGACCATTTTGCGCGTGGACAAACCGACCAGGAAGGCAATGATAACTAACGCCAACACCGCACCGTAACCCGCTACGCGCGGCCTGCGCAGCCGTTTTTTAATGTCTTTTTCGGAATACTCGTGTTCCAATGCACCTTCTGTCGTATAACGGATTAATCCGCGCGGATAGCCCATTTTATCCATAATCTCATCACACGCGTCGATACATGCGGCACAACCGATACATTGATATTGCAGGCCGTTGCGGATATCGATGCCGACAGGGCAGACTTGAACGCACATCGCACAGTTGATACAGTCGCCCAAACCGGCCTCTTCCTTATTAACCGTTTTCTTGCGGGCTCCGCGCGGTTCTCCGCGTTCCGTATCATAGGAAATAATCAGCGTGTCTTTGTCGAACATCGCGCTTTGGAAACGTGCATACGGACACATATGCAGGCATACTTTTTCGCGCATAATGTGGGCAAAAAAGAAGGTCATGAAACCGTAAAATGCCGCGGCAAACATCGCGCCGCCACCTGCTGCTCCGGTGAATAAATCGGGAACAAACTGGCGGATAGGGACAAACCAGCCTGCAAAAGTGATACCTGTCCACGCACAGACAAGGAAAATCAGTAGGTATTTGGTGGCTTTAATGCGGATTTTAGTAAAATTCCAAGGCGATTTTTCCAGTTTTAAACGTTTGTTTCGGTCGCCTTCAACCAGGTTGTCAATCCAAAGCATGATTTCCGTGTAAACCGTTTGCGGGCAAGAATAGCCGCACCACAAGCGACCGGCAATTGTCGTCCACCAAAACAATCCGAATGCGCAAATCATCAACAGCAGAGCGAGGTAAATCAAATCGCCCATGCCCAACGACAATCCGAAAATGAAGAAATGACGGTCGGGGATATTGAATAAAACCGCCTGACGGCCACTCCAGTTGAACCACGGAATGACGTAAAACACAAACTGCGTCGCCAACACTGCTGCGATACGCAATTTGGCGAACCGCCCTTCCGCTTTTTTCGGATGGATGCGTTCGCCTTCGGGATGGATTTGAATCACGCTGGCACGCGGATCAAACGTTTTTTTCACTTTCGGTGCAGCTTTTGTTTTTTCGGACGGGCTGTGCTCGGGTTCCGGATTACCGGCTTGATTTTCCGTGGTCATGCTACGTTCCTTGATTTTTGATTAATGGTTTGTCCGTCATGGCTACTGTTTTCTTTTCAGACGGCATTTTGCTTTTTTTTTTTGATATCTTTACGTTTTAATATTTTAAGAAAATATATTTTTCTCAAAATACATTCTTGCTATTGTACAACTTTATGCACTTATTTTGATACGCAAAAAGATAAATATCCGAACAATACCGCCCCCAAATACGCCGCCCCTTCACGGACAAAACTATATGTGCTGAACACTTCCTTATTTGAATATAATTAAAAAACAACGGGTAAGAAATAAATAGGCAAATGACTGCAAAAAACGTCGATACCCTCATCATAAACAAACTCTATTTATTCAATAAATAATTTGTAACACTTTGTTTTCAAAAGTATAGAACCACCTTTCACATTCAGGCTGAAACCAACATCCCGATACCCGGAGCATATATCCTTCCGGCACAGCAGTACCGCCTGCCCCTCCTTTTCTTGAAAGCATATGCGAATCGGGCGATAATCAACGCCGTCTAACCATCCACTTATCCAAAACACCAGCAAGGAAGATATAAAATGTCTCAACTGGCAAACGCAATCCGTTTCCTCTCCGCAGATGCCGTTCAAAAAGCAAATTCCGGCCACCCCGGCGCGCCTATGGGCATGGCGGAAATGGCAGAAGTATTGTGGACGAAATTCCTGCATCACAATCCCGCCAACCCCAAATTCTACAACCGCGACCGCTTCATCCTCTCCAACGGCCACGCATCCATGCTGTTGTACAGCCTGCTGCACCTGACCGGCTACAACCTGAGCATTGAAGACCTGAAAAACTTCCGCCAGCTGCACAGCAAAACCCCCGGCCACCCCGAATACGGCTACACCGACGGCGTGGAAACCACAACCGGCCCGTTGGGGCAAGGCATTGCCAACGCAGTGGGCATGGCATTAGCCGAAAAAATCCTTGCCGCCGAATTTAATAAAGACGGTTTGAACATCGTCGATCATTACACCTACGTTTTCATGGGCGACGGCTGCCTGATGGAAGGCGTATCGCACGAAGCCTGTTCGCTTGCCGGCACTTTAGGCTTGGGCAAACTGATTGTTTTGTATGATGACAACAATATTTCCATCGACGGCAAAGTGGATGGCTGGTTTACCGAAAACATCCCGCAACGCTTTGAAAGCTACGGCTGGCACGTCGTTCCCAACGTAAATGGTCATGACACCGCCGCCATTCAGACGGCCATCGAAGCCGCCCGCGCCGAAACCGGCAAACCGTCCATCATCTGCTGCAAAACCTTAATCGGCAAAGGCAGTGCCAACAAAGAAGGCAGCCATAAAACCCACGGCGCACCTTTGGGCGCAGACGAAATCGAAGCCACACGCAAACATTTGGGCTGGGCTTACCCCTCCTTTGAAATCCCGCAAGAAATTTACGACGCATGGAGCGCGAAAGAACAAGGCGCGAAATTGGAAGCCGAATGGAACGAACTGTTCGCGCAATACCAAGCCAAGTATCCTGCCGAAGCCGCAGAATTCGTGCGCCGCATGGATAAAAAACTGCCGGACAATTTCGATACATACGTTCAAGCCGCATTGAAAGAAGTGTGCGCCAAAGCCGAAACCATCGCCACCCGCAAAGCCAGCCAAAACAGTATCGAAATCCTCGCCAAAGCGCTGCCCGAACTGGTAGGCGGTTCTGCCGACCTTACCCCGTCCAACCTGACTGACTGGTCAAACAGCGTCTCCGTTACCCGCGACAAAGGCGGCAACTACATCCACTACGGCGTGCGCGAGTTCGGCATGGGCGCCATCATGAACGGCCTTACCCTGCACGGCGGCGTGAAACCCTTTGGCGCGACCTTCCTGATGTTCAGCGAATACGAACGCAACGCCTTGCGCATGGCGGCACTGATGAAAATCAACCCCGTGTTCGTGTTCACCCACGATTCCATCGGTTTGGGCGAAGACGGCCCGACCCACCAACCTATCGAGCAAATCGCCACCCTGCGCCTGATTCCGAATATGGACGTATGGCGTCCGTGCGATACCGCCGAATCGCTGGTGGCATGGGCGGAAGCGGCAAAAGCCGAAGACCACCCGTCCTGCCTGATTTTCAGCCGTCAAAACCTGAAATTCCAAGCGCGCAACGAACAACAACTGAACGACATCAAACGCGGCGGCTACGTCATCAGCGAAGCCCAAGGCAACGCCCAAGCCGTCATCATTGCCACTGGCTCAGAAGTCGAGCTGGCTTTGGAGGCGCAAAAAGCCCTCGCCGCGCAAAACATCGCCGTACGCGTTGTTTCCATGCCGTCCACCAACGTCTTCGACCGCCAAGACGCCGCCTATCGAGCCGCCGTCCTGCCGGAAAGCCTGCCGCGCATCGCCGTAGAAGCCGGACACGCCGACGGCTGGTACAAATACGTCGGCCTGAACGGCGCAGTCGTCGGTATCAACCGCTTCGGCGAATCCGCCCCTGCCGAACTGCTGTTTAAGGAATTCGGCTTTACCGTGGGAAATGTGGTTGATACTGTGAAATCAGTGCTGTAACCCCACACCTAAACAAATGCCGTCTGAAACCAATTAGGGTTTCAGACGGCATTTTTATATTCTCGCTGCCATGATGCTTTCTCATCCCACCAATCTCCATTATAATATTTGCGAATCACTCTTATTCACATTTAAAAAGGAGAAACGCATGAGCACCCGTACCGAACACGACACCATGGGCAATGTCGAAGTCCCGTCCGAAGCCTATTGGGGCGCGCAGACCCAGCGCAGCCGCAACAATTTCAAAATCGGCGGCGAAACCCTGCCGCAGCCGCTGATTTATGCTTTGGCGCTGGTGAAAAAAGCCGCTGCCGCCACCAATGTTTCCCTCGGTAGGATTAAGCCCGAACAGGCGGATTTGATTACGCAGGCGGCGGATGATGTGTTAAACGGCAAGCTCGACGGGCAGTTCCCCTTAGTGGTTTGGCAGACTGGCTCCGGCACGCAGTCCAATATGAACATGAACGAAGTGCTGGCGAACCGTGCCAACGAAATCGCCGGTACGGGTTTGGCGGCGTATCAGCCCGTCCATCCCAACGACCATGTGAACCACGCTCAATCGACCAATGACGCGTTCCCGACTGCTATCCATGTCGCCGCCGCGATTGAAATCAACCGCCACCTTATTCCGGCGGTAAAAGCCTTGCGCGATACATTGGACAAAAAAGCCCAAGCCTTCGCCCCCATTGTTAAAATCGGCCGTACCCACTTGCAGGACGCGACGCCGCTGACTTTGGGTCAAGAATTTTCCGGCTACGTTTCCCAGCTCGACCACGGCTTAGGCCGTCTGAACGACGCGCTCAAAGGTTTGTACGAACTCGCCTTAGGCGGCACAGCAGTTGGCACAGGTTTGAACAGCCATCCCGAATACGCCGAAAAAGCCGCCGCCAAGCTCGCCGAATTGTCCGGCCTGCCGTTTGTCAGCGCGCCGAACAAATTTGAAGCCTTAGGCGGACGCGATGCCGCCGTTGCCGCATCGGGCGCATTGAAAACGCTGGCGGCAAGCTTGAACAAAATCGCCAACGACATCCGCTGGCTGGCAAGCGGTCCGCGCTGCGGTTTGGGCGAAATCAAAATTCCCGAAAACGAGCCGGGTTCGTCCATCATGCCGGGCAAAGTCAACCCGACCCAATGCGAAGCAATGACCATGGTGTGCTGCCAAGTGTTCGGCAACGACGTTACCATCGGCATGGCGGGCGCGTCGGGCAATTTCGAGCTGAACGTCTATATGCCCGTTATCGCCTACAACCTCTTGCAATCCATCCGTCTGTTGAGCGATGCGTGCAACAGCTTCAACGAAAACTGCGCCGTCGGCATCGAACCCGTGCCGGAAAAAATCGACTATTTCCTGCACCATTCCCTGATGCTGGTTACTGCGTTAAACCGTAAAATCGGCTACGAAAATGCCGCCAAAGTCGCCAAAACCGCTTATAAAAACGACAAATCGCTGCGCGAAACCGCCATCGAATTGGGCTTGTTGACGGGCGAAGAGTTTGATGAATTGGTCGTTCCTGCCGATATGGTTCATCCGCGCTAATCTTTCCCTCAAATAAAATGCCGTCTGAAACCTCGTTCAGACGGCATTTTCCGTGATAAGCACACTATCGTATACATTACCGGTACTTAAACAGCCTGTCTCCGACTGCCGCCATGACCGCACCCCCTACCACGATGAAAGCACCGGCATAAGCCAAACCATTCATATCCGGTGCGGAAAAAATATCAGGCATAAGATGGTGTCCGAGTATGGAAAACATCATGGTAAAGACAGGAATCAGGGTCGTAACCACACTGACTTTGGAAGCCTCCCAGTGTTTCAATGCCTCGCCGAACGAACCGTAACCGATCAACGTATTCATGCAGCAATAGGCAAAGAATGACCATGCCGCCACGCCCTTCAAACTGCCTATGTTCGCCGGTTCGGCAAAAGGCAGGAGCACGGCGGCACTTGCCGCATAAATCAGCATCAAAATCTGTTGCGAGCTGAATTGTACCGACAACAGCTTCTGTGCCACGCCGTAGCATACCCAAACCGTACTGCCTGCCGCGCACAGCAACACGCCTTGCGCATACGCGCCCAAACCCGACAATTCTCCCAATTTATCGTTGAAAAACATAAATAAACCGATTAACAGCAAAACCAAACCGATTCTCTGTGCGGCAGTCATCCTGTCTTTGAACACCACCACGCCGACAAAAATCATGGTAAACGGCGAAAGCTGCCACAAAACCTGCGTCGTGGTCGGTGAAATATAATGCAGGCCTTGGGCTATCAGCACAAAGTTTGCCGAAATGCCGGCCACACCGAGCAATAACAGCCTAAACGTCCGCCAAGAAAAATCCCGGCGCTTCGGCAGCCTCCCCGCCGCAGCCAAAAAAAACAGCAGCACGGATGCCGCCACGGTAAAGCGTATCCACACCAGTGTCGGCGCATCAATGAATTTCAGTACCTGCTGCGCGGCAATGGGCAGCGTCCCCCAAGTTGCCGTAGCCAAAAGTGCCAACAAAAAACCCAAAGCAGGTCTTTGGTTTTCCATATTTGTTTTTCCTCTGTTTACCCGATGCCGTCTGAAAACCCTTCTCAGACGGCATCAACTACTTACGCGGCTTCCCAGTAGTCGATATAAAGCTGCAATTCGAGATTGTTGCGCCATTCGTTAGCCACGGGGCGGTACACCGTGCGGATGTATTCGGGGATGTCTTCGCTGCAACGCCAAAACATGGCTTCAAATTCGCAGCCGTCTTTTTGCAGCCAGACTTTTTTGTGTTTTCCCTCCGCGCCCAACGGCTGCTGGCGGACGACGTGAAATTCGTCGGTAAAACTCGGCGGAGCGAAGCCCTGCCCCCAAACGTGTCGGGCGAGGTTTTGCGCCTGTTCCAACGTGATGTCGCGTGCAGGCAGGCTGCCGTCGGTGATGAAGGTTTGCGACAAATCGTCTTCGCACACCATCTCGCGCACGGCTTCTTCAAAGGCCGTCTGAAACGCGGGAATATTGTGTTCGAGTATGCTCAAACCCGCCGCCATCGCGTGTCCGCCGAATTTCAAAATCAAATCGGGATGGCGTTTGGACACCAAGTCCAAAGCATCGCGCAGGTGCAGATTGGGAATGGAACGTCCCGAACCGCGCACTTCGCCGTTGTCGGCAGGCGCAAACACGATGGTCGGACGATAAAAACGGTCTTTGAGGCGGCTGGCAACGATGCCGACCACGCCTTGATGGAAGTCGTCGCGATACGCCACCAAAGTTGTCTGCCCTGAAGGCAGGGTTTCGGGAAAATCATTCAGCGCGTCTTGCAGCATAGATTGCTCGATTTCGCGACGTTCGATATTGAGATTGTTTAACTGAGCTGCCAGTTCCTGCGCCTCGGCATCATCTCGCGCCAACAGACAGGCAATGCCGACCGACATATCGTCCAACCGTCCGGCGGCGTTGATGCGCGGCCCCAACGCAAAGCCCATATCAAACGGCTGAGCCTTGCGCCAATCCCGTCGCGCCACTTCAAACAAGGCGCGGATACCGGGGCGCATTTTGCCCGAACGCATCCGTTTCAAACCTTGAGACACGAGGATACGGTTGTTGTGATCGAGGGAGACGACGTCGGCAACGGTACCGAGTGCGACCAAATCCAAAAGGTCGCCCAGATTCGGCTCTTTCATGCCGTCTGAAAAATAATTGCGGCGGCGCAGTTCGGCACGCAAAGCCATCAGTACATAAAAAATCACGCCCACGCCCGCCAAGCTTTTGCTTTGAAAACCGCAGCCTTTTTGGTTCGGATTGACGATGATGCAGTCGGGTACGGTCTCGGCAGGCAGATGGTGGTCAGTTACAATCACATCCAAACCCAATTCCTGCGCACGCGCCACGCCTGCAATACTGGCGATACCGTTATCGACCGTAATCAGCAAATCCACGCTTTGCTCCGCCGCGATTTCAGCCAGCTCGGGCGTTAAGCCGTAGCCGTGTTCAAAACGGTTGGGCACGAGAAAATCCACTTTCGCCCCCATCGCCGCCAAACCGCTCATACCGACGGAACACGCCGTCGCGCCGTCTGCATCATAATCGGCGACAATCAGGATTTTTTCCTGACGCTCAACCGCATCCGCCAAACGGCCGGCGGCGGCTTCGCAGTTTGTCAGCGTTTGATACGGCAAAAGCGCAGCAAGCTTGTCGTCCAATTCGGCAGGACTTTGCACACCGCGCGAGGCACAAAGCCGGGCGATTAAAGGATCGGCACCGGCGGTGAGCAAATGATTAAAAACGTCGGTATTGACGGATCGGGTTTGGATTTTGGCTGACATGACGAAGTTTTTTCAAGATATGATGAGGCTGAAATGCCGTCTGAAAGCTTTTCAGACGGCATTGCTGTTTATTTGCGGGCGGCATCCACGACCGCGCCCAGAGCAGCCGCAGGCAAAGCCAGTACCGCGCCCGCCGCATCCAGTATCAACAAGGGGGGCGTATGTAAGATATTTTCAAACAGCTTGAATTTGTCGGTATGTTTTTCCGTAACCGTGTAATAAATATCGGCAGGCACACTTTGCTCAAAATGATAATCGGCGTTCAGTTTTTGCGGCGTGGCGTAGTATTTGCCTTTTGCGGATACGCAGCGCGTGTAAATGGTCCGATTGTCGAGTTCGACCGCTTTAAACTCAAGCTGTTTCAGCTTGGCGATGTCGGCAGGTCTGTCGGTATCGTAGCGCAGGCAAAGGTCGTCGGTACTGAAATTCTGGCTGCCGGGCGATTCGAGTTTGACCGGCAGGGCTTGGTAGGCAAAGCGTGGGTTGGGCTGAACCATTTGGAAGGGTTTGTCTAACCCAATCTTCAAAATGCCCGTCAGCTTCGCCGAATCTTCAGGATTGACGACGAACCAGTATTTCCCGCCCATCATCACCAGGCTGCCCTTTTCCAATTGGGCATTGTCTTTGGCAACCACACCGAAGGCGCGGATTTGGTCTTTGTCAACGTGTTTATAGGCGGTCGTTTCGCTGAACGGGTCGTTCATGCCCCACATCATTGCCGTACAGCCGTTCAACATCAAGGCTGCCGCTAAAACGGCGGCGGTCGTTTTACGGAACAACATTTTATCCTCCAATCCGAATAACGGCGGATGCCGTCTGAAAATATGCCTAGGCTTCCCCTGTTCCGCCTTGGCTTTCCATAACGGTTTTCAATTCTTGAAACAGGGCGCGGAAATTTTTCGGTGGTTTGTTTTGCTCCTGCTCTTTTTTGGTATTGCGGATGAGTGTCCTCAGCTTGCCCGCGTCCGCATGCGGAAAATCCGACATAAACTGCGTCAACGCGCCGTCGTCTGCCAACAGCCGTACGCGCGCCTGTTCCACACGTTGCAAAAAGGCATTGTGCGCCGCATCGTCGCCGCGCAGCTTGGCAAGAAACGCCTCGATGGGCGCGGGATCGGTATCGCGCATCAGCCTGCCGATAAATTGCGCCTGCCGCTTGAGCGCACCGTTGGATGTGATTTTTTTATAGGCGGTTACCGCCTCGTACAAATCCGCATCCAAACCGATTTTTTTCAGCGTATCGTTTGAGAGCTTGGTCAACGCCATGCCCAAATCCTGCAAATCGTTCATCTGCTTTTTCATTTGGGTTTTGCTGACCCATTCATCTTCTTGTTCAAACATCTTGGTTCTCAAATTTTATCCGATAGGCGCATTTTAACAGAATGATTCCGCGTTCAGACGGCATTTTTCCCCATGCGCCTTTTAACTGGTACTTTTGCCCCTGCCGTCCGAAACGGTTAAAATGCCGCAACGCTCCACCAAGAAAGATTTCTATGCTGTTCAACCACACCGCTTCCGAACTCCTCGACCTCTGCCGCCGCACGCTCGACTTGGCAAAAGCGACGGGCGCAACCGCCGCCGAAGCCGACTTCAGCGAGTCGCTCGGTCAAAGCGTCAGCGTGCGCTTGGGTGAAATCGAACAAATCGAGTTCCAGCAGGACAAGTCGCTGGACATTACCGTTTACGTCGGCAAACGCAAAGGCCGCGCCAGTACTGCCGACTTCTCCGAAAAAGCCCTGCAAGACACCGTCAAAGCCGCCATCGACATCGCCCGCTACACTGCCGAAGACGATTGCGCAGGTTTGGCAGACGCTTCGCTTATGGCGCAATACGTCGGCAACCTCGACCGTTACCACGAATGGGATTTAAGCACGGAAGCCGCCGTCGAGTTGGCAAAACAATGCGAACAAGCCGCCCTGAACGAGGATGAGCGCATCGAAAACTCCGAAGGGGCGGCGGTACAAACCGGACATTACCAATACGTTTACGGCAACACCCACGGTTTTGCCGCACACCAGCAAGGCACGCGCCACAGCATTTCATGCAGCGTCGTTGCCGCCGACGAAAACGGCATGCAGCGCGACTACTGGTACGATTCCTCCTGCCGCCATCAAGACATGGACAGCCCGGCGCAAATCGGTCAAACCGCCGCCGAACGTACCTTACGTCGTTTGAACAGCCGCAGCATTCCGACCGGAAGCTACCCCGTCCTATTCGATGCGACCGTTTCGGGAGGTCTGATCGGACACCTCGTCGGCGCACTGTCCGGCGGCTCGCTCTACCGCCAAAGCAGCTTCCTGATCGACAGTATAGGCAAACAGGTTCTGCCCGATTTCCTCAGCCTGCGCGAAGAGCCGCATATTCCCCGCGCCTTCGGCAGCACCTATTTCGATTCCGAAGGCGTCGCCACGCGGCCGCGTTTCGTTATCTGCGACGGCATTGTCGAAGGCTATTTCCTCAGCAGTTATAGCGCGAGAAAACTCGGTATGCAGACCACGGGCAACGCCGGCGGCGCGCACAACCTTTATTTGAACCATACGCACGAAACGCAATCAGACCTGCTGAAAGAAATGGACACGGGATTGTTGGTAACCGAGCTCATGGGGCAAGGCGTAAACGCCATTACCGGCGACTACTCGCGCGGTGCGGCGGGTTTTTGGGTGGAAAACGGCATCATTGCCTACCCCGTCCATGAAATCACCGTTGCCGGCCGCCTTCAGGATATGTACCGCAACATCGTCGGCGTGTCCGATGATGCCTTACGCCGCTCGTCCAACCAAATCGGTTCTATCCTGATAGGAAGCATGACGGTTGCCGGCAACTGAAACCCCAACCGGATGCCGTCTGAAAACAAAGGGCCGAACCTGCAGCGGTTCGGCCCTTTGTTGATACATCATTTCTTTTAGATTTCCGCAAAAATCCCTGACAAACAATCTGCACATTTTTTAATCATATAGGATTTTCCCTTATTCCTCAGCATACTATCAAACATATCCACAACAGGATTCACACAGGCTAAGGATAAAGCAGATAAAAAGACACCTGTTCTTTTCAGACGGCATTCCCCCTGTTTCTGCAAACGGCAAAACAAAACGGCAGGACATCGTCTGTCCTGCCGTTTCACATATACGGTTTCCCGTACACTCGGGATTAAGCAGCCTGAATGTTAGCAGCTTGTTTGCCTTTAGGGCCGGTGGTTACGTCGAAAGATACGCGTTGACCTTCTTTCAGGGTTTTGAAACCATCCATGTTGATCGCTGAGAAGTGAGCGAACAAATCTTCGCCACCTTCGTCAGGAGTGATGAAACCAAAACCTTTAGCGTCGTTAAACCATTTTACGATACCGGTTGCCATTAGAAACTTCCTATACTTAAAAATTAACAAAATCAGCAAAATAAGGCATACAGCAAACTTAAACGTTCAGCGTTTCTCCCCAGCTTTATATACTTGGTCGAGTGCCGGCTTCTGCTTAACCGTCTTTTTACATTTGTTAAGCCGAAACGTCAAGCTATGTTTCCAAAAAAGTGAGAAAATAAGCGGAAAGACCGAAAATACAACAGAAATGCCGTCTGAAAACGGCTTCTTCCCGATAGAAAACAACTTATGACGACACACTGCCAATCCGATACGCTTTTAAGCGACCAAAAAACCGCCCCACCGAAACGTTACGGCGTTTTCCTATTGAACGACGATTACACCACGATGGAATTTGTCGTTGAAATCCTGACCGAAATCTTCATACTCGGACAAGAACAGGCGGTAGCGGTAATGCTCTTGGTTCATCACGAAGGCAAAGGCCTGTGCGGCACTTACACGCGCGATATTGCCCAAACCAAACAGCAACAAGTCATGCAGCGGGCAAAAGCCGAAGGGCATCCGCTGCAATGTATTGTCGAGGAGATTTAATATGCTTGCCCCTGAATTGGAACAGATTTTGCAGCAGCTTTACCGCGAGGCGCGTAAGGCTCATTATGAATTTATCAGCCTCGAGCATCTGCTTTTGGTACTCATCGAAGAAGATGCTTCCGTCCCCAACGTCCTCAAGCTCTGCGGTGCGGATTTGAAAGTGGTGTCCGAACAACTCGCCGCCAGCGTTGCCGAAAACACCCCCCTGATTCCCGACCACCTTTTAGACACGGTCGAAACCCAGCCCACGCTCGGCTTCCAACGCGTTATCCAACGGGCCATGGTGCATACCCAATCGGCAGGCAAAGGCTTGGTCGAGCCTTTGGACATTTTGGTCGCGCTGATGAGCGAAACCGACAGCCACGCCGTCTATTTCCTCAAGCTGCAATCGGTTACGCGTTTTGAAGTTTTGCGCTGTATTGCCCACGGCTCTCCCGATGAAGATGAAGACGATGGCAACTATTCTTCAGACGGCATGGACGACGATAATGAGAACCGCACCAAACCGAGCAAAAACCCTTTATCGGACTACACCGTCAACCTCAACGCCGAAGTCAAAGCCGGCCGTATCGACCCTTTGATTGGTCGCAAACACGAAATGGAACGGCTGGTGCAAATCCTATGCCGCCGCCGCAAAAACAATCCGCTTTTGGTTGGTGAGGCGGGCGTGGGTAAAACCGCGCTGGCGGAAGGCTTGGCACATCAAATCGTCAACGACGATATTCCCGACGCGCTTAAAGATGCCGAAGTGTACGCGCTAGATATGGGTTCTCTTTTGGCGGGCACAAAATACCGCGGCGACTTTGAAGCGCGGGTCAAATCCGTCTTGAAACAGCTCGAAAAAATCCCGCACGCCATTTTGTTTATCGACGAAATCCACACCATCATCGGCGCGGGCAGCACCAGCGGCGGCACGATGGACGCGTCCAACCTGCTCAAACCTGCGCTGGCGAAAGGCTCGCTGCGCTGCATCGGCGCAACCACTTACGACGAATACCGCACCATTTTCGACAAAGACCACGCCTTAAGCCGCCGTTTCCAAAAAATCGACGTGGTCGAACCTACCATTTCTGAAACCGTACAAATCCTGCGCGGCTTGAAACCGATGTTCGAAGACTTCCACCAAGTGCGCTACACGCAAGGCGCACTCGAAGCCGCCGCCGAACTCTCCGCCCGCTACATCAACGAGCGTTTCCTGCCCGACAAAGCCATCGACGTAATGGACGAAGCAGGAGCGGCACAACGGATTCTGCCCAAATCCAAACAGAAAAAAGTCATTGGCAAAGCGCAAATCGAAACCGTCATTGCCAAAGTCGCGAGGATTCCCGAAAAAACCGTGTCGCACGACGACAAACAAGTCCTGCAATTCCTCGGCCGCGATTTGAAAAACATGGTTTACGGTCAAGAAAATGCCATCGATGCATTGGTTGCCGCCGTCAAAATGTCGCGCTCCGGCCTTGCCCTGCCCGACAAACCGATAGGCAGTTTCCTCTTCTCCGGCCCGACCGGCGTCGGCAAAACCGAAGTCGCCAAACAGCTTGCCTACTCGATGGGCGTACCGCTGCAACGCTTTGATATGTCTGAATACATGGAACGCCACGCCGTATCGCGCCTCATCGGCGCGCCTCCGGGCTACGTCGGCTTTGAACAAGGCGGCCTTTTGACCGAAGCCGTCAACAAACATCCGCACTGCGTATTACTCTTGGACGAAATCGAAAAAGCCCACCCCGACATTTTCAACGTCCTCCTGCAAGTCATGGACACAGGCAAACTGACCGACAACAACGGCAAGAGTGCCGATTTCCGCAACGTCATCCTGATTATGACCACCAACGCAGGCGCGGAAAGCCTCAGCCGCCCCAGCCTCGGCTTTACCGCCAAACGCGAGCGCGGCGACGAAATGCAGGCAATCAACAAACTCTTCACGCCCGAGTTCCGCAACCGCTTGGATGCGATTATCCCGTTTGCGCCCTTGTCCGAACCCATTATCGTCAAAGTCGTGGACAAATTCCTGCTCCAGCTCGAACACCAGCTCCTCGATAAAAAAGTCGAAGCCGAATTCACACCGGCCTTGCGCAAATATCTGGCGGAAAAAGGTTTCGACCCGCAAATGGGCGCACGCCCGATGAATCGTCTGATTCAGGAAAAAATCCGCAAACCGCTCGCCGACGAACTCCTGTTCGGCAAACTCGCCGAAGGCGGCTTCGTATGGATAGACTGGGATGCGGCAAAAGAAGAAGCCGTGTTGAAATTTAAGAAAAGCAAGGTCAAAATAAAAACCGCCCCCGCATAAAATCAAAAATGCCGTCTGAAATTTCAGACGGCATTTTTTCAAATATCGGTCCCTATTCCGGCAAACTTCTCCACAAACGCCGCAATCTTTTGAAAAACACTTTGTTTCTTCGTCAGATATTGCGGGTTGAGCGGACTCATTTTCGGCAGGGTTTCGGTCAGTTCCGTACCGTTTTCGCTGGCATAGCCGCGTTTGAGCGAGCCGGTCAAATAGCGTGCGGCGGCGGTTTCATTCAAACCTTCGGCGGCAATCAGCTCTGCAGCTTCACTCCTCATCACCTCTTGAGCGTAGGTGTAGAAGGTTTCCAGTATGGCGGGAACGTCGGGGACTTTATCCAAATCCGTATCGTTGATGAAATCCACAATCAGGCTCTCTTTGGCGCGGTGGCCGATGCTGGCGCGGATGATGCGGCGGATTTCTTCCACCAGCTCCGCTTTGCCTTTGATTTTTTTGTGATGCTCGAAAACCAGTTGCAAAATGTAATCCAGATTGATTTCCTGCGATTTGAGCAAATCTACCTCAAAAACCACATCGTCCCAATCGATTTTTGATTGCTCTTTCTGTTCGCCTGCTTTTTGGCGGCTCAGCCAGTCTCGGATGTCGTTATAGGCGGAACGGTAGTCCTGCACTGCCCTTTCAGACGGCATCGGCACTTGCCGCATTTCCTGCACGTCTTCATCGCTCAAGTAGTATTTTTCTTGAAACGCCTTCATCGCATCTTCGTCCACCGCATCCACACTCTGCAATTCACGCAGCGCGGCAAATTCATCGTAGTTCTGCAATACGTTTTCCGCCCGCAGGTATTCGCCGAAGAGTTTGGCAAAATCTTTTTTGTCTTTTTCCGTTTCGATTTTGTCGGGATCGGGGAAACGTTGGCGCAATTCTTTTGCCACATCCAAATAACCGCGCCGCGCTTCGCCGGTCTGGCTGTCGGTATAGCCGTTCATATATTCTTCGTAGCTTTTTTCCAGCACTACATTTTTGGTGTTTTTATCGCCGAAGAGCGTGATCGCATCAATGGTTGCCTGCTCCAAATCGCGGAAGCAGACAATGTTGCCGAAGGTTTTGGTGGCATCATAAATGCGGTTAGTGCGAGAAAACGCCTGCATCAGGCCGTGATAGCGCAGGTTTTTATCGACGAACAGCGTATTCAGCGTCGGCGCGTCAAAACCCGTCAAAAACATGCCGACCACAATCAGCAAATCCACTTCCTGATTTTTTACTCGTTTTGCCAAATCGCGGTAGTAGTTCTGAAAGGCTTTGCTGTCCGTGCCGAAATTGGTTTTGAAACAGGCGTTGTAATCGTTGATGGCAGCCTGCAAAAATTCTTTCGCGCTACTGTCCATCGCTTCCGGTTCGAAGGTCTCGTCAACAATTTCACCGACGGCGTTCTGCTCTTCATTGGCCGCAAAGGAAAAAATAGTGGCCACTTTCAACGGGTGCAGGCTGCCTTCCTGTTGTGTTTTGAACGCTTCGTAATAGCACTTCGCCGCATCCACGCTGCTGACGGCAAACATGGCGTTGAAGCCTTTGCCGCCTGCGTTCAGCCGGTGCGTTTTCTGCCTGAACTGGTTCAGGATATATTGCGTGATTTCGCGGATGCGTTCGGGGTGCAGCAGGGCTTGGCGGTTTTCGGCGGCACTCAGTTTCTTCTCGTCCTGTTCCGCTTCCACGGCTTTGAACTGCGGGCGCACATCGTTGTAATCCACTTTGAATTTCAATACTTTTTCATCGCGGATAGCATCGGTAATCACATAAGAATGCAGCTCCCGCCCGAACACGCCTGCCGTGGTTTCCGCGCCCAAAGCGTTTTCGGGAAAAATCGGCGTGCCGGTAAAGCCGAACTGGCAGAATTTTTTAAATTTCTTTTTCAGGTTTTTTTGTGCTTCGCCGAATTGCGAGCGGTGGCATTCGTCGAAAATAAATACAACCTGCTGATGGTAAACCGGCAGATTATCTTCACCCTTCATCAGGTTGTTCAGCTTTTGGATGGTGGTAACGATGATTTTGTTGTCGTCTTTTTCCAAATTGCGCTTCAAGCCCGCCGTGCTTTCCGAACCGTTCACGCTGTCGGGCGAAAAACGTTGGTATTCCTTCATCGTCTGATAGTCCAAATCCTTCCTGTCCACCACGAAGAAAACCTTGTCGATAAATGCCGATTCCGTCGCCAGACGCGCCGCCTTAAAGCTGGTCAGCGTTTTGCCGCTGCCCGTGGTGTGCCAAACATAGCCACCGCTCTCCGGCTTGCTCCAATTCTTCGCCTGCGCCGAACTGTTGATTTTCCACAAAATGCGTTCGGCAGCAGCAATCTGATACGGCCGCATAATCAGCAGCGTATCATTCGCATCGAACACGCTGTAATGCAGCAAAACGCTCAGCAATACGCTTTTCTGCAGGAACGTGGCGGTGAAATCTTTCAAATCCTTAATCGGATGATTGTCCGACCGCGCCCAATTCATCGTGAAATCGAAGCTGTTTTTGTCGCGCTTGGTGGTATTGGCAAAATAGCGCGTGTCCGTGCCGTTGGAAATCACGAAGATTTGCAGGAATTTGAACAGCGAATTTTCGCTGTTGAAGCTCTCTTTGCTGTAACGGTGCACCTGATTGAACGCTTCACGCACCGACACACCGCGCTTTTTCAATTCAATCTGCACCAGCGGCAGACCGTTTACCAACACGGTAACGTCATAACGGTTTGCATGCGTGCCCGTCTGCTCAAACTGGTTGATAACCTGCACATGGTTGCGGGCAAGGTTTTTCTTGTCCAGCAGATAAATGTTTTTCAGACGGCCGTCATCAAAAGCGAAATCGTAAATATGGTCGTCGTGGATTTTGCGGGTTTTATCGGTAATGTTTTCAGACGGCCTGTCCAGATATTCCGTCAAAAAACGCGCCCATTCGCCGTCTGAAAACGCCACATCGTTCAGCCGCTGCAACTGGGCGCGCAGGTTTTCCAGCAGCCTGATTTGGCTGTTCAAGTCCTTGCGGTATTCGTACCCCTGATTCTGCAAATCGGCGATTAACTCCGCTTCCAACTGGTTTTCCGATTGGTAGCTGCCCGACTGTTCGATTTTTTCATATTGGTCGAGCACGATGAAATTCGGCGTTTCGGCAATGGGTTTGGTTTCGAGGTTCATGGGTCGTCCTTTGCAGTGTCGGGTGTTAAACGGTTTGATGTTCGGATTGGGCTGCCTGAAAATGTGCAGGCTGCTTTTTCAGGCAGCCTTGGGGAAGGCAAGCAGCTGTTCGCGGTAATATTCGTATTGTTTGCGGCGCAGGGCGATTTCGTGCGGCAGACCTTCGCTGACGGAGTGGGTCAGGGTATCGAATTTGTCTAGGATGGCGACGATTTTTTCTTGTTCGGGGAGTGGGGGGATGGGGATTTTAATCTTATTTAAGATTGTCTGTGTAAGGCTTGGCCTTCCTGAGCCTGTATCCAATGCCATTAAATCAATCGTTCTCATAAAATAGTAGAAAAATTTCGGCTTCAATTTACTGGTGTCTATTTCTGTGTAATAGATAGTATCAACATTCCAAAAAGGGAAATCCACATAAAAAATATTTGTGATAGACCCTTTTCTTGGAATCAAAACACTAGGTTTATCATATGCAAACGTATCCACATATCCCATTACGCCGCCTGAGCCATATACAGGAATATCGCCGGAGCTCAAATTTTTCCAATCCTTCCCATTCTTAATGTTTACCACTTCCCCCAACGTCTTCCAAACCACATCTTTCAGACGGAATTGATAGCCATCAGCTATCCCACCCCCCGATTTGATTGTCAAAATCTAAAAGAAAGTCGCGGTAATACTGGTATTGACGTTTGCGCAGGGCTAATTCTGCTTCCAGCGTAGCTTCCAGCTCGGTAAATTTGTCAAGTATTTTTACAATTTTTTGTTGGGTTTCCAAGGGTGGGATAGGGATTTTGATTTTTTCGATTGAGACCCGCCCAAGCCTTGGAACGCTTGCTTTCCTAATTTGGCTTGTTAATTGGTGTCTTTCTGAAAGAAGAAAATAATATAAAAATTTGTCATGCAATATTTCTTTGGGGCAGTCAAAGTAATAACAATCATCGGCTGCCCAAAATTCAATATCGCTAAAACCGATTTCGCCAGCTGCTCCTGCTGCAATCACAAAAGTCATATATGCCCTGCAATTCTGGTCGTCGTAAAACCCTAACGGTTGCAAACTATTTTGATACACAGGGTACTGGCCATTATCTTGTAGCTGGCTGCGAACCAATCTTTTACCTCTTGAGATGGGTACAACCTCCCCCAACGGCTTCCACTCCACCGATGCCGTCTGAATCATCTCAATCAATTTTTTCGCTTTGCTTTGCATATCCATGGTTGTTTTCCGTTTCTTTCCCGCTGCGGCGGGATGTGGGGCGGTTGCCGCTCGCCGTAGGGTGAGCCTCAGCTCGCCACTCCGCTTGCTGTTTTGCCGTTGTTTTACCGTTGTCTCGGTGGGCTGAAGCCCACCCTACTTTGTCTACAAGGTGCACGCCGACCAATATTCATTGCCTGTTTCGCCGATGTGTTTGGCGTTTTCAAAAGCGTTGTTTTCTGTTGTCATGTATTTTTCCCCGAAAATTTCTTGATTTGAACTTGTGAGGATTGCTTACAGGTTGCCGCCCGTATTTTCAGACGGCCTCTTTCCCGTTGAGTTGTTGCAAAATATGCAACAACTGCCTAGGCCTCTATCTCTGCAATCACTTCGTCAATTTCACGCCGCAGCCGTTCGATTTTGGCAACGGTTTCGCTGATTTCCGCGTTAAGCTGTTTGATATCGATAATTTCGCGGGTGTCTTCGGCTTCGACATAGCTGCTGACGGCGAGGTTGTAGCCGTTGTCTTTGACGGTTTGCTGGGCGGCGTTTTGGGCGATATGCGGCACATCGGCTTTATCGGCGAAGAGCTTGACGATGTCGGCAATGTGTTCTTCGGTTAAGACGTTGTTGTTGGTTTCTTTTTTAAAGAAGCTGCTTGCATCGATAAATTGGATGTCGGTATTGTCTTTGTGTTTGGACAAAACCAGGATATTGACGGCGATGCTGGTGCCGTAAAAGAGATTGGGCGCAAGGGCGATGACGGTTTCCACGTAGTTGCCCTCCACCAGATATTGGCGGATTTTCTGCTCTGCGCCGCCGCGATAGAAAATGCCGGGGAATGAGACGATGGCAGCGCGGCCTCTGCTAGAAAGGTAGTTCAGTGCGTGCAGGATGAAGGCAAAATCGGCTTTGGATTTCGGGGCGAGTACGCCTGCGGGGGCAAAGCGGTCGTCGTTGATTAAGGTGGGGTCGTCGCTGCCTATCCAGTTGATGGAATAAGGCGGATTGGAAACGATGGCATCAAAGGGTTTGCTGTCTTTGAGCTTGGGGCTGGTCAGTGTGTCGCCCAATTCGATATGGAATTGGTTGTAATTGACGTTGTGCAGGAACATGTTCATGCGGGCAAGGTTGTAGGTGGTGTGGTTGATTTCCTGCCCGAAGAAGCCTTCTTCGATGATGTGCTCGTCAAACTGTTTTTTCGCCTGCAAGAGCAGGCTGCCCGAGCCGCAAGCTGGGTCGTAGATTTTGTTTACTTTCTCCTGTCCGTGCACCGCCAGCCGCGCAATCAGCTTGGATACGCTTTGCGGGGTGAAAAATTCGCCGCCGGATTTGCCTGCGTTGGCAGCGTAGTTGGAAATCAGGTATTCGTAGGCATCGCCGAAAAGGTCGATGTGGTGGTTTTCAAAATTGCCGAAATCGAGTTCCGCCACGCCTTTGAGGACGGCGGCAAGGCGTTTGTTCTTGTCGGCAACAGTGCTGCCGAGCCGGCTACTGGTGGTGTCGAAGTCGTCAAACAGGCCTTTAATGTCTTGTTCGGACGGATAGCCGGAGGCGGAGCTTTCAATCGCGGTAAAAATTTCTTTCAGCTTGGTGTTGAGCTCTTCGTTTTGATGGGCTTCGGCGGCAATATTGCAAAAAAGCTGGCTGGGGTAGATGAAATAGCCTTTGACTTTGACGGCATCATCTTTGATTTCAGGCGTGATGATGCTGTCGGACATGTCGGCGTAATTGATGCTGCTGTCGCCTGCCTGAATATAGTCGGTGAAGTTTTCGCTGATAAAGCGGTAGAAAAGTGTGCCGAGAACGTATTGTTTAAAGTCCCAGCCGTCCACCGCGCCGCGTACTTCGTCAGCAATTTTCCAGATTTGGCGGTGCAGTTGGGCGCGTTGTTGTATTTCGGTCATAATTGAAATCTATATAAAAGTTAAACAAATCAAAATCGCCTAATATTTTCAGACGACCTTTTCATACGCATTTCAAATCAAGCCAAATTTTCCAGCATCCATTTGACGTAGCGGTCGACGCCTGATTTGACATCCAAAAATTCTTCCTTATATCCAGCTTCGCGCAATTTGGTGATGTCGGCTTGGGTGAAGCTTTGGTATTTGCCTTTGAGCGCGTCGGGAAATGGGATGTAGCGGATAAATTCTTCTTCTACCAGCTCTTTCAAGCTCATTTCAGGTTTGCCTTCGGCTGCGCGGCAGGCGTTGACAGTGGCGGCGGCGAGTTCGTTGAACTGTTGGCTGCGGCCTGTTCCGAGGTTGTAGATGCCGGAAAGTTCGGGATGGTCGAAGAAGTAAAGGTTGACTTTGGCAACGTCTTCGACGCTGACGAAGTCGCGGGTTTGTTCTCCGTTGCCGTAGCCGTCGTTTGAACCGAACAGGTTGACGTAACCGTGTTCGCGGTATTGATGAAAATGGTGGAAGGCGACCGATGCCATACGACCTTTGTGTTGTTCGTGTTGTCCGTAAACATTGAAGTAGCGGAAGCCGACGACTTGGGCGGTGAGACCTTCTTTCATGCGGCGGCGCAATACTTGGTCAAACAGGAATTTGGAGTAGCCGTAGACATTGAGCGGTTTTTCCAGTTCGCGCTCTTCGCGGAAGATTTCACCTTTGCCATACACGGCGGCGCTGGAGGCGTATAGGAAGGGGATGCGTTCGTCCTGACACCAGTCCAAGAGGTCGAGCGTGTACTGGTAGTTGTTGTCCATCATGTAGAGGCCGTCGTGGTTCATGGTGTCGGAACACGCGCCTTGGTGGAAGACAGCTTCGATATTTTCGTAAGGCAGAAGATGGCCGCGTACTTGGCGGATGAATTCATGTTTGTCGAGGTAGTGGGCGATTTCGCACTCGGCAAGGTTTTTAAATTTTTCGCCACGGGTCAGGTTGTCGACGGCGACGATGTCGGTAATGCCGCGTTGGTTGAGGGCTTTGACGATGTTGCTGCCGATAAAGCCGGCCGCGCCTGTTACAATGATGGTCATATTGGATTTCCTTTATTTTGATTTTTCAGACGGCCTTAAAGAAATCATGCCGTCTGAAACAGCAATTATTGCTCTTCCAATGCCTTGGTCAATTCGACAAACGAGCAAACCGCCGTACCAAGTTTCGCCACGACAACCCCAGCCGCAGTATTGGCAAGGTGCATGGCTTCGGGCATGGTGTAGCCTGCCGCCAGCCCCAAGCCCATTCCGGCAATGACGGTGTCGCCTGCGCCGGACACGTCATAAACTTCCTGAGCGCGGGTGGGCTGGTAAATGGGTTCGCCTTCGCTGAACAGGGTCATACCCTCTTCGCTTCGGGTCAGCAAAATAGCGGTCAAGTCGAGGTGGCGGCGCAGGTTTTGTGCTTTTTCGGTCAAATCATTTTCGTTTTTCCAACTGCCGACCACTTCTTTCAATTCGGCGCGGTTGGGCGTAATCAGCGTGGCACCGGCGTATTTTTCGTAATCATCGCCTTTGGGGTCGATTAAGACGGTTTTGCCGACCTGTTTCGCCCAATCGATCATGTCGGAGATGTGCGACAGACCGCCTTTGCCATAGTCTGAAAAAATGATTGCGTCGTATTCGGGCAAGATTTCACGGTATTTCTGCTTGATTTGTTCCAACACTTCGCAGTTGGGATGTTCTTCAAAATCAAGGCGGATAAGCTGCTGGTTGCGGGCAACGACGCGCAGTTTGACGGTGGTAGCGATTTGTTTGTCACGCATCAGATAGGAGGCGACGCCGTCTTGCGTCATCAGCGTATCGAGCGCGTCGGCGGCTTCGTCGTCGCCGGTTACCGACAACAACCCGGCTTTGCCGCCCAGCGAAGCGATGTTGCGCGCGACATTTGCCGCGCCACCCGCGCGTTGGTCGATACGTCCGATTTTTGCCACCGGCACAGGTGCTTCGGGCGAAATACGGGACACATCGCCGAACCAATAGCGGTCGAGCATCACGTCGCCGACAACCAGGACTTTGGCTTGCGCGAAACGGGATTTGAGGGTTTCTTGTTGGAACTTGGCGGACATATTGCCTCCGTTGTATTTTTTCAGACGGCCTCAGCCTGTAAGGCCGTCTGAAAATCAGTTTGCTTCAAGGTTTGCCACGCGGTTCACTTCGCGCAATACGGCTACCGGATCGGCAGCTTGGGTTACAGGACGACCCATTACCAAATAGGTCGAACCGGCAGCCAAAGCTTCGGCCGGTGTCATAATACGGCGCTGGTCGTCGTTGTTGCCGGCAACGTCCAAGCGGATGCCGGGCGTGACCAAGACAAAATCCTGCTCCAATTCACGGCGCAATGGTGCGGCTTCTTGGGCGGAACAGACCACGCCATCCAAACCCGAACTTTGCGCCAGTTTTGCCAAACGGATGACTTGTTCTTCAGGGGGGATGTTCAAACCGATTTCCGCCAAATCGCTTTGTTCCATACTGGTCAACACAGTTACGCCGATCAAGAGAGGCTTTGTGCCGTATCCAGCGACGGCTTCTGCTGCGGCTTCCATCATACGGCGGCCGCCTGAGGCATGCATATCGACCATCCAAACGCCCATATCGGCGGCGACTTTGCAGGCTTGCGCGACGGTGTGGGGAATGTCGTGGTATTTCAAATCGAGAAAGAGTTTGAAACCCTGATGAATCAGGCTTTCCGCCAAACTGCGCCCCGTCGCGGTAAACAGCTCTTTGCCGATTTTGATTTGGCACAACGCCGGATCAAGGTTGCGGACGAATCCGAGCGTGTCTTTTTCGTTGGCAAAATCAAGGGCGACGATGACCGGGGTGCGTTGTTGCGGAGTTTGGAAGTCGGAGATTAAGGGGTTCATAAAATGCCTGCGGATAAACGGTTACAACTTCGATTTTAACAGCTTTTCGTACACAAAATGCCGTCTGAAAATATTTTTTCAGACGGCATTTCCTACTCGGCAAAACTTATTTGCCCAAACCTTTCAATACTTCGGCTTTCACGGCTTCTACTGCTTGGGTGCCGTCAACTTTGATGTATTTAGGCGCGTGTTCGCCTTCCAGTTTGCTGTAAAAATCAACCAAAACTTCGGTTTGCTCGTGGTAAACGGCAAGGCGTTTTTTCACGGTTTCTTCTTTGTCGTCGTCGCGCTGAATCAAATCTTCGCCGGTTACATCGTCTTTGCCTTCGACTTTAGGCGGATTGTAGGTAACGTGGTAAGTACGGCCGGAAGCCAAATGCACGCGGCGGCCGCTCATGCGGTCGACAATCACGCTGTCGGGCACGTCGATTTCAACCACGGCATCCAAATCCACACCGGCTTCAACCATGGCTTCGGCTTGTGCCAGCGTGCGCGGGAAACCGTCAAACAGGAAACCGTTTTTGCAGTCGTCTTGCACGATACGTTCTTTGACCATGCCGATAATGATGTCGTCGCGCACCAAGCCGCCTTCATCAATGATTTTTTTCGCTTCCAAACCCAGCGGGGTGCCTGCTTTGATCGCAGCACGGAGCATGTCGCCGGTGGAAATTTGCGGAATATCAAAAGCGGCGGTGATGAATTGCGCCTGAGTGCCTTTGCCCGCGCCCGGTGCGCCTAAAAGTAATGCTTTCATAAAGTCGTCCTTTCCAATATATTTAATGAAGCCGAACAGATTGTCCACAATTCTACACGGCTTAACGCAATAGTTCAAAAACCAACTGCATAAACTGCCATTTGCAAGCAGATGTTTTGCATACATTTGCCGAGCTTAATATTCACAAGGCTGCAACTTTTTGGGACAATTCCCCCTCAATTCAAAAAAACACAAAACCTTACCAAAAAGGAATATCCGTGAAACGCATTTTTCTGTTTCTCGCGACCAATATCGCTGTTTTGGTCGTAATCAACATTGTTTTGGCGGTTCTGGGCATCAACAGCAGGGGCGATGCGGGCAACCTGTTAGCGTATTCCGCCGTCGTCGGCTTCACTGGTTCGATTATCTCACTGCTGATGTCCAAATTTATCGCCAAACAATCGGTCGGCGCGGAAGTTATCGACACACCGCGCACTGAAGAAGAAGCCTGGCTTCTGAACATTGTCGAAGCCCAAGCGCGGCAATGGAATCTGAAAACGCCCGAAGTCGCCATCTACCACTCCCCCGAACCCAATGCCTTTGCCACGGGCGCATCGAGAAACAACTCTCTGATCGCTGTCAGCACCGGTTTGCTCGACCACATGACACGCGATGAGGTGGAAGCGGTGTTGGCGCACGAAATGGCACACGTCGGCAACGGCGATATGGTGACATTGACGCTGATTCAAGGGGTGGTTAATACCTTTGTCGTATTCCTGTCACGCATTATTGCCAACTTGATTGCCCGAAACAACGACGGCAGCCAGTCCCAGGGAACTTATTTCTTGGTCAGCATGGTATTCCAAATCCTGTTCGGCTTCCTTGCCAGCTTAATTGTCATGTGGTTCAGCCGCCAACGTGAATACCGTGCCGATGCGGGGGCGGCAAAACTGGTCGGCGCACCGAAAATGATTTCTGCCCTGCAAAGGCTTAAAGGCAATCCTGTCGATCTGCCCGAAGAAATGAACGCAATGGGCATTGCCGGAGATACGCGCGACTCCCTGCTCAGCACCCACCCTTCACTGTACAACCGCATTGCCCGCCTCAAATCGCTCTGAGCCGATTTGAAACGACAAAAAAACCGTACGCACAAGCAGTACGGTTTTTCGTATATGCCGTCTGAAAACATCAGGTTTCCATACCGGCACCAACTATATCCATTTCCGTACCGGATACGCCGCATTGATCTATCCCAATAAATCGTGTCCGGACAGAAAATATAGTGGATTAAATTTAAACCAGTACGGCGTTGCCTCGCCTTGCCGTACTATTTGTACTGTCTGCGGCTTCGTCGCCTCGTCCTGATTTAAATTTACTCCACTATATCAGATAAAACGGCAGCAAAAATGCCGTCTGAAACCAATTAGGGCTTCAGACGACATTTTTATTACAAAACCTTATGCGAACGGATGATGCAGCACAATAGTTTCTTCACGGTCGGGGCCGGTGGAGACGATAGCTACCGGCGCGCCGCACACTTCTTCGATACGTTTCAGATAAGCTTTAGCGTTTTCAGGCAGCTTATCGTACTCTTTCACACCGAAAGTCGATTCGCTCCAACCGGGCATGGTTTCGTAAATCGGCTTGCAGGCTTCTACCGCATCGGAACCGCAAGGCAGAATGTCGGTTTTGCTGCCGTCGGGCAATTCGTAGCCGACACAGATATTGATGTTCTCAATACCGTCCATCACGTCCAGCTTGGTGATGCACATACCGGAAATACCGTTGACTTGGATAGAGCGTTTCAACGCGGCGGCATCAAACCATCCGCAGCGACGTGCGCGACCGGTTACGGAACCGAATTCGTGTCCGCGTTCTGCCAAACCTGCGCCGATTTCGTCGAACAATTCGGTCGGGAACGGGCCTGAACCGACGCGCGTGGTATAGGCTTTGACGATGCCCAAAACATAATCCAGCATTTGCGGACCTACGCCTGCGCCTGCGGAAGCGGCTCCCGCCAGGCAGTTGGAAGAGGTAACGAAGGGGTAAGTGCCGTAGTCGATGTCCAACAGCGTGCCTTGCGCACCTTCAAACAGCAGTTTTTCGCCGTTTTTGTTTTTCTCGTTCAACACACAGGACACGTCGGTAATCATCGGCGTAATACGCGGCGCGACTTTTTCGATTACCGCCATCACGTCTTCCGCTTTCACCGGCTCGGCATTGTGCAGATGTTGCAATTGAACGTTGTAATAAGCGAGGATGGCATCCAGTTTTTCACGCAATTTTTCAGGATGCAGCAAATCGACGGCGCGGATGGCGCGGCGTGCCACTTTGTCTTCGTAGGCAGGGCCGATGCCGCGGCCGGTTGTGCCGATTTTGCCTTTGCCGCGGGATGCTTCGCGGGCTTGGTCAAGCGCGATGTGGTAAGGCAGGATCAGCGGACAGGTCGGCGCGATTTTCAGACGGCCTTCGACGTTTTTCACGCCTGCTGCGTTCAACTCGTCGATTTCGCCCAACAATGCTTCGGGGGAAACGACAACGCCGGAACCGATGAAGCAGTCCAGACTTTCATGCAGAATGCCGCTCGGAATCAGGCGCAAAATGGTTTTTTTGCCGCCGACGACCAGAGTATGACCCGCATTGTGGCCGCCTTGGAAACGCACGACGCCGCTGGTTTCTTCCGCCAGCCAGTCAACGATTTTACCTTTGCCTTCATCGCCCCATTGGGCGCCGATTACTACAACATTTTTAGCCATTATGACAACCTTGTTTTAAATTGATAAGTTACAATCAAATTGCAAATTGCGGCTATCGGGATTACTTACCCTTTCCAGCCTTTTCAGACGGCATATCATTTTTTCTGCACCGTTGCGTACAACGCCGTAACCGATTACGGAGCAACCGCCCACCCCTGGCAGCAACAGGCATTCCTCCGGCAAAACCAGCTATTCAAAATCTCGCGTTTACATGAAAATCCGTCTTCTCTCTAATTTTGTCCTGCAAACACAAAAGGCTGCCCGACTCAAAATCATACGGCGTATCTGCCGCACCGCATCATGCGGTTTTCAAAGCGGTAAAGCCCCTTTGCGATTCTGAATCTGAACAGCCCCTGTCCGGCAGCTTGTTACTGCCAAGTTATTAAAATCAGACTTTACCATAAAATACGCATAACCTGAATACACTTTTGCACCCCATGTCCTCCTGACGGCTCTGCACCCTTTTACTATATAATTGATGTGATTTTCCATAATTCCAGACTGCCGTTTTTTCTTCAGACGGCATCTTTGTTGATTGGATGCTTATCCTATGCTGCTCGACCTCAACCGCTTTTCCTTTTCCGTCTTCCTGAAAGAAGTCCGCCTGCTGACCGCCCTTGCCCTGCCCATGCTGTTGGCGCAGGTCGCGCAGGTGGGCATCGGTTTCGTCGATACCGTGATGGCGGGCGGTGCGGGTAAGGAGGACTTGGCGGCGGTGGCTTTGGGCAGCAGCGCGTTTGCCACGGTTTATATTACGTTTATGGGCATTATGGCGGCGCTGAACCCGATGATTGCCCAACTTTACGGTGCGGGCAAAACCGATGAAGTGGGCGAAACGGGGCGGCAGGGGATTTGGTTCGGGCTGTTTTTGGGGATGTTCGGCATGGTGTTGATGTGGGCGGCGATTACGCCGTTCCGCAACTGGCTGACCTTGAGCGATTATGTCGAAGGCACGATGGCGCAGTATATGCTGTTCACCAGTCTGGCGATGCCGGCAGCAATGGTGCACCGCGCGCTGCACGCCTACGCTTCCAGCCTGAACCGCCCGCGCCTGATTATGTTGGTCAGCTTCGCGGCGTTTGTGTTGAACGTGCCGCTGAACTATATTTTCGTTTACGGCAAATTCGGTATGCCCGCTTTGGGCGGTGCGGGCTGCGGGTTGGCGACGATGGCGGTGTTTTGGTTCAGCGCGCTGGCATTGTGGATTTATATCGCCAAGGAAAAATTCTTCCGCCCGTTCGGACTGACGGCGAAATTCGGCAAGCCGGATTTGGCGGTGTTCAAACAGATTTGGAAAATCGGCGCGCCCATCGGGCTGTCTTATTTTTTGGAAGCCAGCGCGTTTTCGTTTATCGTGTTCTTGATCGCGCCCTTCGGCGAGGATTATGTGGCGGCGCAGCAGGTCGGCATCAGTTTGTCGGGGATTCTCTATATGATTCCGCAAAGCGTCGGCTCGGCAGGGACGGTGCGCATCGGCTTTTCGCTTGGGCGGCGCGAATTTTCGCGGGCGCGTTATATTTCGGGCGTGTCGCTGGTGTTGGGCTGGATGCTCGCCGTGATTACCGTGCTTTCTTTGGTATTATTCCGTTCGCCGCTGGTAAGTATGTACAACAATGATCCGGCGGTTTTAAGCATTGCCGCCACCGTCCTGCTGTTCGCCGGCTTGTTCCAACCGGCAGACTTCACCCAATGCATCGCGTCCTATGCCCTGCGCGGCTACAAAATCACAAAAGTGCCGATGTTCATCCACGCCGCCGCCTTCTGGGGCTGCGGCCTGCTGCCGGGCTACCTACTTGCCTACCGTTTCGATATGGGCATTTACGGCTTCTGGACGGCATTGATTGCCTCGCTCACCATCGCAGCCGTCGCCTTGGTGTGGTGCTTGGAATTGTGCAGCAGGGAGATGGTCAGATCGCATAAGGCCGTCTGAAAACTCCGCCAATTAAAATATAGAAACAATGGGCTGAAGCCCGCCACTGACAATACCCATTTTAAAGTTTAAACCCATGCAACCCATCCAATACCAAACCGACCTCACCCCCTACAACACTTTCGGCCTTCGCGCCCAAGCCCAAGCCTTTATCGCGCTCGAACACGCCGACGAGTTGCGAGACATCGTCCGACTGCCCGAGTTCGACCGCAATACCGTTTTATGGCTCGGCGGCGGCAGCAACATCGTTTTGATGCAGGATTACGCCGGACTAGTCGTCCATATGAAAAACAAAGGCATACGCGAGATTACGCGTTCAGACGGCCTTGTGTACATCGAAGCGCAGGCGGGCGAAATCTGGCACGATTTTGTCCTGCACACTGTCGCGCTGGGCTTGAACGGGCTGGAAAACCTGAGCCTGATTCCGGGCACGGTCGGCGCGTCGCCCGTGCAGAACATCGGCGCATACGGCGTGGAGGCAAAAGACGTGATTCACAGCGTGCGCTGCTTCGATTTGGATACGGAAACCTTTGTCGAGCTTTCTAATGCCGATTGCCGCTTTGCCTACCGCGAAAGCCTGTTCAAGCAGGAAGGCAAAGGGCGTTATGTGATTGTTTCGGTCGTATTCGCCCTGAAAGAGCGTTTCGAGCCGAATTTGGGTTACGGCGATTTGGCGGCCGCCGTTGCCGAACTGAGCGCGGGCAGAATGCCGACGGCGAAAGATGTTTCCGATGCAGTGTGTGCAATCCGCAACAGTAAGCTTCCTAATCCTAACGTACTTGGTAATGTTGGCAGTTTCTTTAAAAACCCCGTCGTCAGCGCGGAAAAAGCCGCTTCCCTGTTGCAGCAGCATCCCGATATGCCGCGCTATCCGCAGCCCGACGGTTCGGTCAAACTCGCCGCCGGCTGGCTGATCGACCAATGCCGTCTGAAAGGCTTCCAAATCGGCGGCGCGGCGGTACACGACAGGCAGGCTTTGGTTTTAGTGAATAAAAACAATGCCTCTTCAGACGACATCTGGAAGCTGGCGCAACACGTCTGCAATACAGTATTTACTCGATTTCAGGTAGAATTACACGCCGAACCCAATTGGCTGCCCGCTTCGTTCAGCCTATAAATCCAAGGAGTATGCCCGTGACCCGCATTGCAAAAACCAATACTTACACCCGCATCATCGATGCCAGCCTTGCGCTCTTCAACGAGGAAGGCGAGCGCAACATCAGTACCAACCATATCGCGGCGCATTTGGGCATCAGTCCGGGCAATCTCTATTACCACTTCCGCAACAAAGACGAAATCATCGTCCAGTTGTTCAAACGTTACAGCGAAGCCCTGCTGGCATACCTGAATGAAGCCGTGTTGCCGTCCGATGTGGAAGACTCCATCAATTATATGGCGGGCATTTATGACGTCATGTGGGAATACCGCTTCCTCTTTAGCGACGTGAACACCCTGCTTGCGCGCAGTGCCGAACTATTGGGCGAACACAATACCTTCACCCAAGCCAAAGTCTCCCCGCTCTTGGTCAACCTGCTCACCCAGCTCAACGGTCTGAACATCATCCAAGCCGACCAAACCGCCATGAACGACCTAGCCGTCAATATGTGGATGATCACGAAATACTGGTTCGACTTCGACAGCTCCCTGCGCGGTCGCACCAAGCTGACCGAAGACTCCAAAGCACGCGGCGTCCGTCGTACCTTAAGCCTCCTGCGCCCCTATCTCTTGCCGAAACATCGCGAGGAATACGACCGGAAAATCGGCAGTACGCATTCATAATTTCCATGCCGTCTGAGCCTATAGTGGATTAACTTTAAATCAGGACAAGGCGATGAAGCCGCAGACAGTACAGAGATAGTACGGCAAGGCGAGGCAACGCCGTACTGGTTTAAAGTTAATCCACTATATTTTCAGACGGCATCCATCTATAAACATGATACATACCCCCCCTTCCGCCTCCCCCGACGCATCTATCTTAGGCTTAGGCTACCTCGGCCGTCCTTTGGCGCAGAAACTTTACGAACACGGCAGCCGCGTTGCCGCCGTCAAGCGCAGCCTGACTTCGGACGATATCAATCTGCCCATACGCCTCGACACTCTCGACCTCAATCAAAACAGCGCGTTTCAAAGCGCGAACCTCGCCCGCGATACAAGCTTTTGGCGGCACCACGCCGACAAACCCGTTTGGTTCTGTCTTTTGCCGCCATCCTCGCTGACGCATTACGCCGATACCGTCAAACAATGGGCAGAACTTGCCCGAGCGTGCAACGTGCAACACCTGATTTTCACCAGCAGCACCAGCGTTTACGGCGATAAAGTGCGCGAATGCGACGAAACTGCCACACCCGATCCACAAACCGAGTCCGCCCGCCAAATCCTTGCCGCCGAGCAATACCTGCTCGACGGCGGCGTTCCGAACATCGACATCCTGCGGCTGGGCGGGCTGTATTGCGCCGAACGCCATCCCGTCAGCCGCCTTGTTCAAAAGCAAAACATCCCGGGCGGCAACCGGCCTGTCAATATCGTCCACCGCGACATCGCCGTCGAAACCCTGTTTCAGACGGCATTAAAACCCAACGGCAAAAGACTGAAAAACATTATTGAACCGCGCCACCCGACACGCCGCGAATTCTATACGGAAGAAGCTGCCAAACTCGGCTTGTCGGCTCCCGATTTCGCACCCGACGACAGCAGGGGCAAAATCATCATTACCGTTTGCGATAACGGGTTAAGCCTGTAAAATAACCGGCAACAGCAACAAACCGGCATTCTGCCCGCAGTCAGGAAATAAACATGTCCGCCCTATTCCCCATCATCAACCACCTGATTCAGCAAAACCCCGACAGCCGCTCGGAGCTTGCCGCATTTGCCGACAAAACACTGGCGCTGAACATTACCGGATTGAAACTGACCGGACGTATCACGGAAGAAGGATTTCTATCGGCAAGCAACGGTTTTGCAGATACAGAAATCACCTTCCGCAACAGCGCAGTACAAAAAATCCTGCAAGGAGGCGAGCCGGGGGTGGGAGACATCAGCCTTGAAGGAGACCTCATACTCGGCATGGCGGTATTACCCCTGCTCGGCAGCCTGCGTTACCGTGCATCAGACGACTTGGCACGGATTTTCGGCACGCAGCTCGGCAACAGCATCGGCAGCCGTGCCGCCGATATCGGACACGGCATCAAACAAATCGGCAGAAGCATAGCCGAACAAATCAGTGAATTTTCACGCGAACCCGAATCCTCCGTTATCGACGCCGCCACCCTGTCCGCCTGGATGGAAGAAGTGGACAAACTGCGTGACGACGTCGCCCGCCTCAACGAACGCCTCGACAGGCTCGAACGCGACATTTGGATAGACTAACCTTCAGACGGCATCCGACATGAACAGCCCTTTTCACAACATCGGCATCGTAACCCGCCCCAACACGCCCGACATCCAAGATACTGCACACACACTGATTACATTTTTGAAGCAGCACGGCTTTACCGTCTATCTCGACGAAGTCGGTATAAGGGAATGCTGCATCTATACCCAAGACACTGACGGCTGCCACATCGTCAACAAGACCGAACTGGGGCAATACTGCGACCTGGTCGCCGTCTTAGGCGGAGACGGCACCTTTCTCTCTGCCGCCCGCGAAATCGCCCCGCGCGCCGTTCCGATTATCGGCATCAACCAAGGTCATTTGGGCTTTCTTACCCAAATTCCCCGCGAATATATGACAGACAAGCTATTGCCTGTTTTAGAAGGAAAATACCTTGCCGAAGAGCGCATCCTGATTGAAGCCACACTGATCCGCGAAGGCAAAACCGCCGAACGCGCCCTCGCCCTCAACGATGCCGTCCTCTCCCGTGGCGGTGCCGGACAGATGATTGAATTTGAAGTCTTCGTCAATCAGGAATTCGTCTATACACAACGTTCAGACGGGCTGATTGTCTCCACCCCCACCGGATCGACCGCCTATTCGCTTGCCGCCGGCGGCCCCATCATGCAGGCAGGATTACACGCCTTCACACTCGTACCCATCTGTCCGCAATCCATGACCAACCGCCCCATCGCCATTTCCGACGCATCTGAAATCGAAATCCTCGTTACCCAAAGCGGCGACGCCCGCGTTCATTTCGACGGACAATCCTTCATCGACGTGCAAAACCTCGACCGCATCATCATCCGCCGCTACCACAATCCCTTACGCATCCTACACCCGACCGACTACCAATATTTCAAAACCCTGCGCCAAAAACTGCACTGGGGCGAGCAATTAGTCTAAGCCGGCCTTTACCCGAAAGTACCCATGAATTCCAAAATTTCCTCCGACCATACAGAAGATACCATACGCCTCTCCAAACGCATGGCGCAACTGGGACTTTGTTCGCGCCGCGAAGCCGACGGCTATATCGAACAGGGCTGGGTAACGGTCAACGGCAAAACCGCCGTACTCGGTCAGAAAGTTTCACCGGCAGACCGTATCGAACTGAACAAGAAAGCCCACGAACAGCAGGCAGCACGCATTACCATCCTGTTGAACAAACCCGTCGGCTATGTCAGCGCACAAGCGGAAAAAGGCTATAAATCCGCCGCCGAACTGATTACCCCTGAAAATCGCTGGGAAGGCGACACCAGCCGCATCCGTTTCGATCCGAAACACAAAATCGGTCTTGCCCCCGCCGGCAGGCTCGATATCGATTCAGTCGGATTGCTGGTATTGACGCAAGACGGCCGTATCGCCAAGCAGCTTATCGGCGAAAACAGCGGCAGTGAAAAAGAATATTTGGTGCGCGTGCGCGGTAAATTGGACGAAAAAGGACTTGCCTTACTGAATCACGGATTGAGTTTGGACGGTGAGAAACTGCGTCCCGCCAAAGTAGAATGGCAAAACGAAGACCAACTGCGTTTCGTATTGAAACAAGGTAAAAAGCGGCAAATCCGCCGTATGTGCGAACTGGTCGGACTGCGCGTCGTCGGGCTGAAACGCATCCGCATGGGCAAGGTCAAACTCGGCAGGCTGCCACCCGGCAAATGGCGTTATCTCACTCCCGGCGAATCGTTTTAAATAAGCATTAAAAAATGCCGTCTGGAAAATCCTTGCGTTTTCAGACGGCATTGCCTTATGCCCAAATAACGGTTTCTTCCAACGGCCTACGCGCTTTCGTGGCGATGTCCTGAACCCGGTAGCCGAATGTCGCGGCGACGGACACGCCCCATTCTGCCGCATCGAACAAACCGAACTGCCCGGACAATACGCGTTCCATATCGGCATAGTTGAAACCTTCCACCGGGCAGGAATCGATACCTGCCATAGCGGCACCCGTCATCATGTTGGCTAACGCGATATAGGTCTGACGGCAACACCAGTCAAACAAGGCGCGTGAATCGTCCAAAATCTTGATGTCGTCGGCTTGAAACGCCTGATACCTCGCCAAAGATTTTTCTACGGCATCCGGTTCGGTAACGCCGCGCCGTTTGAGGCTTTCCAACATAAACGGGCTGTCGAAGCGGGCATTTTTCTTCGCCAAAAACACCACCAAATGACTGGCGGTATCCAAAGCATCCGCCATACCCCAAGAAAACGGCTTGATGGCCTGTCGGATTTCGGGGTTTTGAACCACAACAAACTGCCAAGGCTCCGAACCGACCGAGCTGGGCGATAAACGCCCAAGTTCTAAAATAAACTGAAAATCCTCGGCACTGATTTTGCGTGTCGCATCGTAATGCCGGCATGATTTACGGTTTTTAAATGCGGATAGAACCTGCTCTCTGTCTAATACCGTCATAGTGCATCCTTTATTACTTTTATTGCAAATTGATTTCAAACCGATACGGCGGCAGATTCGCGAATGCCGCCCCAATGCCTTTCAGACGGCATTTGGTTCATCGCAAATACGCCTACGGATACGCGATATAGGCATAAGCCGAATGGTTGTGGATAGATTCGAAATTCTCACTCTCGACGACAAAGCTCTTGATACGCTTGTCGGCAATCAGTGCAGTAGCGACATCACGCACCATATCTTCCACGAATTTCGGATTTTCGTAGGCCTTTTCGGTAACGTATTTTTCATCGGGACGTTTGAGCAGGCCGTATAGTTGGCAGCTCGCCTGCGTTTCCACATAATCGATAACTTCCTCGATACCGACTTCGGCATCGGCAGTCAGGCTGACGGTAACGTGCGAACGCTGATTATGCGCGCCATATTGGGAAATTTCTTTGGAACACGGGCAAAGCGAGGTTACGGGAATCATGACCTTCATACTGTGGCCATATGCTCCGTCTTTGATTTCACCCGTGAGGCAGACATCATAATCCAGTAAAGACTGAATACCGGAAACCGGGGCGGTTTTCTTGCGGAAAAATGGGAAAGAAACGCTGATTTTGCCGGAGTGGGAATCCAAAAGCGCGACCATTTCGGCAGTCAGCCTATGCAATTGTGCAAAATCCAAGGCTTCGGCATGTTGCTCCATCAATGCGACAAAACGCGACATATGCGTCCCTTTCTGCTCTGCAGGCAGGTAAACCGTCATGGTCAGACGGGCAACGGTGGACTGGATGCCTTCTGCAGTTTGCAGGGTAATCGGAAATCGCAGGTCTTTGATACCGACCTGATTGATCGGCAGATTGCGCAAATCTCGGCTGGATTGCACGTCTGCAATAGTGTTCATGAGTTGTTTTTCCTTAATATTCATGTAATTGTTGAGATGTGTGCATGGTATGGCGTTTCCGCCGGGGAATATACCGTCAATCTGCAAATGCGAGATTATATCACTCGCTTTTAGCAGCTGCATTGATTGTTTCTATTTTTCAGATAGTGATAAAATCTTCGATTATTCACATCTACATAGGCAGAGACCAAATGAAATTCGCCACGAAAGCCATTCATTCCAGCTACGATTGCGACGAACACAACCGTGCGCTGATGCCGCCAATTTATCAAAACAGTATGTTCGCGTTGCACGAGATTGGCGAAAATGTGCCTTACCGCTACTCGCGCCTAAGCAACCCGACCCGTCAGGTATTGGAAGATACCGTTGCCGACTTGGAGCACGGTGCGGCCGGCTTTGCGTTTTCCAGCGGTATGGCGGGAATTGATGCCGTGTGGCGTACTTTCCTGCGCCCGGGCGATACCATTGTCGCCGTCGCCGATATTTACGGCGGCGCTTATGATTTATTGGTCGATGTTTATCAAAATTGGGAGGTGAACGTTGTTTTTGCCGATTTGGGCAATCCGGATAATTTGGACGAGCTACTTAAAGCGCACAATGTCAAACTGGTTTGGCTGGAAACGCCGTCCAATCCGCTTTTGCGTTTGGTAGACATCAAAGCCCTCGCAGCGAAAGCCAAAGCAGCCGGCGCACTGGTCGGTATCGACAACACTTTCGCCACGCCGTATCTGCAACAGCCGTTGGATATGGGTTGCGATTTTGTGTTCCATTCCGCTACCAAATATTTGTGCGGCCATTCCGACGTATTGATGGGCATCGTCGTTGCCAAAACCAAAGAGCTGGCGCAGCCTTTGCACGATATGATGGTGCATACCGGCGCGATTGCAGGTCCGATGGACTGTTGGCTGGTGTTGCGCGGTATCAAAACGCTGGCTCTGCGTATGAACGCACATTGCCAAAACGCACTCGAAATCGCGCGCCGTTTGGAAGCCCATCCTGCCATTGAAAAAGTGTTCTATCCCGGCCTGCCGTCGCACGAACATTACGAACTGGCAAAAACACAAATGCCTAAAGGCATCGGCGGCGTGGTTACGGTTTATCTCAAAAACGACACACGTGAAGCGGCCAATAACGTGATTAAAAACATGAAACTGGTCAAAATGGCTTCCAGCCTCGGCGGCGTGGAAAGTTTGGTCAACCATTGCTATTCCCAGTCCCACAGCGGCGTGCCGCATGATGTGAAAATGGAAATGGGCATCAAAGCCGGCCTGCTGCGTTTCTCCATCGGTATTGAAGACGTAGATGATATTTGGAACGATATTTCCGCCGCACTGGATACGACCGTATAATCCACGCAAAATGCCGTCTGAAACCATGGTTTCAGACGGCATTTCAATTAATCCGGCAGAAAATCAACGCTTCAGCATCTTTGCCGCCTCAATAGCGTAATAGGTCAAAATCCCGTCCGCACCCGCACGTTTGAATGCCAGCAGGCTTTCCAAAACCACTTTGCCGCCATCCAGCCAGCCGTTGGCAATCGCTGCCTGCAACATCGCGTATTCTCCCGAAACCTGATAGGCATAAGTCGGTACGCCGAACTCGTCCTTCACGCGGCGGACAACGTCCAAATACGGCAAACCGGGCTTCACCATCACCATATCCGCACCTTCCTGAATATCGAGCGCTACTTCATGCAGCGCCTCATCGGTGTTTGCGGGATCCATCTGATAGGTCTTTTTATCTGCCTTGCCCAAATTGCCCGAACTGCCTACCGCATCACGGAAAGGGCCATAGAATGCAGAAGCATATTTGGCGGAATATGCCATAATCCGCGTATGGATATGCCCGACATCCTCCAAAGCCTCGCGGATGGCGCCGATACGCCCATCCATCATATCGGAAGGAGCAACAACCTGCGCGCCCGCCTCTGCATGACATAAAGCCTGTTTCACCAAGACTTCTACGGTTTCATCATTCATCACGTAACCGTTTTCGTCCGTCAGTCCGTCCTGACCGTGAACCGTATACGGATCGAGCGCGACATCCGTCATAATGCCCAGTTCGGGAAACCTCTCGCGCAAGGCGCGGACGGCCGTCGGCACCAGTCCTTCAGGGTTATACGCCTCCTGCGCACATTCCGTCTTATTTGCCGTAACGACAGGGAACAGTGCCAGCATGGGTATTCCCAAATTTGATGCCTCCTCAGCCGTAAACAGCAACCTGTCCAAACTTTGACGCTTCACGCCCGGCATAGAAGGCACATCCTCCTCGCGCGCCGACCCCTCCAATACGAACACCGGATAAATCAAATCATCGGCGGTCAGCGTGTGTTCGCGCATCAGGCGGCGTGAAAAATCATCCCTGCGCATACGGCGCATACGCGAAGCCGGAACATTGCGGTAAGGAAACTGCATAATATCTCTCCAATCACTCTGTCAACCAATCAAACGGACGGTAAACATCTCCGTTTGAGATTTAAAAAAATAGCCTGTACAAAAATACATTACAAAACAAAATATTAAACAAAATCAAACGCCAAAGGACAATCAGTCTGATATGTTTTTCCCCGGCAGATTAAATCCTTGCAGCTCATGATTGACAACGCCTTCAACCTCTTTCGGATGATTCGTGCCGGAATCAAACAATTTCCCTCCTCTTGAATACACCTCCAACACTGAAGCTTTGCCGCTTTCCAAAACGATTTGGACATTCTCAGCCAAATTGTCTGCAACCTCTTCAAAAGAAGATTTATCCACTTTTCTGGCATAGAACCCGTTTTCCATATCATGACGGTATCTGTCTATCGCAGATTCCCATGCCACATTTTTATCGATTGCAATAATGGCTGCCTTTGTGTGATAGCCCTGTTCTTCAAATATCGATAAAGTATTGACAGGTACATTGGGATTTCTAAAAGTTCCTTCAACAACAATATTGAATCTGTTTTTCACCGCCTCCCCAATTACACGTTCCACCATTTTATTTGAAAAATCAGACGTGTATTTGGGAAAATCCCCTTTGTGATTCGCATATATTTCTTTAAAGTCAGGATGATAGATTCTGAAATCATCTCCATTGACAGGAATAACATTCCCATTCAATTCTTCTTCTACTTTTTGGATAAGGATCGATTTCCCCGACCCCGGCATACCGCCCAAAACAATTCCCCAAGGTTTTTCTTGTTGAGTGATGCATCTGTCTTCGAGCAAGTCATTCCAAACTGCAGGAAACGCCTTTTCCACTTCATTGTTCATACACGCCGTCATAATTTGTAAATCTCAAATTTTTCTTTTACCAATTTTGCAACCGCTTCATAATCAATTTCTTCTGGCGCAAGACCGTATAATCTGTTGCGCAATCCCGCAAGAATCTTACTGTCTTCATTACGCCCTCCCGTTTGGATGACAATAAGGCCCAAAGTCTGGGAAATGCCATTCAGCAAGCTGTCTTTCTGCATCAACGTACACATAAAAGCCCCAATATAAAAAAACCGACCGTAAGGATGGTCTGCAATGCCATCACTCACAAACTGCCAACCCCGGCCGTCAGACTCTCCGGAGAGCAGACATTCCAGACGGCATCGGTACTCAACCGTCCACTTTTCTCAACGCTTAAACCGTTTCTTTCAAGCCGTCCAAAGTATCGGCGGCATAAACGGCACATTCCTTAGCACTCATGCCGTCTGAAGAATAGACAGCACAAGACTTCAACCGCACCAACCGTTAAAGAACAGCAATAAAAACAGCGGTGTCTGCACACCGCTTCCAAAATCAGGCTTCGATATTCTTACGCCACAATACCAAAAGTTTTCCGATATGCTGAACCAGTTGCGCATCAACCGCCTCACACAAGGCATTGCAGATTTCGATGCGTTCGGCACGGTCGTCGCCGAACACGCGCACCTTAATCAACTCGTGCGCCGTCAGCGCGGCATCGGTTTCCCTGATGACGGAATCCGTCAGGCCCTGTTGTCCGACCATCACGACGGGATTCAAATGATGCGCACGCGCTTTCAATTCCAAAATTTCTTTGGTATTTAGTTTTGTATCAGTCATTTTCCTAGTGCTTGAACCATAAAGAATAATGCCCCATTGTACGCGATTTGGCGCAGCAGGGGCAAAATTAACGTACAATAGACCGTTTCCATTCCAACCCCGACCATTATGGCCTCACGTTCCAAATCCTCAAAAGCGTGGCTGCACGAACACGTCAACGATCACTATGTCCACATGGCGCAAAAAGACGGCTACCGCGCCCGTGCCGCATACAAACTATTGGAAATTAACGAAAAAGACAAACTAATCAAACCCGGAACCACATTGGCGGATTTAGGCAGCGCACCAGGAAGCTGGTCGCAGGTCGCTGCCAAGCTGGCCGGCCCTTCCGGCGCGGTATTCGCTTTGGACATCCTACCCATGGAAGCCGTAAACGGCGTATCCTTCATTCAAGGCGACTTCAGGGAAAACGACGTCTTGGCACAATTTGAAACCTTATTAAACAACCGCCCCCTGGATCTTGTAATTTGCGATATGGCACCCAATATGTCGGGAAACGCCGTAAGCGATCAGGCACGCAGCCTCTATCTGTGCGAATTGGCCCTTGACTTTGCCTCGCAACACCTGAAAACAGGCGGCAGCTTTTTAGTCAAAGTCTTTCAGGGAGCAGGCTATCAGGAATACATGGCCGCCATGCGCAAAGTTTTCGGAACGGTGCAAACCCGCAAACCTGAAGCCTCACGCAATCGCTCCAGTGAGATTTATTTATTGGGCAAAAATAAACGCTGACAACACAGACGGCGTGTTTTACAATCTTTTCCGTTTTTTACCTTACATCATGGAGCCTTGTTAAGTGGGGAACACCTTTAAATCAATCCTTGTCTGGGTCGCCTTAGGTATCGGTCTGATGGCGGCATTCAACGCTTTAGACGGCAAAAAAGAAGACAACGGACAAATCGAATATTCTCAGTTCATCCAACAGGTCAACAACGGCGAAGTATCCGGCGTCAATATCGAAGGTTCTGTCGTCAGCGGCTACCTGATTAAAGGCGAACGCACCGACAAGAGCACATTCTTTACCAATGCGCCGTTGGATGACAACCTGATTCAAACCCTTTTGAACAAAAATGTCCGCCTGAAAGTTACGCCGGATGAAAAACCGAGTGCGCTGGCAACTCTGTTTTACAGCCTGCTGCCCGTCCTGCTGCTCATCGGCGCATGGTTCTACTTCATGCGTATGCAGACGGGGGGCGGCGGAAAAGGCGGCGCATTCTCATTCGGTAAAAGCCGCGCACGCCTGCTGGACAAAGATGCCAACAAAGTTACCTTTGCCGATGTCGCCGGCTGCGACGAAGCCAAAGAAGAAGTACAGGAAATCGTCGATTACCTGAAAGCGCCGAACCGCTATCAAAGCCTGGGCGGGCGCGTCCCCCGCGGCATCTTGCTGGCAGGCAGCCCGGGAACCGGCAAAACGCTCTTGGCGAAAGCAATTGCAGGTGAAGCCGGCGTACCGTTCTTCAGCATTTCAGGTTCTGACTTTGTCGAAATGTTTGTCGGTGTCGGTGCAAGCCGCGTCCGCGACATGTTCGAACAGGCAAAGAAAAATGCGCCCTGTATCATCTTTATCGACGAAATTGACGCGGTAGGCCGCCAACGCGGTGCAGGTTTGGGCGGCGGCAACGACGAGCGCGAACAAACCCTGAACCAGCTGCTTGTAGAGATGGACGGCTTCGAAAGCAACCAAACCGTCATCGTCATTGCGGCAACCAACCGTCCCGACGTACTCGATCCGGCATTGCAGCGGCCCGGTCGCTTCGACCGCCAAGTGGTCGTCCCCTTACCCGATATCCGCGGGCGCGAACAGATTTTGAAAGTCCATGCCCAAAAAGTGCCTTTGGACGAATCCGTAGATTTGATGTCCCTGGCACGCGGCACACCCGGTTTTTCCGGTGCGGACTTAGCAAACCTGGTTAACGAAGCCGCCCTGTTTGCCGGACGGCACAACAAAATCAAGGTTGATCAAAGCGACTTTGAAAATGCCAAAGACAAAATCTACATGGGTCCCGAACGACGCAGCATGGTCATGCACGAAGACGAGAAACGCGCAACGGCCTATCATGAGTCCGGACATGCGATTGTTGCCGAAAGCCTGCCGTTTACCGATCCCGTACATAAAGTAACCATCATGCCGCGCGGACGGGCACTGGGCCTGACCTGGCAGCTTCCCGAACGCGACCGTATCAGCATGTATAAAGACCAGATGTTGAGCCAGCTGTCGATTCTGTTCGGAGGGCGCATTGCCGAAGACATCTTCGTCGGACGCATCTCCACCGGCGCATCCAACGATTTCGAACGCGCCACCCAAATGGCCCGCGAAATGGTAACGCGCTACGGTATGAGCGACAAAATGGGCGTGATGGTTTATGCGGAAAACGAAGGTGAAGTGTTCTTGGGTCGCAGCGTAACCCGTTCTCAAAACATTTCCGAAAAAACGCAACAGGACATCGATGCGGAAATCCGCCGTATTTTGGACGAGCAATACCAAATCGCCTACAAAATCCTGGATGAAAACCGCGACAAAATGGAAACCATGTGCAAAGCCCTGATGGAGTGGGAGACCATAGACCGCGATCAGGTACTGGAGATCATGGCAGGCAAACAACCCAGCCCGCCCAAGGATTACAGCCACAACTTGCGCGAGAATGCGGACGCGGCGGAAGATAACGCGCCGCACGCTCCGGCTCGGGAAGAAACCGAAGCACCTGCCCCGGCAGACACCGCTTCGACAGAGTCCGAGCAGCAGCCTGAAAACAAGGCTTAACTCCCCGAACAAACGGCAGCCCGCAAGCTGCCGTTTTCTTTATCCCTTTCAGACAGCACCATTCCTTGACCATGCCGTCTGAATCTCAGAAATTTCGTTTATAATACCGCCTTTAAACAAACGCCGGACGCTTAGGGAATATCCGTGAAAAAAGTTGAAAAAAGCATCTTGGTCATGCACGGCGCGGACAAAATGTTCGAGCTGGTCGATAAGGTTGAAGACTATCCGCGCTTTCTGCCGTGGTATAGCAAAACCGAGGTCATTGGGCGTAGCGGCAACGAACTGAAGGCGCGGCTGTTTATGGACTATATGCACGTGCGCCAATCATTCGCCACACACAACCGCAACATACCCGGCAAGGAAATCCGTATGGATTTGCTTGACGGCCCGTTCAAAACCCTGCGCGGGACATGGAAGTTCATCGATTTGGGCGACGATATGTGCAAAATCGAATTCAACCTTGAATACGATTTTTCCAATGCCGTCTTATCCGCCTTAATTTCCCCTGTATTCAGCCACCTTTCCTCCACATTGGTCGAAGCGTTCGTCAAAGAGGCAGACCGCCGTTATGCTTGAAATTGAAATCGTGTACGGACTGTCTGATAAGCAGGTTTTGAAAAATATGCAAGTCGAGGAAGGAACCAGTATCCGTGCGGCCGCACTGAAAAGCGGTTTGGACGAAATCTTTACAGACCTCGACCTGCATTCTGCCCCCTTGGGCATTTTCGGCAAGGCAGTCAAAGACGATACGCCGTTACGCGACGGAGACCGTATCGAAATATACCGTCCGCTTCAGGCAGACCCTAAAGAAGCGCGCCGCAGGCGCGTCCTTAACCAAAAAGACTAACCATGCCGTCTGAATCCCGTCCGGACAGCATCTGATGGAAAACGACATGTCAAACAAAATCAAAATGGTTGTCGGATTGGGCAACCCCGGCAAAGAATACGAGCAAACCCGACACAATGCAGGCTTTTGGTTCCTCGACGAACTGGCTTGGAAGTGGAAGGCTTCGTTTAAAGAAGAAAAAAAATTCCTCGGCGAAGTCGCCCGTGCCGCCCTGCCCGACGGCGATGTCTGGCTGCTCAAGCCGACCACGTTTATGAACCGTTCCGGACAGGCAGTTGCCGCCCTTGCGCAGTTTTATAAAATCAAACCCGAAGAAATCCTCGTCGTCCACGACGAACTCGACATTCCTTGCGGCAGGATTAAGTTCAAACTCGGGGGCGGAAACGGCGGACACAACGGGTTGAAAGACATTCAGGCACGGCTCGGCACGGCCGACTATTACCGCCTGCGCCTCGGTATCGACCACCCGGGCGACCGCAACCTCGTCGTTGGCTATGTCCTGAACAAACCCAGTGCGGAACACCGCCGACAGATTGACGATGCCATCGCCAAATCCCTGCAGGCCATACCCGACATCATTTCCGGCAAATGGGAAGAAGCAACACGTTTCCTGCACAGCAAATGACCCAATGCCGTCTGAAGCCCTTTCAGACGGCATTCCCGCCATCAACGAGAACCCGCACTATGTCCGAACTCAACCGGCTCATCCAAACCGAATCCGTTGCCGTCATTGAAGAAACTTTAAATTTCCTGCTCTACGAATGCAGCATAGACGATGCCCCCTCCGCCGAAGAAATTGCCGTTTGGCGCGACATGCTGGCCGCACGCGGCGGAAAATTCCTGCGCCTATCCAAACTATGCCGGACATGGCTTGAAGAGGAACAAGCATGAATCTGCCGCGCAACCGCTTTATCCTACTCTCGGCATTGTGGTTTGCAGGCAGCATTTACTCGCTGCTTTTCAAAGCTGCCGAAACCGCGCCACCGCCTTTTCCGCATTTTGACAAAGTGGCGCACCTCGCCCTGTTTTTCGCACAAATCTGGCTTCTGACCAAAGCATTCAGAACCGACAACCGCCCCATCCCCTATCGCAGCCTGATGGTCTTTGCCCTCTGTTTCGCCGTAGTCAGCGAATGCGCGCAGGAGTGTCTGACCGAAACCCGAACCGGCAGTCTGGGCGACATCTTTGCCGACCTGACGGGTACATTGCTTGCACTCTTTGCCGCACGTTTCGCCAACCGCTCGGGATGACTCTTCCCAAATAAAGAATATTTTTCATACAGCCTTGAAGTTTTTCCTCCAACCACCATTTGCAAAAAAATTCTTAACGAAAGGAAAACCCATGATTATCCTGCACACCAACAAAGGCGACATCAAAATCGAACTCGATTTCGACAAAGCCCCCGTTACCGCCAAAAACTTTGAACAATACGTCAAAGACGGCTTCTACGACGGCGTAATCTTCCACCGCGTCATCAAAGGCTTCATGATTCAAGGCGGCGGCATGGATGAAAACATGAACGAAAAAGAAACGCGCGATCCGATTCAAAACGAAGCGTCCAACGGCCTGCCCAACGATAAATACACCATCGCCATGGCACGCACTTCCGACCCCCATTCCGCCAGTGCGCAATTCTTCATCAACACTGCCGACAATGCCTTCCTCAACCACCGCTCCAAAGAAATGTACGGCAGAACCGTCGTACAAGACTGGGGTTACGCCGTATTCGGCAAGGTAGTCGACGGTTTTGACGCTGTCGATGCCATCGAAGGTGTATCCACCAAACGCCACGGCTACCATGATGATGTCCCGACCGAACCTGTCATCATTATCAAAGCCGAAGCCGTATAAACCGATAATCCGGAAGCAGCCTGTATAAAAGGCTGCTTTTTCTGTTTCAGACGGCATAAAATCCAAGCATATATGCCGTCTGAACACCTCCTGCAGGCCTTCGGACAATATTGCAACGTGTTAAAATAGTCTCCTTTCCTGAAACCACAACAAGGAAACCATCATGGCAAATATTGCCCGCGACATCTTCAAAGCCTACGACATCCGAGGCATTGTCGGCAAAACCCTGACCAACGAAGCCACCTATCTCATCGGCAAAGCCATCGCCACCAGAGCCGCCGAAAAAGGCATCACCCGCATCGCACTCGGCCGCGACGGACGCTTGAGCGGTCCCGAACTGATGGAGCACATCCAACGCGGCTTTACCGACAGCGGCATCGACGTACTCAACGTCGGTATGGTTGCCACTCCTATGCTCTACTTCGCAGCCATCAACGAATGCGGCGGCAGCGGCGTAATGATTACCGGCAGCCACAATCCGCCCGATTACAACGGTTTCAAAATGATGCTCGGCGGCGACACGCTCGCCGGCGAAGCCATTCAAGAACTTTTAGCCATTATTGAAAAAGACAGTTTTGTTGCCGCCGACAAACAAGGTAGCGTAACCGAAAAAGACATCTCCGACGAATACCACAACCACATCGTCGGCCACATCAAGCTCAAACGCCCCATGAAAATCGCCATCGACGCAGGCAACGGTATCGGCGGCGCATTTTCAGGCAAACTCTACAAAGGTTTGGGCAATGAAGTTACCGAACTTTTCTGTGAAGTGGACGGCAATTTCCCCAACCACCACCCTGATCCTTCCAAACCGAAAAACCTGCAAGATTTGATTATCGCGCTGAAAAACAGCGATGCCGAAATCGGCTTGGCATTTGACGGCGATGCCGACCGCTTGGGCGTAGTCACCAAAGACGGCAACATCATCTATCCAGACCGCCAATTAATGCTTTTCGCGCAAGACGTGTTGAGCCGCAATCCTAAAGCCAAAGTGATTTTCGACGTCAAATCCACCCGCCTGCTCGCGCCTTGGATTAAAGAACACGGCGGCGAACCTGTAATGGAAAAAACCGGCCACAGCTTCATCAAATCCGCCATGAAAAAAACCGGTGCGCTGGTTGCCGGCGAAATGAGCGGACACATCTTCTTTAAAGAACGCTGGTTCGGCTTCGACGACGGTATGTATGCCGGCGCACGCCTCTTGGAAATCCTGTCTGCCTTCGACAATCCGTCCGAAGTGTTGAATAGCCTACCGCAAAGCATTTCCACGCCAGAACTCAACATCGACCTGTCGGAAGGCAGTAACGGCCACAAAGTGATTGAAGAGCTGGCTGCTAATGCCAAGTTTGAAGGTGCGACCGAAATCATCACCATCGACGGCCTGCGCGTTGAATTCCCCGATGGCTTCGGACTGATGCGTGCTTCCAATACCACGCCGATTTTGGTATTGCGTTTTGAAGCGGACACGCAAGAAGCGATTGAGCGTATTCAGAACCAATTCAAAGCAGTCATTGAAAGCAATCCAAATTTAATCTGGCCTCTGTAAAAATAGAAAAAATGCCGTCTGAAAGTTTCAGACGGCATTTTTCACACATGGTTAATCAAATCTTGGCAGATTGGATTTGGCTTAAAAATCTCCGCGTCCGTTCGTGTTTGGGGTGGTCGAACAACTCTTTCGGGCTGCCCTGCTCTACGATAATGCCGCCGTCCATAACGACGACGGTAGTTGCCACTTCTAAGGCGAATTTGATTTCGTGGGTCACGACAACCATCGTCCAGCCTTCTTGCGCCAATTCTTTCATGGCGTTCAGCACGTCTTGCACCAATTCGGGATCCAGCGCGGAAGTGGGTTCGTCAAACAGCATCAATTCAGGCTGAATCGCCAATGCTCGGGCAATGCCGACGCGCTGCTGTTGACCACCGGAAAGCTGGTAGGGGTAGAGGTCAATCTTATCGCCCAAACCGACTTTTTCAAGCAATTTGACAGCCTCTTCTCGCGCTTTGGCGACAGGCTTGCCCTGTACGGCAACCGGACCCTCCATCACGTTTTCCAACGCAGTTTTGTGCGGAAAGAGGTTGTATTGTTGGAACACCATACCTGATTTGCGGCGCAGAGCCAAAATATCGTGTTTGCTTGGCTTTTTGGAAAAATCGATTTTCAGCGGCCGCTCGTTGTCGAACTCGATTTGTCCGTCTTCAGGCATTTCCAGCGCGTTTAAACAGCGCAGAAACGTCGTTTTGCCCGAGCCGGAAGGTCCGAGAATGACGACCACCTGCCCTTTGCCCACATCCAAATCGATGCCGCGCAAAATGGTATTTTCACCAAAGGTCTTATGGATATTGCGGATTTTAATCATGACAACTCCTTATTTGGCGACATAGCGGTCGAAGCGTTTTTCCAAACGCGCCTGAATCAGGAACAGCACTTTGCAGAAACACCAATAAACCAAAGCGGCTTCGATATAGACGGGTAGGAAGTCGTAGGTACGGTTTGCTGTCTCCTGAGCGACACGGAAAAGCTCTGTTACCGTTACCACTGCGGCAAGCGAGGTGTTTTTAAACAAGCCGATAAACTCGTTGCTCAAAGGCGGTACGGCAACGCGGAATGCCTGTGGCGCGACAATACGGCGGAACGTCTGCATATAGGTCATGCCGATGGAGAAACCTGCTTCCCATTGGCCTTTCGGCACGGACAAAATTGCCGCGCGTATGGTTTCGGAAGCGTATGCGCCGACATTGAGCGAAAAGCCGATGATGGCGGCAGGAATCGGATCGATATAGATGCCGACGGAAGGCAAACCGTAGAATACGATGACCAACTGCACCAACAGCGGCGTACCGCGAATGACGGAAATATAAAATTCCACCAGCTTCAGCAAGCATTTTTGGAAAATGCCGCCGGAGGGCATGATTCGCACCAAAGCAACCGCTACGGCAATAATCATGCCGATAACGAAAGAAGCGATCGCTAAAGGCAAAGATACTGCGAAGCCGGCTTTGACCATAGGCCAAAACGCGCTGATGAGCATATCAGCGCGTGTTTCCGTCATAAACGGCAGGGAGGCAAGGAAATTATTTAACACTGATGTCTTTTCCGAAGAATTGTTCGCCCAGTTTTTTCAGCGTGCCGTCGGCTTTCAGCTCATTGATTGCCGTGCTGAATTTTGCCACGACTTCGTCATTGCCTTTATTGACAATCAAGCCGGAACCGACTTTTTCATCGGCAGGTGCTGACCAAACGATTTTCACGCCCGCATTCGGGTTTTTCTTCAGGTAGTCCAATACCGCCAATTCGTCGTTCAGGGTTGCGTCGGCACGTTTTTGTTCAATCAGGGTCAGCGATTGCGCCAAACCATCAACAGCCACCAAATCTGCGCCTGCAGCTTTGGCTTTTTCGCCGTAGTTGCTGGTCAGGGATTGTGCGGTTTTCACGCCTTTGATGTCGTCGATAGATTTGATGTTGCTGTCTTTACGGGCAACCAAAACCGCACCGCTCCAGCTATAAGGCTCGGATTTGTCAAAAGTCGCTTGACGCTCAGGGCTGGTCAGGCCGACTTGGTTTGCCACCACGTCGAAACGTCCCGCCTTCAAACCTGCCATCATGGAGTCCCATTGTGTTTCTTTAAATTCGACTTTGACACCCAGTTTGTCGGCAACTGCGCGGGTTACTTCGACATCGTAGCCGGTCAATTTGCCGTCTTTGTCGTGGTAGGTAAACGGTGCGTAAGTGCCTTCTGTACCGACGGTAACCGTACCTTTATTGTTGATGCGTTCGATTAAAGAACCGGACTCGCCGGCAGATTGGGCTGGGGCAGAAGAAGACGCGCTGCCGCCCTCTCCGCCGCAGGCCGCCAAAACCAATGCGGTCATGCCGCCGAGTATGAATTTTTTCAACATAATCTTCTCCTGAAGAAAAAGTGTGCAAGGGCTGCATTCTAAGTGAAATTGCGGCAAATACAAAGAATACTTTCATCACGCTGCCAAACCCGATTGCAACCAAACGGACATGCCGTCTGAATCTCCCTTGCTTTCAGACGGCATCTCCAAACTGCCCGCGCAACCTGCAACAGTACAAAAAGCCGAACAGAAACCTTCTCAAACCAAAATTAAAGAAACTGAAAGAGAATCAGGCAGAACCCAAACCGTAAATAAAACACCGCGCGATACGCAAACATCAGATGCCTGCTTGCCTATTCTGTCAAAATCCGACTGCTGATTCAGTGCTATAATCCCACCCATAAAACACATGAGACCACAGAGGAACATCATGAATACGCCCCAATCAGCCATCATTCCCGACCACGCCCAAGCCGGCATCTTTATCGAAGCCGACATCGCCGCCAACCGCACCGACGATATCAAAACCGCCTGCCGTGTTTCGCTTGACGCGTTAACTGCCTTGAAAGCCCGCTTTCCGGACAACATTTTAGGTATGACGATAGCTTTCGGCAGCAAAGCATGGGCAACATTCGGACACCCAGAAGAAGGTCGGGAAATCAAACCGTTTCCCGAAATGGGTAACGGGCTTGCACCATCCACGCAGCACGACCTCTACATCCACATCCAATCCCTCCGGCAAAGCGCCGCCTACGCGCTTGCCCAATCCGTTTTGGGCGCATTCGGCGACAGCATATGCGTCGCGTCCGAAGAACACGGTTTGCGCCTGTATCAGGATCGCGGACTGGACGGTTTCGTCGACGGTACGGAAAACCCGCAGGGCGATGAAAAAATCCGCGAAGTCGCCATCATCCCCGAAGGGCCCGATGCGGGCGGCAGCTATGTACTGCTGCAAAAATACCTGCACGATTTGAAAAAATGGGATGCCGTCCCCGTCACCGAACAGGAGGCCTCGGTCGGCCGCAGCAAGGAAACCGACGACGAATTCAGCCGCGATGTCCGCCTGCCCGATTCACACCTCGGCCGCGTCAACCTGAAAGAAAACGGAGTCGGCCTGAAAATCGTCCGCCGCAGCCTGCCCTTCGGCAAAATCAGCGGCGAACACGGTTTGATGTTTACCGCATACTGCCGCACGCTGCACAATATCGAAGCGCAATTATTGAATATGTTCGGCGATACAGACGGCAAAACCGACCTGCTGCTCCGGCACCTCTCCGCCGCCGTTTCGGGCGGATACTACTACGCCCCGTCCCTCGAACGCCTGCAAAACCTCTGATGCGGACCATGCCGTCTGAAACCCTTTTTCAGACGGCATTTTCCCGTTTTACCGTCCAACCGTTTTCCCATACGCCCCATGTCTGCAAGCATCCAAGCATTTGACCCGCTGGCCGTCCCCATTGCCGGCACCAACCTGATTGAAGCCTCTGCCGGCACCGGCAAAACCTACGGCATCGCCGCCCTGTTTACACGTTTGATCGTATTGGAACAAAAAAGCGTCGAACGCGTATTGGTCGTTACCTTCACCAAAGCCGCCACCGCCGAGCTGAAAACACGCCTGCGCGCGCGTTTGGACGATGTGTTGCAAGTTTTGGAAAGCAAAAAAATTGCCAAACTTGGAGACGACACGCTTTCAGACGGCATCGCCGCCTATTGTGCGGAACACCACAAAGGCGACACCTTCCTGCCCGCACTCTTGGAACAGGCTTTGCAAAAAGAAAGCCGGACGCGTCTGATTGTCCGCCTCAAAGCCGCCATCGGACAATTCGACAACGCCGCCATCTATACCATACACGGCTTCTGCCAACGTATCCTGCGCGACTACGCCTTCCTGTGCCAAGCACCGTTCGATGTCGAACTGACCGAAGAAGACGGCGACCGCCTGCTTGTCCCGGCTCAAGATTTTTGGCGGGAACGCGTCAGCAACGACCCGGTGCTTGCCGAATTGGTTTTCAAACGCAAAGCTGTGCCGCAAACCGTCCTTGCCCAAATTTCGCGCTATCTTTCCCGCCCGTACCTGAATTTCCGCCGTCCGCAGGCGGATTTGAAACAGGCGCAGCACAACGCCGAAACCTCATGGCAAACCATCTGCCGCCTGCTGCCCGAGCTAGAAGCCGGCTTTTGGCGCATCCATCCCGACCTCAACGGCAACAGTTACCGCAAAAACAGCTTCGGCAACCTTTTTGAAGAACTGGCACAAAAATCCGCCGCCGGACAACTGCCCTTTCTGGACAAAGACACGCACGACAGGCTCTTGAAACTTGCGTCCGACAAACTCGAAGCCGGACTGAAAAAAGGCAAAACGCCCGATGCGGCAGTATTTGCCGAATTGCAGAAACTGGCAGACTTCGGGCGCGATTTGAATGCACTCGAAGAAGCGGAAGAAGCAACAATGATCCGGCTGCAACTGGATTTAATCGAATATCTCAACCGCAGCCTTGCTGAGATGAAAAAATCGCGCCGCGAACGAGGTTTCGACGACCTGCTGCTCGATGTCCACACCGCGCTGACCGACAATCCGCACGCCGAAACCCTCGCCCGCGCCGTTGCCGAAAACTGGGAAACCGCGCTGATCGACGAGTTCCAAGACACCGACCCGCTGCAATACGAAATCTTCCAAAAAATCTTCATCGCCCAAAACCGCCCGCTGTTTCTGGTCGGCGATCCCAAACAGGCGATTTACAGCTTTCGCGGTGCAGATATTTACGCCTACCTGCAAGCCGCCGGAAACGCGCAACACCGCTACACGCTCGCCACCAACTACCGCAGCCATTCTGCGCTTATCGGCAGCATAGGCGCGCTGTTCCGCCTTAAAGAACGCCCGTTCGTTTTGGAAAACATCGGCTATTCGGAAGTCGGTGCGGCGCGTGCCGAAAGCAGGTTGTCCCCCGAACGTCCTGCAGTACAGGTTCGTTGGCTGCACGAAAACGACAATGAAAAAGCCAACAAAGACGTTTTGCGCCGCCGTGCCGCCGACTATTGCGCCGACGAAATCGCCCACGCGCTCAACGAAGCCGCCGGAGGCCGTCTGAATTTCAAAGGCCGTCCGTTGCAGTCGGGCGATATTGCCGTGCTGGTACGCACGCACAACGAGGCGGTGATGGTTTCCGCCGCCCTGAAAAAACGGCAGGTGCAAAGCGTCCTGCTTTCGCGCGAATCCGTGTTCGCCTCGCCCGAAGCCGCCGCCCTGTCCGCACTCATCGGCTTCTGGCTCGAACCGCGCCGCGCCGGAACGCTGCGCTTTGTCCTGACAAGCAGCATATTCGGTTATGACGCGCAGCAATTGCACGACTTCAACCAAAACGAAAGCGAGATTTTGCATTGGGCGGAATCTGCCCGAACCGCGCTCGACAACTGGAATCAATACGGCATTTTCGCCGCTATGCAGCAATTTTCCCAAACACACGGCATCGAAACGCGCCTCTTAAGCCGGAACAACGGGCGCAGCCTGACCAATTATTTCCAACTGCTCGAACTGCTTGCTGCCGAAGACGCGCAAAACCGCAACCCCGCCGCGCTGCACAAATGGCTGCGCGACCAAATCAGCCTTGCCGACAACAACGGCGGCGACAACCGCGCCATCCGTTTGGAAAGCGACGAAGATTTGGTCAAAATCGTTACCATGCACGCCTCGAAAGGTTTGCAGTATCCGCTGGTGTACTGCCCGTTTGCGTGGGACGCGCAAGATACCGGGCCGTCCGACTGGCAAATCCTCCACCAAAGCGCAAACCGAACCGAACTGTTGGCAAAGGCGCAACTGTCCGAAGACGAACAGAAACAATACGCCGATGAAGAAATGGCGGAACGCCTGCGCCTGCTTTATGTTGCGCTGACGCGTGCCGAGGAACAGCTCAACATCTACGCCGCATACTCCACCAATACCGCCGACAACCCCCTCGCCTACCTGATTGAGGGCTCGCCCCAAGACAGCCGCGAAACCGTCCGCCAAACCTATGACCGGGAAAAGGACGGCATAACGATGCTCAAACAAAACTGGCAGCGTTTGACGGACAACGCCCCTTCCGGCACAAATTTTGCCTTCACAGAAGATGCGCCGCCTCCTGCCGTATATTGCGGCAATGCCGGTCAAACCGCCGAATTTGCCGCAAACAGCATCCCCGATCGCGGATTCCGCCTCATCCGGCACACCAGCTTTACCGCATTAAGCCGCCATACCCAAACGCTTGACGGCGGGGAAGAAGATGTGCAGCCTTCCCTAGACCCTGCAGAAACGGCAGAGTCAACCATGCCGTCTGAAACACCGTCGGATTCAGACGGCATGACGATACACAATTTTCCGAAAGGCACACATGCCGGGCTGTGCCTGCACGAAATTCTGGAACACTTCCCATTCGACCGCCCTGCTGCCGGACAGGAAACACTCATTGCCGATACGCTGAAGAAATACGGGTTTGAAGAAATATGGCTGCCCGCCGTTGCCGAAATGGTGGAAGCCTGCAGGAAAACGCCGCTGACGGGAACATACAGCCTGTCCGACATTCCGCCCGAGTACCGCTGCCCCGAAATGGGCTTTACGCTCTTTACCGAAGACTTCAGCCTCAAACGGCTGCGCGCATGGTTTGCCCGCGACGATATCCGATTGCCCGAAGTCTGCCGTGCCGCCGCCAAAACGCTCGACTTCCACACCGTCAACGGCTTTTTAAACGGCTTTATCGACATGGTTTGCCAAGACCCCGAGGGAAATATCTGCGTCATCGACTACAAATCAAACCACCTCGGTACGGACGCATCCGCCTACACGCAACAGGCAATGGATGAAGCCGTCGCACACCACCACTATTACCTTCAGGCACTGATTTACGCCGTTGCCGCCATGCGGTACTTCAAACTGCGCGGACAACAGCCTGCCGCCATTTCCATCCGCTACCTATTCCTGCGCGGCATAGACGGGAAAAACGGTGGAATTTGGCGTTGGGATATAGACACCGCCTCTTTAGATTGGATAAGATAACTTCCCGTCCTTTCGGACAACAACCACAGGAGAAACCCATGAACATCAGACACCTGCTTGCTGCCGCACTCATTGCTTCAGCTGCTTTTTCCGCACAGGCAGCCCCGCAAAAACCCGTATCTGCCGCCCAAACCGCACAACAGGCGGCCGTTTGGATCGATGTCCGCAGCGAACAGGAATTTCAGGAAGGCCATTTAAACAATGCGGTCAATATCCCCGTTGACCAAATCGTCCGCCGCATACATGAAGCCGCGCCCGACAAAGACACACCGGTCAACCTGTACTGCCGCAGCGGACGGCGTGCCGAAGTTGCCCTTCAAGAGCTGAAAAAAGCAGGCTATACGAAGGTTGTCAATCACGGCGGTTATGAAGACCTGCTCAAAAAAGGCATGAAATAACACCATGCCGTCTGAAAGGCTTCCTTCTTTTCAGACGGCATTTATTTTGAAAGCACACAATGAAACGTATATTTTCCCTGACAGCCGCCGCCGTATTCGCCCTCTCAACCGCTTGGGCGCATCCTGCCGGCGAACCGCAAACCCAAAACGAAACCGCCATGACCACGCATACCCTCACATCAAAATACGGTTTTGACGAAACCGTCAGCCGCCTTGAAACCGCCATAAAAAGCAAAGGGATGAACATTTTTGCCGTCATCGATCATCAGGAAGCGGCACGACATGAGGGCCTGACCATGCAGCCGGCAAAAGTCATCGTCTTCGGCACGCCCAAAGCCGGTACGCCGCTGATGGTCAAAGACCCCGCCTTCGCCCTGCAGCTGCCCCTGCGCGTCCTCGTTACTGAGGAGGACGGCAAAGTACGCGCCGTCTATACCGATACGCACGCCCTGATTGCCGGCAGCCGCATCGGTTTTGACGAAGTGGCAAACACTTTGGCAAACGCCGAAAAACTGATACAAAAAACCGTAGGCGAATAAACCGCGCCGCCTTTACCGGCAATCGGTGCCGTACCCTGTTTGGCACCGCATCCGAAATCCCCTACAAACACAATGCCGTCTGAAAATTTCAGACGGCATTTTTTTCAATCCCTATCTTCCCGACAAATATCAATGGCTTCCTGCAAACTCGAAACGCCGTAGATTTTCAGGTTCGGAAACTCTTTGGCGTTGCGCGGCATATTGGCTTTGGGGACGATGGCGCGTTTGAAGCCGAGTTTTTCTGCTTCTTTGAGCCGCTCTTGTCCGCGCGCGACGGGGCGGACTTCGCCGCTCAAACCGATTTCGCCAAATGCGACCATTTTTTCGGGCAACGGGCGGTTGCGGAAGCTGGAGAGCATGGCGAGGATGACCGCCAAATCCGCCGCCGGTTCGCCGATTTTGACGCCGCCGACGGCGTTAAGGAATACGTCTTGGTCGAAACAGGCGATGCCGCCGTGACGGTTGAGGACGGCGAGCAACATGGCGAGGCGGTTTTGTTCGAGACCGACGGTGAGTCGTTTGGGTGTGAAGCCGTGCGCGTCATCGACCAATGCCTGAATTTCGACCAAAAGCGGGCGGCTGCCTTCTTGTGTAACCAAAACGCACGAACCGGGCGTGTCGTCGCGGTAGCTGGCGAGGAAGATGGCGGACGGGTTGGACACGCCTTTCAAACCGTTTTCTGTCATGGCGAACACGCCCAATTCGTTTGCTGCGCCGAAACGGTTTTTGATGGCGCGTATCATGCGGTAGTTGGAGTGTTGGTCGCCCTCAAAATACAGCACGGTATCGACCATGTGTTCCAGCACACGCGGGCCGGCAATCGCGCCGTCTTTGGTAACGTGTCCGACCAGTATCATGGCGATGCCCATTTGTTTCGCCATGCGCGTCAGTTGGGCGGCGCATTCGCGTACCTGCGACACGGAGCCTGGGGCGGAAGTGATTTGGTCGGAATACATGGTTTGGATGGAGTCGATGACGACGACTTCAGGCTGATGCTGTTTCAACGCTGCTTGAATCGCTTCCATGCGGATTTCAGCAAGCAGGTTTACGCCTTCGGTCGGCAGTTCCAAACGTTGCGCGCGCAAGGCGACTTGTTGGGCGGATTCCTCGCCGGAAACGTACAGCACTTTGCGGCTTTGCGCCATTTTGGCGATGGTTTGCAACAGCAGCGTGGATTTGCCGATGCCGGGGTCGCCGCCGAGCAGGATGACCGCACCGTCGACCAAACCGCCGCCCAATACGCGGTCGAGTTCGCCCATGCCGGTCGGATTGCGCGGCACTTCGGTGGCGGTAACGGCGGAGAGGGACTGGACGGTCGAGGTGTCCGCCGCCCAAGATTGGAAGCGGGCGTTTTTCGGTTCGGGCGCGGCTAAGCTTTCCTGAAGTGTGTTCCACTCGCCGCAATGCGGGCATTTGCCTTGCCATTTCGGGGAAGTGCCGCCGCATTCGGTGCATTGGTAAAGGGTTTTAAGCGTTTTTGCCATCGGTTTTCCATGCATCTGAAAACAAAAATGCCGTCTGAAAATAGGGACGGTTGGGATTGCGCCAATACGGCAACGCCGCCGCCGTCATGTACTATCCATACACGGCGGATATTGCCGCATTGCCTTATTTTTACCCTAACCGACCATCTCTCGGCTTCAGACGGCATATCGGGCAGTTTCCTGCCGGCTTATCCGCCGTGATACTGCCGCGACAGCTCGTGTACGGTGTCGACTAAGATTTTGGCGTGTCCTGGGTCGGCGTGTTGGTTGATGCCGTGTCCGAGGTTGAAGACATGGCCGCTGCCGTGTCCGTAGTCGGCAAGGATGCGCGCGACTTCGGTGCGGATGGATTCGGGCGTGCCAAAGAGGGCAAACGGGTCGAAGTTGCCTTGCAGGGCGACTTGGTTACCGACGCGGCGGCGTGCTTCGCCGATGTTGCACGTCCAGTCCAAGCCCAATGCGTCTGCACCGATTTCCGCCATGCTTTCCAGCCACAGCCCGCCGCCTTTGGCAAACACGATGACGGGAACGCGGCGGCCTTCGCTTTCGCGTTTCAATCCGGAAACGATTTGGCGGATGTATTTGAGGCTGAACTCTTTAAACGCCGCATCGCTCAGGACGCCGCCCCAAGTGTCGAAAATCTGCACAGCCTGCGCGCCTGCGTCGATTTGGGCGTTGAGGTAGGCGGTAACGGCTTGGGCGTTGGTGTCGAGAATTTTGTGCAGCAAATCGGGGCGCGAGTACATCATGGTTTTGATGGTGCGAAATTCTTTGCTGCTGCCGCCTTCGACCATGTAGCAGGCGAGCGTGAACGGGCTGCCGGAGAAGCCGATAAGCGGTACGCGGCCGTCCAATGCTTTACGGATGGAAGTTACCGCGTCGAAAACGTATTGCAGTTTTTCCATGTCGGGAACGTGCAGCTTGGCGATGTCGGCTTCGTGTTTCAAGGCGCGTTCGAATTTCGGGCCTTCACCTTCGGCAAAGTACAGTCCCAAGCCCATTGCGTCTGGGACAGTCAGGATGTCGGAGAACAAAATCGCCGCGTCCAAATCGAAGCGTTCCAAAGGTTGGATGGTGACTTCGGTCGCCAATTCGGTGTTTTTACACAAATCGAGAAAGCTGCCCGCTTTCGCGCGCGTGGCTTTGTATTCAGGCAGATAACGCCCCGCCTGGCGCATCATCCAAATCGGCGTGTATTCGACGGGCTGTTTGAGCAGGGTGCGGAGGAAGGTATCGTTTTTTAAAAGAGTCATGCGGGGCTTTCTGTCAGTATGTTTGTAAAGTGTATGGAATGGTTTTCAGACGGCATTTCAACTATGCCGTCTGAAGGTTTCAATGAGTTTCTGCGGAAGGTCGGTTTTCCTCTGCAACACTTGCCAAAACCAAGCTGCGCTGCGCCTCCGCCTTCTGCGTTTCTCCGATTTCGTCGAAAACCTTTGCCAGAACCAAACGCGCAGAAATACTCGGCTTCAGTGCAATACTCGCTTCAAGGTAGCCTTTTGCCTTACCCCAAAGTTTGCGGCCGTAGGCAAGCTGTCCGAGATACATCAAAAGCAGGGCATTGTCGGGCTGATCCCGAAGCCAAGCATCGGCCAAATCAATGGCCTTCTGCTGATCTCGTTCGCCCAAAAAGCGTACGCTCTCGACAAATGCTTCCAAAAGTTCGGGTCTGCGGCTTTGCGGATAATGCTGTTTGACCCATCTGACCGCTTCGGCATACAGTCCCAAACGTTCGTACTTTTCCGCAACCGATACGTTCAATTCCCCGTTTTTGAGGCTGTCGGGAATCCGCTTCAAACAAGCCTTCAGAGAAACAGCATCGTCGGCATCCGCCAGCAGCCGTCGGTAGGCCCAATTTTGATACTGTTCCGTTTCGGATTCACCCAACGCGCCTGCCTTGGAAAGTTTTTCGGTTTTTGCCAACACCTCAAGCGCGTCTCCCCGCTCGAAGGCATAGCGCAATTGCAGGCGCACAAGCCGTGTCAGTCCGGCATTCATTTTGGCTGCCGCGTGCAGATTGGCTTCCACCGTTTCGTAATCCCGGCGGTTCAGTGCCGATTCAGCCAGCAGGAGGTAGCGTGAAAGCTGCTGTTTTGCAGGCAACTTTGCAATTTCTGCAAGGTACCGGTCGCGCAATTCGGTATTTCCCATCTGCCCGGCGGCATGTGCGCCCAACATCAATGCCAAAGTACGGTTGTCGCCCGCCTCTTTGTTTCCCAATACGCGCGAGGCTTCAAGTTCCGCCTTCTCAAAACGCCCTTCAAAATACGCCAAACCCGCTTTGTTCAAGTAAAGCGCGGCCTTGCGTCCTTTTCGTGCCAAACTGAAACGCTGCATCTTTTCGGGGATATTGAGTATGCCGATGATGAATTTAAACAGAAAATACCACACCACGACGACAATCAGCGAACCTAACACAAAGGCGTGCAGGTTGATTCTGAGCATAGTCTGTCCGAGCACGATGAACACATCGCCGGTATAAATGCCCGAAGCCAATGCCAGCCCGACGGCTGCAGCAAACAGGATGACGATCCAAACTACCGTTTTCATGCCCGTTCTCCTTTAGCGGAGGGCAAACGGGCAGCTTTTTCCGGTACGGGTTGTTTCTTCACCGGCTGCTCCGGTTTGCCTTCCGAAGGGAGGGACGGTGCTTCTATGGCCTTCGCATCCGATGCGGCAGCCTGATCCGGTGCTGCGGTTTCATTTACCGGTTCGGAGGATGCCCGTTCCATTTCCTTACTTTCCGCCGCGGCTGCCGCACCCATACCGTCCCGATAGGTACGGATGGCATTTAGGCTATTTTTCAAACCGTCATCCGCAGTCATACGCACATCCAACGCCTTCAATTCCGCCAATTCCTTCAACCACGACTGCGTGGCGGGGGATTTGGCATCAAAATACTGTCTGACGGCGGTTTCGGCATTGTTCAAATCGCTTTGATAGACTTCGCTGTTGCGCTGCATTAATGCAGTCCGCGCATCCAAAAGGCGGAGACGCAGGTTTTCGCGTACAAAATATGCCTGTTCGGGAGAAATCAGCATGGCATCATTGCTTTCCAACCGGCGGATTTCAACCAACCCTTTCAATATGCCGAAGGATTTTTCCCATACGTTCTGCCACCATGATGCGGAAACGACTTCGTTGCGTGCCTGTACGCCCGGTTTCAATACGTCGTCCAAAATCAACGGCAGTCCGGATACGGCGGTTTCCAAACGGTCGATGCGCAGCGCCGTGCCGGAAATATCGACATAAGGCCGGTTTTTCAGTTCCGCCAAGTCGCTGCTGATTGCCTGCTTGAGCGGCAGGAGCTCCGCCTGATCGAAACGGGACAATCGGTTGTCGATATGCTCCAACACGCCTACGGCAGCCTGTATGTTGCCCGTCAAGACCAACTGTTGTACAGCCAGATTGAGTATGGTCTCGGTTTCGTCCACCAGCCAATCGGCGCGTCCTTTGGTCAACTCACGATAGGATTTTTGCATTTCCAAGATTTGTTCGCCGTTTGCTTTGACGTTTCTGTCCAAACGGTCGAGCTCTGATTGTATGGCGGCTTGCCGGTTGAGGTTGTCTTTCAGCAGGGTGGCATTCTCCGATTCGCCCAAAGCGGCTTTGTCAATTTTTTGATTGAATGCCAATTCTTGGTTTTTCAGGACATTCTGCCCTTGTACGAACAGAAATCCGCCCGCACCCAAACCCAAGGCCACCAATACTAAAGCGCAGATTGCCAAGGCGTTGCTGCCGGTCTGTTTGACGACGAAGGGGCGGGTATCCTGTGCGTAACCCATGCCCGCATTGCCGGTTTGCGCTTCAGATTCGGACTTTTTGTTCGGTAAAGAGGTTTCAGACGGCATTTCTTTTTGCGCCGCTGTCCCGCTGACGAGTTCGGATGATTTGTTTTCAGGTTCGCTCACCGTTTTGCTCCTTATCGATTAAGCTTTTTGGGAAAGGCCGGACCGTCGGCAACGGATCCAAACCTTTCAAACAGGAAAATGGGAAAGTGCGTATTCCAGCGAAGGGACGGTTTCCACCGACCGCACTCCTTCGCGCTTCAAGGCCTCCGCAATACGCGGATGATGGGTGAAGTATAACAAGGATTTGAAGAATCGGGAAAATTGCGGAGGAACCTGTGCAAACAGCGACTGCACGAGTTCTGTGGACGTAATATAGGCAGCAGTAATATTCTCGGATTGGAAATTTTGAAAGTTCAAAGGGTTATGCCGTCTGAAATACACTTCGGCCAATTCGGTTTGCAAACCCTTTTCCCGAAGCCTCCTCATAAGGAAATCCCGCCCGCCGTGTCCGCGCACAAACAATACGCGCCCTCCTTCGCGCAGACCATCCCAAACTGGCAGGCGCAAAACAGCCTCACTGTCGTTTCCGTCATGAGGCGCAATGACCGTGCTGCCCAAATAGCGTTCCAATGTGCGGCGGCTGCCCTGCCCTACGGCAATGTGTATCTTTATGCCGTCTGAAAGGTTAAGGTATGGGACGGCGGTTTCGATTGCGGTCGGACTGACCCAAAATACCGCATCGGCGCGGGCATATTGTTCGGACAAAAGTTCCAGTCCGGCAGCATCTGCTTCGATTTCGACCGGACTCAATACTTCCGCGCGCCAACCGGCATTCAGGCAGGTTTCGACATCTTCTGCGGCCCTGGCGGACGGACGGACAATCAGCATAATGGGTTTCGCTGTTTCCATCGCCTTATCCGCCCCAATTACCAGGAAAAATCAGCATCGTTGAAATTCGCCTGCGCGGTTTTCGGTGTACAGCCGACCCGTGCGACTTCCTTGCCCCTACGCTCCACAACGACACCGCTGCTTTCCGTATGAGTCACGGAATCGAAGTCTGTCCATACGGTGTACATAAATTCGCCGTTTTGGAATTTCATCGTTGCCCAACGACCGCTGCCCGTCCCTTCCCATTTGTCGGAACGGTGCAACAGGTCGGATTTTCCGTTACGGATAACGATTTCTTTTTTACCCATGCTGCCGAATGAATATTCGTAAAGGTTCGGGTTGATTTTTTCAACCTCGATATATTTATTGTTGTCCGTCTTACAGGAAAATACCGAACCTGCTTGGGCAATACCTGCCGTACAAATCATTCCTGAAAAAATCAAAATCAAGGTTCTTTTCATTGGAATCACCCGATGTCTTATAAGGATTTAATCTTTCACAAACCAAACCGTACATACCTTATTCTTGCCCGAGGTGTTGAAACCGCTTCCCTTTGGCTTGAAATCATTATTCCACTTTAAGGAAATGCCGTCTGAAAACGCTTTTCAGACGGCATTTCCTTTATTCCGCATCAGGCTGAGACAGGTTTCAGCAACCAGGTTTCACCGCTTTGCACGACTTTTTCAAGCAGGTCGATATTAGGATGCTTGCCGGGATGGGCGCACGCATCGGCAACATGTTCGGCAAACCATATCAAACCTTGCTCTGCCGCTTCTTTATCCAAGCTGCCGTTAAAGCGCTCTGCCAAAGCATTGTACAACTTGAGCGAACCGAGCTTGCCCTGTACGGCAGGAATATGGTGAACCGTTTTGCCGTCGGCATCCTGAACGTCCAAACCGGTCAAATGATCGATGGGCGGGAATGTCGCAAGATAATCTTGAAAATTCATATCAACTCCGAAAATCAGTCAGTTAGCGCGTGCCGAAAATCTTGTCGCCCGCATCGCCCAAACCGGGAATAATATAGCCGTTTTCGTTCAAATGGCTGTCCAGCGCGGCGGTATAAATCGTAACATCGGGATGCGCGTCATTAACAGCCTTCACGCCCTCAGGGGCGGCAACCAAGACTAAGGCTTTGATGTTGCGGCAACCTTTTTCTTTCAAGAGGTCGATGGTGGCCACCATCGAACCGCCTGTCGCCAGCATAGGATCGATAATCAAAGCCGGACGTTCGTCCATACTGTCCACAAATTTCTCAAAATAGGAAATAGGCTTCAGCGTTTCTTCGTCGCGCTGCAGGCCGACCACGCTGATTTTGGCAGTCGGAATCAAGTCGAGTACGCCGTCAAGCATACCCAAACCTGCACGCAGGATGGGAACGACGGTCAATGTTTTGCCCTTGATGCGGTCTCCTTCAATCTGACCGCACCATCCGTCGATAAGGTATTTTTCGATTTCAAAATCACGGCTTGCTTCGTAAGCCATCAGGCGTGCCAGCTCTGTGGTAAGCGTTCGGAATTTGTAGGTGCTGCAATCTGCCTCCCTCATCAGGGTTAATTTGTGGCGGACAAGCGGATGGTTGATAACGTTAACGTTCATCGAGGTGTTCCAGTGTGATTTTGAGACGCGTCATTATACTTTTTTTTAATTTGCCGGAAAAGAAAATGCCGTCTGAAACACGTTCAGACGGCATGAGCGGCCGAATCAGGCTTTGAGCAGATCCTGCAGCTCGCCTGCCTCATACATCTCCGCCAGAATGTCTGAGCCGCCGACAAATTCGCCGTTCACATAAAGTTGGGGAATGGTCGGCCAGTCGCTGTATTCTTTAATACCTTGACGTACTTCAGGATTCTCCAATACGTTGACGGTTACATAGTCGGTACAGCCTGCCGCATTAAGGATTTGTACGGCACGTGAAGAAAAACCGCATTGCGGAAACTGCTTCGTACCTTTCATAAACAATACAACGCGGTGAGTCGTTACTACTTCTTTAATTTGGTCGTGGATGGAAGCCATCGCTTATTCCTTTTGATAAAGTCGACAAAATTTGTCAGGTAGGGCGCATTATACGCAAAAGCGGAAACTTCCCACAATATCCGCCCTATTCCGTGCACGTTTAAATGGAAAAAGGAAAACGGCCGTTTCCTTACAATTAACATCATCCTCAACTCCGCAGACAAAGCAAACGAACAGTTCCGGCGCATCGATGAGTCAACAGCCGGTTAGGATGGATAGGACTTGATATTACCCCCATCATTGTCCATTTCGGAATCGATTTCAAAGTCGGCAACGTGATTAAAGTAACCATCACAAATTCTGATGAATATGATTTGTGGGGAAGTTGTTAAGTTAACGGTTATAAACCAAATAAAAAAATCGGCAGAGAATTTTCCTGCCGATTTTATTGTTATTTAGCCTATATACCTATCAAACCCTACCTGTACTTAACCCTGCCTTGCCGTTTTCCCACAAGGTTTTCAGCAATACTTTCCACACTGACAATTTAGGATTGGGCTGCTTGCCTTGCCCAATCAAGTCCATTTGCGTCATATACCAATTCATTTCCAACATTGCGCCCGCTTTTTTATCAACAAACGCCACGCCTGTTTGGATGCGGTCGGTTTGTACAGTTTGGTAAGTGCCGTTTTGCATTTGGTTCGCCAAATCGGGCACTAAAGCAAACGGGCGGGCGACGCCGACCAAATCCAAATGGCCGCTGGATAAGGCATCTTCCATGGCGCTTTGTGAACGGAAGCCACCGGTAATAATCAAAGGGAGTTTTCAGAAGATGGTTTTAGTGTACAAATCACAGCGTTTCATCAATCATTATCTCAGTCTGCAAGCCGTTTCAGACGACCTTTTCGTAATAAAGAGCGGTCAAATTTTTAAGTATTTTGCAAATCATCTTAAAAATTTGACCACTTGCATCATTATCAAGACCGCAGCCGTCTGAAACATTGATAGACTGGTTACTGATGCCCGCTTTCTGCTACTTTTGTCCATTTTGCCAATGTCTGCTTCATTTGTGCCTGAGGGATGAAGCGGGCCATCCGTTCTACTTCCTTGCCTTGATAAAACAGCAGCCATGCAGGTGCGGTCAGCACGTGGAAACGTCCGGCCATTTCGGGTATTTCAGCAATATCGGCTTTTACGGCATACACATTTCCTTCCTCCGCCAAAGCTGAGTCAAGCTGGGCGGCCACGACCGTACAAACACCGCAGATTGGGGCTTTGATGTACAGTGATACTAAAGGGTGTGTGGCGATGGCCTGTTCGATGTCTTTCAGAGTGTGCAGTTGTTGCATGTCATGTACTCCTTTGAGCGATTCAGCACGTTTCTAGTTGTCCAGAAAAGGGGCTTTTAACGAAATGAAAACAAGAAAACGGTTTAAGTCGTCTAGATTTTTTCCACAACCACTTTTGCCCGCGCTTTCAGGCTGTTCAACACTGGGGAGGTGGCGGCTGAGCGGTCGGCGAAATTTTGCAGGGTAGGAAGGTCGGCGTCGGCTTTTACTTTTATGGTTAGCACCAGATTATCCAGTCCGCCGTAGCCATCTTCCATGCCGAACAGTTTGGCCATGTCGATACCGCCCCTTGCGGATATTTCAAACTGTTCCAGTTTCACGCCTGCCTGTGCTGCTTGCAACTCGAAACCTATGGAGCAGCAGCCTGCTGCAGCGCCGATCAGGTATTCCATCGGATTTGGGGCGGCGTTTTCACCGCCCATGTTTTTCGGTTCGTCTGTGGTAAAGGCAGGGAAGCGGCGCACGGAGATTTCGTTCTTCGTGCCGGATACCCAGCGCGAATCGGCGCGTAATGCTGCCTTGCCTTTTGTATGGTCGTTTTCAACCGCTGCCATGGTAGTTCGGAAACGTTCGATATCTAACCCGTTAATCATGTTTTGTCCTTTCATATGATGAATTGCAGATGGTTTTTCGCTACACTTACACGCCCATTTTCCACGCGGCGATACGTTTCAAATTATCCACCGTGTCGTGATTGACGATGGCGTCGAACGTGCCGTCCAGTTTGGCAATTTCTGCTTTGTCTTCATCGCTGAGGGCAAAGTCAAAGACGTCCAAGTTTTCCGCCATACGTTCGGGGTTGGTGGATTTTGCCAATACAATGATGTCGCGTTCCACCAGCCAGCGGGTAATCCTTGCACCACGGATTTGCCATATTTCGTACCAATTAGCGACTGACAAAATGGTGGGCAAAAGCCTACCGCTTCAAGTTGATGTTTTATCATTAACCAAACACTTTTTCCAAGTGTGCTTGGTAGTCTGCTATGTATTTTTCCACTTGCGGATTTTTAATTACATCGTTACACATAAATGTCGGTAAACGGCTCATACCGAGGAATTCGTTGAGTTTATGAAAGTGCATATACAAGTCATCCACTCCTTTTCCTTCAAAAAAATCGCCTTCACGGGTGAATGCTTCAATCGGAGCATTCCAAGTAACCGAAAGCATGTGTTTTTTGCCATGCAGCAAACCACCTGTGCCAAATCCTTCGGTCGGGCTGACACGATGGCGGCCGTCATGTTGATAAAGTTTTCCGTGTCCGGCGATAAATACTTCATCTATGTATTTTTTCACTGTCCAAGGTTCATGCATCCACCAACTGGGCATTTGCCAAATCACAGCATCCATCCACAAGAATTTTTCGATTTCTGCCTCAACATCATAGCCAGCATCAATCACAGTTTCTTTTACATTGTGTCCAAGTGCGGTCAAAACTTCTTTTGCTTTTTTGTGAAGCGTGTGGTTTAACTCACCATGCGAATGGCCGAATTCTTTACCACCGTTTAATAATAAAATGTTCATTTTTACTCCTAGAATAAATAATTTATAAAAAAGGATGTGATGTTTGCGGTTATTGTCTTCTGTTTACTCTCATAAAAGTGCAGTCATTTTATGATTTGTTTTTATTGAGATAAATAGGGTTTAGCTTTATGATGTAATGAATTAAATTCACTAATAAAAGAGAGTTTAAAAAGAAAATGCAGAACTTTAACGAGCTGAATTATTTTTTGACACTGGCGCAAACGCAGAGTTTTGTGAAAGCGGGGCAGCTTTTGGGGATTTCTTCTTCGGCGTTGAGCCACAGCATGAAAAATTTAGAAAAGCGGCTGAACCTGCGCCTGCTCAACCGCACTACGCGCAATGTGTCGCTGACCGAAGCGGGGCAGCAGCTTTTCGACCAACTTTTCCCACTTTATCAAGCCATAAACCAAGAAGTCGATGCGTTAAATGACTTTTTGAATACACCATCGGGGCTGATTCGTATCAATGCTCCGACGCTGGCAGCGGAAGCCGTGTTATACCCGAAATTAAAGCTGATTTTGAACCAATACCCGAAAATCCGCTTGGAAATCGTGGTGGACGACCGTTGGGCGGACATTGTGAAAGAAGGATTTGATATGGGCGTTCGGTTAGGTAACAAGGTAGCGAAAGAGATGATTGCGGTGCCAATTTCCGCACCGCTCAAAATGGCGTTGGTTGCCTCGCCCGATTATTTGGCGCAACATGGTTCACCGAAAAATATTGATGATCTGCAACAGCACCGCCTTATCGGCATAAAACTCTCCGCTGAACACGGCACGGAGATGCAGTGGGAATTCAAATACAAAAAAGCGCTGATTACATTCACGCCTAAATCGCAGTTTTCCATCAACAACCATCTACGCCTGCAAGCCGTTTCAGACGGCCTCGGCATCGCGTGGGTGGCACATATGAGCGTGGCGGATGCACTCCATTCTGGGCACCTGGTCGAGCTGTTGCCTGAGTATGCTATGACTTACGAACCGCTTTACCTCTATTACCCCAGCCGCCGCGGACATTCCAATGTGTTTAAGCTGATTGTGGATGCGTTAAAAGTAAAAGCCGTCTGAAATTTCAGACGGCCTTTTTTATGCGAAAGTGATCTGCATCCCAAAACCTGGACACCTAATTTGAGATGCAGATTATGCCCTACTCTTGTCTTTTCATTCCAAGCTAGATTTCCTAGCCTCCTTTCAAAATCGCCCTCAATCTATCCAGATTGGTTTTGTGTTTTTTCTTGTTTTTGCTCGGTGGTGAGTTTTGGTTTATCACGTTTTCACAGCACATCGTGATTAGGTAATTCAGCTAAAAATCGGCTTGATTCTGGGCGAACTAATTCACCATATTGACGACGCTCTTTACATAAAGAAAAGGTACGTTCTTTTTGAGAGTGCTCACTCCTCTTTCAAAGTAGTAAGATTTAGGTTTATTTAACAAGGACTCGCCCCTTCCAAATCAGCACGGCGTTGAAACATTTGTCAACCTGCCCGCATATCGGGCACTTTTTTAAACAGGCGGTAAAAGTTTCCCGTCGTGTATGCCGCAACCTGCTCCAATGTTTGATTCCGCAATTTGGCAATATGTTCGGCGGTATGACGTACAAAAGCCGGCTCGTTCTGCCTGCCGCGCTTGGGAACGGGAGCGAGGAACGGTGCATCGGTTTCCACCAAGATACGGTCGTCCGGAACGTATTTTGCCGCCTCCTGAACCAAGGGTGCGTTTTTAAAGGTAACGATTCCCGAGAAAGAAATATAAAGCCCCAAATCCATTGCTGCACGGGCAAAACCGATGTCTTCGGAAAAACAGTGGATAACGCCCGAATTAACCCGGCATTCTTTCAGAATAGACAAGGTATCCGCCGCCGCATCACGCGTATGGACGATAACGGGCAGTCCGGTTTGATTGGCTGCTTCGATGTGATCTGCAAAGCGTTTGTGCTGCCAAGACAAATCGCCTTTGCACCAGTAATAATCCAGCCCCGTCTCGCCTATGCCGACCACTTTCGGCGAGGCGGCTGCGGCAACCATTTCCGTAATGGAAAATTCTTCGGCTTCCTTACTGTCGGGATGTACGCCTATTGTGCAGTAAATATGCTCATAAACTTCGGCGATAGCGGATACTTCGGCAAAACTTTGCCTGCTGACGCTGATGGCAAGCGCCTGCCTCACTCCGTTTTCTTCCATATTGGACAAAACTTCGGGCAGGCGTTCTTTCAAACCCTCAAAATTGAGGTGGCAGTGTGAATCGATAATATGCATGGTGTTACATGGTAAACGTAGGTCTATTGCTGCCGAGCATACGGCCCAATTCAGCTTCGATTTGGTCTTTGACTTTCAAACAGTTTTCATGTGTCGTAAACGCCAACCCCACCCCTTTGGGCTTTGACGAGGTGCGCGCCGGATTAATCCAGGCAACTTTGGTTGGCAGGAAAAGCTTGGGAAGGTTAAGGATTTCTACGGCAAGTAGGATGTCTTCCCCAATGGAAAATACGTCGTCGGTCTGTACAAACAGACCGCCGTATTCCAAAAACGGCATATAGGAGCTGTAAAGCAGATTCACGTCTTTCAGCTGCAAAGACATCATTTTTGCCGGAATATTTTGTCCGTTTGACATAATTCACCCGTTCTTTTTCTTCAATTCCAAATAATTAATGAGCAGATACTCTATCTGCATTTTGACATTTAAAGTGTGAAAACCAGAAGGGGCAAGCCGTTTCAGCATATCTTCCGCGGCAAACACATTGCCTTGACGGAAACCGGATGCCGTCTGAAGCAGCCGGTCTTCATAAGAAGGATAATAAGCCGGTTTCATATTTTGCAGGCACAGGCCTAAATCGACCAGCCATTTCTGCATCCACCCGACAAATACGGCAAGCGGCAGTTTTTCCTTATCGAACAATTCGGCAAAGTCCAAAATCTTCAACAACCTTGGTTCGGCCAATATATTCAACAACTTTTCCCTTAATTCACACAATCTTTCTTCTTCATCAAACAGCGGCGCTCCGGAATGAAAAGCCAGACGTTCCTCAGGTTCCGCCACACCCCTTTCACGCAGATATGCCAATGCCTCTTCATGGGAAGGCGCGGGCAAAACCATCTTCCGGCAACGGCTCTTGACGGTAGGTAAAACCTTATCCGCCGCATGGCTTACCAACAAAAAGACCACTTGGGGCGGCGGTTCTTCCAACACTTTCAACAGACTGTTGGCAGCCTGGACATTCATGCTTTCGGCAGGATGGATGAGGACCACGCGCAGGCCTCCCCGTACCGAAGTCAGATACACGTTGTCGATAATTTTCCTGATGGCGTCGATTTTAATCTGCAACAGTTTGCGCCCATTTTCCGGCTCATCCGACAAGGGGGTTATCTCATAAAAATCAGGATGTCCTCCCTGTTCGAACAAATGGCAGGACGCGCATACTCCGCAAGGTCCGCCATCCGGCACAGGGCTTTCGCATAACAGTTTCTGTGCCACAAAGCGGGCAAACACGGTCTTTCCCGTACCTTTTTTACCGATGAACAGCCATGCATTGGGACGACGCTCCCAATGTTCCGCAAGCTGCCGCCATTGCTCATTATGCCACGGATAAATCATTTCAAACCATCCGTCCGAAAATCCATACTGTTCATCAGAGCAATTCCAAATCAGGCCCCGAACTTTGTGCGCGGCGGCTCCTCAACTGTACCGCCAGGCGCAAATCATGCGCCGAATCGGCATTTTTCAACGCATCCTGCAAAGAAATATCGCCGTTTTCGTACAATTGGTAAAGGTGTTGGTCAAAGGTCTGCATACCCAAAGCCGTGGACTTCTTCATAATTTCCTTGATTTCATGGATATTGCCGTTATGAATCAGCTCGGAAATCAAAGGCGAATTGAGCAGCACTTCGACTGCAGCCACCCTGCCCTTACCGCCGTCTCGCGGAATCAGGCGTTGTGAAATAAATGCCTGAAGGTTGAGCGACAAATCCGTCAATAACTGTTCGCGCCGCTCCTCGGGGAAGAAGTTGATGATGCGGTCGAGTGCCTGGTTGGTGCTGTTGGCGTGCAACGTCGCCATACACAAATGACCCGTTTCGGCAAAGGCGATGGCGTAATCCATGGTTTCGCGGTCACGGATTTCACCGATAAGGATGACATCGGGTGCCTGGCGCAGCGTGTTTTTCAACGCCGCCATCCAGTTTTCCGTATCTACGCCGACCTCGCGCTGGGTGATGATGCAGTTTTTATGGTCGTGGACAAACTCAATCGGGTCTTCGATAGTAATAATGTGTCCGAACGTGTTTTCGTTGCGATAATCGATAAGCGAGGCAAGCGAAGTCGATTTACCCGAGCCGGTACCGCCGACAAAAATCACCAGGCCGCGTTTTTTCAGCGCGACATCCTTCAAGACCGGCGGCAGGTTCAAACTCTCAAACTTGGGAATTTTGCTGGTAATTGCGCGGAATACCAATGCCGTCGCGCCGCGCTGTATCATCGCATTAACGCGGAAACGGCTGGTATCCGGCAGGCTGATGGCAAAGTTGCACTCGTTGGTCGATGAAAACTCTTCCGCCTGCTTCGCACTCATAATCGAAAAGGCGATTTCCATACATTTTTCCGCCGTCAGCGGCGTATCCGTGATACGGGTGATTGTTCCGTCCACCTTCATAGCAGGCGGGAAATTGGTTGTAACAAACAAATCCGAACCCTTATACTTGTTCATATGGCGCAACCATACAAACAGCTCGTCTTTTGCAGTCATATTTTCATCGGTAAACATCTTCATCCCCTTAATCGTTAAACGGCCTGCATGCCGCCATTCTACCAAAAACCCGCCATGCCGTCCGAACCGCTTCAGACGGCATTGACGGCCTGCCCGCCCAACCCTGCCCCTTTAACGTGTATAATTCGGCACTTATCCGAAATTCACAGCAGGTCAGCAATATGTCTCTGAAAACAGTAGCCGTTATCGGCGCAATGGAACAGGAAATCGAGCTTTTGCGCGAGATGATGGGAAATGTCAAAGCCATCTCTTTCGGCAAGTTTGCCGCCTATGAAGGCGAATTGGCAGGAAAACGCATTGTGCTCGCCTTAAGCGGAATCGGCAAAGTAAACGCGTCGGTTTCAACTGCCTGGCTTATCCATCAGTTTGAGCCGGACTGTGTCATTAACACCGGCAGCGCGGGTGGCTTGGGTAAAGGCTTGAAAGTTGGCGATGTCGTGGTCGGCACAGAAATTGCGCACCACGACGTCGATGTAACGGCGTTCGGCTATGTTTGGGGACAAGTGCCGCAACTGCCCGCCGTATTTGTTTCAGACGGCCTCTTGGTCGGCAAGGCAAAACGGGCGGCGGAAGTGTTTGAAGACGCGGTGGTAGAACAAGGCCTGATTGTCAGCGGAGACCGTTTTGTCCACAGCAGCGCAGGCGTGGTGGAAATCCGCAGCCATTTCCCCGAAGTCAAGGCAGTGGAAATGGAAGCCGCAGCAATCGCCCAAACCTGCCACCAGCTCGACACGCCGTTTGTCATCATCCGCGCGGTTTCCGATTCGGCAGATGAAACAGCGGACATCAGCTTTGATGAGTTCTTGAAAACTGCGGCGGCAAATTCTGCAAAAATGGTGGCGGAGATTGTCAAATCTTTATAAACCCTTTATCGAATCATGCCAAAACAACCGTTTTCCGCTAGAATGTCGGGCTGTTTATCCCGTTGAGCCCGACATTAGGACGCACCGCTGTTTGTTCAGACGGCATTTCTAAAACCCACTGTTCGACATTCAAAATAACTCTAATGAAAAATATCCGAAATTTCTCCATCATTGCCCACATCGACCACGGTAAATCGACGCTTGCCGACCGTTTTATCCAATACTGCGGCGGTTTGGATTTGCGTGAAATGAGTACGCAGGTGCTCGATTCCATGGACATCGAAAAAGAGCGCGGCATTACCATTAAAGCGCAAACCGCCGCGCTCAACTACAAAGCACGCGACGGGCAGGTGTATCAGCTCAACCTGATTGACACACCGGGACACGTCGACTTCTCTTACGAAGTCTCCCGTTCGCTCTCTGCCTGCGAAGGCGCGCTTTTGGTGGTCGATGCGTCCCAAGGTGTAGAAGCGCAAACCGTGGCGAACTGTTATACCGCGATTGATTTGGGCGTGGAAGTCGTGCCTGTTTTGAACAAAATCGACTTGCCTGCCGCAGAACCCGAGCGCGTTGAACAGGAAATCGAGGATATCATCGGCATCGATGCCGTCGGCGCGGTGCAGTGTTCAGCCAAAAGCGGCATCGGAGTGGAAGACGTTTTGGAAGAAATCGTTGCCAAAATCCCCGCACCGACCGGCGATGAAAACGCGCCGTTGCAAGCAGTTATTGTCGATTCATGGTTTGACAACTACGTCGGCGTGGTTATGTTGATTCGTGTGAAAAACGGCACCATCAAACTGAAAGACAAAGTCCGCTTTATGAGCACCAAGGCGGAAACGCAAGTTGAGCAGCTGGGCGTATTCACACCGAAATCAGTTCAAAAACAAGAACTCAAAGCCGGCGAAGTGGGCTTTTTGATTACCGGCGTAAAAGAATTGGGACAGGCAAAAGTCGGCGATACGGTTACACTGGTTGCCAACCCCGCCTCAGAGCCGCTGCCCGGCTTCCAAGAAGTACAAAGTCAAGTATTTGCGGGTCTCTACCCTGTAGAAAGCCACGATTACGAAGCCTTGCGCGACGCTTTGGAAAAATTACAGCTTAACGACGCTTCTCTAAAATTCGAGCCTGAAGTTTCTCAAGCATTGGGATTCGGCTTCCGTTGCGGCTTCTTGGGTCTGTTGCACTTAGAAATCGTGCAGGAACGCTTGGAGCGTGAGTTCGACATGGATTTGATTACCACCGCGCCGACGGTGGTTTATGAAGTCGTGTTGAAGAGCGGCGAAAAAATCGAAGTCGAAAATCCGTCCAAACTGCCCGACATCGGCAGCATCGAAACCATTCTCGAGCCGATTATTACCGCGACCATTCTTGTGCCGCAGGAGTATGTCGGCAACGTCATGACTTTGTGTAACCAAAAGCGCGGCGTACAGGTCAATATGCAGTACATGGGCCGCCAAGTCATGCTGACTTACGACTTGCCCATGAACGAAGTCGTAATGGACTTCTTCGACAAACTCAAATCGACTTCGCGCGGTTATGCTTCGTTGGACTACCATTTCAAAGAGTTCCAACCGTCTGATTTGATTAAGCTCGACATTATGGTCAACGGAGAAAAAGTCGATGCGCTGAGCCTGATTGTGCACCGTCAAAGCTCGGTTCACCGAGGCCGCGAGCTGGCATCGAAAATGCGCGAACTGATTCCGCGCCAAATGTTCGACATCGCCGTCCAAGCCGCCATTGGCAGCCAGATTATCGCCCGAGAAAACGTCAAAGCCCTGCGTAAAAACGTTTTGGCAAAATGTTACGGCGGCGATATTACGCGTAAGAAAAAACTGCTTGAAAAACAAAAAGCAGGCAAACGTCGCATGAAACAAGTGGGCAACGTGGAAATCCCGCAAAGCGCGTTCTTGGCGATTTTGCAGGTAAGCGACAAATAATATCCGGCACACGGGGCAGTGCATCATGCCCCTTAAACCGCCCTGATTGCAAGAGAGCACGTCCGCAAACAAACTTTGTGATTTACCGCCTCTTAAAAACGGTTGCACGGACGGGCGGGTTTTTAACCATTAAGGAACAACAATGAACACAATGCTAATGTTGGGTGCGGCGGCGGCGCTGCTTGCCGGCATCATCCTTTATTTCAAAAGCGACAAGAAACGGCAGGAAAACGGAGAGTGGAGTTCCAGCCTTGAATACGCCTATATCCTGATGGTGGTCGGCGTTTTTGCCGCCCTATCCCTGTTTATGAGCTTTACCGCCGTTTTTTTGATTTGCGTTGTATTGTGCGGTACAGTTTGGGGGGTATATAAGTACCGCCTGAGGACTCATCCCGAAATCTCGGAAAGCAGCCACTTCGGCGATTATTTCGGCAGTTTCTTCCCTACCGTTTTGGTATTGTTCCTCATCCGGTCGTTTATTGCCGAACCGTTCCAAATTCCATCCAGCTCCATGCGCCCGGGCCTAATCAAGGGCGATTTCATTTTGGTCAGCAAATTTTCCTACGGCTTGCGCGTACCCGTTTTAAATAATGTATTTATCCCTACGGGCAAAATCGAACGGGGCGATGTCGTCGTTTTTAATTATCCTCTGCAGCCGGACATGACCTACATCAAGCGTATTGTCGGCACCCCGGGCGACATTGTCGAATATCGGGATAAAGTTCTGACAGTAAATGGAAAACTGGCTTCTGATATTCCTGACGGCACATACAGTTATCACGACGACACCGACTCTTCCGAAATCCACAACACGGATATGTTCCGTAGCGGTCTGGACGGCAGATCATTCAATATTCTGAAAAAGGAAGGGCAAGCGGCCGTTTCCCTACCCGTATTGAGCAAATATACCTCCGATATCATGTCTGAAAACGGCTACTCCATAGAGCAGAGCGGTCTGAACCATTGCCAATATGCCGACGACGGCAGCGGTTTTGTATGTCAGGTTCCCGAAGGACGCTATTTCGCTATGGGTGATAACCGCGACAACAGTGCCGATTCTCGCTACTGGGGCTTTGTAGATGACAAGCTGGTTGTCGGTAAAGCAACCTTCATTCTGATGAACTTCGGCGATTTCAGCCGGGTCGGTACGGCAATCCGATAAACCGGGAAGCCAAGAATGCCGTCTGAAAATAGTTTCAGACGGCATTTGCTATTCCTCACCTTTGCAGGCAGGTCCGGCGTTTTCTGATTTTCCTGCCTATCAGTCCGGTATACGCAGGTTTTACACGGCGATCTGCTAATATTGCCTTGATGGAATCAATGTGAAGACTGCTGTTTCAGCGAACCGAGATAAATTGCCGAAAGTGTCAGCATCACCCCTCCCCACTGCACACCGTCAATCGGTTTGTCCAACCCAAAATAATCGATTAACAAGGCGACAACCGGTTCGGATAAAAGCAGCAGCCCCGTCAGCGATAGGGAAAGTAACGGAATGGCATAGGCAATCATCGCCCATGCAAAACACTGCATCACCACGCCGTACACAAACACCAAACCAGCATCCCGCCATGTAGTCGGATAAAGCGCGCCGCTGTCCATCAGCAATGCCGGAACAACCAGCGATACCGCGCCGCCCAAACTCAAAATCATCATGACAGGGAAAAGGTCTGCCTGCCCGACCTCATGGGTTTTACGCACAAACACCATAGACAGGGCAAGCATCAACCCTGACATCAAACCGCTGACAAATCCCCAACCGGCATCACCATTGCGTACAAATTCGGGACTTGAAATCATCACCATACCGACGGCCGCCAGCACCAAGCTGAGCATCTGAAGCCAGCCCAACCGTTCCCTAAAAAAGAAAAAACCGATTGCCGATAAGAAGAAAATTTGCAGGCTGTTGAGCAGAGTTGAAATACCGGGACCGACTGCATGTATGCTTTCATGCCACAGCGCCAAATCAAAAGCAAGAAAACCGCCTGCCGTCATTGCATATCGGACGGTTTTCCTGTTTCTTGGAAACTGTTGGCCTGAGAATCGGGTCAAGAGCCAAAAAACGAAACTGGAAACCGCCAACCGCCAAAAGGCGATCGCATACGATCCGATGGGTACAAACCTGACAATCAGGCTGCCCAATCCGAACACCACGCAACCCAGCACCAGCAATGGTACGGCATATTTTTTACCGTTCCCGTCCAACATTCCCTCCCTTCTCCATCCGACAGCCGTCCAATCGGAAAAACGACCATCTAGCCCGCAAATATACCGTCTGAAACCAAAGATTTTTGACAAATATGCAAAAACGCATTTTGCGGTACGGTGTTACACCGATGCCGCAAAATGCGCCCGAACGTTCCAACAATCAGATTAACGCCTTATGCCAAATCTGCAAACAATGGCGTGGAAAGATAACGCTCCCCGTAAGAAGGCAGCAACACGACTATCAATTTGCCTTCGTTTTCAGGCTCTTTGGCAAGCTGCAACGCGCTCCAAACCGCGGCACCGGAAGAAATGCCCACCAAAATGCCTTCTTTTTCCGCCATGGCACGGGCAGTTTCAAATGCCGCCTCATTAGGTACTTTGGAAATGCTGTCATAAACAGCCGTATTCAAAATGCTGGGGATAAAGCCTGCACCCAAACCTTGAATCGGATGAGGACCCTTTTCACCCCCGCTCAATACCGGAGAAGCTTCAGGCTCGACGGCAACTACCTGAACCTCCGGTTTGTATTTTTTCAACACTTCGCCCACACCGGTAATCGTACCGCCTGTTCCGACACCAGCAACAAAGACATCAACTTTGCCGTCCGTATCCCGCCAAATTTCCTCCCCGGTTGTTTTGCGGTGGATTTCGGGATTTGCCTCATTATCGAACTGACGCGGCATGAAATAGGTGTCGGGATGTTCATCGACCAATGATTGCGCCTTCGCAATCGCGCCGCCCATACCTTCGGCGGCAGGTGTCAGAATCAGCTCTGCACCAAACGCACGCAACAGCATTTTACGCTCTTTACTCATACTCTCCGGCATAGTAATAGCCAATTTGTAGCCGCGTGCGGCACATACCATCGCCAAACCGATACCGGTATTACCGCTGGTTGCTTCGACAATGACGGTATTTTGATTAATCTTACCCACTTTCTCGGCAGCCTCAATCATTGCTTCGGCAATACGGTCTTTCACACTGCTGCCCGGATTGAAGAATTCAAGCTTCACGGCAACTTCCGCCTTCAGACCTTCGGTCAGACGGTTCAACTTGACCAATGGGGTGTTGCCGATCAATTCGGTAATGTTGTTTGCAATTTTCATCTTCTGCTCCTGAATAATAAAATTTCGATAGTACGGCACGCAATCTACTGTCAACATCCTGTCCAATTACAGAGTATTCACGCCGAACCATAAACAAATTTCAGATATGGCCGTATCCTAAACCTATGCCGTCTGAAAAACCAATACCCAAATTTTCTTTCTTTATAACTTTTTGTTCCAATACGGCCGCACCGTATTATCTTCCAATTTCTGAAAGCAGCAGCACCAGTACTGAGACCTGCATCAACGCCGCCGTCAACACGCCGAGGCGCAACTGCGAACCACTGAACAGAAAGGAAGGCCGCCCGTCTATACCCCTGCCATGCACATAAGCAACCGCCATCAGCACAAACTGCAACACGAACCAATAAACCGGCTTCAGCACATAAAGTTTAAGCAATGCCGAAAATACGAACACTTGGGCCGTTCCAGAAAACCAATAATGCGCCAACACGCACACGCCTGCGAAGGCAAGCGTCATCGATACATTACTGACGGCAAAAAGCCCGAGCAGCGGATGCCCGGCATCTGCCTGCCACCCCTCTCCGTCTGCCTTCCTCCACCAATGCCCGATAAAGAAAAATATACTGCCCAGTGTCAGATAAAAGTGGGGAATGAACAAAGGTGCGGCATGGGTCAATCCCCACATCCCCGGCATCAGCTTCGCCCCCAAAACTGATATTCCCAGCCACAGCACGATACTCGCCCAAAACCATTGCAACATTCCTGCGCGGAATATCAGAAACAGAAAAACCGCCGCATACAGTAAGGCAGACAAAAAATCCAAATGCAGCAAAATCATGAATACGCCAACTCGCCTTCAAACACGGTTTCCGCAGGGCCGGTCATCATCACATCGCCGCCGCAGGCCCATTCGATATATAAAGTTCCGCCCGGCAAAATCACCTCTACCGTTTTCCCTTCATCCAACAGCCCCAGACGGATACCCGCCACCACAGCCGCACACGCTCCCGTACCGCAAGCTTGGGTTTCGCCCACGCCGCGCTCGAACACGCGCAAACGAATCGCAGTTCGGCTGACAATCTGCATAAAGCCGACGTTGACGCGTTCGGGAAACTGCCTGTGCGGTTCGATAAGCGAACCGGTTTCGCGCACCGGCGCGCATTCCACGTCATCGACCACAATCACCGCATGGGGGTTGCCCATATTGACGCAGCTGACAGGCTGAATGCCGGATTCGAGACGCACCCCGTAAATACAGGCATCATCCCCCTCGCCCAATTCGGGGACAAACGGTATTTCAGACGGCATAAACTTCGGTTTGCCCATATTGACCGTAACCATACCGTTATCGGACAATTTCGGAAAAATAATGCCCTTCGCCGTTTCAACACAAATTTCTTTCTTATCGGTCAAACCCTTGTCTGTAACAAAACGGGCAAAACAACGCGCTCCGTTGCCACATTGCTCAACCTCGCTGCCGTCGGCATTGAAAATACGGTAACGGAAATCCACACCTTTGGTTTCCGAACGCCCGACCACCAAAAGCTGGTCGAACCCGATGCCGCGGAAACGGTCAGACCATGCCGCAATCGGTGCATGCTCAGGAATAAAATCCTGACTGACCGCGTCAATTACCATAAAATCGTTGCCCAAACCGTGCATTTTAGTAAATTTCAAAGTGTTCATATTATTCTGAAATCCCGTATTGTCTGTTGCTTCCGAATTCCGAAATCCCCGTGCCGAAGGGAAATGCTTCCATCTCCCGCCGTCGGGAGATTAAAATAAGCATTATACTGTTTGTTACCCATTACAATAAACACCATGTTCCGCATATTACTGTTGCTTTTCCCTTGTGCAATCCTTGCTGCCTGCACCCGAAACATACCGGCAAACTCGGCCGTTTCAAATTGCGCTCATCTTCAAAACCGCACCATCCTGTATTTTGACGCACACGGCAAACCCGCCGACAGCGCAGTAAAGGGCGGATTTTACAGGACTGTCGAAATTCATGACACAAACCGCATCCTTATTCAAGACTTTAACAGCACGGGGAATGCCCTCGCCAAACCCTATTGGTCGGACTGCCGGAAATTATCCGTTTTCCCCGACAAACATCTGACCATGAGCCGTCCATGAACCACGACATCACTTTCCTAACCCTGTTCCTGCTCGGTTTCTTCGGAGGAACGCACTGCATCGGCATGTGCGGCGGATTAAGCAGCGCGTTTGCGCTCCAACTCCCCCCGCATATCAACCGCTTTTGGCTGATCCTGCTGCTTAACACAGGACGGATAAGCAGCTATACGGCAATCGGTCTGATTCTCGGATTAATCGGACAGGTCGGCGTTTCACTCGACCAAACCCGTGTCCTGCAGAATATTTTATACACAGCCGCCAACCTCCTGCTGCTCTTTTTAGGCTTATACTTGAGCGGTATTTCTTCCTTGGCGGCAAAAATCGAGAAAATCGGCAAACCGATATGGCGGAACCTGAACCCGATACTCAACCGGCTGTTACCCATAAAATCCATACCGGCCTGCCTTGCTGTCGGAATATTATGGGGTTGGCTGCCGTGCGGACTGGTTTACAGCGCATCACTTTACGCATTGGGCAGCGGTAGTGCGGCAACCGGCGGGTTATATATGCTTGCCTTTGCACTGGGTACACTGCCCAATCTTTTGGCAATCGGCATTTTTTCCCTGCAACTGAAAAAAATCATGCAAAACCGATATATCCGCCTGTGTACAGGATTATCCGTATCATTATGGGCATTATGGAAGCTTGCCGTCCTGTGGCTGTAACACTCATTAATTCCCAATACCCGTAAAAAATGCCGTCTGAAACCAGTTCAGACGGCATTTTCATCCCTAAGCATTACTCGGCGGCATTTTCTTCACGGGCAGGCGCTTCCAGCAAAGCTTTGATAGACAGGCGTACGCGGCCGCGATCGTCTACTTCCAATGCTTTCACGTTTACAACCTGACCTACTTGCAGGTAATCGCTGACATTGCGTACGCGCTCGTGGGCGATTTGGCTGATGTGTACCAAACCGTCTTTACCCGGCATCACACTGACAATCGCGCCAACGTTGTTGTCGAGGATTTTAACCACAGTACCTTCGTACACTTTACCCACTTCCACTTCGGCAGTGATTTCTTCGATGCGTTTTTTCGCCGCATCGCCTGCTTCTTGAGTAGTCGCAGCGATAGTGATGGTACCGTCTTCAGCGATGTTGATTTCAGTACCGGTTTCAGCGGTAATCGAACGAATGGTTTCACCGCCTTTACCAATCACATCACGGATTTTGTCTTGGTTGATTTTCATGGTGAACAAGCGTGGCGCATGTGCAGACAACTCTTGTGGGCCTGCAACGGCTGCTTTCATCTGATCCAAGATGTGCAAACGTGCTTCTTTGGCTTGAGCCAAAGCGATTTGCATGATTTCTTTGGTAATACCTTGGATTTTGATATCCATTTGCAGCGCGGTCACACCTTCGGTTGTACCGGCTACTTTAAAGTCCATATCGCCCAAATGGTCTTCGTCGCCCAAGATGTCGGTCAAAACGGCAAATTTGTTGTTATCCAAAATCAGACCCATAGCGATACCGGCAACGTGTGCTTTCAAAGGCACACCGGCAGACAGCAGACTCAAGCAGCCGCCGCAGACGGAAGCCATAGAGGAAGAGCCGTTGGATTCGGTAATTTCAGAAACTACGCGCATGGTGTAGCTGAAATCTTCAGGTTCCGGCAATACGGCCAACAATGCACGTTTAGCCAAACGGCCGTGACCGATTTCACGACGTTTTGGCGCACCTACGCGACCCACTTCGCCGGTAGAGTACGGAGGGAAGTTGTAGTGCAGCATGAAGCGGTCGGTGTATTCGCCGGACAGCGCATCAATAATTTGTTCGTCGCGTGAAGTACCCAAAGTTGCAACGGCCAAAGCTTGAGTTTCGCCACGGGTAAACAATGCAGAACCGTGAGTGCGCGGCAAGACGCCGGTTTGAATGTTCAACGGACGAACAGTGCGGGTGTCGCGACCGTCAATACGCGGTTGACCGTCCAAAATTTGGCTGCGGACAACATCGGCTTCCAAGTGTTTGAAAATGCCTTTGATTTCGTTGGCAGCCAAAGTGTCGGTTTCTTCGGTAATTAACGCTTCTTTTACAGCATTCCAAGCTTCGTCCAACTTGGCAGAACGCGCTTGTTTTTGACGGATTTTGAACGCTTCTTTAATAGTTTCACCGGCAATTTCGCGTACTTTGGCAACCAATTCTTCATTGGTTTCAGGAGCTTTCCAATCCCAAACTTCCGGATTGACTTCGTCAGCAAACTCATTGATGGCGTTAATGGCCACTTGCATTTGATCGTGACCGTAAACAACCGCACCCAGCATTACTTCTTCAGACAAGATGTCAGCTTCGGATTCCACCATCAACACGGCTTTAGAAGTACCGGCAACCACCAAGTCCAATTGTGATTTGGCCAATTCGGCTTTAGTCGGGTTCAAAACGTACACGCCGTTTACATAACCCACGCGTGCCGCACCAATCGGACCGGCAAACGGTACGCCGCTCAACACCAGCGCGGCAGATGCGCCGAGCATGGCAGGAATGTCAGAATCAATTTCAGGGTCAACAGACACCACCATCGCTACGATTTGAATGTCGTGGTAGAAACCTTCGGGGAACAAAGGACGAATCGGACGGTCAATCAGACGGCTGGTCAGGATTTCTTTTTCGCTTTGTTTGCCTTCGCGTTTGAAGAAACCGCCAGGGATTTTACCTGCTGCGTAAGTACGCTCGAGGTAATCGACAGTCAGAGGGAAGAAGTCTTGGCCTTCTTTCACTTCTTTGTTGGTAGTAACGGCAACCAAAACAACAGTGTCGCCCATAGATACTTTAACGGCAGCAGCGGCTTGGCGGGCGATTTCGCCGGTTTCCAAAGTAACGGTTTGATTACCGTATTGGAAGGTCTTAACGTGTTTATTGAACATCATTGTTCCTTTCAAAATACCGCACTGCTAAAACACTAATAATGCACACTAAAATCCGAATGTGCATAGTTAGGGTTTCAGACCGTGCGGCAGGTTATAAACAAGCTTTCAGACGGCCTTTAAGGCGCTGAAAACAATTTTCGATTATAAAGGTAACCATCCTTAAAATCCAGTATTGATACAATAAAAAGGCCGTCTGAAACATATCATTTTCAGACGGCCTTCAAACTTAAAAATCAATCCTGAGTCAGCAAAGTCAATGCTTCTTGATATTTTTCGACTGTTTTTTGAATCACATCGGCAGGCACTTTAGGCGCAGGCGCTTTTTTATTCCAACCGCTTTGCTCTAGCCAGTCGCGGACAAACTGTTTATCAAAAGACGGCGGGTTGGTGCCGACTTTGTATTGATCGGCAGGCCAAAAACGGCTGGAGTCAGGCGTCAATACTTCGTCCATCAAAGTCAGCGTACCTTCTTCATCCAAACCAAATTCAAACTTGGTATCGCAAATAATAATGCCGCGAGATTTCGCATATTCGGCCGCTTCTGTGTAAAGCTGAATCGCTTTGGTGCGTACTTCCGCCGCCAATTCTTTTCCGATAATGCGTTCGCATTCTTCAAAGCTGATGTTTTCATCATGATCGCCAACCTCAGCTTTGGTCGATGGCGTAAAAATCACTTCAGGCAGTTGTTGCGCTTCCTGCATACCTTCAGGCAGTTGAATACCGCAGACAGAGCCTGTCTTTTGATAATCTTTCCAACCGCTGCCTGCCAGATAACCGCGCACAATAGCCTCCACTTTCACCGGAGTGAGTTTTTTAGCCACGACAGCGCGTTTTTCTAAAACTTTGGCTTCGTTTTCAGGCAAAACGTCGTAAACCGTATGGCCGGTGAAATGGTTAGGCATGATATGAGCCAGTTTTTTAAACCAAAAATTGGAAATCTGCGTCAGAATCTCCCCTTTACCCGGAATCGGATCATCCAAAATTACATCGAATGCAGACAGACGGTCGGAAGCAACCATCAACATTCGCTTATCGTCAATTTCGTACAAATCGCGGACTTTGCCGGAATAGATTTTTACCAAACTGGTTACACTCATTTCACATTACCCTGAAAATGCCTTAGACAATACCGAAACCACACTCAACAATCGGAATCGGATTACGGTATTTTAGCCGAAATCGTCGTAAAACAATACCTTTTCCACAACAACTGCTCAGAATAATGCCATTACGCCAAGCACCGACAAAATTTTAGCACTATAATGTCAATATCAAATCTATAAATACCTTACAAAAGGAAATGCCTCATGAGAATTCTATTGACCGGCTCAAAAAGCCAACTGGCACGCTGCTTGCGCGACCGTCTTCCCGAAGATTGGGAAACCATTGCAACGGATTCCGCATCTTTAGACATTACCGATGCCGATGCCGTCTTCAATATGGTAAAAAATTTCCAGCCCGATGCCATTGTCAATACGGCGGCCTATACCTCCGTCGACAAAGCTGAAGAAAATGTAACCACGGCATTCGCCGTTAACGCTTCCGCCATTTACAACCTCGCCTCGGCGGCACACCGCACCCATGCCCGATTCATCCACATTTCTACTGACTATGTATTCGACGGTCAAGCCAACAAACCTTATTTGGAAAGCGACTTTACCAATCCGCTCAACATATATGGGAAATCCAAGGCCGCCGGCGAACTGCTCGCACTGTCTGCCAATTCGGAAAGCCTTATTCTAAGAACCTCCTGGCTATTTAGCGAATATGGCGATAACTTTGTCCGGACTATGCTGAACCTTGCCAACGAACGTTCTTCATTACCCGTCGTAAGCAATCAAACCGGCTGCCCAACCTATGCCGGCGACTTAGCTGCCGCCATCATCCGCCTGTTGCAGCAATCATCTCCGGTACGCGGTATTTACCACTTTGCGGGTGGCAAATCCGCCTCTTGGTACGAATTTGCCCGGCACATCTTTCAGACGGCATTGCAGCAGGATACCTCTTTTCCCGCTCCCGAACTGAATGCCGTATCGGATGAAGAGTATCCGGATGCCGCTTCCAGACCGCCGTACAGCATTTTGGACTGCCGCAAAATCGAAAGCGACTTTGGCATCAAACCGTCAGACTGGCAAAAAGCCCTTTCACAAGTTGTTTTAAAGCTGCTTTGACCCCACTCATTTATACCGTTTCCGCCGCCAAGCTCAGACTTGGCGGTTTTATTATAAAATTCGATGATTACACAAACGCTTATCATCTTTACACAATCATGCCTACACTTTCTTCGAAACATGCTATGATTGCCAATCAATAACATCTCACAATTAATCTTACTTCTCTCATTGAGTAAACCAATAGATTAAATTCTCTCCCAACCGACAAATAAAATAAAGAAAGGGTTAATATGCAACATCGAAGAAGACTAGCAATTTACCAAGCATTCAAACGTACTGCCTTTAACGGTAAGTCCTCTGTTCCGCAAAAAAGCGAGAACCGTTAATTTAATTTAAAAATGCCGTCTGAAGTCCTGCTTCAGACGGCATTTTTACGATTCGAGAACCTGCCTCAACTTTTTTTCATCCAAATACCAATGGCAAATCTCTTTATCACCCGCCAACAAAACAGGCACCAGCTCATTGTATTTCTCTTCCAAGACGGGATCATCATCCACATCAAGCACATCCAGCCCGAAACCGTATTCATCCTGGAAAGGTTTAAGTTCGTCGCGCATCTTGTGGCATAAACTGCAATATTCGCGAAACATCAGGGTTAGTTTCATCAGCACTTCCTTACCGTTCTGTTTCCACACTCCACAAGCTTTGGGATAGCGGAATCATGGTTTATTATTTAAAAAAGCAATACCTTTAAAAAAATACCCGAATCCGTACCTTGACCGTACCGACCCGACACAGGCATATCAAATACTGCCAATCCGTGCAGTAGGATTGCAAAACATCCTTAATAAAGAAAATAGCAAAATGCCGTCTGAACTGTTCAGACGGCATTTTTAAAACCGTTTTATACTTGAACGCTAATACCTGCCGTAACCGTCGGTTGCGCGTTATGTGCCGTCAAAAACGAAGCAGCAAGCTCCCCGCAGCAGCCGCAACAGGTTGCCACGCCCAACTGCGATTGCAAATCACCCATTGTGGTCGCGCCTGCGGCAATAGTTTCTTTAATTTGATGGTCGGTAACGGCATTGCAGATACAGACAAACATTTTATACTCCGTGTGTTCTCAAACTATCATACTGATAGCGGCTTTTATTATCGTATGCAAATATAAATAAAAACAGTTCGTATTGCAAGGTTAAGATACTCGGTTCTCTTGGTATTTTTTTATCGCATTTCTATTTTCGATTGGTTTTTTATTAATCTGAAGCAGTTGAGGGAACAGAGCCTCAATTTCGGGAATGATGTTCCTTAACCACGCTATGCAGCCGCACATTGGCAACATGGGTATAAATCTGAGTCGTGTTCAAATCGGCATGTCCCAACATATCCTGAACCACGCGCAAATCCAATCCGTGCTGCACCAAGTGTGTGGCGAAAGCATGGCGCAGGCTGTGCGGGCTGATGTGTTCGATACCTGCCTGACTTGCATATTCTTTAACTATCATCCATGCCAGCTGTCGGGAAATGCCTGTTTTTTTCTGACTGACGAACAATGCATCGCAAGACCTGCCCTTTAACAGCAACGGGCGCGCCTCCTTGTAGTAACGCTCCACCCAATATACGGATTCCCGCCCCATCGGCACTATCCTTTGCTTGTTACCCTTGCCCAAGGTAGTGATACACCCCCTGTCCAAATCCAGATTGCCAAAACTCAGCCTGACCGCTTCGCTAACACGCAAGCCGGTTGCATACATTAATTCAAGCAATGCCTTATCCCGCAAACCGTGCGGAGTATCCGTATCCGGTGCGGAAAGCAGTCGGGAAATCTGCTGCTCGGTAATCAGGGTCGGAATATTCTTGTCGATTTTGGGCGGTTTCAGCAAACGGGTGGGATTGTCCGTCCTCATGCCTTCACGCTCCATCCATAAATACAGGCGTTTGCATGCTGATAATGCACGGGCCTGAGAGCTTCGTTTCTCACCGGCAACATAAACCGCCGCTGCCAAATCCGATTCGTCCGCATCCCTCAGGGTTTGACCGCACAAAGACAACCGGCGGGCAATTTTTTCCAAATCCCGCCGGTAGCTGTCCAAGGTATTCCGACTAAGCCGCCGATCCAGCCACAAGGTTTCAAGCAGCCTGTCAATCAAATCTTCTTCCATATTATTCCAAACAAATGCCGTCTGAAACAGGTTAGGAAGCGAAACCCGCATGATCAGGAAAGCGTTTCCAGCACTTCCTGCGCATGGCCCGCCACCTTAACCTTCCTCCATTCATGGACGATTTCACCGTCCTTATTCAGAACAAACGTACTGCGCTCGATACCGAACGACTCTTTCCCATACAGTTTCTTCAATTTGATGACATCAAACAGGCGGCACACTGTTTCATCCTTGTCACTCAACAGTTCGAACCGGAAACCCTGTTTCTCACAAAAGTTCTGATGCGCCTTCACCCCGTCTCGCGAAATGCCGACCACGGTATAACCCAAGTCGCCGAACTGCTCCAATCTCGCATTAAAATCCAGTCCCTCCGTCGTACAGCCGGGCGTACTGTCTTTCGGATAAAAATACACAACCAAAGGCAGATGTTCTGCCGAATGGAAATCCGCACCGCTGCTTGAAGGCAGGGTAAATTCATATTTCAAACCCATTAATTAGCACTCCCAATATTTCAACGATTAAAACAATGCATCAACACACACCTGTGCATTAGTTTGATATCTAAGCAACCCCCGATTCTACCGCCTCGAGGCGCATAGATTCAACCGACGGCCTCTGTTTCAAATCAAACCGCCGAAATTAAATCACAATAAATATTTTTAATGAAAACAACATGTTATCAATAAAAACAATCTTGTATTACGGATACAAGCAACCTACTTCCCCGACAACATACTTTACATATATCTGTTTTTTCAACAAAATAACGTCAACATTCAATCAATGGAATCAAAAATGTCCGTCCGCACCTTAAAACATCTGCCTTCGTCTCTGCTACTCGGTTTATGCCTGTCTCTGCCTTCGGCATATCTCTTTGCCGAAGACGATATTTTAGGACAATTTTTGGAACATAACCTGTTCACATCCTCCGACCCGATAGAAATATTTGCAGAAAGTCCGATACACCCCACCAATACCCAAGCCATTACAGGCGGGCTGATTCTTTCCTCCCAATCCGCACTGGTTGTTAATAATAAAACGGGACAAATACTGTATCAGAAAAATGCCGACAGAATCATGCCCATCGCCTCCATCTCCAAACTCATGAGCGCAATGGTCGTTTTAGATGCAAATTTAAACATGGATGAAACCATTACCATTACGACAGACGAAATCGACCGCATCAAAGGAACAGGCAGCCGCCTTGCCATCGGCACATCCCTTACTCGGAAAGAGCTGCTTCATTTAAGCCTGATGAGCAGCGAAAACCGAGCCACCCACGCGCTGGGGAGGACCTACCCCGGCGGCATGGGCGCATTTGTCGCCGCAATGAACCGTAAAGCACAAAGCCTGGGTATGTACAGCAGCCGATTTTACGAACCGACCGGCCTCAACTACCAAAACGTTTCCACAGCCAAAGACCTAAGCCTTATGGTCAACGCAGCCGTACAATATCCCCAGATACGTATCAACTCGACTTCCAACCACGCTGCCGTACAAACGAAAAACGGACAGCAAAACTATAAAAATTCCAATGCCTTGGTTAGGGAAGGCATGTGGAACATCGAGCTGCAGAAGACAGGCTATATACGCGAGGCGGGCAGGTCTATGGTCGTCAGGGCCAATATTCAAAACCAACCGGTTACCATCATATTGTTAAATTCGCCTACATCCGCCACTCGGGTCAACGACGCACGCAAAATCGAATCATGGATGCTGCAGCAACGTTCTTAATGTATGCAAACAATTAGCGTAGAAATCCGTTTCAAGCACAAAAAAATTGGTAATTTTTCCTATTAAAGGCTACAATTCTACAAATACAGGGCATTTGCCCGATTTCACAATCATAATAGCGGAGTTAAAAAATATGACAGCTAAAGGACAAATGTTGCAAGATCCCTTCCTGAACGCATTGCGTAAAGAGCATGTTCCGGTTTCGATTTACTTAGTTAACGGTATCAAATTGCAAGGTCAGGTTGAGTCTTTCGATCAATACGTTGTTCTCCTGAGAAACACTTCCGTAACACAAATGGTTTACAAACACGCCATTTCCACCATCGTACCGGCACGCTCTGTCAACCTTCAACACGAAAACAGACCACAAACCGCACCTGCATCAGCCCTCGTCCAAGTGGAAACCGTCCAACAATCTGCTGAATAATCCGCACAAATCAATATATTCCAATACCTTACCGGCATCGGTAAGGTATTTTTATTTTCTGACAGCATTTGAAAATGTTATTGCAAAACATCATTCCATTCGCCCATTACCTTTTACAGCAAACACTACCCAAAGGCGGGAACGCCTTAGACGGCACAGCCGGCAACGGACATGACACCCTTTTTCTTGCACAAACAGCAGGCATTCTGGGAAAAGTGTGGGCATTCGATATCCAACCGCAAGCCCTGACCCTCACACAATGCCGCCTAAAAGAAGCGGGATACGAGAATGCACAACTCATCTTAGACGGACACGAAAACCTGAAACAATATGTTTCAGAACCGCTAGATGCCGCCATTTTCAACTTTGGCTGGCTGCCCGGCGGAGACAAAAGCCTTACCACCTGCACGGAAACCAGCATTCCCGCCCTTTGCGCAACCCTCTCCCTGCTGAAAGAAGGCGGTATGCTTATTACCGTCCTCTATCCGGGACACGAAAACGGCAAACAGGAGGCCGAAGCAATCGAACAATGGGCAAAAGAGCTGCCCCAAGAACAATTTGCCGTTTTACGTTACGGTTTTATCAACCGGAAGAATAGCCCACCCTATCTTTTGGCATTTGAAAAACTGCGTCAAAAATAACTGTTTGCGGTAAAATAGCCAATCCCAACCCTTATTTTGATAAGAGCCAACCATGCAGTACCTAATTGTAAAATACAGCCATCAAATCTTCGTTACCATCACCATTTTGGTATTCAACATCCGTTTTCTCCTACTTTGGAAAAATCCAGAAAAGCCCTTGGCCGGCTTTTGGAAAGCACTGCCCCACCTCAACGACACCATGCTGCTGTTTACCGGATTGTGGTTGATGAAAATTACCCATTTCTCTCCATTCAACGCACCATGGCTCGGTACAAAAATCCTGCTCCTGCTCGCCTATATCGCATTAGGTATGATTATGATGCGTGCCCGCCCCCGTTCGGCCAAATTCTATGCCGTTTATCTGCTTGCCATGTGTTGCGTCGCCTGTATCGTTTACCTTGCAAAAACCAAAGTCGTGCCATTCTGAAACACTGCCATGAACAACAGACATTTTGCCATCATCGCCTTAGGCAGCAACCTTGACAACCCCGTACAACAAATACGCAGCGCATTGGACGCACTGTCGTCCCATCCCGATATTCAGCTGCAGAAAACCTCATCCCTATATGCTACCGTCCCCGTCGGCTATGACGACCAACCTGACTTTGTCAATGCCGTCTGCGCCGTATCCACCGACATGGACGGTATCTCACTGCTCTCCGTACTCAACCGTATCGAAGCTGATTTCGGACGAAAACGCAGTTTTATAAATGCGCCGCGCACATTAGATCTGGATATCATCGACTTTGACGGCATATTCAGCGACGATCCCCATCTTACCCTACCGCATCCGCGCGCCCACGAACGCAGTTTTGTCATGCGTCCTTTGGCAGAAATCCTCCCTGATTTTATCCTAGGCAAACACGGAAAAGCCGCCGAATTGTCCGGAAAGCTTGGCGATCAAGGTATCCACCTCCTGACGGATAAATAATTCGATATATGCAAATGCCGTCTAAGTTTTTTCAGACGGCATTTTTATCCTGCCGCCGATCTGTACGCAAAAAAAATCGCCCCTTGACAAAGGGGCGCAAAAGGAACACAAACCACTACCAAAACTTTAAATCTACAACATTGCCTGCCGCATACTGTATCCGACAGGATATAAAGCTCTCACTAAATCGTTTTGAGAAATCCAAACTTCTTCATCACCGACAGAAAATCTGCCTTTCTCCGGCACCAGCTCCAACAAAAATGGTTGAACCGCCGTATGCAGCTTGTCTTTACACCGCTCCATCTTTCTGGATAGCGCAGACAAGGCACGCTTATAGACACTATCCTTGCGGTCAAGTTCCCGAGCACTGCCAACCCAGCTCAAACGCAAGCTGCGGCTTTCATCTTCAATCAGCAAAATCCCTGTTTTAACTTCTCCTACCTCAGGCTCGCATGAAAGCGAAATATAATATTTACCGTCAATATTGACATATGCCGCTTCATGTACCTGACAGTTGCAACCCGAAGTTGCGAGCAGGGAATGAACAGAATCACGATGCAGCCTCAAAATATCGAGGGAAATCTGTTTAAAAATACTTTCCGGCATTTTTTCCCTCCTTTTGTCTGCTGTGTTATTTACTGGATTGATTGCATTATACAGACATCTTTATATTTTGCAAATGATAATTGTTCCTATTTTTTAGAAAGTTTATAACCTAATGATAATAAAATGAATTAATTTTTTAAATTAATTGCCTAGTCCTTGAAAATACCAAAATGCCGTCTGAAAACCATTCAGACGGCATTATCAAGGGAACCGTTTTAGAATTTAACGCCTTTATGCAGGGCCACAATCCCCGCACTCATATTATGATAGTCCACACTGTCAAATCCGGCATCCAGCATCATTTGCTTTAAAGTTTCCTGGTCAGGATGCATGCGGATAGATTCGGCAAGATACTGGTAACTCTCCGCATCTTTCGCAATCAGCCTGCCCATCACCGGCAACAGCTTGAAAGAATAAAAATCGTATGCGCCTTCGAGCGGTTTGTGGATTTTGGAAAACTCCAATACCAGCAATGTTCCGCCAGGTTTCAAAACACGGTACATCTCTTTCAGCGCGGTATCCTTGTGCGTCATATTCCGCAAACCGAACGCCACGGAAACCAAATTAAAATAATTGTCAGGGAAAGGCAGTTTTTCCGCATCGGCAAGCGATACGGGAAGAATCATGCCTTCGTTCAAAAGCCGGTCGCGCCCGACGGTCAGCATGGAAGAATTAATATCGGTCAGCCAAACTTCGCCCTCTTTGCCGACACGTTTTGCCCACCCTCGGGACAAATCACCCGTACCGCCCGCGATATCCAGTACCTTGTCTCCTTTTTTCAAGTATGCCGTATTGATGGTAAAGTGTTTCCACACACGGTGCAGCCCTGCCGACATAACATCGTTCATAATGTCGTAGTTTTTTGCAACCGAATGGAAGACTTCCGCCACTTTGCCGGCTTTCTCATCTTCATTTACCGTACTGAATCCGAAATGCGTTTTCTGTTCGCCCATTTTCTGACCACCTCTCTGATACCGATACTGTCCGTCGGAATCCCGACCCTTTAAGAACCCTGTTTCCCTGCAAAACGGGATGCACCTGCCGCCGCCAACCTGTCCAGATATTTTTGCCACATGGTATCACGTCCGTATGCCAGCCCGTGCAGATAGTCCCAATCGTAAAGCCCGCTGTCGTGTCCGTCCGAAAAACTGATTTTCAGCGCGTACTGACCGACAGGCTGTAAATCCGTAATTTGCACATCCGCCTTACCGGTCTGCAAAACATCCTGTCCCACACCGTGTCCGCGCACTTCCGCACTCGGAGAATGCACGCGTAAAAATTCGGCGGACAGCTCCTTAGGTTCGTCCCCATAAGTCAAAACCAACACGGTACGGTTTTTCAACAACCGGATTTCAACAGGAATATTATTCAAAAAACACCTCGATTCGGCATACAATATCCGGCAGGCGCATGCGTGCCTTTAAACGGCAGGTATTTTAACAGCTTTATCCCGATACCGATATTCAAACCCACATTTCAGACGGCATTGATATGGACAATCTCGCATGGAACGGCATTCCCGACATCCGCACACTTTACAATATTATCGACAAACGCGCGCAACCGCTCAACCTGATTATCTGCCTACCCGATTATAAGATTCCCGATTTTCAAACCGCACAAGATGCTTCGGACGGAGAATGCCGTCTGAAACACCGTTTAGAACAAGCACTGCAGTGCCTACAATTCAACAGCATCAATCTGATCGAACACATCCTGCCCGATGTCCGTTTCTGGCTGGTTCCACCTTCACGCACCAACCGCCTACACGAACATTTCCAACATATTTCATGGCAGTCCGAAGCGGCCGCACAAGCAGAAAACACACCCGACAAACCTTGGTTTGCACATCCGTACACGTCCGAACGGCAAAAACCGAAACACATCCTCGTCATCGGTGCAGGCATATCCGGAGCGGCAACCGCCTACATACTGGCAGAATACGGCATATCCGTTACCGTATTGGACGCAGGCAAAGCCGCATCAGCCGCCAGCGGAAACCGTCAAGGGCTGCTTTATGCCAAAATCTCGCCACACGATACCGAACAAACCGAACTTTTGCTCACCGGCTACGGTTACACCAAACGCCTGCTCGAACACATCCTGCCCGACTCCGACACATGGGGCGGAAACGGCATCATCCACCTCAATTACAACCAAGACGAATACCGTCGCAATCACGAATTGGGGTTACAAAAACACCATGCACACCTCTACCACAGCATCACGTCTGCAGAAGCCGAAAAAATCGCCGGTATCCCGCTCACTGCTCCCTACACCGAACCATCATGCGGCCTCTTCTGGCAGCACGGCGTATGGCTCAATCCGCCCGCATTCGTCCACGCCCTCCTCAACCATCCGCTGATTGGACTACACGAAAACACACCGTTAACCGACATTTCCCACGACGGAGAGAAGTGGATTGCGACCACGCCAAACGGCATATTTTCCGCCACACACATCATCTATTGCACCGGTGCGCACAGCTCCTACCTGCCTGAAACCAACCTCTCCTCCCTACCCCTCAGACAAATACGCGGACAAACCGGCCTCACACCATCCACCCCATTTTCCGAACAACTGCGTTGTGCCGTTTCAGGCGAAAGTTACATCAGCCCGTCATGGCACGGGCTGCACTGCTACGGTGCAAGTTTTATTCCCAACAGCAGCAATACCGGATGGAACAAAGCCGAAGAAGCCTCAAACCGCCAAGCATTGGCACATCTTGAGCCCTCCCTTGCCGAATCATTGTTTACTACCAACCCAAACCCTCAAAAATACCAAGGGCACGCCGCCATGCGCTGCGACAGCCCAGACCATCTGCCCATCGTCGGCGCACTCGGCGACATTGCCGCCATGCAGCAGACTTACGCCAAACTTGCACTGGACAAAAACTACCGCATCGACACCCCATGCCCATATCTGCCCAATGCCTACACCAACACCGCACACGGCACCCGCGGACTCGCCACCGCCCCCATATGCGCCGCCGCCATTGCAGCCGAAATCCTAGGGTTGCCCCATCCTCTCTCAAAACGCCTGCGCCACGCCCTACACCCCAACCGTACCGTTATCCGCGCCATCGTCAGAAGGCAAAACCTGACTCCTTAAGCCTTTGCCACATTCTCTTTGAAACTCTAGGCTAATATTCATATCTTAGATAAGGTCTCAATGCTGCGACACATACACAACCTAAAACTTTTATTACCTTCCTCACCGAGATTTCTATAACCATGTAAAAAGATTTTAAAAAATCAGTGAGTATGCGAAAAATCAGTCAATACAATACCAGTAATATTTTCCCTCAACCGACAAGCATATTAAATGTCCCAACCATAGACCTACTTTCATTCAAGTATCTATGCCAATACATTTAGCATATACAACACCAAAACCCAACGATAATAGGTAATCAATTGATAAAATAGAATATATACCTATGCAGGAATATCTATCCGTATATAAAAACGGAAATTGAAAATGCCTCCGATATAATCGGAGGCATTTTGAATTGGTACGCCCACGGGGAATCGAACCCCGGTTACCGCCGTGAAAGGGCGATGTCCTAACCGCTAGACGATGGGCGCATATTGTATTTTTTATTGGCGCACCCGGAGCGATTCGAACGCCCGACCCTCTGGTTCGTAGCCAGATACTCTATCCAACTGAGCTACGGGTGCAGCACAATCACTTGTTTAAGTGATTTATAAAGTCGAAATACTACAGATATATTCGTATCTTGTCTACTTTTTTAGTGCCTCATAGCAGACATTCTATGTAACATAATGATTTCAAAACCAACTATTTTATGATGCAAGCTGAAGTAATTCAGCCGCATGTAGGCGTGTCGTTTCGGTAATTACTTCCCCACCCAGCATACGGGCAATTTCCTCAATCCGTTGTCCCTCATCCAACACGCTGATTTCACTGACGGTTTGCTCGCCTCCACTATGTTTTCGTACCTGCCAATGATTTTCTCCGCAGGATGCGACTTGAGGAAGGTGGGTAACGGCAAGCACCTGATGTTTTTTACCCAAAGTGCGTAACGCCTTACCGACCATTTCGGCTACTCCGCCGCCGATGCCGGTGTCTACTTCGTCAAAAATCAGCGTTGGGATTTCCGTGTATTGGCTGGTAACAACCTGTAAAGCCAGACTGATGCGGGCAAGTTCGCCGCCGGATGCGACTTTGTTCAGCGGACGGGGTGGATTACCTTTGTTAGCGGCAACTTGAAACTGTACTTGCTCCAAGCCGTGCGCCGTCGGGGAAGACGGCAGTAGGGCAATGTCAAAACGCGCACCTTTCATGGCAAGATGCTGCATATTTTCTGTCGTCTCTTCACTAAGCCTACCGGCAGCCTGATGGCGCATAGCGGAAAGAATGTGGGCGGCTTCCTGATATTCGACAAGGTTGCGGGCAACGGTTTGCGTCAATGCTTCCAAATCGGCAGCAGCTTGCAGGCTTTGCAGGCGCTCTTCGATTTCAGCCAGCTTTTGTGGCAATTCTTCAGGTTCGATACGGTATTTCCGCGCCATTCCCATCAGCTCGCCCATACGCTGCTCCTGAGCTGCCAATTCATTGGGATTGATGTCGCTGCGTCCGGCCACATCGCGCATATTGGCACTGATCTCGCCCAGTTCGGCTTCGATACTTGCCAACATATTCAGGCTCTCGGCAAAACGCGGCTCGATGTTTTGCAAATTGGTCAATAGCTTTTGACATTGGTAAATATGCCGTTGGATGCCGTTATCACCGTCAATCTTATCTCCGACTTCTTCGGCAGCCTGCAACAGCTCGGCAGAATGGGCAAGACTGTCATGGCTTTGGCTGAGGGATTCCCATTCGCCTTCTTTTACGTCTAACTGGCTCAATTCATTGAATTGCCACTCCAAACGTTCACGCTCGATAATGATGGTCTCGGCGTGTTCCTGCGCCTCTTGCAGTGTTTTTTTAGCATTGACCCAGTTTTGATACAGCTGTCTGACGGTTTCCGCCTGCTCTTTGCTGCCTGCAAATGCATCTAGAAGATTCCGTTGGGCGGCTTCCTGATTAAGCGAATGATGGGCATTTTGTCCATGGATATCGATAAGCTGACTGCCCACAGATTTGAGTTGCGCCAATGTAACTGCCTGATTGTTGATAAAGCTTCGGCTTTTGCCTTTGGCATCGATAATGCGGCGGATGCTAAGTTCTTCTTCGCCGTCATCTAATAGCCCTTGATCATGCAATTCTTCTTTTAAAAAAGGCAAATGGGAAATATCAAACAGTGCTGACAGTTGAGCCTCTTTTGCACCATGGCGCACTTGGCTGTAATCTGCCTTATCGCCCAACAGTAAGCCGATTGCGTCCAAGGTAATGGATTTTCCCGCACCCGTCTCGCCGGTCAATACAGTAAACCCGCTTTGAAAATCAAGATTCAGATTTTCGACAATAACAAAATCTCGCAAAGAAAGTGTTAGAAGCATTGTGAGGATTCCTTAGTAATTCGACTAACAAAAGAAATATCAGCTTTAGATATTCGAATTATAACTAAGATTTTTTAAATTAGAAATAAGTTTTTTCTTATTTTTAGATGGGGTTTATTTTATCTGCTTATTTGTTGAAATGCCGTCTGAAGCAATATGCATTTCAGACGGCATCCTGATTTCAATTGAGCAACATATCGGATGGTGCGGTTTCCGATTCTTCTTCATCAGCAGGGGGCATTTCCATTAAATCGGGCAAAACCAATTCGCCTAGTTCTGTCAACGGGGGCAGTTCTTCCAAGCTGTTCAAACTCAAATCACTGAGGAACGTTGCTGTTGTCGCCCACAATGCTGGTTTGCCAAGCGTATCACGATGTCCGATTACCTCAATCCACCCCCGATCCTGCAAGGTCTGCATCACATTCTGCGACACCGCTACGCCGCGTATACCCTCGATATCGCCACGCGTTACCGGCTGCTGGTAGGCGATAATCGCCAGCGTTTCCATCACAGCCCTGGAGTAGCGCGGCGCACGCTGTTCTTGGAGGCTGCCCAGCCGCTCGAATGCCGTCTGCACGATTTGAAAACGCCAGCCCTCGTGCGTATGCACCAGTCGCAACGCCCTGCCCTGCCAACGTGTTTTCAACTGCGCCAACACGTCGATTAATTTGTCCTGCGACAGCGGCGGTACACACAATTCTCGCATGGTCTTTTCGTTTAAGGGTTCGGCTTGGGTCAAAAGCGCAGCTTCGATGAGCGCGTCGGGAGGGAGCTTTTCAGTCATAACATCAGGATTTAATGGTTTAAATATTTTTCAGACAGCCTTGGATAAGGGTTCTTTTCTGTTTTAGATGTTGGTTTTTAATTTTACAAACAGGTTGTCTGAACAATCTATCTGAAGTTTCAGACGACCTTTCTAAAGATAGTGAAACCTCTTTTGGCATTCCTCTATGCCACTCTACTCGTCCGCAGGCTTCTGCCCTTTACGCTCTGCTTTTCTGGCTTCGCGAATGGCTTTTAGTTCAGCTTCTTTCTGACGGGCTTTTTTGAGCCATGTTTCCCATTGGTTCGGCGTTTCGAGAGTGATTCTGCCGATTTTGCCTTCGCGGAAATCGGTGAGGATGTTTTCGGCGGCTTTTTGGTAGTTGATCCGTCCGCCACTAAGGACTGCGCCGCGTTTTTTGGCTATCCACTCGAGCCATGAGTTGTCGTCCCAGTGGCTGCTGGGGTCTTTGTCGGCTTGGTAGCGTTCTTGCAGCATGGGGAGGTAGTGGCGGCGGAGGTAGTCTAAGAGTTCGAGGGCAACTTCTTCTTCGTCCAACGCGTTGCGTCCAACTGCGCCGCCGGCGGCAAGGTTGTAGCCGCCTTCTTCAACGATGATTTTCGGCCACAGCATTCCGGGGGTATCGTAGAGCCAGAAGTCGTCGGCAAGGAAAAGGCGTTGTTCGGCTTTGGTGATGCCGGGTTCGTTGCCGGTTTTGGCGGATTTTTTGCCTATCATGCCGTTGATGAGGGTGGACTTGCCGACATTGGGGATGCCGCAGATGAGGACGCGCAGGGGTTTGTCTATGCCTTGGCGGTGGGGAATCATGGCGCGGCAGGCTTGGGTAATTTTGCCGTGTGCGCCTGTTTCATAGGAGTCGAGGGCGATGGCGCGGGTATCTGGGCGGCTGTTATAGTGTTCGAGCCAGATTTTGGTGCGCTCGGGGTCGGCAAGATCTTGTTTGTTTAGGATTTTGAGTTTGGGTTTGCCTTTGGAAAGTTGGGCAAGCAGGGGGTTTTCGCTAGAGGCGGGCATTCGCGCATCCAGCATTTCAATCACCATGTCTACGCTTTTGGCGCGTTCGGCGATGGCTTTTTTTGCTTTGTTCATGTGGCCGGGAAACCATTGGATTGCCATATCTTTCCTTTCTTCTCAATATTTTAAATGCCGTCTGAAACAAAAAAGCGGGGTTTCAGACGGCATAATTGTTTAACGGGATTAACGGCTCGGCAGGTTTTGCGCCTGTCGGTGTCGTATCAGCAACTCGTAACGCCCCTGCAGCCTTCCGGCAAGCTCTTCGACAACATAGACGGAACGGTGCTGCCCTCCCGTGCAACCGATAGCGACGGTAACGTAGCTCCTGCTTTCATCCTCCAAACGCGGCAGCCAACGCGTAACAAACCTTTCGATGTCGTCAACCATTTCCTGTACAAGCGGCTGTCCGTCCAAATAATCCCTGACCGGTTGGTCCGTACCGGTAAACGCCCTCAGTTCAAGATCGTAATACGGGTTGGGCAGGCTGCGCATATCAAACATAAAATCCGCGTTGTTCGGTATGCCGTATTTAAATCCGAATGACTCCAAAATCACCAGTAGCCCGGTACGTTCGACCTTCAACCACTGCCGCACGGCTTGGCGAAGCTGTTGGGCATTCATTTGGGAAGTATCGATACAATAGGCGATTTCTTTAAGCGGGAAAAGCCATTCCCGTTCTTTCTTTAAGCTTTCCAACAGGGTCATATCCTGATTGCTCAGAGGATGTCCTCGCCTGGTTTCGGAAAACCGGCGGACCAACACGCTTTCTTCCGCCTCAACAAACAAAACTTCAACCCTGTGCCCCAGTCCGCGCAAATAGGCAATCTGTTCCCGCGCCTGTCCGATGTCTATGCCGGAACGTACATCGACACTGACGGCCAATTCGCTTTCGTCGGCACGCTCGATATGATACGACACCAGCGACGGGAGCATTTCCAAAGGCAGATTATCTACGCAAAAATAACCCGAATCTTCCATCTGCCTGAGGGCAACGGATTTACCCGAACCGGACAGGCCGCTAATCAGGACTATTTTCATTGTATTGCTCGTTTTCTTTAAGCTGCGTCTGATGACGCTCCAAAAATTCGCGCGTACTGTCTTTGCCGCGCAACTGGAGAATATAATTGCGCACCGCCGCTTCAACCAATACGGCAAGGTTGCGTCCGACCGCGACAGGCAGCGTAACCGAACGGATGTTGACATTAAGGATAGACTCGGTCTCCGTACGTATGCTCAGACGGTCGAGTTGCTTCATGTACTCATCGTCTGCTGCGGCAAGGTTGATAATCAGCTGCAGCACTTTCTTCGGGCGTATGGACGTCTCACCAAAAATATGGCGAATATTGAGTATCCCTAGGCCGCGAACCTCCAAAAAATCACGCAGCATAGGTGGACAGCGACCTTCCAGCGTTTCCGGTCCGATACGGAACAGCTCAACCGCATCGTCGGCAATCAGGCTGTGTCCGCGTGAAATCAGCTCCAACGCCAATTCACTCTTACCTAAACCGGAATGCCCCGTAATTAGTACGCCAACCTCGAATACATCGAGAAATACGCCGTGTTTGATGGCTGATGCCGCCAGGGTACGTTGCAGGTAAATCCGCAACACATCCATGAGATACGGGCTTTCAAGCTTGGAAGTCAGCAAGGGGATATCGTTTTTATGGCAATAGTCGCGCAAGCTGGGAGAAACCGGCAAGCCGTTTGCCACGATAACCAAAGACATGGAAATATCGAACAGGTCTCCGAACCGATAGCAGATTTCACCCGATTCGAGACGGTTCAGATACTCCGACTCCGCCAAACCGACCACTTGGATTTGGTTGGGGTGGATAAAATTCAGGTGGCCGACCAAAGCGAGGACGGGTTTGTCCGCCTCGACGCCGATACGGTTGTCCGCACCCGAATTACCGGCAACCCATGCAAGCTGCAGCTTGTATTGGTTGTCGGAAAAAAGGCGGCGGACGGAAATACTGGGCATATTACTCTTCAGTCAGGATGGCGCGGACTTCTTCCGCAGAGGAAACAGTCATCAGTGATTCCCTGATGCTTTTTTGAGAAAACTTGCCGGCCAATTTGGATAAAACCTCCAAATGCTCGCCCGTCGCATTTTCCGGAACCAGCAAAATAAAAACCAGGGAAACCGGCTTGCCGTCGGGCGCATCAAATCCGATGGGCTCGCGGATGCGGATAAAGGCACCGGTTGCCTGACTGACGCCGGCATAACGGCCGTGAGGGATGGCAACACCCTGCCCCAAACCGGTCGAACCGAGTTTTTCACGTGCAAAAAGACATTCGAAAACATCAGCATGAGACAATGAGGATTCTTGCTCCAAAAGCAGGCCGGCCTCCTCAAACAGTCTTTTCTTACTGCCCACTTCCATATCCAAAACAATATGGGACAAAGGCAAAATCTCGCCAATAAGGCTCATAAGCTTCTCTTTTCAGACATCGTAAAACAGAAGAATTGTACCGACTGTCAGGGTAAACCTCAATCCCACATACGGTACGGACTGACATAACACTACGTTTTCAAAACATATTTTAACAGTTTTCGGCATGAATAAACCTGTCGTCCAATGTATTTTCCCGATGTTCAGACGGCATGATTCTATTGGTGGGCCATCAAGAATGTGTGTGCAAAAATAGCAAGAAACCAGACCTGACCGATGCGGTTGTTGGCGAGAAAGGTTTGGAAACAAACCTGCCGATTGCGGTTCTTAATGGCTCTGTATTGAAGAGATTGCAGCCATACAGTGACGGGTACCGCCGCCCAATACGCCCATGTCGCCTCGATTTCAATACCCAGCGCGACCATCAGCAGGGTAAAGCCTCCATGACACAACATGGCGGCGGCAATATCGTAACGCCCGAACGTGACGGCTGACGTTTTAATGCCAATTTTCAGATCGTCTTCTTTGTCCGCCATCGCATAGACGGTATCGTAAGCCAACGTCCACAATACATTGGCAGCAAATAGGATCCACGCTTCAAAAGGTACGTTTCCGACGACTGCGGCAAACGCCATCGGGATACCGAAGGAAAAGGCAAGTCCCAGATAAAATTGGGGAATCGGAAAAAAACGTTTGGTAAACGGGTAAGTCAGCGCAAGAAACAGGGCGGGCAGGCTCATCAGCCATGTCAGATAATTCAGCGGAATCAGGCACAATGCGGCAAGCAGGCACAAAAATGCTGTTAGCAGCAGTGCTTCTTTTTTTCCGACCCGGCCCTGTGCGAACGGACGGTTTTTAGTGCGCTCGACAGCCCCGTCAAAATCGCGGTCGGCAAAATCGTTGATGACGCAACCGGCACTGCGCATTAAAAACGTACCGATTGTAAACGCCGCCAATACCGTCCAATCCGGAATGCCGTCTGAAGCCAACCACAATGCCCAGTAGGTCGGCCACAGCAAAAGCAGCGTCCCAATGGGCTTGTCCGCCCTCATCAGTCTGATATAAACGTCTAAACGATCGGACAGTCGTAAAAATAAAGGGGATTTAGGATTCATATTGCCGCACAGCTTGAAAAAACGGTATTTTATCCGATAAAGCGTTTTAGTTCGGGCAGAAAATACTCGGTCAGCAGCATTTCCTCGCCGTGATGGGAAAACCGCGAACGCCGCGCGGCAAAGTACCGCCCGCATTCTTCGCCGGAAACGGCAAACTCAAATGCCGAACGCGCCCCTTCCAAATCTGCCTGAAACAGACGCTCGCCCAAAGGACGCGTGCCGCAATCCAAGATATCTTGCCAAAACGCCGAACCTATTCGACACTCGCTCCTTGCCGCGACAACAGGGATACCGTCCAGCTTCAACAAAACTTCGCGCACCAGCCTCCCTCCGCATTCCGTCTCCAATTCACCCAGTTTCAGCAGTTCCACCGAAAATATATGAGGCAAGGCACGCAATGCGGCCGTCAGCGACCGGGCTTTCAATAACTGACTCATCGACGAGCTGACGCCGTCTGAAACGGAGGCAGGCAAGTCAGGCAGCCATTTCCCAAATAGGTGTTCCATATCTTTCCTAATATTTATACCGTGTCTGTTTTATCCAACTCCAACCATTCGGCCTCGGGGAAACTGTCTTTCAGACGGCATTGCAGATAGTTCAGGCTGTCTTGCGCAACGCATTCGTCAGAGCTGTCATGAATATGGTTGAATACGAGGCTGTGCAAGCGAATGCCGTATTGTTTGAGCACGGCGAAACTGAGCAGGGTGTGATTAATGCTGCCGAGCCGTCCGCTGGTAACAAGAATGACGGGATAAGCCTGTTCTTGAATATAATCAATAGTTAACAGGTTTTCAGTTAGCGGAACCATCAATCCGCCTGCGCCTTCGACCAAGACGATTTCGTATTGCGCCGCCAATTCTTGCGTGGCGGTACGGATTTTGTCCAAGTCCAAATCCCTGCCATCCAGACGGGCGGCAAGGTGGGGCGAGGCGGGATAGCTGAAGATTTCAGGCATAGTCAGACGCTGTTCATCGGCTTCCTGCATGGGTATGCCCATGATTTTGCGGTGAACGGCGATGTCTTCGGCGATGTCTTGGCAACCGGTTTGCACGGGCTTTTGCGTGATCACGCTTTTGCCCTGCTGCAACAATTGTTTTGCCAATACACCGGTGGCGACGGTTTTGCCGATGTCCGTGTCTATACCGCTGACGAAGTAAACGCCTTTCATTTGCTGTGTTCCTTCAAGATTTGTACGGTTTTGTCGGCAAGTTCGGTCAAGAGGCCGTCTGAAATGATGTAAGGCGGCATGAGGTACACCAGCCTGCCGAAGGGGCGCACCCAAATGCCCTGCGCCACGCAATCCGCTTGAAAACGCGCCATATCCACACCTTTTTCCAACTCTATCACGCCAATAGCACCCAAAACGCGCACGTCTTTCACGCCGCGAATGTCCCATGCGGCTTTCAAACGATCTTTTAAGATGCTTTCAATGCGGCGGATATTTGCCTGCCAATCTTGAGACAAAAGCAGCTTGACCGAAGCGCAGGCCACGGCACACGCCAGCGGGTTCGCCATAAACGTCGGGCCGTGCATGAACACGCCCGCCTCGCCGCGTGAAATCGTTTCGGTGACTTTTTGCGAAGTGATTGCCGCCGCCAGCGTCATATAGCCGCCGCTCAAGCCCTTGCCGATACACATAATATCCGGCACGACCTCCGCGTGTTCGCAGGCAAACATCTTGCCAGTACGCCCGAATCCGGTGGCGATTTCATCAAAAATCAACACGACATCAAATTCGTCGCACAAATCGCGTAATCCGTGAAGATACTGCGGATGATAAAAATACATGCCGCCCGCGCCCTGTACGACCGGTTCCAAAATAAAGGCGGCAATATCCGCATGATGCGCTTCAAACAAGGCACGGACAGGCTGCAAATCCGCCTCGTCCCATTCATCGTCGAAACGGCTTTTCGGATTATCGACAAAATAACGCTGCGGCAACGCGCTGCCGAAAATATGGTGCATTCCCGTTTCCGGATCGCAGACGGACATCGCGTTCCAAGTATCGCCGTGATACCCGCGCCGCACCGTCGCAATATTCTGCTTCGCCGTCAGACCCCGCGCCTGCTGGTATTGCACCGCCATTTTCAGCGCAACTTCCACCGAAACCGAACCTGAATCCGCATAAAAAATACGGTCCAGCCCCTGCGGCAAAATCCCGACCAATAATTTGCCCAGTTCCACCGCAGGCTCATGCGTCAAACCGCCAAACATCACATGCGACATTTGTTTAATCTGCGTCTCAACCGCCTGATTCAAAACAGGATGATTGTAACCGTGTATCGCACACCACCAAGACGACATCCCGTCAATCAGCCGCGTGCCGTCCGCCAATTCGATATGCACACCCTCCGCACGGCGTACCGGATAAACAGGCAACGGGTCGGTCATGGACGTATAGGGATGGAGCAGGTGGGTGCGGTCAAAATCACACAAAGATACCGGTTTTTCCTGTTCAGACGGCATAAAGTTTCTCTCTTTTCTTATTGCTGCATTCAAGCGTCGAAATTCGTATTCTACTCCCTCAAACCCATTCCTCCCTACTCCTGCATCATTTTATTTTCAATACGGCAAAATGCCGTCTGAATCTTCAGACGGCATTGGGTTTATATTGGCTCATCCCTTTTATGTTCGATAGCATTTCGGTGTTTATCACCGTCAGGTTCGGCAACCGTATACTCACCTTCGATAATGTCATCATCGTAGGGAGTATCCTTTTTAGCACCCGATTGGTTCATATTAAAAAAATGCTCAGACCCGACAGGCTGCAATACGGCAGCACCTTTAAACGGCAACAGCAACAGCAAAGCCAATACGGAAGATACAAATCCCGGGCTTATCAGACAGACCGCAGCCATCGTATAACGGATGGGCCACAACATCTGATAAACAGACACTTTCCCCCCGCTCCTCATTGCGGCTCCCGCCAATAAAATACCGGACATCCCCGTATGCCTGAGCATCAGCACGCCGACAACAAAACCCGTAACCATCAGAAACAATGCCCAGCCACCACCCAGCCAATCGGCAACCCACACAATCGACATAATCTCCAAAAACAGCAATACTAAAAAACCAATACCGAAAAATCTCATTAATCATCATCCTTTTGATATTTGAATAACCGAAAAAACCGTTTACTTGGAACGCGCAACTACCGTCTTCCCGCAAACGATACCATATGCTTCCGGCAAGTAAACGTGAAATCACGCAAAAATTATTCTTACCATGCAAAAATAAAACCGGCTGCATATCTGCAACCGGTTTCAAATCAGCCCAGTTCCTTATCCAAATCAGCCAACAGCTCTTTCAGGCTGTCTCTGATTTCCTGAACCGTAACCTGAGGATCACCATCCGAACCTGACTCCCCATCAGCCGAATACGGAGCAAACGTACTTCGCAGTTTCAACAGTTTGACCACATCCAAACGGGTATAGTGTTCGCCGCCATGACCTACGACTACGCCGTGATCGTGCTGCCAACGTGCAAATCCTTCGGGTTCGATTTGCAACAGCCTGCACAACTCATCCAGCGTAAAATAACGTTTTGCAGGAATCGTCAGATCAACGTTGTTTGTCATAGTAATGTTCCACCATGCCTTTAAGTTTCTGGCTGGCATGGAAAGTGACTACGCGGCGGGCGGTAATCGGTACTTCTTCGCCGGTTTTCGGATTACGGCCGGGGCGTTGCGGTTTGTCGCGCAACTGAAAATTACCGAAACCGGAAATTTTGATTTCTTCGCCGCGAGCCAAAGTGCTGCGGATTTCTTCAAAAAAGAGTTCGACGATTTCTTTGGCATCGTTTTTGGTTACATTGCTGACTTTATCTACCAAAATATCGGCCAATTCGGCTTTAGTTAATGTCATATTATTACCTTCTGTTGTAAGCAGGTGTAGATTATTACCAATTTCTATTTAAAATTCAAGCGAATATTTATTTCTCAACCGCGCAGTTGCGCTCCTGCTGCTGTTGCCGCATCAATCAGTTTTCCGATAACCGGCTCGATGACTTCATCTGTCAGCGTATTTTCCATATCTTGTAAAATGATTTTAACGGCAACGCTTTTCATGCCTTCAGGCACGCCCGTGCCGCGGTAAACGTCAAACACGCTGATTTCTTGAACCAGCTTGTTTGCCGCCGCTTTCAGGGCATTTAACAAATCATCATGCGTTACAGCCTCAGGCATTACAAATGCCAAATCTCGGCGTGCAGGTTGGAATTTGGATACGGACTGATAACGGGTTTTCTCACGACCCAATACCGCATCCATATCGATTTCAAATACCAGCGGTGCTTGCGGCAAATCATATTTTTGCAGCCATTTCGGATGCAATTCGCCAACAAAACCAACTACCCGGCCATCTGAAACAATATTGGCGGCACGTCCAGGATGTAATGCCGGATGTTCGGTCTTAACAAAGGATACTTCCTTGTTTTTCAAAAGACTCTCAACATCAGCTTTCATATCGTAGAAATCCACATTGCGTGTTTTCTCTCCCCATTGCTCAGGCTGCACGGAGCCATACCACAAACCACCGATACGTTCGTTTTGAACACATTGATCAGCCGAATCTTTGCTGAACACACGGGCAATTTCAAATACGCGTACACGGTTTTGCTTACGGTTCAAATTGTTTTGCAAAACTTCCACCAAACCGCCGATAAGCGTAGAACGCATGACGGCATACTGCACCGCCAACGGATTTTGCAGGCGGATAGGATTGGTATTCGCAACAAAGTCTTGCTCCCATTGCTCATCCACAAACGCATAGCTGACCACTTCGCGGTAACCGCGTGCCGCCATTTCGTTATAAACCGCAAAACGCGGGCGTTTGGTTTCAGGCAAAGCCAACATTTTCAGACGGCCTGAAGTATAGTCGTCGGGAATATTTTCATAACCGTAAACGCGGCCGATTTCTTCAATCAAATCGGCTTCGATTTCGATATCGAAACGGAAGCTAGGAGAAGTAACACGGAAGCCTTCTGCAGTTTTCTCAGGCTGCAAACCCAAGTGTTGCAAGATAATTTCGACTTGCTCGGCAGGGATTTCAACGCCCAATACCGTTTTCAGACGGCCTAAACGCAATTCGACCTGTTTTGCCTCAGGCAATTTTCCTTGTGCTTCAACCATTTCACCGGCTGCGCCACCACAAATCTGCAACACCAATTCGGTAGCACGCTCAATGGCATCAGCTTGCAAGCGGTAATCCACACCACGCTCAAAACGGAAAGAAGAATCCGAACCAAAACCGTATTGACGGGATTTACCGGCAATAATCTCCGGAGCAAACCAAGCAGCTTCCAGTACGATATTTTGCGTGTCGCCTGAAACCGCGCTTGCCTCGCCGCCCATCAAGCCGGCCAAGCTCAACGCACCTTTTTCATCAGCGACCACCAGTGTATTGTCAGCCAAAGTAACCGTCTTCTCGTTCAGACACGCCAAAGTCTCGCCATTTTGAGCACGGCGGACAATCAAACTGCCTGACAGCTTGTCAGCATCGAAAACATGCATAGGCTGACCAATTTCCAGCATCACATAGTTGCCGATGTCCACTAATGCGGAAATGCTGCGGATACCGCTGCGTTCCAAACGTTGTTTCATCCAATCGGGAGTAGCCGCTTTCGCATTAACATTTTCAATAACGCGGCTGATAAAACGGCCGCAGTCGGCCGGTGCATCAATACGGACAGTCTGTTTTTTCTCACTGCCGATAGAGGCCGTCTGAATTTCAACAGGCGTAAACGCACATTGAGTCAACGCAGAAACCTCACGCGCGATACCCTTAACACTCAAGCAATCAGCGCGGTTAGGCGTAATTTTCAACGTAAACAGCGTATCGTCCAAATCCAAGTATTCGCGGATATTGGCACCGACAGGCGCATCTTCAGGCAGAATGTGCAGACCGTCTACACCATCATCAGGCAAGCCCAGTTCATTGGTCGAACACAACATACCGTTTGATGGTACGCCGCGCATTTTAGTTGGCTTAATTTTGAAATTGCCCGGCAAAACGGCACCCGGCAACGAACACGGCACTTTAATGCCCGGCTTGACATTTGGCGCACCACAAACAATCTGAACCAACTCGCCCGTACCGGCATTAACTTGGGTAACGTTCAAACGGTCTGCATCAGGATGTTTTTCAACGGATTTTACTTCGGCAACAACCACGCCACTGAAAGCAGGGGCAGCAGTATCGATTTCTTCCACTTCCAAACCGGCCATGGTCAAAAGATGTTCCAGTTTATCGGCAGAAAGATCAGGATTGGCTTGAGTTTTCAGCCATGAATAAGGAAATTGCATATTATTTTCTCTACTATCAGGCCGTCTGAAACAAATTTTTATCAGACGAAATCAGTAATATCTATTCACTTTTCAGACGGCCTATCAAAAGACCATCTGAAATTTATTTAAACTGCTTCAAAAAGTTCAAATCATTATCGAAGAACAAGCGCAGGTCATTGACGTTGTAGCGCAACATGGCAAAGCGGTCGAGACCGATACCGAAAGCGAAACCGGTATATTTCTCAGGATCAATATTCACATTTTTCAACACATTAGGATGTACCATACCGCAACCACCTACTTCCAACCATTTACCGTTTTCACCCATAATGTCGATTTCGGCAGAAGGCTCAGTAAACGGGAAGAAAGACGGACGGAAACGCACTTGCAGGTCATCGCGTTCGAAGAAGCGACGGATAAAGTCAGTGAACACTGCTTTTAAGTCGGCAAAAGTTACGCCCTCTTCTACCCACAAACCTTCGGCTTGATGGAACATAGGCGAGTGAGTGGCATCACTGTCCACACGGTAAACGCGGCCGGGAGCAATAATGCGGATAGGCGGCTCTTTTTTGTCGAGCATATAGCGGATTTGAATAGGCGAAGTGTGTGTGCGCAAAACGTCACCATTTTCAACATAGAAAGTATCTTGCATCGCACGCGCTGGGTGATTTGCAGGAATATTCAAGGCTTGGAAATTATGGAAATCGTCTTCGATTTCAGGGCCGTCCGCCACTTCAAAACCCATACCGTGAAACAGCTCAACCACACGTTGCAAAGTCAAAGTAACTGGATGCAAACCACCATGTTCTTGAGCACGGCCCGGCAAAGTAATATCCAAGGCTTCTGCAGCCAATTGGGCTTGCAGCTTGGCTTCATTCAGGGCATCGCGTTTGGCATTAAAGGCCGTCTGAAACTGATTTTTGCATTCGTTGATGTGCGCGCCTATGGTTTTACGCTCTTCAGGAGACATTTGACCCAAAGTTTTCAAAAGTCCGGTCAATTCGCCGGTTTTACCAAGATAGCGTGCTTTAATTTGTTCTAAGGCATTGAAGTCTTGCGCGGCTTCAATAGCGGCAATACCTTCTGCAACGATACGGTTTACATTTTCCATGGTGGTTTATCGTCTGTTTGTTGATGGCAGGCCGTCTGAAACAACAAAGCCGTCTGTTGGATTTAATTGCAAACCCGTTCAGACGGCCTTTTGTCTTACTGCGGCCAATCCGTTTGATAAGATAGGCCTATTTTATCGCAAATTAGTATAAAAAAATAGAGTTTAAAGAAAGAAAATCAACTACATAGGATTTCTTTAAGAAAAGAAAAAAGGAAGCACAAGCTTCCTTTTTAAATAATCTTATCGAATTAAGCAGCCAAAGCGGCTTTAGCTTTTTCAACCAATTGTGCAAATGCAGCTTTGTCGAATACAGCCAAATCAGCCAACACTTTGCGGTCGATTTCGATAGCAGCGCGTTTCAGGCCGTTCATGAATTTGCTGTAAGACAGACCATTTTCACGAGCACCTGCGTTGATACGAACGATCCACAGTTGACGGAATTGACGTTTGCGTTGGCGACGGTCACGGTATGCGTATTGACCGGCTTTCATTACCGCTTGTTTGGCAACACGGTAAACGTTTTTACGACGACCGCGGTAGCCTTTGGCTAACGCGAAGACTTTTTGGTGACGAGCACGAGCGGTAACACCGCGTTTTACGCGTGGCATATTCTAAACTCCTTAAGCGTAGGGCAACATTTTAGCAACAGAAGCCAAATCACGTGAATCCACCATAGCGGTGCCGCGCAATTGACGTTTAGTTTTAGTGGTTTTTTTGGTCAGGATGTGACTTTTGAACGCATGACCGCGTTTTACACCACCGTTACCCAGTACTTTAAAGCGTTTTTTCGCGCTAGACTTGGTTTTCATTTTAGGCATTGGAAAACTCCATTCGTTATTAGATAAGGTATAAGGGGTTTTGAAATAAATTTCAAACACTTGGAACCCAAAATACCACGGTTTTTGCCGCTAATTAAACCTTATTCCGAGCGGCAATCGAAATAATCCTTGCATTATAGCTTTATTTTTTCTTAGGCGCAATCATCATCACCATTTGGCGGCCTTCCATTTTAGGGAAGGACTCGATTTGTGCCACTTCAGCCAACTCTTCTTTTACGCGTTCAAGCAGTTGGGCGCCCAATTGTTGGTGGGCCATCTCACGACCGCGGAAACGCAATGTCACTTTAACTTTGTCACCATCGGCAAGGAAGCGGTTGATGTTGCGCATCTTGATTTGATAATCGCCTTCATCAGTACCCGGACGGAATTTAATTTCCTTGATTTGTACCTGCTTTTGGTTTTTCTTGGCCTCGTCGCGCTTCTTGGCTTGCTGGTATTTGTATTTACCGTAATCCATCAGTTTGCATACGGGCGGCTTGGCAGTCGGGGAAATTTCTACCAAATCGACATCTTGCTCTTCGGCCATAGCCAGAGCTTCACGAACTGAAACGACACCAAGCTGATCGCCTGACTCACTGATTAATCGCACTTCTTTGGCGGTAATTTCACCATTGATTCGTGCTTCGCGTTCTTGAGCGATGATGAATACTCCTATAAAAATTAATGATTGACGAGGGCGTCAGTGATTTCTTGCTGCAATTGTGCAATAAAATCATCTACATTCAAAGAACCCAAGTCTTCTGCTTTGCGGCGTACCGCAACTTTGTTTTCTTGTTTCTCTTTATCGCCGACAACGATTTGATAAGGGAAACGGTATTGGCTATTGTCACGGATTTTGTAACCGATTTTTTCGTTACGCAAATCCAATTCGACACGGAAGCCTGCCGCCTGCAATTTAGCAGCCACTTCACGACAATAATCCGCTTGGTTCTCGGTAATATTCATAATCACCATTTGAACCGGCGCAAGCCACAATGGGAATGAGCCTGCATGGTTTTCAATCAGAATACCGATGAAGCGCTCCAAAGAGCCCAAAATAGCACGGTGCAACATTACAGGACGCGCACGATCGTTGTTTTCTGTTACATATTCGGCATTCAAACGCTCCGGCAATACGAAGTCCAACTGCAGGGTACCACACTGCCAAGAGCGGCCCAAGGCATCTTTGACATGATATTCAATCTTAGGACCATAGAATGCGCCTTCGCCAGGCAATTCTTCCCACTCTACGCCGCAAGCGGTCAATGCATCACGCAAACCTTGTTCGGCTTTATCCCAAACTTCGTCAGAACCTGCGCGTTGCTCAGGGCGGAGGGACAACTTCACAGCAACATCATGGAAGCCGAATTGTTTGTAAATACGAACCAGCAATTCATTGAATGCACGTGCTTCATCAACGATTTGATCTTCGGTACAGAAGATATGCGCATCATCTTGCACAAAACCGCGAACACGCATCAGACCATGCAATGCACCGCTTGGTTCATTGCGGTGGCAAGAACCGAACTCGGCCAAACGCATTGGCAAATCGCGATATGAGCGCAAGCCGTTATTGAAAATTTGCACATGACCCGGACAGTTCATCGGTTTAACCGCGTATTCGCGTTTTTCTGAACTGGTCACGAACATATTGTCTTTATAGTTTTCCCAGTGGCCGGATTTTTCCCAGAAGGTTTTATCCATAATCTGAGGCGTTTTCACCTCTTTATAACCGGCAGCATTCAGCTCTTTGCGCATATGCTGCTCAATTACTTGCCACAAAGCCCAGCCTTTAGGATGCCAGAACACCATGCCCGGCGCTTCATCTTGCAGGTGGAACAAATCCAATTGTTTACCCAGCTTACGGTGGTCGCGTTTTTCTGCTTCCTCGATGCGTTGGATATAGGCTTTCAATTCGTCTTTACTTGCCCAAGCCGTACCGTAAATACGTTGCAACATTTCATTATTGCTGTCGCCGCGCCAGTATGCGCCTGCCAGTTTCGTCAGCTTAAAGTTTTTCAAGAAACGGGTATTGGGAACGTGAGGGCCGCGGCACATATCGACGTATTCTTGATGATGATACATACCCATTGCTTCCACTTCAGGCATGTCTTCAATCAGACGCAATTTGTACTCTTCGCCGCGATCTTGGAAAATTTTGATGGTTTCTGCACGGGGCGTCATCACTTTAATAACATCATAGTCTTGTGCAATCAACTCTTTCATGCGCGCTTCGATGGCGGCTACATCATCAGGCGTAAATGGTTTTTCAGTTGCGATATCATAATAGAACCCGTCTTCAATGACCGGGCCGATAACCATTTTGGCATCAGGATAAAGCTGCTTGACCGCATGACCGACCAAGTGCGCGCAGGAGTGGCGGATAATTTCCACGCCTTCTTTGTCTTTAGGCGTAATGATTTGAACATGAGCATCTTCGGCAATCGGATCACACGCATCGACCAATTTGCCGTTTACCTTACCTGCCACTGTCGCCTTTGCCAGACCAGCTCCGATAGATGCGGCAATTTGCGCTACAGTAACGGGTGATTCGTACTGGCGGACCGAACCGTCCGGCAAGGTAATGTTCAACATTAAAAGGCTCCAAAACATTAAAAAATAACGGCATAAATGCCGTTTGGGAAATTTGGTAGGCACGATTGGATTCGAACCAACGACCCCCACCATGTCAAGGTGGTGCTCTAACCAACTGAGCTACGTGCCTTCAAATAATTCTTGCATTGTAACGATTCATTCCGTCTTTTGCAAGAGGCATGTATGTTTCTTCATTGCCGCAACCTGCACAATTTAGGGAGTCTTATAAAAAAACCGTAAAAAATCATTTATAATGCAGCTCTTTAAAATATATTTTTACACACAGCCGCCCGACTTACATTAAATCTTATGCTCAAATTTACCTTACACAAAAAAGACGGTCATGCCCGCCGCGGCACTTTGGAACTGAACCACGGCAAAATCGAAACGCCGGTATTTATGCCGGTCGGCACTTATGGTTCGGTTAAAGCGATGAACCCGCAAAATCTGCATGACATCAAAGCGCGAATCATATTAGGCAACACTTACCATCTGTGGCTGCGCCCGGGCTTGGAAGTCATCGAACAATTCGGTGGTCTGCACGAATTTATCGGTTGGGATAAACCGATTTTAACCGACTCGGGTGGTTTCCAAGTATTTTCGTTGTCCGACATGCGCAAGCTGACCGAAGAAGGCTGTACATTCCAAAGCCCGATCAACGGCGACAAACTGTTCCTCTCGCCCGAAGTGTCGATGAAAATCCAAACCGTATTGAATTCCGACATCGTGATGCAACTGGACGAGTGCACCCCGGGCGAAGCAACGCACAGCCAAGCGCAAAAATCGCTGCAAATGAGCCTGCGCTGGGCGGAACGAAGCAAAAAGGCTTTTGAAGGCCTGAAAAACCCGAATGCGCTGTTTGGCATTGTACAAGGCGCGATGTATGAAGATTTGCGTGAAGAATCGCTGAAAGGTTTGGAAGAACTCGACTTCCCCGGCTTGGCCATCGGCGGCTTGTCCGTTGGCGAACCCAAGCCCGAAATGTACCGCATGTTGCGCGCTGTCGGCCCTATCCTGCCGGAACACAAACCACATTACTTGATGGGCGTCGGTACGCCTGAAGACTTGGTGTACGGCGTGGCACACGGTGTGGACATGTTCGACTGCGTCATGCCCACCCGAAATGCGCGTAACGGATGGCTGTTCACCCGTTTCGGAGATTTGAAAATCAAAAACGCCAAACACAAGCTAGACAAACGCCCAATAGACGAAAGCTGCACCTGCTACGCCTGTCAGAACTTCAGCCGCTCCTACCTTCACCATCTGCACCGCGTCGGAGAAATCTTGGGCGCACAGCTCAACACCATCCACAATCTGCACTTCTACCAAGTCATCATGGCAGAAATGCGCGAAGCCATCGAACAAGGCAAATTTGCCGATTGGCAGGCTCAATTCCATGAAAACCGCGCACGAGGCGTGGATTGAGATTTAACCATGCTTATCAAGGTCGTCTGAAAACATTTATCTTGATTGTCCCTCGGTTTTTCAGACGGCCTTTTGCACAAAGAGACATCTAATATTATCAATACACATCAAAGAAACAGACCATGCCCCGCTTCCTGCCAGAACCCTCCCTTCCCTACACCGACCAAAACCGTACCGCCGTCTTACTGCTTAACCTCGGCACACCGGATGCTCCGACCGCGCAAGCCGTCAAACCTTACCTGCGCGACTTTTTATCCGACCAACGCGTAGTGGAACTGCCGAAGCTGTTGTGGCAACCGATCTTGCGTGGCCTGATACTGACGCTGCGTCCTAAGAAAAGTGCGCATGCCTATGAAAAAATCTGGTTTAAAGAAGGCTCCCCCTTAGAAGTTTATACGGAACGTCAGGCAGCCGCGCTTGCCGAACAAATGCCCGGCCTGATTGTCCGTCATGCCATGACCTACGGTAACCCTTCGGTGGCGGATGTATTGTCGGAACTGAAATCACAGGGTGTGGGCAGGCTGCTGATTATCCCGCTGTATCCGCAATATGCCGCATCAAGCAGTGGAGCCGCCGTGGACAAGGTATGCGAACAATTACTGCTGCAACGGAACCAAATGAGCATACGGACCGTTTCGCGCTTCTATGACGACACGGGCTATATCGATGCAATGAAAAACCATATCCTCCGATATTGGGCAGAATACGGCCGCAGCAAGAAACTGATGCTGAGCTTTCACGGCATTCCGCAAAAACACTTCAACCTCGGCGATCCCTATCCAGATGAATGCCGCCATACCGCCAAACTGCTTGCCCAAGCACTAAATCTGACCGAAGACGAATATGTCGTGTCTTTCCAAAGCCAATTCGGCAGGGCAAAATGGATTACACCCAGCACTCAGGATTTGTTTAACAAACTGCCCAAACAAGGCGTAACCGAACTGGATGTATTTTGTCCGGGTTTTTTGGCCGACTGCTTGGAAACTATGGAAGAAATTGCCCTGATGGGGCGTGAACAGTTTTACGAAGCAGGCGGTAAAAACTACCACTATATCCCCTGCCTCAATGACAATCCCGACTGGATAGGCGCGCTCGCCGGACTTGCAAAAGAGAACCTTAGTGGCTGGTATTGAAACAGTCGTTTGACCCACATCCAAATGCCGTCTGAAAATAATCTTTCAGACGGCATTTCACCTCACTTTCAGGTATGATGGCTTTGGACGCAACCATCAAAAGGATAACCCGATGAACATAATCCGACTGCTGCCCGCCTTGGTTTTGGGCTTACTCTATACCACCGTTTCTGCCGCCGATTCCCCCCAGGCGGCAAATGGGCAAAAAACCTACGAATCCAATTGTGCCGCCTGCCACGGAAAAAAAGGAGAAGGACGGGGGGCCATGTTTCCTCCGCTTTACCGTTCCGATTTTATTATGAAAAAACCGCAAGTCCTGCTGCACAGTATGGTTAAAGGCATCAACGGCACCATTAAGGTCAACGGCAAAACCTACAATGGCTTTATGCCGGCAACCGCCATCAGCGATACCGATATTGCCGCCGTCGCCACCTACATCATGAACACCTTCGACAACGGTGGCGGCACGATTACCGAAAAAGACGTCAAACAGGCAAAAAACAAAAAACCTTAACCTTAGCAAGATGCCGTCTGAAATCCCCCAATCCGACTTCAGACGGCATTTAAACCAAAGTATCCCAATACCGCATTTTCAAAACGACAGAACCAATATTGCCATTCCACCGTCAGGATGGCGGCGTGTCCAAAAGCAATACAGACACATACCAACCCCATCCCAAACTGGGAAACCGCATACGCCGACCACCCGCACAAAATCTCACCCGATAAAAACCGGCCGGCAAAATTTGCCATAATAAAATCAGGTTCCCAATCACCACCAACCGTTATCATACCAACAGGAGGCAGCATACTCTAAACCCGGCGCGAAAATAACGGTATCCTTCCCGGTAAAGGCAGCCTGCATATCCCGTCCAAATGACCAACCACCCTTAAAACCCATAGAATCAGGGTTCAAAAAACTCAATATCTCACAACCCTTTCCGAAAATTCCGCCCTCTTCCATCATCATTACAGCCAGGCTGCTTAAGCCCTCATTATTCCATCCGAACCTCACACCGGCCATTCTCCTATATAATATCGGGATGTGTACCTTCATTTCGGAATAACCATGGCTTTTGCCTCACTGTTTACGCTTTTGGATGATATCGCCGCCGTACTGGACGATGTCGCGCTTATGACCAAAACTGCCGCAAAAAAAACCGTCGGCGTGGTCGGCGACGATTTGGCACTCAATGCCAATCAGGTTGCAGGCGTATCCTCGGAGCGTGAGCTTCCAATCATATGGGCTGTGGCAAAAGGCTCACTGTTCAACAAACTGATCCTCATTCCTGCCGCGCTGCTGCTTTCCACCTTCCTACCACAGGCAATCACCCCGCTCCTGACCATCGGCGGTATTTATCTGTGTTTTGAAGGCGTTGAAAAACTACTGCACAAATTCCTCCACCGTAACGTACATCTTGAAGCAGAAACAGCCGCAGGCGGGGACGAACAGGAAAAAATCAAAGGCGCTATCCGTACCGACTTTATCCTCTCTGCAGAAATCATCATTATCGCACTGGGTACGGTCGGACAATACGGGCTGCTGACACGTTCGCTGGTTATGGCGGCAATAGGCATCGGCATGACGGTTTTCGTATACGGCCTAGTTGCCGTCATTGTCAAACTTGACGACTTAGGTATACTGCTGATGAAGCGGCCGCAAAACCTTCTGCGCCGGACAGGACGTACACTTATTTCCTTTATGCCTTGGTTTATGCGCGGATTGGCCATCGCCGGCACGATAGCCATGTTCCTTGTCGGCGGCGGACTGGTTTCCCACAATCTGGGTTTCCTACATGACTTCATCCACACACACCATTGGGACAGCGGATGGATATCCCACCTGTCCGACCTTTTGATCGGACTGGCAGCAGGTTCCCTTGCCTGTGCCGCCGTACTGCCTCTGATAAACTGTTTCCGCAGACACTGACCTCCTTTCCGATGCACCATGCCGTCTGAAAAACGCTCGGACGGCACCACTCCAAACAGACAGACACCCATGTTTCCCAAACTAGACAAATACTGGCAACACCCCTCCCTCTACTGGCCCCTGCTCATCCTCTTTGCCGCCGCCACCCCCTTTACCTTCGCACCCTATTACCACTTTTGGCTGATGCCCTTGATTTTCGGCGCATTTGTCCGACTCATCGAACTGCGTCCGCGCTTTGCCGTTTCATCTGCCTACCTATTTGCCCTGACTGCATATTCAACACAATTCTACTGGATACACACCGCCCTCCACGACATTTCTGGACTCCCCAACCTCTATGCCGTACCGCTGACCTTCCTGCTCCCCGCCTACCTTGCCCTCTATCCGGCACTCTGTTTCTGGTTATGGAAAAAATTTACCCTGCCGCGAAGCATAAAAACCGGCTTGGCATTGCCGGTTTTGTGGACACTGACCGAGTTTGCCCGAGAGCACCTTCTAACCGGATTCGGCTGGGGCGCACTGGGCTACTCGCAAATCGTTTCAGACAGCCCGCTCGCCGGTTTTGCCTCTTTAGGCGGCATCCATATGGTTACACTGGCAACCGCCTTCCTCGGCACATGGTTGGTTTTGGCAAGCGACGGCAGCATCCCACCCCGGAAACGCCTGTTTCCGATTATCCTGATTGCCATCCTAATTACCGTCGGCTATACCGCGCAGCAAACCGACTTTACCCGTCCGGACGGCAGCACCCGAACCGTCGCCCTCCTGCAAGGCAATGTCGTACAAACCCTCAAATGGCGTGAAGACCAAGTTATCCCGACCATACAAAAATATTACGAACAAGTCGGCAAAACCACTGCCGACATCGTCATCATGCCCGAAACCGCCATTCCCGTCATGCGTCAGAACCTGCCGGAAAACATACTGGCACAATTTGCCGAACAGGCACAAAACAACGGCAGCGCACTCGCCGTAGGCATCAGCCAATACACTTCAGACGGCAGCGGCTACGAAAATGCCGTCATCAACCTGACCGGCTATCAAGAAAACAATCCGAACGGCATACCCTATTATGCCAAAAACCACCTTGTCCCCTTTGGAGAATACAAACCTCTACCCTTTCTGACCACGCCACTCTACAAAATGATGGACATGCCCCTTTCCGACTTCCGCAAAGGCGGCGACAACCAACCCACCCTTCAAATGAAAGACCAAAAAGTCGCCTTCAACATCTGCTACGAAGACGGTTTCGGCGACGAACTGATTACTACTGCAAAAGATTCCACCCTGCTTGCCAACATCAGCAACATGGCATGGTATGGAAAATCCAACGCCATGTACCAACAACTACAGCAGTCCCAGGCACGCGCCATGGAACTCGGCCGTTATATGGTTCGCGCAACCAACACCGGAGCGACTGCAATCATCTCACCCAAAGGCAATATCATTGCCCAAGCACAACCCGATACCGAAACCATATTGGAAGGACACATTAAAGGCTATACCGGTGAAACGCCCTATATGAAAGCCGGCAGCTCATGGCCGTTGATAGGAATATTGACCCTTATCACACTGATACTTTTCATATTCCGCAACAAAAAATCCTAATGCCGGAACTGTCCGCCAAAGCGGACAGTCTTTTCCATGATACTGTTTACATACAGAACCGAATGTAATATAATATCCAAATCGACCTAAAATATCAGGTTTAAAAAATCAATCAAAATCAGATATAAAATTTCCCTATTTATCAACCCCTACCGCATATCTTTTATCAAACGTACAAAACACAATCCAAGCAGTGATATACTGTATCCGAACACCCAACCGCAAACCCGCGGTTCCAGCCGAAAGGAAATGCCTCAAATGAATAACGCTTTTGCATTACCTGCCATTCAAAGCGGCAACGGCAGCCTCGAACAATATATCCACACCGTCAACAGCATCCCCATGCTGACCTTGGACGAAGAAACGCACCTTGCAGAACGCCAACGCAAAGGTGACCTCAATGCTGCCAAACAACTTATCCTGTCCCACCTTCGTGTGGTCGTTTCCATCGCACGTGGCTATGACGGCTACGGACTGAATCAGGCCGACCTGATTCAAGAAGGAAATATCGGTCTGATGAAGGCGGTCAAACGCTACGAGCCAGGTCGAGGTGCACGCCTGTTTTCATTTGCCGTGCATTGGATTAAAGCGGAAATTCACGAATTCATCCTGAGGAACTGGCGCCTTGTCCGCGTTGCCACCACCAAGCCGCAACGCAAGCTGTTTTTCAACCTGCGCAGCATGCGTAAAAACCTTAATGCCCTGTCTCCTAAAGAAGCACAGGAAATCGCCGATGATTTGGGTGTCAAACTTTCCGAAGTACTGGAAATGGAACAGCGCATGACCGGACACGACATCGCCATCATGGCGGACAACAGCGATGACGAAGACAGCTTCGCCCCCATCGACTGGCTTGCCGACCACGATTCCGAACCGAGCCGCCAACTGTCGAAACAGGCGCATTACGCGCTGCAAACAGAAGGTCTGCAAAACGCTTTGGCGCAACTGGATGACAGGAGCCGCCGTATTGTAGAAAGCCGCTGGCTTCAAGATGACGGCGGTCTGACGCTGCACCAGCTTGCTGCAGAATACGGAGTCTCTGCCGAGCGCATCCGCCAGATTGAAGCGAAAGCTATGCAGAAACTGCGTGGTTTTCTTGCCGAAGAAGCCGAAGCGGTTTGAAATAGGCATAATTAAACACCCGACAAGTCGGCTTGTCGGGTGTTTTTTATAATAGAAACCCTGATGAGGCTTGTGTGTCGTGCTGTATACGATTTTATACGTCCACGTCGTTGCAATTGCCGAAATTAAAAACCAACATGAATCAGACACTGCCATATAAACTGTTTCTCAAAAAGATTGGTCGAATTGATAAATTGCCTGTACTACAATCAAGTCTGTATAAATCAGTACTTTCAACCAACGGCTTGTCAAAATTATTTTGGTAAAGACACCCATAGCCTGTTCCAATTTTGGAAGTTTTGCCTGATACACTTCCCTTTCTTGCAGCGACAAGAGCTCATGGTGCCCATATAGCGCACCAAATCTTTAATTTTTCACATCCTGAAGCACTTAGTCCCATACAGATGTGATATATTGATTATATTTTAACGGACTTCGGAGGAGAAAATGAGCAAAACCATCCATATCCACAGTATGACCGGATTTGCCAATACGGCAGAAGAATGCGGCAGCAAACGCATCAATCTCGACCTGCGTGCGGTCAACCACCGTTTTCTAGATATTCAAATCAGGATGCCGGATGATTTGCGCCATTTGGAAAGCGGTATCCGCGAGAAAATTTCATCCCATATCGCACGCGGCAAAGTCGAATGCAAAATCCAAATTCAAGATACGGAAAACAGAAACCAATCTTTGGAACTGAATCACGACTTGGTCGGACAACTGGCAGAAATCAACCAAACCCTCCGTAAACATCATGACCTGGCAAAATTGGGGGTTGCCGATATTTTACGTTTTCCCGGCGTATTGGCAAGCCAAAGGGAAAATACGGAAGAATTGGCAAAAAGCATTACCGAACTGACCGAAAAAACGTTAAAAGACTTCACTGCCGCACGCAAGCGGGAAGGTAAGAAATTAGGCGAGCACCTGTTACAACGCCTTGAAAACATGGAAGAAATCATAGATGCATTAAGCGAACTCTTTCCTACCCTGCTGGAAACACATAAAGAAAAAATCCGCTCGCGCCTCGTCGAAGCAGTCGGCGACATCAATAATGACAGGCTGCAACAGGAATTTGCCCTCTTTATTCAAAAATCCGACATCGACGAAGAATTCAGCCGCCTGCACACGCATATCGACGAAGTACGCCGCATCGTTACCGAACACAAAGGCAGCAGCGGAAAACGCTTGGATTTCCTGATGCAGGAATTAAACCGTGAGGCCAATACCTTGGGCAGCAAATCTATTGCTACCGAATGCACCCGAGCCTCTGTCGAACTGAAAGTCTTAATCGAGCAGATGCGGGAACAAGTGCAAAATATCGAATAATCGGTTTCCCCAATAACCAAATGCCGTCTGAAAGCCCTTTCAGACGGCATTTTTTCAGTTTGAAACCTTTGCGGTATAAAGGCTTAAGACTTTCCTTTAACCTCCACCAATCTTGTTCCTGCAAGAAAATCATACAGAAACTGCCGGTCTGGATTCAGCAGTGCGAACCCCCACGGTAAAATCAGCCAAATCAATGCCGCACCGAATGCATCCTTGGGTGAAATACCGAGCAGGTGGCGTAATCCGGCATAGGCTAACATAGGGATGAATACGATAAATATGCATGCCCAAATAAAACGCAGGCGGAGCAAGTGCAGAGACGGCTGCATACCGTTAATATCGCACAAGCCTATCTTCCATGTCCTCATCGCCAAGGTCTGTCCCTGCCCGTGCCAGTTGGCACGGAAATAAAGCCACCATGATCCCATTATCAGGATACTTGTTACCAATGCAGAAAACGCGATAGAAACGGGATTCAGAAAAATGGCGGCAATACCGGCAAGCAATGCTGCCAGACAGGTTGCCGCACCGACCAGCAGCATCTCATACAGCATGGCGGCAAAGCGGCGTTTGAGCGGGGCGGTTTTCAGTGTCATCATCTTTTCAGTCGGGATATGCCGTCTGAAACACCGGCGGGTTTCAGACGGCATTCATGCAGATATGCCTAGGGCGGTTAACGGTGCGGACGTTTCTGACCGCGCGACTGTTTTGCCGCCATTTGGTTGATTTCCTGACGGGACGGACGTTTTTTGAACATGGCATGCGCCTCGTCAACCGAACATTTTTGCGACAGGCAGATTAAAGTAACGGCATCCTTCTGGTATTGTCCGCCGCTATGATACATACGGCGCAGGTTGGCCTCATTGACTTTGCCTTTTTCCGGATCAATGTCGAATTTTTTCAGACGTTCGATAAACAGACGCTGCTGACGGCGGCTGGTCCAAACAAAACCGCCCGCGGCGGCAGCGACGATGATGGCGGCAAGCAGGATGGCAAGCGGCCAGGAATCGACAATCAATACGATAATGAGGCTTAAAACGGCGGTAGTCAGTAAAATCAGGCCGCCCAAGCGCAGTTTGGTCTTATTGTCCATAGGGTTGATGTTCCTTTATTGAGGTGGTCGTGCCGTCTGAAATGTTTTCAGACGGATTGGTGAATACTTTTCAGGATTAACGGTATTTTACAGTATTTTCGGATTTTAGGGATTGCCGCTTTATTCTGCCAGTGAAATGACGAGTTGTCTGAACGCCGCCCATGAATCGCCCTCTTCTGCACCTTTGATAATCCTGTCGATTTTGGCACAGGTTTTAAGCGCATCAAGCAGGCGGGAGATGGAAATCCGTTTAACCGCAATCGGAGCGAGCGTCTGCTTTTCACCCCAAAGTCTGAGACTGTTGCGTACGGATTGGACACTCTGCCCCTGTTTTAAGGAAGCAGCCAGACGGATCAGCGTCCTGATGTCTTCGGCTACCGCCCACAGCAACAGTACCGGTTCTTCGCCTTCCTCCTGCAATCCGTCCAACAACCTGCATACGCGCGGCACATCACCCTTCATCCATGCGCCGGCAAGCTGAAAAACGTCAAAGCGGGCAACATTGGCAACGGCGGTTTGCGCCTCATCGATATTGACGGTATGCCCTTTCGGATACAGCAGCCCGAGCTTGTCGATTTCCTGACGTGCCGCCAGCAGGTTGCCTTCCACCCGTTCCGCAAACAGTGCCAATGCGTCGGCTTCGATAAACAGACCGATTTTTCCCAATCGGCCGCGTATCCATTGCGGTAAAGCCGCCGCGCCGACCGGCTTGGCTTCCCACACCTCCCCCTTGGCTGCCAATGCGGCAAACCATTTGGATTGAAGCTGGTTTTTTTCCAGTTTCGGCAGTAAAACCACCGTTATCGTATCTTCCGGCAGGCGGACGGCGAAAGTTTGCAGTGCCTCGCCACCGGCTTTGCCGGGCTTGCCGTTAGGGATATGCAGTTCCAACAGTTTCAAGTCGGCAAACAGACCTGCTCCGCCTGCCGAATGCAGCAGCTCGTTCCAATCGAAGGCATTGTCTGCCGTATAAACTTCCCGATTGAGGTAACCTTGTTTCTTTGCCGCCGCCCTCAATGCATCCAATGCCTCGATACGCAGCAGCTCTTCCTCGCCATGAATGACGTACAGCGGTTTTAAAGGTGCGTCCTCATCGATATGCCCGGTATATGCCGCCACTTTATTCTGCCTTTAGGAAGGTCAGGCGGCGGACAATTTGTTCGGCGGCATCCTGCCGCATTTCTGCCCACAGGGTTTCTTCTTCTTCCTGTTTGCCCAAAATCTCATTGTCCGCATAATCCAAAATACGGCGGACGGAAACAGTCATCGGTCTGCCCACAGATTCGCCGTGTTTCAGCACCTGTGCTTCAACCGTCAGCACCAAGAGATATTCGTTAATCGCCGCCGCACGGGTGATGGTATAGGTCTCCTTGCGCTGGGAAATATTGTTGATACGCAGGGTCATCGGTGCGCCGCCGGTATCCGTAACACGGACCGAGACCTGATGAAGCGCGGTTTCCAAAGGAAACTGCAATGCCTGACCGCCTTCAATGTGCCAGTTTTTATAAGCGGGCGTATGCAAAGCGCCGCTCTGCCCTTTCAAATGGAAACCGCATGCGCCCAACATCAGCACCGCGGCGGTAAGCAATATTTTGTTCATATTTTGCCTTTCTCAAAAGCACAAAGTCGGTAGATTATATCAGCGGTATTTTCAGACGGCATTCCTATCCAGCCAAATCAGGCTCGCCATGCGCCCCGTCATCCCGTCACGGCGGTAGGAGAAGAAAGTGTCGCGTTCCAAGACGGTACAATGCGTGCCGCCGTAAATCATGTCCACCCCTTCGCGGCGCAGAACCAAACGCGCCAACGCGTAGATGTCGGCAAGATACTTACCGCCGCCGATGTCTTCGAATGCATCCGCGGCTTCGGGCATGGGCGCGCAAAATGCGTCGAACACGTCTTGTCCGACTTCAAACGCGTCCGCGCCAATGGCAGGGCCGAGATATGCCATGATTTCGACGGGTGCGACATTCATCGCGGCTAGGGTGTTTTGCAATACGCCGCCCGCCAAACCGCGCCAGCCGGCGTGTGCGGCAGCGACGACCGTACCGGCTTTATCACAGAACAAGACAGACAGGCAATCTGCAGTCATCGCGGCACAGGCGGCTTTTCCCGTATTGTCCACCGAAGCGTCTGCGTCGGGCGTGTTGCCTAACGCTTCGACAGCATTGACGACAATGGTGCTGTGAATTTGATTGAGGTAGGCGACGGGCAGCCCGACCTGTTCCTGCACGATTTTACGGTTGCGGCGCACAGCATCGGGATTATCGCCGACGTGCGAACCGAGGTTCAAACTTTGATACACACCTTGGCTCACGCCGCCGTTGCGTGTGGTAATCAGGGTTTTAACGTTGGCGGGCGCAGGCCAGTCGGCAATCAGGAAATCTTTGTCCTGCGGGACGAGGTTTAGAGTTTCTGTGATGGTTTTCATTGGATATTGGAATAGGTGTGTGGCGGAAAGGGTTGATTAACTGCCTTCGGGGCAAATGGATGCTTGTTTTTTCGTCATTCCCGCACAGGCGGGAATTCGGAGATTCGGGATTGTTTTCAAACGTTCAGGTTCGGATTCTTGCCGGTGCAGGAATGATGCCCTTATATACCTTCTCCGAGCTTTATATAGTGGATTAAATTTAAACCAGTACGGCGTTGCCTCGCCTTGCCGTACTATTTGTACTGTCTACGGCTTCGTCGCCTTGTCCTGATTTAAATTTAATCCACTATATGTTTCAACAGGGGATGGCACATCAAGCACCGCACTGCGTGTTGCCCGAACGAGACTACCCTCCGATTAGATTCTATCGCTATAAACAGACGGGTTTCAACTGGATGCAGTCCGTTTCCGACACCTCTCGGGCGATGCCGTCTGAAAACTAATCTCCACTTTCAGACGGCATTGTTTAGGCACGGTTATTTTGCAAATTAAGGTTAAGGCGTGTATGCTTGCCTTCCCTTAAAAACAAACACGCAACACATTATTATGAATATCCTCAGTAAAATCAGCAGCTTTATCGGAAAAACATTTTCCCTCTGGGCCGCGCTCTTTGCCGCCGCCGCTTTTTTCGCGCCCGACACCTTCAAATGGGCGGGGCCTTATATTCCTTGGCTGTTGGGCATTATTATGTTCGGTATGGGTTTGACGCTCAAACCTTCCGACTTCGATATTTTGTTCAAACATCCCAAAGCCGTCATCATCGGCGTAATCGCACAATTCGCCATTATGCCGACAACCGCCTGGCTGCTGTCCAAACTGTTGGACCTGCCTGCCGAAATCGCGGTCGGCGTGATTTTGGTCGGCTGCTGCCCGGGCGGTACGGCTTCCAATGTGATGACCTATCTGGCGCGTGGCAATGTGGCTTTATCGGTTGCCGTTACGTCTGTTTCCACCCTGATTTCCCCATTGCTGACTCCCGCCATCTTCCTGATGCTTGCCGGCGAAATGCTGGAAATCCAAGCGGCCGGTATGTTGATGTCCATCGTCAAAATGGTTTTACTCCCCATTGTTTTGGGTTTGATTGTCCATAAGGTTTTGGGCAGTAAAACCGAAAAGCTGACCGATGCGCTGCCGCTAGTTTCCGTTGCCGCCATCGTGCTGATTATCGGCGCGGTAGTCGGGGCAAGCAAAGGCAAGATTATGGAAAGCGGCCTGCTGATTTTTGCGGTTGTCGTACTCCACAACGGCATCGGCTACCTGCTCGGCTTCTTTGCCGCCAAATGGACCGGCCTGCCTTATGATGCACAAAAAACGCTAGCCATCGAAGTCGGTATGCAAAACTCAGGCTTAGGCGCCGCCCTTGCCGCCGCACACTTTGCCGCCGCGCCGGTTGTTGCCGTTCCCAGCGCATTGTTCAGCGTGTGGCACAATATCTCCGGCTCGCTGCTGGCAACTTATTGGGCGGCCAAAGCCAGTAAACATAAAAAACCCTAAACGCCTTTCATCATAATGCCGTCTGAACGGGGCAAACGAAACCGGCGGTTTCTGCCCGGCCCCTTCAGACGGCCTTTGTTTGAAATCGGCGGGGACGATTGCCCGGCTGCTCCGATTCGGCTGCCTGCGTTCGCCCCGCCTTTCAAGCCGCCTCACTCCCTTACATAAACCACTTCGACATCATAGTCGTCTTCGTTCCAATCATCGTCGTCATCCGCGCCGAGTTTGTCCTGCCATTCTTCTTCATTGTCCAAGGAGGAATCCAAACCGGCTTCGAGGCGCAATACGGACAGCAGGTGATACATATCGTCGGGAATCGGGGCTTCGAAGGAAACGGTTTCGCCGGTTTTCGGATGGACGAAACTCAAGCGGTAGGCGTGCAATGCCTGACGCGCGCCCAGACTTTTAACTGCTTCTTTCACCGTGTCGCCGCACGGATGGCGCAGGTTGCCGTAAACCGGGTCGGCGGCAAGCGGATGGTTGGCCTCGCGCATATGGACGCGGATTTGGTGCGTCCTGCCTGTCTCGAGCGAGCATTCGATATAACTGTGAGCAAGATAGCGTTCCAACACTTTGACGTGGGTAACGGCTGGTTTGCCGCCGAATTTGACGACTGCCATTTTCAGACGGTTGTGCGGATCGCGTCCGATTTGGGTTTCGATTTTACCGTCAAAGGGAACGATACCGTTGGCGACGGCGCGGTAAATGCGTTTGACCGTGCGCTCTTGAAGCTGTTGCACAAGGGAATTTTGCGCCGGCAGGGTTTTGGCGACCACCATCAGACCGCTGGTTTCTTTGTCCAAACGGTGTACGATGCCCGCGCGCGGTACTTGGCTCAATTCGGGACAGTGCGCCAACAGGCCGTTGAGCAGGGTACCGCTCCAGTTTCCTGCGGCCGGATGGACGACCAGTCCGGCCGGTTTGTTGACGACGATGACGGTATCGTCTTCGTAGACGATGTCCAAAGCCATAGGCTCTGGAACAAACGCCAGATTTTCCTCACTCGGACGGACGGTTACACGGATTTGCTCACCGCCTATCATTTTGTCTTTGGGTTGCGAAGGTTTATCGTTTACAATAACCGCGCCTTCTCTAATCCATGATGTCAACCGGCTGCGCGAATAGTCTGGCAGAAGTTTTGCCAATACCGCATCCAACCGCCCGCCGGCAAGCTCGAGCGGAACAGTCAGATAAATACAGTTTTCGGTTTCCGGGGCTGACACAAAGTCTGAATCATCGCTATAATCGGATTCATTATCAAAGGAAGTATTCTGCATGAAAAAAATTCTTTTAACGGTTTCATTAGGTTTGGCACTGAGTGCCTGTGCCACCAAAGGTACGGTAGATAAAGATGCCCAGATTACCCAAGACTGGAGTGTGGAAAAACTCTATGCCGAAGCCCAGGACGAGCTGAACAGCAGCAATTATACGCGAGCTGTCAAATTATACGAAATCTTGGAATCGCGCTTCCCTACCAGCCGCCATGCCCAGCAATCCCAACTGGATACGGCATACGCTTACTATAAAGATGATGAGAAGGATAAGGCGCTGGCCGCCATTGACCGCTTCCGCCGCCTTCACCCTCAACACCCGAATATGGACTACGCGCTATACCTGCGCGGTTTGGTACTGTTCAACGAAGATCAGTCTTTCTTGAACAAGCTAGCCTCGCAAGACTGGTCCGACCGCGACCCAAAAGCCAACCGCGAAGCGTATCAGGCCTTTGCGGAACTCGTCCAACGCTTCCCCAACAGCAAATACGCCGCCGATGCGACCGCACGCATGATCAAACTGGTCGATGCTTTGGGCGGCAATGAAATGTCGGTAGCGCGTTACTACATGAAACGCGGCGCATATATCGCCGCCGCCAACCGCGCCCAAAAAATCATCGGCAGCTATCAAAATACACGCTATGTCGAAGAATCACTGGCCATATTGGAACTTGCCTACAAGAAGTTGGACAAGCCCCAGCTTGCTGCCGACACACACCGCGTTTTGGAAACCAACTTTCCGAAAAGCCCGTTCTTAAAGCAGCCGTGGCGGTCTGACGATATGCCCTGGTGGCGTTACTGGCACTGATTCCGCACCGATGTCCGGATGCCGTCTGAAACCCTTTCAGACGGCATTTTCCGTTTCAGCCCAAACCGTCATTCACTCAAACGGCTTTCTCTGCCAATAAAACCGATAATTTTTGAGACGACCTGCCTTCACACCATCTTGACTCAAACCAAATACCAGCGCACCCGACAAATCCGTCCGCAACAACTTGATGCCGTGTGCACGGACACGGTTCTGCACCGCCTCGGTCGGATGTTTGTAGGCATTGCCATAACCGCTGGATGAAACAGCATATTCGGGTGCAACCGTATTCAGGAACACGCCTGAAGATGATGAATTACTGCCGTGATGCCCCAGCACCAACACCTGGCTGTACAGGTTGCCGCCATACTTGCCGACCAGGCTTTCCTCACCCTTCGTATCCAAATCGCCGGTTACCAGCAAAGCCGCACCGCCGGCCGTTACGCGGAGTACACAGCTTTTCCCGTTGTCGTCCGACTCATTGCGTTCAGACGGCACCAAAAACTCGAAATCCACGCCGTCCCACCGCCAATACTGCTCCGTACAGGCCCGCGCGCCCTCATAAAATTCCGGCTGTCCAGCATACATTCCGCCATCAGGAATATTCCTCACCGCCTGCAAACCGCCATCATGATCGCTGTCATGGTGGGAAATCACCAACCTGTCCAAATACCGTACGCCCGACGCATTCAGGCTCGGCACAATCCCCGTCTGCGCCGCCGATGCAGTTCCGGTGTCAAACAAAAGATGATGATTTGCCGTCCGTACCAGCACCGACAAACCCTGACCCGCATCCCAAACGATGACTTCCGCACTGTTTCCACGTACCGCCTCAGGACGGTAAAACACAAATCCAGCCAGAACCGCCGCCGACCACGGACGCAAACCCAAACCGCGCGGCAAAAGGACAAACAAGGCGGCGCATAATGCCAAAACCAACAGCGGCAAAGGTGCGGCAGCAACGGCAAACTCCGGCGACACGCCGGCAAGCCATACCAAAAACCGCAAAGTGTATTCCGCCAAGAATGCTGCCGCCTGCTGAAGCGGCGCAAACGGCACGACCGAACCCAGCAATGCCAGCGGCGTCAGAACCCACGAAAACCACAGTATCGCCACCGCATTGACCAAAGGGCTGATTAAAGGCAGAGAGGCAAACAGATAGCCCAGCAAAACCACCGACAACACCGAAGCCGCCCACTGTCCGCGCACGGCGGTTTTCCGCCTACCTTCACCCAGCCGCCCCGAACACGCCCATATCAAAGCTGCGACCAAACCGAAAGACAGCCAGGTACCGACACCTAAAACCGCTAAAGGGTCAAACAACAAAACGGCACCCAAAGCCTGCCACCATGCCACCCAAACCGAACGCCTGCCATTACGCCATGCCCACGAGAATGCCGCCAACATCAAAACGCTGCGCTGCGTCGGTACGGAAAAACCCGCAAGTAGCGCGTAACACAGCGCACCGGCACAACCGCCTGCCAAAATCCACACGCGCGGCCGGGAAGGAAGGCGCGGCAGACAAACAAACAACCGCCTGACCAGCCACGCAAACAGTACCGCCACCATCGTAACGTGCAAACCCGAGATACTGACCAGATGAGTCAGCCCCAACGGTCGGAACGCCTGCCACAATTCGGGGCGCAATGCCGACTGTTCGCCCACACTCAACGCGCGCATCAGCCCGATGCCGTCTGAAAGCCCGCCGTCCGTATCCGCCTGCTGCCAATTGCGGCTGATCCGGCTGCGCCAAACCGCAATCCCCCAACCGCTTCCGTCATGCAGCAAAACCCTGTCCGCACCGACCGTCCCCACGCCGCCTATCCCGTTGGATAATGCCCACGCCTCACGGTTCAGCCCCCTAAGGTTCAATTCCCCTACGACAGGGCGCATGCGCGCCGTTATCCGCCACTTGCTCCCGACCGTCCACTCACGTTGCTTATAATCAGACAGCAACAAGTCGAACCGCCGTCCCTTGCCGTCTACGGCCTTTGCCGCAAAACGGACGCTCCGCCCGTCCGAACTCGGCATATCTGCCACTTCCACCGTTAACGGCACACCCGAAACCGCCTCCGCCCGCCATTGGGAAGACAATGCCGCCTCCGTCCTGAACACACCGTAGGCAGCACCCGCCAAAACACACAACATCAAACCGGCAAATCCAAACCGCCTTGCAGACACAGCAAAAACCGCAAAAGCTGCCAACCAAAACGGCCAATGCGGTACAACCGGCAGTGCGAACGAAACTGCCACGCCGACGACCCAACACGGCAAAAACCAACGACGGAACACGTCTCCCCACCCCACGATATTTCAAAAATAAACGGATAATAAAGCAAATCAGAAAAGCCGTCATAAAGGAAAGTGCGTAAAAATGCCGTCTGAAACCAAGCTTCAGACGGCATTTTTATTAGACTAACAAAGCTACAGCTCAATGCCTTTGAGTTTCGCCACGGTATTAATGTCTTTGTCGCCGCGACCGGAGAGGTTGACCAGAATCACTTGGTCTTTGCCCATTTTCGGCGCATTTTTCACCGCCCAAGCAACGGCATGGCTGGATTCCAGCGCAGGAATAATGCCCTCAAAACGACAGAGCAAATCAAAGGCTTCGAGTGCTTCGTCGTCTTTGGCAACGGTGTATTCCACGCGGTTGATGTCGTTCAAATGGCTGTGTTCCGGGCCGATGCCTGGGTAGTCCAAGCCTGCGGAAACGGAGTGCGTACCCAAAACTTGGCCGTTTTCGTCCTGCATCAAATAGCTGCGGAAACCGTGCAATACGCCGATGGGGGCTTTGCTGGTAATCGGCGCGGCATGGTCAGGGGTATCCACACCCAAACCGCCGGCTTCTACGCCGACCAAACGTACGTTTTCTTCTTCGATATAGGGGTAGAACAAACCGATGGCGTTTGAGCCACCGCCCACGCAGGCAACGGCAACGTCAGGTTGGCGGCCGATGGCTTCCAACATTTGTTCTTTGGCTTCATTGCCGATGACGCATTGGAAGTCGCGTACCATTTCGGGATACGGTGCAGGGCCTGCGGCGGTGCCGATGATGTAGAACGTGTCATCCACGCGGGCAACCCATTCGCGCATGGCTTCGTTCATCGCGTCTTTCAATGTACGGCTGCCACTGCCAACGCCAACGACATTTGCGCCAAGCAGCTTCATACGGAACACGTTGGGCATTTGGCGTTGAATATCGTCCGCACCCATGTACACGTCGCAAGTCATGCCGAAGCGTGCGGCGACGGTGGCAGAAGCCACGCCGTGCTGACCCGCGCCGGTTTCGGCAATCACGCGTTTTTTACCCATGCGGCGGGCGAGCAATGCCTGACCGATGGTGTTGTTGACTTTGTGCGCGCCGGTGTGATTCAAATCTTCACGCTTCAGCCAGATTTGTGCGCCGCCCAGATGCTCGGACAATCGCGCGGCATGGTAAACGGGGCTGGGTCTGCCGACGTAGTGTTTCAAATCATGGCGGAACTCTTCCCAAAATGAAGGATCTTCTTTCACTGCTTTATAGGCTTCTGCCAATTCTTGCAAAGCCGGAATCAGGGTTTCGGAAACATACAGGCCGCCGTGTTCGCCGAAAAAGCCCTTCTCGTCGGGCGCGTGGTAATTTTTCATGGGATTTTTCCTTGTTCGTTTTATGGTTTCAGACGGCCTGATTCAGTACAAGGCCGTCTGAAAGTAAAATTGTCAGCAATTATAGCCGTTTTCCATCCATCTTATCGGCAACTAATTGAATAATAATATCATATCAGCAGACAAAATAGGAACAACAGCGTACAGCTCGATGTTGCAATCAATGCCGTACCCAACGGCGGAGCGATATATTTTTCTTCGTTTTTGCTTCTCAGGCATAGTTTCAATGCCAACATCCCCAGCCACAGTGCCAGCAACCAACAACCCAAAAAGTTAAGCACAAGCACAGCAATAATCAACTCATTGGTATTTATAGTGCTCATGTTCAAAAATATCCAATTAAGGCCGTTAACAGACATGATGAATGCAGATATTTGTATCACATACAAAAGCGTTCCGCCCAACAATACCTTGATATGCCATTGTTTGGCCTTCAGCCACACTGAGACGATATTAAAAAGCCACCACAAAGCCATAAACGCCATAAAAGAGATTTCATAATGGTCCATCGCCTTACTCCTGAAAAACAGTCAATCCAGCCATTTCGAAAAACACCCGATACGCCGCCGCCTTTTTCGCCAAACTCAAAGGATAAGCGCGCGAAGTCGAAGGCAGGCGGGTCAGAGTCAAATCCCGTCCGGCAAACGGAAACGGTACGGTTTCGCCCGTTTTCGGCATTTTGATGCCGCCGCCCTGAATATCGAGCAGGATTTCCGTCGCCTTGCCGCCCGTCGTACAAATATGGCGGCACCGGGGTATTTTTGCCAACACCGCCGCCAAATCGACGGTTTCGACTACCTTTAAAAACTTGTCGGACGCATTGCCGTGTTCCCTTGCCGCCTTCAACACGGTCGGACAGGACGCTATCCCCGCCCTGTTCAGGAAATCCCTTATCCTGCATCCGTCGAATGCTTTTTCAGACGGCATCTGGAAATGCGCCGCATCGTTAAAAAACACCAGCCCGTAAACGCGCCACATATCGTTTTGGAAATTCGGATAATGAAACTGCATCGCGCGTTTGTCTTCCTTGGGCGGAAACGTCCCCATCATCATGACCGATGCCCCGTTCGGCAAAACGGGATCGAACGGATAACTTTCAATTTCCAACCCGACCGCATTATTTTCCATTTTCACCCCATATACCCGGCCGCCCGCTTCAGGCGGCATTTTGTCCCAAATGTATCAAAATCATGCCGCCGGCTGCTGCCGCACAACCCGCCGCCAAAGAAATATGCAGCGGCTCCCCCAAAAACCAGACCGAACACAACATACCGAAAATCGGTACCAATGTTACATAAACAGACGCACCGCCAGCCCCCAATACTTTCACGCCTTCAAAATACCACGCATACGCCAAAACAGTCGCACCGACCGCCAACCACAGCAATGCAAACCAGCCGCGCCCATCCATGACCGCTACCGCCCCAAGCGGCAGACCTTCCGCAAACCATGCCACGGCGGACAACATCAGCGCACCGGACATCGACGTAACCGCGGCAACCGTCAGCGCATCAATCCCGCGCAAAACCTTGCGCCCTATCAACGTATAAGCTGACCAGCAAACCACGCATCCGAAAATCAGCCATTCCCCGGGCTTCAACCCGTCCGCCAACACCGCTGCCGGATTACCCTGCGTAACCGCAGTAACCGCACCACCGACGGTCAGCAACATACCCGTCAGGATTTTTATATTCAAATATTCCCCGAACAACTACACCGCCAACAGCAGCGTCAACACCGGGTTCACGCTCATGACGACCGCGGCTTTGCCGGCCGGCATCTGCTGCAGGCCCAACATAAAGAATACGGCATACCCGCACACGCCGAACAAGGCGGCAACCGCCAAACCCAGCCATTGCCGCGACGACAAAGCCGACAAAGCCGCAAACCTGCTGCGCGCAAACAACCAACCCGACAACAAAACCGAAGCCAGCAGAAACCTGACCGCCCCGCCCGTCAACGGCGGCAGGGACTGCCCCAATATCCTGCCCATAGGCCAAGACGCACCCCATAATACCGCCATACCCAGCAGCTTCACATGAATCAGATAAGTCCTCATACAGTATCCAACCGTAAAAATACCAAACCGACGGATAAGGCCGAACAAAACAGCATTATCAAGCCCCGCCGTTTTCGGTTACAATGTCCACATCAAACCGATATTGTAAACATATTCACATTTAAATGCTGAACAAGATGTCCATACGGCTTGCCGGATTACCCCGAATCGGAAGGGACACCTTCCCAAAAATCCGGCCCGTATCCTCAAAACCGGTTGCACCGGGCAAGGAAACCCGATGAAAGAACACAAAGCCCGCAAGCGTTTCGGGCAGAACTTTTTACAAGACACGCGGATTATCAGCGATATTGTCAACGCCGTACGCCCGCAGGCGGATGATGTCGTGATTGAAATCGGCCCGGGTTTGGCGGCGATTACCGAACCTTTGGCAAAAAAACTGAACCGCCTGCATGTTATCGAAATCGACCGCGACATCGTATGCCGTCTGAAAACGCTGCCGTTTGCGGATAAACTGGTGATTCACGAAGGCGATGTATTGCAGTTTGATTTCAACGGCATCGCAGGCAAAAAGAAAATCGTCGGCAACCTGCCGTACAACATTTCCACGCCGCTTTTATTCAAGCTGGCGGAGGTGGCGGACGATGTCGTCGATATGCACTTTATGCTGCAAAAAGAAGTGGTCGAGCGCATGGTTGCCGCGCCGAAAAGCAACGACTACGGCCGCTTGGGCGTGATGCTGCAATATTTTTTCGATATGGAGCTGCTGATTGACGTACCGCCCGAATCGTTCGACCCCGCACCGAAAGTGGATTCGGCAGTGGTGCGCATGATTCCGGTGAAACACCGCATCGGCAAAGCGGACGATTTCGAGCATTTCGCCAAACTCGTGAAACTCGCCTTCCACCAACGCCGCAAAACCATACGCAACAATCTGAAAGAGCTTGCAGGCGACGATGATTTGCAGGCAGTCGGCATCAATCCGCAAGACCGCGCCGAACACATCGCACCGGAGAAATACGTGGCGTTGAGCAATTATCTGACCGGGAAAGCCGATGCCGTCTGAAAAGGGAGTAGGCCGATGAAGAAATACCTGCTTTTATCCCTGATACTGCCGCTTGCAGCCTGCCTGACCAATCCGAACGACCGTTTTTTTGACGGCAGACGCTACACGCTTCATCATATGGAGCTCCCGTAACGACAACCTGCAACGGCAAATGCCGTCTGAAAGAAAAGACATGATCAAATTCAAAAACGTACACAAACATTTCAAAGACCTGCACGTCATCAACGGCGTGAACTTGGAAATCAAAAAAGGCGAAGTGGTCGTCGTCTGCGGGCCTTCGGGCAGCGGCAAATCCACACTCATCCGCACCGTCAACCAGCTCGAAAGCATTGAAAGCGGCGAGATTTGGGTGGATGGCGTCAACGTTGCCGACCCCAAAACCGATTTAAACAAAATCCGCGAAGAAGTCGGCTTCGTATTCCAAGGCTTCAACCTCTACCCCCACCTGACCGTATTGGAAAACATCACCCTCGCGCCGATGAAGGTTAAAGGTCAAAATGCGGAACAGGCGGAGAAAAAGGCGATGGAGCTTTTGGAACGCGTCGGACTGGCGCACAAAAAAGACGCTTTCCCTTCCCAACTTTCCGGCGGCCAGCAGCAACGCGTGGCGATTGCGCGTGGGTTGGCGATGGAACCGCGTGTGATGTTGTTTGACGAACCGACCTCCGCACTCGACCCCGAAATGGTCGGCGAGGTATTAAAAGTCATGAAAGACTTGGCAGAAAGCGGCATGACCATGATGTGCGTAACCCACGAAATGGGTTTTGCCCGCGAAGTTGCCGACCGGGTGCTTTTTGTCGATAAAGGGCAAATCCTCGAAGACGAAACGCCCGAAGCGTTTTTTACCAACCCGAAACACGAACGCGCCAAACAATTCCTGCAACAGGTCATGACCCACTGATACCGTACCACCCGGAGAAAAGTCGTTCAGACGGCATTGCCCCACCGTTACCACCGAGAAAGCACACCATGTATTTTGTTGACCGTACCGCAGTCGTCCTCAAGCCGACCGCCCGTTTTTTAGAATGGCTCAAATCTGCCGATGAAAACATGCCCGATCTGACTGTCGAACAGATCCGCCTCAACTGCTCCGTCTTCCTCGTACCGCAATTTGACGAGCCAGAAGCCGTGATTGCCTATTTCGACGAACGCTACCGCCAGATTTTTGAAGCGGAGCTAGCAGGTTGGGACATCGATAAGGATAAATGGCCGCAAGACATGAGCCTGAAAGCGTTTTGGGAGTTTTTCGATACCGAAATCCACGATATGGTGTTGGACATGGAAGAAGCGGAATTGAACATTACCCCCGTGTTCGACAACATGATGTAAGGCTGTGCGCGCCTTTCAGACGGCATTAAAGCCGTCCCGCATTCTGAACATCCTGACCATATTGCTCCACTCGGCTTCCATTGCCGTCTGCCTGACTTGGTTTTACGGCTGGATGATGTGGTTAGGCCTGTCGGCACTACTTGCAAGTTTCATCCACTCGCTGCGGATTACAAACCTGAAAAACCGCCATGCCGTAACCTCCGTCATTATCGACCGCGACGGGCGGGCGGAAATCGTATCTGGCAAAGAAAAAACAGCAAAGGCGGCGACACTGGCGAGCGGCAGCATGGTGACGCCTTATGCACTGATGCTGCAATGGGACACCGGCGGCAAGACCGTCAGCCACTGCATCATGCCGGACATGTCGGACAAAGAATCCTACCGCAGGCTGAAAGTCTGGGTACTTTGGCGGCAACCGGGAAAAAACGCCGAAACCGATACGCCAAACTGATTTCAGACGGCATTTAAAACGGAACACACATGAAAACATTACAAGACTGGCTCTCGCATTTAGAAACCGCACACAGCGGCGGCTTAATCGACATGGGATTGGAACGCACGAGCGAAGTGAAAAAACGCATGAAGCTCGAGCCGCAATGCCCCGTCGTCGTTGTCGCGGGAACAAACGGTAAAGGTTCGGTCTGCGCCTACCTGACACAGATTTACAAACAGGCAGGCTTCAAAGTCGGTACGCTGACCAGCCCGCATTTATTGCGTTACAACGAACGCATCGCTGTCAACGCCGAACCGGTTTCAGACGACACAATCACCGCTTCCTTCGAACGCATCGAAACCGCGCGCGGTGAAATATCACTGACTTATTTTGAATTCAATGCGTTGGCGGCTGTCGATATCTTCATACGCGAACAAGTCGATGTAATGATATTGGAAGTCGGCTTGGGCGGACGTTTGGACGCGGTCAACGTGTTCGACTGCGATTGCGCGGTGGTTACTAGCGTAGATTTGGACCATCAGGCGTTTTTGGGCGATACGGTCGAGCAGGTCGGCTTTGAAAAAGCAGGCGTGTTCCGCAGCGGCAAACCCGCAATCTGCGGTCAAAACCCCGCGCCCGAATCATTGGTCGCACACGCCGAAGCCATAGGCGCGAAACTGCTGATGGTGCAGCGCGATTTCGATTTCTCCTCATTGGAAAACATCCAATGGAACTACCGCTTCCATCCACAACATTCAGACGACCCCGCTCGCAACCGCAATTCCCTGCCGTTCCCCGCATTGCGCGGCGCATACCAACTTTCCAATGCCGCCTGCGCGCTGACCGTGTTGGAATGTTTGAACGACAAATTGCCGGTGGACATCGGCGCCATCAAGCGCGGTTTGTTACTGGTTGAAAACCCCGGCCGCTTCCAAGTCCTGCCCGGCCGTCCGCTGACCGTTTTGGATGTCGGACACAATCCCCACGCTGCCCGCGCCCTGCGCCGCAGCCTGATTAATTTGGCGTTTGCGCAAAAACGCACCGCCGTGTTCAGCATGTTATCCGACAAAGACATAGACGGCGTGTTGGAAATCGTTAAAGACCAGTTTGACGAATGGTATATCGCGCCTTTGGACGTGCCGCGCGGCATGACGCTCGAGAGCCTGCAAAACAAACTGCACGAACACAGCATCGAAAACATACAGACATTTGCCACCGTCCGCGAAGCATACCGGGCGGCAGCCTCAAAAGCGGGCGAAAACGACAGAATCGTCGTATTCGGCTCATTTCATACCGTTGCCGATGTCATGTCGGTACTGTAAAAGGAATCTTCCATGTCCGAAAACAAACAAAACGAAGTCCTGACCGGTTACGAACAACTCAAACGGCGCAACCGCCGCCGCCTCGTAACGGCAAGCTGCCTGGTTGCCGCCTCCTGCCTGCTGCTGGCGGCCGCCCTCAGTTCCGATCCTGCCGAAAATCCCCCTGCCGCACCGACTGACGAAACAGGCAGCGTGGAAAACCAAGCGGCAAGCACGGTACAAACCCCGACCTTAAAATCCGCCTCAGAAGGTGTTGAACCTGCCGCCGACAAACCTCAAGACCTGGCCGGTGAAGAACAAGCACCTGCCGCCGACAACGGAATCAGCGAACCTGAAGACGTAGGCGCACCATTGGTCATCATCAACGACCGACTCGACGACAGCAATATCAAAGGCTTGGAAGCATCCGAAAAACTACAACAGGAAGAAGCTGCCCAAACCGCACAGGCAGAGGCAAAACAACGCGCAGCCGAAAAAGCGCAGGCAACGGTTGACAACAAAGATACGGCTGAAAAACCGAAACAGGCAGCCGAATCCAAACCGCAAAAAACGGAACGCGCAGCCGAATCCAAACCCAAAACCAAAGAGCCGGCACAAAAAACCGCCGACAAAGTCTCCGAGAAGCCCAAAACCTTACCCGAAAAAAGCAAATCAGACTCAACCAAATCAGACAAAGCAGTAAAAGAACCGAAAAAATCCGATAAGGCCGAAAGTAAAAAACCGGTTGAAAAAGAGGGTTCGGACGGTAAAAAACACGAAACGGCATCCAAGGCAGACAAAGCCAAAACTGCCGAAAAAGAAAAATCCGAAAAATCCGGTAAAAAATCCGCCATCCAGGCAGGTTATGCCGAAAAAGAACGCGCCTTGAGCCTCCAGCGCAAAATGAAGGCAGCCGGCATCGACTCGACCATTACTGAAATTATGACCGATAACGGCAAAGTTTACCGTGTCAAATCAAGCAACTATAAAAACGCGAGAGATGCCGAACGCGATTTGAACAAATTACGCGTACACGGTATCGCCGGTCAGGTAACGAATGAATAACCTCCCCGTTGCCGACATCCTCATCTTCGCCATCATCGCCGCCTGCATCGTCATTTCCACGATGCGCGGCGTGATTGCGGAAGCAGGTTCGATGGTGGCATGGGTGGTTTCCTTCTTTTTTGCCAAACTCTTTGCCGCCTCCTTCGCAGAAATTGCCTTTACCTCGTTCCAGCCGCGCCTGTTTGCACTGGCATTGTCGTTTATTTCATTATTCATCCTCGCCTACCTGATACAGAAAATACTCCGCTCGCTGCTGACACAAGCAGTTTCCTCCGTCGGCTTGGGCTTTGCAAACCGCATTTTGGGCGGCGTATTCGGTGCGGCAAAAGGGATATTGGCCGTTACCCTGCTGGTCATGCTCGCTTCAAAAACCGACCTTCCCGATACGGACGAATGGCGGGATGCCTATACCCTGCCGTTTTTCGTATCGCTTTCCGAAGCAGTGTTAAACCATGCGGACGACAGGGATGGAGCTTTGGAAGACGATTGATTGCCATATGGATGTTTCAGACGGCATCCCCTTTTATGCCGTCTGAAATGTTTTTTCCTTTCCTCAGCCATATCACAGATTAAATCTTATCCTCCATAAACCCACCTATCTGTCCTTCGCGCAAATATTGTCAACAATTCAGGCAAAAAACCGCCGTTTGCTTTATAATTCCGTTTTACCCTTAAACCTCGAATCGGAGAAAACGATATGTGCGGTGTATTAGGTTTGGTCAGTCATGAGCCGGTAAACCAGCTTCTATATGACGGATTGCAGATGTTGCAGCACAGGGGACAGGATGCGGCGGGCATTGTAACGGCCGAAGGCGGCACGTTCCATATGCACAAAGGCAAAGGCATGGTGCGCGAAGTGTTCCGTACACGCAATATGCGCGATTTGGTCGGCAACGCCGGCATCGCCCACGTCCGTTATCCTACTGCGGGCAACGCGAGCAGCAGCGCTGAGGCGCAGCCTTTCTACGTCAGTTCGCCTTTCGGCATCGTTTTGGCGCACAACGGCAACCTCACCAACACTGCCGAACTTTATGAAAACGTGTGCAACAAACACCTGCGCCACGTCAACACCAGCTCCGATTCCGAAGTCTTGCTCAACGTATTCGCGCACGAATTGCGCCGCGAAGTCTCTAAAAATGCCAATCCCCACCGGCTCAATATCGACAATATTTTCAACGCCGTTACTGAAGTCCATCGCCTTGTGCGCGGCGCATACGGCGTGGTTGCCATGATTGCGGGCTACGGCATGGTCGCCTTCCGCGATCCTTACGGCATCCGTCCGCTGGCATTGGGTTCGCAAACCGACGAAACCGGCAGAAAATCCTATGCATTCGCCTCCGAATCCGTTGCCTTCAATGCGCTTGCCTACGATTTGGAACGCGATATCCGGCCGGGTGAAGCGGTATTTGTCGGCTTTGACGGCACAATGATTGCCCGCCAATGCAGCGACCGTGCCAAACTCAGCCCCTGCCTTTTTGAATACGTCTATTTTGCCCGTCCCGACTCCGTGATCGACGGCGTGTCCGTTTACCAGTCGCGCATGGACATGGGTGTGTCGCTAGCGGAGAAAATCAAACGCGAGCTGCCCGTGGACGACATCGACGTCGTGATGCCCATTCCCGATACCAGCCGCCCCAGTGCAATGGAGCTTGCCGTCCACCTCAACAAACCCTACCGCGAGGGTTTGATTAAAAACCGCTATATCGGCCGCACCTTTATCATGCCCGGTCAGTCGACACGCAAAAAATCCGTGCGCCAAAAACTCAGCCCGATGGAAACCGAATTTGAAGGCAAAAGCGTGTTGCTGGTGGACGACTCCATCGTACGCGGTACGACCAGCCGCGAAATCGTCGAAATGGTACGCGCGGCTGGCGCACGCAAAGTCTATATCGCCTCCGCCGCACCCGAAGTGCGCTATCCCAACGTATACGGCATCGATATGCCCACGCGCGAAGAGTTGATTGCCAACGGGCGCAGCGCGGCGGAAATTGCCGCCGAAATCGGCGCGGACGGCATCGTTTTCCAAAATTTGAGCGATTTGGAAGCCGTCGTCAAAGCACTCAATCCGAAAATCGAATCCTTCGATTCGTCCTGTTTCAACGGCATCTATCAAACCGGCGACATCGATGATACCTACCTTGACCGGCTTTCTGCCGAGAAATCCGGCTGCGGCGGTCTGAAAATCCATCCGAGCAGGATGGAACACAATATCAGCATCAGCGATGCCGGCGACGAAGAATAAAGCTTTCTGAAACGCCATGCCGTCTGAAATCCGAACGTCAGGTTTTCAGACGGCATTTTCCATGTAAGAATCTCATTTCCCGTTTCATCCGCACACGATATGAGTACCGAAACCAAAAACTACATTACGCCCGCCGGCTGGCAGGCATTGAAAGACGAGCTGTATCAGCTGGTCAATAAAGAACGCCCCGAAATCGTCCAAATCGTCAACTGGGCGGCAGGCAACGGCGACCGCAGCGAAAACGGCGACTATCTTTACGGCAAACGCCGTATGCGCGAAATCGACCGCCGCATCCGTTTCCTGACCAAACGTTTGGAAGCTGCCGTAGTCGTTGATCCCGAATTGCGCGAAGCGACCGACCAAGTATTTTTCAGCGCGACCGTTGGCCTGTTGCGCGGCGACGGGCGCGAGCAAACCGTCAAAATCGTCGGCGTCGATGAAATCGATACCGCGCAAAACAAAATTTCTTGGATTTCGCCGCTGGCTCGTTGTCTGATTAAAGCACGCGAAGGCGACGAAGTGGTTTTAAACACGCCGGAAGGCCGTGAGGAAATTGAAATCCTTTCTGTCGAATACATCAAAATCGACTGATCGGGAATGCCGTCTGAAACGGTACAAGCGCGCCGTTTCCCAAATAAAGGAATACCGCATGAGAAAAATCCGCACCAAAATCTGCGGCATCACCACACCGGAAGACGCACTGTATGCCGCCCACGCCGGCGCAGACGCATTGGGACTGGTTTTTTACCCCCAAAGCCCCCGTGCTATCGACATCATTAAAGCACAAAAAATCACCGCCGCACTGCCGCCGTTTGTCAGCGTTGTCGCCCTTTTCGTCAATGAAAGTGCGCAAAACATCCGCCGCATCCTTGCCGAAGTACCGATACACTTAATCCAATTCCACGGCGACGAAGACGACGCATTCTGCCGGCAGTTCGACCGCCCCTATATTAAAGCCATTCGTGTTCAGACGGCATCAGACATCCAAAACGCCACACACCGCTTTCCCAACGCTCAGGCACTTCTGTTCGATGCCTACCACCCTTCGGAATACGGCGGCACGGGTCACTGCTTCGACTGGACGCTGCTGGCGGAATATTCGGGCAAACCGTGGGTGCTTGCCGGCGGACTGACCCCTGAAAACGTCGGCGAAGCCGTCCGCATCACCGGAGCGGAATCGGTCGACGTATCCGGCGGCGTGGAAGCATCGAAAGGAAAAAAAGATGGCGACAAAGTCGCCGCCTTTATCAGGGAGGCCAACCGGGTATCCGCATAACCCCAAAAAAAAATGCCGTCTGAAAGTTCAGACGGCATTTTTCTTTAAAACTTCATTTCAAGCGCGAGGCTGAAGTTTCTGCCCGGTGCGGCATACCTTCCATAGTTGCTGTCGTCGCCGCGTCGGTTTGCCGTGCTTTCCGCAGTCTGGCGCAACGATTCCCAAGTAACGTAGCGGTAATTGCCGATATTGTAGATACCCGCCCTCAAGGTCAGCCGTTTTTTCAGATTCAGATAAGCGGAAACATCTGCCGTTTTCCAAGAAGACGTAACCCTTCCTGCCGAATATCGTTTTTGATCGCCTGCCAGATAAGCAAGTTCATCAGGATTTTTCCCTTTGGAATAGGTCAGCATAATGTTTGCCCCCCATTTTCCATCGGGCCTGTCGTACCCCAATCCCAAAACATAACGTGCAGGCTGTACCGCATCCAAAGCATAGCTGCGGAGGGACAGGTCCGGCCGGTTAGATACGGATTTCGGTTTGATGCGGTTGTACGCCAATGTGGTGTACAGACCTTCGGGCAGTTTGCCGTACACGCCGTTCCAGTCGATTTTCCCCAAGATGTTGATGCCTTGGAGCGACATATTTTGGGCATTGTGATAATCGCGCACCGCTATTTTGGTTCCGTTACCCATTTCGACATACTGGTCGGCAACGGCAATCAAATCGGCGTAACGGTTGCGGAAACTGCTGATTTCCAAAAAGCCGAAGTCGCCCTTCCACTGCAAACCGATTTCCCGGTTGGCTGCCTTTTCCGATTTCAGGGCGGGACGCTGCCAGCCTTTCGGATAATCGTGATAAATGTCTATACCGAAAAGCTCTTGGAAGGAAGGCGTCCTGAAACCGCTGGAGGCGCGGTAAGACAAGGAAAGGTGGCGGCTCGGTTTGAACACGATGCCCCCGTTCCACGAACGGTTGGTATATCGTCCGCTGCGGACGAGTTCTTCCGACGTGGTAAAGTTTTGCCGGTCGTACCTGCCGCCCAAGCTGAAATCAAAATATTTGCCGATTGAAAAACGATCGTTCAAAGCAATATGGACATTGCTGCCTTTAATCGTCCTCGGCTGGCATTTGCGGGAACGCAGTGTCTCAATGTAATCGCAGACCGATCCTTCAACCACTACCGGACTGCCCAAACGGTATATGCCGTAATTACCTGATTCCTTACCGGTATGTTCTGAAATCATTGCCGCATTGTGGGACAACTGCTCCGGACGGGATACCGCTTTGGACGCATCGTAACCGAAACCGAACGTCAGATGATGCTTCATCACCTCATTTTTCAGGGATTTTTCAAACGAGGCATTCAAGACATTATGCTGTTCTCGATAATGGAAACGGTCGCTGCGGTCATACGAATACGGATTGGCCGCCGAAGCGCGGCAGGCTTTGTCCACGGAAGGATATACGGCGCAATGCAGAAGCAGGGTATTGTTGTCGATATCCACGCTCTGTTTGTCAAACGACAAAACCGCCTTGTCCGCCCAATTGTCAGAATACGCTTCGTTTTCATAACGGTACAGCAAACCCGTGCGTTGGCGGCGGTGATGCTCGTCTATAAATTTCGTGCGGGAATATTTCAGCCCTATGCCTTTGACCAAACCGGCATCACCTTTCCACGGCTCCGCATTCGGTATGAGATAAAGCCCGTCGCGGAAATCGCTTCCCGCATACACACCGCTCCTGCCGCCAAATTTTCCTGCTTCGTCGGTGCCGTAATACTGCCTTTCCGTCATATCGCGGATGTCGTAACGCTGTTTGGTATCCTCAAACACGCCGCCTAAATAATGGCGGCCGCCAAAACGGTAACCCAACTTGGCAAGCCAAGAGCCGCTGCGGTAATCCATCGGATCGGGCAATATCCTGCCGCCTCCCGTGTAAGCCTGGGCGGACAGGTTTTCATGGCGCGGCTGCGCCTCACGGACCATTGCCTCCTCTTCGCTGCTTAAAGGTTTGTTATTTGAACGGCGTTCCCCCACCCAGCGGTTGAGCTGGTTGTTTAAATAATTCATATTGCCCGCCACTTTTGCCACAGGCTTGGGCGTACTGCCGTCATCTTCCGTCAGGAAATATTCCCCCTCCTTATCCGGATTTTGGATATTGTATGTTTGGCGGAACGCATCCAAACGGTCTATACCGTATTCAAACGCCTCTGAAATATCGTTGTGCGGGCTCGTTTCCCGTGCCTGACGCTCGGTCCGTATCAGAAGCCCTTCCCAACCGTCCTTACTGAAACCTGCACCGAGCGACTTCATAAATTGGCGGTTTTTACTGCCGTAGGCGGTTTTTGCCTGTATCCCCCAACTTTTGCCGTCTGAAATCAGGTCTGCCGCCTCTTTGGTGCGGAGGGAGACTGCTCCGCCGAGCGCACCGCTGCCGTGATCGGAAGAACCGGCACCTTTGTCGATTTCCACCGTACCGATGTTTTCATATTCGATTTCGTTGATTGCACCGCTGCCGCCGCGTCCGCCGTATCCGCTCAATGCACCCTGCACGGTAAACGCCTGTATTTGGGCAACACCGTCGACTGAAACCGCCACACGGTTTTTATCCACGCCCCGTATCGAATAACCGCCGCTCGCGCCGTTACCCTGTTCGACGACGGCCACGCCCGGATCGTAGCGCGTCAGATCTCGGATACCGAGTACCTGTTCTTTGTTCAAAGTTTCCGACGTTTTGACGATTTTGCCCAAACCGGTTACTTCTTTTGTCCGCCGTCCCACTTTGGTGGCACGGACGGTAACCTCTTTCAGGGATTGGGTCTGCGCGGCATCATGCGCCGCCGTTTCAGGGTTTGCCGCATATGACGGGAAGGCGGCGGCAACAGCCAAGGCAGTCAGGGTAAGCGGGAATGTATGCCTTCTGTTCATCGTGTTGCCTCCTTGTCATCTTTCTTCGCGCCAAATACTACACCGATTTTTTGTTGAGGTTCGGCAAAGCTGCCGCCCAATTCCGATGCATGAGGACCGTAAAAGCCCCCCGTTACATGAAGGTTCTCGGCTTTAAACGGTTTGGAGGATGTCGCACCCCTGCCAAGCAGGTCGATACCTGTATCACGGGTACGTGCCACTGCACGGAAACCGTTGTGCTCAATAGTACCTTTTTCAATATAGAAGGCAGGTTCTACGCCATTTTTCTCCGTCAGGGTGCCGGAAAGGGACTTGTCGGCAAAGTTAACGTCGAATTCGGCTTTTGCCGCTTTATCCGCATGGTTATCCCATTGGATCGGCGCGCCGATACGGGCTTCCCATGAACCTCTATAGTGGACATTCCCAATTTTGGGGATGTCTGCCTCGGAAGTGCGGATACCTTTTATGAAAAGGTCGATATTCCTGTATGAAGAAGCGGGTTGGACAGGTGGTTTTCCATCCGTACCTACGCTTTCCGCGTTGTTTCCTTCATTTTTTCCTACTGTATTTGCTTCCCCGTTATCTTTCTCTGCCGGCAACTCGGAAGAAGCATTACTGTCATCGGTATCATTTTCCAAACCGTCTTCACCGTCTTCAGGCTCTAAACCTTCATTTTCATCATCAGGTTCCGCGCCTTCATGATCGGAATCTTCATCCTCTGTTGCAGTCGGTTTGACAACAGGACGGTCGGTTTGCATCCGTCCGATTTTTACATAGGTCAGAAAATCGCAGCAGGCTCGGATTGTCGTTTTCCTGCCGTCGGCAAGAACGATAGTTTGAGTATCTTTGACCAAGGAGATTTCACGTCCTTCGACAAGGAGTTTGTCAGGATGGGCAAAGTCGGGCATAGGCTCGGCAATAAACGGACGTGCCTTAGGATCGGCAGCTTCGTCGGCGGCAATCTTCAGCGAATCCAAGATTTTGGTATGTGCTTCAGACGGCACGGAGCTATTTTGTTTGCCTGCGAATACGCCGAATACGCTGTTGTCGTTGCTGATAAACCGTCCGGCAAGCTCTTCTCCGTTATCGCCGAAAAAACCGCCCTCAAGCCGCTGATCGGCATCGGCATGGAAAAACAAACGCTCCTTACCGGCAGGGTTTTTCGCTAAATCAGGATTGACCTTGGCACTGCCGGTAAAGCGGTTGCCGTCCAATTTTGCAGTAATGTTGTAAATGGTCAGCGGCTTTTTTTTCTCGTGGGGTTTGACATATTGGTTTTTAATAAGGTTGCCCGTCAGGGTTTTGTTACCGAAATCTACCGTATATTCGGCAGGATGTTTTTCCCTGTCGTCGGCATCCCTAGCCGCATAAGAAGTTGCACCAATATCGTTACCATAATATGTGATATAACCTAAATCCTCACTGGCAACCGCGTGACCTGTCCGATGACGTTTGGCATCGGTCATATATTGCCAGTTACCGGAATATTTCACCGTTCCCGCACTCGGTAAAGATTGGGAAGGATGTTCTCCGGAATAATATACAAAACCGTCATAACCAAACCGGTGGGTAAACCGCTTACCGCCTGGGGTCTGTTTGATTTCGTCTTTTCCTTCTTTAGTATAAACATATCCGGCCCGGACATATTTATATTGATACGCATCATCTTTTGAATCGGACGTGTAGATTGTTACATTAGGATACCGTTCGTCGATTTTCTTTTTAAGTTTGTCGGCCTGTTCTTGCGGCGTACCGTCTAAAAACAGGATATCCTCCTCTTTAAGCGGCAAATAATCCTCCGCCTGATGCTTGCCGGGAATTTCCGTACCGTCTTGTTTATAGAAAGCCATATTCCGCCTTGGCAGCCGCATTGCCGCACCGACGGCGGGCTGGTTGACCGGCGTGATTTCTATAGAAGGTTTGGCAGGAGCCGGAGCAGGAATATCCTCAGGCTTGGAAGGTTTGGAATCTGACGGGGTTTGTACGGTCGGCGTTGACTTGGCAACAGGCTGCACGCCGAAATTACCGCCGCAGGATGCCAGCATCAACGGCAGCAAGGCAATACCGTAATAATTCAGTTTACACATCTCTACTTCACTTATGGGTTGATAATAAGTATTATTATATTAATATATGAATATAATATCAATTATTTTACTGTCAAAAAAATGCCGTCTGAAACCAAGTTCAGACGGCATTTGAAGCAATAATTTCAGAAGAAATCAAAATTTGTGAATCATGCCCAAAGTTGCGGCAGTCCGTTCGACCTTACCTTTTTGATTTTCAGCAAAGCGCGTATTTCCTCCGACACGCAAATGAGCAACTTGCGCGCGCAAACCGGTGCGTTTGCTGAAATTGTAATCACCGCCCACGACAATCTGGTCAAACTTGTCGACATAAGTCGCACCCGTGCCCACACCTTTTGCCGCCCAGCCGTGTGCATAAGAAACGCGCGGAACAACGTTACCCATTTTGTAACCTAAAGTTACCGCAGCATCGACCACTTTTACGGCTTCATTCTTTTCCGCATCCTTAGTGATGTCCGTACCTTTATAGGTATTGAACCCATCCGTAAAATAGCTCAAATATTTATTGGCAGTTTCAAATCCCTTGGCATACTGCACACCCGCTCCGACAAACAGATTGTTGCCGTTGTAATAGCTTTCAACCTTGGCAATCTGAGCCGGCTTGGATGCCCCGTTTTGACTGTACGCGCCCTTATAGTGTCCGTAAGCGACATTGGTCGTAAAACCGGCATTTGAATAGCTTGCCCCGACGGTATAACGCTCTTTAGACGGTTTTTCATGTTTGTATTTGTCTTCGGCATCAAAATTATCGCGCGGCGAATAGCTGGCCGTTACCTTGAAACCGCTAAACGACGGGCTGTCGTAACGGACGGCGACCTTGCGTTCGCCGGTACGGGTAAATATCCCCAAACCTGCCGCATTGTTTTTATACAGCCATGTATCGATGGTATCCATCTCATTCAACACACTGCTTAAATGTCCGGCACGAACCTTACCGAATCCGCCCTCCAAACCGATAAACGAATCACGGGTGGCAAATTTCTGACTCTCCCCGCTGATAGCGGTTTTCTGTTCGACCTGCCAAACAGCCTTCAAGCCGTCGCCGAGATTCTCGCTGCCCTTAAAGCCGATACGTGAACCGTTGTCGTGAATCGATACGGAAGTCGCACTTTTTTCCGTACCCTGCGCACCTTTAATTTTTACCTGACCGCCGGTAATACCGCTTTTAACCTGACCATACAGCGTTACGTCGGCAACGGCAGCCACAGGCAGGGCAGCCAAACAAACTGCCAATACTGATTTTTTCATATTGTTACTCCTCTTCAATAAATTATGCTGATAGCCTGTTCATGCTAACTGGCTTTTGACGGTTATGCAACTATAAAAGACTTAAAATCTCTCAGAATATTCTTTTTAAATCCAATAAATATTAATACTCATCCAATTTAAAACTATATTTTTTAATAAATAAATATTAATAAATTAACTATAAGCAGGAAAATATCGTACCCAAAACCATTCGATATCCCCTTCTTACCGAATCAATCGGAAAAATGTAACAAGCCATATCCGTAAACCCCGGTTGATACAGCACGGCGGCAAACCGTCCGAACCGGTTTGCCGCCGTCAAATTGTTAGAATCCGGCAGACGGTATGGATACCGTACTGCCGAACCGGACTGATTACAGGACAAGAAGGCTGTTACCAGAAATAGGTAACGCTCGCACCGCCGCCTGCACCGCCTTTTGTCGCTCCGACTGCCGAGCCTTTAAACAACCACTTGCCTCCGGCAGATACTTTTGAGAACCCCAAAGCGTAACCGGTTTTACCCCGCCATATGCCGCTTGCAAGCGAAACCGCACCTTGTCCCGGCAGGTATGCCTGTCCGAGGCTGCCGACCGCAATTGCAGCGGCAGAACCTGAATCGGCGCGCTCTTTGAGTTTACCCATGCCGATTTCCGTCTGAGCAGCAATTTTTTTGACCTGCGCGACATTAACCGCATCGGTATCCGCTGTTCCGGCCGCAACATTTGTTATCTGACGGCTGTGTTTCTCACTGCCGACCGATACCGCCCCCAAAGTCGATACCCATGCCTTACCGGTTTCAGCAGATATACTTCCTGTTGCAAAATCATAACCGGCAACACCTGCGGCAGTATCGGCGATACTGTCCGTACCAAGTGCAACGGAGTTTTGCTGATGCGCCTCCGCCTTATAACCCAAAGCGGCAGATTTTTCCTCAAATGCGGCAGCACCTGCCCCCAAAGCCGTTCCGCCGGACTTCCGCACCCGTGCGCGCGTACCGGCAGCCAAGCCGTTGAGCGCGGTAGAGGAAGACTCCACACCCAATGCCACGCTGTTGATTTCTTCGGCAACCGCGCGCGTACCGACCGCTACCGCTTGATAACCGTTTGCCTCTGCAGCAGATGCCAACGCGACTGCCTGCGTACCGTTGGCTTTCGCCCTATCACCGACCGCAGTGGAACTGAGCGCATTGGCTTCACTGCCTCGTCCGAATGCAACTGCATCAATATCGGCAGCCTTAGCACTTTCACCCACTGCGACAGAACGCAATCCTGTTGCCTGCGACATCAACCCGACCGCCACCGACTGTCCGCCGGAAGCCTTTGATGCGCCGCCAACGGCAATATCATTGGTTCCTTTCGCATTCGCCCTAAAGCCGACGGCAACCGCCCGCAATGCTTCCGCCTTAGCCTCGCTGCCGAAAGCAGACGCGCTTAAACCCGAAGCGTTTGAATCATACCCCGCTGCCACAGACTTATAACCCGCTGCAGCCGCCTTATCTCCCAACGCGGAGGCATTTTCCCCCGCCTTCGAGTCCTTGCCCAATGCGACCGAACCATTTTTATGCATGGTTCCCGTGGGAACGGTATCGGCGGCATAAGCATTCGCCGTCATCAAGAACATTACTGCAACAAACGGTTTTGCTGATGGTTTCAGTTTCATCGGTTCATTCTCCTGTTTATAGTTTAAAAACAACTTCAAGCCCATTCTTAAATAACAATATAGTTATTTATAATTAGTATATCATAATTATGATGACATATATGGATAATTATTTATGATTATTTTTTGATTTAAATCATTGAACGTAGTGATAGCAATGAAAAATCCCCGAACATATGATGACACCTATCAAACGTCCGGAGATTCTTCAGAAAACAGCCGGCATTCAAAATACCTACGGATACCGATACTGCTCCAAACCACCCACCACTGCCGCCTTATTGACGATAAATCCCCCGGTTCCGCCTTTCGTCACCGTTACAGCAGTAAAATCGGATAAAACCCGGCAGAAAGACCGCCAAATGACAACATACGGGCAAACCGCCGCCGAAATATCTCCATCAAACAAAATGCCGTCTGAAACACGTTCAGACGGCATTTTTGCCCAGCTCCGACAGGGTTTAAAACCGCCGGCGAATCAGGTTGTCCTTTAAGGGTTTACAAACCCAGTTCCCGCAGGAAGCGGATGTCGTCCGCCCAACCGGATTTGACTTTGACCCATACCTTCAAAAATACTTTGGTATCAAACAGTTTTTCCATATCCAACCGCGCCTCGGTGGAAATCTTCTTCAAACGTTCTCCGCCTTTGCCGATCAAAATCGCCTTTTGGCTTTCTTTGTCGACCAAAACGGCAATATAAATACGGTTTAAACCATCTTCCTCCTCAAACTGCTCCACCTCGACATTCATCGCATAAGGCAATTCCTCGCCCAAATAGCGGAACAATTTTTCACGCACGATTTCCATCGCTAAAAAACGCGCCGATTTGTCCGTAACCATGTCTTCGGGATACATCGGCACGCTTTCGGGCAGATACGGCTTAATCAGCTCCAACAGGTTGGCAATCCGCAAACCGTGTTTCGCACTGACTGCCTCCGCCGCCGCAAATTCAAATTCGGCGCGCACCTGGGCAACAAACGCCTCCAACGCGTAACGGTCTTTCGCCTTATCCTTGTCGATTTTGTTGACCACTAAAATAACCGGCGTGTGCTTGGGCAGTTGTTTCAACACGACACGGTCGGCATCGGTAAAGCGCATCGCCTCCACGACGAAAACCACGGCATCCACACCGCCGAGTGCCTCGGTAACATTTTGATTCAGCCTGTCGTTGAGCGCGTTGCGGTGGTCGGTTTGAAAACCGGGCGTATCGACAAACACGAACTGCGCGGTATCGTCGGTATAAATCCCCGTTACACGGTTGCGCGTCGTCTGCGCCTTTTTGCTGGTAATACTGATTTTCTGACCGATCAGATGATTCATCAGCGTTGATTTGCCGACATTCGGACGACCGACAATCGCTACGAAGCCGCAACGGTATCCGTCGGCGGCACGTTCCCCTGCAAGGAAGGTTTCAATATCCATATTTGCTTTCATGTCCACGTTGCAGACGGCATATTCACACACGCCGCCTCATTTCTTTTTCTTCTTCAGCGGCAGCTTTTCTTCCAGCCACTGCAGCGCCTCTTTCGCCGCCGACTGCTCCGCCGCCTTACGGCTCGTCCCTTTGGCACGGCATACGAAACCCAGTTCGCCCAAATCGCAGGAAATCACAAACATACTGTCGTTGGCATGGCCGATTTGCTCTTCGATACGGTATTTGGGCAAGGCAAAGCGGCGTGCCTGAAGCGCCTCCTGAAGCGCGGTTTTACCGTCTTTCTCCTGATTTTGAAAATCGGCACGTTTGACACGCTCCGAGAAAAGATGGCGCACCACCTTTTCCGCCGTGTTGAAATCCGCATCGAAGCTGACGGCGGCAAACATCGCCTCCATCGCGTCCGCCAGTATCGAAGGCCGTCTGAAGCCGCCGCTTTTCAACTCGCCCGTTCCCAAATACAGACCTTCTCCGATATCCATTTTCACCGCAATCTCCGCCAACACACCCTCATTGACCAAGCTTGCCCTCAACCTCGACAGCTCGCCCTCCGTCAACTTCGGAAACGCATCAAACAGCATCCGCGCCACCGTATAATTCAAAATCGAATCACCGACAAACTCGAACCGTTCATTGTGTTTCGCATGGCAGCTCCTGTGCGTCAAAGCCTGCCGCAAAAGCGAAATATCGCGGAACTCATAGCCCAGCTTTTTCTGTATCGCAGTATGTGCCTGCTGTTTCAAAACATCGTTCTTCATTACCGTCTTCCGCAAAAAACAGCCTGAATGCGTTTCCATACTTCAAAAATACAGAAACACCTTAAGGCTGAACACGGTGCATATTGTACCACCAAACCGCCTGTATATCGCACTCCGGTTAAGGAAATGAAAACTTGATTCAAACCCCTACCGTCTGCCGACAACGCAAGAATCGTGGTAAAATTTGCCAATTCATCCCGGCGCATTCACACCATGAACGCATTTGCACAAGCACTTTCCTCGGCACTCGACCGCTGTATCGCCACCCATGCCGTAGTCAAACAAAACCAGCCCGTCGGCTTCCTCTACCGCGAAGCCCCCGTTTTCGAAAATGACAGCGGCTGGCGTTTCTTCAGCGGCGACGAGACCGACGAATACACCGACGATCCGGACAACTTCAGCATCCTCAGCATTGCCGAAATCACCAGAACCAACCCGGGAATCGACGCCCTGCTCTCACAACCCGAAGGCAGCGCATGGGAGCTTGCCGAAGACGGCACATTCCAAACCGTCGCCGACTGGCAACCTAAGGACTGACCCTTCAGACGGCATTCCGAAACCTCCGAATACCAAAGGACCCCCCAATGAACACCATCGCCCCCAACCTTGACGGAAAACACCTCCGCATCGGCATCGTACAGGCACGTTTCACCAACGAAATCGGCAGCGAAATGCTCAAAGTCTGCTGCCGCACCCTCCAAGAATTGGGCGTGGCAGACGAAAACATTACCGTCGCCACCGTACCCGGCGCACTTGAAATCCCGATCGCGCTGATGAACCTTGCCTCTTCCGAAAAGTTTGACGCACTGATTGCCATCGGCGTCGTCATCCGTGGCGAAACCTACCATTTCGAGCTGGTTTCCAACGAATCCGGCGCAGGGGTCAGCCGCGTCGCACTCGACTACAACATCCCGATTGCCAATGCCGTCCTGACCACGGAAAACGACGCACAGGCAATCGAACGGATTGAAGAAAAAGCCTCGGATGCCGCCAAAGTCGCCGTCGAATGCGCCAACCTCGTCAACCTCCTGCTCGAAGAACAGTTTGAAGACGAAGAATAACAAACAGGGCGTACACCAATACGCCCTTTCCATTTCAGACGGCATACCGTGCCGCCCAACCGTTTCAAGGAAAAATCATGAAAACAGCCCGCCGCCGTTCACGCGAGCTTGCCGTACAAGCCGTTTACCAATCCCTTATCAACCGCACCGCAGCACCCGAGATTGCTAAAAACATCCGCGAAATGTCCGACTTTGCCAAGGCAGACGAAGAATTGTTCAACAAACTTTTCTTCGGCACGCAAACTAATGCGGCAGAGTACATCCGACAAATCCGCCCGCTGCTCGACAGGGATGAAAAAGACCTCAACCCCATCGAACGCGCCGTCCTGCTGACCGCCTGCCACGAGCTGTCCGCCATGCCCGAAACACCCTACCCCGTCATCATCAACGAAGCCATCGAAGTAACCAAAACCTTCGGCGGTACGGACGGGCACAAATTTGTCAATGGCATCCTCGACAAACTCGCCGCCCAAATCCGCCCTGACGAGCCCAAACGCCGTTGATACTCCGGAAAATCCGAATCGGAAAATACACAAATGCCGTCTGAAAAACCTTTCAGACGGCATTTTGCTTGACCGTTCGATCAATGTTGGCCGGTTTGGTTTTTGACGGCATCGGCCACTTTGCCGACGCCATCGGCCAGTTGGTAGGCTTGGGCACCGGCGTCATCTGATTATTTTGAAATTGCCATTTCAATGACTTGCTCAACATAGTTGTTTTCCAAATCAATTACGTCTCCTTTTCTTTGTTTTGATATTTTTAATTCGTCATACGCGTAAAAAATAGCAATTTTTTTCCCTTCACAAAATAAATGTCTGTCGGATTTATTCATCATATACATACTTTCATTCCTTACGATGCCTTCACCATCTATAAAACTAAAACTATTCGGTATGTTTCTTCTTTCCATTCCTGCCTCATATATTGACGATATTACTCCGGAAACGCTTCTGGTGATAATCTGTCCGGAATCAATATTAGCCCACCATTCATCCGACGCAAACAATCCTTTGTCTTTTTTGATGCCAAAGATACTTTCGTCATTCAATGACAGTAATCTTGTATCTTCAATATGCTCCTTCTTTTTTCTATTTTTCATATCTTTTTTAAAATCATAAACCAAATACATATCATCATCTAAATTTAAATAGCTCATTTTATATCTCCAATTTTTTCAAAACTGCACCGTCCAGCCGATTTCGCCGCCCGCGCGCATCGGGACAAGTTCGCCGTCGCCGTAGGGAACACTTGCGGGAACGGTTTGACTTTGTTTGACGAGGGTGATCGTGTCGGTATTTTCAGGAATGCCGTAGAACCTTGCGCCGTTTTTCGAGGCAAAGGCTTCGAGTTTGTCCAACGCGCCTGCTTTTTCAAACACTTCGGCGTAAAGCTCGATGGCGGTCATCGCGCTGAACATACCGGCGCAGCCGCAGGCGTTTTCTTTGGCGGATTTGGCGTGCGGCGCGGAGTCGGTGCCGAGGAAGAATTTATGCGCCTTCTCGCCGGTAACGGCGGCAACCAATGCCTGACGGTGGGTTTCGCGTTTGAGTACGGGCAGGCAGAAATGATGGGGGCGCACGCCGCCGACCAAGAGGTCGTTGCGGTTGAGCAGGAGGTGTTGCGGGGTCACGGAGGCGGCAACGTTGTCGCCCGCTTCCAAAACAAGGCGGGCGGCTTCGGCGGTGGTGATGTGTTCGAACACGACTTTAAGATTCGGCACTTGCGCCAAAACGGGTTTCATCACGCGCTCGATAAAGGCGGCCTCACGGTCGAAAATATCGATTTCGGGGTCGGTTACTTCGCCGTGAACGAGGAACAGGACGTCCTGTTTTGCCATTTCTTCCAACACAGGAATGAGTTTGAACAGGTCGGTTACGCCGGAATCGGAATTGGTCGTCGCGCCGGCGGGGTAAAGTTTGAAGGCGACGATGCCGGCGGCTTTGGCTTCGCGTACAAGTTCCGGCGTGGCGTTATCAGTCAAATAAAGCGTCATCAAAGGCTCAAACGCGCTGCCTTCGGGCAACACCGCCATAATACGCGCTTTGTAGGTAAGCGCATCGGCTACACTGACGACGGGCGGTTTGAGGTTGGGCATGATGACGGCACGCCCCATCTGACGGGCGGTATAGGGTGCAACGGCTTTGAGCGCGTCGCCGTCGCGCAGGTGCAGGTGCATATCGTCGGGGCGGATAATGGTCAGGGTTTGCATGGTTGTTCCTTTTTAGATTTTTGGTTTCCAGACGGCATGCCGACTTTATGCCGTCTGAAGTCAGGGGAGAATTAGGGGTTTCCCGTTGTGGGAACGGTGCGTCAGGTTCAATACTGCCTGTACGGGTAAATCCGGGGAATCGACGGTTTGTGCGGTCAATACGGTTTCTTCAGGGCTGCCCGCTTCCCGCCAGGCATAGCTGATTTGCCTGGTTTCAAACGGTGCCTGCACCGACTGTTCTGCCCTTAATTCCAAATTTTTATTTTGCGGCGGATGTCGGACAAGCCCTGAGAAATGTTCCAAAAGTGCGGCAGCGTCAGCATATTTGGCCTTAACGCTGCAACTGTTGTCACTCAGGCTCAGATAATAGACACCGCTATCCTGTTCAAGCATCCACAATGCCCGTGCATCGGGCTCTGCAACCTCCGGCCCCATGTGTAACGTTTCATCCTTGCCCACAAGGGTAAAACGACCGGCATCGGCAAAAGCTGAAACCGGTTTAAAACCGCCCTGCGTCGATACGCAGGCATTCCGGAATAAATCGACGGCAATGCGCGCAAAGCTTTGTCGATCCTCGTCGGAAGGTTGATTTTTGGCACTGCATGCAGCAAAAATAAAAGTTACAAACAACACAATCGGGCGGATTATCTGCATTTCAGACGGCATTTATTTGTGTTGGACGACCAACCTGAATACGCCGTCCTGCTCCGAAGCATCCAGCAGCACATGACCGGTTTGGCGGCAAAAAGCCTCAAAATCCCCCGGTGCGCCGCCGTCGGTTGCCAGAACGGTCAACACGTCGCCCTGCTGCATTTGCGCCAAAGCCTTTTTAGCCCGCAAAATAGGCAAAGGGCATTTCAGCCCGATAACGTCCAAAGTTTCGCTGTTCATGTTCCGATACCGGTTAAAAGTTTAAATAAAGCCGAATTATACCCCACTTGCTTGCAGCCCTCCCTATCAACCCATAAAATAAAGCCGTTTTCAACTTGGAGAAATCTATGCGCCGCGCCATCCTTCTGATTCTGACCCTGACTGCCGGCACGTCCCTTGCCGCTGGCTTCAGCCAAAAAAATACGCTGCTCAATACACACTACCGTGAAACGTCTGAAGAAACTGCCACCAGGGAATTTAAAGAACATACTGCAGCATTGCCGCCGCTGCCCGATACGCACTCGGAGGGGTGGTTCGATATTTATGTGGATGAAGATTACGGCAAACAACCCAAAATCCTGCTCAACAGCCTGCAAATCATGCCGGCGCCGGACACCAGCATCCGCTATATCCTCAATATCCGCTCCGACAAAGGCTACGACAACCTGTCTGCCGAAGGCATATTCTGCGCCCGCTCATCCATCCGTTTCGGCAACGACAAACTTTCCTCCTACAAAGTATTCGGATACGGCGATACGGTCAACCGCCGTTGGATACAGCCTCGAAATACCGAATGGAAGCCGATAGGCGGTACACTCGGCCGAAACGACGCCTTACGCGCCGTGCTGTATGCGGCATTCTGCGAAGACGGCATACCGACCGACACGCGCGGCCTGATACAACGCCTGAAAGAACGTGCCGGACATTATGCGCCATCGATGAAACAACACTCCAAATAAACCGGATATAAAAATGCCGTCTGAAACAATTTTCAGACGGCATTCGCATTATCAGGCATCATGCGGCGGCAACTTTGTCCTGACGGAGCAACAACGTAATCAAACTGCTGATTCGCTGCTTAATCTCACGCCGGTCGACAATCTGGTCGATTGCGCCTTTTTCCAGTAAAAACTCGGCACGCTGGAAGCCTTCCGGCAAGGTTTCCCGTACAGTCTGTTCAATAACGCGCGGTCCCGCAAAACCGATTAGGGCATTGGGTTCGGCCAATACGACATCGCCGAGGAAAGCGAAGCTGGCGGATACGCCGCCCATGGTCGGATCGGTCAATACTGATATAAACGGCAGGCGTTTTTCCGTCAACAAGTGCAGCGCGGCACTGGTTTTCGTCATCTGCATCAATGAGTTTACGCCCTCCTGCATACGCGCACCGCCGGAAGCCGCCACACAGACGAACGGACAATTGTCGGCAACCGCCCGACGGATACCTTGTACGAATCGTTCGCCCACAACCGAACCCATCGAACCGCCGATAAAGCGGAATTCAAACGCAGCAACCACAACGGGCAGGCCGTTCATCTTGCCTTTCATCACCACCAAAGCATCATCTTCCCCGGTCAGCTTGCGTGCCGCACTCAAACGATCCGGATATTTTTTGCTGTCTTTAAACTTCAAAGGATCTGTCGGTTTGACATTTCCGGCAACCTCCTCTCTGCCATCCTCATCCAAAAGCAGATTCAGGCGTTGTCGTGCCGACAACGGATTGTGGTGGTTGCATTTCGGACAAACCTGATTGTTCTGCTGCAACTCGGTAGAATAAACGGTTGCCGAACAAGACGGGCATTTGTGCCATAGACCCTCGGGAACATTGGAAGAACCGTCTTTTCCGCGATTCTTGATTTTGGGTGGCAGGATTTTATCTAACCAGCTCATGGACAACTCCTAAAATATTCAGGATGAGGAACCGCCGTCAGCGCACGGCATCCTTCAACTCTTTCACCAAAGCACCGACGGCGGCAGCCTCGTTGCCTGTATTGTTTTCGATTTCTTTCACAATCCGGCTGCCAACAATAACTGCGTCGGCAACCCGACCGATTTTGCGTGCACTTTCCGCATTACTGATACCGAAACCGACACCGATGGGAATATCAATATACTGACGCAAATACTCTATTCTACTCGAAACTTCATCCGTATCCAAACTTGCCGCACCCGTGACCCCTTTGAGCGATACATAATAGACGAAACCACCTGCAAATTGTGCAATGGTCTTAATGCGCCCTTCAGTCGTTGTAGGTGCAATCAGGAAAATACAGTCAACCCCGTTGCCTTTCAGCTCGCGATATAAAGAATCGATGGTTTCAATGGGGGAATCCACTGTCAACACACCATCCACCCCCACCTTTGCGGCTTCCTGAGCAAACTCCCGATAACCCATCTTATGTATGGGATTCAAATACCCCATCAAAACAACCGGCGTTTGAGTATCGGTTTCACGAAACCTTCTGACAACATCCAAGACATCACGCAGAGAAACACCGTTTACCAACGCCCGTTCCGCCGCACGCTGAATAGTCGGACCATCCGCCATCGGGTCAGAAAAAGGCACACCCAACTCTAAAATATCCGCACCATTTTCCACCATACTGTGCATTATTGCCAAAGTCGCCCCAATGTCCGGGTCTCCAACCGTAATATAAGGTATCAATGCCTTCTTATTACCCAATACGGCAAAAGTCTGTTGGATTCTACTCATTTCTCTTACACTCCCAATACCGGTGAGGCTCCGGCAAACAATCGATAAATCTTTTTAAGTATAACACCTGACGCGCAGATAGGCGAATAGGCATGGCACTTCGATTGTGCAACATATCGCCGTAACCTTTTTACCGGAAACGGGCCGTTTTCCAACTGACGGTTTTTATGAACCGATACCAAACAAACCATAAGGACAATCAACAAAAGGGGACAGGTATTGAGCTGATTGACCCGCCGTAAAAAAGTCTTGAATGGGTAACCGGCATATAGACTGCCGCCCCCTTAAATAGCTCAGTTTGGAATGAAAAAACCGGATTCCATATATTGCATGGAATCCGGTTTCATCAAATATCCGAACAGGCTTGATCACAATATCGTGAATATTGTAAACAATTCAGAATGTTGCGCCAGACTGATTAGCCATGTAATCGACTGCAGCCTTCACTTCATCATCACTCAAACCGGCATTGCCGCCCTTGGCAGGCATCGCATTAAAACCTTCGAGCGCGTGTTTGTGCAAGGTTTCCTTACCTTTTGCGATACGTGGTGCCCAATCGTCTTTTTTACCCACTACAGGTGCCCCGGGAATGGTACCGCCATGACACATTTTACAGCTGGCCTCAAATATTTTCTGACCATCGACAGCAACGGAAGCTTCTGCTTTTGCTTCCGGTTTAGCTTCCGCCGCGGGGGCTTCCGCCTTCTCCTCAGGTTTGGCTTCAGTTGAAGCCGCTTCTGCAGACGGAGCAGCCTCCTGTGCGGCAGCCTGAACCGAAGATGCCTCGGCCTGAACTTCAGAAGCAACGGCTGAAGCCGCCTCTTGCGCCTCTTGTTTGCTTTCTTGCGAACAAGCTGCCAAACCTGCCGCCATCATTAAAGTAATCAGTAGTTTGTTCATATTGTATCTTTCTTGAGTTTTATCTTTAGATTGCCGCTTTATCCAAACGGTTGGGGAATTCTAACATATGATTTCAATAATCTAGTTCTTTATAATTAGAGTTTTTGGCATAAGTCATATTTTGTGCAAAAATATGGCTGATAACCATAATCAAACACTTTCACAAAAAATATATCTCATTGTTTTACAATTGCAATCCACATATCTAAATACCTTAAATAAAGTCATCCCATCTGAAAACCGATAAAGCCCGTCTTTTAGCTTTGCATTTTTAAACCAATCCGCCGTATTCGGAATAATAACTTTAGCCATCATGGTAAGTTGTCATTCAAAATGACCACACACATTATCATAAGACTTATGATAAAAGTCTTTACAGGCTTACATTTGTTGCTGAAAATTACACAAACAAAATAAATATAATTCAATGATTATTAATGCATTTTCAGTATGTTATACAAAAAATAACGCCCCGTTTCGGGGCGCTTGTATTCTGTGGCGGAGTAAGAGGGATTCGAACCCTCGATGCAGGTTGACCCCACATGCTTCCTTAGCAGGGAAGTGCCTTCAGCCTCTCAGCCATTACTCCTAAGGAAAGCAGAATTGTAATTAACTTTATTGATACCGTCAAGAAGAAACAGGAAGCATAAATATCAGCATCTTGAAATTAAATGATATTTACCTCGCTCATGCCGACAATCGACATTTCTCAAAACAAAATATCCTTATCAATCAAATCCTCATAAAAAATGCTTTTGGGCATCTTGCTTAGCTTCCTGAAACCACACATCTTCAGGAAAACGTGCAAGCGCGGCATCCAATGTTGACAACAGGTTTTGCGACAGGGCTTTGGTCAGGTATTCCTCCTCGTTGGCTTCTGCCGCTTTGTCGGGCTGTTGTGCCAAACCGTCGGCACGGGCTTTGTGTCCGTGTGCCAAATAATTGAGCGCGGTAATTTTCTGCGCCCAAAGCTGCGGTATATCGGGATTATCCTCAATCATCACCGATAGGATAGATACGGCCGTCGTCAGCCGTCCGCCGTTCATTCGGAGATCCAGAGAACGGTTGGGTGGCAGGGTGCTGAGTATCTCTGCCATTCTGAACCAAAATTCACCGCTGGCTTCATCAGGTGCATTCAATTTAAGCATTTCATAGTGAACCTCCTGATCATCGTTTTGCACGAGACCCCATACTTCGGCAAGGATTTTCTGTTCTTCCCGGCTCAAGTGTTGCCATTTCTCAAAATATTGCGACATATCCTTTTCCCTTTGAATCTATTTTATATAGTCTGAAATACAGCGCGAACCCTGTCCAAATCCTCCTGCGTATCTACGCCGGCGGCAGGGGCTTCTTTGGCGGTTTCGACAGCAATCGGGTAGCCGTGCCACAGGACGCGCAGTTGTTCCAGTGATTCGATGGTTTCCAGCGGCGAAACGCTCATTTCGGCGTAACGTTGCAGGAAACCGGCGCGGTAGGCGTAGATGCCGATATGGCGCAGGACGGCGGTTTCGGCGGGCAATTCGCGTTTTTCAGCGCGCATGGCTTCTCGCGGATAGGGAATCGGGGCGCGGCTGAAGTAGATGGCGTTGCGGTTTTTATCGAGGATAACTTTGACGACGTTGGGATTCATAAATTCGTCGAAATCGTGCAATTCGTGCGCCGCGGTCGCCATTTGTACGTTGTTTTCCACTAAGACTTCGGCAGTGCGGTCGATGAGTTCGGGGGCAATCAGCGGCTCGTCGCCCTGTACGTTGACGACCACCAGATGTTGCGGCAGTTTCAGCGCGGCGGCGGCTTCGGCAAGGCGGGTCGTGCCGCTTTCGTGCCGGTTTGAAGTCATGATGACTTCGACGCCGTGCGCCTGACAGGCCGTCTGAATATCGGGATGATCGGTAGCAACGACGACGCGCGCCGCCTTGCTTTTTGCCGCCTGTTCGGCAACGCGCACGACCATCGGTTTGCCGTGAATATCCGCCAAGGCTTTTCCGGGCAGGCGCGATGAATCCAGCCGCGCCGGAATCAATACGACGAATTCGGTCATGCTTTGAGTTCCTCTTCGCTCAACGCTCGCGCTTCGTTTTCCAGCATATAGGGAATACCGTCTTTAATCGGATACGCCAGCTTGGCTTGACGGCTCCACAATTCCTGTTTGTCCTGATGATATTCCAGCCTGCCTTTGGTAACGGGGCAGACGAGGATGTCTAAGAATTTTTTTTCCATGGGGTTTCTTTCGGGTTTGATGGTTTAATCAATCGGATGCCCTCTGTAATATTTCAGACGGCTATCATTTATTTCTGATGCCTTTTCCCAACCTGTCCGGCTTGCTTGCAGCCTGCATCAGGATTTTTACCGCCGCAGATGATGCGCCGCAACTCTTCTGTAAACTCAGGCAGATGATTTTGCGCGATTTTCTCTGCCAATGCAGTCTGGGATACCGCTATTTCGCTCATCGATTTCTTGATTAAATGCGGATTTTTGGCAACGACTGCCTGCCCGACAGGCGAACTGTAAAAGGCAATCATGCCGTCAATTTCTTCTTGCGTGTATATCTCAGCAGCATTCTTCAATAAAGTATTGCGGACAGCCTGTTTCGCTTCGGGCGTGATCAAATCTTTCAAAACATTCTCACGATAACGATTAAAGGCTTCTGCCGCCTGATCTTTTTTCGCTTCAGGTATTTTAGCAAGGGCTTTGTCCGCATACGGTTTAAATCCGACATTGAAGCCGTTAATCATATTTTTTTCTATATCCCGGTCGAAATTCTGCGTATCCAACCAACGCTCCAGCGAGGCGTCGCTGGGCGGAGCGGCAAACGCGCCGGCGCACAATGCCAAAGAGGCGAAAGATAATAACAGGGTTTTCAGCTTCATATTCAATCCTTTAATATCGGAAATACAAGCGTTGTTAATTTATGAAATTTATAAACATTTTTAGAATCCGGTGTCCGGATTCCTGCCTGTTCGGGAATGGTGGCATAGGACGTTCTTATTCCAGTCCGTTATCACTTCGCCCAAACTGTGCTTTCAGACAGCCTTTAGCACTCCTTCCAGCTGCTCAAACACAAAATCCGATAAATCAGGTTCGATTATCGCACAAACGGGCAATACCCATACATGGTTCAAACCGATGCCGTCTGAAAACTTGACCGCATCCTTTTCCGTAATAATCACCGCGTCCGCATCGGGCAAATCTGCCGCCGAAATATCGGCGTGGTCGGGCAGCGCGACGGTTTGGTTCAAGGTGATGCCCATGCTCCGCAACGAATCGAAAAAACGCTCCGGCTTGGCGATGCCTGCCACGGCGGCGACGGTTTGATTTTTCAGACGGCCCGTGTCCAGTATTTCGGACGGCCGGTTCAAACGGTAAATTTGTCCCGTTTCGATACGGCTGTGAAACATATTTTCAGATGGCATAAACGACGCATCCACCTTGCCGCCGCTGACAACGACCGCATCCACCGAATCCAGCCGCGACAAAGGTTCGCGCAAATTACCGTTGGGCAGCAAGTCCAAATCCGTACGCCCTGTATCCGCCGCCGGAAACACCGCGATTTCCACATCCCGCCGCAGGGCGTAATGCTGCAAACCGTCGTCCGCCACAATCAGCCCGATGTTGGGATGCGCCGCCAGCAACGCCCTGCCTGCCTCCGCACGGCTGCTGCCCACCGCCGTCGGCGCACCGGTTTTGCGGAACAGCAGCAAAGGCTCGTCGCCTGCATCTTCCGCTCGGCTCTCGGCATTCAATACATGACCCGCCTTGCTCTTGCGCCCGTAGCCTCGACTGATGATGCCGACCTTGACGCCCTTTTCCTGCAAACCCGACACCAGCGCGGCGACAATCGGCGTTTTTCCTGTACCGCCGGCATGGATATTACCGACCACAACCACAGGCACGGGCAGTTTTTCACTTTTCCTACGTCCCGACAAAAAATCCGCACGCCGTTTCGCCGCTATTCGGGCAAACAGCAACGACAGCGGTTTGAGGAAAAAAGACAGTAAAGCATTAGGGCGTTGCCAATGCCGTTCGATAACGGTATGAAATTTGAAACAATTCGGCATACTCGATACAAATCTTCAAAGCAGAATCAGCCGGTACATTAATAATGCGTACCCGATGCAGATCCACCTATAAGTAATACGAAAATCAAACCGATAAGCAAACCAACAAGGTAAATAAGCAACTGAGCTTTACAGAAATTGGCACGGTTAGGGTTGCCGCTGCCGAACGCCCAAACAAAAAGCATAATGATGTTGACCAAAGGAATCATGAAAACAATCATCGTCAACACCCACTGCCCTGTCGTCATGACGGGGGCGGTTTGTTTTGAAGTCTCGGGCATATCGCCAATATGATAACGGACAGGTTCCATCTCTTTCATTTTCCAGTATCTTTCATTTATCAATCTGACAGCAAAATGCCGCCTGAAAATGGTTCAGACGGCATTTTTACACTCAGCGTATTACAGCTTCCATTCGCTCAGCTTGGCAGCGTAAGCTTCCAAATCTGCAATCGGACGGGTTGCCACGCCGCTTTCCATCGCTGCTTTGGCGGCAGCCGTAGCAACGCGAGGCAGCAGGCGGGAGTCAAACGGGGTCGGAATCAGGTATTCCGCGCCGAATTCGAATTTCTTACCGTAAGCGGCAACCACTTCTTCGGTTACTTCTTCCATCGCCAAATCTGCCAGCGCATACACGCAGGCGCGTTTCATTTCTTCGTTGATGGTCGTTGCACCGACATCCAACGCACCGCGGAAGATGAACGGGAAGCACAATACGTTGTTCACTTGGTTCGGGAAGTCTGAACGGCCAGTACCGATAACCACGTCCGGACGGGTTTCTTTTGCCAGCGGCGGCAGAATTTCCGGATTCGGGTTAGCCATAGCGAACACGATGGGTTTGGCATTCATGGTGTTCAACATTTCAGGCGTCAGCAGGTTTGCACCGGACAAGCCCAAGAAGATGTCTTTGCCTTTGACGGCATCGGCCAATACGCGTTGACCGTTGTCTTCTATGGCGTAGAACTGTTTGGACTCATCCATGCGGTCTTTGTCTTCGCGGGTTTTGTAAATCACGCCTTTGGAGTCGCAAACGGTCACGTTTTCACGTTTCAAACCCAAATCCAGCAATTGGTTCAAGCAGGCAATCGCGGCCGCACCTGCGCCGGAACACACCAAAGTCGCTTCTTCGATTTTACGGCCGGTATGACGCAAAGCGTTCAATACTGCGGCGGCAGTGATGATGGCGGTACCGTGTTGGTCGTCGTGGAATACAGGGATTTTGCAACGTTTGCGCAATTCGCGTTCGATATAGAAGCACTCAGGCGCTTTGATGTCTTCGAGGTTGATACCACCGAAAGTCGGTTCCAAAGAAGCGATGATGTCTACCAGTTTTTGCGGGTCTTTTTCATCGATTTCGATATCAAATACATCAACGCCGGCGAATTTTTTGAACAATACGCCTTTACCTTCCATCACGGGTTTACCGGCCAGTGCACCGATATCGCCCAAGCCCAAAACGGCGGTACCGTTGGAAATCACGGCAACCAAATTGCCTTTGGCAGTGTATTTATAGGCAGTTTGCGGATCGGCATGGATTTCCATACAAGGAGCAGCTACGCCCGGAGAGTACGCCAACGCCAAGTCTTTAGACGTGGCCAGAGATTTGGTTGGGGTAACGGAGATTTTGCCCGGCACGGGGAATTCGTGGAACTGCAGGGCGGCTTCTTTCAATGAGTTTTCCATGTATCAATCCTGTTGTGAGAAAGAAATTTGAATCGGACTGTCCGAAACACTTTCGAGACATCGGGTTACGGGCGGTTCGTCGATATTTCCCACGCTTCCTGCCTTGTAACTGCGTGTAATTCTATCATGACCAAGGTTTGGCGCATACCGCTATTTTGATAGGCGGTACAACCATCTGATTTTTTGCTGAGGCGGGCCTTCTTGCTTCAAATCCGCCATCAATATCCGAAATGCCCGTCCAACACCTTTTCTATGCTATTTCTGACTTCTTCCACGCTGCGGTTGCCGTCAATAACGGCGTAACGTTCCGGGCAGGCTGCGGCACGGTTCAGATAAACGCTGCGCACACGCATGAAGAAATCCGCCTGTTCCTGCTCGAACCGGTCTTTCTCACGCGACTGTCCGATACGCGCCATCGATACTTCCAGCGGCACATCCAACAGCAGGGTCAAATCCGGTTTCAAACCGCCCTGCACCCAATGTTCCAATATTTCAATGTCTTCAGACGGCATTCCCCGTCCTCCGCCCTGATAGGCAAAGGTTGCGTCGGTAAAACGGTCTGATACGACGTGTATGCCGTCTGAAAGCGTGGGCAGGATGACTTCCTCGATATGCTGCATACGTGAGGCAAACATCATCAGGGTTTCCGCACGCAAACCTGCTTTGGTTGCCGGATTGAGCAAAATCTCGCGCAATGCCTCTCCCAGCGCCGTACCGCCCGGTTCGCGCGTAAACAGGACGGGCAGTCCCCTCCGTTCAAACCATGCCTTGATGGCGGCAAGGTTGGTGGATTTTCCGGCTCCGTCTATACCGTCCAAAGTGATGAATTGAGGCTTCATATTGGTTTTCCCAACAAGGGTATGCCGTCTGAAAACACAAACTTTTCAGACGGCATGGTTTATTTTTTCAAAATATATTTGCGGACGGCGGCGTTGTGTTCGGTCAAGTCATGACTGAACTGGCTCAAACCCGTACCGTCCATTTTAGAAACAAAATAAAGGTATTTTTCACCGGACGGGTGGGCGGCCGCATCAAGCGCCGCCTTACCGGGCAGCGCAATCGGGGTCGGCGTCAACCCGCCGCGCGTATAGGTGTTGTACGGCGTATCGCGACGCAGGTCCGCCTTTCGGATTTTGCCTTTGTATGCGTCACCCATGCCGTAAATAACAGACGGATCCGTTTGCAGGCGCATACCGATTTTCAGCCGGTTGACGAAAACGGAAGCAATATGGGCCCGGTCGGCTTCGTGCCCGGTTTCCTTCTCAATCAGGCTTGCCAGAATCAGCATTTCGTAGGGGTCTTTATAGGGCAGCCCGTCCTGCCTGCCTTCCCATGCCTCATTCAGGCGGCGTTGCATTGCCTTGTATGCGGCTTTGTAAATCTGCAAGTCGCTGCTACCCGCGTCAACTTCGTAACTATCGGGGAAAAATTGACCTTCCGGATTCCTGCTAACCGCGTCCGGTGCGATTTCGGCCATCAATTTTTCATCACCCCACCCTTTGGTATCGTGTTCGATGTCCTGCGTACCGTCGATTGTTTTGCGCATATGGGCAAAGCGCGACCCTTCGATAATCTGTACGGTAACCAGATCCGGTCTGCCGCCGCGCATTTTCTGCAAAATATCCCAAGCCGACACTTCCGAAGGCAGTCTGTACGTACCCGTGTGCAACCTGTTATGCACGCCTAAGGCATAGGCCGCCGCCATCAATACGTGCCTGCTGTACACGATGCGGTCTTCGGCAAGCTTCCTGCCAACCGAGGAAATACCCTGGTTTTTGGCGATTTTAATCCTGTACGCCCTGCCGTTATCCTTAGGAACAAAAAGCAATACCGTAAAAACGGCTGCCGACACGGTCAAAAAAACGGCAGACCATTTCAACAATTTTCTCAACATGGTAGGATTCCCAATATCGGAATACATCTTAAAATTTCGGCGACAGTATAACCCAAATTACCCCATAAGACAGGAAGGACATCATGGACAATCCCGCTACAGCACCCTGGCAGGACGGTTGGCTGCAAAGCGTGCGCCACATTCCGTCGCCGAATTTCGGCCCGAGGGAGTCCAAAGAAGAGGTTTCCCTTGTCGTATTGCACAATATCTCGCTGCCGCCGTTCGAATATGGTACGGATGCGGTTGAGAAGCTTTTTACCAACCGCCTAGACCCGAACGACCACCCGTTTTTCGGATTGATACACACTTTGCGCGTATCCAGCCATTTCTTAATCAAACGCGACGGAGAAACGGTACAATTCGTTTCCTGCGACAATATGGCATACCATGCCGGCGTATCTTCATTCGGCGGCAGGGAAAAATGCAACGCTTTTTCTATCGGCATCGAAATGGAAGGCTGCGATTTCGAACCTTTTGCCGAAGCACAATACCGTTCGCTCGAAACATTGTTGGAAGCACTCTGCCGCCGCTACCCCGTTGCCGCAATAACCGGACATCAGGACATCGCACCCGGCCGGAAAACAGATCCCGGATATTTTTTCGACTGGCAAAGAATCCGGCAAAAAGGCTTTCCCGTAAACAGAAATGCCGTCTGAAGACCACATATTTCATACAGTGTTGCAGAAAATCCCCCCTTATTTCGACACACTGCTGCCAGACACTTCGATTTTCGTTATAATTCAAACATTATGACAGACCGTTCAGGCACAATGCCGAAAACGCAAACCCGATTTAACCGCAGCGCCGCACTTTGCGCATCCTGCATCCCGAAATTTAACAAGTGATTGCCATGATTTACATCGTACTGTTTCTAGCCGTCGTCCTCGCCGTTGTCGCCTACAACATGTATCAGGAAAACCAATACCGCAAAAAAGTACGCGACCAGTTCGGACACTCCGACAAAGATGCCCTGCTCAACAGCAAAACCAGCCACGTCCGCGACGGCCAGCCGTCCGGAAATTCGGGCATGATGCAGAAACCGCACACCGAGGTTAAAAAACCGGCCAAACCCCAAGACCCCGCCCTGAGGAACCTCCAAGAACAGGATGCCGTCTACGTCGCCAAACAGAAACAGGCAAAAGCATCCCCGTTCAAAACCGAAATCGAAACCGTCCTGGAGGAAAACGGCATTATCGGCACGCCCGTCCAACCCGTTTCAAAATTCTCGGCCGAACCTTCTGCCCCGCAACCCGTCCGTGCGGCCGCAAACCCTGCACCCGTTCCGCAAACACCTGCAAAACCACTGATTACGCTCAAAGAACTGTCAAAAGTCGAATTACCCTGGTTTGATGTGCGCTTCGATTTCATTTCCTATATCGCGCTGACAGAAGCCAAAGAACTTCACGCACTGCCACGCCTCTCCAACCGCCACCGCTACCAAATCATCGGTTGCACCATGGACGACCACTTCCAAGTTGCCGAACCCATCCCCGGCATCCGCTACCAAGCCTTCATCGTCGGCATCCAAGCGGTCAGCCGCAACGGGCTCGCCTCGCAAGAAGAGCTCTCCGACTTCAACCGTCAGGTGGATGCGTTTGCGCAGAGTATCGGCGGCCAAACACTGCATACCGACCTTGCCGCCTTTACCGAAGTGGCTTCCGCGCTGGATGCGTTCTGCGCCCGTGTCGACCAGACCATCGCCATCCATTTGGTTTCCCCTACCAGCATCAGCGGCGTAGAGTTGCGTTCCGCCGTATCGGGCGTAGGATTCACACTCGGAGAAGACGGCGTATTCCACTATACCGACAAGGCGGGTTCGACCATGTTCTCCATCTGCGCACTCAACAACGAGCCGTTTACCAACGCCCTTTTGGACAACCAATCCTATAAAGGCTTCAGTATGCTGCTCGATATTCCGCACTCCCCGGCAGGCGAAAAAACTTTCGACGACCTCTTTATGGATTTGGCAGTCCGACTGTCCGGCCAACTGAACCTCAATTTGGTCAACGATAAAATGGAAGAAGTATCTACCCAATGGCTTAAAGACGTACGCACCTACGTTTTGGCACGTCAGGAGGAAATGCTCAAAGTCGGTATCCAGCCCGGAGGAAAAACCGCATTGCGCCTGTTCTCATAAATCCAAAACCTCAAAGGCGGATGCATCGGCAACGGTGTATCCGCCTTTTGTTTTCCTGTAAAATCCGACCATTTCCAACACGTTTTACCGTTCAGACGGCATTTGTCCATGCCGTCTGAACCTGTACGAATCCATGAACCCGACCGCACAACACATCCGCCGCCTCACCGACCTCCTTAACCGCTACGCCTACGAATACTACACCCTCGACGCGCCCAGCGTACCCGATGCCGAATACGACAAATTATTCCGCGAACTCGAAGCGTTGGAGTTAAACCATCCCGAGCTCAAACTGCCCGACAGTCCGACCCAGCGCGTCGGCGGCGAGCCTTTGGCGGGATTTGCCGAAGTGCGCCACGAAGTGCCGATGCTGTCGCTGACCAACGCCTTCTCCCCGCAAGATGGAAACGGCGTGTTCGACCATGCCGAAATGTACGCTTTCGACCAACGCGTGCGCGACGGCTTGAACGGCGGCAATCCCGAATACATTATCGAACCCAAATTCGACGGCCTCGCCATCAGCCTGCTCTACCGCGACGGCGTATTGGTGCAGGCGGCAACACGCGGCGACGGTACCACAGGCGAAGACGTTACCCAAAACGTCAAAACCGTCGCCAACATTCCTCTGCGGCTGCACGGCGAAAATACGCCCGAACTCATCGAAGTACGCGGCGAAGTGCTGATGCAAAAAGCCGATTTTGCCGCTCTCAATAAACGCCAAGCCGAAAACGGGCAAAAACCCTTTGCCAATCCGCGCAACGCCGCCGCCGGCAGCCTGCGCCAACTCGATTCGCGTATTACCGCGCAACGCAAACTGCACTTTTTCCCCTACTCCGTCGCCCGCCAGCAAGGCGGTTTCGTCGCGGAAGAACACATCCAAGAACTCGCCTATTTCCAAGAACTCGGCTTCAGCCTGCCTAACGGCAATTTCGGCTGTTTCAAAAATATCGACGAAGTATTGGCATTTTACGAACAAATGCAGCAAAAACGCCCCGCCCTACCCTACGAAATCGACGGCATGGTGGTCAAAGTCAACAGCTTGGCGCAACAGCGCGAACTCGGCTTCATCTCCCGCGCGCCGCGCTGGGCAATTGCCCACAAATTCCCCGCCGAAGAAGCCCTGACCGTCGTCGAAGCCATAGATGTACAAATCGGGCGCACCGGCGCGGTTACCCCCGTCGCCCGCCTGCAACCCGTATTCGTCGGCGGCGTCACCGTAACCAACGCCACCCTGCACAATCAGGACGAAGTATCGCGCAAAGACGTGCGCATCGGCGATACCGTCGTCGTGCGCCGTGCCGGAGACGTGATTCCCGAAGTCGTGCGCGTGATTTTCGAACGCCGCCCGATGCAGGAAACCGACGTTACGGGACTTTCAGACGGCATCAAATACCAACAAGATGACCTGTTTGCCGAAGCACCGGCTGTAAACCAAACCCAATCCGTTCCGCTCCACAAGCCCTACCGCCTGCCGACCCATTGCCCCATCTGCCACAGCGAAATCGAACGCGAAGAAGGCGAAGCCGTCGCCCGATGCAGCGGCGGCATGCTTTGTCAGGCGCAACGCGCGCAAGGCTTAATCCACTTCGCCTCGCGCAAAGCGATGGACATCGACGGACTCGGTCAAAAACAAATCGAGCAGCTGGTCGCCCAAGACCTCGTCCGCCACTTCGCCGACCTCTACCGTCTCGACATCCCGACCTTGCAAAAAATGAAGGAAACGGCGGATAAAGCGTCGTCTGAAAACGAAAACAGCGACGCAGAAACGGTTTCAGTCGACCCATCTGAATCCAATACCCAAAACGGCAAAAAACAGCCGACCAAGTGGGCGGAAAACATCCTCGCAGGCATAGAAGCCAGCAAAACACCTGAACTCGCCCGCTTCCTGTTCGCGCTCGGCATCCGACACGTCGGCGAACGTACCGCCAAAACACTAGCACAGGCATTCGGATCGCTGGAACACGTCCGCTGCGCGCCCGAACCCATTCTCGCCTGCCTACCCGACATCGGCACCGTCGTCGCCCGCTCCATCGCCCACTTCTTCACCCAAGACGCGCAGCAGGCGATGATAGACGAGCTGCTCGCCGCAGGCGTTGCCCCGCAAACCCAAGCCGTTACCATCCCGCCCGCCCGCCACGCCGAGCCGCAACGCTGGATTGCCCGCCTGCCCGGTTTCAAAATCAGCGAAAACAAAGCCCAAGCCTTATGGGAACTCGCCGGCAAAAGCATAGAAGGCCTGCAAACCGACAAAGCCCTCCCTGCCGACTGGCAGGCGTGGCACAGCGAACCACAAAACGCTGCCCTGCTCGAAAACCTGAAAACCTTCTTCTCTCAAACACCGTCTAAAAATCAAGAAGAAACAGTTTCAGAGTGCGCAGCCTCCCCGTGGGACTGCCTCAATGAAGCCGTAGCAGGCAAAACCTTCGTATTAACCGGCACCCTGCCCACCCTCAAACGCGACCACGCCCAAGCCCTAATCGAAGCTGCAGGCGGCAAAGTTTCCGGCAGTGTTTCCAAAAAAACCGATTACGTCGTCGCCGGAGAAGCCGCAGGCAGCAAGCTGGAAAAAGCCAATGCCTTGGGCGTTTCCGTCCTCAGCGAAGCCGAACTGCTTACCCTGCTCGGCTGAACCCATGCCGTCTGAACCGCCTTCAGACGGCATTGTCTACTTTTCCGAACCACACCATGCACACTATTTCCTTTCCAAACCGCACCCGACTCACCGCTCTGCCGCCCCTATCGCTTTACATCCACATCCCGTGGTGCATCAAAAAATGCCCGTATTGCGACTTCAATTCCCACAGCCTGAAAAGCGGATTGCCCGAAGCCGCCTATATCGACGCGCTGCTGACCGATTTGCAGCTCGAATTGCCCAATATTTGGGGCAGACCGGTGGAAACAATATTTTTCGGCGGCGGTACGCCCAGCCTGTTTCAGGCGGAATCGATTGACCGTTTGTTGAGCGGCGTGCGTTCGCTGTTGCGCTTGCAGCCCGAAGCGGAAATTACTTTGGAAGCCAATCCGGGTACGTTTGAAATCGAAAAGTTTCAGGGATTTAAAGACGCAGGCATCACGCGGCTTTCTATTGGCGTGCAGAGTTTCAACGACGATATGCTTGCGCGGTTGGGGCGCGTCCACAACGGCAAGGAAGCCTTAACCGCCATCGATACTGCCCTGAAATTATTTGATAAAGTCAATATCGACTTGATGTACGCCCTGCCGAACCAAACCGTCCAGACGGCCTTAAACGACGTACAAACCGCCATCGCCACGGGCGCAACCCACATCAGCGCGTATCATCTGACCATGGAGCCGAACACGCCATTCGGCCACACGCCGCCGAAAGGTTTGCCGCAAGACGAAGCGGCGCTCGACATCGAAGACGCGGTACACGGCGCGCTGGAAGGCGCGGGTTTTATCCACTACGAAACATCGGCTTTTGCGAAACCCGCCATGCAGTGCCGCCACAATTTGAACTACTGGCAGTTCGGAGATTATTTAGGCATAGGCGCGGGCGCGCACGGCAAAATCTCCTATCCCGACCGCATCGAACGCACCGTCCGCCGCCGCCGTCCCAACGACTACCTCGCCTTAATGCAAAGCCAACCGAGTGAAGCCGTCGAACGCAAAACCGTCGCCGCCGAAGATTTGCCGTTCGAATTCATGATGAACGCCCTGCGCCTGACCGACGGCGTACCCGCCGCGATGTTGCAGGAACGCACAGGCGTACCCGCCGCCAAAATCATGGCGCAAATCGAAACGGCAAGACAAAAAGGCTTGCTGGAAACCGACCCGACCGTATTCCGTCCGACCGAGCAGGGACGGTTGTTTTTAAACGATTTGTTGCAGTGTTTTTTATGAAGAAACCCGGGAGGAAAAAACTAAAAACCGCCAAACCCTTCGGCGGTTTTGTTTTCAACATCCATGCCGTCTGAAACTACACAAGCAGACGGTTTTGTACGATAATCCTCAACACCGCGTTTCCCTTTCACACACATCCGTTTCAGGAGAAAATCATGGCCAAAACCATCATCCACACCGACAAAGCCCCTGCCGCCATCGGCGCATACAGCCAAGCCGTGCGCGCGGGCGACACCGTTTACATGAGCGGTCAAATCCCACTCGATCCCGCCACCATGACTGTTGTCGGCAACGGCGACTTCCGCGCCGAAGCGCGCCAGGTCTTTAAAAACCTGCAAGCCGTCGCCGAGGCCGCAGGCGGCACGCTGGCCGACATCGTCAAACTCAACGCCTATCTGACCGACCTTGCCAACTTCGCCGTTTTCAACGAAGTCATGGCGGAATTTATCGCCGAGCCGTTCCCCGCCCGTGCCGCCGTCGGCGTTGCCTCGCTGCCCAAAGGCGTGCAGGTCGAAGCCGAAGCAGTACTCGTCCTAAACGCATAACCGCCCTTCCCGTTCAGACGGCATGATATTTCAAGGCCATGCCGTCCGAACCGAAACACTTTTCCACTTCACGATACACGCAATGGCACATTACGCAATCGGCGACATACAAGGCTGCTTCGACGAACTGACCGCACTGCTCGGCAAAATCGGTTTCAACCACGGTACAGACACCCTCTGGCTGACGGGTGATATTGTCAACCGCGGCCCGAAATCCCTCGAAGCGCTGCAATTTTGCATGGAACACGAAAACAGCGTGCAAATCGTCCTCGGCAATCATGACCTGCACCTGCTTGCCGTCGGCTGCGGAGAAGCCGGTACCAAGCGCAGCGACACGATAGAACCCATACTCAAACACCCCGACGGGAAAAAAATGCTCGACTGGCTGCGTGCTCAACCGCTGTTGATACGTGACGGCGGCCGCGTCATGGTACACGCCGGCATCCTGCCGCAGTGGCGTATAGACCAGGCCGAATCGCTCGCCGGAGAAGCCGAAGATGAACTGCGCGGCAAAAAATACGTTAAATTCCTCTCCAAAATGTACGGAAACAAACCGACCGCATGGGACGAGGACTTAAACGGTTACGCACGCCTGCGCTTTATCGTCAACGTATTCACGCGGATGCGCGCCCTGACCTTCAAAAACGAACTGGATTTCGATTACAAATCCACAGTGAAAAAAATGCCGCTTTACCTGCGCCCGTGGTTCAAAGCCCCGAACCGGCAGAACCTCGACCATACCATCATCTTCGGACACTGGTCTTCCTTGGGCTACACGAATGCCGACAGCGTCATCTCGCTGGACACCGGCGCACTCTGGGGAGGACAACTGACCGCCGTCAACCTCGATACGGAAGAAATTACCCAAGTCCAAGCCGCCAACGGCATAGACTGGAAAAGCATCATGAAATAAAAACCGCCGCGCCATGTACAAGATCCTTCCAACCGCACACGTCCTCTCCAGGCTGGGACTTCTGTTTTCCGTCATCCTGCTGATACCGGCCGCGCTGTCCTATGCCTTTTCGGACGGCGCATTTTCCGCCTTCCTCACCACCGCCCTGATTACCATGTCCGGTTCCTACACCGTTTGGATATCCACTTTGCGATTCAGGCGGGAATTGCGTCCGAGGGACGGCTTTACCCTCGTCCTGATGCTGTGGCTTGCCTTTGCCTTTGTTGCCGCCATCCCGATTTACCTCTACCTGCCCCAAATAAGCTTTACCGACGCCTTCTTTGAGGCCATGTCCGGACTGACCACCACCGGTGCAACCACCATCACACACCTTGACACGCTCGCACCTTCCGTCAACTTTTGGCGGCACCTCCTCAACTGGCTCGGCGGCATGGGCATCATCGTCCTCGCAGTCGCCATCCTGCCCATGCTCGGCGTCGGCGGCACGCAGCTTTTCAAAGCCGAAATCCCCGGCTTGGACAAAGAAAATAAAATGGCGCCGCGTATCTCCCAAGTTGCCAAAAAACTCTGGTTTGCCTACATACTGACCACGCTTGCCGCCATTGCCTCCCTCCATCTGGCCGGGATGGGCTGGTTTGACGCGCTCTGCCACGCCCTGTCAGCCGTCTCGCTCGGCGGTTTCTCGACACACAACGACAGCATCGCCTATTACGACTCCCCCGTCATCGAATCGGTCGTCATGTTCTTTACCGTATGGGGAGGGATTAACTTCGCCAGCCACTTTGCCGCACTCAACAACCGTTCCCTCAAGACCTACTGGAAAGATGAAGAATGCCGCACCATGCTGCTTGTCCTCTTCGGCAGCATCCTCATCTCCGCCCTTTACCTGTGGCAGAAAAACTATTATCCCGACTTCATGCAGGCCCTGCGCTACACGTCTTTCAACTTCGTTTCCATCGGCCTGGCGAGCGGATTTTCCAATACCGACTTCTCCCAATGGCCGCTGATGGTTTCACTATGGATGTTCTTCCTGTCGAACATACTGGCAAGTTCGGGTTCGATGGGCGGAGGCATAAAAAACATACGCGCCCTCGTCCTGTTCAAATTCAGCCTGCGCGAAATGATGATACAGCTGCATCCCAAAGCCGTCCGCACCGTCAAAGTAACCGGCAAAAGCATACCCGACCGCCTTGCCCTGACCGTCATGTCCTTCATCTTCATCTACTTCATGACCACCATCCTGTTCAGCTTCCTGCTGATGGCAAGCGGGATGGAATTCATCTCCGCCTTTACCGCCGTTATCGCCTGCATCACCAATGCCGGCCCGGGATTGGGCGAAATCGGGCCCGCAAGCAGTTATGCCGTATTGAGCGGCACGCAAAAATGGCTTTGTGCAGCCGTCATGCTTTTGGGCAGGCTGGAAATCTTTACCGTCCTCATCCTCCTCACCCCTGCTTACTGGAAGAAATAAAAAATGCCGTCTGAAAACTTTTCAGACGGCATATTGTCCTTTAAAGAAGCGGAAGCTCTACAAAAGGAAAGAACCGTTTAAATTTATGATAAATCTCAGGATGTTTTTCCAAAGCTTCCAAAGCCTTCTTCTTAGTGATTGGAATATCGTAAAACTCCTGATTTCGCATATAGGTAATGCCATATACGGCATCTTTTTCCTTTTTAGTCATATCGGTAGTTGGAACAAAGCCAATAATATTATATATACTTATGGAACAATCATCTGACTCCAAACAATCTATTAAATCAATCAGATACCTTGGAAAACTTTCGACAGGGACAGTTCTGACAATTCCATATAACCAATCCAAGAATTCTTTTTTCTCGGCTGCATTGCGCTCATAACACAATATAGCAAATCCCAAATCATCACAATTGTTCCGTGTAAGCCCCACCATAATCATTTTCCTTTATCCATTGCCCTGCCGCCGATATGCCCGGTCGGCGAATGTTTTTCTTCAGGCACAAGCTGCATCCTTCCTGTATCTTGATGATGCCAAGTGTAATTTGGTATTTTAGATTTTCCTTTGCCGTCAAACGCTCTTTTAGTTATCCGCTTTATATCAAAAATGCCGTCTGAAAGCCGAATACCGCTTCAGACGACATTTTGACTGTTTAAAGCGGGGGCAGTTCTACAAATGGAAAGAAATGCTGAAACCTCTGATAAATTTCAGGATGTTTTTCTAAGGCTTTTAACGCTTTTTCTTTTGAAACGGGAGGGTCGTAGACATCTATCCCCCTTAAAAAAGCAATACCGGTTAATGCATTATCCTGATTTTTTGATAAGTTATTTTCGGGAACAAATCCTATAATATCAATCAGATCGTATAGTGATTGAAAATCTATCAAATCAAAAAAATAATTTGGAATTTCATCCAAATCCACTTCCCTTATGATTTTTTCGACCCACATTTTAAATTCGGTAAGATTGATTGCTTGGCAATATATACTGCCTATGGCAAAATTTAAGTCGGTGCTATTTTCTTTATAAATTTTCCACATAATTATTTACCCTTCCCCATTGCCGTTCCTCCTATGTGACCGTTTTTAGAATGTTCCCATTTCAGACGGCATTGAATGTCTGTCGCCGCGTACTCTACATCATACAGACGGCAAAAAAGCCGCTTTTGAAAGCGGCTTTCGGAATTTTTGGTCGGAGTGAAAGGATTCGAACCTTCGACCCCTTGCACCCCATGCAAGTGCGCTACCAGACTGCGCCACACTCCGACTCGATAAGTTTCGAATTATAATTTTAGCCGGGCCCTTTGGCAAGCCTTAAGATAATACCGTTCCCTATCTTTTTGACACAGAGGGATATTTATCGGAATCGGAACAAATGTTCAGACGGCATTTATGGCAGGTGTCGCAGGCTGCTATAATCGCTTCCTCATTCTTATCAAAACGGAACAGACAGATATTTCTCATAATCCGTCCCAACGTCGGGCATTTGACGATTCGCCCGAAACCATAAAGATACGGAAAATACAACTGTGTAAATATATTGGGAAACCTGCACCGATAAAGGTACCGACCGGTTCCAGCAACGGTATAACCCAATCTTCAACGGAAACAACAAAAAGCCCGAATCCCCAATCAAACCGCCAAAGGACATTGATGGTAAAACCGCTCAAATATCCCGTCTCCGCACTGGTCGTACTCCATGACGGGGACGGCAGTATCCTCCTCATCGAACGCACGCATCCGAAAGGATTTTGGCAGTCTGTAACCGGCAGCCTCGAACCCGGGGAAACCGTTGCCCAAACGGCAAGGCGCGAAGTTTGGGAAGAAACCGGCATACTGCTGGCGGAAGGACAGCTTCAAGACTGGCACGACAGCACGGTTTACGAAATCTACCACCACTGGCGGCACCGCTATCCAAAAGGCGTGTTTGAAAACCGCGAACACCTCTTCTCTGCCGAAATCCCGCGCGATACGCCCATCGCCCTGCAACCCGAAGAACACGTCTCCTACGGTTGGTTCGATATGGAAGAAGCGGCGGAAAAAGTATTTTCCCCATCCAACAGGCGCGCGATTTTGGAATTAGGCAGACGCTTGGGTAGGCTTTGAAAAATGCCGTCTGAAAATATCCGGAACCCTTTTCAGACGGCATGGCGGCGTTTCCATCAAACTTTTTGTTTGCTATACTCCTGCCGTTCAAATCCTCAGAAATAAAGGAAACCAAATGGCAGACTTCAACCAAATCCTGACCCCGGGCGACGTGGACGGCGGCATCATCAACGTTGTCAACGAAATCCCCGCCGGCAGCAACCACAAAATCGAATGGAACCGCAAACTGGCCGCATTCCAACTCGACCGTGTCGAACCCGCCATCTTCGCCAAACCGACCAACTATGGCTTCATTCCCCAAACATTAGACGAAGACGGCGACGAATTGGACGTGCTGCTTGTTACCGAACAACCTCTGGCAACCGGCGTATTCTTGGAAGCGCGCATTATCGGGGTGATGAAATTCGTTGACGACGGCGAAGTTGACGACAAAATCGTCTGCGTTCCTGCCGACGACCGCAACAACGGCAACGCCTACAAAACTTTGGCCGATTTGCCGCAGCAACTGATCAAACAAATCGAGTTCCACTTCAACCACTACAAAGACCTGAAAAAAGCGGGTACGACCAAAGTCGAATCTTGGGGCGATGTGGAAGAAGCGAAAAAAGTCATCAAAGAATCCATCGAACGCTGGAACAAACAGGCATAATATCCGCCTTCCCATGCCGTCTGAAGGCCCCTTCAGACGGCATTTTTCCAGCCTCTAGGGAATGCCGTCCTAATCGGCTATAATCCGAACATCCCTTTTCACGGGCAAACACCATGAGCCGCCAAAGAATTTATTTATTGTTCATCGCCTTGTTCACACTGGCATTCATGCTGCTCGTCCTGTTGGGCGGCTATCTGCTGACCGTCGGCAGCAAAGCCTTCGCCGTCGCTTCCTTCCTTTTTGCATTCGGCGCGCTGTTCGGACAAATCGGCAGCCTCGCCCTCTATCTGCGGCACAAATCCCTACACGCCGCCCCATCCTCACCACAAAGGAACCGCCATGGCTGAAAAACCGGAAAAAATCGTTTTGGCAAGCGGCAATGCAGGCAAACTCAAAGAATTCGGCAACCTATTCGAACCACACGGCATTACCGTATTGCCGCAATCCGAATTCAGCATACCCGAATGTCCGGAGCCATATTCCACCTTTGTCGAAAATGCGCTGGCAAAAGCACGCCATGCCACCAAATACAGCGGGCTGCCAGCACTCGCCGACGACAGCGGCATCTGTGCGGCCGCCCTAAACGGCGCACCGGGCATACATTCCGCACGCTACGCGGGCGACAACCCCAAATCCGATTCCGCCAACAACCTGAAACTTGCCGGCGAACTTGCCTGCAAAGCCGACAAAAGCTGTTCTTATGTCTGCGTATTGGTTTTTATCCGTCATGAAAACGACCCGCGTCCGATTATTGCCGAAGGCGTATGGCACGGACAGTGGCACGATGCCCCGCAAGGGCAAAACGGTTTCGGTTACGACCCATATTTTTATCTGCCCGGACACGGCAAAACCGCCGCCGAATTGGATTCGGAGGTCAAAAACCGAGAAAGCCACCGCGCACAGGCGCTTGCCGAACTCTTACGCAAACTCGCCCTTTAAACATCAAAACAATACAAAGGAAAAATAATGAAACCCATACGGAAAGCCGTCTTTCCCGTTGCAGGGATGGGAACCCGCTTCCTGCCTGCCACGAAGGCCAGCCCAAAAGAAATGCTGCCCATCGTCGATAAGCCGCTGATCCAATACGCCGTAGAAGAAGCCGTGGAAGCCGGCTGTACGGAAATGGTGTTTGTAACCGGGCGCAACAAACGCAGCATCGAAGACCATTTCGACAAGGCATACGAACTTGAAACCGAGTTGGAAATGCGTCATAAAGACAAACTTCTGGAACACGTCCGCAACATCCTGCCGCCTCATATTACCTGCCTGTACATCCGCCAAGCCGAAGCACTGGGGCTCGGACACGCCGTATTGTGCGCCCGCGCCGCCATCGGAGACGAACCCTTTGCCGTCATCCTTGCCGACGACCTGATTGATGCTCCCAAAGGCGTGCTCAAACAAATGATTGAGGTGTACGAACGCAGCGGCAACAGCATTTTGGGCGTAGAAACCGTCGAACCGTCCCAAACCGGCTCATACGGCATCGTGGAAACCGAACAGCTCAAACCGTTCCAACGCATTACCAACATCGTCGAAAAACCCAAGCCCGAAGACGCTCCCTCCAACCTTGCCGTCGTCGGCCGCTATATCCTCACGCCGCGCATTTTCGACCTTTTAACCGGCCTGCCGCGCGGCGCAGGCAACGAAATCCAGCTTACAGACGGCATCGCCAAACTCTTGGAACACGAATTTGTCTTGGCGCATCCCTTTGAAGGCACGCGCTACGACTGCGGCAGCAAACTGGGCTATCTGGAAGCCACCGTCGCCTACGGTCTGAAACACCCCGAAACCGGCGAACCCTTCCGCCGACTTCTGGAAAAATACCGCACCGAATAACCACATCAAGGAATCCTTATGCACAACAAAACCTGGTCGGGACGTTTCAACGAACCCGTTTCCGAACTCGTCAAAAAATATACCGGCTCCATCGGTTTCGACCAACGCCTTGCCGAATGGGATATCCAAGGCTCGCTCGCTCACGCGCAGATGCTGACCCGGTCGGGCGTGCTGAGTGAAAACGATTTGACCGACATCCGTCGGGGCATGGCGGAAATCCTCGAAGAAATCCGTAGCGGCAAAATCGAATGGTCGCTCGATTTGGAAGATGTCCACATGAACATCGAACGCCGCCTGACCGACAAAATCGGCGATGCGGGCAAGCGTCTGCACACCGGTCGCAGTCGCAACGACCAAGTCGCTACCGACATCCGCCTGTGGCTGCGCGATCAAATTACCGTTATCCAAAACCTGATTCAAAACCTTCAGACGGCATTACTGGATTTGGCGGAACAAAACGCCGAAACCGTCATGCCCGGTTTTACCCATCTGCAAGTCGCCCAGCCTGTCAGCTTCGGGCACCATATGCTCGCCTACGTCGAAATGCTCGGCCGCGATTTCGAACGTATGACCGACTGTCGCAAACGCGTCAACCGTATGCCGCTCGGCGCTGCCGCCCTTGCCGGTACGACTTATCCGATTCAGCGCGAAATCACCGCCGAATTGTTGGGTTTCGAACAAATCTGCCAGAACTCGCTCGATGCCGTATCCGACCGCGATTTTGCCATTGAGTTCACCGCCGCCGCCTCGTTGATTATGGTTCACTTGAGCCGCCTGTCTGAAGAATTGATTTTGTGGATGAGTCCGCGTTTCGGCTTTATCGACATCGCCGACCGCTTCTGTACAGGTTCGTCCATCATGCCGCAAAAGAAAAACCCCGACGTACCCGAACTCGTGCGCGGCAAATCCGGCCGTGTCATCGGACACCTTATCGGACTGATTACCCTGATGAAATCGCAGCCCTTGGCGTACAACAAAGACAATCAGGAAGACAAAGAACCGCTGTTTGACACCGCTGACACGCTCATCGACACGCTGCGGATTTACGCCGACATGATGCGCGGCGTGACCGTCAAACCCGACAATATGCGCGCCGCCGTGATGCAGGGCTTCGCCACCGCCACCGATTTGGCGGATTACTTGGTAAAAAAAGGCATGCCTTTCCGCGACAGCCACGAAGTCGTCGCCCAAGCCGTGCGCCACGCCGATGAAGCTGGCGTTGATTTGAGCAAACTGTCGCTTGAAGTCTTACAAGGTTTCAGCAAGCTGATTTCAGAAGACGTGTACGGCGTTCTGACACCCGAAGGCAGCTTAAACGCGCGCAACCACTTGGGCGGCACCGCGCCCGAACAAGTCCGTTTCCAAGTCAAACGCTGGCGTGAAGTGTTGGCTTAACTCCCCAAATGCCGTCTGAAGAAATGTTCAGACGGCATTTTTAAAAGGCAAGAACACTATGACCGATACGGATACCCAAGCCGACCGCTTCGAGCAGATGATGTGGCAGGCGGTGGACAAACTTTTTGAACAGCATGACGGCAAACTCGAAAGCATGGACGGGCAGGAACAGGAGCTGGTTTTGATTTGGCGTGCAGAAGCCGATATCGGCAACGGCGGCATACTGCAATTTGTCTGCAACTGGGGGTTTCCCGCCACCGAAAAGACTTGTTCCGTTCTGAAAAAAATCGGTGCGGTACACAGCGCAATGCTGATCCATCGGGCGGCAGACGCATTGGGAAAAGAAATCCGCCACCTCCAATCGGAAGGTAAAAACCTGAAAGAAATATGGGATATAACACAACATCTCGACAACAAAACCACCTCACTGCTGAACAGTCTGGATGAACAATATTGGCAAGACCCCGACAAACTGTATCTGCTGGGATGGCAATACTATTCCGGCAACCCTGTTCAGACGGCATCTTAAAAACCATATCCCCTTTAAAATATTCTGCAAACATTTCCTGTGGATTGCAGCCGTTTCCCTTTCCATCGGCTGCCTATTCTTCCAGCAGCACGACACATAGGACAATACGAGATTCCTGTTTTCCGGTATTTCCGTTTCTTATAAGCCGCTAATATTCTGTTTGAATAACACATTCCGGAACAGGCATAAACATTAGCTAAGCCAGACAACACATGAATTAAAAATAATTATTTGCATTTGAATTGATAAATTAATAAACTAATAAGATCATATCTGAAACACCGATATGTGTTCAAATATTTTAGGAGAGAACCATGAAATTACACACCCGCCTTGCGTTGCTGACAACCGCGCTCATCGCATCTTCCCCCTCATTTGCAGACATCGTCCTCTACAACGGACAACACAAAGAAGCCACCCAGGCACTTGCCGATGCATTTACCAAATCCACCGGCATCAAAGTGAAAATCAACAGCGGCAAAAGCGACCAGCTTGCCGGACAAATCAAAGAAGAAGGCAGCAGAAGCCCTGCAGACGTATTCTATTCTGAACAAATCCCACCGCTGGCTACACTTTCCGCAGCCAACCTTTTAGAAACCCTCCCCGCAAAAACAATTAACGATACGCGCCGCAAAGGTGTGCCCGTTGCGGCAAAAAAAGACTGGGTCGCATTGAGCGGACGTTCGCGCGTCGTCGTATACGACAGCCGAAAACTGTCTGAAAAAGATTTGGAAAAATCCGTCCTGAATTACGCCACACCGAAATGGAAAGACCGTATCGGTTATGTACCGACTTCAGGCGCATTCTTGGAACAGGTTGTCGCCATCGTCAAACTGAAAGGCGAAGCAGCCGCCCTGAAATGGCTCAAAGGCTTAAAAGAAAACGGCAAACTGTATTCTAAAAACACTGTGGCGCTCCAAGCCGTTGAAAACGGCGAAGTACCGGCTGCCCTCATCAACAACTACTACTGGTATGCGTTTGCCAAAGAAAAAGGCGTACACAACATCCATTCCCGTCTGAACTTCGTCCGCCACAGAGACCCGGGCGCACTCGTTACCTATTCCGGCGCGGCTGTGCTGAAATCTTCCCAAAACAAAGCCGAAGCACAAAAATTCGTCGCCTTCCTCGCAGGCAAACAAGGTCAACAGGTCTTAGCCGCCAACCGTGCCGAGTATCCGCTGCACGCCGGCGTGTCTTCACCGTTCAATATGGAACCTTATTCCAAATTGGAAGCACCTGAAGTATCTGCAACCACCATTACCGACAAAGAAAATGCCACCCGCCTCCTCGAACAGGCAGGCCTGAAATAAACTTTTTCCGTTCAAACGGTCGGGCAACCCTGCTGTCCGACCGTTTTCTATCCGAAGCCGATTTATGTCCCGCAACAAAATACCTTCATGGCTGACCGCCCTCATCCTGCTTATCGCCTTGCCGCTGACCCTTCCTTTCCTTTATGTCGCCATGCGTTCGTGGCAGGTCGGCGCAACACGCGCCTACGAACTGCTGTTCCGCCCCCGCATGTTTGATTTGCTGGGAAACACCCTGATGCTGATGTTCGGCGTTACCCTGATTTCTATCATTTTGGGCATTACCTGCGCCGTCCTGTTCCAACGTTACCGCTTTTTCGGCAAAACCTTTTTTCAGACGGCAATTACCCTGCCCTTATGCATACCCGCATTTGTCAGCTGCTTTACATGGATCAGCCTGACTTTCCGCGTGGAGGGATTTTGGGGAACCGTTATGATTATGAGCCTGTCGTCTTTTCCCCTCGCCTACCTGCCAGTCGAGGCAGCCCTCAAACGCATCAGCCTGTCGTTTGAAGAAGTCAGCCTTTCCTTGGGTAAAAGCCGCCTGCAAACTTTCTTTTCCGCCATACTTCCCCAACTCAAACCTGCCATCGGCAGCAGCATCCTGCTGATTGCGCTGCACATGCTGATTGAATTCGGCGCAGTATCGATACTCAACTATCCGACCTTTACCACCGCCATTTTCCAAGAATACGAAATGTCGTTTGACAACAATACCGCCGCACTGCTGTCTGCCGTATTGTTGGTCATTTGCGGACTGGTCGTATTCTCCGAAAACATTTTCCGCGGAAAAACCAAGCTCTATCACAGCGGCAAAGGCGTTATCCGTCCCTACCCGGTCAAACCGCTCAAACTGCCCGCACAAATCGCCGTAATATTGTTTATCAGTTCGCTGCTGGTTTTAAGTATCGTCATCCCGTTCGGCATCCTAATCCACTGGATGATGGTCGGCTCATCCGGCACATTTGAACTCGTATCCGTATTCGATGCATTTGCCCGATCGATGGGTGTATCCGCCGCCGGCGCATTATTGACCATTTTGTGCGCATTGCCCTTGGTTTGGGCATCCATACGCTACCGCAACCTGCTGACCGTATGGATTGAACGCCTGCCCTTCCTGCTCCACGCCGTTCCCGGGCTGGTTATCGCCCTGTCGCTGATTTATTTCAGCATCAACTACGCACCATCCGTTTACCAGACCTTCGTCGTCGTCGTCCTTGCCTACTTCATCCTCTATCTGCCGATGGCGCAGACCACACTGCGAAGCTCAATGGAACAACTCCCCAAAGGCATGGAGCAAGTCGGCGGCACATTAGGACGCGGACACTTCTTCATTTTCAGAACACTGGTGCTGCCGTCCATCCTGCCCGGCATTACCGCCGCATTCGCACTCGTCTTCCTCAACCTGATGAAAGAGCTGACCGCCACCCTACTGCTGACCGCAGATGATGTCCACACGCTCTCCACCGCCGTTTGGGAATACACGTCAGACGCACAATATGCCGCCGCCACCCCGTATGCCCTTATGCTGGTACTGTTTTCAGGCCTGCCCGTATTCCTACTGAAAAAATACGCCTTCAAATAACACTGCTGCGAAAGACCGACTATGACCGCACCCGCACTCCAAATCCGCCAACTGACCAAAAACTTCCAGAACCATGCCGTTCTACAAAATATCTCGCTCACACTCGGCAAAGGGGAAATCCTCTTCGTCATCGGTGCATCAGGTTGCGGCAAAACCACGCTGCTGCGCTGCCTTGCCGGTTTTGAACAGCCCGATTCCGGAGAAATCTCGCTTTACGGAAGAACAATCTATTCAGAAAATACCAACCTCCCCGTCCGCGAACGCCGTTTGGGTTACGTCGTACAGGAAGGCGTACTGTTCCCCCACCTGACCGTTTACCGCAACATCGCCTACGGTCTCGGCAACGGCAAAGGCAAGACGGCGCAGGAGCGGCAACGCATCGAAGCCATGATGACCCTGACCGGCATTTCCGAACTCTCAAACCGTCATCCGCACGAACTTTCAGGCGGACAGCAACAACGTGTCGCCCTCGCCCGCGCCCTCGCCCCCGATCCTGAACTCATCCTGCTGGACGAACCCTTCAGCGCACTGGACGAACAATTGCGCCGCCAGATTCGCGAAGACATGATTGCCGCCCTGCGCGCCAACGGCAAATCTGCCGTTTTCGTCAGCCACGACCGGGAAGAAGCCCTGCAATACGCCGACCGGATTGCCGTCATGAAACAAGGACGCATCCTCCAGACTGCAGCCCCCCACGAACTGTACCGACAACCTGCCGACCTTGAAACGGCCCTGTTTATCGGCGAAGGCATCTCCCTGCCCGCCACACTCAACGCCGACGGTACGGCAGACTCCGAATTGGGCAGGCTCCCTGTCGGAAACACCTTACCCGCAGGCACACGCGGCACACTGCTCATCCGTCCGGAACAATTCAGCTTCAACCGCCCGAACACCCATGCTGCCGAATTATCCGCCACCATCCTCAACGCCATACCCAAAGCACGCCACATCCAAATCCTCCTGAAAATCGAGCAAACCATCCTGACGCTGAACACCCCCTACGCACCCGATTGTTCAGACGGCACACAGACACGCATCTACTTGAATTCAGAAGCACTGTTTTTCCCGGAGCAGCCTGCCCCGTAAGTTTGGAAACACCATGCCGTCTGAAAGGCGTGCCAATGTCTGGCGATATTCATCTTGTTGAAAACATAATTTATTTGTTAATATAGAAACACGCGGCAGCGTAAGACCGACTGCCGCCCAAAAACAGAAAATACCTGTTTCCGCAAACCGGACGGGAAATAGCCTATCCCGACATTTCCCCTCAAATCCCAACACTTCCAACATACATGCCGCACACCGCAGCATACGAAAGGATATATCATGGCAAAAGTACTCATCGTACCCGTATCTGCCGGACTTGACGCATCCGCCGCCGCCCGGTCATTTGCAAAAGCCCTGAACGCACAAGTTTTCCAAGCCTTTGACGCACAAGCAGAAGCCCTGTTGGCGCAAGGCAAAAGCGACGACTGGTTTGACGCGATGGTCGGTAAAGTTGCCGCACTTGATGCCGCCAACCTCATTATCGAAGGCATCGCACCCGATGCCGACAAAATCTACCTTGCAGGCAAAAACGTCGAATTGGCGCTCTCTTTGGACGCCGCTGCCGTATTTGCCGTCCGTTCCGACAACGCCGATGCAGACGAACTGGCGCACCGGCTGAACCTTGCCAAACAGTTCTTTGCCACTGCGCCGGGCGTATTGGAAGGTTTTATTGTCGACGGTGCGGCAGCCTCCGTTGCCGAAGCGGCTGCCGAAAAAACCGGTTTGACGTTCTTCGGCTCAAGCAGTGCGCTGAAAGACGTATCCATATTGGCAAACCGACAAACCAAACGCCTTTCGCCCGCCCAATTCCGCTACAACCTGATTGACTTCGCTCGTAAAGCCGACAAACGCATCGTCCTGCCGGAAGGTGCCGAGCCGCGCACCGTCCAAGCCGCCGCCATCTGTCACGAAAAAGGCATTGCACGCTGCGTCCTGCTTGCCAAACGCGAAGAAGTCGAAGCCGTTGCCAAAGAACGCGGCATCAGCCTGCCGGACTCTTTGGAAATCGTCGATCCCGCCTCATTAGTCGAACAATACGTCGAGCCGATGTGCGAACTGCGCAAATCCAAAGGCCTGACACCCGAAGACGCGCGCAAGCAACTGCAAGACACCGTGGTACTCGGTACAATGATGATGGCGCAAAACGATGTGGACGGCCTGGTATCCGGTGCCGTTCATACGACCGCCAATACCATCCGCCCCGCTTTGCAACTGATTAAAACCGCACCGGGTGCAAGCCTCGTATCCAGCGTATTCTTTATGCTGCTGCCCAACCAAGTCCTCGTCTTCGGCGACTGCGCGGTTAATCCGAACCCGACCGCGCAACAGCTTGCCGACATCGCCATCCAGTCTGCCGATTCCGCAAAAGCCTTCGGCATCGACCCGAAAGTGGCAATGATTTCCTACTCTACGGTCAACTCCGGCAGCGGTCCCGATGTCGATACCGTCATCGAAGCAACCAAACTTGCCCAAGAAAAACGCCCCGACCTCGCCATCGACGGTCCGCTGCAATATGATGCGGCAACCGTACCGGGCGTGGGCAAATCGAAAGCCCCGGGCAGCCCGGTCGCAGGACAGGCAACCGTTTTGGTCTTCCCCGACCTGAACACTGGCAACTGCACCTATAAAGCCGTCCAACGCAACGCCAACGTCTTAAGCGTCGGCCCGCTGTTGCAAGGCCTGCGCAAACCGGTCAACGACCTCTCCCGCGGCGCACTGGTAGAAGACATCGTGTTTACCATCGCCCTGACTGCGGTTCAGGCAAAACAAATGGAAGGCTGATAAAGCCCCAAAAGTATGCCGTCTGAAACTTGATTTGGTTTCAGACGGCATTTTGACAATAAGCCCCTCCGTTTCAGACCATTACCTTATCCCGATACGGCACGACCCATACAACTGCGCTCCAAGCATTGAATTATCAAGCACTTTTTTGTACAATCCGTCCATCCCAAACATTATTCGGGCCGTCTGCTGGCGGCCTGAAACTTTTTGCAAAGAAAGCCCATGTCCCAAGAAATCCTCGACCAAGTGCGCCGCCGCCGCACGTTTGCCATCATCTCCCACCCCGACGCGGGTAAAACCACGCTGACCGAAAAACTCTTGCTGTTTTCAGGTGCGATTCAAAGCGCGGGTACGGTAAAAGGCAAGAAAACCGGCAAATTCGCCACCTCCGACTGGATGGACATCGAGAAGCAGCGCGGCATTTCCGTGGCGTCGTCCGTAATGCAGTTCGACTACAAAGACCATACCGTCAACCTCTTGGATACGCCGGGACACCAAGACTTCTCCGAAGATACCTACCGCGTTTTGACCGCCGTGGACAGCGCGCTGATGGTCATCGACGCGGCAAAAGGCGTGGAAGCGCAAACCATCAAACTCTTGAACGTCTGCCGCCTGCGCAATACGCCGATTGTGACGTTCATGAACAAATACGACCGCGAAGTACGCGATTCGTTGGAGTTGCTGGACGAAGTGGAAAACATCCTACAAATCCGCTGCGCGCCCGTCACCTGGCCGATCGGCATGGGCAAAAACTTCAAGGGCGTGTACCACATCCTGAACGATGAGATCTATCTCTTTGAAGCGGGCGGCGAACGCCTGCCGCACGAGTTCGACATCATCAAAGGCATCGATAATCCCGAATTGGAACAACGCTTTCCGTTGGAAATCCAGCAGTTGCGCGACGAAATCGAATTGGTACAGGCGGCTTCCAACGAGTTCAATCTCGACGAATTCCTCGCCGGCGAACTCACGCCTGTATTCTTCGGCTCTGCGATTAACAACTTCGGTATTCAGGAAATCCTCAATTCATTGATTGAATGGGCACCCGCTCCGAAACCGCGCGATGCGACCGTACGCATGGTCGAACCGGACGAGCCGAAATTCTCCGGATTTATCTTCAAAATCCAAGCCAATATGGACCCGAAACACCGCGACCGCATCGCCTTCTTGCGCGTCTGCTCCGGTAAATTCGAGCGCGGCATGAAAATGAAACATCTGCGCATCAACCGCGAAATCGCCGCCTCCAGCGTGGTTACCTTCATGTCGCACGACCGCGAGCTGGTGGAAGAAGCCTACGCCGGAGACATCATCGGTATCCCGAACCACGGCAACATCCAAATCGGCGACAGCTTCTCCGAAGGCGAACAACTGGCGTTTACCGGCATCCCATTCTTCGCGCCCGAACTGTTCCGCAGCGTCCGCATCAAAAACCCGCTGAAAATCAAGCAACTGCAAAAAGGTTTGCAACAGCTTGGCGAAGAAGGCGCGGTACAGGTTTTCAAACCGATGAGCGGCGCAGATTTGATTTTGGGTGCGGTCGGCGTGTTGCAGTTTGAAGTCGTTACCTCGCGCCTCGCCAACGAATACGGCGTAGAAGCCGTGTTTGACAGCGCATCCATCTGGTCGGCGCGCTGGGTATCGTGCGAAGACAAGAAAAAACTGGCGGAATTTGAAAAAGCCAACGCAGGCAACCTTTCGATAGACGCTGGCGGCAACCTCGCCTACCTCGCGCCTAACCGCGTCAACCTGAACCTGACGCAAGAACGCTGGCCGGATATCGTGTTCCACGAAACACGCGAGCATTCGGTTAAACTGTAAAACACAAAGGCCGTCTGAAACTTTCAGACGGCCTTTTTTTCATTCGATATCAACCCAATAAATCCCAAGCAAACTTTCCAATGGTCAGGCACAGCAGCAACATAAATCCGTAACGCAGCTCAAATATTGTCTTATTTTAGCTTTTAGCACCTCACCAAACATTTTCGGAATAAATGTTGACTTTAACTTTAGGTCAAAGTTTATAATTTGTGCTCCTTCAGTTATCACATAGGCGAAAAACATGAAAAAACTTATGACTTTTATCACACTTAGCGCTGCTGCAGTTTCAATTTATGCCCATGCTAATGAACTACCGCATCAAGCACACATGAATATGCCAATGTCGACAGGTTCTGCAATGCAACAAGAATTTATGCAAGGTATGAATCAAATGCATCAAGACATGATGGCAGCTGCGCAATATAAAGATCCTGATGTTGCTTTTGCAGCAGGTATGTTGCCACACCATATTGGCGCAGTAAAAATGGCGGAAGTTGAATTAAAATACGGAAAAGATCCTGAGATGCGTAAGCTTGCTGAGGATATTATTAACGCACAACAAGCGGAAATTGAACAAATGCAAAAATGGCTTAAAGCACACAACAAAAAAAGCTCCGTAAAATGATCTGACCCCAAAAGTTAGACTGATTTAGTTCAAGGACTGAGTTCTGTAATTCACAGAGCTCAGTCCTTTTAGTTTCCCCTGAATGCGCTCATGGTTGTAATAATGAATGTACTCATGAATCGTTTTTTCCAGTTGTTAGAACGTCTCAAATCATTTACCGTAATAACATTCCATTTTTAATCGTCCAAAGAAGCTTTCCATCGCACTATTATCTAATAAGGTTTATGCTGTTAAGGTCCAATAAGTTGATATATAAACTGATATTCCCGATAATCACATTATTCGGAGTCGGTATTGTTGCGACAGCCTTACATAATGCGCGGCGGAATACTTCAAAAAGGCTTTTTCCTCATCGGTCAGCACGCGCACCTGTCTGACCGGCGAACCGACATAAAGATAGCCGCCCACCAAACGTTTGCGCGGAGGTACGAGGCTGCCCGCCCCAATCATCACGTCATCTTCAATAACGGCATCGTCCAGAACCGTCGTCCCCATGCCGACCAAAACTCGGTTGCCGATACGGCAGCCGTGCAGCATAGCTTTGTGCCCCACGGTAACGTCTTCTCCGATAACGAGCGGCGAGCCCTCGGGTTTGGCAGCGGTTTTGTGGGAAACATGCAAAACGCTGCCGTCCTGTATATTGCTGCGCGCACCGACTGTAATGCTGTTCACATCGCCGCGCAATACGGCATACGGCCATACGGAAACATTATCGGCAAGCGACACCTCTCCGATAATGACGCACGTTCCGTCTATCATGCAGGTTTCGTGGATTTCGGGAGTGTGGTTTTGGAAAGTTCGGATTGCGTTCATTTTTTCTCCTTTACTGCCGTTGTCCGGCTTATTCTCTAGATGCCGTCTGAAACAGGCTCAAACGGCACGGCTCATTTTCCAGCCTTAAGCGACTGCCACAGTCTGACACTGAGACGGCTGACATCGCTGGATTTCGGCGATACGATGAAACTTTTCTGCATCAGTTCTTTAGTCGGAAAAATCGATGCGTCGGATGTATATTTCGCATCCATCAGTTCTCGGGCAGGCAGACTGGCCGGTGCATAGGTAACGAAACTGCCGTTTTGCGCGGCAACTTTCGGATCCAGGGTGTGATTGATATATTTATGGGCATTGGCGACATTTTGCGCATCACGAGGAATCATCAGCGAATCCACCCATACACCCACGCCGGTTGTCGGTACCAATACCTTGATGTCCACACCGTTTGCCGACTCCCGGGCACGTGTTTTGGCAATATTCAAATCACCGCCGTAACCGATGGCGACACACAGGTTTCCGGTCGCCATATCGTCGATATAGCCTGAAGAAGTGAAACGTTTGATGTCCGGACGGACGGTTTTCATCATATCGACGGCGGCTTTGATGTCTTCGGGATTTTCACTGTTGGGGTCTTTGCCCAAATAGTGCAATGCCAGGGGAATCTGCTCGATAGCGCTGTCAAAATAACTGATACCGCAGGATTTCAGTTTGCGCGTATATGCGGGATTAAATACCAAATCCCATTCGTTTTCGGGCAATTTGTCCGTACCCAATGCCTTTTTCACCTGCTGCGTATTGATTGCCAAGGTATTAATGCCCCAAAAATAAGGGACGGCATACTCGTTGCCCGGATCAACTTCCGCCATCATTGCCAGCAGGGAGGCATCGATGTTGGCGTAATTGGGTATCAGGCTTTTATCGATTTTCCGGTATGCGCCGGCTTTAATCTGCCTGCCGACATTGGCGACGGAAGGTACGACCAAATCATAACCGGACTTTCCGGTCAGCAGCTTGGCTTCGAGCGCCTCGTTGCTGTCATAATAGTCGTACCGGATATTGAGACGGGTATCTTTTTCAAAATCGGAGAGGGTTTGGGGATCGACGTAATCCGACCAGTTATAGATATTAAGTTTGTCGGAAACAGTATGTTGCACTTGGGATGCTTCGGGCTCTGCGGTGGTTTGGCTGCCACCGCCGCATGCAGTCAAGACGAGGCCGAAAACTGCCGCCGCCATCAAGATTTTTCTCATGGATACAGTCCTTTTGTGAAAAAGAAAACATTGCAGTGGTCCGATACCACATACAAAAGGGAAACTGTGGGGGCGGCCGGCTTGCTTCCTTGTGCCCTTGATTCAGCTGGACTGAATTAAACGGCAAAAGACGCGGCAGTGCAATACTTAATTTTAATGCCAGAAAAAATATATGTGCAGCAGTTTATTTTCAAACAATGCACCTGCTCCGCCATCTTAAACAAATATGCCGTCTGAACGTGCCATACGTTCAGACGGCATAATGCCAAACAAACAAGTCAGTTGCTCAATACATCCACACCCTGCGGGGGCGTAAATTTGAATGCGCCGCGCGAAAGGTTGGGTTTGGTGTTCAGGCTGCCGAAGCTGATGGAGGTCTGGTTGCCGAAGCTGTCTTTCAACTGCATGGCGGCGAGGTTGTCGCCTTTGAAGCCGATACGGATATATTGATAGCCGGCGTTGTTTTTCTTAGGCGTTGCCAAGACGTAGTCGATACCGTTGGACGAGCCGTCTTCTTTGAGGGAGTAGCTGCTGTCAAGGGCGGTTCTGTTGGAGAGGATGGCGGCAGGGCTGTCGCCGATGGTTTGGTCTTGGGAGGACTTGGTCACTTGTGCCAAATCAACGTCATAGAGCCAAATGGTTTGACCGTCGCCTACAATGGTTTGTTTGTAGGGCTTGGTGTATTCCCATTTGAAGAGGCCCGGACGCAGGATTTTGAAAGTACCGTGTGCGGTTTGGGTTTTCTTTTTGCTTTGGACGGTTTGGGTGAAGCTGCCGCTGATACCGTCGGCGTCGTTGTTGAATTTCTTGAGTGCATCCACTGCGCCTGCCTGTGCGAAACCGATGGTTGCGCTCAGGGAGCAAGCAGCGAGGAATTTAAGCAGGTTGCGTTGTTTCATCATTATTTTTCCTTATTGGAAGGGATGTGGCGCCCAGTATCGATGTTACAAAATAACAATGCAAGCCGCTTATGGGCGGTTTACATTTTCCAAACAGTGTTTTCCAAGGGCTAATTTTTTGAAGATTCGGGATTTTTTCCTACAAAAAAGACAATCGGGTTTCACAATTCTTTAATGTATGCCGACTGTGCAAACTGTGGTATTTAATGGTTTTTGACGCGCAACGCCAAATTGTAAAGATTATATTCCTTATATTGTTTTTTTTAAACGCTATAATATTTGTTTTCCGAAAAACGGCGGACTTGGAATGAAACCTGATATTTATGCCTTGCTGGAACTTGCCCTGCTTTCAGACGACCCCGATGAAAAAGGACGGCTGACGGATGAAGCGTTTGCCGCCGTTCAAAATATCGAAGAAGCGAAGGCAAACGCCGCGCCGCTGGACTTCCGCCACGCTGGACGGCCGCCGAAGCCTGTTTTGGTCGCGCCGTCGCAACTGACGCCGCGCAAGATGAACACGGCCGAAGGCTATGCGGCGATGCTGCACGCGATTGCGCATATCGAGTTCAACGCCATCAATCTGGCTTTGGACGCGGCATACCGTTTCCGCACGCTGCCGTTTCAGTTTGTGCGCGACTGGGTGCGGGTGGCGAAGGAAGAGGTGTACCACTTCCGCCTGATGCGCGAACGGCTACGCGCTTTCGGCTTCGATTACGGCGATTTCGAGGCGCACAACCATTTGTGGGACATGGCGTATAAAACCGCCTACGACCCGCTGTTGCGCATGGCGTTGGTGCCGCGCGTATTGGAAGCGCGCGGGCTGGACGTTACGCCGGGGATACGCGCGAAGGTGGAGCAGCGCGGCGATTCGGAAACCTGCGGCGTGTTGGACATCATTTACCGTGACGAAGTGGGCCATGTCGCCATCGGCAACCATTGGTATCAACACCTCTGCCGCGAACGCGGTTTGGAACCTGTCACCCTGTTCCGCAGTCTGATTGCCCGTTACGATATGTTTATCTTCCGCGGCTATGTGAACATCGAAGCGCGCGAAAAAGCGGGCTTCAGCCGCTTCGAATTGGATATGTTGGAAGATTTCGAGCAGGGTTTGAAACAAAATAAACATGCCGTCTGAAACCCTTCGTCCCGCACTTTATAAAAAAGGAAAACACATGATACAAGCCGTATTGTTCGACCTCGACGGCACGCTCGCCGACACCGCCCTAGACCTCGGCGGCGCACTCAACACCCTGCTCGCCCGCCACGGACTACCCGAAAAAAGCATGGACGAAATCCGCACCCAAGCCAGCCACGGCGCGGCAGGACTGATCAAACTCGGCGCAGGCATCACCCCCGACCATCCCGACTATGCCCGATGGCGCACCGAATACCTAGACGAATACGACAGCCGCTACGCCCAAGACACCGAGCTCTTCGATGGCGTGAACGAACTCATCGCCGAACTCGACAGACGCGGCATCAAATGGGGCATCATCACCAACAAACCCATGCGCTTCACCGACAAACTCATCCCCAAACTCGGCTTCATCATCCCACCCGCCGTCGTCGTCAGCGGCGACACCTGCGGCGAGCCCAAGCCCAGCGTCAAACCCATGCTGTATGCGTGCGGACAAATCCACGCCAACCCGCAACACACACTCTACGTCGGTGATGCCGAACGCGACATCCAAGCAGGCCGCAACGCCGGCATGAAAACCGTCCTCGCCGAATGGGGCTACATCTCAGATGAAGACGATACCGACTCATGGCAACCCGACTACCGCATCGCCACACCGATCGAACTAATCGGCTGCCTTACCAAAAAACAGGTATGAAAATGCCGTCTGAAAACCTTTCAGACGGCATTTCCCACATGCCGGTACAACCTCGACACCACATCAGAACCTACGCTTCAACTTGCACGCCTGAAGGATGTGCACGGCAAGCTCTTCCACCGATTTATCCGTCGTATTCGCAAACGGAATCCCATGCCGTCTGAACATACTCTGCGCGTCCGCCACCTCGCTGCGGCATGTATCGATTTTGGCATAAGTTGAATTCGGGCGGCGCTCTTGGCGGATGGCCTGCAGGCGTTCGGGCTGAATGGTGAGGCCGAACAACTTGTCTTTGTAAGGTTTAACCATACGCGGCAAATCACTGGATTCCAAATCATCGGGAATCAACGGATAGTTGGCTGCCCGGATGCCGTATTGCAACGCCAAATACAGGCAGGTCGGCGTTTTGCCCGAACGCGATACACCCATCAAGATTACATCCGCTTCCTGAAGGTTCTTATCGCTGACCCCGTCGTCGTGATTCAATGAGAAATTCACCGCCTCCATACGCGCATCATAACGCTTCGTATTACCGATACTGTGATGCCCCTGCCCGGATGCCGTGGCTTCGGTATTGAGTTCCTTCTCCAACAGTCCCAAAAAAGTCTCAAAGAAATTAATCTGAAAAGCATCCGCCCCTTTGATAATCCGACGGATTTCGTCATCAACCACACTGACAAACGCAATCGGACGCTGTCCGTTTTCCTGCATATTCCGATTCACCTTCTCCACTACTGCCCTGGCTTTTTCAGGCGTATCGACAAACGGGTGCGTATGGCGCTTGAACTCCAAATTACCAAACTGGTTCAACAAGGCCTCACCGATATTCTCAGCCGTCAGCCCGGTACGGTCGGAGATATAAAACACGTGGCGCAAACTGCTCATCTTCCATCCTCAAAATAAAGATTGAAACACACATCATAACAGCAGCAACAAACATAAGGAAGGCGCACATACCACCCCTACCCCGGATTACACGAAAACGGGAAAATAAAAATTTGAAACAAACCGCAACCCAAAACAAATTTAGCAGGAGAAAATGCCAATAAATCGATCAAAAATCTGCCAAGAAAATATTAACCTATTCAAAACCACCTGTTTTACAAAGAAAACACTAAAGGAAAAACATGTTTGCCGGTAAAGAATTTCAAACCATTACATACCCCGAAAACTGCAACTTTTCAGACGGCATCACGATTTAAACAGATAAAACACATGACAGCATAGGAACGAATCGCTTAAAATAAGGATGCGGATTTGTTTCTTTTTTAACATATTTTAGATTGGACACACAAATGGCCGACAACTACGTAATCTGGTTTGAAAACCTGCGTATGACAGATGTTGAAAGTGTAGGCGGAAAAAATGCCTCGCTGGGCGAAATGATCAGTCAACTGACTGAAAAAGGCGTTCGCGTTCCCGGAGGCTTTGCCACAACAGCCGATGCCTACCGTGCATTCCTCGCACACAACGGTCTGAGCGAACGCATTTCTGCCGCATTGGCAAAATTGGATGTCGAAGACGTTGCCGAACTGGCACGTGTCGGCAAGGAAATCCGCCAATGGATTTTGGACACCCCGTTCCCCGAACAGCTGGACGCAGAAATCGAAACGGCTTGGAACAAAATGGTTGCTGATGCCGGCGGTGCGGACATTTCCGTTGCCGTACGTTCTTCCGCAACTGCCGAAGACCTGCCGGACGCATCATTCGCCGGACAACAGGAAACTTTCCTGAATATCAATGGCTTGGAAAACGTTAAAGAAGCCATGCGCCACGTATTCGCCTCCCTGTACAACGACCGCGCCATCTCCTACCGCGTACATAAAGGCTTCGAACACGACATCGTCGCCCTTTCCGCCGGCGTACAACGCATGGTGCGTTCCGACAGCGGCGCATCCGGCGTGATGTTCACCCTCGATACCGAATCCGGTTACGATCAAGTCGTCTTTGTCACTTCATCCTACGGCCTGGGTGAAAACGTCGTACAAGGCGCGGTCAATCCCGACGAATTCTATGTATTCAAACCCACACTGAAAGCAGGCAAACCTGCCATCCTGCGCAAGACCATGGGTTCGAAACACATCAAAATGATTTTTACCGACAAAGCAGAAGCCGGTAAATCCGTAACCAACGTCGATGTCCCCGAGGAAGACCGCAACCGCTTCTCCATTACCGACGAAGAAATCACCGAGTTGGCGCATTACGCACTGACCATCGAAAAACACTACGGCCGCCCGATGGATATCGAATGGGGTCGCGACGGCTTGGACGGCAAACTCTACATCCTGCAAGCCCGTCCCGAAACCGTAAAATCCCAAGAAGAGGGCAACCGCAATCTGCGCCGCTTCGCCATCAACGGCGACAAAACCGTATTATGCGAAGGCCGTGCCATCGGTCAAAAAGTCGGACAGGGTAAAGTACGTCTGATTAAAGATGCTTCCGAGATGGATTCCGTCGAAGCCGGCGACGTACTGGTTACCGACATGACTGATCCGGATTGGGAACCCGTGATGAAACGTGCTTCCGCCATCGTTACCAACCGCGGCGGACGCACCTGCCACGCGGCGATTATCGCGCGCGAACTGGGCATTCCTGCCGTTGTCGGCTGCGGCAATGCAACCGAATTGCTGAAAAACGGTCAAGAAGTGACCGTATCCTGTGCCGAAGGCGATACCGGCTTCATCTACTCCGGCCTGCTGGACGTACAAATTACCGATGTTGCTTTGGACAACATGCCTAAAGCACCTGTAAAAGTAATGATGAACGTCGGTAACCCCGAGCTCGCATTCAGCTTTGCCAATCTGCCGAGCGAAGGCATCGGTCTGGCACGCATGGAATTCATCATCAACCGCCAAATCGGTATCCACCCCAAAGCCTTGTTGGAATTTGATAAACAAGACGACGAATTGAAAGCGGAAATTACCCGCCGCATCGCCGGCTATGCGTCCCCTGTCGACTTCTATGTCGATAAAATCGCAGAAGGCGTGGCAACATTGGCTGCATCGGTTTACCCGCGTAAAACCATCGTCCGTATGTCTGACTTCAAATCCAACGAGTACGCCAACTTGGTCGGCGGCAGCATCTACGAACCGCACGAAGAAAACCCGATGCTGGGCTTCCGCGGCGCGGCGCGTTATGTCGCCGAAAGTTTCAAAGACTGCTTCGCCCTCGAATGTAAAGCCTTGAAACACGTCCGTGACGAAATGGGGCTGACCAACGTCGAAATCATGATTCCGTTCGTCCGCACTTTGGGCGAAGCCGAAGCCGTTGTTAAAGCCCTGAAAGAAAATGGTCTGGAACGCGGCAAAAACGGCTTGCGCCTGATCATGATGTGCGAGTTGCCAAGCAACGCTGTATTGGCAGAACAATTCCTGCAATACTTCGACGGCTTCTCCATCGGCTCTAACGACATGACCCAGCTGACCCTCGGCCTCGACCGTGACAGCGGCTTAGTGTCCGAATCATTTGACGAACGCAACCCTGCCGTTAAAGTAATGTTGCACTTGGCAATCTCCGCCTGCCGCAAACAAAACAAATACGTCGGTATTTGCGGTCAAGGTCCGTCAGACCATCCGGACTTCGCCAAATGGCTGGTAGAAGAAGGCATAGAGAGCGTCTCCCTGAATCCGGATACCGTCATCGAAACCTGGCTGTATTTGGCTGATGAATTGAATAAATAATCAATGCCCATACCCCCAAGCCTGAAAAGCTCGGGGGTATTTTTCCAAACGACTTTACTCAAGCGATATATCCTGCCGATAAAGGCTAACCCGCCTGAGATAATATTTGACACCTGCACGCCGACTGCCTACAATTCCCCCTTTCTCCGAGCAACCGGCAACGGTCAGCTTCTTCTTTCAGACGGCATCCGCCCGTCTTTTCCTCTTCTATATATCATTATTATGCACGTCTCTGAATTACAAACCCTGCACATTTCCAAACTTTTAGAGTTGGCAGAAGAACACGCTATCGAAAATGCCAACCGTTTCCGCAAGCAAGACTTGGTTTTTGCCATCGTCCGTCAAATGATGAAAAAAGGTGAGAGTTTTACCTGCTCCGGCACACTCGAAATCCTGCCCGACGGTTTCGGTTTCCTCCGAAGTGCGGATACCTCCTATCTCGCGGGTCCTGATGACATATATGTCTCACCCACCCAAATCCGACGCTTCAACCTGCATACGGGCGACACCATCGAAGGCAGTGTGCGCGTCCCCAAAGACAACGAACGCTATTTCGCCCTGGTCAGACTGGATTCCATCAACGGCGACCACCCGGAAGTATGCCGCCATAAAATCCTGTTTGAAAACCTGACTCCTCTGTTTCCGACTAAACAGTTAAAACTGGAACGCGACTTAAAGTCCGAAGAAAACCTTACCGGACGTGCCATTGACCTGATTTCCCCCATCGGCAAAGGTCAACGCGCCCTCTTGGTTGCCCCGCCCAAAAGCGGTAAAACCGTGATGCTGCAAAATATTGCCCATGCCATTACCGCAAACTATCCTGAAGTCGAGCTCATCGTCCTCTTGATTGACGAGCGTCCCGAAGAAGTTACCGAAATGAGCCGCTCCGTCCGTGGCGAAGTATTCTCCTCCACCTTTGACGAGCCGGCTCAACGCCACGTCCAAGTTGCCGAAATGGTGCTTGAAAAAGCCAAGCGTATGGTAGAACACAAAAAAGATGTGGTCATCCTGCTTGATTCGATTACCCGCCTTGCCCGTGCCTACAACACCGTCGTACCTACCTCTGGCAAAATCCTGACCGGCGGTGTCGATGCCAACGCACTGCACCGTCCCAAACGTTTCTTCGGCGCAGCACGCAATGTTGAAGAGGGCGGTTCACTGACCATTATCGCCACAGCATTGGTTGAAACCGGCAGCCGTATGGACGATGTGATTTACGAAGAATTCAAAGGTACCGGCAATATGGAATTGCACCTCGACCGCCGCATGGCGGAAAAACGCCTCTTCCCTGCCATCAACATCAACAAATCCGGCACGCGCCGCGAAGAACTGCTTGTTCCAAACGACCAGCTGCAACGTATGTGGTTACTGCGCAAATTCCTGCACCCGATGGATGAAATCGAAGCCACCGAGTTCTTAAACGGGAAAATCAAAGCATCTAAAAATAATGATGATTTCTTTGAACTGATGCGCGGAAAATAAACACATCATTGATATTAGGCGAAATGCCGTCTGAAACCTAAAAATCGGGTTTCAGACGGCATTTTTCACATTAACCGCCGACGGATAAACATACTGCCTACGACACTTAACGGCTGTCTTTCCACTGATAGTATTGAGAACCGAGAAATGAACCGAGCTTTCTCAGAAAAGGTTGCAGGATGATATTCGGCTGGCGCAACTGCTCAAACGGCTTCAGACGGCATTCGTCCCCTAAAATTGCTTCTGCAACCGCCAAACCTGCAATACCCGTTATTGCCATACCATGCCCGGAATAACCTTGTGCATAAAAAACATTTGCGGCCAAACGTCCGAAATGTGGAACAAGGTTGGCAGTAATATCACACTCCCCTCCCCATGAATATTCGATTCTAACATCGGCAAGCTGCGGAAAAACTTTCAGCATGTCTTGGCGGACAAGCTGGGTCATACGCGCAGGATCGTCAATAAATTCATGGTCTTTACCGCCGAAAAGCAATCTGCCGTCCGCACTGAGGCGGTAATAATCCAAAATATGGCGGTTGTCGCACACAGCCATATTGTTTCGGATAAGCCCCTGCCCACGCTCACCCAAAGGTTCGGTGGCAATAATAAAGGTGCTGACGGCAATCGCCTTACGCTCCAAAGGCTTGAATATCGGATTCAAACCGGCATAAGTATTGACGGCATATACCACATTTTTACATTCGACACTGCCTTCCGGAGTGTAAACCAACCAACCGTTTTGATAAGGTTCGATGCGTATCATGGGAGAATGCTCAAAAATCTGCGTACCGGCTTCGGCAGCGGCAGCGGCAACACCCAACGTGTAATTGAGCGGATGAAGATGCCCGGACAAGGGATCAAACTGTGCGCCTTGGTACATATCGCTGTCGAGTTGCTGCTTCAGTTCAGTGTTATCCCAAAGTTGATAATGAGTTGCACCGTAATATTTTTGGGCGTGCTCATGCCATTGTTGCAATTCTTCCCAATGTTGCGGACGAATGGCAACCGTGGCATAACCGTGTTGCCAATCACAGTCAATCGCATATTTGCGTACGCGCTCGTCCACAAGCTCAACCGCCTGTAAAGACTGCTGCCAAAACCATTGTGCCCGCTCCAAACCAACCTGTTTTTCAATTTCCTCCATACCGCAGGCATAATCGCTGATAACCTGCCCGCCACTCCGTCCCGATGCGCCGAAACCGATACGCGCGGCTTCCAACACAACCGTTTCATGTCCCTGCTCCGCCAAGGGCAGTGCAGTGCATAAACCACTCAAACCGCCACCGATGATACAGGTATCGGTTTTCAGACGGCATTGAAGTTTCGGATAAACAGTATGAGGATTAACCGAACTAAAATAATAAGAAGGCAGATATTCTTGAAAATCAGGACGAATCATGATGTTTACTTTATCAGGTATATTTTCAGACGGCATGATACAGGCTGTCGAACCATATCGTCCAAACAAAAAATCGATTTAAGAAAACAGGCTGACCCAGTCATGCGGTCAGCCTGCCTTGTTAGTTAATTTGCTTTCTCGGCAGCCAATTTTTCTTGGCGGTAGGCTTCCGCTGCCTCACGGTCGCGCTTGGTTGCCTGCCTCATCATCCAATAATTGACGATGATGACCAATGTTCCGATGATGCCGATCAGGATGGTTGCCAAGACATTCATCTGAGGATCAAGACCCAGCTTGATTTTGGAGAAAATCACCTGCGGCAATGTAGAAGAACCGGGGCCGGACAGGAAAGAGGTAATCACCAAGTCATCCAAAGACAGGGTAATGCCGAGCAGGAAGCCTGAAGCGATGGCAGGGGCAATCAAAGGCAAAGTGATGACAAAAAAGATTTTCAGCGGACGCGCACCCAAATCCATTGCAGCTTCTTCGAGCGATTGGTCAAGCTCAACCAGGCGCGAACGGATAACAACGGTAATGTATGCCATGCAAAGCGTGGTATGTCCTAAGAAAATAGTGAAAAAGCCTCGATCAAAATAAAGCGATTGCAGCAATTCGCTACCTTGCAGGAACATCTGCACCTGAATAATCAGGAGCAGCATGGACAAACCGGTAATCACGTCAGGCATAACCATAGGTGCGGAAATCATACCGGCGAACAAGGTACTGCCGCGGAAACGTTTGATACGCGCCATCGCATAGCCCGCCAACGTACCCAAAACGACGGCGGCAAGCGAAGACACAACGGCAATACGCAGCGATAACCAAGCAGCTTCCAAGATGGTGTCGTTTTCCAGCAATGCGCCGTACCACTTGGTCGAAAAGCCGCCCCAAACGGTAACGAGCTTGGATTCGTTAAACGAATAGACAACCAAAACGACCAGCGGGATATACAGAAACGCCAGCGACAACATCAGCATCAGTTTCAGGAACCAAGATAATTGGGATTTTTGCATTATTTGGCTCCTTCTTCCAATTCGCGGTTTTCATAATGCTGGAACAGCGCAATCGGTACGACCAGCAGTGCGACCATCACGACGGCGACGGCGGAAGCCAACGGCCAGTTGTTTTGATCAAAGAATGCCTGCCACAAGACTTTACCAATCATCAAGTTTTCCGAACCTCCGACCAGCTCGGGAATCACAAATTCACCGACTGCCGGAACGAAAACCAGCATGGATCCTGCAATAATGCCGGTTTTAGACAGAGGCAGTGTAATCGTCAAGAACGACTTGACCGGTCCCGCACCCAAATCGGAAGCTGCTTCGAGCAGGCGGCTGTCCAGTTTCACCAGCTGCGTGTAAAGCGGCAGAATCATAAACGGCAGATAGGCATAAACCATCACCAAGTTCAATGAGAACGCATTGTAGAACAAATCTAATGGCTCACTGATAATACCCATCTTAATCAATAAGTTGTTTATGATGCCGTTATGCCCGAGCAAACCCATCCACGCATAGACACGCAGCAGGAACGATGTCCAGAAAGGTAACATGATGGCAAGCAGCAAACCATTACGGACAGAAGGATTGGCACGGGAAATCGCATATGCTGTCGGATAACCGACCAACAGACAAATTACCGTCGTAGTCAGTGCAGTTTTTATTGAAGACCAATAGGTCATCAGATAAATATTGCTGTTTTCGCTGTCGCCGAAGGGATTCAGGGTATTCCAGAAATTTTGGAAAATATCGGCATAGTTTTGATAACTGATGGCGATATTCAGACGACCTAAATCTTCATCAATGCTGGTCAACGGCGTAAACGGCGGAATGGCGATTTCTTGTTCGGCAAAGCTGATTTTCAGCACGATGGCGAACGGAATCAGAAACAGCACCAAAAGCCAAATATACGGCACGGCTATGACCGCGCGCTGCCCCGGGCGGCGGAACAGTTTGTTTTTCAGTTTTTTAAGGTTCATCTCACTCCCCTTAAATCAACGGAACAACGGAGTCGGTTGGTTTTCCGGCCAGCTGATATACACGGTTTCGTCCCAAGTTGGCGGTGTAATGTTGCGCACATACCAGTAAGGTGCAGGAACTTGGCTTTTGACGACGCGGCCGTTGGCGAGTTTGATATGGTATATGGCGAAGCTGCCCAAATAGGCAATTTCTTTTACCGTGCCTTTCGCCCAGTTGTAGTTGCCCAAATGATCAGGTTTTTCTTTATATAAATCAATATCCTCTGGTCGGATGCTAACCCAAAGGTCCTGCTCGCTCGGGCCGCCCAAACCATGATCGATACGGACGTGGTTTTCTAAACCTTCGCATTCGATGACGGCATAATCCGCATGATCTTCAATCACGACACCGTCAAAAATATTGGTTTCGCCGATAAACTCGGCAGTAAAGCGGCTATTGGGATAGTCATACACATCGCTGGGTGTACCGACCTGCTGCAACTGACCGTCAGACATAATGGCAATACGGGTTGCCATCGTCATGGCTTCTTCTTGGTCATGCGTGACCATGATGCAGGTTACGCCGACTTGCTCCAGCGTGTTGACCAATTCGAGCTGGGTTTGCTGGCGCAATTTTTTGTCCAACGCGCCGAGGGGCTCGTCCAGCAGCAGAATTTTCGGACGTTTTGCCAGACTGCGCGCCAAAGCGATGCGCTGCTGCTGACCACCAGACAATTGATGAGGCTTGCGCTTAGCATACTTGGTCATCTGAACCAAACGCAGCATTTCTTCCACGCGCGCGGCGATTTCGTCCTTAGGCATTTTGTCCTGCTTCAATCCGAAGGCAATGTTCTGCTCCACGGTCATGTGCGGGAACAGGGCATAGCTTTGAAACATCATATTGATGGGACGTTCGTAGGGTGCAAGCTTGGTAATATCCTGACCGTCAAGGATGATTTTGCCCTGATTGGGGCTTTCCATACCCGCCAGCATACGCAGCAGCGTAGATTTACCGCTGCCGGAGCTGCCCAAAAGGGCAAAGATTTCATGTTGATAAATATCCAAGTCGATGTTATCGACAGCGTAATTGTCACCAAACTTTTTTACCAAGCCTTGGATTTTGAGATAAGGTTTGGCTGAGGACGCAGTGGTTGCGGTCATAATGGCAATACTCCAATAAAAAAACGAGTACCGGCAAAACGGATTTTCGAAAGGGTGATAAAAAGCTGTTTGATTGCTGGCGGGAGTTAAAACGTTTGATGCCGTCTGAAACTCTTGTAAAGCGCACGGGCAGCGTGAAATAAAAAGGAGTTCTAAAGAACCCTGTATTATATTAGTTTATAAGGTTTTAGGGTAATAAATATAGCCCGGGATTATCAACAGACTATAGAAAAAGAAAACACCGCCCGTTTCCGGGCGGTGTCGAAAAGCGCAATTATTTACGCAGACCCAAGCGGGTAATCAACGCACGATAAGTATCGGGTTGGGTACGGCGCAAATATGCCAACAAACGGCGACGTTGGCTAACCATTTTCAGCAGACCACGACGGCTGTGATGGTCTTTAGGGTTAGCTTTAAAATGCGGGGTCAAATCATTGATACGGAAAGTCAGCAAGGCAACTTGTACTTCGGAAGAACCGGTATCGCCTTCTTTACGTTGGAAATCTTTAACGATTTGCGCTTTTTGTTCTACGGTCAATGCCATAATGAAAACTCCAAAAATATAAGAATCCTCATAGGGATTCAGACAAGTTTGCCAAGCCTGAAGACAACGGCAAACTCCCTATGCCCAAGATAGGGCAACGCGGCATTATGACACAGTTCCCGCATTTCTGCACAATATTTTAAGACCGTGAAAACAACCGTTAAAAATGCCGTCTGAAGCATTGTCTGCTTGAGACGGCAATGTTCAGACGGCATATGCGCTTCAGACCACGATTTCTTCTTTCTTCTTCGGTTCTTTACCAATATTTTCACGACTCAAGCCAAACATCAGCAAGAGCGGGCTGGCAACCAATACGGAAGAGTAAATACCGAACACGATACCGATGGTCAGCGCCATAGAGAAACCGTGCAAGGCTGCACCGCCGAACACCAGCATAGAAACAACCATTGCCTCGGTCGAACCGTGGGTAATGATGGTACGACTCATGGTTGCAGTAATCGCGTTGTCGATGACTTCCGGCACAGTGTGGCCGCGCATATGCGACTTGCGGAAGTTTTCACGAATACGGTCAAACACAACCACAGATTCGTTCACGGAATAACCCAAAACTGCCAAGATACCTGCCAAGACAGTCAATGAGAATTCCCATTGGAAGAAGGCGAAACAGCCGAGAATAATCACGATATCGTGCATATTCGCAATAATCGCGGATACTGCAAAACGCCACTCAAAACGCATGGACAAGTAAATAATAATACCTGCCACCACGAAGCCCAAGGCCATCAAACCATTGGTAACCAGTTCTTCACCAACCTGAGGGCCGATGAATTCGACTTGGCGTAAGGTAACGTCAGGATTGTCTTTTTTCAGCAAATCCATCACTTGGTTGGACAGCTGGGCAGACGTTACGCCTTCTTTATTCGGCAGGCGAATCATGATGTGTTTATTCGTACCCAATGCCTGAACCTGTACATCACCCATTTTCAGCGTATCGAGGCGTTCGCGCGTTTTATTTACATCAACGCCCTGCTGATATTGAACTTCCATCACCGTACCGCCGGTAAATTCGACGGAGAAATTCAGGCCTTTGGTCACCAAAAAGAACACGGCAGCGATAAACGTAACCAACGAAATAAAAGTCGTCAGTTTGCCATAACTCATAAACGGAATATCGCGTTTGATTTTAAATAATTCCATGTTTTACTCCTTGCCTTCTGCCATTTCGGCTTTCGGCTTCCATACCGAACCGATGGAAATATTTTGCAATTTGCGACGGCGGCCGTACCACAGATTGACCAAAGCACGGAACACGACCACGGATGAATACATCGAAGTCAGAATACCGATACAGTGCACAACCGCAAAACCGCGTACTGGACCGGAACCGAATACCAACAAAGCAATACCGGCAATCAGAGAGGTTAAGTTGGAGTCGACAATGGTCGCCCATGCGTGTTGGAAACCGAGATTGATGGCTTGCTGCGGTACGACACCCGCACGCAGTTCCTCTCGGATACGCTCGTTAATCAATACGTTGGAGTCAATCGCCATACCCAATGTTAATGCCAACGCAGCAATACCCGGCAGGGTTAACGTTGCCTGCATGGCAGACAAAATACCCACTAAGAACAAGATATTGGTACTCAAAGCGATGGTGGAGAAAAAACCCATCAAGCGGTAGTAAACCACCATAAATGCGGCAACGGCGGCAAAGCCCCACAAGGTAGAATGGAAACCTTTTTCAATGTTTTCTTTGCCTAAAGACGGGCCGATGGTGCGTTCTTCGACAATTTGCATCGGCGCAGCCAGCGAGCCGGCACGCAGCAACAATGAAGTATCGTTGGCTTCGGCAGTTGTCATGCTGCCGGAAATTTCTACACGGCCACCGGTAATGGCGGCGCGGATGACAGGCGCGGTCACGACTTCGGATTTACCTTGGTCGATCAACACCATCGCCATACGTTTACCCACATTCGCAGCAGTCAGTTCGCCAAAGATACTGCCGCCTGCGCTGTCCAAACTCAGGCTGACAGCAGGCGCACCCATTTGGTCAAAACTAGGTTGCGCATCGTTGATGTTGTCGCCGGTCAGTTCAACCTGCTTGCTGATCAACAGGGTCTCCGGATGATCCCCTCCGCTTGAAAGCAGCTCATAACCTGCGGGAACATTACCTTCCGAAGCCTCGCGCAACTTAACAGGATCATCCTCCACCATGCGCACTTCCAAAGTCGCAGTACGGCCGATAATGTCTTTCGCCTTGGCAGTATCCTGCACGCCTGGGAGCTGTACGACAATGCGGTCCAAACCTGACTGTTGGATAATCGGCTCTGCCACACCCAATTCGTTTACGCGGTTATGCAGTGTAGTGATGTTTTGCTTCACCGCATCTGAGCGTACTTTATTCACCGCCTCTTCCGAAAGCGTCAGTACAATATTGCTGCCTTCTGAATTTAACGTTGCCTCAGGAAACAGCTTGCGTAACTGAGGCAGTGCCTTTTGCACATCACCTGCATCCTGCAAAGGAACGGTCAGACTGTTTTCAGTCTGGCGTACCGTACCGCTGCGGATTTTTTCGCGGCGCAATTCGCGGCGGATATCGCCGGAATAACGTTCGAACGTTTTCTGCATGGCGGCTTTCATGTCCACCTGCATGGTGAAATGCACGCCGCCGCGCAAGTCCAGACCCAAGAACATCGGATTGGCTTTGATTTTCGCCATCCACTCAGGACTGTCTGCCAAAAGGTTGAGTGCGGTAATATAACCTTCGCCCAAAGTATTTTCGATGATGTCGCGTGCTTTCAATTGCGTTTCAGTGTCTTTGAAACGCACTTTCAACGAATTGTCGACGACAAACATCCCATCAGTCTGAATACCTGCCTGCTTCAGTGCGGCATCTACTTTAGACTGAGTTTGATCATTGATAACAATAGCTTGTCGGTTGGTCGATACCTGTACCGCAGGCGTTTCACCAAAAAGGTTGGGCAGCGAATAAACAGCCGCAACCACAATCGTGAACGCAATCAGCAGGTATTTCCATAAAGGATAACGGTTCATGATAAACCTTTGCTTTATTTATAAAGGCAAACAGCCGCACTCGGAAAATGAGGCGGCTTTCCTAAAAAAACGGGATTATTCGGCTTTTGCGGCAATCGCGTTGCGCTCAACTTCCACTTCAATTTTCGCACCTTGGCCGATATCAACAGTATAGAATTGCTCGCCTACTTTGGTTACACGTCCTTTAAAACCGGCAGCCAAAACAACTTTGTCGCCGACCTTCAAAGCAGCCAGCATCGCTTGGTGTGCTTTGAATTTCTTTTGCTGCGGACGCATAATCAAGAAGTAGAACACCACCATAATCAACACTAAAGGAGCAAATTGTGCAACAGCTTGATTCATAATTTATCCGTTCTTTCTAATATGGTTGAAAATCGAGAGGGGTATATAATAACATAAGACCGTAAACAATATATCGGGTTTGCCGTCCGTACCGACCGTATGCCGCAGCCTGCCCGTCCACAAACCCATGTTCTTGACCCGCCTAATCTTGAAATTCTATGCACTATTGCGCCTTTTTTTGGGCAAAAACGCCCGCACCGCATGGATTTCGCATCCCGCCTGTGCCGGGCACGAACCCGGCGCAAACCATCCCGACTCCCCTGAACGGATCAGCAGCATCGAACAAGCCTTACGCCGCTCCGGTGTTTGGCAACACCTCCAAACCGTAGAGGCGGAAGAAATCAGCGACATGCGCCTCGCACTTGCCCATACAAGCAAATACCTGAACCGATTGGAATCCTGCCGGCCCGAAAATGACAAGATTTTCCGTCTGGACGACGATACCGTTATCAGTAAAAACTCCCTGTCTGCCGCCCGTTTTTCCGTAGGTTCGGTCGTTCAGGCAATCGATATGGTCATGAACCGCCAAGCATGGCATGCCTTCTGTGCAGCCCGCCCTCCCGGACATCATGCAGGAAGCGGCAACGCAGGAGGATTCTGCCTGTTAAACAACGCTGCCGTCGGCACAATGTACGCCCTTGCCGAATACCGGCTGAACCGCATTGCCGTCATCGATTTTGATGTCCATTACGGCGACGGCACGGCAGAAATACTCAAAAACGATTCGCGCATCCTGTTTTTTAACCTGTTCGAAACCGACCTTTTCCCCTTCCCCGAAAACAACAATATGCCCGACGGAGAGAACATGGTGCACCTGCCCTTCCCACCGGGGACGGGCAGCCGTGCATTCCGCAAAGCAGTCCGCAGACAGTGGTTACCGCGACTTGCCGCATTCAAACCCGAACTGGTACTGTTATCTGCAGGATTCGATGCGCATCGTTCGGACGAATCCGGCAGGCTCAACCTGCACGAGGCAGATTTTGCCTGGCTGACATACAAAATCATTCAGACGGCATCGAGCTGTCCGGGTAAAATCGTATCCGTATTGGAAGGTGGTTATACCCTTGAATCCCTATCAAAATCTGCTGTCGAACATATACGCGTACTGGCAGGATTGGGAAAATCCGATACCGTAACCGCCTATCAGAAAAACTTATACCGCAACAGAAACAAACGGTTTACCAAACCCAAATCACTATAAGCATACCAACCCGACCATCTGTCCGAGATAACCGTTATGATATAACTAAAACCATTCGGTTTTCAGACGGCAGCATTGCTTGACCTCACTCAAAAAGAAAGCGATTCGCGCACTTAAAAAGATTTCTTGCAGTAAAATAACATCTAAATAAGTTTAACCCAAAACGGTTGCGATATTCCCCTTTCAACCGCCGCCTGCCAGAGATTCAGACGGCATACCTCTTAAAACAAGGAGCGTTACAATGAAAGCAGCACGTTTTTACAACAAAGGCGACATCCGCATCGAAGACATTCCCGAGCCAACCGTAGCTCCGGGTACTGTCGGCATCAATGTTGCTTGGTGCGGTATCTGCGGTACCGACCTGCACGAATTCATGGAAGGCCCGATTTTCATTCCGCCTTGCGGCCATCCGCACCCAATCTCCGGCGAATCAGCCCCTGTAACCATGGGTCACGAGTTCTCCGGCGTGGTTTATGCTGTAGGCGAAGGCGTGGACGACATCAAAGTCGGCCAACACGTTGTGGTCGAACCTTACATCGTACACGATGACGTACCGACCGGCCCGGGCAGCAACTACCACCTCTCTAAAGACATGAACTTCATCGGCTTAGGCGGTTGCGGTGGCGGCTTGTCTGAAAAAATCGCCGTCAAACGCCGTTGGGTGCATCCGATTTCCGACAAAATCCCATTGGATCAAGCTGCTTTGATTGAACCTCTGTCTGTCGGCCACCATGCTTATGTACGCAGCGGCGCGAAAGCAGGCGATGTCGCATTGGTTGGCGGCGCAGGCCCAATCGGTTTGCTGTTGGCTGCCGTATTGAAAGCCAAAGGCATCAAAGTCATCATCACCGAATTGAGCAAAGCACGCAAAGACAAAGCCCGCGAATCCGGTGTTGCCGACTACATCCTCGACCCGTCCGAAGTCGATGTCGTCGAAGAAGTGAAAAAACTGACCAACGGCGAAGGCGTAGACGTTGCATTCGAATGCACCAGCGTCAACAAAGTAATGGATACCTTGGTAGAAGCATGTAAACCTGCCGCCAATTTGGTCATCGTATCCATTTGGAGCCACCCTGCTACCATCAACGTCCACAGCGTTGTGATGAAAGAGCTGGACGTGCGCGGCACCATCGCCTACTGCAACGACCACGCCGAAACCATCAAATTGGTTGAAGAAGGCAAAATCAACCTTGAGCCTTTCATCACCCAACGCATCAAACTGGACGAATTGATTTCCGAAGGCTTCGAGCGCTTAATCCACAACAACGAATCCGCAGTAAAAATCGTTGTCAATCCTAACCTTTAATCCTAAGGCTTAAAGAGAATAAACAGGCCGTCTGAAACTTTGCAGACGGCTTGTTTACTTGATAAATTCCCAAATGGCCCAATCCTCTGCCAACCATTCACTTATCAAGAGTAAAACTCCATGAATCCAAAATACGCCCCACTCTTCCAAACATACACCCTTAATAACGGCGTAACCATCAAAAACCGCCTTGTCGTCGCCCCCATGACCCATTTCGGCTCACAAGCCGACGGTTTAATCAGCGACCAAGAGCGTACCTTCCTCAACAACCGCGCAGTCGATATGGGCCTGTTCATCACTGCCGCCACTTTGGTCCAAAAAGACGGTAAAGCCTTTCACGGCCAACCTGAAGCCACAGGCGAACACTGCCTCGACAGCCTGAAAGAAATCGCACAAATCCTGCAACAACAAGGCGCAAAAGCGATTTTGCAAATCCATCACGGCGGTTCCAAAGCCATTGATGACCTTTTGGACGGTCTCGACAAAATCAGCGCTTCCTCCAGCGAAGCCGAACACGCACGCGAAGCGACCGCAGAAGAAATCGAGGCACTCATCGCCTCTTATGCACAAGCCGCCGATTTGGCGCTTCGTGCCGGTTTTGACGGCGTGGAAATCCACGGCGCGAACGGCTATTTAATCCAACAGTTTTACTCCGCCCAAAGCAACCGCCGCAACGACCAATGGGGCGGTAGCTTGGAAAACAGAATGCGCTTCCCGCTGGCCGTTATCGATGCCGTGGTTGCCGTCCGTGAAAAACACCGGCGCAACGACTTCATCATCGGTTACCGCTTCTCCCCTGAAGAGCCGGGCGATGACGGCTTAACCATGACCGAAACCGGCGCACTGATTGACGCATTGGTACAAAAACCGCTGCAATATCTGCACGTTTCCTTGTGGGAATTTGATAAAAAAATCCGTCGCGGCGGCGATACCACCCAAACCCGTATGCAGTTCATCCACGAACGCATCAACGGCAAACTGCCGCTTATCGGCGTGGGCAACCTGTTTACCGCCGATCAAATTTTGGCCGCCTATGAAACCGGCTGGGCAGAATTTATCGCATTGGGCAAAACCGTGATGATTAATCCGCACATCGCCACACAAATCCGTGAAGGCCACGAAGATGAAATCGAAACGCAACTCTACCCGACGCGTGCCGACCGTTACGGCTTCCCTGACACCTTATGGGAATTTGCCTCCAGCGGTACGCAATCATGGCTGCCGCCGGTAAAAGATAAAGAATGGAACCCGATCGATATTTGATACGGCGGCGGACAAATCCTTTCCTGTCTGGCAATAAAGCCGTTCGCACAGAATCTTAAATTTATATTACAATCCCATCTCTTCCACGTTTAATCCGTCTGACTGCTTCTTCAGACGGCAACGGAGCCGTTATGGACAACTGTATTTTCTGTAAAATTGCCGCCAAAGACATTCCAGCGCAAACCGTCTACGAAGACGGGGATATGATTTGTTTCAAAGACATCCGCCCTGCCGCGCCGGTTCACCTGCTGCTCATTCCGAAAGTCCATTTCGACTCGCTGGCGCACGCCGCGCCCGAACATCAGCAGCTATTGGGCAAAATGATGTTGAAAGTTCCCGAAATCGCTAAAGCTTCGGGACTGACCGACGGCTTTAAAACCCTAATCAATACCGGCAAAGGTGGCGGGCAAGAAGTCTTCCACCTGCATATACACATCATGGGTACACCGGTATAAACCGTTATTTCACAATCAACCCCTAATACTTACTTAAGGATACATCATGGGCAGTTTTTCTCTGACGCACTGGATTATCGTATTAATCATCGTCGTTTTGATATTTGGCACCAAAAAACTGCGCAACGTCGGCAAAGACCTCGGCGGCGCGGTTCATGACTTCAAACAGGGACTGAACGAAGGCACCGATGGCAAAGATGCCGGAAAAGACGACGTAATCGAACATAAAAAAGACGAAGACAAAGCATAACGTATGTTTGATTTCGGTTTGGGCGAGCTGATTTTGGTCGGCGTTATCGCCCTGATTGTCCTTGGTCCAGAACGCCTGCCCGAAGCCGCCCGCACTGCCGGAAGGCTCATCGGCAGGCTGCAACGCTTTGTCGGAAGCGTCAAACAGGAATTTGACACTCAAATCGAACTGGAAGAACTGAGGAAGGCAAAGCAGGAATTCGAAGCCGCCGCCGCTCAGGTTCGAGACAGCCTCAAAGAAACCGGTACGGATATGGAGGGTAATCTGCACGACATTTCCGACGGGCTAAAACCATGGGACAAACTACCCGAACAGCGGACACCTGCCGATTTCGGCGTTGATGAAGGCGGCAACCCCCTTCCCGATACGGCAAACACCGTATCAGACGGTATTGCCGACGTTATGCCGTCTGAACGTTCCGATACTTCCGCCGAAACCCTTGGGAATGACGGGCAAACCGGCGGCACAGCCGAGCCTTCGGAAACCGATAAAGACCGCGCATGGCGCGAATACCTGACCGCACCTTCTTCGCCTGCCGCACAAACCGTGGAAGTCAGCTATATCGATACCGCTGCTGTTGAAACCCCTGTTCCGCATACCACTTCGCTACGTAAACAGGCCATAAGCCGCAAACGCGATTTGCGTCCTAAATCCCGCGCCAAACCTAAATTGCGCGTCCGTAAATCATAAAGAGGGCAATCCGGTGTCCGAAACACAAAACGAACAACCCGTCCAACCACTTGTCGAACACCTCATCGAGCTGCGCCGCCGCCTGATGTGGACGGTTGTCGGCATCTTAGTCTGCTTTTTCGGCCTAATGCCGTTTGCCCAACAACTCTATACTTTTATCGCCGACCCGCTGATGGCAAACCTGCCAAAAGACACCAGCATGATTGCCACCGACGTCATCGCACCATTTTTTGTGCCGGTCAAAGTTACCCTGATGGCGGCATTTTTAATTTCGCTGCCGCATACGCTCTACCAAATCTGGGCATTTGTCGCCCCCGCACTCTATCAAAACGAAAAACGCCTGATTACCCCGCTTGTCCTCTCAAGCGTCAGCCTGTTTTTCATCGGCATGGCGTTTGCCTATTTTCTGGTTTTTCCCGTCATTTTCAAATTCCTTGCCGGCATTACCCCTGTCGGCGTCAATATGGCGACAGACATCGACAAATACCTGTCTTTTATCTTAGGCATGTTCGTTGCGTTCGGCACAACCTTTGAAGTTCCCATCGTCGTTATCCTGTTAACCAAAATCGGCGTGGTAACAACCGGACAGCTCAAACATGCCCGCCCCTATGTCATTGTCGGTGCTTTTGTCATTGCCGCAGTCATCACACCGCCCGACGTTATTTCACAAACCCTGCTTGCCATTCCGCTGATTCTCTTATACGAAGCAGGTATTTGGTTCGGACGCTTTTTCACGCCACACTCAGAACAGGATGGCGACATACAGCCTCCGGCAGAAGCCTGACCTTATGCCGTCTGAAACCCAAGCCCTTCGCCGCAGATTAAGGAACCCCTTTGAACACCCTTTACTTAGGTTCGAACAGCCCGCGCAGGATGCAGATCCTGACACAGTTGGGCTACCATGTCATCAAACTGCCTGCCGATATCGATGAAGCCGTTAAAGTCGATGAAACACCTGCCTGTTACGTTCAAAGAATGGCGGCAGAAAAAAATCAGACGGCTTTGGCCCTGTTTCTCGAAACCAACGGCGCAATGCCTGATTTTCCCTTGATTACAGCGGATACCTGCGTTGTTTCAGACGGCATTATATTAGGCAAACCCCGCTCCCAAGCCGAAGCGGTCAAATTCCTAAAACTGCTGTCGGACACCAGGCATACCGTCCTGACATCCGTCCATATCCACTATCGAGGCAATGCGAAAAACTGCCTCCAAACCAACCACGTCGCCTTCAAGCCCCTGTGTTCGGAAGAAATTTCCGCCTATGTACAAAGCGGCGAACCGATGGATAAAGCCGGTGCCTACGCCGTGCAAGGCATAGGCGGTATCTTTATCCAATCTATCGAAGGCAGCTTCAGCGGCATTATGGGGCTGCCTGTTTATGAAACCGTTTCCATGTTGCAGGATTTGGGATACTGCTCCCCCTTATCCGCCCTTAAACCGTAAAGTCCGCCGTGAACAAACAAACCGCTTACTTCCTTGCCTCCTTCAGCCTGATTGCACTGATTGCCCTATCCCTTTCTTGGGAATTATGGATTGCACCGTTACGCCCGGGCGGTTCGTGGCTTGCGCTCAAAACCTTGCCCCTCTGCCTGCCGCTTTCAGGCATCCTGAAGAAAAAAATCTACACCTACCAATACAGCTCCATGTTGATTCTGATTTATTTTGCCGAAGCCGTCATGCGCCTGTTCAACGCCTATCCCGCAGAAAAAATTTGTGCCACACTAGCTGCGGCATTAAGTATCAGCTTCTTCACAGCCTCCCTGTCATTCGTCAAACAACACAAAAAAACCAACCATGTCCGTTGAAGCATCCGCTCCAAATCCAGCCGGCAAACTGCCAATTTATATATTGCTCTGTTTTCTCTGGATCAATATCGCCCCCTTCCTGTCCACACTCAGGATAGGGCCGGCATCCGGCTTCTACCTGGAAGCCGCCTCTGCCGCCGGTCTGACCGTTCTGCTGTTTTTGACCGCACGACAAAAACTGTTTAGCACAAAAATCCCTCCCCTCAGCTTTCTCCTGCTTGCAATGGCAGCATTCTGGTGGTTGCAGGCACGGCTGATGAATCTGATTTACCCCGGCATGAACGATATCGTTTCCTGGGTGTTCATCTTGCTCGCCATAAGCGCATGGGCATGCAGATGCCTAATTGCACGCTTCGGACAGGAACGCATCGTAACCCTGTTTGCCTGGTCGCTGCTCATCGGAGCATTGCTCCAATCCTGCGTTGCCATCATGCAGTTTGCCGGATGGTCGGATATCCCGCTGCTTCAAGGCATCATCGCTTATAGCGGAGGAACCGTAAACGGACAGCTCGGACAGCGCAACCATCTCGGACACTACCTCATGTGGGGGATACTCGCCGCCGCCTACCTCCACAGCCAACGAAAAATCCCGGCCCCCTACGGTGCAATCTGCCTGACGGTCATGACTGCCGTTTTAGGCCTGGTCAATTCACGCACCATCTTAGGCTACATAGCCGCCATATCCCTCATCCTTCCCTACTGGTATTTCCATTCAGGCAAACCCTCCAGACGGATCATACTCAGCATGGCTGCGGCCATATCCCTCGCCGCACTATTCCAATTCTCCATGAATACCTTCTTGGAAACCTTTACCCACATCCGCTATGAAACTGCCGTCGAACGCATCGGCAACAGCAGCTTTTCAGGCTCGTTGCGCCAAATCGAATGGAACAAAGCCATCGCAGCATTCCGATCCGCACCGCTGTTCGGACACGGTTGGAATAGTTTTGCGCAACAAACCTTCCTGCTCAATGCCGAACAACACAATCTCAGCAACAATATCCTCAACGTCCTATTCACCCATTCACACAACATCATTCTCCAACTCCTTGCAGAAACCGGAATCAGCGGTACACTTTTAGTGGCCGTAACACTGATGACCGGTATTGCCGGACTGCTGAAACGGCCTGGCACACCGGCCTCGCTTTTCCTACTTTGCACCCTTACCGTCAGCATGTGCCACAGCATGCTCGAATATCCATTATGGTACGTATATTTCCTCATCCCGTTCAGCCTGATGCTCTTTCTCTCCGAACCAGGCACTTCAGACGGCATATCCTGTACGGCAGCCGTCAACCGTAGCATACAGGCTGCCTCCCTTATCCTACTTGCAGGGCTTCTGCACTTAGGCTGGACATACACCCAACTGGTTCGCTTCAGCACCATACGCCAGAGCGACAATACGCAAACCGTCCAAAAGAAAATCGACGGACTGCGCCACATCTCCGAAAACAGCCCCATGCTGTCCTACTATGCCGATCTGAGCCTCAGCAAACGCGCCTCACCGACCGATGCCGACATCCGTCCTTGGGCAGAAAAAGCAACCCTTAAATCACTAACTTACCGCCCCTACTCCAACACCTACCAAGTTGCCCTCTACCTCATGCGGCAGGGGAAAAATGAAGATGCGGAACAATGGATGCGTGCAACACAGTCCTATTACCCCTACCTTATGCCCTTTTACGCCGGCAAAATCCGGCAACACCACATGCTGGCACCGCTGCTGCCCGATTTGCTCAAAGACTGCAAAATTTTCGTCAACACGCCGCAACACCAGAAAGCACAATCCTGCGACTGATTCGGCCCAAACGAATACGGATGCCTACTGAAATGTAAAGCCCCTTGCAAAGCATTGCAAAAAACAGCAAATCCACCGAAAAATACGCTATCAAAAAACATTGCACCCGTGTTAAGATAAACCGTTAAACAATCGTTTCATGCCCCGTCCAAAACAGAACCGGGGCATACCATCACGAAAAGGAAACACCATGAGCCGCGTATTACTCGTAGATGACGACGCCCTACTGACCGAACTGCTGACCGAATACCTGAGCGCCGAAGGCCTGAACGTCCACAGCGTTCCCGATGGAGAAGCAGGCGTACAGGAAATCCTAAGCGGGCAATACGATGTAGTCGTATTAGATTCCATGATGCCCAAAATGAACGGACTGGACGTTTTAAAAAATGTCCGCACACAAAGCACCGTTCCCATCATCATGCTGACTGCAAAAGGCGATGATATCGACCGCATTATCGGATTGGAAATGGGTGCGGACGACTACGTGCCCAAACCCTGTACACCGCGCGAACTCCTGGCACGCATCAACGCCATCCTCCGACGTGCGCAACACAGCGGGGAACAAAACAACGTACCAAACAGCATCTCGGTCAGCGATGTCGTACTGTATCCGGCCAAACGCCAAGCCTCTGTCAAAGATACACCGCTCGAACTGACCAGTACCGAATTCAACCTGCTCGAAGTCCTGATGCGCCATGCCGGACAAGTGGTCAGCAAAGAGACCTTATCCGTCGAAGCACTTGACCGCAAACTTGCAAAATTCGACCGCAGTATCGACGTACATATCTCCAGCATCCGACACAAACTGGGGGATGCTTCCCTGATTCAAACCGTACGCGGCTTAGGCTACCTGTTTGTAAAAAACTGAAGCAACAGATAAATGAAACTGTTCCAACGCATCTTCGCCACATTTTGCGCAGTCATTGTCTGCGCAATCTTTGTGGCGAGTTTTTCTTTCTGGCTGGTGCAAAACACCCTTGCCGAAAACCAATTCAACCAACGCCGCACCATCGAAACCACATTGATGAGCAGCATCATTTCCGCATTTCAGGCACGCGGAGACAACGGTGCGCGCGAAATTCTGACGGAATGGAAAGACAGCCCAGTTTCATCGGCCGTATACGTTATACAGGGCGACGAAAAAAAAGATATTCTAAACAGGTACATCGATGGCTACACCATAGAACGTGCCCGGCTTTTTGCAGCCAACAACCCGAGTTCCAACCTCGTTCATATCGAATATGACCGTTTCGGTGAGGAATATCTGTTCTTCATCAAAGACTGGGACAACCATCAAGCCCAACGCCTGCCCAGCCCCTTATTCATTCCCGGACTGCCGCTCGCTCCGATTTGGCACGAATTCATCATACTGTCCTTCATCATCATCGTCGGCCTGCTGATGGCATACATCCTGGCCAGCAATATCGCCAAACCCATCAGGATTCTTGGCAACGGTATGGATAGGGTAGCAAACGGAGAACTTGAAACCCGGATTTCGCAACAAGTAGACGACCGTGATGACGAATTGTCCCATCTCGCACTGCAATTCGACAAAATGGTGGAAAAACTCGAAAAACTTGTCGCCAAAGAACGTCACCTGCTCCATCACGTCTCCCATGAAATGCGTTCTCCCCTTGCACGCATGCAGGCAATTGTCGGATTAATTCAGGCACAACCCCAAAAACAGGAACAATACCTGAAACGACTCGAAGGCGAGCTGACCCGCATGGATACGTTGGTCGGTGAACTCTTAACCTTGTCCCGGCTCGAAACCTCCAATATGGCTTTAGAAAAAGAAAAACTGAAACTCCTACCCTTCCTAAGCAACCTTGTAGAAGACAATCAAAGCATTGCCCAGAAAAACGGACAAACGGTTACCCTGTCTGCCGACGGGAAAATTCCCGAAAACGCCACCCTATATGCCAATGAAAGTTACCTGTACCGCGCCTTCGACAACGTTATCCGCAACGCTGTCAATTACAGCCCGGAAGGCAGTACCATCCTGATCAACATCGGACAAGACCACAAACACTGGATTATCGACGTTACCGACAACGGACCGGGTGTGGACGAAATGCAGCTTCCCCACATATTTACCGCCTTCTACCGGGCCGACTCCAGTGCCAACAAACCCGGAACGGGACTGGGGCTTGCATTGACCCAACATATTATTGGACAGCACTGCGGGAAAATCATCGCCGAAAACATCAAACCAAACGGGCTGCGGATGCGCTTCATCCTACCCAAGAAAAAAACCGGTTCCAAAACAGAAAAAAGTGCGAACTGACCATAATGCCGTCTGAACCCGCTTCAGACGGCATTGCACAAACAGTTACCCCAAAACAAACATACAGTGAGTGCATCTCCAACAATTACGCACATACCGTCCGCAAAGGAATATATCATGCCGACACAAACCGATCCCGGCTACTTCTTCATGCCCAACCACATTATCCTGATAGGCGCGAGCGAACAACCGTACAGCCTTGGCGAACGCATACTCAGCAACCTGCTGGGCACACCTTTCCAAGGGAAAATTACCCCTGTAAACCCGCGCCACCACACCATAGCAGGACTGCCCGCCTACCCCAGCCTCAACAAAATCCCCGGCGGCGCAGACCTTATCATTGCCGTTACCCCGCCCGACAGCTACGACACCCTGTTCAAGGCCTGCCAAAAAAAACAACTCCAACACATTATCCTCATACAAGACTGGAACAGCCTCTCCTCCTCCGAGCTAAACACAGCCGAAAACGCCATACGTAAACACCACGGAGACCGCCTCAACATTACCGCCTGCACCACGGCAGGCATTCAGATTCCTTCGCTCGGACTCAACATCAGCACCCATGACGAATACGCCGCAGGCTATACCGCCATACTGACCGGAGATGCCGCCGTCAGCCGCCAAATCGATACCGTCCTCAAAAAACTCCATCAAGGCATATCCCGCCACATCAGCCTGAACTACGGCATCAGCCCCATCACTTCCTCCGACTGGCTCAACCGCTTCGGCCACAGCCTGCACACCAAAACCGCCGTCCTACACCACAACCTGGAAGAAGACCAGCGCAAACTGTTCAGTGCCATCCGCCAATTTACCCGCCACACACCACTCATTCTCCACATCACCTATCGCACGACCGAAACCGACCGTGCCGTACTACACAGCCTCGCCCGCCGTTGCAATTTCCTCATCAGCTTCAACACCGACGACCTCGAAGCCGCACTACGCGCCCAACTATCTAATCTTCCACAGCTGTCACGACTCGACATCCTGTCCGACACGCCTGCCGAATGGCTGCACGCATACACACCGGCAAACCTCTCACTCCACTTCCCGACAACATCCCGTCAAGTCAGCAACGGATACATAACCTGCACGCCCACGCCCTCGCTCTGCCACAACATCGTATCCCGCCAACTTTCACACCCCGATACACAAGCCGTATTGACAATACTCACCCCTTCCGGACACAAAGACTATAAAAACACGGCACGCGCGCTTATCCGCCTATCAGAACAAACCGCCAAACCTCTGTTCATCAGCAGCCCCGTATCAGACGGCATAAACCACTTCGACTCGCCCACACAGGCAATCCGCACACTCGCCTTTCACAATACCGCCGCCGAACTAAAGCAGCTGCAGCTTTGCACCGCACCGCTGAAACCATGCCATCTGAAAACCCCGCAACCCCAAAATATCAAAAAAGCCCTCGAAACAGCCAACCTATCACTGCTTGCAGAATCCCTGCACCTTCCACCCTATCGCCCTTCCACCCACAACGCCGTACAATTCCAATTCGACAGCCATCCCATTTACGGCAATATTCTGACCGTACGGTACGCAGGGCAAACCACAGCCGCCCTTCCCCCGTTTACCACACAGGACAGCCTCCATATCGCCCAGTTTGCCGAATTGAAAGACCCGCAAACCCTTAACCAGTTCATTCACACACTGACCACCCTTTCCAACCACAACCTGCACATCGGCAAAATCACCCTCAACCTAAATGGCGGACAATACAATACCGACTTTGATCTGAAAGCACCCGAAACACACAATGCACCCGGACGCAAAACAACAAGCAAGACCGTACAAACCCTCGAACACGCCGCCGCAAAAATGCAAAGTGCCGCCCAATATCTGAAACACAAAAACCCGGCAGCCTCCGAGTTCCTCCGGCACACAAGCGAAGCGACCGCCGAACTGATCGGCAGCAAAACCGTAACCGATAAAAAAACACCCAACGTGCTCCCGCCCTACCCTGAGGCACACCCAAAAATACTGTCTCTAAAAAACAACATGACCGTTACAGTAAGCCCGCTGCTGCCCGAAGATGCCGAGGCCAAACAAAAATTCATCCGAAAACTCAGTCCCGAAGCACGGTACACACGCTTCATGACCCACACCAACGAACTTCCTGAAGGCACATTGGCACGCTTATGCAGCCCGGACTACTACTGCGAAGCCGCATGGACAGCAAGAGATAATAACGACAACATCGTCGCCGTCGTCCGCCACAGCCGCTTGAACCGCAACGAATGCGAGTTCAGCATCGCATTGACAGAAAATATGCGCGGCAGCGGGCTGGCACAGCAAATGATGAACCTCACCATCCATACCGCAACACAACAAGGCTACCGGACTATGAGTGCCGACATCCTCAAAGCCAACACCCCCATGGTTAAACTTGCTGAAAAATCAGGATTTACCCTCAAAGAATCAGACACCGAAAAAAACCTATACCGCGCATACCTTCACCTCGTGCCCGACAAAACAACAACAAAAACAAATAAAAACTTGCACACCAACCACAAAATACCCTAAAATTGGCAGTTTCTATATATCCGATTTTCTCAAAAGGACCTAAAGATGGTAGTTATCCGTTTGGCACGCGGCGGCTCAAAACACCGCCCTTTCTACAACGTCATCGTTACTGACTCACGCAGCCGCCGCGACGGCCGCTTCATTGAACGCGTAGGCTTCTACAACCCCGTAGCCAACGAAAAACAAGAACGCGTACGCCTCAACGCAGACCGCCTGAACCACTGGATTGCACAAGGTGCGCAGGTTAGCGACTCTGTTGCAAAACTGATTAAAGAACAAAAAGCCGCATAACCCTCATTTTCCGCCATGACAGACACTCAAAACCGGGTAGCCATGGGCTACATCAAAGGTGTATTCGGCATAAAAGGCTGGCTAAAAATTGCTGCCAATACCGAGTATTCCGACAGCCTTTTGGATTACCCCGAGTGGCAATTGGTTAAAGACGGAAAAACTGTCGTCGTTACCCTAGAGGAGGGTAAAGTTGTCAACGGTGAGCTCCAAGTCAAATTTGAAGGTATAAACGACCGCGACTTGGCATTCTCATTGCGCGGTTACACCATTGAAATCCCCCGTGAAGCATTCGCACCGACGGAAGAAGGAGAATACTACTGGGCCGACTTGGTGGGCATGACCGTTACCAATAAAGACAATACCATCCTGGGTAAAGTCAGCAACCTGATGGAAACAGGTGCAAACGACGTATTAGTGGTTAATGGGAAATACGGGCAAATCCTGATTCCATTCGTATCACAATATGTTGAAACAGTCGATACCGGCAGTAAAACCATTATTGCCGATTGGGGTTTGGACTACTAATGCTTATCCAGGCGATTACCATTTTCCCTGAAATGTTCGACAGCATAATCCATTACGGCGTAACGGGGCGTGCAAACAAACAGGGGATTTGGCAGTTTAAATCGGTTAATCCCCGAGCGTTTGCCGACAACAGGCTGGGCTATATCGACGACCGCCCCTTTGGCGGCGGTCCTGGAATGATTATGATGGCTCCACCGCTTTATGCGGCAATAGAACATGCCAAAACACAATCTTCCCAAGCTGCAAAAGTCATCTACCTCAGTCCGCAAGGGAAACCGCTGACACATAAAAAAGCGGTAGAACTGGCCAAGCTCCCGCATATGATTTTATTGTGCGGACGGTATGAGGGCATAGACGAAAGGCTTCTGCAAAGCAGTATCGACGAAGAAATCAGCATCGGAGATTTTGTTGTTTCCGGCGGAGAGCTTCCTGCCATGATGCTGATAGATGCAGTTTTGAGGCTGCTGCCGGGCGTATTGGGCGACATACAGTCTGCCGAACAAGACTCGTTCTCAAACGGTATTTTGGATTATCCCCAATACACCAAACCATTAGAATTTCAAGGCATGGCTGTTCCGGAAGTATTACGTTCCGGCAACCATGGTTTGATTGCGGAATGGCGGTTGGAACAATCGCTTCGCCGCACCCTGGAGCGCAGACCCGACTTATTGGAAAAGCGCAGTTTAATCCCAAAGGAATCCCGCCTCTTGAATAAAATCCTACAAGAGCAACGGGAAATCCAATCATAATTTAGGAAAAACAATGAACCTGATCCAACAATTGGAGCAAGAAGAAATTGCCCGTCTGAACAAAGACATCCCCGAATTTGCACCAGGCGACACCGTAGTTGTATCCGTACGCGTCGTAGAGGGTACACGTAGCCGTCTGCAAGCCTACGAAGGCGTGGTTATTGCCCGTCGCAACCGTGGTCTGAACAGCAACTTTATCGTCCGTAAAATTTCCAGCGGTGAAGGTGTTGAACGTACTTTCCAACTGTACTCTCCTACCGTTGAGAAAATTGAAGTCAAACGCCGTGGTGACGTACGCCGTGCCAAACTTTACTACCTGCGCGGCCTGACCGGCAAAGCTGCACGCATTAAAGAGAAATTGCCTGCACGCAAAGGTTAATCCAAACGATTTTCCCCAATGCCGTCTGAACGTTCAGACGGCATTTTTTATCGCCGCAATATCAACAAGACAACGATATTACCAATCCGCCTCCCCTGCTTAACAAGTACTCCCATCCATTCAAGCAAAATTTACAGACTAAACGTTATACAGTATCATATCCGCCATATTAACGATAAACAACCCACCTGCCTCTCTTCTAAAACCGCAAATCATCATGACATACTCCCTTTTATTATCAGGCCTAATCCTTCGACTCGTCCTTGCCCTGATTGCCGTAACCCTTATATGGGGAACTTACTTTTGGGCAATATCCGCATGAGTATCATCGTTGAAAACCTAACGGTCAGCTACCACCGCCGACCTGCCGTGCACCATGTGGACATTACTTTTGAAGAACATAGCATGTGGGCGGTTTTCGGTCCCAATGGCGCAGGAAAGTCTACTTTTCTTAAATCCTTGATGGGATTGCAGCCTCTCGACACGGGCAGCATCCGGCTGGACGGATTAACCCGTCAAAACATTGCCTACCTTCCCCAGCAGTCCGACATCGACCGCTCCCAACCTATGACCGTTTTCGACTTGGCCGCAATGGGGCTTTGGTATGAAATCGGCTTTTTCAAAGGCATAAACTCAACTCAAAAGCAACGTGTTCACGAAGCCTTGGAGCGCGTCGGAATGCAACGGTTTGCCAACCGTCAGATTGCCTATCTCTCAAACGGACAATTTCAGCGTGTCCTTTTTGCCCGAATGCTGGTTCAAAACGCCAAATTCCTACTTCTGGACGAACCCTTCAATGCCGTTGATGCACGGACAACCTACGAGCTTCTCGACGTATTGCAAAAATGTCATTGCAACGGACACGCTATCATTGCCGTTTTGCACGATTACGAACAAGTCCGTGCCTACTTTCCTAACACTATGCTGCTTGCACGTGAAAAAATTGCGGCAGGTGCAACTGAAACCATACTGACGGAAGCCTATCTTGCCCAAGCCAATGCCAAGATGCAGAAACAGGAAAGCCCTGACTGGTGCGCTTCATAATACCGTCTAAAACCATGTTCTCGTACCAAACACTATGACTCCCTACGACCTGCTTATCACACCCTTTGCAGAATTTGACTTTATGCGCTACGCCCTTGCATCCGTCTTCTGCCTTGCCCTTAGTGCCGCTCCTGTCGGCGTATTCCTCGTCATGCGGCGAATGAGCCTGATAGGTGACGCACTGAGTCACTCCGTCCTTCCCGGAGCAGCCGTCGGTTATATGTTTGCAGGCCTGAGCCTGCCCGCGATGGGCTTGGGCGGCGTAGTTGCAGGAATGCTGATGGCGCTGCTTGCCGGACTCGTCAGCCGTTTTACCACGCTCAAAGAAGATGCCAACTTTGCTGCCTTTTACCTGAGCAGCCTTGCTATCGGCGTCGTTCTCGTTAGCAAAAACGGGAGCAGCGTCGATTTGCTCCACCTCCTTTTCGGCTCTGTACTTGCCGTCGATATTCCTGCCCTGCAACTCATCGCCGCCGTCTCCAGCCTCACGCTCATTACCCTTGCCGTCATCTACCGCCCCCTCGTACTGGAAAGCATAGATCCCCTGTTTCTCAAATCCGTCAACGGCAAAGGCGGACTTTGGCATGTTACTTTCCTCATCCTCGTCGTCATGAACCTCGTATCCGGCTTCCAAGCCCTCGGTACCCTCATGTCGGTCGGTCTCATGATGCTGCCTGCCATCACCGCCCGCTTATGGGCAAGAAATCTGGGGATGCTCATTCTTTTATCTGTCCTCATTGCCCTCTTTTGCGGTTTTACCGGACTACTTATTTCCTACCACATCGAAATCCCTTCCGGACCCGCCATTATCCTCTGCTGCAGCACCCTCTACCTACTTTCCGTCATACTCGGCAAAGAAGGCGGCATCTTGCCCAAATGGTTCAAAAACCACCGCCACCATACCACCTGACACTGCAGGCTGCTTGAACAAACAGGCAGCTTGTTTTACCATAATGAATGTTACGTTATATCACAGGAGAACAGTCATGAAACACCCCAAACTCACCCTAATCGCCGCATTACTGACCACTGCCGCAACTGCTGCACCCCTTCCGGTTGTAACCAGTTTCAGCATTTTAGGCGATGTGGCCAAACAAATCGGCGGAGAGCGCGTATCCATACAAAGTTTGGTCGGAGCCAACCAAGATACTCATGCCTATCACATGACCAGCGGCGACATTAAAAAAATCCGCAGTGCAAAACTTGTCCTGATTAACGGTTTAGGTCTCGAAGCTGCCGATGTACAACGTGCCGTCAAACAAAGCAAAGTATCCTATGCCGAAGCAGCCAAAGGCATCAAACCCCTCAAAGCCGAAGAAGAAGGCGGACACCATCATGATCATGACCATGACCACGAAGGACACCACCACGACCACGGCGAATTTGACCCGCACGTCTGGAATGACCCCGTCCTCATGTCCACCTATGCCCAAAACGTCGCCGAAGCCCTGATAAAAGCCGACCCCGAAGGTAAAGTTTATTATCAACAACGCTTGGGCAACTACCAAATGCAGCTCAAAAAACTGCACAGCGATGCACAAGCCGCATTTAATGCCGTCCCTGCCGCCAAACGTAAAGTCCTGACCGGTCACGATGCCTTTTCCTATATGGGCAAACGTTACCATATCGAGTTCATCGCCCCGCAAGGTGTGAGCAGCGAAGCCGAGCCTTCAGCCAAACAAGTCGCCGCCATCATCCGACAAATCAAACGCGAAGGCATCAAAGCCGTATTTACCGAAAATATCAAAGACACCCGCATGGTTGACCGCATCGCCAAAGAAACCGGTGTCAACGTCAGCGGCAAACTGTATTCCGACGCACTCGGCAACGCACCCGCAGACACCTACATCGGCATGTACCGCCACAATATCAAGGCAATGAGCGAAGCCATGAAATAACCCTCCAACCTGAATGCCGTCTGAAACTCTTCAGACGGCATTTTGACATCGTACACGGCCGGCTGTTTCAAAACCGCCCAAAACCGCCGTCACCGGTTTTTGAATCCAATCTGACAAAATCAGTAAAATATCCGACCATCTTCCCAACTCGAAAAGTATGGATACAAACCACCAATAAAAAATATTCCTGCCCATATGAGGGCACATTCCGTCTGAATGCCTGAGAAGCTATTTCAGACGGCATTGTTTTATTTGGTAAGCAACTGTCTGCGTTGTATAATTGACCGTTTTAGAATCGATAATAAATAATAGGAACCGCCATGACAGAATCCATCACCCGCGACAGTATGCAATACGATGTCGTGATTGTCGGCGCAGGCCCGTCGGGTTTGTCCGCCGCCATCAAACTCAAGCAGCTTGCCGAAAAAAACGGGCGCGAAATCAGCGTTTGCGTGGTGGAGAAAGGTTCTGAAGCAGGTGCGCATTCGCTGGCTGGCGCAGTTATCGATCCGATTGCGCTGAATGAGTTGATTTCCGACTGGAAAGAAAAAGGTGCACCGCTGACGCGCGCGGTAACGCAGGACAAGGTTTTGTTCCTGACGGAGAAAAAGGCGTCCAATCTGCCTGTTACCCCCAACTTCGACAATCACGGCAACTACATCGTCAGCTTGGGCGAAGTCGTGCGTTGGTTAGCAGAGCAAGCGGAAAATATGGGCGTAGAAATCTATCCGGGCTTTGCCGCCGCCGAAGTGCTGTATCACGAAGACGGTTCGGTCAAAGGCATTGCGACCGGCAATATGGGCGTGGGCAAAGACGGCGAGCCGACCGATTCATTCCAGCCCGGCATGGAACTTTGGGCGCAGCAAACCCTGTTTGCCGAAGGCTGCCGAGGTTCGCTTTCCAAACAAGTCATCGAACGTTTCCAACTCGACCAAAACAGCCAGCCGCAAACTTACGGCTTGGGCATTAAAGAAGTTTGGGAAGTGCCGTCTGAAAAACATCAGCCCGGCTTGGTGGTGCACAGCGCGGGCTGGCCGCTGGACAGCAAAACCTACGGCGGCGCGTTTGTTTACCATTTCGACGACAACAAAGTTGCCGTCGGTTTCGTAGTCGGTTTGGACTATCAAAACCCTTATCTGTCGCCGTTTGAAGAGTTCCAACGCTTCAAAACCCATCCCGAAATCCGCAAAACCTTCGAAGGTGGCCGCCGCATTGCTTACGGCGCGCGTTCGCTGATTGAAGGCGGTTTGCAAAGCCTGCCGAAGCTCTCGTTCAAAGGCGGCGTTTTAATCGGCGACGCAGCGGGCTTCCTCAATATGCCGCGCATCAAAGGCATTCATACCGCGATGAAATCCGCCATGCTCGCCGCCGAAGCCGTATTCCCCTTGTTGGAAAACCTTGAAGAAGTGGAGGGTTTCGACAGCGGCAAAGAAGCAGCGGATTATCAGCAACGTTTTGAACAAAGCTGGCTGTATCAAGAGCTTTACGCCGCGCGCAATGTCCGTCCGTCATTCAAATGGGGCGTTTACCTCGGCTCGCTTTATACCGGCATCGACCAGATGATTTTCAAAGGCAAAGCCCCGTGGACCTTGAAACATCACGGCAAAGACAATGAGCAGCTCAAAAAAGCCGCCGCGTGCAAGCCGATTGATTATCCGAAGCCCGACGGCGTGTTGACCTTCGACCGCTTAAGCAGCGTCTTCCTCGCCAATCTCGCGCACGAAGAAAACCAGCCCGACCATTTGGTGCTGAAAAATCCGCAAACGATGATAGACGTGAACTACAAAGAATACGCCTCGCCCGAAACCCGCTATTGTCCGGCCGGCGTATATGAAATCGTCGAAGAAAACGGCAGCCCGCGCCTGCAAATCAACGCTGCCAACTGCGTTCACTGTAAAACGTGCGACATCAAAGACCCGACGCAAAACATCACTTGGATTTGTCCCGAAGGTGCAAGCGGGCCGAATTACGGCGGGATGTGAAGGTTCTTTCCTGCCGACACTATACCGGACAAGAAAAGAAAAACCGACCGAAACTCATTTTTAAAGTTTCGGCCGGTTTTTTCAATATTATTTGAAAATATAGGTATCAGGCATATCGTCGAAACCGACAACCTTACCGCCTTTATCCTTTGCAAATTTTTCAGCCTGCTCCTTGTTGCCGAACGGCAGCGCGTCTTCCGCACCCATACCGCCGATAAAGCCGCTGTCAATGACATAAAAGGCTTTTTTCGCATCTATCCACTTCGTGTCGGCATTGGGATTTGTCCAATCGGTAACATTACCCATATCGGTAACGTAAATAACACGGATGCCTTTAGGCTCTTCGGGCAGTTTGGTATAGCCGAACATCTGCTTGATGGTGGAGAACCAAACTGGCTGGTCAGGTTTGCCGTTCAAGAAAATCTGGGCTTTGGGGCCGTTGTGTTCGGTCAGGTTCATACTGCAATAGTGTCCGACCGAACGATCGCTAATCTGCTGAGGTAAAGGAGGCGCCGCCTCTTCCGCCTGCTGGCAGGCACTTAAGGCGAAAACGGCAACAATTGCCGACAGGGTTTTTTTCATATTTGTCGCTTTCCAAAAATTCTGGCTGCCAAGATAAGCGGAATAATAACCCATAAAACCTGCGCGGTCAGCAAAACAGGAACCGTCAGGCTGATTTGTCCGCTCAAACCCGCCATACCCGCATACATAGCAGTATTTTCATAACCGGTCAGGTTGAGTAGGCGGTAGATGTCGGTGGGATTAAACAGAAGCACTGTTTCAACGACAGGCGCGGTAATAACCTGCTGCGAGTCGGCAACCAGAATACCCAGTAGTGCCATATCGAAGATGACGACGAAAAACAACCACACACCGATGGAAATACCGGCCGCCGTACCCCGTTCTTTAACTTTTGCACTGATTAAGTAACCCATGGACAGAAAAGCCGCGCCGAGGATGACGCTGGCGGCAATCAACAATGCAAAGGGTTTCCAGGCGGCAATATCAAAGCTGCCGTTGGCAAGTTGCAGCGTAATGCCTGCCAATCCGTAACCGGCAGTAGTGGCAAGGGCGAGGATGATGAGGTGTCCGATAAACTTGCCGGCAAGTATTTGATTACGCGAAATAGGATAACTCAACAGAAGCGCCATCGTACCTCGCTCAATCTCCCCAATCAGTGCATCGTAGGAGAGCAGCATGGCAATCAGCGGAATCAGGAAAATAGACAGGCTCGACAGGCTGACGACGGTAACGGTCAGCGGGTCGACCTTGACCGAACCGGTGGGCGAGCTGCCGAGAAAACCTAAAGAAAGGGCGAGTGCGGCTAGCAAGAGTGCAGCGGCAAGAACCCAACGGTTGCGCAGGCTGTCGCGGACTTCTTTGCCGGTAATAATCCAAACAGGGTTCATACGTCCTCCCTTTTCAAGAACTGTGCGTACATTTCATCAAGCGTCGGGGTGTGGATATCGAGATAGGCAAGGTCGGACAGGCTGCCCAGCTCACCCAAAAGGTTCATGCGTTCTTCCGCCTGACATTGTGCCCGGTAAGAAATGCCGTCTGAAAGCGGCTGCCAGCGTCCGCTCAGGGTACGCGGCGCATTGAGGCGGATATTGACGGTCAGTGGCAGTCCGCTTTGGATGTGCAATTCGTCCATGCTGCCGTCGGCAACCTTAACGCCGTTTTTCATCACGACGATACGGTCGGCGTGTCCGTCCAATTCTGCAAGGGCGTGAGTACTGAGCAATACAGTTGCGCCCCGCCCGTTGAGTTCGCGTACGACTTCGTAAAACATTTGTCGTGATGCAGGGTCAAGACCGGTTGTCGGTTCGTCAAACAGCAGGACTTTGGGCTCGCCCAACAGGGCTTGTGCAAGAGCAAGGCGTTGCCTCATCCCTTTCGAGTAGGTGCCGACGCGGCGGTGTGCGGCTTGGGAAATGCCGACGCGCTCAAGCAGCTTACGGTTCTGGGTGAGCGGCTGTTTCTTAAGTTTCGCGTAAAAGTCCAGCGTTTCGATGCCGGTCAACGAGGGGTGCAGCGCAACAGTTTCGGGCAGGTAGCCTATTTGACTACGCAGCTGCGCCCCCGCTTTACTGCCGGTACGTTCGCCCAAAAGCATCACTTCACCTTCGGTCGGTGTAATCAACCCGAGTATCAGCTTCATGATGGTGGATTTACCCGCGCCGTTGTGTCCGGCAAGCCCGACGCTTTCTCCGGCCTTCAAAACCAAATCAACTTGGTTGACCGCTTTTTGCGTACCGAACCGTTTGGTTACATTCCTCAATTCGACATGATGTGTGGTCATGGTTTTTCCTTTTGTGTTTTCAGACGGCATTTGAATCCGGATGCCGTCTGAAACAGACTAGTTCAGAGAACCGTTTTCCGCTTTACTCCATTCCGACTGCCGTGTTTCGGCTTCTTTGAGCAACTCGTCCTTCATTGCCTGATAGCGTGTTTGGATTTTGACAACGTAAGGCTTCATCAGCGGTTTGCTGTCCACCACGCCGCCGGGCAAAACGGCGGGAAATTGCGCCTGCGCCCATTTGACGATGCTGATTGCAGGACTGTTCATCAGAAGGCGTGCAACCGGTGCGCGCCAGATGATTTGGTCGATAATGCCGTTGGGGCGGTACGCGCTGTCGCCAAAGCCGTCGCCGTCAAGATCAAATGCGCTGTTGTCGCTCCAGTAGTTGCCGTGTCCGCCCTCGCTCCAGTCGAGAAAACGCGTGCTGACATATTTGACCTGACTTTCGTTATTGACAAAGGAATTGTCATGCAAGGACGTACCTTCGATGGCGGCGGTAAAGTGTATGCCGATTTGGCAGTTTTCAAAATGATTGGCGAAAAGTTTATCGTAGTTGGCATTGTAGGCAAATACGCACTTGCCCGCCTTGTTGATAATGTTGTCGTGAATATCGGAATAGTTGACATAGTTGAGCATAATGCCCTGGTCGCGGCTGCCAACGGCAATATTGTCGAATACTTTGAGCCGCTCGGAAAACATCAGCACATATCCCATATTGTTGCCCACGGAAATATTGCCGCTGATTTCACTGTCGTTGGTATACATATAGTGGACGGCGAAACGCAAATCGCTGAAGCGGTTGTTTTTATAGGTATTGTATGTACTGGTATTGGAAAAAATGCCGTCCCGTCCTTTGGAAATGTCGTTACCGACAACTTGCGCACCGGGTGCGTTCCAAACGGTAACGCCGTTGCCGCGCTCATTCACGCGCAAAGTTGCATCGCCGACGATTTTATTCTCGCGTACCATCGCATCGGCAGAACCATGCAGATATACGCCGACCGAATTATCAAAAATATTGTTGTGTTCAATCAGGGCGCGCGGGGCGGTTTCTTCGAGATAAATACCGGCATCCATTGCAGGCAGACTCATACCGGAACGTGTAACGGTCAGGTTGCGGAGCGTTACGTCCGGCGCATGCACAGCTATCGTACGGCCGCTCCTATCTCCTTCCACAGTTGCGGAACGGTCGGCAGGTCCTTCAATCGTAATCGGTTTGTCAATATGAAGTTTGGTTTTATATACGCCGGAAGCAAGTTTAAGTGTATCGCCCGCATGGGCACGGGCAAGAATTTCGGCAAGATTGTCTTGCGGAGAAACGTGGACGACGGCTGCCGATGCCGTCTGAAAAATACTGGCGCCGGCAAGTATCAGCACGGCCCTCAGCCATGTACGAAGTGCGGATGTGTGCATGGTGTTCCTCTGTTTCGTTCGGTATGGCAAAACAAAATGAAACATGATTCAAATGGATCTGTTTTTATAGCGAAACCGTCTGGATGTATACCGCAAACGGTTTGGCTATAAATGCCGTCTGAAAACCGGTTGTCTTCAGACGGCATTCTCTATATCAAGCTATCATGCTATTATTTGGGATGAACAATCATCTGACCGGACATTTCCATGTGCAATGCATGGCAGAACCATTGGCAGTAGTACCAGTGTACGCCCGGACGGACAGCTTTGAAGGTTACGGAAGATGTCGCTTGCGGGCCAATCTCCATAGCAATACCGTAGCCTTCCAAAGTGAAGCCGTGAGTCAAGTCCTCAATGGTCTCGACGTTGGTTACGTATACGGTTACTTCGTCGCCTTGATTCACTTCAAATTGAGGGATACTGAATGCAGGCGCAACGGCGGTCATGTACACACGTACTTTGTTGCCTTCGCGTACGACTTTGGCGGCTTTTTCCAGCTCGACGCCGTCTTTTTTCGCCTGTTCCAAAGCATCCTGCCAGAACCATGGGTCTTTGCGGTCCCAAGTTTTGCTCGGATTGAGTTTGGCTGCAGAAACCAGACAGAAGTCATGCGGTTCGGCAAAAGTCGGATTATCGTGTACCAGACGCATTTCGTCGCCGGAGATGTCGATCAATTGGTCACACTCGGGTTTCAAAGGACCGGCATTCAAGAAGCGGTCTTTAGAGAATTTGTTCAAAGACACCAGCCATTGACCGTCGGCTTCTTTGGTTTCGCCCATGGTCGTATGGTTGTGGCCCGGTTGATAGTGAACGTCGAGTTTTTGTTTGATCGGATCGATTTTCTCGCCTTTGTAGGCTTTGATCGCATCGTCAATATTCCATTTCACCATTTGGCTGTCGATAAACAATGTCGTATAAGCATTGCCGCGACCGTCAAATGCAGTGTGTAATGGGCCGAGACCCAGTTGCGGTTCGGCTACGACCACATCGCGCTCTTTGATTTTGCCTGCAAACAAATCGTCCAGTTTGCTGACATCCAATACGGTAACGGTTGGAGACAGTTTACCGTTGAGCATGATGTATTTACCGTCAGGGCTTGCGTTACAGCCGTGAGGAGAGTTCGGCACAGGGATATAACGCGTGTATTTAGATTTGGCTTCAGCGCGGCCGTCCAGCATTTTCACGCCGTTAACTTCTTTGAAGTCGCCTGCTTTAATACCTTCTTCAATAGCTTTCAGGTTGAAAACGACACACCAGTCTTGCTCGTTGGAAGATGCACCTTGTACGGTCAGCGCGCGCTCGGAGTTGTAGCAGGTGGCAAAAGAATATTTGCCTTGGTAGTCGGCATCGCCGTTGTCCAGGTTACCGTCAACCAATACTTGCCATGCGATTTCCATGGTTTCGCCGTCGATAGCGGTATACACTGCATTCCAGGTTTTTGCATCATCCAGTTTACCTACGCCGTCAACTGGAACAATGTGTTCGCCGTTGGCAAAAACGTAACCGGTTTTCGGATAACGTTGCGGACGCAGGCCGTGGATACCAGAAGCATTAGGAATATCGATGATTTTATCGGTTTTCATTACATCCAAGCGGACGCGGCAAACACGAGTGTTTGCCTTATCGTTGGCGTAAGCATAGCGGCCGTCGTAAGTTTGGTCGGTAAACGACAAGTGCGGGTGGTGCAAGTCGCCGTTGGGGTAGCAACGCAGACCGCTGTCTTGTAAGAATTTACGTGTTTCTTCGGTAATATTTCCGTTGAGGACTTTCAAGCTCTCATTGGTACGTCCCCAACCGGTCGCGCTGTCCATATTGAACACGGGAATACGCATCAGTTCGCGCATGGAAGGCAGACCAATCAGGCGCATCTCGCCGGACTGACCGCCGGAAAGGAAACCGTAATATTGATCAAGCTCGCCCGGACCGACTTCGGAAGACAGTTGACCCGGTTTGGCTTCACCATGCTCCTTGGCGGCAGGGGCGGCGCCAGAAGCGGCAGCCTGTTCGCCATCTTTAGAGCAACCCGCCAAACCTAACAGGCCCGCACCAGCAATACCTGCACCGGAAGCAGCGGCCGTACCTAAGAATGAACGACGACTCAAGCCGTTTTGTTCTAATTTTTCGTCTGACATACAACACTCCTTGGATAAAATACGGCAAACCGGTTTTCGGACGACCTGCCGATGGGAAAAAATTTTGTTCTACTACCGTGGAAGCCCTACCCGCCTAATACTTTGGCTTCGGGCTTCCTACGGATGCTTATTTTTCAGATTGCGCCGTTTCGGATTTGACAAAATGGACAACCTGTTCCTGCGGCTGCTTGGATACACTCTCCAATTCCCCTGATTTTGCAGCAGCCTGTTTTTGTTTTTTCTTATTCACTGCCACAACTTGCGGACAGCGTGTATCGTGGTGGTACATGACTTGGCAATGCAGACACTGGATACATTCGTTCGGATGGATATCTCCCTCCGGGGCAATCGCTTGTACAGGGCATTCATGCGTACAAATTTGGCAGGGATTACCACACATTTTATAACGTCTCAGCCAATCAAACACGCGGAATCTGCCCGGCAGCGCGATACCGGCTCCCAACGGGCACAGATAACGGCAGAAGAAACGTTCGATAAACAGCCCTGCAACCAGAAGAGCAACGGCAAATGCGACAAACCACCACTCGCGTACAAATTTCAAGATAATCGCCGTTTTGAAAGGTTCGACTTCTGCAAATTTTTCCGCCGTACCCAAATCATACAGTGAGATTGCCAAGAGCCCGAAGAAAATCAGGTACTTGATAACGCTCAAGCGGGTATGCAGCATATGCGGTACGATAATCTGTTTCACACCCAGTTTTTTTGCAATCCGGTTAGTCAATTCCTGTAATGAGCCGAACGGACACAACCACCCGCAAAATGTTCCCCTGTTCCACAGCAGCATGGTTGCAGCCGTGAACAGCCAAAGGATGAACACAATCGGATCCATCAGGAAGAATTCCCAATGAAATTCGGTAAGGATGGCGGAAAACAGCGTCAGCGTATTGACGACTGAAAGCTGTGCCTGCGCATACCAGCCGATATAGAAGAGCGTGAAGGTCAAAAAGGTAAGGCGGAAGCGGTCGTACCATTTTTCGTAACGTACAATCCAGTCTTGGAACAAAAACACCAGTAACAATATGGTCAGTGCAATGCCGACAACGATAATCTGCCCCTGTTTCGCTTTCCAAATCTGTTTCCATAATTGGTTGGATACACCGTTTTCAGCTGACGCATCTTCGGCAATGCCGTCTGAAGCGGTATCGGATGCCGCGGCAGGCACAGCTTCGACAGGCGCACTGATTTCTACGGGCGGCGCTTTGGGATCATCGACATAATAACCCTGAGGCAATTCGTAATCCAAATCGGCGGTAACGAAGGCTTTATCGTTCACGCTCAATACGCGCTGAACCATTAATTGCAGACGCCACGGCTCCGCACCGTCAAACTCTACGCCTTCAGGGATGGTAAACCAAGAAACTTCTTTAAAACGCGGCGAACCGGCGGCAGACAGCGCAACGACGCGTTCGTGTTGGGCATCGGTAAAACGGAAGCTAGTCTCTCCCTGAATCATCTCGATACGGTCAAAAATACCGCCGCGCACATAGCCAGAACCTTTCCATGAGTAACGACCCTCTCCTGCAACCAAAACCGCCTGTTGACCGGGTTTCAGCCGTTTTTGCAGATGTGCCCAACCATCCTCGCCCAACAGGCTTTTACCGATGGAGGGCTGACTGACCAAAGCCGTATATAAATCAATGAAGGTATCATCAGGAGCGCCCTGTTCGGCATGATCGGCCACGCCGGCCTTACCGCCTTTCTCAAAAAGTTTGTTGATTTGATCGAGCGTGATATGCAGATGACCGACAGCCTTCTGTTTCAAAAGTTCGTCCCAAGACAAAATGTCCTGCTTGTCGGGATTTGCCATACGGCGCGGACGGGTTTCTGCTGCAGACGCGGCTTCCTGAACATCGGAAGCAGATGCCGTCTGAAGGGCCTTATCCGAACCCAACCGGTATTGGTTGGCAATGACCTTATATGAACGCTGGATACTGTCGTTGATAACCATCAGCGTAACTGTCGCACCGCTGATAATGTCGCCCGGCGCCACACCCGGAGTCGGAGGATTTTTAATAAAGTTCAGACCGATATATTTATCAATGAATTTATCGACACGCGACTGCGGAATACCGATAAGCATAATCGGCTCATGGTGATCAACCAATTTCGCCCCGGCTATCGTACCGTCTTTAGCCAGCGCCATCAGCGTATCAATCGGCTTACTCGAATAACCGCGCGTATTAACCACATCGGTTGTAATATAAACCAGACCGAGCTGCTCGTCACCTTTGTAAACGCGAGCGACCATGGGCTTACCTTCCGGTTTGCCGTAACGGTCCGCCCCCGGAAAGATTTCCGAAGGCTGTATTTTCGCCAGAAATTCAGGCAAGCGCTCCGCATGGGCAGGCAATGCCGATATTAAAAGGATAAGGGCGGCAAAAAACGCCGTCATCTGTGCCCGAAACGCGGACATACGTTTGATTGAAAAGCAGGACATGACTATCCCCGATATACCGATACTCTTTAATATTGATATTATATGAATCAGCCATCGCCGTTTTTTTGATACAAATCAAATTTACAAATCTTAAAACCGATTTGCATACCGGAATAATACTTTATGATTAAGTCAATGTATTAAATTTCACTACACTTATAAAAGTAAAAGCACACAAACAATATGCCGTCTGAAATCCTTTTCAGACGGCATTTTTCTTAGAATATTGTTATTTTTCCAAATGGTAAATCTGTGCCACCGCATGAACCAAATCGTTATCTCCTTCTCCCGCCTTATTCAAGGTTTGAGTTGGCGAGTGCAACAATTTATTGGTCAGTTGAATCGACAGCCTTTCCAAAACCTCTTCTGCCGTTGCTCCTTTGGCAAGCTGTTTCATCGCATTTTCCAATACCTGTTTGCGCGCTTTCTCTCCCTCATCCCTCAATGCCCTGATTAACGGGACACTCTGCCTGCCCTGTTGTTGTCTGACAAATTCGACAACCTTCTCAGATACCAGCGCTTCGGCGGCGGCGGCGGCCTTCTGCCTTGCCTCCTTACCGCTTTGGACGATATTGACCATATCGTCCACAGTATAAAGATAGGCATCATTCAAATCACCGACTTCCGCTTCAATGTCACGCGGCACTGCCAAATCAAGCATGAACAACGGCATACTCTGCCTTTGTTTCAATGCACGCTCCACCATGCCTTTGCCGACAATGGGGAGCTGGCTTGCCGTTGAAGAAACCACTACGTCGTAATCATGCAAAATAACGGGCAAATCGCTTAACAAGCAAGGGTCGGCATTAACACCGAGTTTGTCGCATAACTCCTGGGCACGCGCCAGCGTCCGGTTGGCAACCGTCATCAATCTGGGGTTTTTAGCGGCAAAATAAGTAGCAACCAATTCAATCATCTCACCCGCACCGATGAATAAAACATTAAGGTCGCCTATATCGGGGAAAATCTGCTCTGCCAACTTGACGGAAGCGGCCGCCATCGAAACCGAGTTTTCACCGACAGCGGTATCGGTACGGACTTCCTTGGCAACAGAAAAGGTTTTTTGGAACAGGGCATTGAGTTTCTTACCCATACTTTCCTGCTCTTGAGCGACCCTGACCGCATCCTTAATCTGTCCTAAAATCTGCGGCTCGCCCAACACCATCGAATCCAGCCCGCAAGCGACGCGGAAAGCATGGCGCACGGTCTCCTGCATCCCCAAAGTATAAAGGTAGGGGCTGATTTCTTCTATGGGAAGGCTGTGGTAGTCTGCGAGCCAACGAATGATTTCTTCCGAATCGCCGACACAGTAAAGCTCGGTGCGGTTGCAGGTAGAAAGGATTACCGCCTCCGTTGCCGCATTGCTTCGGGCAAGATTGCGGACGGCTTCGGGCAGGCAGGCCGCGGCAAACGCCAGCTTTTCCCGTATGCTTAAAGGTGCGGTTTGATGATTGAGTCCGACAGCGGTAAGTTGCATGAAAAAATCGGTAAAGATGAATATAGGCCGTTATTATAGCCTAACTGACCTTGAAGACACAGACAAAAACTGCACTTCCAAACGCATCCTTGCCGTCTGAAAGTGCAGTTCCTTAAGTAAGGCATCCTATTATTAGGATAGGAATTTAATCTACTTCACCTGCGTATTGTTCGGCAGTCAGCAGACCGTCGTAATCGGCAGGATTGGCAGGTTTGATTTTGAAGAACCAGCCTGCGCCGTAAGGATCACTGTTGGCAGTTTCCGGTGCGCTGGGCAAGTCATCGTTGACGGCAACGACTTCACCTGCAATCGGCGCGTACACGTCGGACGCGGCTTTTACAGACTCAACCACACCGGCTTGTTCTTCGGCGGCAAGGTTCGCGCCGACTTCGGGCAGCTCGACAAACACGATGTCGCCCAACAGCTCTTGCGCGTGGTGGGTAATGCCGACGGTGATGATACCGTCTTCTTCAAGGCGCAGCCATTCGTGGCTGGCAACGTATTTCAGTTCTGCTGGGATGTTGTTGCTCATGGTTTGATTCTCCATTGGTAGGGGGTTATTTTCAGACGGCATCTATATGGATCAATATCCACAGATACCTTGTTCAAGGCTTTCTACAAACGTCCGTATCGGACAACAATTTAAACCTGCTTTTTAAACCTGCTTTCAGACGGCATATGAAATGAAAATGCCGTCTGAAACCGCATCAATCAAACTGTTTTTGACCGTTGCGGACGAACGGCAGCTTCAGTACTCGTACGTCTACTTCTTTGCCGCGCATCAGTACTTTAGCGGTATCGCCGTCAAAATCTTTCGGTACGCGGGCGATGGCGATGGATTGTTTCAGGCTGGGTGAGAATACGCCGCTGGTGGTTTCGCCTTGGCCTTTATCGGTCAACACTTCCATATGCGCGCGCAGGATGCCGCCTTTGTCGAGCAACAAGCCGACCTGTTTGACGGCAACGCCTTTTTCTTTCAATGCCAGCACAGCGGCTTTGCCGACGAAATCGCGGCTTTCGTCTTTCAAATCAACTGTCCAACCCATGCCTGCTTCGAGCGGGCTGGTGTCGTCGTCCATATCGTTGCCGTAGAGGTTCATGCCGGCTTCCATGCGCAGGGTGTCGCGCGCGCCGAGACCGCAGGGCTGTACGCCAGCTTGTTGCAAGGCTTTGAAGAATGCGACGGCTTCGGTGCCAGGTAGAATGACTTCGACGCCGTCTTCGCCGGTGTAGCCGGTGCGGGCGACAAACCAATCGTTGTCCAAATCCGCGCCTTGGAACGGTTTGAGGTTGTTGACGACATCCGCCCATTCGGGTTTGACGGTCAGGAGTTTTTCGATGGCTTTCGGGCCTTGTACAGCGAGCATGCCGAGGTCGTAGCGCGGATTGAAGGCAACACCGAACTCTTGTCCAACTTTGTGGAATTGCGCCGTATCTTTTTCTCGGGTCGCGCCGTTGGACACGATGCGGTATTGGGTTTCGGCTTCATTGGTGCGGTAAACGATCAAGTCGTCAATCACGCCGCCGTTGTCGTTGAGCAAAGCGGAATAAAGGGCTTTGCCGACAAAAGCGAGTTTGGCGACATCGTTGGCAATCAGTTTGCGGAAAAAGGCTTTGGCGTTCGCTCCGGCGACGTCGGTAACGAGCATATGGGATACGTCGAACATACCGGCGTCGGTGCGCACGGCTTCGTGTTCGGCGATTTGAGAACCATAATGGATGGGCAGCTCCCAGCCGGCAAAATCGACCAGCTTCGCGCCTGCATCTTGATGGGCTTGGTGAAATGGGGTAGTTTTCAGTGCAGTCATTCTCAGCTTCTCCGGATTTATTGTTCAGATGTCGTCCGCACAAGATGCGCGGAAGACCCTATCTGTCCTTGAACCTGAGATTTTCGGCCGTATCCGCTTGATGGCAAACCAGTCTGCTCACTGCTTTGCGCGGTTGTCTGAATGGTGGTTCAGACGGCCTTCTCCCCTTCGGTGGGTGCGATTGCACCACTCTCCAGATGTTTTATTTCAATGTGCAGTCCCTGTTGCCTGAGCGATTTAAGGGCATCTGCGCCTTCGGCGGCTACGCGTAACCTGATGTAGCTCTCTCCTGCACATGGCGCGATTATGGCTTGAAAAGGCAGTTTGGGCAAGCCGTCTTGAACATATACAGGCCTGCTCCACGAGTTTTAAATCGACTACCTAAAAATGAAAACCAACTCTGATGACTACACAACTTTTTATATGTTAATATGCCCCAAGCCTATATATACGGGTTATCGAAACCTGACCGAATTCCATCAGCGGAACACAAATTTATGACACAAATCACTTTAGACAAGACAGATATTAAAATCTTACAGGTCCTCCAGGAAAACGGTAGGCTGACCAATGTCGAATTATCCGAACGTGTCGCACTCTCACCCTCTCCCTGCTTACGCCGTCTGAAACAGTTGGAAGATGCCGGTATTGTCCGGCAGTATGCCGCGCTGCTGTCTCCCGAATCTGTAAATTTGGGCCTTCAGGCATTTATCCGCGTCTCCATCAGCAAAGCAAAAGACGCACGGGAGGATTTCTCCGCCTCTGTTCAAAAATGGCCCGAAGTTTTAAGCTGTTTCGCACTGACCGGAGAGACCGACTACCTGCTTCAGGCATTTTTTACCGACATGAGCGCGTTCTCCCATTTCGTTCTTGACACGCTTTTATCCCACCACGGCGTACAGGATGCCCAATCAAGTTTCGTTTTAAAAGAAATCAAACATACCACATCCCTACCACTCAACCATCTGTTGTAGGAATAAGACCTTCCTCCCTATTTTCCCTACCGGCACGGCGGATAGGAACGGGCCGGATTCTTACAATACCTGTTTGTCTCCGATAAAGACCGGATTGGAAAATGATACGTTATCTATTAATTATTTGCGGCGGCCTCTCCCTCCTCTTGGGGATTATCGGTATTTTCCTACCCCTGTTGCCGACCACACCGTTCGTGCTACTCTCCGCCGCCTGTTGGGCAAAGGCATCTCCGCGTTTTCACAGCTGGCTGCACCGACACCGCTATTTCGGCCCTATGGTTCATAATTGGGAAAAAAATCGGGCAGTCCCCCGCAAGGCTAAGATTTTTGCCATTAGCATGATGTCCGCATCATGCCTGTTCATGTTCTGGCAGTTTCCCCAACGTTGGTGGGTAGGCGCAATTTCATCGATTTTCTGTTCCTTTGTCGCCATATGGATGTGGCGCAGACCCGAATCTTAATGCCGTCTGAAAACCTTCCTCCAAATATGTTCCGACCGGAATACCTACCGCCCGCCTATAAAAAACGATTACCTACAAACATTTGTTAAGATAAATTTATTATAAGTTACCGATAGCCTATTATTTCAATACGGCAAGATATTGTTTTACATTGATATTTTCTCCTATTGTTCTGCGACCTCTCTTTACTTCCCCTTTCCATTCCCTGACGGATGCTTGGTATCTGTACAGCTTTTACATTACAATCAAACAGGCAATATAACAAACCACAGCGCAGTTCGCCCGTCTTCGGACGGTCCGGAATATTTATCACGGCAAATGGTTATCAAACCGGATGCCAAATAAAAAGGAAGCACCATGCGCCACCTGACACTGCTGACATTTTTCTCCCTACCTGCAATCAGCTTGGCTGCCGACCTGGACGGCTCTACCCTTAATCTCTTATGGGGGCTGCCGTTTGCCATGATCCTGCTGTCTATTGCACTGGGTCCCCTGTTTTTTTCCTACATCTGGCATCACCATTTCGGCAAGATTACCGCATTTTGGACTTTGTCGTTCCTCATTCCCTTTTCGCTGATTTTTGGAGCAGAAGCTGGTATCCGTACCGTTGTCCACGCACTCATTGAAGAATACATACCGTTCATTCTGCTCCTATTGGCACTTTATACCATTTCAGGCGGCATATTTGTCGGAGGCAACCTTCGCGGCACCCCGAAACTCAATACCGCCCTGCTTGCCGTCGGTACATCACTCGCCTCCATCATGGGAACGACTGGCGCAGCCATGTTGATGATCCGCCCTTTGCTGAAAGCCAATCAAACCCGTACTCGCCGCGTGCATATCGTTATCTTCTTTATTTTCCTTGTCGCCAATATCGGCGGCGGCCTGACTCCGCTCGGCGATCCCCCGCTGTTCCTCGGTTTCCTAAAAGGCGTAGATTTCATGTGGACGGTCAAGCATATGCTTGCCCCGGTCCTAATTAGTGCCATTCTCCTCCTTACTGCCTTCTACTTCATAGACAACCGCCTCTTCAAACAAGACGTTGCCGAACAAAGCAAGACAACACGGCAACAATTACCCGAAAAAATTACTATTTTCGGAAAATGGAACTTCCTTTTACTCGCAGGAGTCGTCGGCGCAGTCTTGCTTTCAGGATTATGGAAACCCGACCACAACGGATTAGAAATCCTTGGCAGCCATTACGCCTTACAAAACCTTGCACGCGACCTGGTTTTAATTATATTGACCGCCATATCTATCATTATCACACCCAAACAAGTACGTGCCGGCAATGAATTCAACTTTGATCCGATTACCGAAGTAGGAAAACTCTTCCTCGGTATCTTCATTACCATTTTCCCCGTTCTGAGCATTCTGAAAGCAGGCGAAGCTGGGGCATTGGGCGGAGTGGTTTCATTGGTTCACGATGCAGGAGGCAACCCTGTCGACACCATGTATTTCTGGATGAGCGGCATATTGTCCTCCTTTTTAGACAATGCACCGACTTACCTGGTCTTCTTCAACATGGCAGGCGGCGATGCACATGCGCTGATGACCGGTCCCCTGTTTCACTCTCTGCTTGCCGTATCCATGGGTTCGGTATTTATGGGGGCTCTGACCTACATCGGCAATGCACCGAATTTTATGGTTAAAGCCATCGCAGAACAACGCGGAATACCCATGCCTACCTTTTTCGGCTATATGGCGTGGTCTGTTGTCTTCCTGGTTCCGGTCTTTATCCTGCACACTTTTATCTTCTTCATTTTCAAACTACTGTAAATCCCATGCCGTCTGAACATTCAGACGGCATTTTAAATTCCAACATAATCAAATCAATATCTTGCCAAACTGATAACAAGGACGGTTCCGCAAGGAAAAAAGCGGCAAATCTGACAAACCGGCACAATTCCTGATAAAATCTAACACTTTGCTACATTAATTTATTCAATGCTTTTTGATACGCTGCGATACCGTATCAAAAACACGCCGTTCTCACCTTAACCATCACAAGTAATGCAAATCTATGATTAAAATCAAAAAAGGCCTAGACCTGCCCATCGCGGGCAGACCGGAGCAAGCCGTTTACAACGGCCCGGCCATTACCGAAGTCGCGTTGCTTGGCGAAGAATATGCCGGTATGCGCCCCTCGATGAAAGTCAAGGAAGGCGATGCCGTCAAAAAAGGCCAAGTGCTGTTTGAAGACAAGAAAAATCCGGGCGTGGTGTTTACTGCGCCGGCTTCCGGCAAAATCGCCGCGATTCACCGTGGCGAAAAGCGCGTGCTTCAGTCGGTTGTGATTGCCGTTGAAGGCGATGACGAAATCGAGTTCGAACGCTATGCGCCCGATGCGTTGGCAAACTTAAGCGGCGAAGAAGTGCGTCGCAATCTGATTCAATCCGGTTTGTGGACTGCGCTGCGGACCCGTCCGTTCAGCAAAATCCCTGCCGTCGATGCCGAGCCGTTCGCCATCTTCGTCAATGCGATGGACACCAATCCGCTGGCTGCCAATCCTACGGTCATCATCAAAGAAGCCGCCGAAGACTTCAAACGCGGCCTGTTGGTATTGAGCCGCCTGACCGAACGTAAAATCCATGTGTGTAAAGCAGCCGGTGCAGACGTGCCGTCTGAAAATGCTGCCAACATCGAAACACATGAATTTGGCGGCCCGCATCCTGCCGGTTTGAGCGGTACGCACATTCATTTCATCGAGCCAGTCGGTGCGAACAAAACCGTTTGGACCATCAATTATCAAGATGTGATTGCCATTGGCCGTTTGTTTGCAACAGGCCGTCTGAGCACCGAGCGCGTGATTGCCTTGGGTGGCTCTCAAGTCAACAAACCGCGCCTCTTGCGTACCGTTTTGGGTGCGAAAGTATCGCAAATTACTGCGGGCGAATTGGTTGACGCGGACAACCGCGTGATTTCCGGTTCAGTATTGAACGGCGCGATTGCACAAGGCGCGCATGATTATTTGGGACGCTACCACAATCAGATTTCCGTTATCGAAGAAGGCCGCAGCAAAGAGCTGTTCGGCTGGGTTACACCACAACCGGACAAATACTCGATTACGCGTACGACCCTCGGTCATTTCCTGAAAAACAAACTCTTCAAGTTCACGACAGCCGTCAACGGCGGCGACCGCGCCATGGTGCCGATTGGTACTTACGAGCGCGTAATGCCGCTGGACATCCTGCCTACCTTGCTCTTGCGCGATTTAATCGTCGGCGATACCGACAGCGCTCAGGCACTGGGTTGCTTGGAATTGAACGAAGAAGACCTCGCTTTGTGCAGCTTCGTCTGCCCGGGCAAATACGAATACGGCCCGCTGTTGCGCAAGGTGCTGGAAACCATTGAGAAGGAAGGCTGATTATGGGCTTGAAACATTTTCTTGAAAAAATCGAACCGCACTTCCTGCCGGGCGGCAAACATGAAAAATGGTATGCCCTCTACGAAGCTGCGGCGACGATTTTCTATACATCCGGCGCGGTAACGCGCAAAGCGGCCCACGTCCGCGATGCGCTCGACTCCAAGCGCATGATGATTTTGGTGTGGCTGGCTTTGTTCCCTGCCATGTTCTACGGTATGTACAACGTCGGCGTACAAGCATTCGGTGCGTTAACGCCTGATTTGCTGCAACAAAACATCGCCAACGACTGGCATTACGCCCTTGCCAACGCTTTGGGCATCAATATGTCGTCTGAAGCGGGCATGTTGGGCAAAATGCTGTTCGGCGCGATTTTCTTCCTGCCGATTTACGCGACTGTATTTGTCGTGGGCGGCTTCTGGGAAGTTTTGTTCGCATCCGTACGCAAACACGAAATCAACGAAGGTTTCTTCGTGACTTCGATTCTGTTTGCTTTGATCGTTCCCCCTACCCTGCCTTTGTGGCAAGCGGCTTTGGGTATTACCTTCGGCGTTGTGGTTGCGAAAGAGGTATTTGGCGGTACGGGTAAAAACTTCATGAATCCTGCTCTTGCAGGCCGTGCGTTCCTGTTTTTCGCCTATCCTGCGAATATTACCGGCGACACCGTTTGGACTGCGGTTGACGGCTATTCCGGTGCCACTGCTTTGGCGCAATGGGCGGCACACGGTGCAGACGGCCTGAAAAACGCTGTAACCGGTCAAACCATTTCTTGGATGGATGCGTTTATCGGTAACGTGCCCGGCTCAATCGGCGAAGTATCCACTTTGGCGCTCTTAATCGGCGGCGCGTTTATCGTGTTCACCCGTATTGCCTCTTGGCGCATTATTGCCGGCGTGATGATCGGTATGATTGCGATGTCTTCACTGTTTAACTTCATCGGTTCGGACACCAACGCCATGTTTTCCATGCCTTGGTACTGGCACTTGGTGGTCGGCGGCTTCTCCATCGGTATGCTGTTTATGGCGACCGACCCTGTTTCCGCTTCCTTTACCAATGTCGGCAAATGGTGGTACGGCGCACTTATCGGTGTGATGTGCGTGTTGATCCGCGTGGTCAACCCTGCTTACCCCGAAGGCATGATGTTGGCGATTCTGTTTGCCAACCTGTTTGCCCCGATTTTCGACTATTTCGTCGCACAAGCGAACATCAAACGCAGAAAGGCGCGCAGCAATGGCTAAGAAATTCGATAAAGACAGCTTCAGCGGCACGCTGATTGTGGTATTGGTTGTCAGCCTGATTTGTTCCATCATCGTTGCTGGTGCGGTCGTTGGCTTGAAACCTATCCAAGAGAAACAAAAACTCCAAGATAAACAAGGATATATCTTAAGCGTAGCCGGTTTGATGGATAAAGACACCGACATCAGCAAAACCTTTGCCGAGCGTATCGAGCAACGTGTCGTGGACTTGGCAACCGGCGAATACGTCGCCGATGCGCCTAAAGACTTCAGCGCACGCGTTGCCGGCAAAGACCCTGCCCAAAGCATCCAAATCAAACCTGAAGACGATTTGGCAGGCATCAAAAGCCGTGCCAAATACACTGAGGTTTACTTGGTAAAAGGTGAAGACGGCAAAGTCAGCCAAATCATCCTGCCTATGCACGGTAACGGCTTGTGGTCTGTCATGTACGGTTTTGTCGCCATCCAACCCGACGGCAACACCATCAACGGCATCACCTACTACGACCAAGGCGAAACCCCAGGCTTGGGCGGCGAAATCGGCAATCCGTTGTGGCAACAAAAATTCGTCGGCAAAAAACTGTTTGACGAACAAGGCAAACTTGCCCTGCATGTCGGCAAAGGTGCAAGTTCGGACAAAGAACACGGCGTAGATGCCCTCTCCGGCGCATCGCTGACATCTAAAGGTGTGCAAGGTTCGTTCGCCTACTGGTTCGGCGAAAACGGCTATATCCCCTACCTGAACAAATTAAAATCAGCAGGAGCACAATAATGGCTGACATGAAACGCTTGAAATATTTGATGTTTTCACCCTTTATCGACAACAACCCGATTGCCTTGCAGGTTTTGGGTATTTGTTCGGCGCTGGCGGTTACCACCAAACTTCAGACAGCCATCGTGATGGGTATTTCCGTAGCTTTGGTAACCGGTTTTTCCAGCTTCTTCATTTCTTTAGTACGCAACTACATCCCCAACAGCATCCGTATTATCGTGCAAATGGCGATTGTTGCTTCCTTGGTAACTCTGGTTGACCAACTGCTCCAAGCTTTTGCCTATGAGCTGTCCAAACAGCTGTCCGTATTCGTCGGCCTGATTATTACCAACTGTATCGTGATGGGCCGTGCCGAAGCATTCGCCATGAAAGAGCCTCCTTTGGAGAGCTTGGTTGACGGTATCGGCAACGGCGCAGGTTACGGCATGATGTTGATCATCATTGCAACCATCCGCGAACTGATCGGTTCAGGCAAACTCTTTGGCTACACCATTTTCCAAACCGTACAGGACGGCGGCTGGTATCAAACCAACGGCTTGTTCTTACTCGCTCCCAGCGCATTCTTCATCATCGGCTTTTTGATTTGGGGTCTACGCACTTGGAAACCCGAACAGGCGGAGAAATAACATATGGAACATTACTTAAGCCTCTTTGTAAAATCCGTCTTTCTGGAAAACATGGCACTTTCCTTCTTCTTGGGGATGTGTACATTTTTGGCGGTATCTAAAAAAGTATCCACCGCATTCGGTTTGGGCGTGGCTGTAACTTTCGTACTCGGCCTGTCCGTCCCAGCCAACCAACTTGTTTACTCGCTGCTCAAAGAAGGCGCACTGGTTGAAGGTGTGGATCTGACCTTCCTGAAATTCATTACCTTCATCGGCGTAATTGCCGCTTTGGTGCAGATTTTGGAAATGTTTTTGGACAAATTCGTCCCTGCCCTCTACAACGCATTGGGTATCTACCTGCCTCTGATTACCGTAAACTGCGCAATTTTCGGTGCCGTTTCGTTTATGGCGCAACGCGAATACAACTTCGGTGAATCCGTCGTGTACGGCTTCGGCGCGGGTTTGGGCTGGATGTTGGCGATTGTCGCTTTGGCGGGCATTACCGAAAAAATGAAATATTCGGATGTCCCTAAAGGCCTCAAAGGCTTGGGCATTACCTTTATCGCCGCCGGCCTGATGGCGATGGCGTTTATGTCGTTCTCTGGCATCCAGTTATAAGAAAGGAATCGGCATGGAGATTATTTTAGGTATCGTGATGTTCACCGTCATCGTTTTAGCTTTGGCACTGATGATTCTGTTTGCCAAATCCAAGTTGGTGAGCGAAGGCGACATCACCATCAAAGTCAATGATGAAAAAGAGCTGACAATGCCTGCCGGCGGCAAACTGTTGGGCGCGCTTGCCAGCCAAGGCATCTTCGTTCCCTCCGCCTGCGGTGGCGGCGGTTCGTGCGGACAATGCCGCGTTGTCGTGAAAAGCGGCGGCGGCGACATTCTGCCAACCGAGTTGTCCCACATCAGCAAACGCGAAGCGCGCGAAGGCTGCCGTCTGTCTTGTCAGGTCAACGTCAAAACCGACATGGACATCGAAGTCCCTGAAGAAGTGTTCGGTGTGAAAAAATGGGAATGCACTGTCATCTCCAACGACAACAAAGCCACGTTCATTAAAGAACTCAAGCTTGCCATTCCCGAAGGCGAAGAAGTTCCCTTCCGTGCCGGCGGCTACATTCAAATCGAAGCCCCTCCTCACACTGTCGCCTACAAAGACTTCGACATTCCTAAAGAATACCACGAAGACTGGGACAAATACAATCTGTGGCAATACGTTTCCAAAGTGGACGAGCCGATTTTGCGTGCCTACTCCATGGCTTCATACCCTGAAGAAAAAGGCATCATCATGCTGAACGTGCGTATCGCCACGCCGCCTCCGCGCGTACCCGATGCGCCTCCGGGACAAATGTCTTCTTACATCTGGTCGCTGAAACCCGGTGATAAAGTAACGATTTCCGGTCCGTTCGGCGAATTCTTTGCCAAAGACACCGATGCCGAAATGGTATTTATCGGCGGTGGTGCGGGTATGGCTCCGATGCGTTCCCACATTTTCGACCAGCTGAAACGTTTGAACTCCAAACGCAAAATCACCTTCTGGTACGGTGCACGCTCCAAACGCGAAATGTTCTATGTTGAAGACTTCGACCAACTCGCAGCAGAATTCCCAAACTTCACATGGCACGTCGCCCTGTCCGACCCATTGCCTGAAGACAACTGGGACGGTTACACAGGCTTCATTCACAACGTAGTTTACGAAAACCACCTGAAAAACCATGAAGCACCGGAAGACTGCGAATTCTATATGTGCGGCCCGCCGATTATGAACCAGTCCGTCATCAAAATGCTCAAAGACTTGGGCGTGGAAGACGAAAACATCCTCTTGGATGACTTCGGCGGTTGAGTATTCGGCTTCAAATACAAAAGGAAGAAACTTCGGTTTCTTCCTTTTTCTATGCTAATGCCGTATGAACACCCTTCAGACGGCATCTGTCCATACCCATATAAATATCCGTTGTTTTCCTATCTTTGTATCCTGCGGCGGATGTGCGGTTAAATATTTTGACGAAAAAACAAAGAAGTATACTTCTTTTTAGTTATGGTTGATTCCATAACTAAAAAGTATCGATAAACCCATTTCGCGAGGTACTGATAATGTCTGACAGCTTTGAAAACAGCCCCGAATACGATGATTGGATTGAATCGGGCGGTCGTGATGAAGATTACGAATACTACTACAACAAATGGCAACGCAGGACGCGCTGACCATTAAACCCTGACAAACCGGTTGGTAAAACACCGGTTTGTTTTTTATAGTGGATTAAATTTAAACCAGTACGGCGTTGCCTCGCCTTGCCGTACTATTTGTACTGTCTGCGGCTTCGTCGCCTTGTCCTGATTTAAATTTAATCCACTATATTACCGCCACCTAAACGACGGGCGATGCCGCCCGAACACCCTTCAGACGGCATCGGCATAGAAACATACCGGCCGTTTTGCGATATAATTCAAGCCATTTGCCAAAACCATCAAACACTATGCCGTCTGAAACACGCCTGCCGAACTTTATCCGCGCCTTGATATTTGCCCTGAGTTTTATCTTCCTGAACGCCTGTTCGGAACAAACCGCGCAAACCGTTACCCTGCAAGGCGAGACCATGGGCACGACCTATACCGTCAAATATCTTTCAGACGGCCACGATAAACTCCCCTCCCCTGCCGAAATACAAAAACGCATTGATGACGCGCTTAAAGAAGTCAATCGGCAAATGTCCACCTATCAGCCTGATTCCGAAATCAGCCGGTTCAACCAACACACAGCCGGCAAACCCCTCCGCATTTCAAGCGACTTCGCACACGTTACCGCCGAAGCCATCCGCCTGAACCGCCTGACGCACGGAGCACTGGACGTAACCGTCGGCCCTTTAGTCAACCTTTGGGGATTCGGTCCCGACAAATCCGTTACCCGGGAACCGACACCGGAACAAATCAAACAGGCGGCATCTTATACGGGCATAGACAAAATTATTTTGCAACAAGACAAAGATTCCGCCTCCTTGAGCAAAACCCACCCCAAAGCCTATTTGGATTTATCTTCGATTGCCAAAGGCTTCGGCGTTGATAAAGTTGCGGGCGAACTGGAAAAATACGGCATTCAAAATTATCTGGTCGAAATCGGCGGCGAGTTGCACGGCAAAGGCAAAAACGCGCACGGCGAACCGTGGCGCATCGGCATCGAGCAACCCAATATCATCCAAGGCGGCAATACACAAATCATCGTCCCGCTGAACAACCGTTCGCTTGCCACTTCCGGCGATTACCGTATTTTCCATGTCGATAAAAGCGGCAAACGCCTCTCCCACATCATCAATCCCAACAACAAACGACCCATCAGCCACAACCTCGCCTCCATCAGTGTTGTCGCAGACAGCGCGATGACGGCGGACGGCTTGTCCACAGGATTATTTGTTTTAGGCGAAACCGAAGCCTTAAAGCTGGCAGAACAAGAAAAACTCGCCGTTTTCCTGATTGTCAGGGATAAGGACGGCTACCGCACCGCCATGTCTTCCGAATTTGAAAAACTGCTCCGCTAAACATACAAACCGATTAGGAAACACCATGAAAACCCTGCTCCTCACTTTCGGCATCTTCCTGCTGGTCATCATCGGCATGGCAGTCGGCTATATCTTCTCCAAACGCACCATTAAGGGAAGCTGCGGCGGCATTACCGCTTTAGGTATGAAAAAAATGTGTGACTGCGACACACCTTGCGACACCCTGCAAAAAAAGCTGGATGAAGAAAAACAGACAGATAGCATCAGGATTGACCGTTGACACTGAAACAAAATGCCGTCTGAAACCCGATTTACGGTTTCAGACGGCATTGCTGTTTTATTGAAGGCGGCCCATACGCAAAACGCGCTTCAGGAAATAAATCAGATTATTCCCCAGGCGCCTTCAGGCTTCCTTCTGTGCCACCGTAACCATTGCAGGACGCAACACACGGTCGGACAGGGTATAGCCCTTCTTCATCACACCAACCACGGTATTGGGTTCCTGCTCGCTGGCCACCGCCTGCATTGCCTGATGAATATTGGGATCAAGCTTATCGCCCGCTTTAGGATTGATTTCCTTGATTTGTGTGGCATCAAATGCTTTCTGCAACTCGTTCAAAGTCATCTGCACGCCCATTTTCAATGCATCAAAATTGCCGCTTTGATCCAAAAGTGCCATTTCCAGATAATCCTTGACCGGCAACATTTCTACTGCAAACTTCTGTCCGGCGAACTTATGCGTATCGGCAATTTCCTGCTGATGGCGTCGGCGTAGGTTTTGCTCGTTTGCCAAAGCACGCAGCTGTTCGTCTTTCAACTGCGCTTCCAGCTCGGCAATACGAGCCTGCAAATCCTCATAAGTCGGCTCGGCAGAGACCGGCTCCTGCTCCCCTGCACCGTTTTCTGCTGTTTCGGCAGCCTCTACGGTTTCAACTGTTTCCACATTTTCAACCGCCTCTTCACTATTTTGCTGCTGCGTCTGTTCGCTCATATCGTATCCCTTAAAACAAATTGAAAATCAAAATCTGGTTATACCTGACATAAGATAAGGACGTTGCCAAGAAACTTCAAGCAAAAGCAGAGAATTTCAAATTCATTTTCAAATCCCCTACCGAAAAAATAATATAGACGGTAAGATACTGCCGACCATATCGATTTTCCAACGTCATCACTCATGAAAAAAGACCATTTAAACACAGCCGGTTTCAACTTGTGGCAGACCATACGGGAGGAAACCGAAGCGGCAGCCGCAGCCGAGCCCATGCTGGCCAGCTTCCTGCATCAAACTGTTTTACGGCACGAATCTCTAGACTCCGTCCTTTCCTACCACCTTTCCAGCAAACTCGGCAGCCCGATTATGGACGTGCGCGCCCTGTTTGAAATTTACCAGCAGGCATTGGGCAGCGATGAGCAAATCAGCAAATGCGTCGAGGCAGACTTGAAGGCCATTTACGAGCGTGACCCGGCATGCGACGAATACACGCTTCCGCTGCTATATTTCAAAGGTTTCCACGCCATTCAGGCACACCGCATCAACCACTGGCTATACTTAAACGGACGTAAAACGCTGGCCTATTTCCTGCAAAACCGGATGTCTGAAGTATTCGGGGTCGACATCCATCCCGCCGCACATTTCGGACACGGACTGATGCTTGACCACGCCACCGGCTTTGTTGCCGGCGAGACTGCCGTTTTAGGCAACAACATTTCGATTCTACACGGCGTAACCTTAGGCGGTTCAGGCAAAGAGGGCGGCGACCGCCACCCTAAAATCGGCAATGGCGTCATGATTGGGGCAAACGCCTCGATATTGGGCAATATCCGTATCGGAGACAATGCCAAAATCGGGGCGGGCAGCGTTGTGGTTTCAGACGTACCGTCTTCCATCACTGTTGTCGGCGTACCCGCCAAACCCGTGGCACGCGCACCCAAAACACCGTCGGCCGATATGGATCAAAATATCCAGTTTACCGAAATCGACTTTATCATCTGAACACCCGTAAAAATGCCGTCTGAAATTTATTTCAGACGGCATTTCTTATTTCAAAAGCAAGATTAGCAGTAAAACAAACGCTATTGCCCCCAGCCACATGCTTTGCCGTTGCTGCACTTTGACTAAATGAATATAAGCATCACGCATTTCCTGCTGGCGGTTTTCATCAATCAACGCACTGATTTTGCGCGGCAATGAAGGGATGATTTGCGCCCAGTCGGGGGCTTCGTTTTTAAGGTTGCGCCAAAGGGCTTTGGGACCGACCTGTTCGTTCATCCATTTTACCAAAAACGGTTTGGCGGTTTTCCATAAGTCCAAATCGGGATCAAGCTGCCGACCCAAGCCTTCGATGTTGAGCAGCGTTTTTTGCAGCAATACCAGCTGCGGCTGGATTTCGACGTTGAAGCGGCGGCTGACTTCAAACAGACGCATCAGCACCAAGCCGAAGGAAATCTGCGAAATCGGTTTGTTGAACACAGGTTCGCACACGGCGCGAACTGCGGCTTCCAATTCTTCCGCGCGCGTGTCGGCGGGCACCCAGCCCGATTCGATGTGGGCGGTGGCAACGCGGTGGTAATCGCGGTTGAAGAAGGCGAGGAAGTTGATGGCGAGGTAGCGTTTGTCGTAATCGGTCAGCGTACCAACAATGCCGAAATCAAGGGCGATGTAGCGGTTGTCGGCAGCAACCAAAATATTGCCGGGGTGCATATCCGCATGGAAAAAGCCGTCGCGGAAAACTTGCGTGAAGAAGATTTCCACGCCGTAATCGGCAAGTTTGTGCAAATCGATGCCGTCTGCTTTGAGTTTGGCGATGTCGGATACCGGCGTACCGTCCATCCATTCGATGGTCAGCACGTCGCTGGTGCAGTAGTCGTAAAACACCTTAGGCACAATCAGCATATCGCTGTTTTGGAAATTGCGACCGAGCTGGCTAGCATTGGCAGCTTCGCGCATCAAGTCCAATTCGTCGTGCAGGTATTTGTCGAATTCAGCCACCACTTCGCGCGGCTTCAAACGCTTGCCGTCTGAAAACAAACGCTCTACCCAGCCTGCGCCAAAGCGCATCAGCGACAAATCCTGTTCGATAACGGGCAACAGGTTGGGGCGTAAGACTTTCACTGCGACCTGTTCGCCCGAATGCAGGCGGGCTTTGTGTACCTGGGCGATGGACGCACTGGCGACAGGCTCGGTTTCAAATTCCGCGTATAAAACATCGATGGATTGTCCCAGAGATTTTTCGATTTGCGAGCGTGAAAGTTGCGCGTCGAACGGCGGCACTTTGTCTTGCAGCCTTGCCAGTTCGACCGCATAATCATGCGGAATCAAATCGGGGCGCGTAGAGAGGACCTGTCCGAACTTGATGAAAATCGGCCCCAAGCTTTCCAACGCAAGGCGAAGTCGGACGGGCGGAGGTTCATTTTTAAATCTGGAAGATTGCGGCATCATTTTCAGCAAACCGTATATCCAGCCGCGCCGGACCAGTCCGGCACATAATCCTGCCAATCGGTAGTAATAAAGAGTCCCGACAATAACCGTCAGGCGTTTCAACCATTTCATACAAAAGCCCCAAACACGTCGCTTATCGAACAATCAAAAAACCTTACCAATAAGATAGCCCAAAAAAGCAATCAACAATGCCAAAAACAGCAACCTGGTATTCTGAGGCAGAGGCTCGGATTTTGGCGATACGGTTTTATCCTTTTCTTTTACATCTGTCTCAAAATCCTCAAACGGCAGTTCCACCACCTCATCTTCCGTTTCCGACTGCTCGATTGTTTCCAACTCCATATATCTTCGGGTAACAATATCCAAACCCAAATAGCTGAAATAATCATGCAGCTCACCCCGCTTTTCCCATGTACATTTTTCCTCGACCAACACCTGTGGTTTAGAAGCGAGCGAATCAATGATTTTCTCTGCCAGCCCCTCATCCAAATTTTCCCGAAGACAGGCTTGAATCCTCTCCTGATCGACTCCGGGCGGATAAGAAACATATATATCATACAAATCGTTTTGGTAATTTTTACTCATCTCAATCATAATGGAACCAATATATTCAATACTGTTCCGCCAATTCCTTACAAAAATCAGATTATTCTTTAAAAATCGAATTATATGCGAATTTATCTCGGTAATATATTTTCCCAAAAATAAAAATGCCGTCTGAACAATCAGACGGCATAGCACCGACCGGTCGGTTATACAGAAAACGACGATCCGCAACCACAAGTGGTTTCCGCATTCGGATTACGGATAACAAACTGCGAGCCTTGCAAACTTTCCGTATAGTCTATCTCCGCACCGACCAGATATTGATAACTCATCGGATCGACCAAAAAGACCAAACCGTTTTTCTCAATTTCAAAGTCATCATCGTTTTTAATTTCATCAAAAGTAAATCCATACTGGAAACCAGAGCAGCCGCCGCCGTTGACAAAAACCCGCAATTTCAAATCAGGGTTATTTTCTTCGGCAATCAAATCCGCAACTTTTGTACAGCAACTGTCAGTAAAGATAATAGGGCTTTCGTCCGACATGGTGTTATTCCTTAATATAATATTTTTGCATTCTCTCTCAAACCCCTTGCAAAGGCAAGCAAGGACTTTTCCTTAAAAAGAAATCGCTTCATAAATAAGTTTAATCCCCTGCAATTTCAAGTCCCGGCTCAAATCATCCTGCCGAACCACTCCACACGCCCGATAATTTCCACATCATCGGTCAGATTATTCAAATTAATTTCAAAAGCAGGATAAGCTTCGTTGGCAGAAATGACGTTGATTATCCCGCCGGGAACAATTTGCAGACGTTTGACCAGCAAGTTTTCATTAATCCGCAACACGTACAAGCCATCCTTTGGCGTATTTTCCCCATGGTTGACCAGGATGGTATCTCCATCATTTAAAACCCCCTCCATAGAATCCCCCTTAACAGAAATCACAGATAGGTTTTTCGTATCACGGGTAACATAATTTTCAATCCAATGCCGTCTGAAAGCCATCGTAAATACAGGTTCTTCATGGCCGACAAATTGTCCATACCCTGCAGCCGCACGGATATCATATCTTGGCACGAAAACAAATTCGTCTGTATCAACCTCATTGCCAAAAGTATCATAGGCAACAGACTTTACCTGATTCCCCCCGGGAAATGGCTCTCCCTCACCGGTCAATAACCAATCAATGCTACAACCCTTCAATTGTTTGATTTTCTTTAATGTTTCAGACTTAGGCAAACCACCTTCATTCCATATCCTACTAAAACCCGCAATCGTCATCTCAATATCAGATGCAATTTTCGCCTGCTTCGCTTCATTTTTCCATAGAAAAATCAATCTATCTTTAAAGGTTTCCATAAATATCTTTCCCTTTCCCTAAATTCCATCATGCAAAGTAAACATAAAATATATTTTACCTTAGTTATACAAAAAATAAAATAAATATGATAAACTAAATTTAAACTATGATTTATCTTATACGAATACCAAATATTAAGATTTTTCATCAATTAACCACCAATTTAACAGGTGAAAGGACATAAATATGAAAAAATCCGGTAAATATTTCCTCTATACAACAGCATTTATCTTATCCTGCTTTGCTTTTTCAGAAAGCCATTCGGAAGCCAAACAGCCGGAAATCACTTTGTCCTCCTCACTATGCGAACAACTCAGCATACTGAACGCAAAAAATATGGATTCAGAACAAATTTCATTATCCAAGGAATGCGACATCATCGAATCCTCGCATGACTGGGAAAAGGAATACGGAAACTTAAATGAGCAAGAAATGCTCGCCGGTATTATCTATGAATAAGTTTATTAATAATCTGAATATTAGATTTAAATATAAATCCAATATTTTCATATATTTATATGTTTGCACCTGTATAAGAACTTGAAACCGTCCCACTCCCGCCCTATTTAATGCGCATCGGGACACAACGTTCCAACATATTTCTTAAAATAAGCAAAATCAAATTAGGAGTATCCATATGGCAAAAGTAATCGGTATCGACTTAGGTACAACCAACTCTTGTTTGGCCATCTCTGAAAACGGTCAAACCAAAGTTATCGAAAACGCAGAAGGTGCACGCACCACTCCTTCCGTTATCGCTTATTTGGACGGTGGCGAAATCCTCGTCGGCGCACCGGCAAAACGCCAAGCGGTAACCAACGCCAAAAACACCATCTACGCCGCCAAACGTTTGATTGGCCACAAATTTGAAGACAAAGAAGTCCAACGCGACATCGAATCCATGCCTTTCGAGATCGTTAAAGCCAACAACGGCGACGCATGGGTAAAAGCGCAAGGCAAAGAGCTGTCTCCTCCTCAAATTTCCGCAGAAGTTTTGCGTAAAATGAAAGAAGCCGCCGAAGCTTACTTGGGTGAAAAAGTAACTGAAGCCGTGATTACCGTTCCGGCCTACTTCAACGACAGCCAACGCCAAGCCACCAAAGACGCGGGTCGTATCGCCGGTTTGGACGTAAAACGCATCATCAACGAACCAACCGCAGCCGCTTTGGCATTCGGTATGGACAAAGGCGACAACAAAGACCGCAAAGTAGCCGTATATGACTTGGGCGGCGGTACCTTCGATATTTCCATCATCGAAATCGCCAACCTCGACGGCGACAAACAATTCGAAGTATTGGCAACCAACGGCGACACTTTCTTGGGCGGCGAAGACTTCGACCAACGCCTCATCGACCACATCATCGCCGAGTTCAAAAAAGAACAAGGTATTGATTTGAAACAAGACGTGATGGCATTGCAACGCCTGAAAGAAGCTGCCGAAAAAGCCAAAATCGAATTGTCCAGCGGCCAGCAAACCGAAATCAACCTGCCGTACATCACCATGGACGCAACCGGCCCGAAACACTTGGCCATGAAAATTACCCGTGCCAAATTCGAGAGTCTGGTTGAAGACCTGATTGCCCGCTCTATCGAGCCTTGCCGCACCGCATTGAAAGATGCCGGCTTGAGCACCAGCGACATCGACGACGTAATTTTGGTCGGAGGTCAGTCCCGTATGCCGAAAGTACAAGAGGCCGTTAAAGACTTCTTCGGCAAAGAACCGCGCAAAGACGTAAACCCTGACGAAGCCGTTGCCGTAGGCGCAGCGATCCAAGGCGAAGTATTGAGCGGCGGCCGCAGCGACGTATTGCTGCTGGACGTAACCCCTCTGTCCTTGGGTATCGAAACCATGGGCGGCGTGATGACCAAGCTGATTCAGAAGAACACCACCATCCCGACCAAAGCGTCGCAAGTGTTCTCTACCGCCGAAGACAACCAAAGCGCAGTAACCATCCATGTGCTGCAAGGCGAACGCGAACGCGCCTCCGCCAACAAATCTTTGGGTCAGTTCAACTTGGGCGATATCGCACCCGCACCGCGTGGCATGCCGCAAATCGAAGTTACCTTTGATATTGACGCCAACGGTATCCTGCACGTTTCCGCCAAAGACAAAGGCACTGGCAAAGCAGCCAACATCACCATCCAAGGTTCTTCAGGTTTGAGCGAAGAAGAAATCGAACGCATGGTGAAAGATGCCGAAGCCAATGCCGAGGAAGATAAAAAACTGACTGAATTGGTCGCTTCCCGCAACCAAGCCGAAGCCCTGATTCACTCCGTGAAAAAATCTTTGGCCGACTACGGCGACAAACTCGACGCAGCCGAGAAAGAAAAAATCGAAGCCGCGCTGAAAGAAGCCGAAGAAGCCGTGAAAGGCGACGACAAAGCAGCTATCGATGCCAAAGCCGAAGCTTTGGGTGCAGCCAGCCAAAAACTGGGTGAAATGGTTTACGCTCAAGCGCAAGCTGAAGCCCAAGCAGGTGAAAGCGCACAAGCCAATGCTTCTGCAAAGAAAGACGATGATGTCGTAGATGCCGACTTTGAAGAAGTAAAAGACGACAAAAAATAATTGATGCCGTCTGAAAAAACGCGAACCATTCGGTTCGCGTTTTTTTTCAATTGCGACAAAAGACCATAGCATGACAGAGGTTCCAAGTTCATCTACCGTAATATTCCCAAACCCAAGTTCCAACTGTTGTATCGGTTCTCTGGAAATTTTTCATATTATTTTCTTATTTACTTAAATTTTTTTTAATAGGATAATAAATAATAATTATTATCATGAGCTAAAAAATGAAACTAAATACTCTCACATGGGCTTTGATGACCGTTTTTTCCGTTACTCCATCTTGGGCAGAACAACTGGCAAATACTGAAGAAATACAATCCGTCAAAACCTTCTCCCCTCCCAAACCGATTGCACCAACCGCAGCGCAAGGCTATTTCCCCGAAAACCAATTCGACCGCACCGACCGCAGCAATCATTACTTTGTTACCGAAAACATAGACCAAGCCTTCCGTCCGCTGAAAGCAAACAGCGGCTTCTACGGCAAAAGTTTTTATAATTCCGTTACCGCGCAAGCACGCGGGGCGAAGGTATACGGCGTAGCCAACCTCAATCACACCAAGGCAAACGGCTACAAAGATGGTGGTGGGCGCGACACCGATTGGGAATACAGCCGCTTCAATCAGGCTTTGGTACTCGGTTTCGTGCCGTCTGAAAATCAAGAATACCGCCTCACTTATCTGCACGACGACATCAACAACGACCGCCAGCCGCAGTTCGTCAACGACGCATTGGACACCGAACGCCACATCTCCAAACTCAACGCGCGTTGGGGCAATGCCGATTTAAACAATACGGTTAGCGCGGAAGCAGGCATCATCAAACTCAAACGCCGCGCCGACAATTACTCCCTGCGTCAAAACAATACGCAGCAGAAAGTGTTCGTAGAACTTGACCGTAAAGTGTATGATTTCTCGCTCAAACACGACGCAGATTTCGGCAAGTTCCACAACACGGCCACAGCCAGCTACCGCAACGACAGCCAAAACGGCGAGCGCAACGCCCACACTCCCATGCGCGACTTCCTCAACGGCTACCGTTTCGCCGATGTGCACATCGACCGCTGGCGCATTGCCGATACCTTATCTTACAAGTTTGACGACCGACACAAACTGGGCTTGGGCTTAAGCTACGAACTCAACGAAGCGGACATTCGCAAAAATACGGCACAGCCTGAAAACCCAATAAAACCCGGTTTCCCCTTCGCCTCATCACAACAAATCTGGAAAACCCATTACGGCTACGACTTCAACGGCAAAGTGCGCCGTCATGCTTTGTCGGGCGAACTCAAATACGATTTCACGCCGTCTGAAACGCAAAAATACAGCGTTTCCCTCGCGCATTTGGAACGCATCGGTGACAACACCGAACGCTTCAACTCGCTTGCCGCCATCATGCAAAACCGCATGAACGGTGCGCTGATGAACCCAAACCCAACCGCTACCATCGCAGGCAATCCCCTGCTGAAAACCGAAAAACACAACCGCATCAAGCTCACCGCCGACAGCCGCAACGACTACTACAACGGCTATATGAACTCGCTCGCAGGAGCTGGCTGGAACGTGGGCGGCACGCTTGTGGCAGACAAAGTCAAAGACCTGATTATTTTTGACCGCGCCCACGGACAAAGTGGCACGGCTTCCAAAGGTGGCGGCATCATCACACGCAATGTGGACGCACGATTGTTTACCGCACAGGCCTATGCGCGTTACAACTTCAATCCGCATTGGGCGGCAGGCATCAAAGCCACCTACAACTACGGACACAACGAAACCGACGGCAGACCGCTCTATCAAATCCGTCCGTTTGAAGCCGCCGTCCAAGCCGACTACAAAAACTACTTTACCCACGGCAGCTACAACATCGGCGCCGCAACACGCTTTGTCGCCAAACAAACGCGCGGCGATTTTGATATGGCAAGCGGTCTGGGCATAGACAAACGCGAAGCCGCCAAAGGCTTTACCGTTGCCGACGTGTATGCCGGCATGAACATCAAAGACAAATACGGCTTGCGCTTGGGCGTGAACAACGTGTTCAACAAAAAATACGCCGAACATATCAGCGGCGACCACGTCCTCGCCCTATCGCCCAGCGTGGTGTATGCACCGGGCAGGACGTATTGGTTGAGTTTGCATGCGGCTTTTTAAAATCAGGCCGTCTGAAAGAATGCCTGCACTGGCTTATTAAGAATTAGGAGATAAAAAATGGACATGAAAAGACGTGATTTCTTAAAAATGACCGCCGCGCTGGCAGCCGCAGGCGTTTCGCCTTCATTGTTGGCAGCTGGTAAAGAACAATTTACCGTGTACGGCGCACCGGCAATGCCCAGCGTAACCATTGCCGTAGCGGCGTTGCAAGGCAAGCTGGCGAAGCAGGCGGATGTATCGCTGAAAATCTGGCGTTCGCCCGACCAACTGCGCGCAGGTGTAGCAAGCGGACAATTTAAAGTAATGATGAGTCCGAGCAATGTCGGCGTAAACCTGCGCAACCAAGGGCAGAAAGTCGGCATGGTCAATATTTTGACCAACGGCATCACGCAGCTGATGTGCAAAGGCAGCGCGATTGCCTCGCCGCAGGATTTGGTCGGCAAAAAAATCCTCGTGCCGTTTAAAAACGATATGCCCGACATCGTGCTGCAAGCCTTGTTGAAAAAACTGAAAATCGATGCGCACAAAGTCGGCATCACTTACACCGCCACGCCGCCCGAAGCAGTCGGACTGTTTTTAAGCAAGGACTACCACGCCGCCATCCTGCCTGAACCGATGGCAACTGCCAGCCTACTGAAAGGCAAAACCATGGGCGTAAACGTCGTGCGCGGCTTTGATTTGGTGAAAGCATGGGGGCAGGCGTTTGACACCAAACCGCTGATTCCGATGGCGGGCATCATCGCCAACGAAGAATATTTCCACGCACACAAAGCGCAGTTTGACCTCTTCCATCAGGATTTGAAAAACGCGCTCAACTGGATACTCGCCAACCGCCAAAGCGCGGCGAAAATCGGCAAAAACTACCTCCCCGCCCCCGAACCCGCCCTAGTCATGGGCTTGGACGGCGCGCGGCTGACGGTAACCAAAGGCAGCGAAGTGAAGAACGAGATTTTGAAGTTTTACGAAATCCTGATGCAGTTCAATTCGAAACTTTTGGGCGGCAAGCTGCCTGATAACGGGTTCTTCTTGGCTTAAAGTGAAAGAGGTCGTGTGAAAAGGGAGAATTAGTATTGGGGAATCCAATATACCCTTTTCAGACGACCTATCAGATAATAGTTAGAACAGTACACAAAAAGGCCGGCATTCCCACGCAGGCGGGAATGACGACAGGTATCTGTATATTGGGTTGTTAAACCAAACAGAATTGTTGAATTATCTGAAAGACCTAACCTACACGTGCTACTCTTTTCAGACGGTCTATCAAATAATATTCAGAACGGTATACAAAATCTAGAAGGTTGAGTTATGAATCAATCTACTATAATTATTAGGAATATTTAAGATGACTTTTGAATTTAAAAATATTGGATGTATTGCCAGCAACAAAATTACAGAATTTATTCTTAAAAATGAGAAGGCTTATAATCTCAAATATATAAATGATAATCAACCTATCGTTTTTGATGAAAAAAGCAAGATATATGAATGCTATTTAAATGAAGTTTTAGTAGCTTTTATCATATTGGAAGTTTGGTATTATGGAGATGGATATGAAATTATATTTGGTACATTGACAGATGATACAAACGTACACTTTACAGAAATACTAAGACAATTCCTTCAAAACGAGTACAAGGAAGATTTAAAGATTTTTGCACTTGTAAAAGATGATAATCCAGATAAACAAACAGTATTTAAGATTTTAGGGAAGAACGGGTTTATCCAAGATACTTTTAAACAAACAAAAATTTATAAAGATTCAAGGGGGAAGAGGGGTAACGAAGATGAACCTGATGAATTCGTATATACCCCTGCTAATAATTGCGAGCCAACGTAGGTTGGCTTAGTCGCAGTCGTAACCCAACAAAATCCCAAAATCCCAAACCAAGGTCGTCTGAAAAACACTATTTGGGAAATCAAACCGTTTCGTTGTATTGTGGCGTTTCGTCTAAACCAATTACCATTTTTCAGACGACCCACCATCCCCATCAACCAACACCCAAACCATGATTAAAACCGACAAAATACGCAAACCGCAGCCTGCGGTGTTTTACATCATCGACTACCTTTGGAGCGGCTTTGCCGGTCTGGGCGTGGCGATGGTGGTGGTGGCGTTGTGGGCGTGGGGCAGCGCCGTGTTCGGTGAGTTTATGCTACCTGCGCCGGCGGAGGTGTTTCAAAAGTCGTTTGATTTATTGAAACATTTTCAGGAAAACGAAATTGGGATTTCGCTGTGGCGGTCGGTGGTGGGCATTTCGGTTGCGCTGGCGGCAGGACTGGCAGCGGGGCTGGTGGCGGGCAGTTTTAAGACGGCGATGGCGTTGCTTAAGCCTGTGATTACGGTTTTGTTGGCGATGCCGCCGATTATTTGGGTGGTGATGGCGTTGTTTTGGTTCGGTTTTGGCAATCCGAGCGTGTTGTTTACCATCATTGTGTTGGTTGCGCCGCTGACGTTTGCGAGTGCGGCGGTCGGGATGGCGAGCGTGAACAAGCAGCATGAAGAGTTGTTTGACGCTTATAAATTAGGCCGTCTGAAAAAAATCCGTTATCTGTATATCCCGCATCTGACGGGCTATGTGATTTCCAGCATCGGCGTGGCGGTGGCGATGGGGGTGAAGGTGGTGATTATGGCGGAACTCTTGGGCGCGAGCGAAGGCGTGGGCGCGCGGATTGCGGATGCGAGGGCGATGCTGGAGACTTCGACGGTGATGGCTTATGTGGTGTTGGTTATCGTGTTTGTGTCGCTGTTTGAATACCTGATTACTAAGCCTTTGGAAATTTTGTTTATGCCGTGGAGAAGATGATGCTCTGTCTTGAAAACGTGCGTTTTGAAATTCTCCGCGACCCCATCGTGCGCGATTTCAGTTTGAACCTGCAACACGGCGAAGTAAAAGCTTTGTTCGGGCCGAGCGGCTGCGGCAAGACGACGGTTTTGCGGCTGATTGCGGGCTTGGAAACGCCAAAATCGGGCACGATACGCAATACTTTCCGCAAAACGGGTTTTCTGTTTCAGGAAAACCGCCTGCCGGGAAACTTGACCGCGATGCAGAATATCGCTATTTTTATGGACAAACCCGATGAAGGCAAAATCATCGCGCTGGCGGCGAAAGTCGGGCTGACTGCGGGCGATTTGAACAAATATCCGACCGAATTGTCCGGCGGCATGGCGAAACGGGTAGCATTTTTGCGCCTGCTGCTGTGCGGCTGCGACCTTGCCTTGCTGGACGAGCCGTTCGTCGGTTTGGACCGCGATTTGCGCGATATTTTGGTCGCCATGCTGGTGGAAAAAATCGAGCGGCAGGGCATGGCGTGTATGCTGGTAACGCACGACCGCTTCGAAGCCGCACGCCTGAGCCATGAAATCATGCTGCTTTCCACTAAGGGCATGAACGTGCAAAACGTGATTACCCTGCCTACGCCGCTGTCCGAACGCGATTCGGCTTTTGAAGAAGCCGTGGTGGCAAGAGAGTTTCAGGGGATTCATTATTATGAGTGATAGGAATTTAAATTTCTGACAAACCTTGCGGTTCGTTGCCCTCTCCCTAACCCTCTCCCACGGGGAAAGGGGATCAGGTTTCTCAAAATCAGAGAGCCGTAGAATTGGGAATCAGATGTCAGGTAAACCTGAAAATGTTCAGGCTCGACAGCCCAATTCCCTCTCCCCGTGGGAGATGGCTAGGGAGAGGGTAAGCAAGCCGCAGGCTTGCCTCTTTAGCGAAAGATACGAATCTGTTATCCGAACGCGATTCGGTTTTTGAAAAAGCCGTGGTGCCAAGGGGGCAGGGGATTCATTATGAGGTGCTTTATGTTTTCGACTGTGATTACTGCTGCTGTTTTATATATTGCTACAGCAGTAGATTTGTTGGTAATACTATTAATATTTTTTGCTAGAGCAAATACTAGAAAAGAATATCGAGATATTTATATCGGACAATATTTAGGTTCTGTAATTTTAATATTAGTTAGTTTATTTCTAGCTTTTGTTTTGCATTATGTTCCGGAAAAATGGGTGTTGGGTTTATTAGGTTTAATACCGATTTACTTAGGTATTAAAGTTGCTATTTACGACGATTGTGAGGGCGAAAAAAGAGCTAAAAAAGAATTGGATGAAAAAGGGTTGTCAAAATTAGTCGGTATTGTTGCTTTGGTTACAGTTGCTAGTTGTGGTGCAGATAATATTGGACTTTTTGTTCCTTACTTTGTGACTTTAGATCTTGTCGACTTATTAGTTACTCTTCTTGTATTTTTAATATTGATTTTTGTTTTAGTATATACAGCACAAAGATTGGCTAATATTTCAGGTGTTGGTGAAATTGTAGAGAAGTTTAGTCGTTGGATAATGGCTGTTATTTATATTGGTTTAGGGTTATTTATTATTATTGAAAATAATACAATTCGAACAATAATATCAATAATATGAATGATACGGGCATTTGAGTATCTGACAAACCTTGCGGTTCGTTGCCCTCTCCCTAACCCTCTCCCACGGGGAGAGGGAATCAGGTTGCTGAAAATTAGAGAACGTAGGATTGAAAATCAGATGGTAGGCAAACCTGAAAATATTCGGGTTTGGCAGCTTAATCCCCTCTCCCCGTGGGAGAGGGCTAGGGAGAGGGCAAGCATGCCGCAGGCTTGCCTCTTTAGCAAAAGATACGGCCCTGTCCACCCAATAAATCCATATCCGAAAGCATCTTCATGCAGAATCAAGCCAAGCCATGAATAAATTTTTCACCCACCCCATGCGGCCGTTTTTCGTCAGCGCGGCGGTGCTTGCCATACTCGGCTCGTTGGTGTTTTTCATCAGCCCCGGCTCTATCGTCCTGCACCGCCAAATCTTCTTGGAACTCATGCTGCCTGCGGCATACGGTGGCTTCCTGACTGCCGCCATGCTTGAATGGACGGGCTATCAAGGCCGTCTGAAACCTGTTGCTACTTTGATGGCGGCATTGTTGCTCGCCGCATCCGCTATACTGCCCTTTTCGCCGCAAACTGCCTCGTTTTTCGTTGCTGCCTATTGGCTGGTGTTGTTGCTGTTCTGCGCCTGGCTGATTTGGCTCGACCGCAATACCGACAATTTCGCCCTGCTGATACTGCTTGCCGCGTTCACCGTTTTTCAGACGGCCTATGCCGTCAGTGGCGATTTGAACCTGTTGCGCGCGCAAGTGCATTTGAACATGGCGGCGGTCATGTTCGTATCCGTGCGCGTCAGCGTCCTTCTAGGCGCGGAAGCCCTCAAAGAATGCCGTCTGAAAGACCCCGTATTCATCCCCAACGTCGTCTATAAAAACATCGCCATCACCTTCCTACTCCTGCACGCCGCCGCCGAACTTTGGCTGCCCGCGCAAACCGCCGGTTTTACCGCGCTCGCCGTCGGCTTCATCCTCCTTGCCAAGCTGCGTGAGCTTCACCATCACGAACTCCTGCGCAAACACTACGTCCGCACTTATTACCTGCTCCAGCTCTTTGCCGCCGCAGGCTATCTGTGGACAGGCGCGGCGAAATTGCAAAACCTGCCCGCCTCCGCCCCCCTGCACCTGATTACCCTCGGCGGCATGATGGGCGGCGTGATGATGGTGTGGCTGACCGCCGGACTGTGGCACAGCGGCTTTACCAAGCTCGACTACCCCAAACTCTGCCGCATCGCCGTTCCCATCCTCTTCGCCGCCGCCGTCTCGCGCGCTGTTTTGATGAACGTGAACCCGATATTCTTCATCACCGTCCCCGCGATTCTGACCGCCGCCGTGTTCGTACTGTATCTTTTCACGTTTGTACCGATATTTCGGGAAAATGCGTTTACGGATGATCCGGAATAAAAATGCCGTCTGAAACGGTTTTCAGACGGCATAGGATTGCCAATAATCAAGCCTCCTGCGGATCGACATCCACCGACCATCGGATTTTGCCGTCCCTGTTTTGCTGCAATACCTGCACCCACAAACTCACGGCGCGGTGCAAATCCTGTCGGGATGTCGATTCGAGGAAGATTTGCGCGCGTTCGCGTTCGGCGAGGCGCACCATCAGCATGGGGGCAGCGCCGAACTGGGAGACGCTTTCAGGCAAAAGCGGGGCGAGGGTTTCTTTGGCGGCGTTGAGAAACTCCATCGCATCGGCAACGCGCGGCACGTCGGCGCGGACGGCGGTCTGAAAACCGAAGGGCGGCATGGCGAACATTTGCCGCTCGTTCAATTCGTTTTCGGCAAACACGGCGTAGTCCTGCGCTTTGACGGCGGCGAAGACGGGATGTTCGGGCAGCTGGGTCTGTATCAACACCTTGCCGGGTTTGTCGGCGCGCCCCGCCCTGCCGGATACCTGCATCAGCTCGGCAAACAGCCTTTCCGGCGCGCGAAAATCTGCGCTGTACAGGCTGCCGTCGGCGTTCAACACGATAACGAGGTTGAGCCGCGCGAAATCATGGCCTTTGGCGAGCATCTGCGTGCCGACCAGAATGTCGATTTCGTTGTCCGCGATACGGCGGTACAAATCCGCCCAGTCGTTTTTGTGCGCGGTGCTGTCCCTGTCGACGCGGACGACGGCGGCCTTGGGCAGGAAGGCGCGCAGGGTTTCTTCGACGCGTTGTGTGCCGTGCCCGACGGCGGTCAGGTCTTGGTTGCCGCAATCGGGGCATTTGTACGGGATGGGTTCGCGGTGATCGCAGTGGTGGCAGCGCAATTGGCGGGCGCGTTGGTGCAGCACCATTTTGGCGGAGCAGTTCGGGCAGCCGAAGGTATGACCGCAGTCACCGCAAAACAGCGCAGGTGCAAAGCCGCGCCGGTTGAGGTACACCAGCGACATGCCGCCTGCTTCAAAATTCTGTTTCAAAAGCTGCATGGCTTGCGGCGAGAAGCCGTTGTCGAGTTTCAGACGACCTACGTTGAGAATGTCCACTTGCGGCAGTTGCGCGGCGGCATGGGCGCGTTCGGTCAGTTGCAGCAGGCGGTACGCGCCGCTTTGCGCCTTGTGCCAACTCTCCAAGCTGGGTGTAGCGCTGCCCAACACAACGGGGCAGCCGCTCTGCTTCGCCCGCCACACCGCCAAATCGCGGGCATGGTAGCGCAATTCGTTGTCCTGCTTAAACGAGCCGTCGTGTTCCTCATCGACCACAATCAGCCCGACATCAGGCAAAGGTGTGAACACCGCCAGCCGCGTGCCGATGACCAATTTCGCCTGTCCCAACATCGCGCGCAGATAATCCTGCGTGCGCCTGCCTGCCGCCATCTGGCTGTGCAACACGGCGGTCGGCACGTCGGCAAAACGGTTTTCCACCCGCTTCAAAAGCTGCGGCGTGAGGTTGATTTCGGGCAACAGAAACAACACCTGCCGCCCCTGCGCCAACACTTTCGCCATCGCATCGAAATACACCTCGGTCTTGCCGCTGCCGGTGATGCCGTACAGCAGAAACGGCTGAAATCTGCCGAAGGTCGTCTGAATTTCATCGGAAGCTTGTTGCTGGTTGGCGTTGAGCTGAAATTCAGACGGCCTTAAAACGGGTTTCGCCGCTTCCGTCGTTTCAATCCAACCCTGTTCCGCCCAATCCTCAATTAATTTCGCCGCCTGCGCGTTCACCTGCTTCAACGCCGCCATCGTCATCCCGTCCGACAGCAGCGCGTCCCACAAAACCGCTTTTTTATTGAACCGCGCCGGCGGCGGCGTTTGCGCCCTGCCCGCTTCGTTCAGCGCGTAAAACAACGGCGGCTGCGGTATTTCCACCGCGCGCGTTTCCTTCAAACCCTGCGGCAGTGCAGCAAACACTGCCTGCCCCGTCGGATAGTGGTAATAACGCGACGTAAACGAGAGCAAATCACGCCAGCTTTCGGGCAGCGGCGGCTCGTCCGAAAAGGTCGTCTGAATACTCAAAATCCGCGCCACATCCATATCGGGCGCAATATCCGTTTCCCACACAATCCCGACCACGGTCTTGTTGCGGAAAGGCACAAGCACCCGAGCACCCAGCGGCAGCGGCTCAGAATGGGAATAAGTCAAAAGGCCGTCTGAAAGCGGCACGTTTACAGCGATGCGGTGGTAAACCATGGCAGAAACATCCAACAAGATTTGCGTATTTTAACAGCCGTACGGTATTTTCAGACCATAATTTGAGACAAGGCAGGATGTGTTTCATATCATGCTTTGATAGAATAGCCCAATTTCACTCACTTTATCTGTACCTATGCAAAAGACTTTCGTTAAAACGCTCGCCGCGTTGACATTACTGCCGCTGATGGCGTGCGGTCAAACCCCAGTTTCCAATGCTGCCCAAACGCCTGCAACCGCGCAAAAACCGGCACAGGGCAATGTTGCCGAAAACCTCAAAGCACGCCTTGAAAAAGCCTATGAAGCCCAAGACCTGAAAGTCTTGAGTGTTGGTGAAACACCGATTCAAGGGCTTTACGAAGTCGTTATCAGCGGCAAACAAATCATCTACACCGACGCTCAGGGCAACTATATGATTGTCGGCGACCTTATCGACATTAATTCCCGCAAGAGCCTGACCGATATGCGCGCGGCCGATTTGAACAAAATTGATTTCGCTTCCCTGCCTTTAGATAAAGCGATTAAAGAGGTTCGCGGCAGCGGCAAGCTGCAGGTTGCCGTCTTCTCGGATCCGGACTGCCCGTTCTGCAAACGTCTGGAACACGAATTCGAAAAAATGACCGACATCACGATTTACAACTTCATGATGCCGATTGCCAGCCTCCACCCGGATGCGGAACGCAAAGCACAAATCCTTTGGTGCCAACCCGACCCTGTCAAGGCATGGACAAACTGGATGCGTAAGGGTCAGTTCCCGAGCGGTAGCGGCGACTGTGAAAATCCAGTTGCGGAAACTACTTCCTTGGGCGAACAGTTCGGATTCAACGGCACGCCGACCGTCGTTTTCCCCAACGGACACACTCAAAGCGGTTACAGCCCCATGCCCCAGCTGGAGGAAATCATCCGCAAAAACCAGAAATAACCCTATAACGCAAAAGGCTTGGAACCGTGTTCCAAGCCTTTTTTACGGGAAATGCCGTCTGAAACCGGAAGACAAACCCAAACCGGTTCAGACGGCATTCTGTTCAATAATCCTCAATCTTGTGCCAATGCATCGATCGGATTGAGTTTGGCTGCTTTATTGGCAGGCATAAAGCCGAACACCACACCGATGGCGGTCGAGCAGGCAACCGCGCCGACAACGGACATGATGGAAATGTCCATCGGAAAGTCTGTCACAAAATGGTTGAACACAAGGCTGATGGCTGCAGACAGTCCGATACCTGCCAAACCCCCTATGATGCAGATGAGCACTGCCTCAATTAAAAACTGCTGCAAGATATTGCCGCGCCGCGCGCCGATTGCCATGCGCACGCCGATTTCTTTGGTACGCTCGGTAACGGACACCAACATGATATTCATCACACCGATACCCCCTACCACCAGCGAAATCAATGCGATAGAAGAAATCAGCAGCTTCATGGTTCCGGTCGTGCTTTCGACCATCTTCATGATGCTGTCACTGTTGTTCATAAAAAAATCTTCCGTGCCGTGCCGCACTTTGAGAAGCTCGGTCAATCCTTTCTCGGCAACCTGGGTATTGGCATTGTCTTTGATTTTCACGGTAATGGAATTGGTATGGCTCTCTCCGGTAATTTGATGCATCACGGTCGTATAGGGCGACCAAAGCATCAAGGCTTCAGAATTGCCGAAAGAGTCTTCGTCTTTCTTCATCACGCCGATGACGGTCAGCGGGCGTTTCCTGAATAAGACGGTCTGTCCCAACGGGTTTGAATCCGCAAAGAGTTTGTTTTTGACATTTTGGTCGATAACAACGACTTGGGCGTCTTCTTTCACATCGTTTTCATCAAACAACCTTCCCGTTTCCAACTTCAGTCCGAGTACGTCGAAATATTGTTCCCCCACACCGTACAAAGAAGCGGTCAGGTCGGTATTGCGGTAAGTCAACGTACCGCCTGATGTGGTCTGAGGGGTAACGGAAGCGACATAGCTTTGTTTGGCGATGATTTTTGCGTCGTCCACAGTCAGGGTTTTAATCCTGCCGCTGCGTCTGTCGCCGAACCCTCTCCCGGGGAAGATGCTGATGGTGTTTGTCCCCATCGAACTGATATCCTCAAGGATTTTTTTCTGCGAACCGTTGCCCAGTGCGACGACGGAGACAACCGAAGCAATACCGATGATGATGCCGAGCATGGTCAGCAGCGAACGCATTTTGTGCGCCATAATCGCCTGCACCGACATTCTGAAGGCTTCGACAAACTGACCGTAATAAAACGACCAGGAAGCTTTTTCTTTGATACTTTCTACACTGCCTGCGGGAATATCGGTTTGTTTCGATGTATCGGAAATAATTTCTCCGTCTCGGATTTCGATAACGCGGTTGGCATTGGCAGCGATACCGGGATCGTGCGTGACCATAATGACGGTATGCCCGCCTTCGTGCAGCTTGTGGATGATTTCCATCACATTTTTACCGCTGGCGGTATCCAATGCACCGGTCGGTTCGTCGGCAAAGATGATTTCTCCGCCATTCATCAACGCGCGGGCGATGGAGACACGCTGCTGCTGACCGCCGGAAAGCTCTCCGGGTTTGTTGCCTTCTTTGCCTTCCAAACCCAAATCCTTCAAAAGCTTCTCTGCACGCATGGAACGCTCTTTGCCGCCCACACCCATATAAACGGCCGGCAATCCGACATTATCCCGTGCCGTCAACGAACTCAACAGGTTATAGCGTTGGAAGATGAAGCCGAAACGTTCTCGGCGCAATGCGGCCAGCTCGTCCGGCTTCATTTCGGCCGTTTCAAGGCCGCCGATCCGATATGAACCGGAACTGGCCGTATCCAGACAACCGAGGATGTTCATCAGCGTGGACTTTCCCGAACCGGACTGCCCAATAATGGCAACAAAATCACCTTTCTCTATCGACAGGTTAATGTCTTTCAAGACATGAACGCGGTTCTCGCCGCTGCCGAAATAGCGGTTGATGTTTCTACATTCGATCAAACTCATAATATTCCGTAAATCAGTATGATAAATGCCGTCTGAAACGGCCTGCCTGTTTTCAGACGGCATATCTGCCTGTCAGCGTGGAGGGCCCTGCATGGCACGCTCGCTGCTTTCCTGCTGCTCGGCTGCCGTCATTTCGGAGATAACCACTTTGTCCCCCTCTTTCAAACCGCTTTTTACTTCGGTATTCATATTGTCTTTCATACCGGTCCGGATTTCTCGCTCCACTGCTTTGCCGTCCGCACCCAACACGCGTACGAACGCCTTGTCGCCACGTTTTTTGACTGTCAGCGACGGGATGATCAGCACATTTGCCACTCGGTTGATTTCAACCGTATTCTGAGTCGTCATACCGATAGCAAGCTTGCCGTCCGGATTCGGCACAAGCGCGCGGGCATAATAATAGACTGCGCTGGAAGTCGTATCCGTACTGCTGTTGTAGCCGCCCAACGACATGGCGGTCAGTCCCGGATCGACACTGTCGAGCTTCGCCTTAATCGGCGTATCCGGCTCCGATAAAATCGTAAACGTAATATCCTGACCAGCCTTTACCTTGGTAATATCACCCTCGGCAATCTGCATTTTGTTCAACATCATATCCAAATTGGCCAGCTGGACAATCGTCGGTGTAGACTGCACCGCGTTCACAGTCTGTCCCTCTTCCACGGGAATCGCCACCACCGTGCCGTCCATCGTTGCAGTAATGCGCGTGTAACCCAATTCCGATTCGGCAGTATTGATAGAAATTTTGGTCTGCCTGATTAAAGCCTTCAGCTCGGCGGCATTGGCCCTTGCAGCGGCCAGCGCATCTTGTGCACTTTCCAAATCTTCCTTAGAGGTCGCATCATCTTTCCACAACGCCGCCTGACGCTTATATTTCTTCTCCGCGCTGCCCAATGCAATCTGTGCCGACACCAGCTTTGCCTGATACGTTTCCAATTTGGATTTTTCCATATTGAGCGTATTGGTCTGCGAGGTCGAATTGATTACCGCAATCAAATCGCCTTTTCGGACATGCTGCCCGAGTTTGACATAAAGCTTCTTAATCTGCCCCGATGCCTGGGCACCGACCGATACCAGATTCGACGGCGAAATCTCACCCGTTGCCGAGACCGTCTGCCCGATGTCTCCGCGCCTGACCGTTTCCGTAATATAAGAAACCTGCGGTTCGGGCTTCAGATAAGACCATCCGCCCCAAACTGCCGCAGCAACCGCAGCAAGCGCCGCCCATTTCATCATCTTTGCCATATTTTCAATTCTCTGTGTACTGCAATTTTATAAACCGGATACGGATTCTACCGCAAGCCCCCCGGCGCGCCCAGTGAGCAAAGTGCCAAAAATATAAATAAATGTTTGTTTTTAATGATTTATGCAAATAATTTTCCAGAAAATTTCAATCTGTTTACATATACCGCCATCTCCCTTACAGCGGTATAATGCCACCGACAAACAACCCGATGGAAACCATTTGCCATGAGAACCGTTCAAAAAGGCTTCACGTTGGCCGAACTGATGATTGTCATCGTCATCCTCAGCATCCTCACACTCATTGCCTATCCCTCCTATCAATACTACGTCCGGCGCGTCCGACTGACGGAAGTCAGGACGACCCTGCTGCACAACGCGCAGACCATGGAACGTTTCTACCGCCAAAAAGGGACGTTTAAAAACTACGACCAAACAAAATTGGAACAAAACACATACTTCGATATTACTTTAAGCGAAGTCAACTCCGACCACTTCACCCTTAAGGCAAACCCCAATACAGCCAACAACGGGGAGACCTGCGTCGTTACGCTCAACGACGGCGGTATCATTGCCGCTTCCGGTACAAATCAATCCTGCCCCGGCTTTGACTGACCCTCCGCCGAAACCCGAAACCCGTAAAAATGCCGTTCGGACACTGTTTCAGACGGCATTTTTACGGGTTTGCCCCATCCGGTTTTTCAAACTTGAAACCTGCCGCCCCCGCATCCGACAACCGCCACGATGCCGTATCTCCCCAGTTGTTATAATATAACATATAATCCATATTTTTCAACAACATACCATTTGACTCGCAAGATGCGGAAGCGTATGCTTATCCTTATATCGGACAACATTCCGTTTACAGGTTTTTTTACCGTAACTAAGGAGCGCAATCATGAAAATGCATGCTGTGGTAGTAAATAAAGATGTAGCAGGTGATGTAGAAGTTGTTGAACGCGAACTGCGTCCTCTGGAATACGGCGAGGCATTGGTGGAAGTCGAGTATTGCGGCGTGTGCCACACCGACTTGCACGTTGCGGCAGGCGATTACGGCGACAAACCTGGTCGCGTGTTGGGACACGAAGGTATCGGTTTGGTTAAAGAGGTTGCCGACGGTGTGAAAAATCTGAAAGTTGGCGACCGTGTCAGCATTGCATGGCTGTTCCAAAGCTGCGGTTCTTGCGAATACTGCAATACCGGCCGCGAAACCTTGTGCCGCTCTGTATTGAACGCTGGCTATACTGCCGACGGCGGCATGGCGACCCACTGTATCGTGAGTGCTGATTACGCGGTCAAAGTCCCAGAAGGCTTGGATCCTGCGCAAGCTTCGAGCATTACTTGTGCCGGTGTAACCACTTATAAAGCCATTAAAGTTTCCGGCGTTCGTCCGGGCCAATGGATTGCGATTTACGGCGCAGGCGGTTTGGGCAACTTGGCGGTTCAATACGCGAAAAAAGTATTTGGCGCACACGTCGTCGCCATCGACATCAACGATGAAAAACTGGCTTTTGCCAAAGAAAGCGGCGCAGATTTAGTCATCAACGCTGCCAAAGAAGATGCCGCCAAAGTGATTCAGGAAAAAACCGGCGGTGCACACGTAGCCATTGTTACCGCCGTATCCGCCGCCGCATTCAACTCCGCTGTGGACTGCGTCCGCGCAGGCGGTCGCGTCGTCGCCATTGGCCTGCCGCCCGAATCTATGGACCTGTCCATTCCTCGTCTGGTCTTGGACGGCATCGAAGTGGTCGGCTCTTTGGTCGGTACCCGCAAAGATTTAGAAGAAGCATTCCAATTCGGCGCAGAAGGCTTGGTTGTGCCTAAAGTCAAGTTGCGTGCTTTGGATGAAGCGCCTGCCATCTTCCAAGAAATGCGCGAAGGTAAAATTACCGGCCGTATGGTAATCGATATGAAAAAAGAATGCGGCTGCGGCCATCACCACTGATTTGACGTGGCGATACACATCGAAATGCCGTCTGAACGCTGTTCAGACGGCATTTTTTATGGATTTGGATTTGATTTTAATCCGTTCTGTTTGAAATGCCGTCTGAAAACCCGTATCGCAACACGTCATTAAGAAGAACGGCAAGATTCAACCGTTCTGCAACCCGTTTAGACGGATTCCGCCATTTCCAACGCCTGTTTGATGTCCACGGCAACGACGCGCGATACGCCTTTTTCCTGCATGGTTACGCCGACGAGCTGCTCTGCCATTTCCATGGTCAGGCGGTTGTGGGAGATGTAGAGAAACTGGGTTTGCGCCGACATTTCTTTGACCAGGTTGCAGAAACGCGAGGTGTTGGCGTCGTCCAGCGGGGCGTCGACTTCGTCCAGAAGGCAGAAGGGGGCGGGGTTGAGGCTGAACAGGGCGAACACGAGGCTCATGGCGGTGAGGGCTTTTTCGCCGCCGGAGAGGAGATGGATGGTGCTGTTTTTCTTGCCGGGCGGTCGCGCCATGATGGACACGCCGGCGGTCAGGAGGTCGTCGCCTATCATTTTGAGGGTGGCTTCGCCGCCGCCGAACAGGGTCGGGAAGAAGGTTTGGACTTTGCCGTTGACGGCGTCGAAGGTTTCTTTGAAACGCGCTTTGGTTTTGTCGTCGATTTGGGCGATGGCCTCTTCCAAAAGGGTAATGGCTGCCTGCACGTCTTCGCTTTGGCTGCGGTAGTAGCCGTCGCGTTCGCGCGCTTCTTCAAGTTCTTGCAGGGCGGCGAGGTTGACGGCGCCAAGGGCTTCGATTTGCTGGGTGAGGCTGCCGATGCTGTTGTTCAATACTTTCGGCGATTCTTTCGCCAACGCTTCGAGCGCGTCCAAATCGACGGCGTGTTCGGTCAGATTTTGATGGTAGCGTTTGGCGTTAATCAGGGCTTCCTGCTGTTGCAACAGGGCGGTTTGGGTCGCGGCCTGAAGCTGCGGCAGCTTGGTTTGCAGGGCTTGCACTTTAGCGTATTGCTCCCTGCCCTGCTCCTGAATCTGCGCGAGTTTTTCCTGTACGGCGATGTATTCTTCGTCCAGCGTGTGTACGGCTTCGCTTAATTCTTCAAGCTTGATGTGCTGCTCATCGTTTTGGAACTCGGTTTCATAGGCGAGGGCAAGCTCTTGCTGGCGTTCCTGCCAGTCGAGGGTTTGCTGTTCAAGTCGGGCGATTTGCTGCTGGTAGTTTTGTTTTTGCTGGTTGAGTTTGTGGACGGCGACTTCGGCCAGCCCGTATTGGCGGTTGGCTTCCAACAGGGCAAGCTGCGCCTGTTTCAGACGGCCTTGCTGCTCTTGGCGGCTGTGCGCGGTGGTTTGCTGCTGGTGTTCGAGTTCGGCGGCGGCTTCCTGCAAAGTGGCGATGTCGTCTGAAAGCCCGTCGGACGTGTGTTGCAACACGGTCTGTTCTTCCGCCAACTGCGCCAGTTCGCGCTCGATGTGTTCGCGGCGGATTTGCCCTTGGTTGGTGCGCGCCAGAAGTTCGGCAGCGCGTTGCTGCGCTTGGCTGTATTGGCGCGTGTGCTGCTGTTGCTGCTGCATCAGGTTTTTATGTTGCACTTCGGACGAGCGCACGGCAGCCTCCGCCTGTTTAAACGTGGCTTCGGCGGCAGAGAGTTCGGGGGCGAGTTTTTCCAGTTCGGAAGCGATGCCGTCGAGGCGCGCTTTTTGGGCAATCAAGCTTTCCTGCGCGGGCTTGGCATAGAGCAGAACGCTGACTTTATCGACCTGATGGCCTTCGGGTGTGAGCCAGATTTGGTGTGCGCCCAAATCGCTTTGATGCGCGAGGGCGTAGCTCAAATCGGGCGCGCACAATACGCCGTCGAGCCAGTGGTGCAATGCCGTCTGAAACGGCGGCTGCGCTTGGATTTGGTTCAGCAATGCCTGTACGGGCAGGGATTTTTTGATGCCGCCGGAGAGGTCGTCTGAAAGCCATGCCGCCTGCCCCTGCGGCAACGGCGCGGGCGGCACGAAGCCGTGCGGCACGGCGCGGGCGTGCAGGCGTTCGGCAAGGATGACGGACAGGGCGTGCTGCCACTCGGCGGGCGCGGTGATGTGTTGCCACAGTTGCGGCGCGGCGGCGTGGTCGGTTGCCTGCCAGAAGTCGGCGGCTTCCTGCTGTTGCGACAGGATTTGCGACAACGCCTGCTGCTGCGCCTGCAAGGTGATGTGTTGCTGCTTCAGACCTTGGAAGCGGTTTGAGGCCGTCTGAAACGCTTCGCGGGCGGCGTGTAAGGCTTCTTCGGCGGCAATGATTTGTTCTTCGTAATGCTCTTGCTGGCTTTGCAACAAGGCGGCGGCTTCCTGCGCGGCAGCGGTTTCGGCTTCGTCGGGCAGGTTCAGGGCTTGGTTTTCCTGCTTCAAACGGCCTTTACGCTCTTCATACTTGGCAATCGTTTGTTCGGCATGAGCAAGCTGCTGCTGCTTCAACGCCAGTTCGCGGCGGATGCGGTTTGCCTCGTCCTGCTGGGTTTGGAAGGCGGCGTTAAGCGTGGCTTGGGCTTCTTCCAATTCGGGCAGACGCTCTTCGTGTTCGGCAACCTGCATCGCCCATTCCGCCAACTCGGTTTGCTTTTCTTCAGTCTGCAACTCGTTTTCTTCAAGCTGCGCGCGGATTTGCTGCTGCTCCTGATGGATGCGCTGCATCTGCGCCTGCGCCGCCTGTTTGTCGCGTTCGATGCGTTGGTGCAGGTTTTGCTGATGGCGGATTTGTTCTTCCAAACGGGCAATCTGCTCGCGCAACACGCCGCGTTTGTTGCTCAGTTCGTGTACTGCCTGCTGTTGCGACTGCTCGGCGGTCTGCAAGGCGTGTACTTCGTCGTTTAACGCCTGAACCTGCACGGCGGTTTCGTCCTGCTGCGCCTGCAAAGACTGATGCTGCGCGGTCGCCTTGTCGGCGGCGGCAAGCGATTGCTGCCATTGGGCGTAATCGAGCAAATCCTGTTGCTGGTTCAGCTGCGCGGTCAGGGATTTGTAGCGTTCGGCGGTTTCCGCTTGTTTCTCCAGCTTTTCCACCTGACGCGCCAATTCGTTCTGCAAATCGCCCAAACGCTGCAAATGCTCGCGCGTGTCTTTCAGACGACCTTCCGTCTCCTTGCGGCGTTCCTTATATTTGGACACTCCCGCCGCCTCCTCGATATAGGCGCGCAACTCCTCCGGCCGCGCTTCGATGATGCGCGAAATCATCCCCTGCTCGATGACGGCATAACCGCGCGCGCCCACGCCCGTACCCAAGAACAAATCGGTAATGTCGCGGCGGCGCACGGTCTGATTGTTGATGAAATAAGTCGATTCGCCCTGACGCGTCAGCTGCCGCTTGATGCTCACCTCGGCATACTGCCCCCACGCGCCTTGCAAACTGTGGTCGCTGTTGTCAAACACCAGCTCCACCGAAGCCCTCGGCGCAGGACGGCGCGTCGCCGCACCGTTAAAAATCACGTCCTGCATACTCTCGCCGCGAAGCTGCTTCGCCGAAGCCTCGCCCAACACCCAACGCACCGCGTCAATCACATTCGACTTGCCGCAGCCGTTCGGCCCGATAACCGCAACAAGCTGCCCCGGAACATGAATCGTGGTCGGATCGGTAAAAGATTTGAAGCCGGAGAGTTTGATGTGGGTAAGACGCATGGCAATGTTTCGAATCGGAAAAGAAGGCGTATTTTAACGGAAATCACAACATTTCAGCAGTAGCAAAAGAAATCCAGGAATATACCGTCATCCGCAAAGGGCTTGAACAACATGTACAGTCTGTCATCGACACCATTACCTATATCAAACCAAAAGATGGTTTGATGATGCCCGAGTTTGACGGTGCGTATGTCCTTGCATTTGAAGACGGTACGAAAATCATTATCCACAACCCAGCAGCCGCAGGCTGGACTTACCAGACTTTCGCCTCATACGTCGACCCGCGTAATAAAAGTACGGAAGTTTTACGCGGTTTCCAAAGTCTCGGACAAGAAACCAAATTTGCCTCCATTCCCGAAAAAGGTACGGCAACATGGAAAGACAGCAACCTGTTCTTGGGTAAAGTTACCTCTGCCGACGGCAAAATGTCAGGCAACCTGAGCGGTAAATTCTTTGGTCCGAATACTAAAGAAATCGGCGGCACCTATGGTCTGAAAAATACCGACGGCAGCGTCCACTTCCTCGGCGGATACGGTGCGAAACGCAAATAATCCCCTGCAAAAACAGAGCCGCATCGCAGCGGCTCTGTTTTTTTGTGTCCAGCACACAGAAAAGCAACCGCTCCTTACTCCACCTGCCCCATGCCGTCTGTAACAAGAAAACACGGCGGCTTCAAACCGGAATATTGCCGAAATTCATATTACAGGCTTCTGCCCGCGTTATAATCCTCCTGAAGATCCGACCGATTGGAAAACAACCCATGAAACCCGTCTATTTCATTTCCGACCTGCATTTGAGCGAAGAAAGCCCCGAGTTGACCGGTCTGTTCGTCCGCTTCCTCAATTCTTCTTCTGCGGCATCAGCACAGTCCGTTTTTATTTTGGGGGATTTGTTTGATTTCTGGATAGGGGATGACGAAGTTTCCGAATTGAATACTTTGGTTGCGCGGGAAATCAGGAAATTGTCCGACAAAGGCGTTGCCGTGTTCTTCGTCAGAGGCAACCGCGACTTCCTGATCGGTCAGGATTTTTGCCGGCGTGCAGGCATGACGCTGCTGCCGGATTACTCGGTTTTAGATTTATTCGGCAGCAACACCCTGATTTGCCACGGGGACACATTATGCACCGACGACAAGGCATACCAGCGTTTCCGCAGGGTCGTGCATTGGAATTGGCTGCAAAAACTGTTCCTGATGCTGCCCTTACGGCGGCGTACCCGCCTCGCCGCCAAAATCAGGCGTGTTAGCAAAATGGGAAAACAGGTCAAGCCTGCCGACATTATGGATGTCAATGCCTCCTTTACCGCGCAACAGGTACGTGCCTTTAATGCGGAAAGGCTGATACACGGGCATACCCACCGCGAGCATATTCATCATGAAAACGGCTTTACCCGCATCGTTTTGGGCGACTGGCATGACAACTATGCTTCGATTCTGCGCGCGGATAAACACGGCGCGGTATTTGTACCGCTGGAAAAATGCTGAAAAATGCCGTCTGAACAATATTTCAGACGGCATTTTTGCATCGAAACACAATCTGCCCGACATTCCTCAAACCTCCTTAACCGCTCACGATAAAATGCTTGACCGTTTACATAAGATTACGTACAGTATGCGGCATTACAGTAAAATTGGTATTACCAATTTAGGCGTTGCCCGTACGGAATCCAACTGCCTTTTTAAACCCTAATGCACCTCATGGTGCAACGTCGCCCCAAGGATTGATTTATGGCACTCTTTCTCAGCATCTTCCCCATCGTCCTGCTGATTTGGCTGATGGTTAAGAAAAACAGCATGCCCTCCTACATCGCACTGCCGATTACCGCCGCGCTGATTTATGCCATCAAGCTGTTTTATTTCAACGACAACGCCATGCTGCTCAACGCAACCGCCGCCTCAGGCCTGGTGTCGACACTCACGCCGATTACCGTTATCTTCGGCGCAATTATGTTCAACCGTATGATGGAAACCACGGGCTGTATCGATATCATCCGAAAATGGCTGGCGACCATCAGTCCCAATCCCGTAGCCCAACTGATGATTATCGGCTGGGCTTTTGCCTTTATGATCGAAGGGGCATCCGGCTTCGGTACGCCTGCTGCGATTGCCGCGCCGATTCTGATGAGTTTGGGCTTCAACCCCCTAAAAGTCGCCATTTTCACACTAGTGATGAACTCCGTACCCGTATCTTTCGGCGCGGTCGGTACGCCGACCTGGTTCGGCTTCGCGCCTTTGGAACTCGCCCATGCGGATATTATGAAAATCGGTATGCAGACCGGTATCATGCATTTCTTCGCAGGCTTCGTCATTCCCGTTATCGGCCTGAGCTTCATCGTACCTTGGGCGGAAATCCGTAAAAATATCGGCTTTGTTGCGATTGCCGTTTTCTCCTGTACCCTTCCCTATGTCGCATTGGCAATGGTCAACGAAGAATTTCCTTCTTTGGTTGCAGGCGCAATCGGTCTGATGTTTTCCGTATTTGCAGCCAATAAAGGCTGGGGCTTGAGCAAAGACCATGCCAAAGACCCTGATGCTGAAAAAGTGCCTTTTTCACAAGTCATCAAAGCACTTATGCCTTTGGGTATGCTTATCGGCATGCTGGTCGTTACCCGTATCAAACAACTCGGCATCAAAGGCCTGCTGACCAGCAAAGAAGAATGGTTCAGCTTCCAACTGCCGTTTGATTTGTCCAAAATCACCGTCAGCGACTCTCTGACCATCACCTTCGGCAACATCTTCGGTCAAGGCGTAAACGCCTCCTACCAAACCCTCTACGTTCCCGCATGGATTCCATTCGTGTTTACCGTCTGGATTTGCATCCTGCTGTATAAGACCAAATTCAAAGATGCCTGGGCATTTTATGCCGCCACTTTCCACCAAACCAAAAAACCGCTGCTTGCCCTGATGGGTGCGCTGATTATGGTTCAACTGATGATGGTCGGCGGCGACAACTCCATGGTGAAAATCATTGGTAAAGAGTTTGCCGCAATGGCGGGCGAACACTGGGTTTACTTCTCACCATACCTAGGTGCAATCGGTGCATTCTTCTCCGGCTCCAATACCGTATCCAACCTAACCTTCGGTCCGATTCAACAGCAAATCGCACTGGATACCGGACTCTCCGTTACCCTGATTCTCGCCCTGCAATCCGTCGGCGGAGCAATGGGCAACATGGTTTGCATCAACAACATCATCGCCGTGTGCAGCGTATTGAACGTCAACAATGCGGAAGGCGCCATCATCAAGAAAACCGTCATACCGATGTCGATTTACGGCGTAATCGCAGTCGTAGTGGCCATAATTTTCTTCATGTAACCACAGCAAAATAAAATGCCGTCTGAAACCGGAAAAGGCTTCAGACGGCATTTTTATCGCCGTTAGCATTCAGGCATAATGATGATGCGGCATCTTTCCGTCAAGTCGGTACCGAGTTCCGCAATACGGACAGGAAACACTACCGGACTCACCCTCCCTCAACGGCAGGAACACCCTCGGATGCCCGTTCCATTTCTCGTTGTCCGGACCGGAACAGCATAAGGGCAGGTTTTCGGGGGATACGGTAATTTCGCGTATATGAAGATTGTCCATTCGATTTTCCTTCACGTGGTTGGTGTACGCCTATTTTACGCCATCAGCAAGATAAAGGATATTTCCGGCCCGAAGGTGCAATCCGTTATAATCCCCATTTTTCAGACGGCATACCATGATTGAGCTTACCCTCCCTGAAAACATCAAACAACAGGAGCCATCCGCCCTGCTCTACACCCTCGTTTCCGCCTATCTCGAATACACCGCGCAAAACGGCGATGAAACCCTCTCCTCCCTTTCCGACGAACAACACACACTGACCGCATACTGCTACCTCGACAGCCAGGTTGAGGAAGGCGGCTTCGTGCAACTCATCGCATCCGGTTACGGCGAATATATTTTCCGCAACCCGCTTGCCGACAGCCTCCGCCGCTGGAGAATCAAAATTACGCCCAAAATCATCGACAAAGCCAAAAACCTCTACGAAAAGCACGGCAGCGCCATCGAATCGCTTGCCGACGAAGGGCGGGACATCCCTTCCCTGCGCAAACTCTTCCCTGATTTTGAAGAATGGGATGCGGAATATTACGAAGCCGCCGAACAAGATTTACCCCTGGTTGCCGAACACATACGTTCAAACTGGGAAACCTTCGCCCATATCGGGCAGGTATAGACACGGCTGTTTCCAGCACATATAAAACAGCGTAAAATCGGCAAAATCTCAATTTATCTTCCGTCCCCATTAAGGAGCCACACATGTTCTTCAAGCACATCGAAGCCGCCCCCGCTGATCCGATTCTCGGTTTGGGCGAAACGTTCAAAGCCGAAACCCGTCCTGAAAAAGTCAACCTCGGCATCGGCGTGTACAAAGACGCATCCGGCGCGACACCCATTGTCAAAGCCGTCAAAGAGGCTGAAAAACGCCTGTTGGAAAGCGAAACCACCAAAAACTACCTCACCATCGACGGCGTTGCCGACTACAACGAGCAAACCCAAATCCTGCTGTTCGGCAAAGACCACGAAATCATCGCCAGCCGCCGCGCCAAAACAGCGCAAAGCCTTGGCGGTACAGGCGCATTGCGTATTGCGGCCGAGTTTGCCAAACGTCAGTTAAACGCGCAAACCATCTGGATTTCCAATCCGACTTGGCCAAACCACAACGCCATCGCCAAAGCGGTCGGTATCCAAGACAAACCTTATCGTTACTATGATGCCGCCAAACACGGTTTGGATTGGGACGGCATGATTGAAGACTTGAGCCAAGCGCAAAAAGGCGACATCGTCCTGCTGCACGGCTGCTGCCACAACCCTACCGGCATCGACCCTACGCCCGAACAATGGGAAACTCTGGCAAAACTTTCTGCCAAAAAAGGCTGGCTGCCGCTGTTTGACTTTGCCTACCAAGGCTTTGGCAACGGTTTGGAAGAAGATGCCTACGGCTTGCGCGTGTTCTTGAAACACAATACAGAATTGCTGATTGCCAGCTCTTATTCCAAAAACTTCGGTATGTACAACGAGCGCGTCGGCGCGTTCACTTTGGTGGCCGAAGATGAAGCAACAGCAGCCCGCGCCCACAGCCAAGTCAAAACCATCATCCGTACCTTGTATTCCAATCCGGCTTCACACGGTGCAAACACCATTGCGCTGGTGTTGAAAAATGATGATTTGAAAGCACAATGGATTGCCGAACTCGATGAAATGCGCGGCCGCATCAAAGCCATGCGCCAAAAATTTGTCGAGTTGCTCAAAGCCAAAGGTGCAACCCAAGATTTTGATTTCATTATCGAACAAAACGGCATGTTCTCTTTCAGCGGCTTGACTCCCGAACAAGTTGACCGTTTGAAAAACGAGTTTGCCATTTATGCCGTCCGTTCCGGCCGCATCAACGTCGCCGGCATTACCGACGACAACATCGATTATCTGTGCGAAAGCATCGTAAAAGTACTGTAAAAAGCACAGCCATATGAAAATGCCGTCTGAACCTTACAGGTTCAGACGGCATAGTTGTTTCATCCCGTCAGATTGCAAAGCAGGTTCAGACCTGTTCCTGCAATACCACCTCAATCAATTCCCGCGCACCGTCGTCCGCCAATTTCTTAGCGACTGCGCGTCCGAGCGCGTCGGCGTATTCGGCAGGTGCTTGCGCGTCCGCCTGCAAAATGACCGAACCGTCAGGATGGCCGACCAAGCCGCGCAAGGTCAGCAAGCCGTTTTCTTCAGTACAATATGCGGCCAGCGGCACTTGGCAGCTTCCGCCCAAAGCGCGCGCCAAAGCGCGTTCGGCCGTAACGCAGGCGTGTGTGGTATCGTGGTTCAACGGCTTTAAGACTTCGTACAAATCTTCGCGATGCGCTGCAATTTCGATACCCAATGCACCTTGTCCGGCGGCAGGCAGGCTGTCGGATTCCGACAAAATCATGCGGATGCGTTCATCCAATTCCAGACGCTGCAAACCGGCGGCAGCCAAGATAATTGCGTCGTATTCGCCGTTATCGAGTTTAGACAAACGGGTTTGCACATTGCCGCGCAAAGGTTTGATAACCAAATGCGGATAGCGTGCACGCAACTGAGCTTCGCGGCGCAGGCTGGATGTGCCTACGACGGCGCCTTTGGGCATTTCTTCCAAACGCGCGTATTGGTTGGACACAAATGCGTCAAACGGATTGGCGCGTTCGCCGATTGCCGCAAGCGCGAAACCTTCAGGCAAATCCATCGGCACATCTTTAATCGAATGCACGGCCAAGTCAGCGCGCCCGTCACATAAAGCCTGTTCCAACTCTTTGACAAACAAGCCTTTACCGCCGACTTTTGACAAAGTTCTGTCCAAAATCTGGTCGCCGCGCGTGGTCATGCCCAAAATCTCGACTTCGCAATCGGGATACAGGGCTTTCAGACGGCCTTGGATATGCTTTGCCTGCCACATGGCAAGCAGGCTTTCGCGACTGGCGATAACGAGTTTTTTCGGGTTCATAATGGTTGCCTGAAAGATGGAAAACGGCATGAAGTCTATCATATTTTGGGAGTTTTTCCAGACGGTATGAGGGTGAATATGTTATATTTACGCCTAAAAACCAAATTTTCCGGACAACATGAAACGCGCCAAACAATATCCTTTTTTATCCTTACAGCGGCAACGTTTTCATCTGAACTTTGAAAACGCTTCTTCCGCCGCCAATCTTCCGAGCGAACGCGATTTTTACCGCTGGGCGTGGTCTGCCCTGAAAAACGAATACCGCCGCGCAGACATCAGCCTGATTCTTCTGGATGAAGAAGAAGCCCGCACCTACAACCGCGACTACCGCGGCAAAGATTACGCCACCAATGTATTGAGTTTCGCGCTCAACGAAGGCGAAATCCTGCCCGACCAGTTTTCAGACGGCCTGTATGGCGATTTGGTGATTTGTCCGCAAGTGGTTTTGAAAGAAGCCGCCGAACAAGGTAAAACACCCGAGCAGCATTTTGCCCACCTGACCATACACGGTACTTTACACCTGATGGGCTACGACCACATCGAAGACGATGAAGCCGAAATAATGGAAGCCGAAGAAATCCGCCTGATGCTGGCGTCAGGCTTCCCCAACCCCTACCAAGAGGACGAATATTAAAATGGACGGTACGCAGTCGAAACCCAAGTTTTTCGAACGCCTGATCTCCCGACTTGCCGGCGAGCCCGACTCCGCCGAAGACGTATTGACCCTGCTGCGCCAAGCGCACGAGCAGGAAGTTTTTGACGCCGATACACTGACCCGGCTGGAAAAAGTATTGGACTTTGCCGAGCTGGAAGTGCGTGACGCGATGATTACGCGCAGCCGCATGAACGTATTGAAAGAGAACGACAGCATCGAGCGCATCACGGCCTACGTCATCGAAACCGCCCATTCGCGTTTCCCCGTTATCGGCGAAGACAAAGACGAAGTTTTGGGTATTTTGCATGCCAAAGACCTGCTCAAATATATGTTCAACCCTGAGCAGTTCCACCTGAAATCCGTCTTGCGCCCTGCCGTTTTCGTGCCTGAAGGCAAATCTTTGACCGCCCTTTTAAAAGAGTTCCGCGAACAGCGCAACCACATGGCGATTGTCATCGACGAATACGGCGGCACATCCGGTTTGGTTACCTTTGAAGACATCATCGAGCAAATCGTCGGCGAAATCGAAGACGAGTTTGACGAAGACGACAGCGCCGATAATATCCACGCCGTTTCTTCCGAACGCTGGCGCATCCATGCGGCTACCGAAATCGAAGACATCAACACCTTCTTCGGTACGGAATACAGCAGCGAAGAAGCCGACACCATCGGCGGCCTGGTCATTCAAGAGTTGGGACACCTGCCCGTACGCGGCGAAAAAGTCATCATCGGCGGCCTGCAATTTACCGTCGCACGCGCCGACAACCGCCGTCTGCACACCCTGATGGCAACACGCGTAAAATAAAATTTGCCCATAAAACAAATGCCGTCTGAACCCGATACGGTTTCAGACGGCATTTTCCCAACCAGCTACTTCCTGCTCAAGGTCAGACCCGTCCAACCGAATAACAGGGTCAACACCAAGCTCAAATAACAGAAAAAGGCATAAGGCAGATATTCCCAGACCGGCACACCCAGCGCATGGCTGATAAATACGCCGCACACGCTCCACGGCACGAGCGGGTTGATAACCGTCCCCGCATCTTCCAGAGTCCGCGACAGGTTGCGCGAATGCAGGCCGAGCTTATCGTAAACAGGTTTGAACGTTTCACCCGACAACAAAATACTCAAATATTGCTCTCCAATCAGGAAATTGACCCCGACCGAAGTCATGGCGACGCTGAATGTGGCGCGCCCGGCATTCGTCAAGAAGGTACGGATGGCCTCCAACAGGGAGGGAATCACACCGAGCGCAAACAACAGTCCGCCCAAACTCATACCGAGGATAACGATGGTCTGCGTAAAGAACATACTCTCCAAGCCGCCGCGCGAAATCAGTTTGGCAACATCTTTAAACGCTTCGCCTTCAAGTTTGTAGCCGCCGTAAAACCATGAACCGAGCTGACGTAGATCGGGCGTACTGTGCAGATAAGTTACCGCAACTGCAACAATGACGGTAAACAGCATGGCAATCACGGCATTGGTACGCATCATTGCCAGTACGACCAAAAGCACGAACGGAATCAGCGAATAGGTATGAACCAGCCCCGTCGCTTCAAGCTGGCTGCGGAAAGATTCGACGCTGTTCATATCATGTGCCGCGACATTCGGCAAAAGCCAAAGCATCAGTGCCGCACTGATCAGCCATGCCGGAATAGTGGTGTACATCATGTTTTTAATGTGTTCAAATAGGTCGATACCGACAATAGAGGCAGAGATGCCCGTCGTATCCGAAAGCGGGGACATTTTGTCGCCAAAAAATGCGCCCGAAACAATCGCGCCCGCCGTCATCGCCATATCGGCATGAAACGCCGCCGCCATCCCCATAAAGGCAACGCCGACCGTAGCGCAGGTAGTCAGGCTGCTGCCGATGGACACGCCGATGACGGAACACAGTGCAAAGGCAGAAAAATAAAAATAGGTCGGAGAAATCAGCCCGAAACCGTAATACATCAATGTGGGAATCGCGCCGCTCATCATCAGCGAGCTGACCATCAGCCCAATGAAGAAAAACAGGTAAATCGCCCCCATACCCTGATTCAGTGCCCCAATCATCCCTTTTTGCATATCGTCGTATTTTAATCCGCGCGCCAACCCGTACAACACCAAAACGATGATGGAGGCGATAATGGACATATGGGGCAGCCATTCCAAGGAAATAATCGTGTAACCCATCGCGGCAATCAATGCGACGACGACAGCGAGCGCCTCACCTCGCGGCATATTGAGTAAGGATTTAAAAGCAAACATAGTTCTTTGCCTGAATTGATATAAAATTTAACAGATTCTAACACAAGATACTGTAACGACCCGGTATTCCCAAGAAGGCTTTTTAGCGTTTTGAAAAAGTACAACGGAAATAGAACAGCTATTTCATCAAAAATAATTAGATTTTTTGAAATATAATTTTTTTATTAAGTGATTTTTAAAATAATATACTTTTTTTAAATAACATCCGTACACTGCATCATCTGCCGTAATTGCCGAATAATAAACAAATGTACCGCAGAAACGTCCGTACGCAAAAATGCCGTCTGAAAGATTTTCTTCAGACGGCATCCTCCAAGAAAAGGATTAAGCTCTCGCCTTATATCCGTACACCGCAAAAAATGCGATATAAAGGTAACAGACAACGGAAACAATAAACGAAAACATCAAACTATAATTATCTGCCACCCAGCCCTGCACGACAGGGACAATCGCGCCGCCGACAATCGCGGTACACAATACGCCGGAAGCAGCATTGGTAAACCTGCCCAATCCTTTGGTCGCCAAAGAAAAAATCGTAGGAAACATAATAGAATTGAAGAAACCGACGGCAAGCAGCGCCCACATGGAAACATCAGCATTCCCCTGACCGGTCGCCATGGCCGCAATCAGCAACGCAACCGCTGACAAGGCATTGAACGCCAAATAACGGTTGGGGGCGAATTTCGCCATCACCGCCGAACCGAGGAACCGCCCGAACATCGCGCCGCCCCAATAGAACGACAGGTAATGCGCGGCGGAAGCATGGTTCAGCCCTTTCAGATAACCCAACACATTGACCATCAGCGAACCGATAGATGCCTCCGCACCAACATAGCAGAAAATACCTGCCGCCCCGAAAGCCAAATGTTTGTACTGCCACACGCTGGTTTTACCGTCATGGTTGTGCGCGCCCTCCTCGGCGGCAATCTTGCGCGCATCGGGCAGCCGGATCATTTTCACGAATACGGCAAGGATAATGAACAAACCCGCCAGTCCCAAATAAGGAATCTGTACGGAAGAAATCTGTTCCGCCCTGTCTGCCGCCTTAGTTGCATCCGCCAAAATCAGGAACGCACCGATTTGCGGCGCAATGGTCGTACCCAGGGAATTAAATGCCTGAACCAAGGTCAGCGTTGCCGATTCCTTACCCGGTTTCGCCAGCAGGGTAACATAAGGATTACCGGCAACCTGCAACAGCGTAACGCCCGAAGCCAAAATGAACAGCGCGCCCAAAAATACCGCATACGAATGGCTGCCTGCCGCAGGATAAAACAACAGGCATCCGACCGCCGTCAGCAGAAAGCCGCCGATAACGCCGTTTTTATAGCCGACTTTGCCGACAAAAGCCCCCATCGGGATGGACATCACCGCATAGGCGGTAAAGAAACAGAATTGGATCAGCATCGCCTGAACGTAAGTCAGGTCGAAAATTTCTTTCAAATGAGGGATAAGGATGTCGTTCATGCAGGTAATGAAACCCATCATGAAAAACAGCGTGATCAAGACGACCAATGGGGAAGTACGATTGTTTTGTGATTGCGCAGACATGATTTGCCTTTCATTTTATCGTGATATACCGCACGGTTCAGACAACGGGGGTTGACATTCCTTCACGGCGGCGTGAATCATACTGACATTTCACAAATTTGCAAGCCGTCGGCATATCCGTATCGGACAGCACCTACCGTTATCGCGGCAGACATGCCGCCGCATGCCCCAACCTTCGTTTTCATTTAATACAAACCGTTTTATGACCGTTTTTTACGCCTACGCCGCACTTGCCTTTTCCGCCTTTACCTCTGCCACCCTCCTGCCCGGCACATCTGAAGCCGCCTTCGTCCTGTTCGTCCACCGCTTTTCCGAACACGCATACGGCGCGTTGCTGTGCGCCGGCCTTGCCAACGGACTGGGCAGTATGGTTTCCTATTGGATGGGGCGTTTGCTGCCTTCCCGAAAAATGCCGTCTGAAAAAACAATCAGGATAATGAAGCGTTACGGCGTATGGCTGCTTGCGTTTGCCTGGCTGCCCGTCATCGGCGACGCACTGCCGCTTGCCGCCGGCTGGCTGCGTCTGAACCCTTGGACGGGCGGGCTGATGCTGATAGCCGGCAAAATGGCGCGTTACGCCTTTATCCTCTGGGGGATACAATACTACTCCGCCTGAACCATACGTTATAATGCCGAACGCACAAACCTACCGTATAAAAAAATGAACAGACACATCCGCCAAGAAATTTTCGAACGTTTCCGCGCCGCCAACCCCCATCCGACCACCGAACTCAACTTCAACTCCCCTTTCGAGCTTTTAATCGCCGTTTTACTGTCGGCACAGGCAACCGACGTCGGCGTAAACAAAGCGACGGCGAAGCTGTTTCCGGTTGCCGATACGCCGCAGGCGATGCTGGATTTGGGTTTGGACGGCGTGATGGAATACACGAAAACCATCGGGTTGTATAAAACCAAGTCCAAGCACATCATGCAGACCTGCCGCATCCTGCTGGAAAAATACAACGGCGAAGTGCCGGAAGACCGCGAGGCTTTGGAATCATTGCCGGGTGTGGGGCGCAAAACGGCAAACGTCGTATTGAACACGGCGTTCGGCCATCCCGTCATGGCGGTCGATACGCATATTTTCCGCGTGTCCAACCGAACCAAAATCGCACCCGGAAAAGACGTTCGCGAAGTCGAAGACAAACTGATGCGCTTCATTCCTAAAGAATTTCTGATGGACGCGCACCACTGGCTCATCCTGCACGGACGCTACACCTGCAAGGCACTCAAACCGCAATGCCAAACCTGCATCATCAACGACCTGTGCGAATATCCCGCCAAATCCTGACGGGTCTCACCTTTTAATAATGAAATGCTTGAAAATTCAGACAAACGTTGTAAAATTTCACTCCATGCCGTCTGAAACCGACAACATGCGTTTCAGACGGCATTGAAGTCAATATCGGTACGAAACAAAGGACGAAACGTGTTCAAAAAATATAAATACTTCGCTTTGGCAACCCTGTGCGCCGCCGCATTGGCAGGCTGCGACAAAGCCGGCAGCTTTTTCGGTGCGGACAAAAAAGAAGCATCCTTCGTAGAACGCATCGAACACACCAAAGACGACGGCAGCGTCAGTATGCTGCTGCCCGACTTTGCCCAATTGGTGCAAAGCGAAGGTCCGGCAGTCGTCAACATTCAGGCGGCACCCGCCCCGAGTACCGAAAACGGCGGACGCAGCGCCGAAAACGATTCCGACCCGATTGCCGACAACGATCCCTTCTACGAATTTTTCAAACGCCTCGTCCCGAATATGCCCGAAATCCCCCAAGAAGAAGCAGATGACGGCGGATTAAACTTCGGCTCCGGCTTCATCATCAGCAAAGACGGCTATATTCTGACCAATACGCACGTCGTTACCGGCATGGGCAGCATCAAAGTCCTGCTCAACGACAAACGCGAATATACCGCCAAACTCATCGGCTCGGATGTCCAATCTGACGTGGCGCTTTTAAAAATAGACGCCACAGAAGACCTCCCAGTCGTCAAAATCGGCAATCCCAAAGATTTGAAACCCGGCGAATGGGTAGCCGCCATCGGCGCACCCTTCGGCTTCGATAACAGCGTTACCTCCGGCATCGTCTCCGCCAAAGGCCGCAGCCTGCCCAATGAAAGCTATACACCCTTCATCCAAACCGATGTCGCCATCAATCCGGGTAATTCCGGCGGCCCGCTGTTCAACCTGAAAGGACAGGTTGTCGGCATCAATTCGCAAATATACAGCCGCAGCGGCGGATTCATGGGCATCTCCTTTGCCATCCCCATCGACGTTGCCATGAATGTTGCCGAACAACTGAAAAACACCGGCAAAGTCCAACGCGGGCAACTGGGCGTCATCATTCAGGAAGTATCCTACGGTTTGGCACAGTCTTTCGGTCTGGATAAAGCCAGCGGCGCATTGATTGCCAAAATCCTTCCCGGCAGCCCCGCAGAACGTGCAGGCTTGCAGGCAGGCGACATCATACGCAGCCTCAACGGAGAAGAAATACGCTCTTCCGGCGACCTTCCCGTCATGGTAGGCGCCATCATGCCCGGTAAGGAAGCCAGCCTCGGCGTATGGCGCAAAGGCGAAGAAATCACAGTCAAAATCAAACTGGGCAATGCTTCCGAACAACTCGGCTCGTCATCCCTACCGGATAAAACTCCTTATGCCGGACACCAATCCGGTACGTTCTCAATCGAATCTGCCGGCGTTACCCTGCAAACCGATACAGACGGCAACGGCGGACGGCTTATCGTCGTTCGGGTTTCGGGGGCGGCACAACGCGCAGGCTTGCGGCGCGGCGACGAAATCCTCGCCGTCGGACAAATCCCGGTCAATGACGAAACCGGTTTCCGCAATGCACTGGACAAAGCGGGGAAAAACATCCCCCTTCTGGTTATGCGTCAGGGCAACACCCTATTCATCGCATTAACCCTGCAATAACCCATATAATTTGACCAAAATATTTTTTTAGATGATAAAATGCCCGTCAACACTGATTAACGGGCATTTTCAAGAAAACAGTTAATTGATTTCAAATAAGTATTTTCCGGAACAGAAAATACTTTCGCCCATTTTGCCAACAAAATCCGAACCGTTGCGGACAGAAACCGCCCCATCCGGACGCTTACACCTCACAAACCATGCAGCTGATTGACTATTCAAATTCATTTTTCTCGGTTGTGCCACCCTTTTTGGCACTCGCACTTGCAGTCATTACCCGACGCGTACTGCTGTCGTTAAGCATAGGCATTTTGGTCGGGGTCACCTTCCTGGTCGGTGGCAACCCCGTAAACGGTCTGACTCACTTGAAAGATATGGTGGTCGGACTGACATGGGCAGACGGCGATTGGTCACTGGGCAAGCCTAAAATCCTGATTTTCCTGCTTCTCTTAGGTATCTTTACTTCACTGCTGACCTTCTCCGGCAGCAATCAGGCTTTTGCCGACTGGGCGAAACAGCACATCAAAGGCCGGCGCGGTGCAAAAATGCTGACCGCCTGCCTTGTGTTCGTTACCTTCATCGACGACTACTTCCACAGCCTCGCCGTCGGCGCGATTGCCCGCCCCGTTACCGACAAATTCAAAGTTTCCCGAGCCAAACTCGCCTACATCCTCGACTCTACCGCCGCACCCATGTGCGTACTGATGCCCGTTTCAAGTTGGGGAGCGTCGATTATCGCGACACTTGCCGGATTGCTCGTTACCTACAAAATTACCGAATACACGCCGATGGGGACATTTGTCGCCATGAGCCTGATGAACTATTACGCGCTGTTTGCCCTGATTATGGTATTCGTCGTCTCCTGGTTCTCCTTCGACATCGGCTCGATGGCACGTTTCGAACAGGCCGCTTTGAACGAAACCCATGATGAAACCGCCGTTTCAGACGGCAGCAGGGGCAGGGTTTACGCATTGATTATTCCCGTTTTGGTCTTAATTGCCTCCACCGTATCCGCCATGATTTATACCGGCGCGAAGGCAAGCGAAACCTTCAGCATTTTGGGTGCGTTTGAAAATACGGACGTGAACACTTCCCTGGTCTTCGGCGGCATCTGTGGCGTGCTTGCCGTCGTACTCTGCACGCCCGGCACAATTAAAGCAACTGATTATCCCAAAGCCGTTTGGCAGGGTATGCTTTCCATGTCGGGTGCGATTACCATCCTGATTCTCGCCTGGCTCATCAGCACCGTCGTCAGCGAAATGCACACCGGCGACTACCTCTCCACGCTGGTTGCCGACAGCATTCATCCCGGCTTTTTGCCCGTCATCCTTTTCCTGCTTGCCAGCGTAATGGCGTTTGCCACCGGCACAAGCTGGGGGACATTCGGCATCATGCTGCCGATTGCCGCGGCAATGGCGGTCAAAGTTGATCCCACGCTGATTATCCCATGCATGTCAGCAGTAATGGCGGGGGCAGTATGCGGCGACCACTGTTCGCCCATCTCCGACACGACCATCCTGTCTTCCACCGGCGCGCGCTGCAACCATATCGACCACGTTACCTCGCAACTGCCCTATGCCCTGACCGTAGCGGGTGCGGCAGCGGCCGGTTATCTTGTTTTGGGCATGACCAAATCCGCGCTGCTCGGCTTTGGCGCGACAGGTATTGTATTGGCCGTGCTTATTTTCATGTTGAAAGATAAAAAACGCACCATCGCCTGATTTCCCCCCTTTTCAGACGGCATATGCCGTCTGAAGCTTTTTGGAGCAAACCGAAATGACTGTTCCCCATATTCCGCGCGGCCCCGTAATGGCCGACATTGCCGCCTTCCGCCTGACCGAAGAGGAAAAGCAACGCCTTCTCGATCCCGCCGTCGGCGGAGTCATCCTGTTCCGCCGCAACTTCCAAAATATCGTACAGCTCAAAGAACTTACCGCCGAAATCAAAGCACTTCGCACACCCGGGCTTATTATTGCCGTCGATCACGAAGGCGGCAGGGTTCAACGGTTTATCGAAGGATTTACCCGCTTGCCCGCAATGAACGTCTTAGGGCAAATTTGGGACAGCGAAAGCGCATCTGCCGCCGAAACCGCAGCCCGGCAGATAGGCTGGGTTTTGGCAACCGAGCTTTCCGCCTGCGGCATCGACTTGTCCTTCACTCCTGTCTTGGATTTGGACTGGGGAAACTGCCCCGTCATCGGCAACCGCAGTTTCCACCATAACCCCGAAGCCGTAACCCGCCTTGCCCTCGCCCTTCAAAAAGGTTTGGAAAAAGGCGGCATGAAATCATGCGGCAAACATTTTCCCGGACACGGATTTGTCGAAGGAGACAGCCATCTGGTCTTGCCGGAAGACAGGCGCAGCCTGTCCGAACTCGAAACCGCCGACCTTATTCCCTTCCGCGGCATGAGCCGGGAAGGTATGGCAGCGGTCATGCCTGCCCACGTCGTTTATCCACAAGTGGACACAAAGCCCGCAGGGTTTTCCGAAATCTGGCTCAAACAAATTTTGCGCCGCGATATCGGATTCAAAGGCGTGATTTTCTCTGACGATTTGACCATGGAAGGCGCGTGCGGAGCCGGCGGTATCAAAGAACGCGCCCGACTGTCGTTTGAAGCAGGTTGCGACATCATATTGGTCTGCAACCGTCCCGACTTGGTCGATGAATTGCGCGACGGTTTCACCATTCCCGACAACCCGGATTTGGCCGGACGTTGGCAATATATGGAAAACTCGCTCGGCCATGAGGCAGCACAAGCCGTTATGCAGACAGCGGATTTCCAAGCGGCACAAGCCTTGACCTCCCGTTTGACTTCGCCGCAAGACACGGCGGGCGGCGTGAAAGTCGGGGAAGCCTTTTAAATTCGTCCGATACGCGGCAAACAGGCAAAACAAATATAGGCATGCCGCTCTTTTTACGTTATAATCCCGTTCCAATTAATTCGGAATGTAGCGCAGCCCGGTAGCGCACTTCGTTCGGGACGAAGGGGTCGGAGGTTCGAATCCTCTCATTCCGACCAAATCCAAACCGCCTCGGCATCTATTGCCGAGGCGGTTTTTCCTTTTGGCGTCAACAGAAAAATGCCGTCTGAAACAGAATGCTGTTTCAGACGGCCTTTCGTTTCCCCCAACCCTGCTATTTGTGTACACTGACAAAGGGTATCGGCAACGTTCAAAAGGCTATCGGAATTTAGGAAGCCGGGCTTGTACCCAACGACGGCATCTTATTCAGTAAGGTTCCAAACCAATTAGGTAGCGGAAATGTCGGCAATTTCACGCGGAAGCGGTACACTTCCCGTATGTCAAACATCGGCAAAACGGTAAGCCGACCCCTTGAGTTGCACTGCATAAACTACTCTATCCCCGCCCATTTATGCGTCTGCACGCTCAACTCCAATGCACGGATGCGTCGGGGCGGCTGTTTAAAATACCGATTTGGCGGATGGTGTCGTAGATGTTCATCACGCCGTCTTTCTCACAGGGGGAAAGGTAGTAACGACGCGCTCGGATTTTACGTTCCATGTTTTCGCAGAACGCAATAACATCGCCGTCCGCCACGATGCGCACTTCGTCGGCTTCGGCGATGCAGTTGGTTTCATATTTGTCGGCATAGCAGACTTTGGGGCTGGTGGCGACATAGTCGATTTGCGGCGGCGCGGGCTTGAGGCCGTTGGTTTCGAGACAGAGGAAATAGCCTTCGGCTTTAAGCGCGTCCAGCAACGTATCGAGATGCGGCTGTATGGTCGGTTCACCGCCGGTGATGATGATATTGCGAGCGGCGTAGGTTTTCAGACGGCCTAAGATGTCGGACAGGCCCATCATGCCGAATGTCAAATAATCGGTATCACACCAGCCGCACGCTAAATTGCATTTACCCAAGCGGACGAAAATGGCAGGCATGCCCGTATTCCAGCCCTCGCCTTGCAGGCTCTCAAAAATTTCGACGATACGGTATTGCGGATTTTTGGGTGTAACGCTGATTTTTTTCATACCGCCAATACCGCAGCGGCTGCCAGCATCGCGGGCAAACCTTGTTTGACAAGTATGCCTTTGTTGCCGGAAGAGAACGCGCCCCATGCGGCGGCAATCAATACGAAACCGAGAAACAGAATCGTTGCGCCGTAAACGGCATTGTCCGGCACGGCAAACCGCGACCACACCAGCCCGATGCCGAGAAAGCCGTTATACAGCCCTTGGTTGCCAAACAGGGTCTGCACGCGCTTTTGTTCCATAAATTCATAAGGCAGCTTGAACGTTTCCGCCGCTTTTTCGCTGGGAATCTGTGTCATTTCAAGCCAGGCAATGTAGAAATGTTCGACGGCGACAAGGAGGACTAAGAGGGTGGAGAGGAGTTTCATAGCTGTTCCTTTTAATGGGTACGTTTGAGATGGAATGCCGTCTGAAGAACGGAGAATCCAAGCGGAAAAAACATTTTACTGCAGATTCAAATCAGAATGCCCTACACCGTCCTTCATACTCCGCACACGATGTCGGTGTTTCCCACAATTTCACGCTGCACACGTTCAGCCCGGCGTTTTTCAAACGGTCGTACATTTCGATCGACATGTTTTCAGCAGTGGTGCGGCAGGGCAGGCGCAGGGTTTTCATGTTCCAGCCCTCTAAGAGCGCGGCGATTTGGCATTCACGACCGTTGTCGCCGTGGTAGATAAACGCGTGGTCGAAGGGATCGGTAATGTATTTTTTCACAATGGCTTTAAGGTCGGTGAAATCCATTACCATACCGTCTTTCGGCCCGCCCCTGACGATGCCGTCTGAAACGGTGATTTCGAGTTTGTAGGTATGCCCGTGCAGGTTTTGGTATTTGCCGTCATGCCCGTCGAGCATGTGTGAAGAGTCGAAGGTAAATATCTTGGTAATTTTCATGGTGGGTACTTTAAATCGGTAAATAGCCCTGAAAGCCGATTTCGGCAGGCTTGCCGTGCGGATTCGGGGTCAGGCGGATGGTGTGATTGCCGATGCGGTCGAGCGCAAGCAGATTGTCCACGTCTTTTAAGTTGTCTTTATGTTGCTGAACATGGTCGGTCAACAGGGTTTGCAGGGCTTTTTGTTTGGCTTCATCAGGCGTGGCGGCGGCGAACAGTCCGAAAGCGTGCGCTTCTGCAAGCTGACCCGCGCGATAACCGCCGACATTGACAAAATACAGGTGCTGGGCGTGTTCAGACGGCATTGCGGTATGTTCTCCCGCCTCCCGTACGCAGACATCGTAACCATCCGCCCATTCGACAATCTGCCAGCCGTCGATGTGGATTTTGTCCGCATCGCCGAACCATGCGGCTTTGAGCGCGGGAATGGCTTCGCGGTAATCGTCGCACACGGCAAATTGGATGTCGTGCACTTCGATATTGGAGCGGCCTGCGTTACCGCCGAGATAGAACATATAAAGTTTGGGCATGATAAGGCTTGTATCGGAGGATGGTTGTATTTTCAGACGGCCTTTTTACTCTCCAAATATTCCGCCAATCCGCGCTCGCGTAACACGCAGCTCGGGCATTCGTGGCAGCCGCCGACGATGCCGTTGTAGCAGGTGTGGGTCTGCTCGCGGATGTAGTCCAGTGCGCCCATTTCATCCGCAAACGCCCAAGTTTGCGCCTTGGTCAGGTACATCAGCGGCGTGTGGATTTGGAAATCATAGTCCATCGCCAGATTAAGGGTAACGTTCATGGATTTGACGAACACGTCGCGACAGTCGGGATAGCCGGAGAAGTCGGTTTCGCACACGCCTGCGATGATGTGCCGTATCCCCTGCCCTTTGGCGTAAATCGCGGCGTAGAGCAGGAAAAGCGCGTTACGGCCGTCTACAAAGGTATTCGGAACGCCGTTTTTGGCAGTTTCGATGGCGGCGGCTTCGTCCATCAGGGCATTGTGCGTAATCTGCCGCATCAGGCTCAAGTCGAGTACGGTTTGTTTGATGCCCAAATCCTGCGCAATCCAGCAGGCGCGTTCCAGCTCGACAGCATGGCGTTGCCCGTATTGGAAAGTGATGGCTTGGACGTTTTCGCGTCTGTAAGTTTGAATCGCCTGAATCAGGCAGGTAGTGGAATCTTGGCCGCCCGAAAAGATGACCAAGGCTTGTTGGTTTGACATACTGAATCCTAGTTTTGGTAACGCGGGAGGTTTTCGAACCGCGAATGCGGAAAGGCAAAGATGCGGATTATACAGGCAAACGCTTTCAGACGGCATCATTCCTCATGCCGTCTGAAAGGAGGCTGTTTAGGCCAACTTGACGGCAAGCTCCGCAAGCCGTCTGCCTTGTGCGAAGGCAATGTCGTTTTCTTCTGCGGTCAGGACGGGTTTACCGTCATGTCCGGCAACGTGGGACGCGCCGTAAGGGGTACCGCCGCTTCGGGTATTGCCGAGGGCGGATTCAGTGTAGGGGATGCCGCTGATAATCATGCCGTGGTGCAGAAGGGGGAGCATCATGGTAAGCAGCGTGGTTTCTTGTCCGCCGTGTTGGGAGGCGGTGCTGGTGAAGACGGTGGCAGGTTTACCGGCGAGTTCTGCGCCGAGCCACAGGGGGATGGTGCCGTCGATGAAGTATTTCATGGCGGCCGCCATGTTACCGAAGCGGGTGGGGCTGCCGAGGGCAAGGGCGGCGCAGGTTTTGAGGTCTTCGGCGGTGGCGTAGGGCGCACCGCTGTCGGGGATGTCTTTTTCGACGGCTTCGCAGACGGTAGAGACTTTGGGGACGGTGCGCAATACGGCTTCGCAGCCTGCGACGCTTTCGATGCCGCGTGCGATTTGGCGGGCAAGGTTGAGGGTGCTGCCGTTTTGAGAGTAGTAGAGGACGAGGATTTTGAGGGGATTTGGGTTCATGGGCGGATTCCGTTAAAATAGTTTGGCGTTCAGACGGCATAACGGTTGTCCAGATACCGTCTGAAACAGTTTGAAAACATGAAATCTGGTAAGAGATTATGACCTTTTTACAACGTTGGCAAGGTTTGGCAGACAATAAAATCTGTGCATTTGCATGGTTTGTCGTCCGCCGTTTCAGTGAAGAGCGCGTACCGCAGGCAGCGGCGAGCATGACGTTTACGACGCTGCTGGCACTCGTCCCCGTACTGACCGTAATGGTCGCGGTCGCTTCGATTTTCCCCGTATTCGACCGCTGGTCAGATTCGTTCGTCTCCTTCGTCAACCAAACCATTGTGCCGCAGGGCGCGGATATGGTGTTCGACTATATCGACGCATTCCGCGATCAGGCAAACCGGCTGACCGCCATCGGCAGCGTGATGCTGGTCGTAACCTCGCTGATGCTGATTCGGACGATAGACAATGCGTTCAACCGCATCTGGCGGGTTAACACGCAACGCCCCTGGATGATGCAGTTCCTCGTTTATTGGGCGTTGCTGACTTTCGGGCCTTTGTCTCTGGGTGTGGGCATTTCCTTTATGGTCGGGTCGGTTCAAGACTCCGTACTCTCCTCCGGAGCGCAACAATGGACGGACGCGTTGAAGACGGCGGCAAGGCTGGCTTTCATGACCGTCTTGTTGTGGGGGCTGTACCGCTTCGTGCCCAACCGCTTCGTGCCCGCCCGGCAGGCGTTTGTCGGGGCTTTGATTACAGCATTCTGCCTGGAGACGGCACGTTTCCTGTTCACCTGGTATATGGGCAATTTCGACGGCTACCGCTCGATTTACGGCGCATTTGCCGCCGTGCCGTTTTTCCTGCTTTGGTTAAACCTGCTGTGGACGCTGTTGTTGGGCGGCGCGGTGCTGACTTCGTCGCTGTCTTATTGGCAGGGCGAGGCCTTCCGCAGGGGGTTCGACTCACGCGGACGGTTTGACGACGTGTTGAAAATCCTACTGCTTCTGGATGCGGCGCAAAAAGAAGGCCGAACCCTGTCCGTTCAGGAGTTCAGACGGCATATCAATATGGGCTACGACGAGTTGGGCGAGCTTCTGGAAAAGCTGGCGCGGTACGGCTATATCTATTCCGGCAGACAGGGCTGGGTTTTGAAAACAGGGGCGGATTCGATTGAGTTGAGCGAACTCTTCAAGCTCTTCGTTTACCGTCCGTTGCCTGTGGAAAGGGATCATGTGAACCAAGCTGTCGATGCAGTAATGACACCATGTTTGCAGACTTTGAACATGACGCTGGCGGAGTTTGACGCTCAGGCGAAAAAACGGCAGCAGTCTTGAGTATTTTTGAAACTGTATTTTTATCCTAAAGACATTTTCCTATCTGCTGATTCCACCGTTTCCTTTCTGTGTGCCGCCATAATTTTTATGATAGACAAGCCATTCAAGTTTGCATTGACTGCTTTTTCATTGGCAATATCCAAATGACTGGTCGCTTCATCTAAAAATAGGATTTTCGGTTCGCAATATAAGGCCCGCGCCAATACGATGCGTTGTTTTTGTCCGCCTGACAGTGCGCTGCCCATATCGCCGATCAAGGTTTCATAGCCCATAGGCATGGCGGAGATTTCTTCGTGAATCATAGCAAGGCAGGCGCAATGTTCGATTTTTCCTCTACCCGGTTCTGTATCGAAAAAACAGATATTCTCTGCAATTGAGCCAGCAAATAAAACATCATCCTGCCTGACCATCGCACTCAAATTGCGGATAAAACGTGGCGGTAAGCTGTAAATGTCGTGTCCATTTATCATGACTTTGCCTGATTCGGGAGGTAAATTGCCGCTTAAAATATCCAAAAGTGTCGATTTACCGCAGCCCGATCGTCCAATTAACGCAAGCGATTCACCACGTCCGATCTTGAAGCTGACGTTTTGTAAAACATATGGCTCGTTATCGGCATAACGGAAAGAAACATTTTCCACTGAGATTTCGATGTCGTCTGAAATATCAGGAATGCCTACATCCGGCGTAGCTTCCGATTCTGTTTCATTCAATACGCAGCACCAACAGCAGCACCAATTGTTCCACCGACCATCATAGCCGGTCCGGCAGGAATACCTCCCAAAGCTATACCGACACCTAGACCAATACCTGCACCAATTGATCCTCCTATTTGTGCACCATTTGCTCCTCCTTGAAGGATTCTCTCTCCTAAGCCTCCTCCATAAATTAGCTCCAGCTCCTCAATGGATAGTTCAATGATATTATTTTTCCTTTTCAAAAAAATTAGACATAGAATATTGAGTTAATACACCCAATATGGAAAAAATAATAAACGCACGAATATAAATTATAAAATCAACATCATATCCTTGGTAGCTTTCATAAATAAAAACGATTGGTATTGATATACAAATTAAAATATACAGGTACTTTGAAAGTACCAGTAACTTATACACAAATTTTGATTTCATAGCCTAGTCTTTCATTTAAATAAAATCTACCCTAATCAACTCTCCAACCAACTTCCTAACTTCTTCATGTTTTCCTGATTGAAGTTAACCAGTAGATTTCTCAACAATAACGGTTCATTCTTACCGATATGTTCTAAAACTTTTTTCCCCAACTCATCTACGCTTATCTTCATCCCATTCCCAATCAAATACCCCTTTTCCAACGTATCCAAATTATTGGCATTTAGTCTCAACCTGACGTCGTCTGAAAGCGGAGTAGCGTTGGGATTCGCGAACTGTTCTAGATGAAAAGCGGTATCGGTACGTTCTTTTAGAGGTCGTCTGAACGATGAGAAATATCAGCAGTAATTTGTGCCGTCAGTGTAGCCGTTTCCTGATTTATCTGCTTTTGTTGCGGGAGCAGTTGATCCATGTTCAATCTCAAAGATTGGTCTTCCGTTATAAGGAGGTACATTAACGGCATCATTTACCCAATCACGAGTCACATTGTATACAGCACTTGCACCAACAGTACCGAAAGCATTTTTCGGCAGAAAATGAACTATCGCTGCGGCAGCAGGTATTGCAACAAAATCCCCCCATGTGGAACCTCCTTTGGTTGTGGCAGCATTAGCTACATTTCCAGCTATATTGTCTGTTACAAGCCCCTTGAAACCAGCTTCAATTCATGAGGTTGAAGTTCAATCATTTTTATACTCCTTTTCTTGGTTAGTATTCCTAAAAATTCGGCTAACAAAAACATATGGCAGATATATTGAAAAAAAATTCAAAGTACCCTGAATAAAATTCAAATTCCAACTATATTTGTTAATGTAGTCGAGAAGAAACATATCTGATAAAAAATATAGCAATTGATAACAAGCTATTACTAATATTACGAAAAATATAAACTGCTTCCAGTTTTTCATAGAATCTCTCACAAAATTTCCAGAAAATCCAACTCTATCAACTGATAAATCAACTTCCTAACTTCTTCATGTTTTTCCTGATTGAAGTTAACCAATAGATTTTTCAACAATAACATAACGGTTCATTCTTACCGATATGTTCTAACACTTTTTTCCCCAACTCATCTACACTTATCTTCATCCCATTCCCAATCAAATATCCCTTTTCCAACGTATCCAAATTATTGGCATTTAGTCTCCACCCGATTCAAGGATAATATCCATATCGATATGTTCAGGAATGGAAATATCAGTATCTTTAGTCTGTTGCATATACAATGGCATAGGGAAATCAGGGGCAGAATACCGAAGTCGAGATGTATGCTCATTACTTCCCCTTACTCAGAAAATATTTAAAATTTATAATGTTACATATAGTTACAAATATTAAAGTTTTTTTGTGTGTGCATCAAGGAATTGTTGACAATTTTAGTTAAAATTTTGTTTTGTTTCCAAACGGAAAAAAGCGGTTTGTTTTTTTGTTGTTAACATTTTTATTGTAATTAAATAAAAGGTCGTCTGAAAACAGTTTTCAGACGACCTTTTGCTATAATCGGGCTTCATCGCCCCGTTCGGTTTGGAACCTTATGAAAACCCTCGTCCTCCTCCTGCTTTCCTTCTCCACGACCACCGCTTTTGCCGCATACGGTTTGGGTTTGGGGCAGGCACCGAAATATCCCGCCGGCTTTCGCGCCTACGAATACGTCAATCCCGACGCACCCAAAGGCGGGGCGTTTTCCCTGCCGATGCAGGGCGGTTTTGATACGTTCAACCCGTTTACCCTCAAAGGCGACAAAGAAGTCGGCGTTCTTATGCTGACCGTGGACAGACTCACCGACAACAGTTGGGACGAACCTTTCTCCATGTACGGCTTGCTGGCGCAAGACTTCTGGCTTGCCGAAGACGGATTGTCGGCAACATTCAAGCTCAACCCGAAAGCCAAATTCCACAACGGAGACCCCGTCCTTGCCAAAGACGTTGCCGCCTCATTCCGCCTGCTCACTCAAGACAAAGACGCCAATCCCTCCTACCACATCTACTGGAGCGATGTTGCCAAAGTCGAAACGCCCGACGACAGGACAGTCGTTTTCCGCTTCAAACAGCGCAATGCCGAATTACACATGGTCTTGGGGCAACTGCCTGTATTTTCGCATAAAAGCTATCCCGAAGGGCTGGAAAAAGGCGCAAACAAAATGCCCATCGGCTCCGGCCCCTACCGCTTCGTCAAAGCAGACACCGGGCGCATGAGCGAATACGCGCGCGACAAAAACTACTGGGCGCAAAACCTGCCAACACGCAGGGGGCGGTACAACTTCGACACCGTCCGTTTCAAATATTTCAAAGACGACAGTGTCCGTCTCGAAGGCCTCAAAGCCGGACAATATGATTTCGTACACGAAAACATCGCCCGCAACTGGGCACGCGCCTACCCTGCCGACATACTTGCTAAACGGGACTTGGGCAAACACGAATGGAAACAGGAAAACACCGCCGGCATGCAGGGTTTTGTCATGAACCTGCGCCGTGCGCCGTTCAACCATCCCTTTGTACGGCAGGCAATGGTGGAAAGTTTCGATTTCGAAAGTACCAATGCACGCCTTTTCTACGGCGCATACCGCCGAAGCAACAGCTTTTTTACCAACAGCAACATGGCGGCATCAGGCAGGCCGCAGGGTTCGGAACTCAGGCTGCTCCAATCTTTGGGCAATACGCTCAATCCCGCCGTTTTGAGTCAGAATGTTCCCGAACCGCCGCAAACCGATTTGAAAAACGGCATACGCCCCAACCTTATCAAAGCCCGTACCCTTTTAGAAAAGGCAGGCTACCGCTACCGGAACGGCAAACTCACCGACCGCCTCGGCAATCCGCTGGCTTTTGAATTCCTGAACGCAGGCAAGGCATACGGGCGCATCACCGCCAAATGGCAGCGCGACTTGGCAAAAATCGGCGTAACCATGCACATGCACACCGTCGATCCCGCCGTATACCAGAAACGCCTCGACAACTTCGATTTCGACATGACCATTACGGTTTACGGCAACAGCGAAAGCCCGGGCAACGAACAGCGCGACTATTTCGGCTGCGAGGCGGCAAAAACCGAAGGCAGCCGCAACCTTGCCGGCATCTGCCGCCCGGAAATCGAAAAGCTGCTCACCCATTTCGGCAGCTTCCGAAACCGTGCCGAACTGCAAACCGCCGCACGCGCGCTTGACCGCACCGTCCGCCACCAATACATCATCGTCCCCGCATGGTATGCCGACCGCTACCGCGTCGTGTACCGCAACGACTTGGGTATTCCGCAGACGCTGCCCAAATATTACGATCCCGTATCTTTCGTTTTAAGCACCGCATGGAAAAAATAATGCCGTCTGAAACACCCTGCCCTTCAGACGGCATATCATTCGCAGCCACGCATTCAATCATTAATCCTTAACTCCGCCTGTGAAACTGCGGTTGCAGCGGCACATTTGCGGATATTCTTCCCATCCGTTCCGCCCAAGCCACCCACGTCAACACCTTCCTACACGCCCAAATACCCTTCCCTGCTGGAAAGCCATCTTGCCAAATGCGCTTCGACGATTTCGGGGTTTTGCTCAATCAACATGGGGGCGATTTCGCGCGCTTGTTCCAAGAGGTGCAGGTCTTCTTCAAGGTTGGCGAAGCGCAGCATGGGGACGCCGCTTTGGCGCGCGCCGAGAAATTCGCCGGGTCCGCGGATGTTAAGGTCTTGACGGGCAATTTCGAAGCCGTCGGTGTGTTCGTAGATGACTTTCAGCCGCGCTTTGGCGAGTTCGCTCAAGGGTTCGGCAAACAGGAGGACGCACACGCTTTCTGCCGCGCCGCGCCCTACCCGCCCGCGTAATTGGTGCAGCTGCGCCAAGCCCATGCGCTCGGCGTGTTCGATCACCATCAGGGCGGCGTTGGGCACATCTACGCCGACTTCGATGACGGTGGTGGCGACCAAGACGTTCAGACGGCCTGCGGCAAATTCCGCCATGACTTCGGCTTTTTCGGCAGCCTTCATGCGCCCGTGTACCAAGCCGATGTTGAGTTCGGGCAATGCCGCCTGAAGCTGCTCGAGGGTTTCAGTGGCGGTTTGCAGTTGCAGGGTTTCGCTTTCTTCAATCAGCGGACAGACCCAGTATGCCTGCTGCCCTTTGCGACAGATGTTGAGGACGAAGCCTTCGACTTCGGTGCGGCGGACGTTGTTGACGAGACGGGTTTTAATCGGGGTGCGCCCGGGCGGCAATTCGTCGATGACGGACACGTCCAAATCGGCGAAGAAACTCATGGCGAGCGTACGCGGGATGGGCGTGGCAGACATCATCAGCTGGTGGACGTCGCGCCCTTTGTTTTTGAGGGCGAGGCGTTGGGCGACGCCGAAGCGGTGTTGTTCGTCCACAATCACCAAGCCGAGATTTTGGAACTCGACGTCGTCTGAAAACAGGGCGTGCGTGCCGACAGCGATTTTGACAGTGCCGTCGGCGAGTTTGGCTTTGGCTTCGTCTTTGGCTTTTTTGCGCTGGCTGCCGGAAAGCCAGACGACTTCGAGACCCAACGGCTCAAGCCATTGTTTGAACTTGATGAAATGCTGTTCGGCAAGGATTTCAGTCGGCGCCATTACAGCCACCTGCGCGCCGGATTCAATAGCGGTCAGCGCAGACAAAGCCGCCACAATGGTTTTGCCGCTGCCGACATCGCCTTGTAGCAGGCGGTGCATGGGGTGGGTTTGCGCCATATCGCGGCAGATTTCGGAAACAACTTTTTCTTGGGCATCGGTCAGGGCAAACGGTAAAGCGTGGCGCAGTGCATTAGTCAACGTACCGTCGCCGCCCAATGCTGGCGCCGTGCCGCTGACGCGCTTCTGTCGCGCCAGCCGCATGGACAACTGTTGCGCCAACAGTTCGTCGAATTTGAGCCGTTGCCATGCAGGCAGCGTGCCGTCTGAAAGTTGATGAATAGTGAAACTAGGCGGCGGTGAATGCAGAAGACGAAGGCTTTCGGCAAGGTGTGGCAGTTTCAGACGGCCTAATAAAGCATCAGGCAAGGTATCGTGCAACGGCGTAACGTCCAAGGCCGTCTGAATGATGCGGCGCAAAGTGGGCTGGTTCAGGCCGTTTACGGTCGGATAAATCGGCGTGAGGCTTTCCGCCAAACCGCCGCTCTCGGCATCGCGTATTTTGGGATGAATCATCTCGTCGCCGTAAAACCCGTGTTTGATTTCGCCCACGGCGCGGATGCGTTTGCCTGCTGCCATCTGCTTCTGATGGCTGGCGTAAAAGTGGATGAAACGCAGAAAAAGGACACTGCCGGAACCGTCGGCGATTTGGACGATAAGCTGCTTACGCGGTTTGAACGTTACTTCCTGATGGATGACTTCGCCCTCAACCTGACACGGCACGCTGATCGGCGCATCCTTAATCGGCATGATGTGCGTCTCGTCCTCGTAACGCAGCGGCAAGTGCAAAACCAAATCCCATGCGGTATGGAGGTTGAGTTTGTCGAGCTTCTTGGCGGAAACATCGGTGATTTTGAGCTGTTTTTGGGTTTCTGGCGTCATCATGAAAAGCGGCTGGGTAAAGTTTGCCGTATTTTATCGGAAAACAAAAAGGCCGTCTGAACGCAATGTTTCAGACGGCCTGCACACAGGTATAACGTGATTAAGCGTTAGCTTCCTGTTGTTGTTGGTAGATAGCTTCGAAGTTGATCGGAGCAAGCAGTACAGGCGGGAAGCCTGCACGGGTTACGCTGGTGGAAATGGCTTCGCGCGCGTAAGGGAAGAGGATATTCGGACAAGCCACGCCCAACAGCAGTTGTACGTCTTCTTCAGGAATGTTTTCCAAACGGAAGATGCCGCTTTGAGTTACTTCGTTCAGGAACATGGTACGCTCGTTATTCAGCTTGGCAGTAACGGTAACGGTAACGTCAACGTTGTAGTAGCCGTCTTCCAGTTTGCTGTTGTCAGTGGAAACACGCATATCGACTTCAGGCTCGCCCTGTTCCAAGAAGATTTGCGGCGCGTGCGGCACTTCCAAAGACAAGTCTTTGACATACAGACGCTCAATGCTGAATACGGGTTGCAGTTCTTCGCTCATTTTGTTTTCCTAGTTTTTGGGGTTAAGGGTTCAGTAATTCGTCCAACTTGCCTTCCTGCTGAAGGCGGTACAGGTCGGTGAATCCGCCGACATGCGTTTCGCCGATGAAAATCTGCGGTACGCTGCGCTGTCCGGAGCGCTGCTGCATTTCGGCAAAGGCTTCAGGATTCGTATCGACACGGATTTCGCCTATGTTTTCAACGCCTGCAGCATGCAGCAGCCTTTTCGCCATCGTGCAGTAGGGACAAAACGCACCTGTGTACATGGTAACAGCCTGCATATTCATTTTCCACAGAGTTTGCAATGATAATCAATATAGGGGCATTCTCCCTGTTTGGCAAGTGCCGGACCGGTGCATTTTCAGACGGCACGGACATCATGTGCCAAAATTTGTTTTTTAAAGTATGATAACCCTTATGAAAAATATTTTTGCACCCGCGCTGCGCGTCGGAACGGATGCAAAAATATTTTTATTACATTTTCAGGAAAAACCATGTTGTCAGGACTACCCATCCCAAAGGACATCGCCCGTCCGCCCGAAACGGTATTGGTCAACATCACGCCGCAGGAAACGCGCGTGGCGGTGTTGGAGGAAAACAATATCTGCGAACTGCACATCGAGCGTAACAGCGGACACAGCTTGGTCGGCAATATTTATCTGGGCGTGGTGCGCCGTGTGCTGCCCGGCATGCAGAGCGCGTTTATCGACATCGGTTTGGAACGCGCGGCGTTTCTGCACATCGTCGATGTCCTCGAACAACGCCGCAACCCCGACGAAACCCAGCGCATCGAACATATGTTGTTTGAAGGGCAGTCGGTTTTGGTGCAGGTCATCAAAGACCCGATCAACACCAAAGGCGCGCGCCTTTCCACACAAATCTCGCTGGCAGGGCGTTTTCTCGTCCACCTTCCGCAGGAAGAACATATCGGCGTATCCCAGCGTATCGAGGACGATACGGAACGAAGCAACCTGCGCGAGCGTCTCAACAAGCTCCTGCCGGAAAAGGCATGCCACGGCTACATCATCCGCACCAACGCCGAAAACGCCACCGACGAACAGCTACAATCCGACATCAACTACTTGACCAAAGTGTGGGAACACATCCAAGAGCAGGCAAAAATCCAACCGCCCGAAACCCTGCTGTATCAAGACTTACCGCTGAGCCTGCGCGTGTTGCGCGATATGTTCAGCTGCGACACGCAAAAAATCCTCGTCGACTCCACCGCGAACTACGGCCGCATGACGCGCTTCGCCGAACAATACGTCCACGGAGCATTGGGCAGGATAGAGCTATTCAAAGGCGAACGCCCGCTGTTTGAGACCCACAACGTCGAACAGGAAATCAACCGAGCCCTGCAACCGCGCGTCAACCTCAACTTCGGCAGCTACCTGATTATCGAGTCCACCGAAGCCATGACCACGATAGATGTAAACACCGGCGGCTTCGTCGGCGCACGCAACTTCGACGAAACCATCTTCCGCACCAACTTAGAAGCCTGCCACACCATCGCCCGTGAATTAAGGCTGCGCAACCTTGGCGGCATCATCATCATCGACTTTATCGACATGGCGCAGGAAGCGCACCGCGAAGCCGTCTTGCAAGAGCTTGCCAAAGCCCTTGCCTTCGACCGTACCCGCGTTACCCTCAACGGCTTTACCAGCCTGGGCTTGGTCGAGCTGACACGCAAACGCTCGCGCGAAAACCTCAGCCAAATCCTCTGCGAACCCTGTCCTTCCTGCCAAGGCCGGGGCCGTTTGAAAACGCCGCAAACCGTGTGTTATGAAATCCAGCGCGAAATCGTCCGTGAAGCCCGACGCTACGATGCGCAATCTTTCCGCATCCTTGCCGCACCCAACGTCATCGACCTTTTCCTCGACGAAGAATCGCAATCGTTGGCTATGCTGATAGATTTCATCGGCAAACCGATTTCTCTGGCAGTCGAAACCGCCTACACGCAGGAACAATACGACATCGTATTGATGTAGAAAATGCCGTCTGAAACCTGTTTTCAGACGGCATCTGTCTATTTCAGGGTTTCCTTGTCCAACAAAGCGCGTATCAGCAGACCGTGTCCGAATCTCCGGCTGTCGGCCAATTCCAAATGTCCGCCGTATTTTTTGGCAAGCGTATCGGCAATAGACAGCCCCAACCCTGTCCCCTGCTGCTCCGTTCCCAAAATACGGTAAAACGGGTCAAGGACGCGGACGCGTTCGGATTCCGGAATGCCTTTCCCGTTATCTTCAACCCACACGGCAAGATATTTCCCTTCGTCTGTGAAACCCAAATCTATCCTGCCTTCGGACGGTGTATAACGTATTGCGTTATCAACAAACGTTTTAACCAAGGTATAGATTTCGGTTTCATCGGCAAATATTTCGAAATCACCTTCGACTGCCACACCGATGTCCTGCCGTTTCTCCAAAGCAAGCGGCATGAGTTCCTGCAATACCCGGCGGAAACGGCTTTGCAGCCCGAATGTCGTTTTCGTCAGAGGGGTTTCATTCGACTGCGAACGCGCCAAAGCCAAAAGCTGCTCGAGCAGGTGTTTGTTGCGCCGTATGCTTTGCTGCAAAACGGCAGACTGCCGCGCCGCATCGGGTGGGAGCGGCATATTGTTGAGGCGTTCCGCCTGAAGGGAAAGGGCGGTCATCGGCGTCCGCAACTCGTGCGCCGCATCGGCGATAAACCGTTGCCGACGGCGTATATCTTCATCCACACGTTTCAAAAGCAGATTGATGGCCGTAACAAAACCTTTTATCTCGCTGGGGATATTGTCCGTATTCAAAGCAGACAAATCATCGAGTCTTCGCTGTTCCAGATTCTGCGACAAAATACGGACGGGACGCATAGCCTGATGCGTAATCCACACGGTCAGCAGAATAATCAGCGGCAAAGCCGCCAACAGGGGCAGCACGCTCTGCATCGCCGCATCCGCGGCCAAATCTTCCCTGTATTCGTTTTCCTGCATGACGGCAATCCGTCCCTGCCCCGTCGTGCGGATATAGACGCGGTAATAATCGTCATCCCCGTCCGCACGCAAAGTATGCAGTCCGTCTTTCAAATGTATCGGCAGACTGACAATCGGCTCCTGATCCGGCATCTGTACCAAAATACGTGTATCGTCGTCCCCCTCCGGCAAAGCATCGGGATGGTAATCGGGACCGACATACAATGCCGTCTGACGCAACAGGTCATCCTGAAGTTCTTCCGCTTCATGAAAAGTATCGTAATAAGAAAAAACGCCGGCAGCCATTGCCAGCGGCAAAAACATCAAAATCAGCGCGATACTGATTCTGACTTGAAGCGACTGCTTCAACATACGGATTAAACGGTTCAACATCGGCAACGCCACTCCTGTCCAGACAGCATCTTCTCAAACGGCACCCGGCACAAGCCAACCGACACCGCGTACATTTTGGATGTTTTCCTTACCCAATTTCTTGCGCAGCGCATGAATCAGGAAATCTACCGCATTGCTTTCGACTTCCTCGCCCCAGCCGTAAATCTTATCTTCCAAATCCGAACGCGACAGAATGACACCCGGCCTCGCCAACAAAGCCTGCAATACTGCAAACTCCTTATTGCTCAATGCCACCTGCCTCCCCTCGGCAACAATTTCCGCCTGATACGTTGCCGGATTCAGCGAAATCACACCGTTGGACAGGCAAACCTGTCCCTGACCGCTCCCGCGCCGCAACACCGCTCTCATCCGTGCCTGAAGCTCCGCCATATCGAACGGTTTGACGATATAGTCGTCCGCACCGCCGTCCAAACCGTTCAGCCGGCTGTACAAATCATCCCGTGCCGTAACAATCAAGACGGGGACGGTACAGCCTGTCGCGCGTATTTCCGACAAAACATCCAAACCATCACGCCCCGGCAAACCCAAATCCAGCAGCATCAGGTCATAAGGCTGGGCAGCGGCCGCCGCCGCAACCTGCGCGCCGTTTTTGACCCAATCCACCGCATAACCGCCGTCTTTCAAATTTGCCGACACTGCTTCCGCAATCATCGCATCATCTTCAACCAACAATACACGCATCAACTTTCCCTTTCAGATAAACCGCGGCTATTCTAACACTCGAACATTAGCTGCAATTTAGCAGCAACAAAAAACCGCAGAACAAAAATTCTGCGGTTTTTGACCGTTTCCAACCTATTTTGCGTGTTTCTCCACCAGAGAGACAAACTGATTAATATATGACTGAACAAAATCCCTTGCAGAGTCGATCAATTTGCCTTTTTCATCAAACAGCGTCGGCGAATTGCCCAAAAACACCTCAGGCTGCCCTGTCAGCGGCATATCGAAATAAGACAAAGCAAGACGCAGGTTTTTTTGAGAACTGTAGCCCCCCATCTTACCGACGGAATGGCTGATGATACCGGCAGGTTTGTGTTTCCACGCCACATCGGCATTCGGTTTAGAACCGATGTCCACCGCATTTTTCAAACATGCCGGCACAGTCCGGTTGTTTTCGGAAGTAACGAACAAAATGCCGTCTGAAGCCTTAATCGTCTCACGGAAATCCGTATAACTTTCAGGAAGCTGCACATCTCCCACGGCAGGATCGTCATAATCGAAATTATAAAGCGGCAGATGCCCGATTTCGACAATTTCCGCCTGATAGCCTTCTGGAAACATCTGTACCGCATTCAATGCCACCTTGCGTGCAAAAGAAGCACGACGCAGACTACCCACTAAAATACTGATTTTCTTAGCCACAATAATTCCTCCTGAACAATAAGGTTTTAACCTTAAACGCTACCTACTTCTCATAATGATAATTATTATATATTCAGTTTTTAATACAGACAACCCGAAAACCAAGCCCTTTCCGTTTCCCCATATCCGACTTTGCCTTATAATTGCCTTTTTATACAACAGATTCACCCATGAATTTCCCCAAAACAGCAGCCTCCCTGCTGCTGCTTCTAACCTCGCTGGCTGCGCAAGCACTCGATACCGGCCGCATTCCGCAAAACGAAATCGCCGTATATGTCCAAGAGCTCGACAGCGGCAAAGTCATTATCGACCACCGTGCGGATGTTCCCGTAAACCCCGCCTCCACCATGAAACTTATCACGGCCTTTACCGCCTTCAAAACCTTCGGCAGCAATTATCGCTGGACGACGGCATTTAAAAGCAACGGCAAAGTGAGTAACGGCACGCTCGATGGCGATTTGTACTGGGTAGGCAGTGGCGACCCCGTTTTCGATCAGGAAAACCTGCTTGCCGTCCAACGCCAGTTGCGCGACAAAGGCATCCGCAATATCACGGGACACCTGATACTCGACCACAAGCTGTGGGGAGAAGTCGGCAGTCCCGACGATTTCGAAGCCGACGGCGGCTCTCCTTTTATGACTTCCCCCAATCCGACCATGCTCTCCTCAGGCATGGTCAGAGTCCGTGCCGAACGTAATTCTGCCAACGGTATCGATATCCTCACCAATCCGCCTCTGCCGGATATCCGTGCCCAAAACAGCCTGAAAATTACCTCGGCCAAAGCGTCCTGCCCTTCAGTCAAGAAACTGATGCATGCGTCTTTTACCGATAATATGCTGAAACTGCGCGGCACCATCCCTGGAAGCTGTCTGGGCAAGGCAGTCGATGTCCGAATGTTTCCGCTTGAAGAACTGATTCATCAGAGCTTTACCAACCACTGGCTGCTCGGCGGAGGACAGATTTCAGATGGCATCGGCATATCCGACACGCCGGAAGGCGCACAGACGCTTGCACTTGTACACTCCAAACCGATGAAGGAAATTTTGACGGACATGAACAAACGTTCGGACAATCTGATTGCACGGTCCGTCTTCCTGAAACTGGGCGGCAACAGCAAATTGCCCACCGTTTCCGACCAGGCGGCGGCGGCCGTCAAGCGCGAGCTTGCCGTTTCCGGTGTCGATGTTGCGGATTTGGTTTTGGAAAACGGTTCCGGTTTGTCGAGGAAAGAGCAGCTGACTGCAAAAATGATGGCGCAAATGCTGGAAAAAGCCTATTTCAGCCCGTTTGCACAAGATTTCATCGACACGCTCCCTATCGCCGGTACAGACGGAACTTTGCGCAACCGCCTCAAGCAAAGCGGCGGGCTTCTGCACCTGAAAACAGGCACGCTCAACAATGTCCGCGCATTGGCAGGCTACTGGCTGGGCGACAAACCGATGGTGGTGGTGGTCATCATCAACAGCGGACGTGCCGTTTCCCTACTGCCTGATTTGGACAACTTCGTTTCTAAAAATATCATTCCCGGAGGCGACGGCTGGCTGGATGCAAAACTGATGTGCAAAGAACGTCACGCCTGAAACAGGAAAATATAAAAATGCCGTCTGAACTGTTCAGACGGCATTTTTGATGTTCAAACTGAAATTACAGCCCTGCAGCTGCCTTCAGTGCGGCAGCTTTGTCAGTGCGCTCCCAAGTAAATTCAGGCTCTTCGCGGCCGAAGTGGCCGTAGGCGGCGGATTTGCCGTAAATAGGGCGCAAGAGATCGAGCATTTGGACGATGCCTTTAGGACGCAGGTCGAAATGTTCGCGAACTAAGGCAATCAGTTTTTCTTCGCTGATTTTGCCTGTGCCGAAAGTGTCGATGGAAATCGAAGTCGGTTCGGCAACGCCGATGGCGTAGGAAACTTGGATTTGGCATTGGGTTGCCAAACCGGCGGCTACGATGTTTTTCGCAACATAGCGGCAAGCGTAAGCGGCGGAACGGTCCACTTTGGACGGGTCTTTGCCGGAGAACGCGCCGCCGCCGTGCGGAGCTGCGCCGCCGTAGGTATCGACGATGATTTTACGGCCGGTCAGACCGCAGTCGCCTTGCGGGCCGCCGATAACGAAGCGGCCGGTCGGGTTGATCAGGTATTTGGTTTCGTCGGTCAGCAGTTCAGACGGCAAAACGGGCTTGATAATCTGCTCAATCACGGCTTTGCTCAGTTCTTCATGGCTGATGGCAGGATCGTGCTGGGTAGACAGGACGACGGTGTCGATGCGTTTTACTTTGCCGGTTTCGCTGTCGTAAACCACGGTCAGCTGCGCTTTAGCATCAGGGCGCAGCCAAGGCAGGCGGCCGTCTTTGCGCAATTCGCTTTGACGCTGCATCAGGCGGTGGCTGTAATAGATGGCAAACGGCATCAGGGTCGGGGTTTCGTCGCAGGCGTAGCCGAACATCAGACCTTGGTCGCCTGCGCCTTGGTTCAAGTCGATACCTTCGCCTTCGTTTACGCCTTGGGCGATGTCGGGGGATTGTTGGTCGTAGTACACGCCGACTGCGCAGCCGTTGGCGTCAAAACCCAGTTCGGAGGAGTTGTAGCCGATGCGTTTGATGGTTTCACGTGCGACTTTGATGTAGTCCACTTGGGCGGTGGTGGTAATTTCGCCCGCCAATACGCACAAGCCTGTGTTGACCAAGGTTTCCGCCGCGACACGCGCTTTGGGGTCTTGCGCCAAGATGGCATCCAAAATTGCATCAGATACTTGGTCGGCAACTTTATCCGGATGGCCTTCGGATACCGATTCGGAAGTAAACAGATATTCGCTCATTGCTATTCTTTCATTAAAAACAGGCTGCTGTGTTTTCAGACGGCCTTTTATTTCGGACAGCGGAAATCATAACAAAAACTCCGCTTTTTCTCTATACAAGTGAGAAACATTCGCACTTGCCTACTGTTTCGGAATCCTGTTGCGCGTTTCTTACAGGCAAAAAAATTCCCGCATTAAGCGGGTTTGGATTGCTCTGGCGAGCCACATCGGTTTTTCAACCGTCCACCTTACCTTTCCGTTTGAAAAGCAGGTTGGCATGGAATTCCCAACTCTTAATGCAGCGCGCATCGTAGCAGAAAAGGCATATTGCCGCAATACTTCCCTTTTTCAGACGGCATGTTTCGTTTACAATTCAGGCTGTTTCCCCCTTGCTTCCCCGTTATGCACATCCTACTGACCGCCCTGCTCAAATCCTTTTCCCTGCTGCCCCTGCCCTTTCTGCACAAATTGGGTGTTTTCCTCGGACATCTGGCGTTTTACCTGCGCAAAGAAGACCGAGAACGCATTATTGCCAATATGCGTCAGGCAGGCATGAATCCCGACCCGAAAACGGTGAAAGCCGTATTTGCGGAAACAGCAAAAAGCGGTTTGGAACTTGCCCTCGCATTTTTCAAAAAACCGGAGGACATCGAAACACTGTTCAAGTCGGTACAGGGTTGGGAATATGTTCAAGAAGCTTTGGACAAACACGAAGGGCTGCTGTTTATCACGCCGCACATAGGCAGCTACGACTTAGGGGGGCGATATATCAGCCAAAGGCTGCCATTCCCCTTAACCGCCATGTATAAACCGCCGAAAATTAAAGCAATAGACAAAGTGATGCAGGCAGGCAGGGTTCGCGGCAAAGGAAAAACCGCGCCTACCAGCATACAAGGGGTCAAACAAATCATCAAAGCCCTACGTGCGGGCGAAGCAACCATCGTCCTGCCCGACCATGTCCCCTCCCCTCAAGAAGGCGGGGAAGGCGTATGGGTGGATTTCTTCGGCAAACCTGCCTATACCATGACGCTGGCGGCAAAACTGGCAAACGTCAAAGGCGTAAGTACGCTGTTCTTTTGCAGCGAACGCCTGCCTGACGGGCAGGGTTTTGCCTTACACATCAGTCCCCTTCAAGGAGAATTGACCGGCGACAAAACCCATGATGCCGCCGTATTCAACCGCAATACCGAATATTGGATACGCCGCTTTCCTACCCAGTATCTGTTCATGTACAACCGCTATAAAGCACCGTAACGAAAATAAAAATGCCGTCTGAACAATTTCAGACGGCATTTTGTCATTTGACGATTTCGGACAACGGCCAGCGCGGGCGTACATTGAATGCGCCGGCCTCTCTACCCGTTTTCAAATGCATTGCACCTGCAAAAGCAATCATTGCGCCGTTGTCCGTGCAATATGCCATCGGTGGAAAAAATACATTGACCTTTTCCTCGCGGTTTTTCGGCCTGCCTTTTTGCACAGGTTCTTGCACCGACAAGCTGCCGAACGTTTCGCGCAGCTTCCAATTCGCACCAACACCGCCTGCCACAACCAGCGTTCTGAATCCCGTCTGCAACAAGGCCTTTTTCACTTTTGCCGTCAATACGTCCACAACCGCATCCTGAAATGCACGGCAAATGTCGTTACGGGTTTGCTCGGGTATGGTTTCCGAACCGTTTGCCTCGCGCACTTTTTCAACGGCAGTCAAAACAGCGGTTTTCAATCCCGAAAAACTCATCTGCAAATCGTCGGAATGAATCATCGGGCGTGGGAAAATAAAGGCTTCGGGGCTGCCTGATTTGGCAAGTTCGGAAAGCTTTGCGCCACCCGGATACGGCAATCCGAGCAATTTTGCCGTTTTATCGAATGCCTCGCCGGCCGCATCATCGACACTTTCTCCTAGAAGTTCGTAATCGCCGATTCCCCGTACGGCCATAATCTGAGTATGCCCGCCCGAAACCAGCAGGGCGACAAAAGGAAATTCGGGTTTTTCATCCGCCAACAGGGGGGAAAGTAAATGTCCTTCCAAATGATGGACGGGGATAACGGGCTTATCCAGCGCAAAAGCCAGGGCATTGGCGTAACTCGACCCCGCCAGCAACGCACCGCCCAAACCTGGGCCTTGGGTAAAGGCAACTGCATCGACGTCGCCATACGACACTCCGGCTTCCTTCAAGCAACCTTCTGTCAGCGGAACCAATCGTCGTATATGGTCGCGGCTTGCCAATTCCGGCACAACACCGCCATACTCGGCGTGCATTGCCATCTGCGTATGCAAATGATGTGCCAAAAGGCCGCGCTCCGTATCATAAAGCGCGACACCGGTTTCGTCACATGAAGATTCGATTCCTAATACCAACATGATTTAATGCCGTCTGAAAATTGAAGATGTTTTTTAAAGGATTTCCTGTCTATTAAAGAAAATACCGTCTGAAAGGCCTTCTGCACGATTCGGATATCGTTCGTCTATGATGACCTTTCCCGACGGCTTGCCGGCGTTATTTCTTTCACCTCAAACGTCGGCTCTGAAATAATCAACTTTATCCGATAGGCAAGCGGTATCGGCATTCTTTGGCAAATCCGATACGCCAACCATGATGCACTTTCCCCCTGCATCCGGCAGTTTTTCATCTCTCTAATGTATTATTCTGATGATGTTGCCACGATGCCGGTTCTTTATCCCTCACAAGGAATTCATCCGGAACAGAGTTTCCGCTCAAACCCTTAAGATTACAGCGTTCCATAAGAATGCAGGCCGCTCAGGAACATATTGACCCCGATAAAGGCAAAGGCAGTTACAAACAAGCCGATAATTGCCCACCATGCCAACACGCGTCCGCGCCAACCGGCAACCAACCTCAAATGCAGCCACACGGCATAATTCAACCAAACGATAAACGCCCAAGTCTCTTTCGGGTCCCAACTCCAATAACGGCCCCACGCATCTGCCGCCCACAGCGCACCCAAAATGGTCGCAATGGTAAAAAACAAAAAGCCGACGGCAATCGCCTTATACATAACCTCATCAATCAATGCCGACGGCGGCAGCCACGTCTTCCTTCCCTTCTCTTCCGCATTCAAGGAAACCAGTTCGGCAATAGCCAGCATGGCAGAAATACAAAATGCGCCGTAACCGATAAAGTTTGCCGGAACGTGTATCTTCATCCACCAAGATTGCAATGCCGGAATCAGCGGCTGGATGGTATGAGCCTCACGGGATACGCTGTACCATAATACAAAGCCGACGACGACCGCCATAAAACTGAATACGAAACCGCCTAATTTCTGTATGGCGAACTTACCTTCATAATAAAGATACATCAGCGCGGTAATCACCAAAAACAGGATGAAGACTTCATAAAGGTTGGACACGGGAATATGACCTGCATCCGGACGGAGCAGATAGCTTTCGTGCCAACGCACTAAAAGTCCCGTAAACCCCGCCAGTGCCGACACCCACGCAAATACGTTTCCTATACCCAAAAGCGTATTAGTCGGCACATTTTTGACACTTGCCAAAACCGCGCCCGAAATATAGGCAAACAAAGCGAAAAAGACGAATGCGCACTGCCACATAATCGCCGACTGACTGCTTAGGAAATACCGCAGCAAAAATCCTTCTGCCGATTTGATGTTGCCCCCGTACAAACCGACGGCAGCATAAGCAAGCAATATGCACAGTGGCACAAACCAGCGTACAGGTTTGAAAAACCAGCCCAAAAACACGGCAATACCGGCACTTACCCATAAAATAACCGTTTCATATATATCCATACGGACACCGGATAAAGTCTGTACAAAAACCGTACCCGAAAAAACCAGCGCGGCAAACACCCAATCCCAGATATTCAAATTACGGATAAAAGACTTTCGGACCAGCAGTTCGTGTTCAGGAAGGGTTTTATAGTGTTCAGTCATGATTCAAGTCCTTGCCGAGCCGTTGCAGACTCTCGACATGTTTTGGAAATTCCTTCTGCAAATCCCGTTCGCTGCGGGCAGAAGACATGGCAAAACGGATTTTGCCATCTGAAAACAATATCCATGCACGCTTTTCCCGCACATAAAACATGAATACCGTACCTAAAACCAACAATACCGAACCGAGATAGACCAAAAGCGAACCGGGCGAGCGGGTCATCTGCAAACCTGAGGAACGCACTTCCGAAAACCCATCCAGTTGCAGCAGCATTGGGGCGGGATATTCCGTTAATCCCGTGTATGCATCCATACTGTGCAGTAAGAAACGGTTTCGCGCTTCATCCTGCTGCCATTCCGGCAATCCGTATCGGCGGATGGTTTCATCCAAAGCCGCATTCATCACACCATAAAGCATTTCATAAAAATAACCCTGCATTTTCTCCTGCTGCTCTTTCGGAATATTGGTTGTAATAAACTCATCCAATCCCAAATAGCCCTTTCGCGCAAAGATATTCAGCGTATTTTCTGCCGCCAGTATAAACTGTTCCCTGATTTCGGCAGGCGCGTCTTTAGTGGCATCAGATACCAGGCGCTTCAGCCCTTCCCCATCTTTCAAAAACTCGCGCAATGCCATGAAAGTGTCCGCTTTCCCTTGTTTGTCCAAAGGAATACGCAGCCAACGGTATTGCTGTTGCAAACCGCTGCGCGTGCCGGTAATCCAAAAATAATCCTGTTCCTGCAAAACCGGCAGCATATAGTTTTTATATTCGACCGCCTGCCCTGCCGCATCACGAATGCGGTAAACAATGGAAGGACCGATATTGGTGTATTTCTTACCTTCCTGAGAGACGGCACGGACATCATTCAAGGTGGAATTCAGACTTTTTTCCCGTTTCCCGTCCTCACTCATGTCCTCCACGTTCATCGAAGTAAACTGATCAAATTCAAGACGGTATTTATGCCTGCCGATATCCAGCGGGAACTGCCGCATAGACGTCGCCTTCAATACAACAGGTTCTCGCGAGGCATCACCCAGATTCCACGCCTTAAATGTCAAATCCGAACCGCCATCCGCAAAGCTTGCCTGATAAATGGTAATACCGTGCAATGTCAGCGGATGATTGACCCGGATAGTCCGCTCAAGTTTCTTGCCGGTAGCCTTATCCGTCACCTCAATATCGCTGGCAAAATCTCGCGGCATTCCGGTATTGTAAAAATCAATATGAAATTTTTTTAACTTAACTTCAAAAGGCAGATCCTGAACCAGCATTCCGTTGTCAGCATTCAGGAAAACTACGTCTGCACTTTGCCCTTCGGAAATACTGACATTCCCCCTAAATGACAAATTAGCAGCCCCCAAAATACTTTCGGGTTTGAAATCCTTAGCATAAACCGCCTGATTATCTGGGACAATCCGTCCGGTCAGCATACCCAGCTTCAACAGCAGGTTGCTGTCTATCAGACCGCCCAAACAAATGACAATCAAAGCAATATGGGCAAAGATATAGCCCCATTTGTTCATCGTGCCTTTTTTAGCTGCAATCAAAACCGAACCGTCTTCACGGTTAATGGTTTTTCCCTGAAAACCTTGTACTTCCAGATACCGTTTGGCAACATCAGGCGCAATTTTTACATCCAGCAGCGAAGAGTGGCGCATTGCCGCCAGAGATTTTTCCTTAACCTTTTCCCGGAAAGACTTCATTTCACGCCAAAACGGCGGAACGTTACGGATTAAACACAAGCTGGTAGAAACCACCAGAAACATCATTATGACGACAAACCATGCCGAAGCATAGACATCGTACAAACCCAAAAAATCAAAAATCCGAGTCCAAAACGGACCGAATTTGACCAGGTAATCTGTTTGCAACTGATTTTGCTGCAAAACCGTACCGATTACTGACGCAATACCCAACAGGCTGAGCAGAGCGACAGCAAAACGCATCGAACTGAAAAAAGCGAACCACGGATGTAAAAGAAGCGGGGTAGATCTACGGGATTTACTCATTGTGTGTTTCTTCCGCAATCAGGAATATAGAAGACGGAATCGGACAATAAAGGACACTGCTCCGATTCTACTGTCTTGATGCCTTTTATTTCAAGACTATAAAGATGGTTTATATCAATCCCAACAAATGCGATTTAGAAAACTTATCGCAAAATTGTCTGAAGCCGTCTGAAAACCTTTTCAGACGGCTTCTGAAGCAGACTCTTGGATAATTAATGCAAACCCTGGATAAAGTTAGCAACTGCTTTTAAATCTTCTTCGGACATTCGGTTTGCAATATCCGCCATAATGGCATTTTTGCGCTGACCGGATTTATAAGCGTTCATCTGGTCGATAATATATGCCTGATGTTGTCCTCCCAAGCGCGGATAAGCCTGAATCTCACTTCCACCCCCGGGCATACCCGCACCACTCGGACCGTGGCAGGACATACAAGCAGGTAATTTTTTCTCACTCAAACCGCCGCGGTAAATTTTTGCGCCCAATTCGGGATTTTCCTTAGGATTTGCCTCACCGGATTTCGGCTGCTGTTTGGCATAGAATGTGGATACATTCAAAATATCCTGATCGCTCAAATTCATTACCATTGGCTTCATCACAGCTGCCGAACCGTGGGTGCGTTTGCCGTCACGGATACCGATAGTTTGATGATAGATGTAAGCAGTATGCTGTGCCGCCAAACGCGGATACATAGCAATGCCGCTGTTACCGTCTGCTGCATGGCAAGCCGCACAAACCGTTGCGGCAACCTGCTTGCCTTTTTCCACGTCCGCTTTGGGAGATGCGGAAACCGCACCGGCAGCCAAAACAAAGGCCAATAAAGTCAATCGTTTCATGGAGTGCTCCTGATTACAGCATTGGATAATGCAACAATGCTCTTTTTATATTCAAATACGGGATTTTTAATCCGATTAAAACCGATGATTCTGTAAACGTGTTATTCTATACTAAATTTACATTAAATTACTACTCTGTTTCATATAAAACCAACCGCATATTTTTGCTGTCGGTCAAACGGCGGCAGAAAACAAGGATATGCCCATGAATCTTTTTCAAAACGCCAAGTTCTTCACAACGGTCAACCACCTTAAAGACCTGCCCGACACCCCTCTCGAAATTGCCTTCGTCGGCAGGAGCAATGCCGGAAAATCCAGTGCTATCAACACCCTGACAAACCATGTCCGCCTCGCTTATGTTTCCAAGACACCCGGACGGACGCAACATATCAACTTCTTCGAGCTTCAAAACGGTAATTTCCTGGTTGACCTGCCCGGCTACGGTTATGCACAAGTTCCGGAAGCAATACGGACTCACTGGGTCAAGCTGCTTGGCGATTATCTCCAACAACGCAAACAGTTGATAGGCCTGATTTTGATTATGGATGCACGTCATCCTCTAAAAGAACTCGACATACGTATGTTGGATTTTTTCCACACCACAGGCCGACCGGTTCACATCCTGCTTTCAAAAGCCGACAAGTTATCCAAAAACGAACAGATTAAAACCCTGTCCCAAGTTAAAAAACTGCTCAAGCCCTACTCTGAAAGGCAGAACATCAGCGTACAGCTGTTTTCCAGCCTGAAAAAACAAGGTTTGGAAGAAGTAAACCAAACAGTTGGAAGCTGGTTTGCTGCAACAGATGTTGCCTTATCCCTTTCGGTAGAAGACTGAACCCATTATACGGAAAATGTATTTACCCCACTTGACCAACCGCAAACATTTAAAAAATTACCTTCCCTAAATATAAAATGCCGTCTGAAAACCTTTTCAGACGGCATTGTCTACAACCTTTAAAACAGGGAATCCAGTTGCGGCTGTTTGGAGCCCGTATTACTTGGCAGTACAGGGGTTTCCTGTACATCTTGACGTACTTCGTCAGCCACTCCGCGTTCAACGTCTTCAGCCCCCACCTCTTTATCCTCCCTAATCCGACGGGAGGGTTGCGCTGCGATACCACTGTTATCTACAACCAAACCCGGATCGGTTACCATGCGTTCCTTCATATAGTATTCACCATTACTGCTGACTACCCCTTCAGGCACTTTCATTCCTTTACCCTGTCCGCCCTTCAGTGCAAAACGCATATAGTCTACCCAAACCGGCACGGCAATCGTGCCGCCATAACCGGCACGCCCCATACTCTTAGGCTTGTCAAAACCAATATATACGGCAGTAACCACATCAGGATTAAAACCGACAAACCACGCATCCTTGTTATCATTGGTTGTACCTGTTTTACCGGCAATATCCGACCTACCCAACGCGGCCGCCCCCCTTGCTGTACCGACGCGGACGACATCCTGCATAATCTTATACATAATATAGGCATTGCGCGGATCAATTGCCTGAGGTGCATTTTGCCCAGCCACCAAGGGTTGCATTTGCGCACGCAACCTGCCGTCACTGTCATAAATTTTATCGATTACATGCGAAGAGACCCTATACCCCCCGTTTGCAAACACACTATAAGCCTCCGCTATCTTCAAAGGAGTCGTCTCGCCCGTACCTAAAGCCATAGAAAGACTGGCCGGCAGTTCAGACGGTTTAAAGCCGAAACGCTGGATATATTGCTGCGCATAACCCACGCCGATAGACATCAGAATACGGATAGAAACCATATTTTTAGAAGCAGTCAATGCCTGCCTCAAAGTAATGTAGCCCGAATATCTGCCGTCTGAATTTTTAGGCGTCCAAACCGAACCGTTTGCACCTTTTCCAGGCAGGGAAATTGGGGCATCGTTAACCATTGTGGAGGCAGTCATACCCTTAGATAAAGCTGCCGAATAAACAAATGGCTTAAATGTAGAACCCGGCTGCCGCATAGCCTGAGCAGCACGGTTGAATGTTTTACTATGGAAATCATAACCGCCGACCAGCGCACGAACCGCACCCGTTTTGGCATCAAGTGAAACCAATGCTCCTTGCAAGAGCGGCTCTTGAACTACCACCCAACGCCCGCCATTGTTCCTAACACGTATAACCGAACCCCTACGGATACGGTTCTCTCCCATTTTTTCATTATTGACCGCACGGGCTGCAAAACCTAAGGAACGACCGTCAAGCGTAACCCGCTTACCACTGGGCAACTGTATGACGACATTTTTCCTTTTAGTCACATCCAATACGACGGCAGGAACCATTTTATCGACGGTATAAAGTCCCGAAAGATATTGACTGACAGTCTCTTCAACATCTTCTCCTTTGCTCAAATCAATATAGCTTTCTGCACCGCGATAACTGCTGCCGCGATCAAAATTCCGCAACGCTTTGCGCAACGCCTCTGTCGCTACTTTCTGATGATCGGTACGTACCGTCGTATAAACCTTAAAGCCCTGCGTATAAGCGTCTTCACCATACTTCTCATACAATTCCTGACGCACCATTTCTGCAACATATAGAGCGCTCTGATCAATTTTCTGAACAAACCGCTCATAATGCAGTTCCTCATTCAACGCCTGATCGCGCTGTTGCAAGGTAATCATCTTTTCCTCAAGCATGTTGTTCAAAATATACTTTTGACGCAACTTGGCACGTTCCGGATTAACAATCGGGTTATAGGCAGACGGAGCCTTAGGCAGCCCCGCCAGCATAGCAGCTTCCGCCAGAGTTAACTCTCTGACATCTTTATTAAAATAGATTTGCGCGGCAGACGCGAAACCATAAGCGCGCTGACCCAAGTAAATTTGATTGAAATACAGCTCAAGGATTTTATCCTTACTCAAAGACTGCTCGATTTTATAAGCAAGCAACGCCTCATTGAACTTCCGCGTAAATGTCTTTTCACTGCTCAAATAAAAATTCTTCGCCACCTGCTGCGTAATCGTGCTTGCACCCGACTGCACCCCGCCGGCCACAATATTGCCAACAACCGCCCTTGCGACACCCCAAACATCCACGCCCCAATGCTGATAAAACCGTTTATCCTCGGCAGCAATAACCGCATTCCTCAATACCTCGGGGAAATCGCCGATTTTTGTAAATTCTCGCCGTTGCTCCCCGTATATACCGATAACCTCTCCATCTGCCGAATAAATAGTTAACGGCATTTTGGGCTGATAATGTTGCAATGAGTCTAAGGAAGGCAATTTCGGATACGTTACCAAAATAGCAATTGCAACCAATCCGACGCCAAACACACACAATCCCAAAACCAACCCAAAACAGGTTGTTACAATCTTTTTAATCATAATTGAAATGATAATTTACCATTATTAGTATTAAATAAAGTAAAATAGCAACCGATTTCTACAAAGCACAGTGTTAGTGTGCAAAGAACAAGAAATCCATTACGGATACCGAAACGGTTACTCACTGTACAAATAACGCAGGAATCTTCATTATGCGCTTGTTTAAAAGCTTGAAAACCCCTAAAAAAACAGATGCCAAGCTCCCTAAGAAATCTTCGGGATTCAATAATCATGCAGCAATCGGCATTGATATCGACCAGTATTCTATCAAAATGGTTCAATTGTCAGGACGTAGTTTAAACCAAATTCAGCTGGAAAAATACGTCATCGTCAAATTACCAAAGAATATCGTCCAAGACAATAAAATTCAAAACCACGGCCAATTTGTTACATATTTGCAACAGGCGTATGTCAAACTGAACAGCACATGCAAAAATATTATCGCTGCTATTCCACAAAATCTGGCAACGACAGAACAATTGACCTACACAACAAAAGATACAGATTTGGACTTGGAAGAATTTGTAGAATCCGCCATCTCTGAAATAAGTTCCTTAGAGGAAGTCAATTACGACTATCAGGTTCTAACCCCTCCTTCTGCCAATCAGACCATTTTAGCCGTAGCATCAAGAAAAGATGATATCGAACCGCTAATTGAAGCTTTTAACGAAGCTGGTATGAAATTATCTGCACTTGATGTAGATATTTTTGGGCAGTACAACGCCTATACCCTATGGATAAATAACTTTAATCCGGAACTTACTGGAGAAAAAGTTGCCATTTTCGGCGTATATGCGACACAAACCTATGCCTTAGTCATTCAAAACGGTAAAATCCTGTATAAACAGGAGACCCCTATCAGCGAGAAACAGCTCAACCAACTCATCCAACGCACCTATCAGGTAACAGAGGAAAAAGCCGAAGAAATCATTAACTCCCCGCAAAAACCTTCTGATTACCAAGAAACTGTGGCTGTTCATTTCAACCAGCAAATTACCCAAGAAATACAAAGGGTTTTGCAGTTCTATTACACTACGCAAACTGCGGATGATATGACTAATATCAAACACATCCTGCTAACAGGTGCGGCAACACGCCAAAAAGGTATTGCACAAACCATAGCCTCTCAAACGAACGCAGAGGTACAGTGTATCCATCCTGCAAGCTATTTTGCAGACAACCTCAAAATAGATAAAAAACAATTCGAACTTGATGCGCCTATATTAACTACAGCGTTCGGTTTAGCTGCACGGGGACTATAACTATGAATAATCTAATTAAAATTAACCTTCTTCCCTACAGGGAGGAAATCAACAGGCGTAAACAGCAACAATTCAAAACACTTATGTATGGTGCCGTATTAATTGGCTTCGCTTCCATTGCGGGGGCTTACCTGTTTATTGACAACATGACCAATAACCAGCTGGAGAGGAATACCCTTCTAGAAACCTCTATCGCGCACTTAGACAGTGAATTGACTGAAATCCAAAAACTAAAACAAGAGAAAGATGCTTTCCTGCTTAAGAAAAATAAAATTGAGGAGCTTCAACTCAAACGCCTCCAAGCAGCAAAAATCCTTGACAGTCTAAACGAAACCATCCCTGACAATACCTATCTGACTTCACTGGAGGCCGTCACTGCCGACTCTTACCGACTGAACGGCAGAACGTCCAGTGACAACCGTGTTGCCAATATGATGAGGGCTATGCCGAATACAGGTATATTTAACCAACCGGAATTGTTAAGTATTAAGAAAAACAATTCATACCAAGAATTTACTCTGCAAGCAACATTAAACCCCATCGTAAAGGCTTCTGAGACTGCAAAGAACCCTGCTCCGGAAAATACACAGGAGACAAACTAAATGGCTTCCAAATCAATGAAAAATTTAGATTTCAACAATCTTTATCTACTCAACCTCCCCTCAAAGCTGTTTATAGTCCTAATAATTATTGCTGCCATGCTGGGATTGGGTTACATCGGCTTATTCAAAAATCAGATTGAATCCCTGGAAGAGTATAAAGCAAAAGAGGTTGAGCTGAAAAATACCTATAAACAGAAAAGTATTGATGCAGCCAGTCTAAACAACCTGAGAGATGAACTGGCCGCCATCCATTCTGCTTTTAACATCATGCTGAAACAATTGCCGACCGATGCTGAAATTCCTAATTTGGTACAAGAACTTCACCAAGCAGGCTCAAGCAACGGACTGCGTTTGGACAGTGTTATGCCGCAACCACCCGTTGATGACGGTCCTATAAAAAGACTGCCCTACTCTATTTCCATTACAGGAAATTACGATCAAATCAGCCAATTTACCCGCGATGTAGGCAGTTTATCCCGAATTATTACCCTTGAATCGCTGAAAATTGTTCAATCTGCAGAAAATGGAGATAATTCAGACGGCAAAAGCAGCATACTAAATTTAAGTGCCATTGCTACAACTTATAAAGCAAAATCCGTAGAAGAACTTGCCGCAGAAGCCGCACAACAGCAGGCTGATAAAGCAGCACAAGATACTGAACAAAAATAACTTATGTTAGGGAAACCATGAAACACTATGCCTTACTCATCAGCTTTCTGGCTCTCTCCGCATGTTCCCAAGGTTCCGAAGACCTAAACGAATGGATGGCGCAGACACAACGTAAAGCCAAAGCAGAAATCATACCTTTCCAAGCACCCACCCTCCCGGTTGCACCAGTATATAACCCGCCCCAACCCACAGGGTTCAACGCGTTCGATTTCCGCCGGATGGAGACCGTAAAAAAAGGAGGAAATGCTCCAGATACAAACCGTGTTAAAGAAACACTGGAAAAATTCAGTTTAGAAAATATGCGTTATGTCGGTATATTAAAATCTAAACAAAAAGTATCCGGCTTTATCGAAGTCGAAGGTTATGTCTATACTGTCGGTGTTGGAAACTATTTAGGACAAAATTACGGTAGAATCCAAAATATTACCGAAAACAGTATCATCTTGAACGAATTGATAGAAGACAGCACAGGCAACTGGGTCTCCCGCAAAGCAGAACTGCCACTGCAACCTTCCGACAAAAATACCGATACCGAACAAACGGCAGCATCTGCCAATGAGCAAAATTAAGAAGGGGATTATTCCAAATGAATACAAAACTGACGAAAATTATTTCCGGTCTGTTTATCGCAACCGCAGCCTTTCAGACGGCATCAGCAGGAAACATCACAGATATTAAGGTTTCTTCCTTACCCAATAAACAAAAAATCATCAAAGTCAGCTTTGATAAAGAGGTTGTGAGCCCTACCGGTTTTGTAACCTCCTCGCCTGCGCGTATTGCTTTAGACTTTGAACAAACCGGCATTTCTATGGATCAACAGGTTCTTGAATATGCAGATTCCCTGTTAAACAAAATTAGTGCTGCTCAAAACAGCAACCGTGCACGCCTGGTTCTTAATTTAAACAAACCAGGCCAGTACAATACCGAAGTACGAGGAAACGAAGTTTGGATTCTTATTAATGAGTCTTCCGATACCACATCAGCTCCTGTACGTGCACCCGTACAAACCATGCCGCGAACACAACCTTCCTCTCCGTTCAGCGAATCTGTAGTATCCGTATCCGCACCGTTTAGTCCTGCCGCAACGCAACAAACGGCTGCAATGCCGACAAAACAAACCAATATCGACTTCCGCAAAGACAGTAAGAACGCAGGTATAGTCGAATTGGCTGCCTTAGGTTTTTCCGGACAACCCGACATCCGCCAACAACGCGACCGAGTAATCATTACTCTGAAAAACCACACCCTGACAACTGCACAACAACGCAGCCTGGACGTGGCAGACTTCAAAACACCGGTACAAAACGTTACACTGAAACGTATTAACAACGATACCCAACTCATTATCAAAATGACCGGCAATTGGGAATTTATCAACAAATCCGCATCTGCAGGACGTTTTACCTTTCAAATTCTACCTAAAAAACAAAACATTGAATCTAATGGTTTAAACAACGCACCCAAAGTCTTCAAAGGCAGAAAAATCTCCCTTGACTTCCAAGATGTCGAAGTTCGCACCATCTTGCAAATTTTAGCAAAAGAATCAGGTACCAATATCGTTGCCAGCGATACTGTCAACGGTAAAATGACCCTCTCCCTTAAAGACGTACCTTGGGATCAGGCCCTGGATCTGGTTATGCAGGCACGTAATCTGGATATGCGCCAGCAAGGAAATATTATCAACATCGCACCCCGCGACGAGCTGCTTGCCAAAGATAAAGCCTTCCTACAAGCAGAAAAAGAAATTGCCGAACTCGGTTCCCTCTATTCTCAGAACTTCCAATTAAAATATAAAAATGTGGAAGAGTTCCGCAAAATCCTCCGCTTGGACGAAATTGACACTAATAACACACGCAATACGCTTCTAAGCAACCGGGGCAGTGCATTGATTGACCCTGCCACCAACACCCTGATTGTTACCGACACCCGCAGCGTCATTGAGAAATTCCGCAAACTGATTGACGAATTGGACGTACCTGCGCAACAAGTCATGATTGAAGCGCGTATCGTTGAAGCAACCGACGGTTTCGCACGCGACTTAGGTGTAAAATTCGGTTACGGAGGTACCGAACGACAAACCGCATGGGGATTCAACTCCGGAAGCGGTGGGATTTCTGCAGCGAATAACGGCGGAACAGGCGGCAATATCGGAACATCCAGCGGACGTTGGTCGGTCAACACCAATATCAACCTGCCGGTTGCCGCTGCCGCAAACAGCATCGCACTGGTACGCGCACTTTCGTCCGGTGCCCTGAACTTGGAGCTGTCAGCATCTGAACAACTTTCCAAAACCAAAACGCTTGCCAATCCGCGCGTGCTGACCCAAAACCGTCAGGAAGCCAAAATCGAATCAGGTACGGAAATTCCCTACCAAGATACTTCGACATCAGGTAACAACACCACCACGACTACAACCTTCAAAAAAGCCGTATTGGGCTTGGTTGTTACCCCGAATATCACGCCTGACGGTCAAATCATCATGAATGTCAAAATCAATAAAGACACTCCGATTGACTGCCGTGTGAAAAACGAAGCAACCAAATGTATCCAAACCAAAAATCTGGATACTCAAGCAATGGTTGAAAACGGCGGCACATTGATTGTCGGCGGCATTTATGAAGAAGAAAACGGTAATACGCTGACCAAAATCCCCTTGTTGGGCGATATTCCCGTCATCGGCAACCTGTTCAAAACGCGCCAAAACAGCCAAAGCCGTCGCGAACTGCTGATTTTCATTACTCCGAGAATCATGGATACGGTCGGCAGCAACCTGCGCTATTAATCCGTAAACGTAAAAAAGGGCATATGTTTTGCAGCATATGCCTTTTTTTATCTGAAATCCAACACCCGTCAAAATACCGCCTGAAACTGAATTCCCATCCCGATACACCTTAAGCCCCTACCAGTCCTGCCAATATCGTATAAAATTACGCCATGAAAAATTTTACCGACAAACTTATCCTCATCGGGCTGATGGGTGCTGGCAAAACCACCCTGGGCAGACAGGTTGCCCGCTCCCTAAATTACTGCTTTTACGACTGCGACCATGAAGTTTCGGCAGCCGCCGGCGTTTCCATCCCCACCATATTTGAAATGGAAGGAGAACAGGGATTCCGTTCACGCGAAACCACCATGCTTAAAAAGCTGGTTATCCTGCCCAATATCGTCCTATCCACCGGTGGCGGTGCCGTTTTAAAAGAAGAAAACCGCAATCTAATCCGCAAAAGCGGAACGGTCGTTTATCTGCACGCGCAACCTGAAACGCTACTCGAACGGACGCGCTGCGACAGTAACCGCCCCCTTTTACAAGTTGCCGATCCCTTAGGCAGATTGCGCGAACTCTACGCCGCACGCGACCCGCTTTACAGGCAAACCGCCGATTTCACCGTCGAATCGGGAAACTGCCGGCAAACCATACAAACCCTGCTCAACCTTTTATCCGAATAAAAAACCGACGCATGAAAACACTGAACGTACACGCACCTTCGCACACCTACCCTATCTTTATCGGCAACGGACTCATACGGCAGGCCGGCAGCCTGCTCCAACCGTATCTTGGCAGGCGTGCCGCCATCATTACCAATAAAACCGTTGCCCCGCTTTATCTCCATACGCTTCAGACGGCATTAGACGAGGCAGGCATTCCCCATTTCAGCATTATCCTGCCTGACGGGGAAATATATAAAAATTGGCAGACGCTCAACCTTATTTTTGACGGACTGATTCAAAACCGCGCCGAACGCAAAACCACGCTGATTGCGCTGGGCGGCGGCGTTATCGGCGACATGGTCGGCTTTGCCGCCGCCACCTACCAGCGCGGTGCCCCATTCATTCAAATACCGACTACGCTGTTAAGCCAGGTTGACTCATCGGTTGGCGGCAAAACTGCCATCAACCACCCGCTCGGTAAAAATATGATCGGCGCGTTTTACCAGCCGCAGGCGGTGCTTGCTGACTTGGATACGCTGCACACCCTGCCCGTCCGCGAATTGTCCGCCGGTATGGCGGAAGTCATCAAATACGGTGCGCTCGGCGACATCGGTTTTTTCGAATGGCTCGAACAAAACATATCCGGACTGATGACGCTCGACAAAGGAAAACTCGCCGAAGCCGTGTACCGTTGCTGCCAAATGAAGGCAGACATCGTCGCACAGGACGAGACCGAACAAGGCATACGCGCATGGCTCAACCTCGGACACACCTTCGGACACGCCATTGAAACCGAGATGGGTTACGGCACTTGGCTGCATGGAGAAGCCGTCGCCGCCGGCTGTGTTTTAGCCGGGCGTTTGTCCGAACAACTGGGCAACACCTCCGCCGCAGATACCGCACGGCTTGCCGCCCTGTTCGAAGCCGCCAAACTGCCGTCCGCACCGCCCGTGTTCCCATTCGAAAAATGGCTCGAACATATGAGCCACGATAAAAAAGTCAGCGGCGGCGTGATGCGCTTCATCGGATTAAAGAGGCTGGGCGAAGCCGTCATTACCGAAATCACTGATACGGACATTCTCCGGCGCACCCTGCAACCCTATCTCTGATTCCCGATAATAATGCCGTCTGAAGCGTTCAGACGGCATTTTCAGTTCGGAGTATAATCCGACTACTATATGAACGACTTGGACAAACCATGTGTCAACTGCTGGGCATGAACTGCAATACGCCGACCGATATTATGTTTTCCTTTGAAGGATTCCGCCGCAGGGGTGGCATTACCGACCATCATGCCGACGGTTTCGGCATCGGGTTCTTCGAAGGCAAAGGCGTGCGCCTGTTCCATGACGACAAGCCGAGTGCAAACTCCCCCGTCGCCGACCTTGTGCGCGCCTACCAGATTAAATCGGAAAACGTCGTCGCCCATATCCGCAAAGCATCGCAAGGACAAACCTCGCTGGCGAACACACATCCCTTTATGCGTGAAATGTGGGGCGGCTACTGGCTGTTTGCACACAACGGGCATTTGGCCGACTTCTTTCCCGCACAGGGCGAATTCTTCCATCCCGTCGGCACCACCGACTCCGAACGCGCATTCTGCCACATCCTCAACCGCCTCCGCACCCGCTTCGACACACGTCCCGACGACGAAACCCTGTTTGACGCCATTGCCGGGCTGACGCACGAAATCCGCAAATTCGGACTGTTTAACTTCGTCTTGTCCGACGGCGTATCACTGTTTGCCCACGCCAGCACACTGCTGCACTACATCGTCCGCCAAGCCCCGTTCGGCAAGGCACGCCTGCTCGACGACGATGTAATGGTCGATTTTGCCGAAGTAACCACGCCGGACGACCGCGTTGCCGTTATCGCCACCCTGCCGCTGACCCGCGACGAATCATGGTCCCAACTTGCCGTGAACGAACTGGTCATGTTCCGTGAAGGCAAAATTATTTTAAACGACCGACCCCGTAACCCCGTCTATATGAGTACCGAAGAAGGCCTGGAAATCGCACGCGCAGCCGGCGTATCGGTTTGATTCAGACGGCATCAGTGAGGAAATACCATGAAATGCCCGTTTTGCAGCCACCCGGACACCCGAGTTGCCGATTCCCGCCTGATGGAAGAGCGCAATACCGTCCGCCGCCGCCGCCACTGCCCCGGCTGCGGCAAACGCTTCGGCACACTCGAAACCGTCGAATTCAAAATGCCCTCAATCACCGGCCATGACAAAAAACGCCGTCCTTTCGACAGAAGGAAGCTTCATGCCGACCTGACCGCCGCCGTCCGCAAATGCACCGGCCAGGAGCAAATCGACGAGATTGTCCGCCTGACGGAATACAGGCTGTACAATTCAGGTTTGCGCGACATATCCTCCACCGAACTTGCCGACATGGTGCTAAAAGAGCTGCTTGAGCACAACACGGAAGCCGCCGTCCGCTTCGCAGCCCTGCACAAACGCTTCGACAGCACGGAACATTTCGCCTCGTGGCTGGCGCAAGCCGTCAAAACAGGCAGCAAAGCCTGACCCCTCCCAAACATTACCCATACTGATACGGTATCCCCATGTTCTCCGATACATACTTTTCCTCCACAGACGTTTCCATGATGCACCAAGCCCTCGACCTTGCCGCTTTGGGGCGTTTTTCCACTTCGCCCAATCCGCGCGTCGGCTGCGTTATCGCACACGGCAGACAAATTGTCGGACAGGGCTTCCACGTCAAAGCGGGCGAACCCCATGCCGAAGTCCACGCCCTGCATCAGGCGGGCGAAATGGCACAAGGCGCGACCGCCTTTGTTACCCTCGAACCGTGCAGCCATTACGGGCGTACCCCGCCCTGCGCCGACGCTCTGCTCCGTTCCGGCATAACACGCGTCGTTGCCGCCATGCGCGACCCCAACCCGCTGGTTGCAGGCAAAGGGCTTGCCCTGCTCGAAGTAGCTGGCATCAAGACGGAATGCGGGCTGCTTGAAAACAAAGCACGCGAACTCAACCGGGGATTTTTATCGCGCATCGAACGCCGTCGCCCCTTCGTCCGCCTCAAATGCGCCGTTTCGCTGGACGGCAAAACCGCGCTTTCAGACGGCAGCAGCTTTTGGATTACCGGCGAAGAAGCGCGTGCCGACGTACAGGTTTTGCGCGCCGAAAGCTGCGCGGTGCTGACCGGCATCGGCACGGTGTTGGCGGACAATCCCCAACTCAACGTCCGCGACTTCCCAACCCTGCGCCAACCCGCACGCATCGTGTTAGACAGCCGCCTGCGCCTGCCCCCGTACAGCTATTTGGTTACCGACGGACAATCTCCGACCTACATCGCCACCTTGGAACGCGATGAAGACAAACTCCGCCCCTATCGGGAACACGCAAACATCCGCATCCTGATGCCGTCTGAAATGGCAGACGGTAAAATCGACCTGCACCACCTGATGCGCCTCCTTGCCGACGAAGGTTTCGGCGAAATCATGGTCGAAGCAGGTTCTAAACTCACATCCGCATTTTTGACAGAAGATCTGGCAGACGAAATCGTCCTGTACCGTTCACCCAAAATCCTCGGCATCGGCAAAGACCTGCTCTCCCTGCCCGAGAACCGTGCCGCACTGACCGATCCTCCTTTATGGACGCCCGTTTCCAGCGAAATCCTCGAACACGACATCAAAACCGTGTTCCGAAAAAACGATAACGTTTTTTGACGGATTCATGACAATTTCACTATATAATACCGGGATGAAATAACATTCTTCAGACGGCACTGCCGTCTGAAACGCCGTGAGGACAATATGAAAGACCAGCTTATCCGAAAATTTGCAGACCGGACCGCCGTCATCGGCATCGTCGGTTTGGGCTATGTCGGACTGCCGCTGATGCTGCGCTACACCGATGCCGGTTTCCGCGTCCTAGGCTTCGACATCGACACCTTCAAAACCGGCAGGCTTAATGCAGGCGAAAGCTATATCGAACACATTCCCTCCGGAAAAATCGCAGCGGCACGTCAAAAAGGTTTTGAAGCCACTGACGACTTTTCCCGGATTGCCGAAGCGGATGCCGTCATCCTCTGCGTCCCCACACCCTTAAACAAATACCGGGAACCCGATATCAGCTTCGTTACCGGCACGACCGACGCAGTCAAACCCTATCTGCGCGCCGGTCAGGTTTTATCGCTCGAATCAACCACCTATCCCGGCACCACCGAAGAAGAACTGCTGCCGCGCGTAGAAGAAAACGGACTGAAGGCCGGCAAAGACATCTTCCTCGTCTATTCTCCGGAACGGGAAGACCCGGGCAACCCCCATTTCGAAACACGCACCATCCCCAAAGTCGTCGGCGGACACACCGCCTCATGTCTGGAAGTCGGCATCGCACTGTACAGTCCCGCCATCGACCGGGTTGTCCCCGTCAGCTCGACCAAGGCCGCCGAACTGACCAAGCTGCTGGAAAACATCCACCGCGCCGTCAACATCGGCCTGGTTAACGAAATGAAAATCGTCGCCGACAAAATGGGCATAGACATCCACGAGGTCATCGATGCCGCCGCCACCAAACCCTTCGGCTTCGTACCGTATTACCCCGGTCCCGGCCTGGGCGGGCACTGCATCCCCATCGACCCCTTCTACCTCACATGGAAAGCGCGCGAATACGGCGTAAACACGCGCTTCATCGAACTGGCGGGCGAAGTCAATTCCCATATGCCCGACTACGTCATCGGCAAAACCGTCCTCGCCCTCAATGGAAACGGCCGTTCCATCAAAGACAGCAAAGTCCTGATTCTGGGCATTTCCTACAAAAAAAACGTGGACGATATGCGCGAAAGCCCCTCGGTGGAAGTGATGGACAGGCTGCACAAACTGGGGGCGGACATCGCCTATTCCGACCCCCATGTCGCCGTTTTCCCCCATATTCCCGGACACCACTGCTTCAACCTTTCCAGTACCCCGATTACGGCAGAAACGCTGGCAGGCTTCGACTGCGTGGTACTGACCACCGACCATGACAAATTCGACTACCCGCTTATCGCCGAACACGCCAAACTCATCGTCGATACGCGCGGACGCTTCCGCGACGGCAGCCCGAAAGTCGTCAAAGCCTGATAGAGAAAGGTTTCAGACGGCATTGGAGAGTATCCCGATGCCGTCTGAACATTTGAAATGGACACAAAAAAAATCCTCGGCTACGCGGCAGGTTCCCTCGGCAGCGCGGTTTTGGGCATAATGACCCTGCCGCTTCTGTCGTGGTACTTTCCTGCTGCCGACATCGGACGCATCATACTGATGCAGACGGCGGCAGGCTTGGGCATATTGGTTTTGGGCATGGGTTTGGATCAGGCATACATCCGCGAATACTATGCCGCCGCCGACAAAGACACTTTGTTCAAAACCCTGTTCCTGCCGCCGCTGCTCTCAGCCGCCGTAATGGCCGCCTTCCTGCTTTCCCGTCCGGAAATGCCGTCTGAAATCCTGTTCTCGCTTGATGACTCCGCCGCCGGCATCGGGCTGGTACTGTTTGCGCTGACCGTCCTGCTGATTCGTTTTTTCTCCCTGATTTTACGTATGGAAGAACGTGCGTTTGCCTTTTCTTCCGCACAACTCATACCGAAGCTCACCGTCCTGCCGCTGCTGCCACTGGCGGTCGGGCTGCTGCACTTCCCTGCACACACCGCCACGCTCGGTGCCGTTTACACACTGGCGAACCTCGCCGCCCTCGCCCTGTTGCTGTTTCAAAACCGATGCCGTCTGAAAGCCGCATGGCGCGCACCGTTTTCATCCGCCGTCCTGCATCGCGGCCTGCGCTACGGCATACCGCTCGCACTGGGCAACCTCGCCTACTGGGGGCTGACTTCTGCCGACCGCTTCTTTCTGAAAGGATACGCCGGATTGGAACAGCTCGGCATATACTCGATGGGGATTACCTTCGGTGCGGCGGCACTGGTGTTCCAAAATATTTTTTCAACGGTCTGGACGCCGCATATCTTCCGCATGGTCGAAGAAAATACCCCGATACCGCACATTTCGGCAACCGCAGAATCCGCCGCCGCGCTGCTTGCCGCAGCCGTCTGCCTGACCGGTATTTTTTCACCTTTGGTTTCCGGCCTGCTGCCTGAAACCTATGCGTCCGTCAGGTTTATCGTCGTATCGTGCATGTTACCGCCGCTGTTTTACACGCTGACCGAAATCAGCGGTATCGGTTTGAATGTCGTCCGCAAAACACGGCTGATTACGCTTGCCAACCTGACCGCGCTGTCGGCAAACCTGCTGCTGTTGAGGCTGCTCGTGCCGTCTGAAGGCGCGCGCGGTGCGGCGGTTGCCTGCGCCGCATCATTCTGGCTGTTTTTTGTTTTAAAGACAGAAAGCTCTTCCCGCCTGTGGCAGCCGCTCAAACGCCTGCCGCTTTATATGCACACATTGTTCTGCCTGACCTCCGCGACAGTCCACGCCTGTTTCGGCACACGGGAAAACCATCCCCTGTTCGCCGCCGTATGGACCGTATATTTGGCAGGCTGCATCCTGCGGCACAAAGCAGAATTAAACCGCCTGTTTTGCCGTCTGAAAAACATGGGTTCCACATCATGAAAATCGTTTTGACCACTTCTATGGCGGGTCTGGGCGGCACGGAAAACGCCACCTTCCGCCTCGGCCGGCTGCTCAGGCAGCACGGACACGACATCATCCTTGCCTCTTCGGACGGACCGTTGCTCAAAGAGGCGCAAGCCTTGGGCATACGTTGGCAACCCGTCGATTTCTATCGCGGCGGCCTTTTCGGCTACTTCAAAGGCATGATTGCCTACGCCCGAATGCTGCGGCGCGAACAACCCGACATCATCCACTGCCAAATGGCGCGCATCGTGCCCGCCTGCGCCGTTGCCGCCAAAATCGTTTCGCCGAAAACCAAAGTGTTCTACCACGCACGCGGGCTGAACCCCGAAACCTATCCGAAAATCGCCCGGCTGTTCGACCGTTTGGGCGTGTACATCATCGGCAACTGCAAACACGAGCGCGACAAACTCATCCGCTACGGTTTTCCCGCACACCGCATCACTTATACCTACAACGCGCTGCACCGTCCCGATTCCGTTCCCGAAAAAACCGCCAAAGACTGCGTCATGCTCGGCACGCTGTCGCGTCTGGACACTGTCCGCGCCGTGCATCTGATGCTGGACATTTTCAAAAAAATGGTCGACCGCGATATGCCCGTACGCCTGAACGTGGCGGGCATAGGCGAAGAAATGGACAATTTGAAAGCGCAGGCGGAACGTCTGGGCATAGACGGCAAAGTTACCTTCCTCGGCGGCGTGCGCGATTTGACCGCCTACTTCAAAGACGTGGATATTTTGGTGAACACGCCCCACTGCATCGGCGACCACGGCGCAGGTGTGGGCAACAACATCTTAGAAGCCGGACTTTACGACACGCCCGTCGTTACCTACGATATGGCGGGCATTTCCGAAATGGTCGTCAACGGGGAAACGGGTTACTGCATCCCCTTCGGCGACGAAGAAGCCTTTATCGCCGCCGTAGACACGCTCGTCAGACAGCCGGAGTTGCGCGAAGCAATGGGCAAAAGGCTGCACACACACGTCGCCGCACTCTGTTCCGACGACGAAATCTACCGTACCACCATGGCCGCCTATACCATGTAATGCCGTCTGAAAGCTGCCGATGAACATCACCATAGTCGCCCCCTACTGCTCGCTGCCGTCCGAACCGTATTTCAACCGCTTTTGGTATCTGGCAGAACGATTGTCGCAATCGCACGACGTGTTGCTGATTACCAGCCGTTTCCGCCACTACGACAAATCCTTCAGACGGCATGAAGATGCACGAAACGCCTCCGCAGAGCGCCTGAAGGTCATACTGCTGGACGAGCCGGGATACGGCAAAAACGTCTCACTGGCACGGCTTGCCAGCCACCGCACCTTCGTCAAAAATTTCGAACGCCTCTTAGAAGGTTGCCGCCCGCACGAATGGGACATCGTCTATTCCGCCTATCCGCTGATGGCGACCAACCTGCTCTTGGGACAACACAAAGTGCGTTTGGGCTACAAACTCATCATCGACGTACAGGACGTATGGCCGGAGTCCTTCTCCTCGGTCATACCGTTTTTGAAAAAAATCCCCCACAACCTGCTGCCCTTTGCCGACCGTGCCGATTGCGCCTACCGCTGCGCCGACGCATTGGTCGCCGTATCGCAAACCTACCTCGGCCGCGCCCGCGAGGCACGTCCCGACGTCCCCGCCGAAACCGTCTATATCGGCGCGGATTTCCCCACCATCACATCCTCGCCCGTACACCGTTTCGACACGGTCAAAACCCGCTTCTTCTATTTCGGCACGCTCAGTCACAGCTACGATGTCGATACTGCCTGCAGGGGGATACAGAAACTTCTGGACAGCGGGAAAAACGTCGAACTGCACATCATGGGCGGCGGCCCAGACCTAGAAAAGCTGAAACAGCATGAAAACCACGCCATCAAGTTTTACGGCTACCTCCCCTACGCCGAAATGATGTCGGTCGCCAAAGGCTGCGACATCGCCGTCAACGCCATCCATAGCCACGCCATGCAGTCGGTTACCAACAAACTTTCCGACTACATGGCATTGCAAAAACCCGTACTGAACAGCCAGACCAATGCCGAAGTCCTCGACCTCCTGAACCTGCTGCCGCACGAAAACTACCGTTCCGGCGATGCAGACAGCTTCGCCCATGCCGCCGAAAGCCTGATGGCAAAACAAAACGGGGCCATACAGTCCGATGAAATCGTCCGCCGCTTCAGGCGCGACATTTCCTATCAGAAAATCGTCAACCTGATTGAAAGATTGGCAAATGAGTAAAGCCGTCAAACGCCTGTTCGACATCATCGCATCTGCATCGGGGCTGATTGTCCTCTCACCCGTTTTCCTGATTTTGGCGTACCTCATCCGCAAGAATCTGGGTTCGCCCGTCTTCTTCATTCAGGAACGCCCCGGAAAGGACGGAAAACCTTTTAAAATGGTCAAATTCCGTTCCATGCGCGACGCGCTTGATTCAGACGGCATTCCGCTGCCCGACGGAGAACGCCTGACACCGTTCGGCAAAAAACTGCGTGCCGCCAGCCTGGACGAACTGCCCGAACTGTGGAACGTCCTCAAAGGCGACATGAGCCTGGTCGGCCCCCGCCCGCTGCTGATGCAATATCTGCCGCTGTACGACAACTTCCAAAACCGCCGCCACGAAATGAAACCTGGCATTACCGGCTGGGCGCAGGTCAACGGGCGCAACGCCGCCTCATGGGACGAACGCTTCGCATGCGACATCTGGTATATCGACCACTTCAGCCTGTGCCTCGACATCAAAATCCTACTGCTGACGGTTAAAAAAGTATTAATCAAGGAAGGGATTTCCGCACAGGGCGAAGCCACCATGCCCCCTTTCACAGGAAAACGCAAACTTGCCGTCGTCGGCGCGGGCGGACACGGAAAAGTCGTTGCCGACCTTGCCGCCTCACTCAACCGGTACAGGGAAATCGTTTTTCTGGACGACCGCGCACAAGGCAGCATCGACGGCTTTTCCGTCATCGGCACGACGCTGCTGCTTGAAAACAGTTTATCACCCGAACAATACGACGTCGCCGTCGCCGTCGGCAACAACCGCATCCGCCGCCAAATCGCCGGACGCGCCGCCGCGCTCGGCTTCAAACTGCCCGTCCTGATTCATCCGGACGCATATGTTTCCCCGTCGGCAACCATCGGTCAGGGCAGCGTCGTCATGGCCCAGGCAGTCGTACAGGCAGGCAGCGTATTGAAAGACGGCGTGATTGTGAATACTGCCGCCACCGTCGATCACGACTGCCTGCTTGACGCTTTCGTCCACATCAGCCCGGGCGCGCACCTGTCGGGCAACACGCATATCGGCGAAGAAAGCTGGATAGGCACGGGCGCGTGCAGCCGCCAGCAGACAACCGTCGGCAGCGGGGTTACCGCCGGCGCGGGGGCGGTTATCGTGTGCGACATCCCGGACGGCATGACCGTCGCGGGCAACCCGGCAAAACCCCTTACGGGCAAAAACCCCAAGACCGGGGCGGCATAAGCGATTAAAATAAACCTCCGTATAAACCGATTTTGACAACACCTGCGGCGTGCGACCGATTCATCGGGACACGCAAAACCCCTCCATCAGACGGCATATTGTCAGAAATGCCGTCTGAACCCGACGGACCAAACACCATGCTGAACACCTCCCTCTCCCCGTGGCCCTGCTTTACCCAAGAAGAAGCCGATGCCGTTTCCAAAGTCCTGCTGTCCAACAAAGTCAATTACTGGACGGGCAGCGAATGCCGCGAATTTGAAAAAGAATTTGCTGCTTTCGCCGGCACGCGGTACGCCGTCGCCCTTTCCAACGGCACGCTGGCACTCGATGTCGCGCTCAAAGCAATGGGCATAGTCGCAGGCGACGACGTCATCGTTACCTCGCGCACCTTCCTCGCCTCCGCTTCCTGCATTGTGACCGCAGGCGCAAACCCCGTGTTTGCCGATGTGGATTTGAACAGCCAAAACATCAGCGCGGAAACCATCAAAGCCGCGCTGACGCCGAATACCAAAGCCATCATCGTCGTCCACCTCGCCGGTATGCCCGCCGAAATGGACGGCATCATGGACTTGGCAAAAGAACATAATTTGTGGGTGATTGAAGACTGCGCCCAAGCGCATGGCGCGAAATACAAAGGCAAATCCGTCGGCTCTATCGGCCACGTCGGCGCATGGTCGTTCTGCCAAGACAAAATCATGACCACCGGCGGCGAAGGCGGCATGGTCACCACCAACGACAAAGCGCTGTGGCGCAAAATGTGGTCGTACAAAGACCACGGCAAAAGCTACGATGCCGTGTACCACCGCGAACACGCACCCGGTTTCCGATGGCTGCACGAAAGCTTCGGCACCAACTGGCGCATGATGGAAATGCAGGCGGTCATCGGCCGCATCCAGCTCAAACGTATGCCCGAATGGACTGCCCGCCGTCAAGCGCACGCCGCCAAACTGGCTGAAAGCTTGGGCAAATTTGCCAGCATCCGTTTGGTTGAAGTCACCGACTACATCGAACACGCGCAATACAAGTTCTACGCCTTCGTCAAACCCGAACACCTGAAAGACGGCTGGACGCGCGACCGCATCGTCAGCGAACTGAACGCGTGCAAAGTCCCCTGCTATCAAGGCAGCTGTTCCGAAGTCTATTTGGAAAAAGCCTTCGACAACACGCCGTGGCGTCCGAAAGAGCGTTTGAAAAACGCCGTCGAACTGGGCGACACCAGCCTGATGTTCTTGGTGCATCCGACGCTGACCGACGGCGAAATTGCGTTCTGCAAAGAACACATCGAAGCCGTATTGACCGAAGCCACACAATAACCCTTCAGACGGCATATGCCGCCTGAAAGCACATACCGCCCCACGATATGACTCTGGAAACCCTGCTTGCCCTACCGCGCAACATCAAGAAAATCTGTTTCCTCATACACGATTTTCTGATGATTTTCACCGCCTTCTGGTTTACCCAAAGCCTGAAGGCCGACTACTCGAACGAATGGTTCGACCCTGCCAACTGGCAGTCTTTCCTATTGACCGCGCTGTTGACCATCGGCCTGTTCGTCAGAATGGGGCTCTACCGTGCCGTTACACGCTTTGTCAGTTTCCACGTCCTGACCACCGCCTTTGCCGGCAGCCTCGTCTCCGCCGTACTGTTTTTCCTCAATACGCTGATATTTGAAGAAAAATTGCGCCTCGCCCTGCCCGTCGTCTACTTTCTGCTGCTGCTTGTCTCCGTAACCGGCTCCCGCATGGTCATACGCGGCCTTTTATCCGACCACCAAAAAAAACATATGACCCCCGTCATCATTTACGGCGCGGGACGGTCGGGCAGACAACTGCTCGAGGCCGTCAAACAGATACGCGAATATTCCGCGGTCGCCTTTGTGGACGACAACCCCAAGCTTTGGCACACCGTCATCTACGACCTTGCCGTTTACCAGCCCAATGCCATCGCCTTCCTCATCGAACGCTACGGCGTGGAAAAAATCCTGCTCGCCATTCCCAGCGCGACTCAGGAACAACGCCGCCGAATCATCAGCAAACTGGAAGCCTATCCGTGCGAAGTGTTGACCATTCCCGGAATGAAAGACCTGATGGACGGGAAAATCAGCATCGGCACGCTCAAAAAAATCTCCGTGTCCGACCTGCTCGGACGTGATTCCGTCGCGCCCGACGACCGCCTCATGAATGCCGACATTGCCGGCAGAACCGTGATGGTAACCGGTGCCGGCGGCTCCATCGGTTCGGAACTCTGCCGCCAGATTATCCGCCGCCGCCCCGAAAAGCTGCTGCTATTCGAGTTATCCGAATTCGCCCTGTACGCCATCGAAAAAGAATTGCGCGAATACTGCACCCAAAACAATACCGATACCGAAATCCTGCCCTTCCTCGGCTCGGTGCAGAACCGCACGCTGCTCACGCGCATCATGACCGCCGGCCAAGTCTCCACCGTTTACCATGCCGCCGCCTACAAACACGTCCCCATGGTCGAATTCAACACCGTCGAAGGCATACGCAACAACATCTTCGGCACACTCGAGTGCGCGCTTGCCGCCACGGCATCGGGCGTAAGAACCTTCGTCCTCATCTCCACCGACAAAGCCGTCCGCCCCACCAACACCATGGGTGCCAGCAAACGCATGGCGGAACTCTGCCTTCAGGCGCTCGCCGCCAAACCAGGACAAAAAACCCGCTTCAGCATGGTACGTTTCGGCAATGTTTTAGGTTCGTCCGGCTCCGTTGTCCCGCTGTTTGAAAAACAGATTGCCGAAGGCGGCCCGCTCACCCTGACCCACCCCGAAATCACACGTTATTTCATGACCATACCCGAAGCCGCCCAACTCGTCATACAGGCAGGCGCGATGGGTACGGGCGGCGACGTATTTGTCCTCGACATGGGCGAATCCGTCAAAATCATCGACCTTGCCCGCCAAATGATTACCCTAAGCGGCCTCAAACCCAAAACACCCGAACAACCCGACGGCGACATCGAAATCCTCATTACCGGGCTACGTCCCGGAGAAAAACTCTACGAAGAGCTGCTCATCGGCGACAACGTCCGCAAAACCGGCCATCCGCGCATCATGACCGCCAACGAGACCATGCTGCCATGGCACGAGCTCTCCGCCCTGCTCGACCGCATCCGTTCAGCCTGCGACCGTTACGACCAGCAGGCAATCCGCACCCTGCTCATCAACGCCCCGACCGGCTTTGCCCCGAGCGACGGCATCTGCGACCTGCTTTGGGTACGAGAAACACACAGAAAAAATGCCGTCTGAACCTTCAGACGGCATAACGTACAAACCAACCTACCTTACACACACGGAGTTTGACATGCAGTTTTCAGCATTCGGCGAAAAATTCACGCAACACAGCGGCATCCTCCAACTGATGGACGACCTCGGCGACGCGCTCAAAAACGACAAGCCCGTCAACATGCTCGGCGGCGGCAACCCGGCGCGCATTCCGGAAATCGATCGGGCGTTTGCCGACATATTCTCCAAACTGGCTACGGAACACGCCGTCGAAAACATCGGCAACTACTCCAACCCCCAAGGCGATGCTGCGCTGATTGACGCGCTGACCGCCTTCCTCAACCGCGAATACAGCTGGAATCTGACCGCAGACAATATCGCGCTGACCAACGGTTCGCAAAACGCGTTTTTCTATTTATTCAACCTCTTCGGCGGCAAATTCAACCTTTCAGACGGCACATCTGCAGAAAAAGCCATTTTGTTGCCGCTCGCACCCGAATACATCGGCTATGCCGACGTGCATGTCGAAGGGCAGCACTTCGTTTCCGTCAAGCCCAAAATCGAAAACGTCGAACACGAAGGCGAAGCAGGCTTCTTCAAATACCGCGTGGACTTTGACGCACTGGAAAACCTGCCCGAACTCAAAGCGGGCAAAATCGGCGCGATTTGCTGTTCGCGCCCGACCAACCCGACCGGCAATGTGTTGACCGACGGCGAAATGGCACGTTTGGACGCTTTGGCGCGTGAACACGGGATTCCGCTGATTATCGACAACGCCTACGGAATGCCGTTCCCCAACATCATTTACAGCGACGTAACGCTGAATTGGCACGAAAACATCATCCTCTGCTTCAGCCTGTCCAAAGTCGGCCTGCCGGGCGTTCGCACCGGCATCATCGTCGCCGCGCCCGAAGTCGTCAAAGCCGTTAGCAGCCTGAACGCGATTGTGAACCTTGCCCCCACGCGCTTCGGCGCAGCCATCGCCGCCCCGCTGCTGGAAAGCGGCGAGATGAAACGGCTTGCCGACCAAATCATCCGGCCGTTTTACCGCAATCAGGCGCAAACCGCCGTCTCGCTGCTCAAGCGCGAGCTGGGCGCGTACCCGATGAAAATCCACAAACCCGAAGGCGCGATTTTCCTATGGCTCTGGTTTGAAAACCTGCCCGTTTCTTCGCAAACCCTGTACGAAATGCTCAAAGCCGAAGGTACGCTGATTATTCCGGGCGAGCATTTCTTCGTCGGCATTGACACGCAGGATTACCCGCACGCGGGTGAGTGCATCCGCATGAGTATCGCGCAGGACACTCAAACGCTGGAAAAAGGCATTGCCGCCATCGGTAAAACCGTCCGAAAACTGTACGACAACGTTTAAACCGCAAAAAAATGCCGTCTGAAAAGTTTTCAGACGGCATTTTTATCTGCATTCAATGTCGGGAAAAGTGCGCCCACACCGGCCTGCAGTTTTCCGGCAGCTCGGGACACGCGCCGAGGATGCCGCCGCTAAAGTCGTTTAAACGGTGGAAGTCGCTGCCCGCGCTGGCGAGCATACCGAAGCGTTCTGCCAAAAGCGCGTAGTTGAGGCGGTCGTTTTTGCAACAGTTGCCGCTGTGGACTTCGATGCCTGCGCCGCCGAGGTTTTTAAATTCTTCAAACAGATTGCGCTTGGCGGTGGCGGACAAATCGTAGCGCATGGGGTGGGCGATAACCGCCATGCCGCCCGCGCCGTTGACAGCGGAGACGCAGTCTTCCAGCGTCGCCCATTCGTGTCGGACGGCGCAGGATTTACCGTCGCCCAAGTATTTGGTGAACGCCTGCTGCTTGTTTTTGACATGTCCCGCTTGGATGAGGAACTCGGCGACGTGGGTGCGGCTGACCATTTCTTTGTTTGCCGCCAGTGCCAGCGCGCCGTCGTATGCGCCGCCGATGCCTTTCTTTTCGAGCTTGGCGGCGATGGCTTCAAGACGTTTCAGACGGCCTTGCCGCACTTGCGCCAACAAGTTTTGCAGGTTTTCGTCCTGCTCATCGAAATCCAAACCGACAACGTGTATGGTACGCCCGCGCCACGTTACGGAAATTTCCACACCGTTAATCAGGCGCAAACCGAGCCTGTCGGCTTCGGCACGCGCTTCGGCGATGCCGCCTGTGTGGTCATGGTCGGTCAACGCCAGCAGCGTGCAGCCGTTTTGATGCGCGAGACGCACGACTTCGGCGGGGGAGAGCATACCGTCGGAAACGGTGGAATGGCAGTGCAGGTCTATCATGGGGCGTTATATGTGTGGTGAATGAAGGTCGGGGGGCAATATTGTCGGGCAGTGTGGCGGCGGTCATTTTAAAAAACAGGTGTACGGCAAATTCAAAGGAAAAGCCGCTATGCGGTCATTCCTAACCGTTTTCAGACGGCATCGTCCGACCAACCCGCTTCTTTCAATTTCCGCCGTTGCGCGTCGTAGCGGGCCTTATCTGCCCAATAAATCGTCTGAATGCACGCCTCGCCGCAGTCGCTGCCGCAGCATTCCCACGACTCGGGGCGGACGGGTTCGTCTAAAAGAGGCTCGCCCAAAAGGGCTTCGGCTTTATGCTTCAGGGTCGTATCCATCTGCGATTTCCAAGCGCGCGCCGTCAAACTCGATGACTTCGCCGCCGCGTATTTTGGCCGTTTTGCGGGTTTCGGTTTCGCCGTTGCGCAACACCAGCCCTTCGGCGATAAACGCCTTCGCCTGCCCGCCGCTTTCGGCAAGTCCGGCCAATTTCAAGAGGTCGCACAAGGCGATGTATTCGTTGTCTTCGAGATAGACAGTGGCTTCCATGATGTCCCCTTTCAGAAAGAGTCCGTTATTGTAGCACCTGCCGCCGCCGTACCCAAAATTACCCCAAAGCTGGCAGGATATCCCTCACTGCCTGTTCCATAAAAGTAAAAATGCCGTCTGAAACCCCATATGTCGCCATCCGATCAAAGAAACACTGTCCAACGGCAGCCGCAATACAAAAGCCCGACCCATCACCGTCCGGCAACAAAGCAGGCGGCATCCTCGTCCTGCAAGACCTGACCGTCCACACCCAAAGCGGCGGCAAACTGCTCTCCGGTATCACCCTCAAAGCCTGCGCCCCCGAATGGGTATTGCTCAAAGGCAGGAGCGGCTCAGCCTTGCCCGCGCATTGCTGCATAAACCGCAAATCCTGTTCCTCGACGAAGCCACCAACCAGCTCGACGACGAATCCGCATTGACGCTGATGCACATCCTCAAACGCGAACTGCCCGATACACTGGTCATCGGCATCAGCCATCAAAACGAAATCAAAAACCTGTTTGAGCGTAAAATTAATTTAACTGCTTGCCATCCGTCTGAATAAGGTATATAGTTCTTTATAACTAGTTTGATAGTACTTTATATCTATCAATACTTCTTGGGAAGCCTCCGCCATACGGCAGGAGGCATTTTTTTGCCGTCGTAAAAGCTCAAAAACATTTGCAGGTCATGCCGTCTGAATCTGAAACGGCATGACCTACACCGCCATCCAAAGACAACCCTGCTACAATACGCCTTTTATTGTTCACGCCGATTTTGCCATGACCGAGCCGACCTACATCCCGCTGCGCCTGCATACCGAATTCTCGATTACCGACGGTATGGTGCGGATTAAAAAACTGATTGCCAAAGCGCAGGAATACGGTTTGCCTGCTTTGGGCATCAGCGATTTGATGAACGAATTCGGCTTAGTGAAATTCTATAAAGCCTGCCGCAGCGCGGGGATTAAACCCATCGGGGCGGCGGATGTGTGGATAGGTAATCCGAATGCGCCCGACAAGCCGTTTCGCGCCATGCTGATTATCCGCAACGATGCGGGCTATCTACGCTTGAGCGAGCTTTTGACGGAGGCCTATGTCGGCAAAGACCGCAATATCCATCATACGGAACTCAACCCCGAATGGCTGGAAAACGGCGACAACAGCGGCTTGATTTGTTTGAGCGGCGCGCATTACGGCGAAGTGGGCGTGAATCTGTTGAACGGCAATGAAGACGCGGCGCGTGCGGCGGCGTTGAAATATGCGGCATGGTTTCCCGATGCGTTTTATTTAGAACTGCAACGCCTGCCCGAACGCCCCGAATGGGAGGCTTGCGTTTCCGGCAGCGTGAAGCTGGCGGAGGAATTGGGTTTGCCGGTGGTGGCGACGCATCCGACGCAGTTTATGAGCCGCGACGACTTCAACGCACACGAGGCGCGAGTGTGTATCGCGGGCGGCTGGGTACTGACGGACAAAAAACGTCCGCGCGATTTTACGCCGAGCCAGTTTTTCATTCCACCGGAAACCATGGCCGAACGTTTCGCCGATTTGCCTGAGGCCTTGGAAAACACGGTAGAAATTGCCAAACGCTGCAACCTGCACATCACATTGGGCAAAAACTTCCTGCCGCTCTTCCCTACTCCGGACGGCCTGTCGCTGGATGATTATTTGGTAAAACTGTCCAACGAGGGTTTGCAGGAACGCATGGTTCAGCTTTATCCCGACGAGGCGGAGCGTGCGGCAAAAATGCCGGAATATCAGGAACGTTTGGATTTTGAGCTGAACATCATTATCCAGATGAAATTCCCCGGTTATTTCCTTATCGTACAAGACTTTATCAACTGGGCGAAAACACATGGCTGTCCGGTCGGACCGGGCCGTGGTTCGGGTGCAGGCTCGCTGGTGGCGTATTCATTGAAGATTACCGACCTTGATCCGCTCAAATACGCGCTACTGTTCGAACGTTTCTTAAACCCTGAACGCGTTTCCATGCCCGACTTTGACGTGGACTTCTGTCAGGCAAACCGCGGCCGCGTGATTGAATATGTGCGCGAGAAATACGGCGCGGAAGCGGTCAGTCAGATTGTGACCTTCGGCACAATGTCGTCCAAAGCGGTCATCCGCGACGTCGGACGCGTACTAGAACTGCCGTTTATGCTGTGCGACAAACTGTCCAAGCTGATTCCGTTGGAAGCCAACAAACCTCTGAGTTTGGAAAAAGCCATGGAGGCCGAGCCGCAGATTCAGGAATTGATTGAGGCAGAAGAAGCGGACGAACTGATTACGCTGGCGAAAAAGCTGGAAGACCTGACGCGCGGTCTGGGTATGCACGCAGGCGGCGTGTTGATTGCGCCGGGCAAGATTTCCGATTACAGCCCCGTGTATCAGGCGGACGAATCCGCCTCGCCCGTATCCATGTACGACAAGGGCGACGTGGAAGACGTGGGCTTGGTGAAATTCGACTTTTTGGGTCTGCGCAACTTGACCATTATCGAAATGGCGCAGAACAACATCAAAAACACCACCGGCGATATTGTCGATGTCGGCAAGATTCCGCTCGACGACCAGGCTGCCTACCAAATCTTCCGCGATGCAAACACCACCGCCGTATTCCAGTTCGAGTCGACCGGCATGAAAAAAATGCTGAAAACGGCGCATACTACCAAGTTTGAAGAACTTATCGCCTTCGTATCGCTCTACCGCCCCGGCCCGATGGACAACATCCCCGACTTCGTCGCGCGCATGAAGGGTCAGGAATTCCAATACATCCACCCACTGCTCGAAGGCATCCTCGCGCCGACCTACGGGATTATGGTGTATCAGGAACAAGTGATGCAGGCGGCGCAGATTATCGGCGGCTACTCGCTCGGCGGTGCGGACTTGCTGCGTCGCGCCATGGGTAAGAAAAAGCCCGAAGAAATGGTGAAACACCGCGAAATCTTCGCCGAAGGCGCGGCAAAACAAGGCATTTCGCGCGAAAAATCCGACGAAATCTTCAACTATATGGAAAAATTCGCCGGCTACGGTTTCAACAAATCTCACGCCGCCGCCTACGCCCTGATTTCCTACCAGACCGCATGGCTCAAAGCCCACTATCCCGCCGAATTTATGGCGGCGACGATGTCGTCCGAATTGGACAACACCGACCAGCTCAAGCATTTCTACGACGACTGCCGCGCCAACGGCATCGAGTTCCTGCCGCCCGACATCAACGAATCCGACTACCGTTTCACGCCGTATCCGAACATGAAGATCCGCTACGCACTCGGCGCGATTAAAGGCACGGGCGAAGCAGCCGTCGAATCCATCATCGCCGCGCGGCAAAGCGGCGGCAAGTTTACGGGCCTCTTGGACTTCTGCGAGCGCGTCGGCAAAGAACACATGAATCGCCGCACCCTCGAAGCCCTGATACGCGGCGGCGCGTTCGACAGCATCGAACCCAACCGCGCCATGCTCTTGGCGAACATCGACCTCGCCATGAACAACGCCGATCAAAAAGCCGCCAACGCCAATCAGGGCGGACTTTTCGACATGATGGAAGACGCCATCGAACCGGTGCGGCTCGTTAACGCGCCCATGTGGAGCGAATCAGAAAAACTCACCGAAGAAAAAACTGTCATCGGCTTCTACCTCTCTGGCCACCCGTTCAGCCCATATGCCCAAGAAGTCCGCCAAATCGCCCCGACCAAATTAGGTCGTCTGAAACCGCAAGACAGCGTGCGCCTCGCCGGATTCGTGACCGCCGTGCGCACCATGATGGGCAAACGCGGCAAAATCGCCTTCGTCAGCCTCGAAGATTTGAGCGGACAGATTGAAATCATGGTCAGCGGCCAGACGCTGGAAAACTGCGCCGACTACCTCAAATCCGACCAAGTGCTGATTATCGAATCCAAAGTCAGCCGCGACGATTACGGCGGCGGAGACGGGCTGCGCATCATGGCAAACCAAGTTATGACCCTGCAAATGGCGCGCGAACGCTACGCCCGCAGCCTCAGCCTAGCCCTCGCCCCCGGCCATGACATCGCACGCCTCGCCGCCATCCTCACCGCCCACCGTCTGCCCGACACGTCGCACATCCCGCTGCAACTGTCGTACAGCAACGGCAAAGCATCAGGCAAATTGAAAATTGCGCCAAAATGGATGGTAACGCCAAGCACCGGCTTGTTTGACGAACTGGAAACATTGCTTGGCAGCCGGTCGGTGCGCGTCAACTGGTAACCCAAAACATAAATGCCGTCTGAAACCCAAAAACCGGTTTCAGACGGCATTTTTTAACCGAAATAAACGATGCCCCTTAAAGCAGAAGCTTTAAGGGGCAGAGCGTTGCGGCACATCTTTTCAGACGGCCTTATTGTAGCAACGGTTCTCATTTCGCAGTGCGACAATATGTTTGGGATTCTAGCCCTTGTGAGATGATAAGTCAATAATCTATTTGTATATAAATAAGACAATTAGATATATTATCATTATTTGCAACGTTGTTTACGGAGAAACTGATGGCTGCATTCAAACCTAATCCAATCAACTACATCCTCGGCCTCGATATCGGCATCGCATCCGTCGGCTGGGCGATGGTAGAAATTGACGAAGCAGAAAACCCCATCCGCCTGATTGATTTGGGTGTGCGCGTATTTGAGCGTGCAGAAGTACCGAAAACAGGCGACTCTCTCGCCATGGCAAGGCGTTTGGCGCGCAGTGTCCGCCGCCTGACCCGCCGTCGCGCCCACCGCCTACTTCGAGCCCGTCGCCTATTGAAACGCGAAGGCATATTACAAGCCGCCGATTTTGATGAAAACGGCTTGATCAAATCCTTACCGAATACACCATGGCAACTTCGCGCAGCCGCATTAGACCGCAAACTGATGCCTTTAGAGTGGTCGGCAGTCTTGTTGCATTTAATCAAACACCGCGGCTATTTGTCGCAAAGAAAAAACGAGGGCGAAACTGCCGATAAGGAGCTTGGCGCTTTGCTTAAAGGTGTAGCTGACAATGCCCATACCTTACAAACAGGCGATTTCCGCACACCGGCCGAATTGGCTTTAAATAAATTTGAAAAAGAAAGCGGCCATATCCGCAACCAGCGCGGCGATTATTCGCATACGTTCAGCCGCAAAGATTTGCAGGCGGAGCTAAATTTACTGTTTGAAAAACAAAAAGAATTCGGCAATCCGCATGTTTCAGACGGCCTTAAAGAAGGTATTGAAACCCTGCTGATGACGCAACGCCCTGCCCTGTCCGGCGATGCTGTTCAAAAAATGTTGGGACATTGCACCTTTGAGCCGGCAGAGCCGAAAGCCGCTAAAAACACCTATACCGCCGAACGTTTCGTCTGGCTGACCAAGCTGAACAACCTGCGTATTTTAGAGCAAGGCAGCGAGCGGCCATTGACCGATACCGAACGCGCCACGCTTATGGACGAGCCATACAGAAAATCCAAACTGACTTACGCACAAGCCCGTAAGCTTTTGGATCTAGACGATACCGCCTTTTTCAAAGGCTTGCGCTATGGTAAAGACAATGCCGAAGCCTCAACATTGATGGAAATGAAGGCCTACCATGCCATCAGCCGTGCGCTGGAAAAAGAAGGATTGAAAGACAAAAAATCCCCATTAAGCCTTTCTCCCGAATTACAAGACGAAATCGGCACGGCATTCTCTCTGTTCAAAACCGATGAAGACATTACAGGCCGTCTGAAAGACCGTGTTCAGCCCGAAATTTTAGAAGCGCTGTTGAAACACATCAACTTCGACGAGTTCGTCCAAATTTCCTTGAAAGCATTGCGCCGAATTGTGCCTCTAATGGAACAAGGCAAACGTTACGATGAAGCCTGCACCGAAATCTACGGAGACCATTACGGCAAGAAAAATACGGAAGAAGAGATTTATCTGCCACCGATTCCCGCCGATGAAATCCGTAACCCAGTCGTCTTACGCGCCTTATCTCAAGCCAGAAAAGTCATTAACGCCGTTGTACGCCGTTATGGCTCCCCTGCACGTATCCATATTGAAACGGCAAGAGAGGTAGGTAAATCATTTAAAGACCGCAAAGAAATCGAAAAACGCCAAGAAGAAAACCGTAAAGACCGGGAAAAAGCCGCCGCCAAATTCCGAGAGTATTTCCCCAATTTTGTCGACGAACCCAAATCCAAAGATATTCTGAAACTACGCCTATACGAGCAACAACACGGCAAATGTCTGTATTCGGGCAAAGAAATCAACTTAGGCCGTCTGAACGAAAAAGGCTATGTCGAAATCGACCATGCCCTGCCGTTCTCGCGCACATGGGACGACAGTTTCAACAATAAAGTGCTGGTATTGGGCAGCGAAAACCAAAACAAAAGCAATCAAACCCCTTACGAATACTTCAACGGCAAAGACAACAGCCGCGAATGGCAGAAATTTAAAGCGCGTGTCGAAACCAGCCGTTTCCCACGCAGTAAAAAACAACGGATTCTGCTGCAAAAATTCGACGAAGATGGCTTTAAAGAACGCAATCTAAACGATACGCGCTACGTCAACCGTTTCCTGTGCCAATTTGTTGCCGACCATATGCGGCTGACAGGCAAAGGAAAAAGACGCGTCTTTGCCTCCAACGGACAAATTACCAATCTGTTGCGCGGCTTTTGGGGATTGCGCAAAGTGCGTGCGGAAAACGACCGCCATCACGCCTTGGACGCAGTAGTCGTTGCCTGCTCAACCGTTGCCATGCAGCAGAAAATTACCCGTTTTGTACGCTATAAAGAGATGAATGCGTTTGACGGTAAAACCATAGACAAAGAAACAGGAGAAGTGCTGCATCAAAAAGCACACTTCCCGCAACCTTGGGAATTTTTCGCACAAGAAGTCATGATTCGCGTCTTCGGCAAACCGGACGGCAAACCCGAATTTGAAGAAGCGGATACCCCAGAAAAACTGCGCGCGTTGCTTGCCGAAAAATTATCATCTCGTCCCGAAGCCGTACACGAATACGTTACACCACTGTTTGTTTCGCGCGCGCCTAATCGGAAGATGAGCGGGCAAGGCCATATGGAGACCGTCAAATCCGCCAAACGACTGGACGAAGGCATCAGCGTGTTGCGCGTACCGCTGACACAGTTAAAACTGAAAGACTTGGAAAAAATGGTCAATCGGGAGCGCGAACCTAAGCTATACGAAGCGCTGAAAGCACGGTTGGAGGCACATAAAGACGATCCTGCCAAAGCCTTTGCCGAGCCGTTTTACAAATACGATAAAGCAGGCAACCGCACCCAACAAGTAAAAGCCGTACGCGTAGAGCAAGTACAGAAAACCGGCGTATGGGTGCGCAACCATAACGGTATTGCCGACAACGCAACCATGGTGCGCGTAGATGTGTTTGAGAAAGGCGGCAAGTATTATCTGGTCCCGATTTACAGTTGGCAGGTCGCAAAAGGGATTTTGCCGGATAGGGCTGTTGTTGCTTATGCAGATGAAGAGAACTGGACTGTAATAGATGAAAGCTTCAGATTTAAATTTGTACTTTATTCGAATGATTTGATTAAAGTTCGGCTTAAAAAAGATAGTTTTTTAGGTTATTTTTCAGGATTAGATCGAGCCACAGGAGCTATTTCTCTTAGAGAACATGATATGGAAAAATCGAAAGGTAAAGACGGTATATATAGAATCGGCGTCAAAACCGCCCTTTCATTCCAAAAATACCAAATCGACGAATTGGGTAAAGAAATCAGACCATGCCGTCTGAAAAAACGCCCACCTGTCCGTTAAATTAATCTATCCCTGTTTCAGACGGCCTGAAGCAGGGATTTTTTATATCAAAATAAGGGGAAAACATGACTTGGCGCAGCCTGCTCATTCAAAATGGCGGCAAACTATCCTTGCAACGCCGGCAACTGCTGATTCAACAAAACGGCGAGTCCCACACCGTACCATTAGAGGACATCGCCGTTATCATCATTGAAAATCGCGAAACCCTGATTACCGCCCCGCTCCTATCAGCCTTAGCCGAACATGGCGCAACCCTGCTGACCTGCGACGAGCAGTTCCTGCCCTGCGGACAATGGCTGCCTTATGCCCAATATCACCGCCAACTTAAAATTCTCAAGCTGCAACTGAACATAAGCGAACCCTTAAAAAAGCAACTCTGGCAACATATCGTCCGCCAAAAAATCCTGAACCAAGCATTTGTCGCAGACGAAACAGGCAATGATCTTGCAGCCAAACGGCTGCGCACTTTGGCATCTGAAGTCCGTTCAGGCGATACAGGAAACCGTGAAGCCCAAGCTGCCGCCCTCTACTTCCAAGCCCTCTTTGGAGAAAAATTTACCCGTAATGACAACAACGCCGTCAATGCCGCATTGAACTACACCTACGCCGTGCTCCGTGCCGCAGTTGCACGCGCCCTGACCTTATACGGTTGGTTGCCCGCATTAGGCTTGTTTCATAGAAGCGAACTCAATCCATTTAATCTCGCCGATGACTTTATCGAACCCTTACGCCCATTGGCCGACCTGACCGTGATACATTTGTACGAACAAGGCCGTCTGAAAACTGAACTGACACCCGGCATCAAACAACACCTTATCAAAACCCTTCACTATCAAATCAGCATCGAACGGCAACATTTCAGCACCTTGGCCGCCATCGACAAAATGGTTTCTTCATTTCAAGCCGGCGTAACCGATAAAAACGCCAAACAACTGAAACTGCCTGAAATCTTACCATTGAAAGAATACCAATATGAGTGAGGCCAAATTTATGAGGATTATCGTCTTCTTCGACCTACCGGTTATCACGGCCGCAAAGCGCAAAGCCGCCAATCAATTCCGCCAGTTTTTATTAAAAGACGGATACCAAATGCTCCAACTTTCCGTATACAGCCGTATCGTCAAAGGCCGCGATTCGTTGCAAAAACACCACAATAGGCTGTGTGCAAACCTTCCGCAAGAAGGCTCAATCCGCTGTTTGGAGATAACAGAAAAGCAATATGCCGCCATGAAACTGCTGTTGGGCGAGCTGAAAACCCAAGAAAAAAAGGTCAATTCAGACCAATTATTGTTATTTTAAGCCCATTTTTTCAGAACAAATAAAACGGGAAACCCTTACATAATAAGGATTTCCCATTGAGGTATTGTAGCACTGCGAAATGAGAAAGGGAGCTACAACGGACAACACTTCACACCCCAAGAGATAGAAATTGTAGCACTGCGAAATGAGAAAGGGAGCTACAACTATCGTCCTTTTAAAGGCAATTAAAACAATATTGTAGCACTGCGAAATGAGAAAGGGAGCTACAACTGCAACAGCCTTATCAGCACCGTTCACGCCATTGTAGCACTGCGAAATGAGAAAGGGAGCTACAACTCTCCGCATGCATTCCATTCGACCATGCGGATTGTAGCACTGCGAAATGAGAAAGGGAGCTACAACGAAGAAGAGATTAAACGCGATGTCATTATTATTGTAGCACTGCGAAATGAGAAAGGGAGCTACAACAATAGGTGGAGGCGTTGTAAATTAGAAAGTATTGTAGCACTGCGAAATGAGAAAGGGAGCTACAACTATCCGTGTCGGCAAACGCGGCTCCGGTACATTGTAGCACTGCAAAATGAGAATGGGAGCTACAACCAGCTTATGCCTACGGTGTAAATACCGGCGATTATAGCACTGCGAAATGGAAAAGATACTCCTTTGATCGATAACATAATCCTTAAAATTGAAAGGATTTTACACACAGCAAGGCGGGCGTTTCAAAAGAAATGCCTTTTTTCTTATCGGGATTTACGCTGGTTTATAACGCGATGAGCCGTCATCTTCGATTTTCTTGTCTATGTGATATGTACCGGCAAGCCTACGCATCAATGCGGCGATAACGGCTTTTTTGGTCTTCTTGGCTTCCAACCTTGCGATAAGCCTTTTATGCCCACCCCTGATTCCCTACCTCTGCCAAGCCTTCCTCAAATATTCCACGCAGTCGGTCAGCGAGTGGAACGGGACATTGCCGTGGTTGGCATTCGGATATTCTCGGAAAAATACGGCGGCCCCGTGCTTGTCTAACTCTGCCACCATGCGTTCGGACAGTCCTGCCATGTCGCGTTCTTCCCTGCGTTTGCAATCGCTGCGCCGTTCTAGCGCGCCGATGTTGAGGCAGACATCGATGCCGTTTAGCCGGTTTTCAGACGGCATAAAATCGAGTATCCGCCTGTTGTGCCACCAAATCGAGGGGGATACGAGCCAATGCCGTCTGAAACGGCGGTGGGAAAGCAAGGAATACAGTCCGAACAGTGCGCCGAACGAATGCCCGAATACGGCGGTTTCATTTTTGTCCAGCCGGTATTTGCTTTCTAAAAAGGCGGTCAGTTCGCTGTCGATAAACTCGGCAAAACGGTCTGCCTGTCCGAACTGCCGCTGTTCATCTTCTGAAGCGTTGCTGCGCAGCGGTGGTGTATAGTCGGCAGCACGTTGTGCCAAATCGCGCACTCCTCCTCCGGCATAACCGACGCCGACGATAAGGCAGGGTGCGCGGCTTCGGGTAACGGGGTTGTTCATCAGCGACTGCATGATATTGAAAAGTGCGGGAAAAAAGGCTTCGCCGTCCAAAACGAAGAGGACGGGATAACCTTCGGGCGGCATTTCTCCGATTGCCGCAGTCTGAATGCGGTAGGTGCGTCCTGTCCCGGCGGATGAAATTTCGGTTTCAAAGGCTTGGGGAAGGCGGGCGGCTTGTGTGGTGTATGTGGTTTTCATGATGTTCCGTTCTTCGGTCATATGGGCGGTAAAACGGTAAAACCGAACCGGCAAAGCGGTCTGCCTGCCGGTTCGGTCTGTTTTCCTTCGCAATGCCATACTCCAGTTGTGAGAGCATAGGGTATGCCGCGCAGCTTGTTGTGGTTTGATTATGCTGCGGCTGCCGTTTCAGACGGCATATTGGTCTTTAAAAACTGTAACGCAGGTTTGCCGTCAGGCTGCGCTCCGAACCGGGAATGTTAAAGGTGTTCGTGCCGCCGACGCGGGCGTAGTAACGTCGGTTGGAAATATTGTCGGCATTGACCTGGAGCTTCAGTTTGGGTGTGAAGCGGTATGCCGCCATCGCATCGAACGTGGCATAACCGCCTGCATGCATCCCTGCAGATGAAGTAATGCCGCTCATCGCGTTCACGCCGCCGCCGATGGTCAGCTCGGGCGTAACTTGGTAAGTCGTCCACAGGTTTGCGCTGTGTTTGGGCATCAGCAGGAAGATGCCGTCGTCACGCGAATTGGAGGCGGTTTTGATTTGGCTGTGCAGATAACTGTAACCTGCATGGATTTGCCATTTCGGTGTAATCGCGCCGCTGATTTCGGTCTCAACGCCTTCCATCACGCGCTCGCCCAATGCGGCGTAACGGGTGTTGCGGTCTTTCGGGTTCAGCGGTGCGGCGGCGTTTTTATCCTTCATGCGGTAGAACGAAACCCGGGTATTGAGGCGGTCGTCCATGTGGCTGCCTTTGTAGCCTACTTCAAACTGGTTGCCTTGGCGCGGTTTGAGCAGCTTGCCATCGGCATCAAGGTTGGTTTGCGGCGTATAGAGCTGGGAGGCGGAAGCGTACAGGCTGTTGCTGCCGTCTATATCGTAAACCGCGCCGGCGTAACTTGTGAATTTGGTTTTTGAAGCTTTGTGCAGGGTTTTGCCGTCGCCCGACTCGATTTTGTGATGTCCTACACGTCCGCCTGCAATCAACGACAAACCTTCCAGAGGACGGAATACTGTCTTGGCATACAAACCGGTTTCGTCGAGGTTTTCTTCGGTAACGGAGTGATTGAAACCTTTGTTTCCGGCGCGGGCGTTCTGAAGTATGCCGTTATAAGGCAAAGCGCGGAAACCGTCTAAAGCGACGCTTTTTGACAAAGTCGAACGCCCTTGTTCATTAGTGCTGCGGAAACGGTTGTAGTCCGCACCAATCACAAATTCGTTGGCGGTGTTGCCCAAGGCAAACGGACGGCTGTAACTTGCGTCAACCGCAAAGGCTTTTTGTTTGATGTCCGTACCCAAACCTGCAGCCGCGGCTTTTCCGGCTTTATCAAGACTACTGCCCGCAAACGTGTAATTGGAATCGGCTTTACGGTCGGAATAGCGCATACCGACTTTGCCGTAGCCGCCGTTGCCGAAGTAATGTTTCAAATCGGCGAACACGTCGTGGCTGTGCATTTTAAATTTGTTCCAATCCGCGCCGACAAATGCGTGTTGCGGCAGGGACGGTAATTTGCCGTCGGCATCGGCAGGCAAGCCGTTGTACGGCGCGAGGTGGCGTTGCTGGTAAAGATAGCCCGCGCCCAAAACCGTATCGGGGTTGATGTCCCAATCCGCCGCCGCATAGAAGGTTTCATGATGGTTGTTTTTCTCGGCAGGACGGGGAGACGCGCCGACGGTCTGCGCCATCACGCGGCCGCGCACGCTGCCGTCGGCGTTCAGACTGCCTGAAACGTCGGCTTCGGCTTTATATTGTTTGTGCGTACCGAATCCCGCTGCAGCATGACCTTGGAACGCTTTGGTCGGGCGTTTGCGCACCAGATTTACGATGCCGCCCATCTCGCCGCTGCTGTCGAACAGTCCGCTCGGCCCGCGCATTACTTCCACGCGGTCGAAGGCAAACAGGTTGGGCAGCGTGCCGTTGATACTCTGCATCTGCGCAGGCAGGCCGTCGATGTTGTATTCGCTGTATTCGTAACCGCGCGCGTAAACCGAAGAGCGTCCGTCGTCGTTGCTCAACACGCGCAGGCCGGGCGTTTTGCGTGCCAGTTGGTCGAAGGTGTCAACATTGCGGTCTTTGACCTGCTGGTTGGTGATGATACTGACGGATTGCGGAATTTCGCGCAAAGAAGCGGGGATTTTTGTGCCGACGGTGGCGGCAAACGAGCTGTAATCGCCGTTTTTCTCGGTGGCAATCGCGTTGTAAGAACGCTGACCCTTAATATGGACGGTTTCCAAACCTTCCGTTTGGGCGGCAAACGCAGAAGAAGAAAGTACGGTCAAAACAGCGGCTGCCGTCATATTGATGCGGAAAACTGACATAAACTGTCCAATTCATATAAATGATAATTGTTATATTCTAATAAAATGCAACGCGGCTTGTTCGGGAAAATATATCGCCCGCCCGACAAATTTTGTTGAAAATGCGACACGTCTGCGTTTTCCGCATAAAATCTGTCTTTTCACCGCAAACAACCTGCCATGACCCCGCCCAAACTCATCATTTTCGACTGGGACGGCACGCTTGCCGATACAACCCAACCCATCATCGACACCATGCGCCGCAGCTTCGCCGAATGCGGATTCCCCATGCCGGAAACAGACCGTGTCCGCAGTCTGATCGGATACAGCCTGCCCGAAATCATCCGCGACCTGCTCGAAATGCCGTCTGAAACCGCGGTTGCCGACATCGCACGCACCTATTCCGCACATTACCTCAATCCCAACAACCGTAATATGTCCTTATTTCCTCAGGCACTGCCCTGTCTGGACAAGCTCAAAGCGCAAGGATACTGGCTTGCCGTCGCCACAGGCAAAGGGCGGGCGGGCTTGGACAACGCCATCAGCCAAACCGCCACCGGTGGCTATTGGCTCGCCACCGCCTGCGCGGGGGAATATCCCTCCAAACCCTCGCCCGAAATGGTATTCGGACTCTGCGGCGAACTGGGACTCGACCCGAAAGAAGCATTGGTCGTCGGCGATACGGCGCATGACCTGCATATGGCGGCAAACGCAGGAGCGGCGGCAGTCGGCGTTGCCACCGGCGCACATTCGCGCGAACAGCTCCTTAGCGCACCTCATCTCGCCGTATTGGACGACTTGTCCGAACTGCCCGGTTTTCTTGCACAACATTACGCCTGATTGGTTTCCGCATCCGGCACACGGTAAAAATGCCGTCTGAAGCCTGTTCAGACGGCATTTGTTTTGCCCAAACATTCAACGCTTGCTCAACGTTTGCACAAATCGGGTTTGGTTTCTCCCTCGCGGCGCAGCTCTTTGGGCAGGACGAACACAATGCTTTCTTCCGCGCCCTCCCCTTCGCGTACGGTTTCATGCCCCCACCCGCGTATGGTTGCCAGCACTTCCTGCACCAACACTTCGGGCGCGGACGCGCCTGCCGTTACGCCGACTTTGTGTTTTCCCTCAAACCATGCGCGTTGCAGGTAGCCTGCATTATCCACCATATACGCATCGATTCCGCGCAATGCCGCCACTTCACGCAAGCGGTTACTGTTGGACGAATTGGGGGAACCGACCACGATAACGATGTCGCACTGTTCCGCCAACTCTTTGACGGCGGTTTGCCGGTTGGTTGTCGCATAACAGATATCTTCTTTACGCGGATTGCGGATATTGGGGAAGCGCGCGTTCAGTGCGGCAATGATGTCTTTGGTTTCATCGACAGAGAGCGTGGTCTGGCTGACATAGGCAAGTTTGTCGGGGTTTTTGACTTCGAGTTTGGCAACATCTCCGACTGTTTCCACCAGAAGCATTTTTCCGGGTTCGAGCTGCCCCATCGTTCCTTCGACCTCGACATGACCTTTATGCCCGATCATGATGATTTCGCAGTCCAGGGCATCGAGGCGGGCAACTTCCTTATGCACTTTCGTAACCAGCGGGCAAGTCGCATCAAATACCCGGAAACCACGTTCCGCTGCTTCCTGCTGCACTGCCTTCGATACGCCGTGTGCCGAATAAATCAGCGTCGCGCCCTGAGGCACTTCCGCCAAATCGTCGACAAACACCGCACCTTTTTCGCGCAGGTTATCGACGACGAACTTGTTATGGACGACTTCATGACGCACATAAATCGGTGCGCCGAACTCTTCCAAAGCACGTTCGACAATACTGATTGCCCGATCCACACCGGCGCAGAAGCCGCGCGGATTGGCAAGGATGATGGTTTTTCCGTTCATAAGTTTTGTATTCCGTGTTCAGACAGCATTCACGTTTTTTTGCTATCTGTGCGATGGACGATATTGTCAAGCACCGCCAATACCGCGCCGACACAAATAAAGCTGTCGGCAATATTAAAGGCCGGATAAAACCAATCCTGCCAGTAAAACAGCAGGAAATCGACCACATGGCCGTGAATCAGGCGATCGATGACATTGCCCAACGCACCGCCGATAATCATCGCCGCACCCGTTTTGCCGAGGGCTGCAAACTCGTCGCGCAAGATGGCGCGTACCAGATAAATACTGACCGCCACAGCCAACAATAAAAAGAAATATTTCTGCCAGCCGCCCTGATCGGCAAGGAAGCTGAAGGCCGCGCCTGGATTGTAAACCAAGGTCAAATCGAAAAAGGAAGGAATGACATTGACGCGTTCCTGATACTGAAACGACGACAGCACCGCCCACTTCGACCACTGGTCCAGCACGATGGCGGCAAGTGCCAATACCCAATAGCGCGTTTTACTTGAAACAGATGAAGACATATTTTTCAACAACCGGATAAAAGAGTGCCATTTTACCCGAAAACCCCCTTTCCTGTACCCGAAACGGCAAATGCCGTCTGAAACCCGAAAGCGGGTATTCCGACCGAGTCAACACTCTGTATTTCCGTCCCTCCCCAGTCTGCAGGCACTGCCGCAACCCCGCGTTTTGACTTCGTTCAAAAAAAAAAGAAAAAACAGGCAGCCCCTTTATTTGACGCACACAAAAATGCCGTCTGAAACTTCTTTCAGACGGCATTTGCTCAAACCGCGTCAGGCGTAATGACGCGTTTCGCCTTCCCCGCCGACATTCCCGGCGCAGCGTTTGCAAACAGTTTCATAGCCTGCAACTGCGCCCACATCGTGGGTGTAGTGCCAGCAGCGTTCGCATTTTTCGCCATCGCTGGCTTTGGCGGCAACAGCAAGTTCATCACCTACTTTCACTTCTGCTTTAGACACCAGCAAAGCAAAGCGCAATTCTTCGCCCAAAGCATTCAGATAGTCGGCAATTTCTTCCGGAGCCGTAATTTCGGCTTCGGCTTGCAAGGACGAACCGACGGTTTTGTCGGCGCGCAAAGGCTCGATGGCGGCGGTTACCGCTTCGCGGGCTTCGCGGATTGCCGTCCATTTTTTCACCAGTTCGGCTTCGGCTTTTTCGTTGATGGTCGGGAACTCGTGCCAAGTATGGAAAAGGACGCTGTCTTCTTCGCCGCCGCCAATGATGTCCCATGCTTCCTCGCCGGTGAAGCACAAAATCGGTGCAATCAAGAGAACTAGGCTGCGCGTGATGTGATACAGGGCGGTTTGCGCGCTGCGGCGGGCGTGGCTGTCGGCTTGGGTGGTGTAGAGGCGGTCTTTCAGGATGTCGAGGTAGAACGCGCCCAAGTCTTCCGAGCAGAAGGCGACGATGTCTTTCACGGCGAAGTGGAAGGCATAGCGCGGATAGAAGTCGCCTGCCAGACGCTCTTGCAGCTGACGCGCTAATACTAAGGCGTAGCGGTCGATTTCGACCATGTCTGCCTGCGGTACGGTGTGTTCGAACGGGTCGAAATCGCTGAGGTTGGCAAACAGGAAGCTCAAGGTGTTGCGGATGCGGCGGTAGCTTTCGGTGACGCGTTTGAGGATTTCTTTGGAAATCGCCAATTCGCCGCTGTAATCGGTGGATGCCGCCCACAGGCGCAGGATGTCCGCGCCGAATTCGTTATAGACTTCTTGCGGCGCGACGACGTTGCCGATGGATTTCGACATTTTGCGGCCGTTTTGGTCAACTACGAAACCGTGGGTCAGAAGCTGTTTGTACGGGGCGCGTCCCATGGATGAGGCGCAGCCGGTCAGCATGGAGGATTGGAACCAGCCGCGGTGTTGGTCGCTGCCTTCGAGGTAGAGGTCGGCGGGCCAGTCCAATTCTTCGCGCTGTTTCAGGACGGAATAATGGGTCGAGCCGGAGTCGAACCATACGTCCATAGTGTCGGAAAGTTTGTCGTAGTTTTCGCAATCTTCCGCGCTCAACAATTCGCTTTTATCGAGTGAGAACCATGCCTCGATGCCTTTTTCTTCGATGCGTTGTGCTACTTTCTCCAAAAGCTCGGCAGAGTTCGGATGCAGTTCGCCCGTTTCTTTGTGGACGAAGAAGGTCATCGGCGTGCCCCAGTAACGTTGGCGTGAAACCACCCAATCAGGACGACCTTCAATCATGGCTTCCAAACGCGCGCGACCCCAAGACGGGAAGAATTCGGTGTCGTCCACGGCTTTGATGGCTTTGTCGCGCAAGGTTTTACCGTCGGCACCTGCTTTGTCCATACCGACAAACCATTGGCCGGTCGCACGGTAAATTAGCGGCGTTTTGTGGCGCCAGCAGTGGGCATAGCTGTGTTCGATTTTGCTGCTTGCCAAGAGGTTGCCGGTTTCTTCCAACCATTGCAGGATAACGGGATTGGCTTCCCAAACGCGCATACCGGCAACGCGTGGCGTTTCGCTGATGTATTTGCCTTCGGCATTTACAGGGTTGTAAAGCTCGATGCCGTATTTATTGCAGACAGTGTAGTCTTCCAGACCATGTGCAGGCGCAGTATGCACCAAGCCGGTACCGGCATCGGTGGTCACATGGTCGCCGTTGAGCATGGGAATATCGCGTTCGAGGAACGGATGATTCATGTGCAGGTTTTCCAGCTTATCGCCGGTGGTTTCGGCAAGAATAGCAATGCCGTCTGAAAAACCGTAACGTTTGAGCGCGTCTTCCGCCAAGTCTTTCGCCAATACCAATTTGCCTTTGGGCGTATCAATCAGTTGATACACCACATCTGCACCCGCTGAAACAGCTTGGCTCGCAGGCAAAGTCCAAGGCGTGGTCGTCCAGATAACGGCAAACGCTTTGCCTTCGATACCTGCCAAACCGAATGCAGCGGCAAGCGCGGCAGTATCTTTAAACGGATAGCCCACATCAATCGCAGGCGATACTTTATCTTTATATTCCACTTCCGCTTCGGCCAATGAAGAACCGCAGTCCAAGCAGAATTGAACCGGTTTCGCGCCGCGGTAGAGATAGCCGGATTTGTAGATTTCGCCGAGCATACGTACGGTATCGGCTTCGGTTTTGAAATCCATGGTCAGGTAAGGATTGTCCCAGTCGCCCAATACGCCCAGACGGATAAAGTCTTTTTTCTGGCGGGCAATCTGTTCGGCGGCGTATTCGCGGCACAATTCGCGGAAACGGGCTTTAGGCATGTCTTTGCCGTGCAGTTTTTCTACCATCACTTCGATAGGCAAACCGTGGCAGTCCCAACCCGGCACATAAGGCGCGTCGAAACCGGCTTGGGTTTTGCTGCGGATAATGATGTCTTTGAGAATTTTATTGACGGCATGACCGATGTGGATGTCGCCGTTGGCATACGGAGGGCCGTCGTGCAGGATGAATTTCGGACGGCCTTTAGCGATTTCGCGCAGTTTTTGGTAGCGTTTTTGCTCGTACCAGCTTTTCAGCCATGCAGGCTCGCGCTTGGCAAGATTGCCGCGCATCGGAAACGGGCTCTCGAGCAGGTTTACGGTTTTACTGTAATCGGTCATTTTTTAATCTCTATTGTTACAATATTTCGGTTTCAGACGGCATTGCGCCTCAAACAGTATTTCACAACGGGAAACCCCTATGCCGTCTGAAAAGTTAAAAGATTGATTGTAGCCCAATCGGATGGTTTGTATAAGGTTTTTCTACCAACACTTTGCGGCTTCCATATCGGCTTCAATCTGCCTTTTCAGTTCTTCCATACCGTCAAACTTTTCCTCATCGCGCAGTTTGTGCAGGAAGCGAACGTTCAGCCGTTGTCCGTACAGGTCGCCTTGAAAGTCGAACAGGTGGACTTCAAGCTTTTGAGAACAGCCGCTATCAACGGTGGGATTGAAGCCGAAGCTCGCCACGCCGCGCCGCGTGCCGAATGCGCCGTCTGCTTCGACGACAAACACGCCGCCGAGGGCATAACGGTGGCCGGGCAGGCGGATATTGGCGGTCGGGGCGTTTAGGGTGCGTCCGAGTTTTCTGCCGTGTACCACCCTACCCCCCAAAACGTAGTCGTGCCCCAAAAGTTTTTTCGCATAGGCAAGGTTGCCGTCTGAAAGAGCTTGTCGCACAGCTGTACTGCTGGTACGGATGTCTTCAACGATGACGGAAGGCGTGCGCTCGGTTTGCATATCGGGCTGTTGTGCCAACAGTTCAAAACAACCTTCCCGCCCCGCACCGAAACGGAAATCGTCGCCGACGAGCAAATAACGCGTATTCAAGGTTTGACGCAGCAGGTGGTCGATAAACCCTTGCGCGGATATTTCGGAAAAATTTTGATCGAAACGCAAAACCCAGACGGCATCGACGCAGCCCGTCCCTTCCAGCAATTCCAGTTTGGTACGCAGGGGACTGATGCGGCACGGTGGCATCCTGCCGGTGCGGAGTGCGAAAAATTCTTTGGGTTGGGGTTCGAAAACGACGGCCACGACGGGTAATCCGCGCGTGTCGGCTTCGAGGCGGAGTTTTTGGAGGATGTGTTTGTGTCCGAGGTGTACGCCGTCGAAATTGCCTATGGTTACGGCGGCACCCTGTGGAAAGTCGGGCGCGTCATGCCGCCCCAGCCTGATTCTCATTGTTGCGTTCGGGTATGTGGTGAAACAGGCGGTCATTGTAAACGGTATTGTGGTTTATAGACAGTAGGCGCGTTCAGACGGCATATGCCGCCGCTTCTGACTACCACCACCAGGGACGGTAAAACGGATAGCCCCAATCGTCGTAATAGCGCGACAGGCGTACTTCTTTCAGCTGCTGTTGCGAGATGTAGTTCTGCCACGCCATTTTGTAACAGGCTTGGAACATGGGATCGGAAAGCTTTTCGGTATAGCGTGTTTTAAATATCTGTCTTTCGGCATCGGGCATGGGCGCATATCCTGAATCGAACTGACGGCGGATAAGCTGTGCGGCCTCGCGGTCGCATTGCGCTGCAAGGGCAACTTGCAGGTCCTGTTCGTAGCGTTGCTGTGCCTGACGGTATGCAGCCTGCTGTTCGGGTGTGGCGCAGGCAGTCAGTATGAGTATTGCGGCGGCGGCCGCGATGTATCGGCGCATGGTATTCTACCCTCCTCGGAAACAGATTCAATGTACGCTCTTTTCAAAAACTTGTGAAGTTCGCCCCTAGATTGTTTTCGCTATAAAATGCGGTTCTTGAACATGCTTTCCGAACCGTCCGCTCATTATGAACGAATCCGACCGCCACGCCAAACACGCCCGCCGCAGCCGCCACCATATCCCGCCGTTTTGGCAGGCCGACCGCCCCTACCTGCACGAACACCACATTTCGGATGCGCGTTTCCGCCGATTGGGCTACATCATGTCGCTGCTGGCAGGCGCAATCAATGCCGGCGGTTTTTTTGCATTTGCCCGCTACACGTCCCACGTTACCGGCTCGATGTCGCTGCTGGCGGACATGGTATATCTGAAGCAATGGACGGCGGCAGCGGTGGCGATGGTCAGCGTGTTGTGTTTCATCGCGGGTGCGGCGCATTCGGGCTGGGTGATTTTATGGACGCAGCAAATGCGCTTTCGGGGCAGCTACGGGTTGTCGATGTGGCTGGAGGCGCTTTACCTGCTGATTTTCGGCCTGTTCGGCATTACCGCGCTGCAATGGGATGCGGACGGAGGCTTGGTCTTCCCTTCCCTCGCGCTGTTCTTGCTCTGCTTCATCATGGGGATGCACAACACAGTCATGACGCTTTTATCGGGCGGCGCCATCCGCTCGACCCACATGACGGGTACGGCGACCGACTTGGGCATCGAAATCTCACGCGCCCTGTATTACTCCAAAACCCACCATCCCCGCCTGCCGCACGTCCGCGTCAACAAACCCAAAATGTGGCTGCTCAGCGGCATGATGCAGGCCTTTCTGCTCGGCGGCATCATCGGTGCGTGGGGCTACCATAAAATCGGACACCACTTCGCCCTGCCCGTTTCGGCGGTATTGCTGATACTGGGTGCTGGCTCGGTCGGTTACGACGTCAAGGTTCGTTTTCTGTGGATATGGCGGAAGTTTCGGCGCAAATACCGACAAACCGGTGTTGTTTCAGGAAAAATCGGGTAATTTCAGGTTAACGCCGCTTATTTGGACGGCATAATTGTTTATTATCGGCCTTTATACCCGAAAAAGGACACATTATGACTTTCTTCAAACCTTTTACCGTCGTACTGACTGCCTCCGCACTTGCGCTTTCAGGCTGTGTTACCGACCCTTCCACCGTACGTCAATCCGCAGACAAAACCGCCCTATACGGTTTGGGAGGGGCGGCAGTATGCGGCATCATGGGCGCGCTGACACACGGCGGCAAAGGTGCGCGCAACTCTGCACTCGTCTGCGGCGCACTCGGTGCCGGCATCGGCGGTTATATGGACTATCAAGAGCAGCGGCTCCGCCAAAGCCTTGCCGGCACACAAGTCCAGGTTCAACGCCAAGGCAACCAGATTAAGCTGGTAATGCCCGAAAACGTTACCTTTGCCACCGGCAGCGCGGTTTTAAGCGACAATGCGCAATTTGCGCTGAATACTGCCGCACAAACGCTGGTGCAATATCCGGATACCACGCTGACCATCAACGGCCACACCGACAACACGGGTTCGGATGCCATCAACAACCCGCTTTCCCAACACCGCGCCCAAACGGTTGCCTACTATCTGCAGTCCCGCGGCGTGGCGGCTTCGCGACTGGCGGTTTACGGCTACGGTTCGCATATGCCTGCCGCTTCCAACGCTACGGCTGAAGGCCGCGCGCAAAACCGACGGGTGGAAATCCTGATCAACCCCGACCAACGCGCCGTCAATGCGGCACAGCAAATGTAAGCCCCGCGCAAAAGGAATGCCGTCTGAACAACCTTCAGACGGCATTCCTTTTGCGCAAGCGCAGTCCAACCTTGCAGACGTTACCGCCATACCGTGATACCCCTGTAACCTCATCGTGTAAACGGATATTCAATCAAAATGCCGTCTGAAACCCTGCGAAGTTTCAGACGGCATTTATCTTTCCCGAATTACAAATCGAATTCCGCCGCCACGGGCGCGTGGTCGCTCGGACGCTCTAAAGCGCGCGTATCCAAATCGACACGGACATCCTTCAAAACAGCCGCCATTTCGGATGTAACCAATATATGGTCGATACGCAGGCCCAGTTTACGCTGGAACATCGCGCCGCGATAGTCAAACCATGTGTAAAACGCACCTTCGGGATGGATATGGCGCAAACTGTCGGTCAATCCCAAATCCAACAGGTTTTGAAACCACTGCCGTTCGATGGACGAACAGTGGATTTTTTCATACCATTTTTCAGGGTCGTAACAGTCCGCATCGGCAGGCGCAATATTGAAATCGCCCAGCAGCACCAGTTTGCCGTGACGGGTCATTTCGTCGCGGACAAACTCCGTCAGTGCGGCAAACCACTGTTCCTTATATTTGAATTTGGGGCTGTCCAAAGCCTCGCCGTTGACGCAATAGACATTGATGACGCGCACGCCGCCGACGGTCGCCGCAATCACGCGGCGTTGCGGGTCATCCGGCAGGGAAGGCAAACCGAAATGTACGTCCTGCGGCACGCTGCGGCTGATTATCGCCACGCCGTTGTAGGTTTTCTGCCCGCTCCAAACACAGTGCCAACCCATCATCTGCAAGGCGGCGGCGGGAAACTTGTCTTGATCGAGTTTGAGTTCCTGTAAAACAAGGATATCCGGCGGATTATCGGCAAGCAGGTTCTGAACCTGCGGCAAACGTACATTGAGCGAATTGACATTCCAAGTGGTAATTTTCATAAGGTTCCTGAAAATGCCGCCCGACACGGGGACGGGAAAAAGGAAAGGATTCTAACACTATGCCGCGCGTTTGTTTTCCAAATCGCGAACCGTGTGCAGAATCGCCGCCGCTTCTTCGGAAACCAGACGGTATTCGATAATGCGGTGGTAACGCGTAAAATCAATCAAACCGTCGACCCTCAGACGGTTCAAATGACTGGAAACCACTGTTGCGGGCAGGGATAAAGATTCGGACATCTCCGCAATATTGCGGTCGCCGTCCAAAAGTTGGAGCAGTATCGCCATACGCTCGGGATTGGCAATAAGTTTGAGTATGGTGGGTAGAGGTATTGTTTTCATAAGTATTCCTGAGGCCGCCGTCTTTCCTCCGAACTGTCCGGCAGGCGGCAGACAATATGGATGATTTTGATTATCTTTATAAATTATATTATAAATCAATTATTTATAGATAATTGTACAGGATTGTATGTTCCTTTTCCCACTATTTTTGCAAACAAGCGTAAAGACAGGCTTTCAGACGGCATAAAACCTCCGCCCCTACCCTGCTCCCCGCCCTGCCGCCGAGCAGAATCATCCGTATTTTTTAAGAAAACCATTATGGATATTTTCCGTGAATCAAGGCCGTTCTGCACGACAGGCTGTCCAACGCCAACATCCGGTTCTGCATTTCATCATCGCCGACGACGATACGGGCAAGATGTGCATCGGTCGTGCCTTCCTGACGATGCACCGCATCCTCGACAAGGAAAACCAGATACATACCGATATGGCTTTAGCGTTGCCGACGGTAGTGAAAGACGCGGTGGCGATATGGGCAGATATGGATGCATCGGATAGGTGTTCCGGCTGACCGCTCCGTTACTGCCGTATCTTTCGGCTACCGTTCATCAAATGGTTCCAATGCCGAAATGCCTAAATCGCGCCTGCCTGAAATGCTGTTTTTTTCTAAAGCATCACGACCTTCACGAAAAATGCCGTCTGAAGAATATTTCAGACGGCATTTCCTCCCTGAGGCAATAACCGGATTACGATTAAGCAGTTCATCGCCTGACATATCAGACAGCCGCCCGCACCCTAAAACTCATGCCACAAAATCCAAACCTATGTCCAACAAACGGCTGCTGTGGGTCAGATAGCCGAGGGCGATGCCGTCCACGCCGGTTTGCGCCACGCGCTTCAGGCGGTCGAAGCCGATGCCGCCCGATGCTTCGCAATAGACGGTGTGGGGGTGGACGGTTTGCGTGTGGCAGCGGTTTGCCGCTTCTTTCAGGGTTTCGTCATCCATGTTGTCCAGCAAAATCCGTTCCGCGCCCGCTGCGATGGCTTCGTCCAGTTGTGCCAACGTGTCCACTTCGATTTCTACGCAAGTCAACGGTCCGACCGCCTGTTTTGCCTGCTGCACGGCTTGGGCGATGCTGCCGCAATAGGCGAGGTGGTTGTCTTTGATGAGCACGGCATCGTCCAAACCCATGCGGTGGTTCACGCCGCCGCCCGCCCTGACGGCGTATTTTTGCAGGACGCGCAGCAGGGGGATGGTTTTGCGGCTGCACACGATGTCTGTACCGTATTCAGCAACTTCGGCAACAGCACGCGCGGTGGCGGTGGCGATGCCGCTTAAGTGCGTGAGGTAGTTGAGCGCGGTGCGTTCGGCGGCGAGCAGCGCTCGGGCGTTGCCTTCGACGGCGGCCAGCGTCTGACCTGCGCGGACGGCTTGTCCGTCTTGGATTTCGGCTTGGAAGCGGACGCACGGATCCATCGTCTGAAAGGCCAGACGCGCCAAGTCCATGCCGGCGATGACGCCGTCTTCGCGGCTGACGAGGAAGAGTTTGGCGGTTTTGTCGGGCGCGATGACGGCGGCGGACGTAATGTCGCCGCGCCTGCCCAAATCTTCGCTCAAGGCTTGTTCCACCATGGGGCGCAACAGGGTGTTGGGCAGGGGAAAGAGGGTGTTTTCAGACGGCATGGGATTTCCTTTGTTGAAAAAGATTGATGTTGCACCGATGGGGCAAAACTTCATTTTATAGTGGATTAACAAAAACCAGTACGGCGTTGCCTCGCCTTGTCCTGATTTTTGTTAATCCACTATAGGTCGTCTGAAAACGGGCTAACCGCTGCCCAGCGGCAGTCCGATGTCCGAAATCAGCCTGTCGGGCAGGACGTCTTCGCGGAAGCGGTAAAGCTGCGCGGGACGGCCTTTGCTGCCCGATACGCCGGTATCCGACGGCTCGATGAGGTTTTGCTGCTGAATCTGGCGGCGGAAGTTTTGCTTGTGCAGCAATCTGCCGCTGATGGCTTCGACGCTGTTTTGCAGTTGCAGCAGCGTGAATTCGGGCGGCATCAGTTCGAAAATCACGGGGCGGTATTTGATTTTGGCGCGCAGGCGGGACAGGGCGGTTGCCAGCACGCGACGGTGGTCGTGGCGCATGGGCTGTCCCGTGAGCGCAAAGTCGAAGTTTGCCTGCGGCTCGGCGGCTTCCGCTATCAAGCCGCTTTCATACAGCATTTCATAGCGTTGCAAAACGTATTCTTCCGACCAGTTTTCCGGTTCGACCCCCCAACACAAATGAATGCGCTTGAGCCGCTTTTGGCGCACTTCCTCCGTGTCCGCCGAGTTTGCCCAAATGCGCAGGCGGCTGACGACGGCGTCGCGCTGCCCGCTGTCGGCGCGCAGGTCTTCCCACGGGAAATAGTCGTAGCAGTCCTGCCATTTCGCGTCGGGATGCAGGATGCTGTCGGCTGCCTCGCGCACCAGCCCCAAGTAGCTGACGTACAAGACGGGCATGCCGTGTTCGTTGCGGCGGTGGGTATCGACAAAGGTGTAAAGCTGTTCCACATAGCCCATAGGCTGCGAAGTCTGCTTGGCGACCCAAAGCTTTACGCCCGCCTGCAGGGAATTGCGCAGGGGGGAGAGCGGGCCGTTAGGCAGGAGCGTGCCTTGGGCGACGGTCAACACCCGCAGGCCGCCGTCGGTAACAGCAATCAATACGGGAACCAGCTCAACGATGCTTTGCGGCGGGGCTTCGGCTTCAGGGTAGGCGTCCATACTCGGCTTTCTGCGGGTGGGAAAGGCTTTATTGTAAACCAAAGCGGTTTGTCGGAACGAAGCAGGTCGGTTTTGCGGTATCGCAAACCTGTTTTCAGACGACCTTGCATATTATACTCAAGTTGAGCATAATATAAAAACAGTTTGAAAAACAGACGGCAAACCTTCATGCCGCCTCAAAAACCAGCTACAAGGAAACATCATGCAAACCGCCGCCCGCCGCTCGTTCGACTACGATATGCCCCTCATCCAAACGCCGACTTCCGCCTGCCAAATCCGTCAGGCGTGGGCGAAGGTTGCCGACACGCCTGACCGCGAGACGGCAGGTCGTCTGAAAGACGAAATCAAGGCCTTACTGAAGGAGAAAAACGCGGTTTTGGTGGCGCATTATTATGTTGATCCGCTGATTCAGGATTTGGCTTTGGAAACGGGCGGATGCGTGGGCGATTCGTTGGAGATGGCACGCTTCGGCGCGGAACATGAAGCCGATACGCTGGTGGTGGCGGGCGTACGCTTCATGGGTGAGAGCGCGAAAATCCTCTGCCCTGAAAAAACGGTGCTGATGCCTGATTTGGAGGCGGAATGTTCTTTGGACTTGGGTTGCCCGGAAGAAGCGTTTTCAGCGTTTTGCGACCAACACCCCGACCGTACGGTGGTGGTGTACGCCAACACTTCCGCCGCTGTGAAAGCGCGTGCCGACTGGGTGGTAACGTCTTCGGTGGCGTTGGAAATCGTGTCGTATTTGAAATCGCGCGGCGAGAAACTGATTTGGGGACCCGACCGCCACCTCGGCGACTACATCCGCCGCGAAACGGGCGCGGATATGCTGTTGTGGCAGGGTTCGTGCATCGTCCATAACGAATTCAAGGGGCAGGAATTGGCGGCGTTGAAGGCGGAGCATCCCGACGCGGTGGTGCTGGTTCATCCCGAATCGCCGCAAAGAGTCATCGAACTGGGCGACGTGGTCGGCTCGACCAGCAAACTGCTGAAGGCCGCCGTATCGCGCCCTGAAAAAAAATTCATCGTGGCGACCGATTTGGGCATCCTGCACGAAATGCAAAAGCAGGCGCCCGAAAAAGAATTTATCGCCGCCCCGACGGCGGGCAACGGCGGAAGCTGCAAAAGCTGCGCGTTCTGCCCTTGGATGGCGATGAATTCGCTGGGCGGCATCAAATACGCCCTGACAAGCAGGCACAACGAAATCCTGTTGGACAGGAAGCTGGGCGAAGCCGCCAAACTGCCTTTGCAGCGTATGCTCGACTTCGCGGCAGGACTCAAACGCGGGGATGTGTTCAACGGCATGGGCCCCGCCTGATTTGCTGTCAATATTTCTGTTTCAGACGACCTCTCAAACAAGGACAACACCATGCAAACCGATTGCGACGTATTGATTGCCGGAAACGGGCTGGCGGCACTGACGCTCGCCCTGTCGCTGCCTGAATCGTTCCGCATCGTCATTTTGTGCAAAAACCAACTGAACGATACTGCCAGCCGCCATGCGCAAGGCGGGATTGCAGCGGCGTGGTCGGGAGAGGACGACATTGAAAAACACGTTGCCGATACCTTGGAAGCGGGCGCGGGTTTGTGCGACGAAGCCGCCGTCCGCACCATCCTGTCGCAAGGCAAACCGGCAATCGAATGGCTGCTGGCGCAGGGTGTGGCGTTCGACCAAAATAATAATGACTTGCACCTGACGCGCGAAGGTGGGCACACCTGCCGCCGAATCGCCCACGTCGCCGACTACACGGGCGAAGCAGTCATGCAGAGCCTGATTGCCCAAATACGCCGCCGCCCGAACATCCACGTTTGCGAGTGGCAGATGGCGTTGGACGTTCAAACCGAATCAGGCGCAGCGTGCGGACTGACCGTCCTCAACCGCCAAACGCAAGAAATCTACCGCATCCGCACCCGCCATACCGTACTCGCAGGCGGCGGCCTCGGGCAGATTTACGCCGCCACCACTACACCGCCCGAATGCACGGGCGACGCCATCGCCATGGCGATACGCGCAGGCTGCGCAGTCGAAAACCTCGAATTTATCCAATTCCACCCCACAGGTTTGGCAAGGCCGTCTGAAAACGGCCGCACCTTCCTGATTTCCGAAGCCGTGCGCGGCGAAGGCGGCATCCTGACCAACCAATCGGGCGAACGGTTTATGCCGCATTACGACCGCCGCGCCGAACTCGCGCCGCGCGACATCGTTGCCCGCTCTATCGCCGCCGAAATCGCCAAGCAAACGCAAGACTTCGTCTCGCTCGACATCAGCCATCAACCTGCAGAGTTCGTCCGTCAGCATTTCCCGTCCATCCATCGGCACTGCCTGTCCCAATACAGCTTGGACATCACGTGTCAAGCCATCCCCGTCCGCCCCGTGCAACACTACACCTGCGGCGGCATCCAAACCGACCCCAGCGGCAGAACCTCCCTGCCGCAGCTCTACGCCTTGGGCGAAACCGCCTGCACCGGCTTGCACGGAGCCAACCGCCTCGCCAGCAACTCCCTGCTCGAATGTGTCGTTACCGCCAGACTTGCCGCCCAAACCATCGCGGACGGACAAGCATTCCAAGCCAAAACGTCTCCAAGGCCGTCTGAAAGCCCCTCCTCCGAAGCAGGCATCTTTTCAGATGGCATCCAAAGCGCATTCAGCCGCCCAGCCCTGCAAGCGTTCAACCAACGCCATCTGGGCATTCTCCGCAACGATACCGGCCTGCGCCGCGCCATCGCCCAGCTGCGGCTTTGGAAGCAAAACCAAACCGAACCGCACACCGCGTCCGAATACGAAAACCGCAACCTGCTCGAATGCAGCCTCGCCGTCGCCCAAGCCGCATACGCAAGGCGGCAAAACATCGGCGCGCATTTCAATACCGATTTGGCAGAGCGTGTCGATTGAGAAAAGCAGGCGGCAGACTGAAAGATAGGCTGTGCGAGGATTTGAGATATTCCTGTGAAAAATGAAGAAAGGCCGTCTGAAAGGTTGCAGACGACCTTTCTTCAACACTCCTTGCATCATCAACCGAAATGGACACAATGCCGCCTTCCTTCCTCCTGACTTTTCCTTTTACTAAACGGATTTACTTTCATATCAATACATTGCCAAAGAATTATTGCCGTTTATGCATGTATGGCAGGCAAACACGTTCGCCAATCAAAATAAACATCAACCGATTCACAAACCCTTTAATCATTACCTCCGTTGTTCCTCCAAATATCATCCGTGCAAGCAATAATCAATACAATCGGTTAAAATGGGCCGTCTGAAATTTATTTGACCGAATTGAGAAAACCATGTCCCAACAATACGTCTATTCTATGCTGCGCGTGAGCAAGGTTGTACCGCCGCAGAAAACCATTATTAAAGACATTTCCCTTTCATTTTTCCCCGGTGCAAAAATTGGTTTGCTCGGTTTGAACGGCGCGGGTAAATCTACTGTACTGCGGATTATGGCGGGCGTGGATAAGGAATTTGAGGGCGAAGCCGTGCCGATGGGCGGCATCAAAATCGGCTACCTGCCGCAAGAGCCTGAGCTTGATCCTGAGAAAACCGTGCGTGAGGAAGTGGAAAGCGGTTTGGGCGAAGTGGCGGCGGCGCAGAAACGTTTGGAAGAAGTGTATGCCGAGTACGCCAATCCTGATGCAGATTTTGACGCGCTGGCGGAAGAGCAGGGTCGCTTGGAAGCGATTATTGCGGCAGGTTCGTCTACCGGCGGCGGTGCGGAACACGAATTGGAAATCGCCGCCGATGCGCTGCGCCTGCCGGAATGGGATGCCAAAATCGGCAATCTGTCCGGCGGTGAAAAACGCCGCGTTGCCTTGTGCAAACTCTTGCTGAGCAAGCCAGACATGCTGCTGCTGGACGAGCCGACCAACCACTTGGATGCGGAATCGGTCGAGTGGCTGGAGCAATTCTTGGTGCGATTCCCCGGCACAGTCGTTGCGGTAACGCACGACCGCTACTTCCTCGACAACGCCGCCGAATGGATTTTGGAACTCGACCGCGGACACGGTATTCCGTGGAAAGGCAATTACTCGTCTTGGCTGGAGCAGAAAGAAAAACGCTTGGAAAACGAGGCGAAATCCGAAGCCGCGCGCGTGAAAGCGATGAAGCAGGAATTGGAATGGGTGCGACAAAATGCCAAAGGCCGCCAAGCCAAGTCTAAAGCGCGTTTGGCGCGTTTTGAGGAAATGAGCAACTATGAATACCAAAAACGCAATGAAACGCAGGAAATCTTCATTCCCGTTGCAGAGCGTTTGGGTAACGAAGTGATTGAATTTGTGAATGTTTCCAAATCGTTTGGCGACAAAGTGTTGATTGACGATTTGAGCTTCAAAGTGCCTGCGGGCGCGATTGTCGGCATCATCGGCCCGAACGGCGCGGGTAAATCGACGCTGTTCAAAATGATTGCGGGCAAAGAGCAGCCTGATTCCGGCGAAGTGAAAATCGGCCAAACCGTGAAGATGAGCCTGATTGACCAAAGCCGCGAAGGTTTGCAAAACGATAAAACCGTGTTCGACAACATCGCAGAAGGCCGCGACATTTTACAGGTTGGTCAATTTGAAATTCCTGCCCGCCAATATTTGGGACGTTTCAACTTTAAAGGCAGCGACCAAAGCAAAATCGCAGGGCAGCTTTCCGGCGGCGAACGCGGACGTTTGCACTTGGCAAAAACCTTGTTAAGCGGCGGCAATGTGTTGCTGCTGGACGAACCGTCCAACGACCTCGACGTGGAAACCCTGCGCGCGTTGGAAGACGCATTGTTGGAATTTGCCGGCAGTGTGATGGTCATTTCGCATGACCGTTGGTTCCTCGACCGCATCGCCACGCATATCTTGGCGTGTGAAGGCGACTCCAAATGGGTGTTCTTCGACGGTAACTATCAGGAGTATGAAGCCGATAAAAAACGCCGACTCGGCGAAGAAGGCGCGAAACCGAAACGGATTAAATATAAACCGGTAACACGTTAAACAAAATGCCGTCTGAAACCATTCAGACGGCATTTCTGCAAGATAACCCCGGTTAAAACAGCATCGCAATCTGCAAGACAATCAACGTCATTACCGCTGCAGCCATGTCGTCCACCATAATACCCAGCCCACCATGCAGATTTTTATCAAACCAGCCGACCGGAGGCGGTTTGAGCGCGTCAAACAGACGGAATAGGATAAACGCCGCCAGCCACCACACCCACTTGAACGGAACGAAAGCCAGTACAAACATCATGGCGACGATTTCATCCCAAACAATACCGCCATGATCGGATACCCCTGTTTCCTTTTCCGCATACGCGCAAATGTGTATGCCCCACATAAACAGCACCATACATAAAAAAGCCAACAACAGGCCGTCCACACCCGTCAAAATCAATACGAACGCCAAAGGTAACGCCACCAAAGTACCGAAAGTACCCGGCGCAAACGGAGCAAGCCCGCTGCCGAAACCAAATGCCAAAAAACACAACGGCCGTTTGAGCAGCCATGCAAAGTTAGGTTTAAAATCAGCCAAAATGATCAAATCCCGAAGAGTGAAGTTTCAATTCCCTGCCGTCACTATCCAAAATCTTCAGACGGCATTCCCCATTGATTTTACCGATACGCGTTACCGGCACGCCGCATCGTTCCGCTGCGGCAAGCACGCTTTCGCGGCAACTTTCCGATGCGGTAAATACCAGTTCGTAATCATCGCCGCCGGCCAAAGTATAAGACAGCCATTGAGAACGTGGCAAAATATCTTTCAATACGGATAAAGACGGCAATTTATCCGCAAAAATTTCCGCACCCACACCGGAAGCGGTCAAAATATGCCCTATATCCTGAGCCAGCCCATCGGAAACATCCTGTGCCGCATGGGCGACAGGCAATAAGGCAAGCCCCAGTTCAATCCTTGGTTCAGGACGGAGCAACTTCTGTTCGCACACGGCAAATACATCGTCAGGCAAAACACACTGTTTCAGACGGCAGTTCAAAGCCGCCGCCGCCATCCCTACATGCCCGGACACCCAAACATCATCGCCCACTGCCGCCGCATTACGCTTCAATGCCCTCCCCTTCGGCAATTCGCCAATAATGGTTACATTGAAAACCATATCACCCTTGGTCGTATCACCGCCGATTAAGGTGATGCCAAACTTTCTTGCCAAATCAAAAAAACTACCGCAAAACCGTTCCAACCACACATCGTCCAATTGTGGCAATGCCGCACTTAGCAGCACCCAACGCGGTATGGCACCCATTGCCGCCATATCTGAAATATTGACAGCCAAAACCTTCCAAGCCAAATCCTCCGGTTCTACATCGGCAAAAAAATGCCTGTCCCTCAGCAGCATATCCGCACTGAAACATAAATCGAAGCCTTCACGCGGACGGACAATCGCCGCATCGTCGCCGATTCCTAAAACAACATCACGATCACCGTCTGTCTGCAAATACCGCCTGATAAAATCAAATTCTTTCATTATTTAAAATATCCATGACAAATGATGCAGTACAGATTTTATATCCTTCACTAAGAATAGCCAAAGCAATCTGACAAATAAAATAAACCCCGCAAATGCGGGGTTTATTTAAATCAACCAATTAAGGTTTTGCGTAACCGTGTACACCATTGTATGGAGCAGGAATCCAACCTTGCTCGGCGGCAGGATGCTCAGCCGGAGCCTGTTGTGTTTGAACGTAACCTTGGGAAACTTGACGAGTTACCACGCTACGGATTTTGATATCAACGCGACGGTCAGGTTCGATACATGCGATCAAGGCTTCACGTTTTTTAGCTTTAGAAACTTTAGCACCCAGTTTAGCTACTTCGGCTTCACAAGCTTGGGTCATCTGAGCTTGAGACTCACCTAAACCGGCTGCAGAAATTTTAGCAGCAGGAACACCACGACCTACCAAGTAATTTGCAACTACGTTGGCACGGCGTTCAGACAACTCTTGGTTGTATTTCTCGGCACCCATGAAGTCGGTATGACCTTCTACACGTACGGCTTGTACATTGGTTTGACCCAGACGCTGTGCCAATACGTTCAGATTCTCTTGAGCTTCAACACGCAATACGTCCTTATCGAAACCGAACAGAGTTTTAGCGGACAGAGAAACGGTTTCGTCAACATATTGAGGAGCCTGTTCGATAACAGTAGGAGCCTGCGGAGCAGCATCACCACATTCCACACGACCTTGTTCCGCTTTATTGAAATAGGTGTTTTTCCAGCACTCGCCGTAGTTGTTACGTACGATTTCTTGAGATTTGCTGCTTACAGTGTAACCATGTTTGGTATGTGCTTCGCTTGCCATAGCAGTGCCGGAAGCGAGCAGTGCAACGAATAATGCGCTTAATTTCAGCTGTTTGGTCATTTTATTCCCTCATTAAATTTGTACAGCAGATACAGGAGCAGCTGCTGGATTGCCAACATACAGGCCGCTGTAAGAATATGGCGGCAAATTGGATATTTCAGTCTCCACTATAAAGAAGCCGGGTGCAGACTGTCAATACTCAACCCTAGAAAACAACAGTAACACAGCCTGTTTCCTAATTGCCAATCATGCCGAAAAATCAATTCTGTGTCATTAGTTTAGGGTAATTTTTTCCATATATGGAAATTGTCGTTGCATAAAAACAACAAATATGGCGACAGAGCCCATATCATATACTTAAAAAAGTATGATAAATTAAAAACGATGTTCAGACCCTGTCACCGACGCATACCCACCCGCTATGAAATTACAGCAATTAAAATACGCTTTGGAAGTTTACCGGCACAACCTGAATGTTTCCGAAGCAGCCGAAGCCTTGTTTACCTCGCAACCCGGTATTTCCAAACAAATCAAATTATTAGAAGAAGAAATCGGCATTCAGATTTTTATCCGCAGCGGAAAGCGCGTGGTTTCCGTCTCTCAGCCGGGCAAAGCGGTTTTGGATATTGCCGAACGTATTTTGCGTGATGTACAGAACATTAAAAATATCGGCAGCGAGTTTACCGGACAGGACAGCGGTTCGCTGACGGTAGCCACAACACATACTCAGGCACGCTATGCCCTGCCCTTGATTGTTGCCGATTTTGTGAAACGCTATCCGAAAGTCAACCTGACCATCAAACAGGGGAGCCCTGCCGCCATCGCCCAAATGGTTACTTCGGGCGAATCTGATTTGGCAATTGTTACAGAGCGTATAGACGACCATCCCGAACTGGGAAAACTCCCCTGCTATGACTGGACTCATGCGGTTATCGTACCGAACGACCACCCCTTGCTCGAATGCAGAAACCCCCTCCGCATTGAAGATTTGGCAAGATTTCCACTAATTACTTATGAATTTGCGTTCAACACGGGCAGCAGCATTGCACGGGCATTCGCCAAAGCTCGTTTGGAACAACCCGATGTCGCATTGGCTGCGGCAGATACGGACGTATTAAAAACTTACGTCCGCTTGGGTTTGGGCGTGGGATTGATGGCAAAGATGGCCTACAACCCGGATACGGATAACGATTTGCAACTTGTGGATGCCGCACATTTGTTTGAACCTTCTCCAACATGGATTGCCTTACGCAACGATACTTATTTGCGCGGATATGCGTATGACTTTATCCAATCGTTTGCACCGCACCTGACCCGTGAAAAGGTGGACAAAATCCTGTACACACCCGTCAGCGAAGATTTCTCTATTTAGTGTTTTCCCTTCAGACGGCATTTTGTCTGTAAAACAAAGGCAGGATATTTGCTTTCCCATATCATCTGAAATTATGGGAAGAACAAATATCCTGCCTATATGCATTATCCCGGACGACAATGGCTCAAATAGCATGCGAGCAGCCGGACACCATCTTCTTCAACACTTGCAGATTGAGGATTTTGATGTGCTTGTGTTCGACGGAAATCAACCCTTCCTGATGAAATTTGGATAACGTGCGGCTGACGGTTTCAAGTTTCAGCCCGAGATAACTGCCGATTTCTTCACGAGACATGCGCAGGATGAAATCGTTAGCAGCAAAACCGCGGGAATAAAGGCGTTGGGAGAGGTTTAACAGAAAGGCGGCAATCCTCTCTTCTGCACGCATATTACCCAAAAGCAACATCACGCCCTGATCGCGCACAATTTCGCGGCTCATCATACGGAAAAAGTGGGTACGCAGGCTTGGGATATTCTGACCGAGCTCTTCGATATGGGTAAACGGTAACTCGCATACCTCACTGTCTTCCAAAGCGACCGCGTCGCAACTGTGCACATGGGAACAGATGCCGTCCATGCCGATGAGTTCGCCCGACATAAAAAAACCCGTTACCTGATCGCGTCCGTCCTGACTGGCGACGGTTGTCTTGAAGAAGCCTGCACGGATGGCAAAGAGCGAAGTAAAGGCTTCGCCGGCACGGAACAGGTATTCACCCTTTTTCAAACGGCGGCTTTGGCGGATAACGGCATCTAGTTGGGTAAACTCATTGGGCAGTAATCCGACAGGCAGACAGAGTTCCCGCAAAGAACAGGAAGAACACAGCGTTTTCATCTGATGTGTAGTATTATGCGAAGCCATACCGTACCTTTTCGTGCGTTTTGCCCCATCATGATTATGTGCTTATTGACACATATCAAGACAGGTTTATCATACTGCGGCATTCTACCAAACTATCCAAAATTTGACTAACATCATAAAATCGAACACGCACCATGAAAATTATACAAATACAGAACAATCACAATGCCAATAACCGTCCCGAGTTTGACCGCGAGCTGATTGCCAGCCTGCCGTCCAGCGGCCCGCGCTACACCTCCTACCCTACCGCAGACCGTTTCCATAACGGCTTCCGAGAAGGGGAGTACATCAAAGCTTTACATTTACGCAGCACGGGAATGTTAAATAAACCGCTCTCCCTTTACATTCACATCCCCTTTTGCAATACCATCTGCTACTACTGCGGCTGCAATAAAATCATTACCAAAGACAAGAGCCGCGCCGATGCCTATATCGAATACCTTGAAAAAGAAATGGAGCTGCTTGCCCCGCACTTAAACGGAAAACACCAGCTTGCCCAACTCCACTTCGGCGGCGGTACGCCAACCTTCTTAAGCGACGACCAAATCGAACGTGTTTTCCGCATGATCCGCAAGCATTTCGAGTTGATCCCCACCGGCGAATACTCCATCGAAATTGACCCGCGCAAAGTCAGCCGGGATACCGTCCTCATGCTCGGCAGACTCGGTTTCAACCGTATGAGTGTCGGTATTCAGGATTTCGACCCTAAAGTACAGGCGGCCGTCAACCGCATCCAAAGTTACGAAGAAACCAAAGAAGTCATCGATGCCGCCCGTGAAGCAGGGTTTAAATCCGTCAGTGTGGACTTGATTTACGGCCTGCCACACCAGACTTCCGAAAGCATTAAAACCACCATCGATACCGTTTTGTCGCTTGATCCCGACCGCCTCGCCCTTTATCACTATGCCCACCTGCCGCATGTTTTTAAACCGCAACGCCGCATCGATACCGCCGCCGTTCCCGGCAGCGAGGAAAAACTCGATATGCTGCAATACTGCGTCCAAACCCTGACCGAACGCGGCTATGTCTTCATCGGCATGGATCATTTTGCCAAACCGGACGACGAATTGTCTGTCGCACTCGAAGAAGGATTGCTGCAACGCAATTTCCAAGGTTATTCGACCTATGCGGATTGCGACCTGGTTGCTATCGGCGTGTCGTCCATCGGTAAAATCGGCAACACCTACTCTCAAAACGAACGAGACATCGATGCCTACTATGCCGCCATCGATGAAGGCAGACTGCCCATCATGCGCGGCTACCAGCTTAATCAGGACGATATCCTGCGCCGCAATATCATTCAGGATTTGATGTGCCGTTTCGCACTCGACTACCGTGTTTACGAAGACATATCCGGCACTCCGTTCGACCGTTACTTCAAAGACGAGCTCGCCGATCTGGAAAAACTTGCAGACTTGGGACTCGTCAGCCTGAACGACCAAGGACTGACCGTTACCCCGAAGGGACGCTTCCTCATCCGCAACATCGCCATGGTATTCGACTACCACTTGCGCCATAAAGAAACCAGGGCGAAATACTCACAAACCGTCTGATTGTATTTCAAATATACGGATGCCGTCTGAAAGAGGTTCAGACGGCATTTTATTTTTTACAACCTGTTTTCCGGAATGGCAACACCATCTCATAACGATACGGCAGCCTGCTCCCTGTCTGACCTATAAACCCATATTCCCGCCAAACCGGACTTGCAAACAAAAATGCCGTCTGAAGGAAGTTCAGACGGCATAACCATTTAACAATCAGAATACTGCCTGTAAAACCAAGTAGCAGGCAACCGACAATACGGCGGCTGCAGGCAGGGTAATGACCCAAGCCAGGCCGATGGGCTTCATCAGTTTCCAATTGGCATTACGGTTGACCAGACCGATACCGAGTACCGCGCCGACCAAGATATGCGTACTGGAAACAGGCAGCCCCATCAGCGACGCACCCATCACAACGGAGGCGGCGGACAGTTCGGCGGTAAATCCCGAAGCAGGATGCATTTCAGCCAAACTCGTACCGACGGTTTTAATCACCTCTTTACCGACAAACCACAAACCGACAATCAGCGCGATACCGAAGGTCAGCATGGCAATCGGTGGAACGGCATTTTGCGCGGCAACACTATTAGTCCGCAAAACATCCATAATCGCGGCAAACGGACCGATGGCGTTGGCGATATCGTTCGCCCCGTGGCTGAATGCGAAACCGCATGCGGTAAAGACCTGCATCCATGAAAACATCTGAAAGGTCGATTTACCCAAATCTTTACGTTTGAGGCTTTTTGCAAAAACAAACGTACCCATCCACACCGCCGCACCTATCATAAAGATAGTCAGGAAGCTGTTGACGTTGCTCATGCCCAGATGCAGGTTTTTCAGACCCTTGAAAATCAGCATGGCAGAAATCATCATCGCGCCGAACGAAGCGATAAAGGGAACCCAAGAGTGCAACGCCTTGTAAGAATCGACATTGTTTTTACGGTTATCGAACGCATAAAGACCGCGGTAATACTCCGATTGCAGCTCTTGCGGATCAAATTCAGGCTCATCGTAAATTTGTGCATCGTGCGCCATTTTAGTGGCATATTCGACTTTTTCAGCTTCAGACAAACCCTCGAAAAACAGGCGGTGCTGTTCTTTATAGGCCTTTTTCTCCTGCTTGATGCCTTTGAGCGTACCTTCAGCCCAAGCATTGTAATCTAAGACATTTTTCTTGACGCGGGAAAACAGGAAATAGGAAACCGCACCGCCCAAAACAGGCGACAGCACCCAAGATATCCCGATTTCTCCCAATTTTCCCCACTGAATCAACGTTCCCCAGTCGGCATGTTTCATAACCGCCATACACAACGCACTGCCGACGATGCCGCCGATAATCGCGTGCGTCGTCGAAACCGGCAGGCCTTTGTGGGACGCGAACAGCAGCCACAAAGCCGCCGCCAAGAGTGCAGACATCATGATAAACACAAACTGCATGGGCTCGAGGTTCATACCGTTCAGATCGACGATACCTTTGCGTATAGTATCGGTTACCTCTCCACCCGCGATGACCGCACCGCTGACCTCAAATACCGCTGCAATCAGCAAAGCCTGCGGGATCGTCAGCGTCCCGGACCCGACGCTGGTACCGAAAGAGTTGGCAATATCGTTGCCGCCGACATTAAACGCCATGAACACGCCGAACATGGTGGCAATAATGAAAAGCACGCTGTTATTGTAGTGGGTATAACCCAAACCCCAATAGATAAAATAGCTGACCATGCCGACCAGCATGGCGGCAAAGACAGCGTTAATCAGTTTCAAGTTCGCACTCATTTGAGTTTGAGCCATGGAAGATTCCTTAGTGAACACAGAAGGGTTTTCGCGGATATTGTAACCTTTTGCAATCCTTCTTGAAACATTTATTTACACTGCGGCAGCAAATCGGTATACGAGCGTCAATACACGTTAAAATGGCGTTTTGCACCAGTTTGGGAGTGATGATGGAAACACAGCTTTACATCGGCATCATGTCGGGAACAAGCATGGACGGGGCGGATGCCGTACTGATACGTATGGACGGCGGGAAATGGCTGGGCGCGGAGGGACACGCCTTTATACCCTACCCTGACCGGTTGCGCCGCAAATTGCTGGATTTGCAGGACACAGGCACTGACGAACTGCACCGCAGCAGGATTTTGTCGCAAGAACTCAGCCGCCTGTATGCGCAAACCGTCGCCGAACTGCTGTGCAGTCAAAACCTCGCGCCGTACGACATTACCGCTGTCGGCTGCCACGGTCAAACCGTCCGACATGCACCGGAACACGGTTACAGCGTACAGCTTGCCGATTTGCCGCTGCTGGCGGAACTGACTCAGATTTTTACCGTCGGCGACTTCCGCAGCCGCGACCTTGCGGCCGGCGGACAAGGTGCGCCGCTCGTCCCCGCCTTTCACGAAGCCCTATTCCGCGACGACAAAGAAACACGCGTGGTACTGAACATCGGCGGGATTGCCAACATCAGCGTACTTCCCCCCGACGCACCCGCCTTCGGCTTCGACACGGGGCCGGGCAATATGCTGATGGACGCATGGACGCAGGCACACTGGCAGCTGCCTTACGACAAAAACGGTGAAAAAGCGGCACAAGGCAACATATTGCCGCAACTGCTCGACAGGCTGCTCGCCCACCCGTATTTCTCACAACCCCACCCCAAAAGCACGGGGCGCGAACTGTTTGCCCTAAATTGGCTCGAAACCTACCTTGGCGGCGACGAGAACCGATACGACGTATTACGGACGCTTTCCCGTTTTACCGCGCAAACCGTTTTCGACGCCGTCTTACACGCAGCAACAGATACCCGTCAAATGTATATTTGCGGCGGCGGCATCCGCAATCCCGTCCTGACGGCGGATTTGGCAGAATGTTTCGGCACACGCGTTTCCTTACACAGCACCGCCGACCTGAATCTCGATCCGCAATGGGTGGAGGCGGCCGCATTTGCGTGGTTGGCAGCGTGTTGGGTCAACCGCATCCCCGGTAGTCCGCACAAAGCAACCGGCGCATCCAAACCGTGTATTCTGGGCGCGGGATATTATTATTGAGCGCAAATGCCGTCTGAAAACCCACCCTGCCGTTCAGATGGCATCCCATGATGAAAATCTTAACCGTATTGGAGATTAATTATTATGTGCGAGTTCAAGGATTTCAGAAGAAACATCCCTTGTTTTAAGGAGTATGACGAAAATTCATTTATTGGTAAATGGCATGATGACGGGGTGTGGGATGATGAAGAATATTGGAAGTTGGAGAATGATTTAATCGAGGTTAGGAGAAAATATCCTTATCCGATGGATATACCAAGGGATATTGTGATTGGAATCGGTACTATTATTGATTTTTTAATGGTTCCAAATTGGAAACTTTTCGAAATTAAAGCTTCTCCTTGGTTGCCTAAAAGTGTCAAAATTAATGAGCGTTATGAAAGGTTCAGAGTAATGCTCCGTTATATTTTTACTGATGTAGATGTAGATGACTGGAAATTTTTTTATTTTCCAATAAAACATAGTAAAGGTAGATTGAGGTGAAAAGTTTAATTATATTGGAGATACATTATTATGTGTGAGTTCAAGGATATTATAAGAAACGTTCCTTATTTTGAGGGGTATGACGAAAATTCATTTATTGGCAAATGGTATGATGACGGAGTGTGGGATGATGAAGAATATTGGAAGTTGGAGAATGATTTAATTGAGGTTAGAAAAAAATATCCTTATCCGATGGATATACCAAGATATGTTGTCATTGGAATCGGTACCATTATTGATTTCTTAATGGTTCCAAATTGGAAACTTTTTGAAATTAAAGCTTCCTCTTGGCTACCTGATAGCGTAGGAATTAATGAACGTTATGAAAGGCTTAAAACAATGCTCCGTTATATTTTTACCGAGAAAGACATAGTCAACGTGCAATTTGATTATTACAACAAAAAATAGCAAAACCCGGCAATCAAAATGCCGTCTGAAACTGTGTTTGATTTTCGACGACATTTTCCTCATTGGAGGAGGCGGCAATTTATGGAAAATAGATTTAAAGAAATCGTTAAGGATATTTTTAGTTTTACCCAATTTGTTTCCGAAGTAGAAAATGAGACTCCTAACCAATCCTCTCGTTATTACGATTGCTGGTGGGAATTGGAAATCTTGAATGCTTCCGCATTGGAAGATTGGGAAATATCGGGAAAGCCTGAAAAATGGGAAAAATGGACAGAAAAATATCAGACCGAAGCGTTACAGTCAATCAAGAATCTATTTGCCGAAGAAGTTCCTGAAAATAATATAGTTTGCGATATTTCTCATTTTTTACATTTTGCCGATCGGGCAGAAGCCGACATTCCCAATCAATCACGTTTATATGCCGAATATTGGTGGGAAATGGAAATGTTCAAAATGTCGGTTTTAGAAGATTGGGAACGCTCGGGAAAGCCGTTAGATTGGGAAAAATGGCAAAGGCAATATCGATCTGAAGCATTTGAATTAGTTAAAAAATTGAATCAAAGCAAGCGTAAGCCGGATTGAAAACCGGCAATTCGATGCCGTCTGAAGCGTTATCCGACTTTCAGACGGCATTTTGATGAATGAAACAGGATATTGAAAACTAAGTTACCCCGCCCCTTATGCGCCGGTACGTTGGTCAAAACGGCAGGCAGCTGAAAAACTATCGCCCGCATCCTTGCCGACGACCGCGTCTTCTCCAAGGACGAAGCGGAAGGCAAGCATTGAAATAGCAAATCAACAAGGGAAGAGAGCAAGGTTTTGGTTTAAATACGCATCCGCAAGTAAAAACATATATCGAATCAAAAGGAGGTATTGTCAAAATGGGATTGGGTGAATAAATGGCATCATATGTTTCCATCAAAGGATGGATTGAATGCTCTGACGATGATATAAAAATCATCCAAGAAAACATTAATAATTTTTGGAATAATTGTCCCTTCAATATCGAAGAGAAAGAATCTGCAAAAATATATAAAAGTGGGTGGGTTTTCCCGACAAATAGTTTTAATTGGAGCAGCTATATTTTTTTTGGTGCATGCGTAAAATCTTATTTCATTATTTATTTTGAAAAATGCATTAAAACAATAATGGAATTGGATATTGAAATATCAGGTTTTTTTGAATTAGATTATTATGAAGATAGTTATAAAGTAAATTGGAAAATAAATAATGGAAATTTGATACAAACGACTAATTAAATGGACAAATATAAGTCAGATTGGACACACAAACCTAACAACTGTCTGAAACTTAATTTGGTTCTCAGTAAGCGTAGGTTAGCTTAAAAATCCAACCATCAAAATGCCGTCTGAAACGATATTCGGCTTTCAGACGACCTCGGTAAAATACAAACCCTTGTTTCCAACCGCATCCACCCGTTTTATTCGAACGGCAAATGGATTAAGGCGGAAGATTTGAAAGCGGGAAGCGGGCTGTTTGCCGAAAGCGGTGCAGAGCAGACGGTTCAAAGCGTTACCGTCAAACCGGAACCGCTGCAAGCCTACAATCTGACCGTTGCCGACTGGCATACTTACTTCGTCAAGGGCAATCAGGCGGAAACGGAAGGGGTTTGGGTTCATAATGCGTGTCCGCCTAAAAGAACAGGAAGCTCCAAGAATGAAAAACATGGAGATGGCGGTCGAAGTCAAATATCAGCAGAATTACGAATTGCTGAATTAAAAAATAAAATTATTCCCGGAATGTCCAAAAATGAACGCTTAAAGATTGAGAAAACAATCAGAAATATTGCAAAAAATGCCAATCGAAAAGCAAAAGGAGAAGAGCATGGTCGACGCGGTCGTTAAAACTCCCGAATTTTTACCTTTTACTTCTGTAGGAATATTCCGTTTTGGTGCGGATATAACACAGTACAAAAACATACTGGAAACTTTTATGTATGAACCTCCTGATGAGTTTGGAACAGAATATTATGAATCTCCCGACTCAAATTTACTAATTGCCGTCAAGAAAAACAAAATTATTTTTATATTTTGTTATCAGGAGCTATATTTTATGGGCGTTAATATAATAGGTCTGAATTTTGAAGATTTTAAACAGCTTTTCCATCACCCTAAATCATACGGTGTTGATAAATATTATTTATCAAATGAATCTTATCCGACATATGTCTATGAGTTTGATGAAATAGGAGTACAAGCATGGGAAGCAAAAGGGAAAGTTGTTACTATCATTGCCGGGGGCAAAGACAATTATTCAACAGAACCTTACTACGATGAATAACATTAATGGCAAACGTAGGTTGGGTTGAAAACTCAACAACAAAAGGTCGTCTGAAACTGTAATCAATTTTTCAGACGACCTTTCTGTCAATCCAAACGTATTGTTGGATATTAACCCAATCTATGCTTGCTGAAAAATCTCACCATGATACTGGTCATATTGGTTGGGAAGCAATGAATAAAGGAAGATAATTATGTGGAAAATTACGAAAGAGCAAGGACAAGATTTAAGTTTTGCAACATATTGCTTATTATCGGCAGCAATTAATTTGCAAGAATTTAAATTATGGTTGGAGAAGGTTGTCTTAGATATGCCTATTGATAATATACCTTTTTATATTTTTGATTTAATTGATCTTAAAGAAGGAGTAGGAGATATTTATAATATTTTGGATTTTGTTCCGAATTCAGACTTATCTAAAGACCAAGATGACGCATTAACAGGCATTGCCTTCTTAAGGGGGATAGATGTCTATGACCCTCCCGTTTCAAAAGAAAAAGCATTAAAAGCTTTAAAAAAACATCCTGAAATTTATCAGAGGTTTCAGCATTTCTTTCCGTTTGTAGAGCTGCCCCCACTTTAAACAGTCAAAATACCGTCTGAAACGATATTCGGCTTTCAGACGGCATCGGCAACAGCCAAACCCTGATTTCCAACCACATCCATCCGTTTTATTCGGACGGCAAATGGATTAAGGCGGAAGATTTGAAAGCGGGCTGTTTGCCGAAAGCGGCAAAACCCAAACCGTCCGCATCGTTGTCGATAAAACCAATAATGAAATCGTTGTGTCAGACCAAACTCAAACGGGTAATAACGGTTCTGTCCATCGGCAAAATGCTTTAAAAAAACGGAATTGGTTAATTCAAAAGGAAAAATCAAAAAATGATGGCTGATAAGAATCAAGTAGAAAAGATGATTTATTCTAAAAATAAACAGAGTGTTATTGACGGTATGCTCGGTATGACCTTCAGCTCAGAGGAGGATGAAATCCCTTGGATTTCCGAGCAATTGATGGAGTTGTCGAAGCATAAAGACTTGGATATTGCCAGATTGTCATTAACCTGTTTCGGACATCTCGCCAGGATGCATGAAAATATAGGCGATTGCGATAAAGTAATTGCTTTATTGCGCTCAAAACAAAATAATCCGGATTTTCAAGGTTTTGCCGAAGATGCGTTAGACGATATTTCTTTCTTTATATTTAAAAAGCGTCCGTAAACGTGGATTAAACCCGGCAATCCGATACCGTCTGAAGTGGGATTCGGCTTTCAGACGGCATTTTGATGAATGAAACAGGATATTGGTGCCAAGGACAGAGCAAGACAATTGAATCGGTACAACCGTAATGTCCGACTTGTTCTGCAAAACAAGGAGGGAGATTAAGTCAATATTCAAAAGAACAGAAAAGGAAACTGAGTAATGGGAATAAAAAATGAACAAATAATGATTTGTAAAAAATATAATACAGAAATATATCCTGTTTCCGACATTTCAAAAATCGGTGTTGCTGAAAATGTCAAACAGGCAAACCTGTATCCGATTAACGGGTTAAGGTACCGTCCCAAAGGCGATACAAACGGCTGGTATATCTGGGCTGGTGAAAACTTCTCCCATGATAAAAATTTTTTCCTACCCTTGCATACTTTCCATTTGCAAATATGGCGACCCGAAATCATCCCCTTTTTGACACTTCCGCCCGGTTACCGTTTTTTAATTGGGGAAAACGGTTATGAAGACGTATGGTTTGATGAGTTGCTATTAAATGATAATTGACAAAAAATCTACTTCAGATGTACTGAAACAATATCAAGAACTAGGGTTTAATTTGACAAAACCTATGATAATAGAGTTTTTTATAGAGGGTTCTCAAAAAAATCTGCAATCAATAGAAAGCCAACTCATTTCTTATCGGCAAGATTTTCAAATCAGTATTGAACAAGATGAATTCGGAGAAATGTGGACTTGCTATTGTTCCGTCAATATCATCCCTTCCCTTGAAAACATTTTAGCTATTGAAACTACGTTATTTGGTATTGCACAAAAAAATGATTGTAATTATGAAGGTTTTGGTTCGTATGGGAACTAACGGAAAGTGTAGATTAGGTTGAAAAAACCATATTCCCATTAAAGATTAGGGGATGTCTATGGAAATAAAATTCAATACTTTGGGGGTTATCCTGAATGGGGTCAATCCTGAAGAAAAATTCATAAAAATTATTGATGATCAGGAAAATACCGGGGGATTTCTGATACTGTTATCTTCAAATGACAAATTTTCATCGTTTGACAGTTATGATGACTGGGTCGAAAACTTAGAAATATTAAAAGAATATCTGCAAGAATCTCATTGGATAATAAAGTGGGTCGGATAGTCGGCAAACGTAGTCCGTCTGAAACGCTTTTACTTTTCAGACGGACTTTCTATCAATGGGAACAAGGCGTTTTGTCTCAATCTGGTCTATGATTATTCGATACAGTGATGGGAAGCTAAGAAAAATATGATTAATCATATTGAAAAATATATAGGCACTATTTCTCATGGCTCGAAAAGCGATTCGGGAAATCAGTACAAATTAAATATCGCAGCTATTCCCTCTTCCCCTAACAGGGATTTAAAAACTTATATTACTTTAGGGTTAAGCAAACATGATCTGAATTATAAAAGCAGATTTGAAATACTTTTTGTATGTTCTTTAAAATATGATGAAAATCAGATTTTCCCATTTTTAAGATGGTTGGCAGAAACCATCATTGAGAATAAAAAAATCCTTCTTCGGGGGCAGGTTGTTTATTTGCCCAAAAGCATTGTTGATTCAACAAAAATGGACGCACTGTATGTTTCCGCCCCATTTTATTTCGACGATGATTTTCAGGTCTGTTATGGAGAACACTGCAATATCGTTTTCCCTTTGCTTGTCCCGTTGTATAAACAGGAAACAGAATTGGTGGAAAAAAAGGGTTGGAATGCTTTTGAGCAGTTCTTGCTGGATAATGAAGTTGACAACCTTTCGGATATGAATAGAAAACCGTTTATTTGGTAAGGATTTTCTTAAATTTTATCAAAATGCCGTCTGAAAACCTTTTTACTTTTCAGACGGCATTTTTTCTGCCTGCTCCCACAATTTCCGTTTTTGTGCGGCGGTCAGTTTTTTGACGGCGATTTCCTGTTTGAGCGCAGTGCCTTTATCCATGCCGCCTGCAACGATACGCATCACTACCGGTTTGAATACGCGGGTATATTTCGCGCCTTTTCCGGCCGTGTGGGCGGCAAGCCGCTGTTGTGGATTCGTGCTGATGCCGCAATAGAACGCGCTGTTTTCACACAATATCAGGTAAACGCTCCAGTTTGACGCGTTCATCTGCCTGCATCCTGAGTTTTTTTCCCGTTCCAAGGCGCAACTTTCAGCAACAACAGCATACCTGGCAGGGCAAGTATGAAACACAGCTGGAAAAACGGTACATAACCGAGCCATTCGATCAGATAACCAGCAAAGGAATTGATGACCGTACGGGGAACAGCGGACAGGCTGGTAAACAGTGCGAGCTGCGTTGCCGTAAACGCGGGATTGGTCTCGCGCGCCATATACGATACAAACGCCGCCGTCCCCAACCCCACTCCGACTGCCTCTGCGCCGATAACTGCCGCCAGCATCAGCCTCTCGCTCGTACCGACTGTGTCGAAATGTCCGAACCCTGCCAGCCATACAAACCCCAAAACGGTTACAGCCTGCACCGCGCCGAATATCCACAAGGCTTTGTTTACGCCGATTTTCAGCATCCACACGCCGCCCAAGATACCTGCCGCCACTGCCGGCCACAGTCCTGCATTTTTCGCAATCAAACCGATGTCTGTCTTGCTGAAACCCATATCCAGATAAAACGGCGTTGCCAACGCGGTTGCCATACTGTCGCCGAGTTTGTAAAGGAAGATAAACAGCAGCACGCATACAGCCGAAGCGATGCCTTTACGTGTAAAAAATTCTTTAAACGGCTCTACCACGGTCTGCTTCAACGTTTTAGGAACGGAAGGCGGCAACATGGGTTCGCGCGCGAGAAACAGCGTCATCAGAAGACCGGGCAGCATAAACAGCGAAGTGATGACAAACACCTCCGGCCACGGCATCCTGTCTGCCAGCACCAGGCTGAGCGAACCCGGAACCAAAGCAGCAATCCGGTAGGCGTTCACATGGACCGAGTTGCCCAAACCCAATTCCTCGTCCGACAAAATCTCGCGCCTGAATGCATCCAATACAATGTCCTGACTGGCGGAAAAAAAAGCGACAAGCACCGACAAGCCGGCAATCAACGGCAGATGATTCCGGGGGTTTAAAAAGGCATATGCCGCCAAAGCCGCCAGCAACCCTGCCTGCGTCAGCAGCATCCACCCGCGCCGCCGCCCCAAAACGGGCAGCCTGACCGCGTCCATCAGCGGCGACCACAAAAATTTCCAAGTAAACGGCAGACCGATTAACGCCATCAGCCCGATGATAATCAAATCCACCTGCTCGCTGCGCAACCATGCCGGAATCAGGTTAATCAGAAAGTACAGCGGCAGCCCCGAGGTAAACCCCGTAAAAATACAGACAAGCATATTGCGGGAAAAGATTTGCCCGATAAAACCTGATTTCGATACAGTCATGGTTCAAACAGCCAAGAAATAAAAGCCTATTGTAGCAAATATCGCCCAACCGCTGAAAAACACCGCCCCTGCTCCGCCGTTTTGCCGTTTAAATGCAAAATGCCGTCTGAAACTTTGTTCAGACGGCATTTCTACTGAAACCTGAAAGTTTACAGGCTGTAATACATTTCAAATTCCAGCGGATGCGGTGCCATGCGGATGCGGCGGACATCTTCTTCTTTGAAGGCGATGTAACTGTCGATCCAGTCTTTGCTGAACACGCCGCCGCGCAGGAGGAATTCGTGGTCGGCTTTGAGGGCGGCCAGTGCTTCTTCCAAAGAAGCGCAAACGGTCGGCACCAATGCATCTTCTTCCGGCGGCAGGTCGTAAAGGTTTTTATCGGCAGGGTCGCCCGGATGGATTTTGTTTTGAATACCGTCCAAACCGGCCATCAATAAAGCGGCGAACGCCAAGTATGGGTTGGCGGTCGGATCGGGGAAACGCGCTTCGATGCGGCGTGCTTTGCTACTGTTCACGGACGGAATGCGGATGGACGCGGAACGGTTTTTGGCGGAGTATGCCAGTTTGGTCGGCGCTTCAAAGTGCGGTACAAGGCGTTTGTAGGAGTTGGTGGACGGATTGGTAATCGCGTTCAGGGCCTTGGCGTGTTTGATGATGCCGCCGATGTAGTAGAGCGCGGTGTCGCTCAAACCGGCATAGCCGTCGCCTGCAAACAGGTTTTGACCGTCTTTCCAAATGGATTGGTGAACGTGCATACCGCTACCGTTGTCGCCCATGATGGGTTTGGGCATGAAGGTGGCAGTTTTGCCGAAGTTGTGGGCGACATTTTGAATCACATATTTCATGTCTTGGGTTTGGTCGGCGCGTTTGACCAGTGTGCTGAACTTCGTGCCGATTTCCATTTGGCTGCCGGTACCGACTTCGCTGTGGTGGACTTCGACTTCGATGCCGAGTTCTTCCAAAATGTTCACCATGGCGGAGCGCAAATCTTGACCGCAGTCAATCGGGGCAACGGGCGCATAACCGCCTTTGACGGCAGGGCGGTGGCCGGTGTTTTGACCGTCCATATGCAGACCGCTTGCCCATGCGCCGCTTTCGGACGTGATTTCGTAACGGGTTTTGTGCATATCGGTTTCAAATTCTACGCCGTCGAAGACGAAGAATTCAGGCTCGGGGCCGAAGTATGCCGTGTCGCCGATACCGGAAGATTTCAAATAGGCCTCGGCGCGGCGGGCGATGGAGCGCGGGTCGCGGTCGTAACCCTGACCGTCGGCAGGGTCGATGACGTCGCAGGTAATAACGACGGTAACATCATCATAAAAAGGATCAACGAAGGCTGTAGACGCATCGGGACGCAGCTGCATATCGGAAGCCTGAATGCCTTTCCAGCCGCCGATAGACGAACCGTCAAACGCCTGACCGTTTTCAAACCACTCTTCGGGGTCTTCCAACACGATGCGCGCAGGCACGGTAAAGTGGTGCTGCTTGCCTTTGGTATCGGTAAAGCGCAAATCGACAAAGCGGGCTTCGCTTTCTTCAATCAATTTTACGGCGTTTTTAATAGACATTTTTCAGCTCCTGGAAAAGGGAAATAGCAAAATATGCGGAACGCGGCAGATTAGCTCAAAGCCAGCATGATTCTACCACGTCCATACCGTCTGAAACTCGCCCTGCGTCAAATTCCAAGCCGGAAAATATAGTCTCAGACGGCAGGATTGTCAACAATATGCTTCGGTTTGTCTGTTCAAAAGCGGAATACCCGCCCTTTTGTCCGAATGCCGACAAAACAGATGCCGTCTGAAAGCAGTTCAGACGGCATCTGTTGTTTGGTTTGAAAACGGTCAACGGGGATAGCGGTTACAGACAAATTCGTACTGAGCCTCTCCAAGCGTACCGGGAATAACATAATTCCATTTAGCATAGGATGGTGTATCAGAACCGATAGGGTTTCCCGATTTGGAATACGCCGTTGCTGTCAAAAGCCTATGACGTTTACCACTGCAATCCATTTCCAACAACGCTTTAGCTGTATTATAAGATTTTCCATTGTCATGCTTTTGCGGCTTTGCGTACCTATATTGAAACCATGCTCTGTTGTCCGTACGGCTGTCTGCATCACCAAATATGGTATCAGTATTGTTACTGTCATTACCTAACCACAACCAATCCTCCGCCACCGCTGGCGTTGCCAACCCTAATGCAAATACTGCCAAGCACAACATCTTTTTCATGTCCGCCCCTTTCGTCCTTGTCAACAAAATAAAGTTAAATTGTAACAAAAAAAAAAGCGACTTTTTTTCAAGAAAAAACATTCCGTCATACTACCTGACAACCGTTTCAGACGGCATCGTTTCCATCTGTACGCCGCCGTTATAAAATAGCCTTCCCGTCTTTTGGAACACGACCATGACCGCCCTCCCCCGCTACGCCGTTTTCGGCAACCCCGTCGCCCACAGCAAGTCGCCGCAAATCCATCGGCAGTTTGCCCTTCAGGAAGGCGTTAACATTGAATACGAACGCATTTGCGCCGACATCGACGGTTTCGCGCAGGCGGTTTCGACATTTTTTGGAACAGGCGGTTGCGGGGCAAACGTTACCGTACCGTTCAAACAGGAAGCGTTTCATCTGGCGGACGAGCATTCCGACCGCGCTTTGGCTGCCGGTGCGGTCAATACGCTGATTCTGTTGAAAAACGGCAAGCTGCGTGGCGACAACACCGACGGTATCGGTTTGGCCAACGACATCACGCAGGTCAAAAACATTGCCATCGAGGACAAAACCATTTTGCTTTTGGGCGCAGGCGGCGCGGTGCGCGGCGTGATTCCGGTATTGAAAGAACATCACCCTGCCCGTATCGTCATTGCCAACCGTACCCACGCCAAAGCTGAGGAATTGGCGCGGCTTTTCGGCATTGAAGCCGTCCCGATGGCAGATTTGAACGGCGGTTTTGATATCATCATCAACGGCACGTCCGGTGGCTTGAGCGGTCAGCTTCCTGCCATCAGCCCTGAAATTTTTCGCAACTGCCGCCTTGCCTACGATATGGTTTACGGCGACGCGGCGCAGGCGTTTTTGAACTTTGCCCAAAGCAACGGTGCGGCCGAAGTTTCAGACGGCCTGGGCATGCTGGTCGGTCAGGCTGCCGCTTCCTACTCCCTCTGGCGCGGATTTACGCCCGATATCCGCCCTGTTATCGAATACATGAAAGCCCTGTAACCATGTTCCGCATCATCAAATGGCTGATTGCCCTGCCCATCGGCATCTTCATTTTCTTCAACGCTTATGTGTACGGCAACATCATTACCTACCGTGCCGTCGCGCCGCATCAAACCGCCTTTATGTCGATGCGGATGAAGCAGTTCGAACAAGAAGGACGCAATGTCGCCCTGGATTACCGTTGGGTTCCCTACGACCGCATTTCCACCAACCTGAAAAAAGCCCTGATTGCTTCCGAAGATGCCCATTTTGCCGGACACGGTGGCTTCGATTGGGGCGGCATTCAAAACGCCATCAGACGCAACCGAAACAGCGGCGAAGTGAAGGCGGGCGGATCGACCATCAGCCAGCAGCTTGCCAAGAACCTCTTCCTCAACGAAAGCCGCAGCTATCTGCGCAAAGGGGAAGAGGCGGCCATTACGGCGATGATGGAAGCCGTTACCGACAAAGACAGGATTTTCGAACTGTATCTGAATTCAATCGAGTGGCACTACGGGGTGTTTGGCGCGGAAGCTGCGTCCCGATATTTTTATAAAAAACCGGCCGCAGACCTGACCAAACAGCAGGCGGCGAAACTGACTGCCCGCGTCCCCGCCCCGCTCTACTACGCCGACCATCCGAAAAGCAAACGGCTGCGCAACAAAACCAATATCGTGCTCAAACGCATGGGTTCGGCAGAATTGCCTGAAGACGACACCGACTGAGTGCCGCCGCAATATAAAATGCCGTCTGAAATATCATTCAGACGGCATATGTTTTCTGCCTTTACCCTCTTCTCCAAAACGCAACGGGGCGATCATTATCGCTTTTGTCCTTCTACATAACGGTCAGACACAAAACGTGTCCGACACGGACAACTTCCCAAAAACAGCAGGCAAAAAAATAACCGCTTATAAGCGGTTTTTTGGTGGCCAGAGGCGGAATCGAACCGCCGACACACGGATTTTCAATCCGTTGCTCTACCAACTGAGCTATCTGGCCTTTGTCTGTCTCGTTAAGAGATGCGTATTAAACCAAATTACGGGACGACATGCAAGCATATCGGGCAATATTCTTTGAAAACAGGTTTAAGTCAATGTTTTAAATTTGAATTAATTTATGTAAAAACAGCATAAATCCGTATTTTTGCCGCCTGCCCGACGATATTAGGCCGCCCGTCTGAAAAATATTTTCAATATTTGAAGTTCTCGCCCAGATAAACAGAACGAACCTGTTCGTTTCCGACCAAATCATCAGGTTTTCCCGATGCCAACACCGTGCCGTCTGAAATAATGTAGGCCCGATCGCAGATGCTGAGGGTTTCGCGTACATTGTGGTCGGTAATCAATACGCCGATACCGCGCGACTTGAGAAACCCGATGATTTTTTGGATGTCGATGACGGCGATGGGATCGACGCCGGCAAAAGGCTCGTCCAGCAAAATAAAATGCGGTTTCATGGCGAGTACGCGGGCGATTTCGACGCGTCGGCGTTCGCCGCCCGACAAAGATGGAGCAGGATTATTGCGCAAACGCTCGATATTCAGATCGGCAAGCAGTTTTTCAACTTCGCCGTCGATGCGGCTTTTGTCTTTGGTGCTGATTTCTAAAATGGCGCGGATGTTTTGTTCGACGGTCATTTTGCGGAAAATCGAGGCTTCCTGCGGCAGGTAGCCGACACCCAGGCGGGCGCGTTCGTGTATAGGCAGGTGGCGCAATTCCTGCCCGTCCAGCATCACGCTGCCCGCATCGGCGGCAATGAGTCCGACAATCATGTAGAAACTGGTGGTTTTACCCGCACCGTTGGGCCCGAGCAGGCCGACGACTTCCCCGCTTTCGATTTCGAGGGAAAAGCTTTTAACGACTTGGCGTTTTTTAAAACTTTTTTGCAGGTTTTGAACAACAAGGCGGCTAACGTTTGCGCTCATAAATATCTCTTCAATATCTTCAGTCGGCATATGCCGTCCGAACCGGGTTTATGTTTCAGACGGCATTTTGGGATTATTCGGATTTTTGCGTACTCGAAGGCTGGATGATGACACTGACCCTGCCGGATTTGGAAGCGGATTTTGCGCCGGATTTTGTGCTGCCGCTGATGGTATAGACTTCGGTTTTGGTGTTGTATGTAATCACCGCGCCTTCGGCGACATCGCCGCCGCGCTGTACTTTGGCATTACCGGTTAAGACTACGGTGCTGCCTGCAGACGAATAAGCAACGTTGTTTGCCTGACCGCGCACCGTCCCTTTGCCCCCGTCCAACGTTTGGCTGAAGCGCACGGGCGAGCCGTCGGCCTTCATAAACTGTTCGCCTTTGCCATTACGCGTTACGTTGACGCGGGCGGCGGAAATATTGAGCGTACCCTGTCTGATGACGACGTTTCCGCTGAATGTGGTGCTTTGGTTGGCTTGATCGAGCGAACCTTGGTCTGCCTCAATCTGAATAGGCTGCCTGCTGTCGCTCTGAAGGGCAAAAGCGGGGGATGCCGAAAAAAATGCTATTAAAACAAAAATTTTACATATTTTTTGTATCATAAATCGTGGCTTTCACTTTAGATGAGAAATTCAACAAGCCTGTTTTGTGGTCGTAAGTCATGCCGCCCGCCTGCCCGTGCGACGCGCCGTATTGAAAGCTGACGGGCGTGTCGGTTTGGGCATATTGCGATTCGGTATCAACATGAAGCTTGTCGGTTTTTACCGTACCCGCCTGCCGCCTGCCGTCGCTGGTTTTGTTCAGGACGACATGGTTTTTAAAGAGAACTTGTTTGGTTTCGGTATGGTAGACGGCTTCGTCGCTGCCGACTTCGTACAACAACCTGCCTTCTTGGAAGAAGGAAAGGTGCGGCGACTCGAAATGTATATCGCTGCTTTCCGGAAACTGTTTCGCGCCCTTTGAGCTCAAATGTTCTTTCAAGTATCCCTGTTCGTCAAACCGCCTGCCGTCCAAGCCGTCCATTGTGTATTGAGGTTCGTCGGGATTGAGCCTGACTTCCTCGATTTCGACTTCGCTGATACGACCCAACCATGCCGACAGACCGCCCAAGGCAACCGCCAATATCAATGGGAACGCAATTCCGTACCGCCATCTTACTTTCATTTGATGTACTCGTTCAAAGCCGCGCCCAGCGTACCTTTCGCGCGCATAATCAGGTCGCACACTTCGCGCACCGCGCCCGCACCGCCGGGGCGTTTGGCAATATAGGCGGCGTGTTGCAGCGTAAACCAATGCGCGTCGGGGACGGCAACCGGCAATCCGCAGCGCACCATCACCGGCAAATCGACCACGTCGTCGCCGATAAAAGCACACTCGGCTTCTTCCACGCCTGCCTGCACGCGCAGCTCTTCATACGCGGCGCGTTTGTCCGAAATGCCTTTGAAGTAGTAATTTATGCCCAACTGTTTGACGCGGATGCCGACGGAGGGCGCGTCCCGACCTGTGATAATCGCAGTCTGCACGCCGCTTGCCTGAAGCATTTTCAGACCGTGTCCGTCCAGTGTGTGAAACGATTTGATTTCTTCGCCGTTATCGCGGATAAATATGCGCCCGTCGGTCAAAACACCGTCCACATCCAAGATCAGCAGTTTGATTTTGGCGGCGCGCGCCTGTAATTCGGGAGAAATTGCCTGCATGGGATTTCCTTGTTTTCAGACGGCATATCTTACCACAAATGCCGTCTGAAACGGCTGCAACGCCTTATACAATCCGTGCCGCCAGCAGGTCGTGCATATTCAGCGCACCTGTCAGCACGCCGTCTGCATCGGTAACCAGAAGCCCGTTCACATGGTTTGCCTGCATGACTTTCAGGGCTTCGGTAGCGAGACGTTCGGCGGAGATGGTTTTAGGGTGTGTATGCATGACTTCGTCTATCGAAAGACCGGTAAAGTTGTCGCATTCTTGAAACAGGCGGCGCAAATCGCCGTCGGTGAATACGCCTTTCAGACGGCATTGCCCGTCCGTTACCGCCAACATGCCCAAACCTTTCTCGCTCATGCTGACGATGGCTTCTTTCAAGGGCGTGCCGAGTCGGACGGCAGGCAGGCCGCCGCCTTTGTGCATAATGTCGGCAACGCGTAAAAGCAGGCGTTTGCCGAGGCTGCCGGCAGGATGGCTCAAGGCGAAATCGTCGGGCGTGAACGCGCGTGCGCGCAGCAGGACGACCGCCAACGCATCGCCCAAAGCCATGACGGCGGTGGTGCTGGTGGTCGGGGCAAGCCCCAGCGGGCAGGCTTCTTTAGAAACCGACGCCGTGATGTGGATGTCGGCATGGCGCGCCATGGTTGAATCGGGGCGGGCGGTGATGCAGACGAGGGTAATGTCTTTGCGTTTGAGCGCGGGGATGATGGCGGTGATTTCATCGCTTTCGCCGGAATTGGAAATCGCGACGACAACGTCGTTGTCCACAATCATGCCCAAATCACCGTGTGCCGCTTCCGCAGGGTGGACGAAAAACGCAGGCGTGCCGGTCGAAGCCATGGTTGCTGCCATTTTGCGCCCGATATGTCCCGACTTGCCCATGCCGGTAATGACCACCCTGCCCTTGCAGTGCAACAACGCGTCTGCCGCAAGGACGAAGTTTTCGTCCAATTCCGCTGCAATTTCGCGCAAGCCTTCCGCTTCGGTGTGCAACACTTCGCGCGCCCAATCGAGATATTTTTCGTTTCCTGCCATCGCAATCCGCCTTTGCTGTAATAAAACTACCCAAAATTTCCGAATCGGGGTAGCATAAACCTTTGAAACATACACATCTGTCCAAAGGAATCAGAAATGACTATTTTATCGGACGTTAAAGCATTAGGACAACAAATCTGGCTGGACAACCTTTCCCGATCGCTCGTGCAAAGCGGCGAATTGGCGCAAATGCTGAAACAGGGCGTGTGCGGCATAACTTCCAATCCCGCCATCTTCCAAAAAGCCTTCGCCGGCGACGTGCTTTACGCCGATGAAATCGCCGCCCTCAAGCAGCAAAACCTCAGCCCCAAACAACGCTACGAAACCATGGCGGTTGCCGACGTACGGGCAGCCTGCGACGTTTGCCTCGCCGAACACGAATCCACCGGCGGCAAAACCGGTTTCGTCAGTCTCGAAGTTTCTCCCGAACTTGCCAAAGACGCGCAAGGCACGGTAGAAGAAGCCCGCCGCCTCCATGCCGCCATCGCACGTAAAAACGCCATGATTAAAGTTCCTGCCACCGAGGCAGGCATCGATGCGCTCGAAACCCTCGTTTCAGACGGCATCAGCGTGAACCTGACCCTGCTATTCTCACGCGCCCAAACCCTCAAAGCCTACGCCGCCTACGCGCGCGGCATTGCCAAACGCTTGGCAGCCGGACAAAGCGTTGCCCATATCTACGTCGTCGCCAGCTTCTTCATCTCCCGTGTGGACGGCGCACTGGACACAACGCTGCCCGACCACCTCAAAGGCAAAATCGCCATCGCCCTTGCCAAAGCCGCCTACCAAGACTGGGCGCAATACTTCGGCAGCTCGGAATTTGCCGCACTGGAAGCCCAAGGCGCAAACCGCGTACAGCTTTTGTGGGCATCTACCGGCGTGAAAAACCCAACCTATCCCGACACGCTCTACGTTGACAGCCTGATCGGCGCGCACACCGTCAACACCGTTCCCGATGCCACGCTCAAAGCCTTTATCGACCACGGCACAGCCAAAGCCTCGCTGACAGAAGGCGTAGAAGAAGCACAAGCGCAGCTCGCCGAAACCGCTGCGCTCGGCATAGATGTCGAAACCTTGGCGGCGCGTTTGCAGGAAGACGGTTTGAAACAATTTGAAGAAGCGTTTGAAAAACTGCTCGCACCGTTGGTTTAAACTTTTCATCCCCGATGCCGTCTGAAAGGCTTTCAGACGGCATCGCCCTTTTGACCGGACACAGTGGGTTCACCCTAAAAATATTAATCAACAAGAAGTTAATGCACGACATTATCCACCAACACAAAAGGAAATAGAATCATGGCAAAAGCACTCGAAATCATTTCACCCAATGAAATTTATTCAGATCTAATTTTTAAGGATCCGGTACCTCCCCATACTATATATACAGAATTGATGAAACTGGTTGATAGAAATGCAGGTAATGAGAGAATTGCAGATAGAGCCTTCGATTTTTTCTCGCCTGCTCTTATGGATGATTCAGCTACCGAAGAGCAATATAATGCTCTATATGATTTAACCTTGCTTGAAGAGCCTGGGATGGAACTGAATAAAGATGAGATAATGGCTTTGATTAATAGTCTTAAATAAAAGGGGGCTGTACCGGATATGTACACAGGACGTTTCGCCCCCAGCCCGACGGGGCTGCTCCACATCGGCTCGCTGCTGACCGCCGTCGCTTCCTATGCCGATGCACGCTCAAACGGCGGCAAATGGCTGGTCCGCATGGAAGACCTCGATCCACCGCGCGAAATGCCGGGGGCGGCAAGCCATATCCTGCACACGCTTGAGGCATTCGGATTCGAATGGGACGGAGAAGTCGCCTATCAGAGCCGCCGTTACGCCCTGTATGAAGAAACCCTATGCCGTCTGCAAACCGCCGGACTGGTCTATCCCTGCCATTGCAGCCGCAAAGACTGGCAGGCCGGGGCAAGGCGGGGCGCAGACGGGTTCGTCTATAACGGACGTTGCCGCCACCCCGGCCAACGCCCTGTACTGCAAGGCAAACAGCCGGCGTGGCGCATCCGCGTCCCCGACCGCGTTATCGGTTTTTCAGACGGCATCGTCGGCGGTTACACCCAAAACCTCGCCGGCGACATCGGCGATTTCGTCCTGCTTCGTGCAGACGGTTACTGGGCATACCAACTCGCCGTCGTTGCCGACGATGCCGAACAGGGTATTACCCACATCGTCCGCGGACAAGACCTGCTCGTTTCCACGCCGCGCCAAATCTATTTGCAGCAGTGTTTGGACGTTCCGACACCGCAATATGCCCACCTGCCGCTCCTGACCAACGCACAAGGGCAGAAATGGTCGAAACAGACGCTCGCACCCGCATTGGATTTAAACCGCCGCGAACAACTCCTCCGCCAAGTGTTCCGTTACCTCAACCTGTCCGAAGCACCGGAAACCGACCGCCCTGCCGAACTGCTCGACTGGGCTGTGGCACACTGGGATATGGACAAAGTGCCGAAACACGCCATTACCGCCCCCTAAACACCGCCCGACAAACGCACAAATGCTGTCTGAAACCTTCAGACGGCATTTCACACATACAGCCTCGCCCTATTCGCGCGTATTTGCCCGCTCAACCTCTTTCCATGCTTCGAGAATCAGGCTGCCGTCGTTGTCTTTCAAGAGCGTTGCGTCGGAAAGCATACGCCGCCAAGTGCGGGCGTTTTTCAGACCGTGCATCAGCCCGAGGCTGTGGCGGACGATGTGGCGCAATATTGTGCCGCGTCCGGCTTGGATTTGGGCTTGGCTGTATGTATAGAGGCGCTGCACCAAATCGGCGTATTCGATTGGGCTGCGGGTATCACCGTAAAACAGCCTGTCCCATTCGTGCATGACCATCGGGTTGTGGTATGCCTCACGTCCGACCATTACGCCGTCAACGTGTTGCAGGTGTCCGGCGATTGCTTCGTTGGTGGTGATGCCGCCGTTGATGATGATTTCCAGATTGGGAAACTCTTGCTTGAGGCGGTAAACGTAATCGTATTTCAAGGGCGGAACATCGCGGTTTTCTTTGGGGGAAAGTCCGTCCAGCCAAGCGTTGCGTGCGTGGACGATAAAGGTTTTGCAGGTGGTTTTGTCGCGCAGCGTGCCGACGAAATCGGCAACGGTTTGGTATTCGGTCTGCCTGTCCACGCCGATTCGGTGTTTGACGGTAACAGGGATGCCGACCGCGTCCTGCATGGCGTTGAGGCAGTCGGCAACCAGCATGACTTCGTTCATCAGGCACGCGCCGAACGAACCTTTCTGCACGCGCGGACTGGGACAGCCGCAGTTGAGGTTGACCTCGTTGTAACCGTATGCCTCGGCGGCTTTGGCGGCTTTCGCCAAATCGGACGGATCGCTGCCGCCCAGTTGCAGGGCGACGGGCTGCTCGCCTTCGTTAAACATCAAAAAGCGGTCTTTGTCGCCGTAAACAATCGCGCCGGAATTGACCATTTCGCTGTAAAGCCATGTGTTGCGGGTAATCTGGCGGGCGAGGTAGCGGTAGTGCCGGTCCGTCCAGTCGAGCATCGGTGCAACGGACAGGCGGCGGGGAGGAAGGGTGTGTGTATTGTCGTTCATTATCGGTATGATGAAATAGGTTTGAGGATACGGCCGACCGGGAATCCAGTCAGAACAGCCTGCCGGAATCCAGCAGTATGGTTACCGGCCCGTCATTGCAGAGCGATACCTGCATATGCGTCTGAAAACGTCCCGTTTCGACATGAATCCCGTGCCCGCGCAACAGTTCTGCCGTATGCAGATAAAGCCGTTTTGCCTGTTCTGCAGGTGCGGCTTTCGAAAATGACGGCCGCCGGCCACTTGTCGCATCGGCATAAAGCGTAAACTGCGACACCAGCAGCACGGAGCCCCCGATATCTTTCAAAGACAGGTTCAACTTTCCCTCACCGTCTTCAAACACACGCAAATGGGCAATTTTGTCGGCAATATATTGCGCATCTTTATCGGTATCATCATGTGTTACACCGAGCAACACGACAAACCCGCCGTCAATTTTGCCGCAGGTTTCCGTGCCGGCTTCGGACACAACATCCACCTTTGCACCTACCGTTTTCTGTATGACCGCACGCATCGGCCGTCCTCCTTGTCTAAAAGCGGATAATGCCGTCTGAAAAGGATTCAGACGGCATCGATATCGAAAATGCCATTACGGTTTGATACCGTTTTCTTCCAAAAGGGCATCGATTTTCAAGCGGACTTTTTCTTGTTTCAAACCCTGCTCCAATTGGTTTCTGACCAATTCGAAAGGCTGCGCTTCCGGGTCTTTCTCGACCGCGCCGAGTTTGAACAGGTAATAGCGTTCGCCCAATTTGACCGGATCTCGGGTTACGTCGCCGCGATTCATATCGGCCAATCGGGAAGACAGTGGCTCGGGAAGCTGCTGCGCCATAATGAAATCATCGAACGCCTGCTCGTTGTTCGGATAACGCTTCATCAGCCCTTCAAAAGACAGCCCTTTGAGCAGGAGCTGCTGAGCCTGACGCGCCTCATCTTCCGTAGCAAAACCGACCTGCTGCAATTTAATCATGCGGGTCTGCCGCTCATAAAACTGATGCAGTTCGCTTTCGGAAACCGTTTCCGAACGTTCCAAAAAGCGGACGTATTCTTGGGCGTAAAAAGACGCTTCGGCAATTTTAAAGCGGTTTTGAACGCCTTTATCCTTATCCAATCCAGCCTGCAACGCCCCGTTTTTCAAAACTTCCAAAGTTTGCAGTTGACGGACGGCATCGTTTCGGATTGCCCGTCCATCCGGTTTTGGGGATTGTTCCGTATGCCGGTCCGACTGCCGCATGACTTGTGCCACTACTTCATCCACCAAAGCCGGATCGACTTCGGGTGCTTTAGCTGCCGCGAGACCCGCCAACACGACGGCAAGAACGGCGGCAACAGTTTTTTTCTGTTTCATAATACTCCCGGTTTCATACGGCGGCAGGACGCTCTCCTACCGTCTTTGCCGCCGTACCCTGTTGTCAAATTTATTTGACAGGTTTGATATCCGCCTTGTTCAACAATGCACCGACGGCACGGTCAATCCGTTCTGCCTGAAGGTCGCCGGCAATCTGTTCTTTCAATTCATCAAAAGAAGGCACTTTCACATCGCGGCGGTCGTTGACATAATAAACGCCGTAGAAATCGCCGTTTTTCAGCGGAACTGCCGTAAACTCACCTTTCTTCAAGTCTTTCACTGCCTGATAAAGCGGAAGGGCATCTTGTTCCAAATTCTTCAGAGGCACATATTCGTCCGGCGCGCCGGTCTGCTTGGCACGGTCATTGAGCGAGTATTGTTTCAAGACGGCATCGAAACCCTTTTTCGCCTTCAGGTCGGCAACCGCTTTTTTCGCATTGTCTTCCTTGTCGGTCAAGACTTCGCCCAGCTGTACTTCCTGCGTACCTTTATAAAAACCGCTAATATTGTCATATGCGGCTTTTGCGTCCTGCTCTGAAACCGGTTGGGTTTTGGCGATATGCAGCGCGTATGCCCTGCCGTTCAATTCATATTCCACTGCCGACCAGACGGTTTTAAAAGACGGTTTTTTATCATCACCCGACTTCTTCGCCTCGGCACGCAATTTGGCCAGCGTGTCTTTAAACTCTGCCGACTGGTCGAGTTTCAAACGTTTGACTTCCTGCGCAACCACGGTATTGACCACTTCGTTTTCCAGTAGGGCTTGGCGCAACCGGGGAGAATCTTCGGCACGGCTGTTTTCTGCACGGAACGCGGCAACCTGGGCATCAATGACGCTGCTGTCGATTTTTTGACCGTTGACGGTTGCCAGTGTTTGGGCAAACAGGCTGCCTGAATAGGCAAGCAGTGCAACGGAAGTAAGGATTTTTGCTTTCATAGTCTTCTCTCTTTAATTGAAATATTCGGACGGACAAAGTCAGTCCGGAACATGAAAATACTCGTCAGGAGTAGCCGCCCTGATGCCGAGCGCGTGAATCATGCCGTCTGCAAACAAATCTTTAAGCAGGGATTTGACCGTTTTCTGACGGTTCAGGCGGCTTACGCCTTCAAAATGCCGGCTGACGACCAGTACGGCATAATGCCCGCCGCCCGTATTTCCGGCATGCCCCCTGTGAAGGTGGCTTTCATCGCCGATTTCCAAGATGTCGGGAGCAAGCGCCTGCAGGCGTTCGCGTATCAGCTCGACCGTCTGCATCACTTGAACACGGCTTTAAACGGTTTAATCAGCACTTCGCTATACACGCCGGCATGAACATAGGGATCATCTTCCGCCCAAGCCTGCGCCGCGTCCAAAGACTCGAACTGCGCCACAATCAGACTGCCCGAAACGCGGTTAGGGTCTTCCGGCAAAGGATTCGGACCTGCGGTCAGCAGCCGTCCTTCCGATTTCAACGTTTCCAGCCGTTTGAGGTGTTCGGGACGTGCCGCCATACGCGCTTCATGCACATTCTCCCCGTCTGTTGCCAGCAACATAAAATATTCCAAAGTCAATCCTCCTTTTTCAGATAGGTACTCAGATAAACACCCTGAATAATAAAGAAAACAAGCATCAGCGCAGTCGAACCGAACATCTTATAGTTAACCCATTGCGCTTCAAACCTAGTAAACACAAACCAGTTGGCAATACCCATAAAAATCAGAAAACCGACCCACATATACGTCAATTTTCCCCATACGGCATCCGGAAGTGAGATTTCCCTGCCGATACTCGCCTTTAAACCGTTTTTGCCCGCAAGGTGGCTGCCCAGCAGGAATAACGCCCCGCACCAGAACAATACTGTCGGCTTCCACATAATGAAGCGGCTGTCGCCCAAAACAATGGTTGCGCCGCCGAATATCACAATCAGCAGCAGACTGACCCACTGCATCGTATCCAGCCTTTTATGCTTCCAATACAGGAAAACTGCCTGAACCACGCCTGCAACCAAGGCAACCGCCGTAGCGGCAATCATATTTTTGGTAACGGTATAAGTAGCGAAAAACAAGATGACGGACAAAAGGTCGCTGACAAATTTCATATCCAAATGATAAAGCAAATCAAATAATCGCTAATCATACAGGCAGAACCCTGCTTTTGCACCTGTAAAACCAACAAATTTTGTTTTGACCTGTGCAAATCTGTACAGATGTTTTTGAAAAAAGATGGAGATATGTCATAATTTGTAAAAATGGTGCATTACCGTCATCCAGATGCAGCTTCGGTCAGTACATTCACATACCGAATATCCTGCCGCCCGACTGTGTTTCAATGCCAAATTATGAGGCTGTACGCGTCCAGACCGTATTCAGCCGCCAACCTATTAGGGGATACATCTTGAAAAAAAACATACAAATCAAACTGATTGCCGCCTCCATTGCCATGGCGGCATCCTTCCAGGCATATGCAGGACTGGGCGGACTTGATGTCCGTTCTAATCTTGACGAACCCTTTTCCGGCAATATTGCCGTAACCGGAGAAGAAGCCAAAGCCCTGCTCAACGGCGGCAGCGTTACCGTTTCCGAAAAAGGCATGACCGCCAAAGTCCGTAAACTCGGCAATAAAGCCGTCATTACCGTTTCCTCCTCGCAAGCCGTCCGCGATCCTGTTTTGGTATTCCGAGTTAACGCAGGTGCCCAAGTGCGCGAATACACTGCCATCCTCGACCCTGTCGGCTATTCATCCGCCACAACCAAACCCACGCCTTCTTCGGACAACCACTCTGTAAACCACAAAACCGCACCGGGAACAGAAACCAAAGAAAGCCAAACTGACAAGGCCTACCACGAAACCAATAAAAAAGATGAGGCAAATACAGCCGGCAAAACCAACGTACAACACGCAAAACCGGTACGCAACGGCAAAACCCATACCGTCCGCAAAGGTGAAACAGTCAAAGGGATAGCTACCGCCATCCGTCCGAAACACCTGACAATCGAACAAGTTATCGATGCGCTGCTTAAAGCAAACCCGGATATTTCCCGACACGGCAAACTGCGTGCAGGCAGCATGCTTCAGATTCCGAATCTGAACAAAATTAAAGCGGCAGCCCCCAAAAAAGTTAGAAAAGAATACAGCAAGCCGCAAACGGAAAAATCCAAAACCGACACCATGCCGTCTGAAATATCTCAACCGGCTCCGACAGAAAAACCTCTTGAAAAACAAGCAACGGTGCCTACCGAAGAAAAAACAGACAAACCGGTTGTCCAACCCGCCGCCAAACCTGCCGCTACGGAAGCGCCTGCTTCGGCAGCAGTTGAACGCAACCCCGTACCTACCGAAAACACCGCAATACCGGAAGCAGCGTCTGCCGTCACTGCCGAATCCTCATCCGGGGAAACTGCCGCTTCCGCTATCAATGCATTGGCTGACGAAACCAATCATGCCGTATCCGAGCCTATTACCGAACCTGCCAGCGAAGTTGCTGCCGAACCTGTCGAACAGGCATCTGCCGAAGGGGAAACCACCGACGGACTGTTGAGCGAACTGTTCGACGGCTCGTACACCATGCTGCTTGCCGGCGGCGGTGCGGCTCTGATTATCCTGCTGTTGCTTTTGCGCCTTGCACAATCCAAACGCGCACGCCGTACGGAAGAACCTGTTTTCGAAAAAGAAGCAGGGTTCGGCCTTGACGACGCGGCTGACGACGGCATAGAAATTACCTTTACCGAAACTGAAAGCACGCCCACCCAAGAAACCGGCGGAAATATCCCTCTCGCATTAAGTGAAGAATCTGAAGAAGAATTATCGAAAACGCAAACATTCAATTTAGAGAGTGATACACCTTCCAACCACATCGACTTAGATTTCGATAATTTGGAAACCGCCCAAAACGGCATCTTGTCCAGTGCACTCACTCAGGATGAAGAGACACAAAAACGTGAACATGCCGATTGGAACGATATAGAATCCACTGACAGCGTGTACGAGCCCGAACCCGTCAATCCGTATAACCCTGTCGAGATCATAATCGATACACCTCAACCACAACCTGCCGAACAGGAAAGCGTGCAGGCGGAAATCGACACTGATTTCTACAACAACCTGTTCCCAAGCAACACCCTTGTCTCGGAAAAAACAGAAGCTGAAGAACCTGCATCAGACATACATGCCCTATCCGGACTGTCAGGCTTCCTGAAGGCATCTTCATCAGAAACCGTCTTGGAAGAACCTGTCGCCGAAGCCCCGACACAGGAAGAATTAAATGACTTCCTGAAAACAGGTGAAACCAAAAAGGCAATTAGTGAAAACGTTGAAGAGGCAGCCAACTTCAATACTGCCGCAGACGACTTATCTGCCCTGCTGCAACCTTTTGCAACACCTGCCATCGAAGATGCTGCACCGGAAAATATTTCTGAAGTATTTGATTCCAACACACCTGCAGAAAATGATTTGCACGATTTTCTAAAAGACAGTGAAACAGAAACGGTAGACTGGAACATTTCACTCCCTGAAGAAAATATCCAAAACGGTGCATACAAAACAGCAATTACCTCGGAATCCGTAGGTTCCGACGCACCGCTCGAAGCGAAATACGATCTTGCCAAAATGTATCTTGAAATTGACGATCGCGATGCCGCTGCCGAAACGGTGAAAGAATTGCTGGAAGAAGCAGAGGGCGACATACTCAAACGTGCTCAAGCATTGGCGCAAGAATTGGGCATTATGTAACCCCCACCACCCTTTCACAAACAAAAGATGCCGCTTTAAACGGCATCTTTTTTATGTTTGATACCCTAGAACCGAGACCTGTAAATAAAAATGCCGTCTGAAACCCTATCAGATTTCAGACGGCATTTCTCAACCTGTATCAGATATCCGTATAAACAACCGAATCATCCCCGCTTTGTTTCTGGATAAATTCGATTTTGTAACCGTCCGGGTCTTCAACAAAGGCAATGACTGTAGTGCCATGCATCATCGGACCTGCTTCACGAATGACTTTTCCGCCTTTTTCTTTAACACGTTCGCAAGACTCGTAGGCGTTGTCGACTTCAACGGCAATATGTCCGTAGGCGTTACCCAAATCATATTGCTCCGTATCCCAATTGTGGGTCAGCTCCAAAACAGTGCTGTCGGCTTCATCACCATAACCGACAAAGGCAAGAGTAAACCTGCCTTCGGGATAGTCTTTGCGGCGTAACAATTTCATACCCAATATGCTTTGGTAAAAATCAAGGGATTTTTCAAGATTGCCCACACGGAGCATGGTATGGAGTAAACGCATTCTTTTATGTTCCTTTTATGTTTTATACTTCAATTTTGTTTGGTGTAAACGTCTGCCATTTGCTGCAGGCAGGACAATGCCAAAAAAAGACTTGGGATTTGAAATGGCAGTTTCGGCACCGGTACATCACGCTACGCTGGAGCTGCCTGCCCACCACAGAACGCATCATGTCCGCATCGGCTTTCCAAGTCGGATCCATATCGCTGATTCTCAAACCGAGCAGGCGGTAAACACCGTTCAAGTCCGGTTTGCGCCGAACAAGCTCGATAGCAGTTTGTGCAGCCTCTTTCTCCCCCCTGAGCAATAAGGATTTCTCGTACACGACGTTAATCAAATCAAGTTCCGGGAAGGTCTGCATATACCCTATCAGGCGATTTAATCCTTCTTCAGGCTTTCCTTGCGCCGCATAAGCGTCATAAAGTTTCTCTCCGACCATGCTCAAATAGGCATGATTTTGCTGTTCGACAGCGGCATACGCTTCAACCGATGCAGGAAAATTGCCCTGCCTGTATTCAATGTCGCCTAAAATCATATTGGCACGGGTACATCTTTTGTTGGCCTCAAGGGCTTTACCGACATTAAAACGTGCAACATCAAAATTGGACTTAAACAATGAAGCCTGTGCAAGTTCGCAATAAAACTGGGCGATTTCAAACTGATATGTCTGTTCGTCGTGACTGAGGAGTTGGGCGGTTTCAATCGCTTTTTCCCAATCCCTGTCCTGCTGGTAGATATTGAGCAGGTGCTGTCTGGCTTCACGCGCCATTTCACCGTCTTGCAGACTGAGGAAAATCTGTTCGGCACGGTCAACCAACCCAGCACTTTGATAGTTTTGCGCCAATTCAAACAACACGCGCGCACGCTTGGCTCCGGTTGTATCGGGAGAGTCAAGCAATGTTTGGTGCATATTGATGGCTTTGTCGTTTTCGCCACGCTGACGGTAAAGCTTGCCGAGGGTGAGGTTCAAGTCGTATGACTGAGGCTGCTGATCGATGACCTCTGCCAATTCCCTGGCGGCACGTCCGCTGTTGCGGTCAACCAAGGCATCCAGACTTTTGTAAAATCCCGACGGTATGCTTTTTGCCTGCTTTAATACGGTCTTCATATCCACACGGGCGGCAAACCAGCCCATCGCGAAGAAAACGGGCAAAAGGATAATCGGCAGCAGGATAATCCACAATTCATTGTCCATATCGGCTTTCTCAAGGCTGTTTGGCAGATTCGGGCGCATTTTGCGCCGGTGGCGCGGTCAGCTCTTTCTCCGTCAAACGCGCATTTTTCTTTACTTCGGCACGCAACCTGCCGTTCTCGCCACGTAACGACAACAACCGTCCGAACAATGCAAACATTCCAAAAACAATACCGACTACAAATGCGCCAAACAATATGACAATCAGCGGCAAATTGACACTCTGCCCCGGAAGATAGGAAAAGGTAACCGCATCTGTATTAATAACGGCAAGCAGCAGAAAGAGCAGCAGGATAATGATTTTGATGACTGTATAAATAAGTTTCATGATTGCTCCACAAATAAAAATGCCGCCGCAGACAGCTTTACATTCTGACTAAGGGTTGTGCTAGTTTAAACGATTTAAACGGTTTCGGATAGGACACGCAAGCGTGTTTCGAACGGCATCCGCCTGCTACCCCTGCCTTACAAACATCAAAAATTACCGACAATTTTTCAAACCGCCCTTATCTTTCCATTTGAAAAGAAAAGGATTGAATATCCAGACAACAGAAAAACCCACGGCACACTTGTCAAAACCCCGTTTGCAGGCGTATCTTTACAGTCTTCAAATTTAAACCGTTCATATCAGAATAAGAAAGGCTTTTCATCATGAGCAGACCCGTACCCGCCGTATTCGGCAGCGTTTTTCACGCCCAAATGCCCGTCCTTGCATACCGCGAAGGCAAATGGCAGGCTGCCGAATGGCAATCCTCGCAAGACCTCACCCTCGCACCCGGCGCGCACGCCCTGCACTACGGCAGCGAATGTTTCGAGGGACTGAAAGCCTTCCGTCAGGCAGACGGTAAAATCGTACTGTTCCGTCCGACTGCCAATATCGCGCGCATGCAGCAAAGTGCGGACATTTTGCACCTGCCGCGCCCCGAAACCCAAGCTTATCTAGATGCGCTGGTTGAATTGGTTAAACGCGCCGCCGATGAAATTCCCGATGCACCTGCCGCCCTGTACCTGCGCCCGACCTTAATCGGTACCGATCCCGTTATCGGCAAAGCCGGTTCTCCTTCCGAAACCGCCCTGCTGTATATTTTGGCTTCCCCCGTCGGCGACTATTTTAAAGTCGGCTCCCCCGTAAAGATTCTGGTGGAAACCGAACACATCCGCTGCGCCCCGCACATGGGACGCGTCAAATGCGGCGGCAACTACGCTTCCGCCATGCACTGGGTGCTGAAGGCGAAAGCCGAATATGGCGCAAATCAAGTCCTGTTCTGCCCGAACGGCGACGTACAAGAAACCGGTGCATCTAACTTTATCTTGATTAACGGCGATGAAATCATTACCAAACCGCTGACCGACGAATTCCTCCATGGCGTTACCCGTGATTCCGTACTGACTGTTGCCAAAGATTTGGGCTATACCGTCAGCGAACGCAATTTCACAGTTGATGAACTGAAAGCTGCAGTGGAAAACGGTGCAGAGGCAATTCTGACCGGTACGGCCGCGGTCATTTCCCCGGTAACTTCTTTCGTGATTGACGGCAAAGAAATCGAAGTGAAGAGCCAAGAACGCGGCTATGCCATCCGTAAGGCGATTACCGACATCCAGTACGGTTTAGCAGAAGACAAACACGGCTGGCTGGTTCGCGTGTGCTGATATTTCGAATAAGGAAATGCCGTCTGAAACAACTTCAGACGGCATTTTTGTATCCGGATTATTTTTTGTTCAAAGCATCGCGAATCTCTCGCAACAGCAATATTTCCTCACTCGGTCCCGCAGGCTCGGACTTTTCCGATTCGGAAGCATGTTTCATCGAATTGATAACCTTAACCACAGCAAAAATCGCAGCGGCAATAATCAGGAAACTGATAATCGAATTGACAAACAGACCGATATTGAGGGTAACCGCACCGGCTGCCTGGGCGGCAGCAAGCGTCGGATAACCGGCTTCCGGAACACTTGCGCCGTCTTTAAGCGTGATAAACAGATTGGAGAAATCCACCCCGCCGATTAAGATACCGATAGGCGGCATGATGACATCATCCACCAATGATTTGACAATACCGCTGAACGCCGTACCAACCACCATACCGACGGCAAGGTCGATAACGTTTCCACGCATAATAAACTGTTTGAATTCTGAAGCGATAGACATCTTTAACTCCTAATATGTTTGCAAATAAATCTTAAATAAAACAATATGGATATTTATTAATTTTGAGGTATATAGATACTTCTTGATCAAAAAACCGATACCGTTTGAAACAGAGAATCCGTTTCAGACGGCATCCCTATATGATCAGTTTAATCTTCAACACTCAAGGCATTGATGCTGTAACCGCCGTCAACATAAGTAATTTCGCCGGTGATGCCGGACGACAGGTCAGACAGCAGGAAGGCGGCAGTATTTCCAACTTCTTCAATGGTAACGTTGCGGCGGAGAGGATTGTGGGAAGCGACATGTCCCAAAAGTTTGCTGAAATCGGCGATACCGGATGCAGCAAGCGTTTTAATCGGGCCGGCGGAGATACCGTTGCAGCGGATGCCTTCTTGGCCCAGACAGGCGGCGGTAAAGCGGATACCTGCCTCAAGACTGGCTTTTGCCATACCCATCACGTTGTAGTTCGGAATCGCGCGTACCGCGCCCAAGTAGCTCAGGGCGACGATGGCGGAGTTTCTGCCGCGCATCATCGGACGTGCGGCTTTTGCCAACGCGGGCAGGCTGTATGCCGAAATTTCGTGTGCGGTATTAAACGCTTCGCGGCTGATACTGTCAAGGAAGTCGCCGCTCAAGGCTTCTTTCGGTGCGAAGCCGATGGAGTGGACGAGGCCATCCAAACCGTCCCAATGTTTGCCCAAATCGGCGAAAACTTGGTTGATTTCGTCATCGCTGGCAACATCACAGCGGAATACGAGTTCGGAACCCAATTCGGCGGCCATTTTGCGGACGCGCTCTTCCAGTTTGTCCACAACGTAGGTAAATGCCAAATCCGCGCCTTGTTCGCGGCAGGCCTTGGCAATGCCGTAAGCGATGGAACGCTCGGAAATCATGCCGGTGATCAGGATTTTTTTACCTTGCAGAAAACCCATTTTTTGTCCTTTAAAGATAGTGTTTGGTTCGTCTTAAACTGCAGATTATAGCAAATTGCCCGTTTATCTGTATGCATACCCCTGTTTGCACGAAACGGCAATGCCGTCTGAATCCGGATGCAGGTTCAGACGGCATTGCCTGCAACAGAGCACATACCGTCCAGAATCAGATGCCGCGCAACAATTCGTTCACGCTGGTTTTGGCGCGAGTTTGCGCGTCCACGCGTTTGACGATAACCGCGCAGTAGAGGCTGTGGCTGCCGTCTTTGGAAGGCATGCTGCCGGATACGACAACCGAGCCAGCCGGTACGCGGCCTTGGTAGATTTCGCCGGTAGTGCGGTCGAAGATTTTGGTGGATTGACCGATGAACACACCCATAGAAATCACGCTGCCTTCTTCGACAATCACGCCTTCGACGATTTCGGAACGCGCGCCGATGAAGCAGTTGTCTTCAATGATGGTCGGGCTGGCTTGCAGGGGCTCGAGTACGCCGCCGATGCCGACGCCGCCGCTCAAATGCACGTTTTTACCGATTTGCGCGCAAGAGCCGACGGTCGCCCAAGTATCGACCATCGCGCCTTCGTCAACGTATGCGCCGATATTGACATAAGAAGGCATCAAAACGACATTTTTCGCCACAAAGCTGCCGCGGCGGGCAACGGCACCCGGAACTGCGCGGAAACCTGCGCTGCGGAATTCGTCTTCAGACCAGTCGGCAAACTTGGTCGGCACTTTGTCGAAGTATTTGTTCACGCCGTCATTGAGGACTTCGTTGTCTTGGATGCGGAAGGAAAGCAGGACGGCTTTTTTCGCCCATTCGTTGACTTTCCACTCGCCCACGCCCAAGCGCTCGGCAACGCGCAGTTTGCCGGAGTCGAGTTGGCGGATGGTTTCCAACACGGCTTCTTTGACTTCGGGGGTAACGGTGGTCGGAGTGATGTCCGCACGGTTTTCAAAGGCGGTTTCGATGATGTTTTGCAAAGACATGGTATTTCCTTGTTTGAAATGTTTCGGAACGTTTGCCGTTATTTTCAGGCAGTACGTTTATTGGGAATTAATGCGCTATTGTGCCATGCAAACGCATATTCGTCAGCAATACGCGGGCGATTGCCGAACATTAGCGTTCCGGAATCGGGCAGGCGGCGGGCATATGCCTTTTTCCGCTCCCGAATCAATACAGAACAACGGCAGCACCTTCATGCCGCGCCGTCGTTTTTCAGACGGCATTCCCGATAAAACGCCATCAACCCTTCGGTCGAGGAATCGTGTGCCGATGCACCGTGCTGCAATTCGCCACCTATGGTTTTTGCCAACTGTTTGCCATACTCAACCCCCCACTGATCAAAGGGGTTGATATTCCAGATTACGCCTTGTACAAAAGTTTTGTGCTCGTAAGCCGCCATCAGCATACCCAAATTATAAGGAGAAAGGCGGTCAATCAAAATGCTGTTGCTGGGGCGGTTGCCCGGAAATTCTTTGTGCGGCACGAGGCGTTCCCGCTCAGTTTCGGGCAAGCCTGCCAGTTCGGCACGGGCTTCATCCAAGGTTTTGCCCTTCATCAGGGCTTCAGCCTGTGCAAAGGCATTGGCAACAACAAACCGGCTGCGTTCGTCCTCCTTGCCCTGCACAGTCATGGGGACGATAAAATCACAAGGAATCAGCCGGGTGCCTTGGTGCAAAAGCTGGAAATAAGCATGCTGGCAATCAACCCCTTCCCCTCCGAACACGATGCCGCCCGTTTTGCACGCTACGGGGCTGCCGTCTGAAGTACGGCTTTTACCCAAACTCTCCATATCGAGCTGACTCAACCACGCCGGCAGCAGGCGCAGGTTGTGGCTGTACGGAACGGCCGTCTGACCGTCCGCATGTTGGAAATTGTTATACCACACAGCAATCAGCGCCATTAAAACGGGGATATTATGACGCGGCGGCGTACTGAAAAAATGCCTGTCCATCGCGTACGCCCCCGCCAACAATTCCCGAAAACACGCCCCGCCGACGGCGACCATCACAGGAAGCCCGACAGGCGACCAGACGGAATAGCGTCCGCCCACCCATTCATACATCGCAAATACGCGCTCCGGCGCGATACCGAAAGCCGCCGCTGCCTCCGTGTCGGCAGATACCGCGCAAAAATGACATCCCGTTTCCGATTCCGAAAATCCCGCATCTCGGTACCACGCCTTTACCGCCTGTGCATTGAGTAGGGTTTCCGGTGTTTTAAAGGACTTGCTGGCAACGCAAAACACCGTTGTTTCAGGGTTCAGACGGCATAAGGCCTCATCCAGGCAGGCAGGGTCGGCATTAGAAACAAAATGGACGGAAATCTGCCGTCCGAACGGCTCGAGCGCCTGAACGCACATTGCCGGCCCGAGATCGGAGCCGCCTATGCCGATGTGGACAAAATCCGTAATCCGCCTGCCCGTCGCCCCCTTGTACGAACCGTCGTCCAAACCACGTGCAAAATCCAAAGCACGGTCAAGTTCGCGGCGGATTTCGGGCAACACGTCCCTACCGTCCACATAAACGGCATCCGCACCGTCGGGCAGGCGCAAAGCCGTATGCAGCGCGGCACGCCCTTCGCTGCCGTTAACCTTCGCGCCCGTCCGCAAATCATGCATTCTCCGTCCAAGCCCTGCCGCATCTGCAAGGTTACAGAGCAGTTGAAGCGTATCTTCCCCAAGCCGGTTCTTGCTGTAATCGAACAACATGCCGTTCAAACGTTCGTGCATACGGTCAAAGCGGTCCGGTTCGCAGGCAAAACGGTCGCGCAAAAGAATATGTCTCGTATCCTGATGATGTTGTTCAAGCACCCGCCACGCCCGGGTAAAAGCATCCATGATTTTCCTTGATTCTAGATTCGGATTAAAAATATAACAGAATGCAGTGTAACAAACGAAAGCTGCTTTGGCGAATCTCCGAAACACCACCCTCCGCGTTCAATAGCACCTTATTTCCATATAGCGAAATACCCTCCGGTCGGAATTTAACCCACAACAATATCCTACAAGATTTATTGCGTACGCATAGATGCCAGACAACCGTTTAATAAGGTATAATCACGCTCGGGTAAGCTCCATTTGCCGACCGCATATGGGCATACTTATGGTTACATATAATCGGTAAAATACCGATATTATTGTTTTAACGGTATTTCTTATATTTATTTTATTCCAATTATTTTACGGGGCTGGGATATGGCTAAAAACGGGGGACTTTCTTTATTTTCAAAGAAAGAAAAACGCTTTATCTTTGAAGGCAGGCATTCTGCCTCCGACAAAATAGTCAACGGCGAAGTATCTGCGTTTACCGAAGAAGAGGCACGCAAGAAACTGACAAAACGCGGCATCCGCCCGTTACAGATTAGCCGTATAAAAACAACTTCAAAACGCAAAATTACGCAAGAAGACATTACCGTCTTCACTCGCCAGTTGGCAACTATGATGAAAGCGGGCCTGCCGCTGATGCAGGCATTTGAGATTGTGGCGCGCGGTCATGCCAACCCGTCCATGACGGAAATGTTGATGGAAATCCGTAGTGAAGTAGAACAGGGCACCACTCTGAGTCGCGCATTCTCACGCTATCCCAAATACTTCGACCGCTTCTACTGCAATCTGGTTTCTGCAGGTGAGATGGGCGGCGTATTGGAAAGCCTGCTGGATAAACTGGCAGTCTATAAAGAAAAAACACAATCCATCCGTAAAAAAGTAAAAACTGCGCTGACTTATCCGATATCGGTAATTGCCGTCGCCATCGGCTTGGTATTTGTCATGATGATCTTCGTACTGCCAGCGTTTAAAGAAGTTTATTCCAATATGGGTGCCGAATTACCCGCGCTGACCCAGGCCGTCATGGATATTTCCGAGTTTTTTGTCGCATACGGCTGGATAATTCTGATTGCGCTTGGCTGCTCAATATACGGCTTCCTCAAACTTAAAGAGCGTTCACCCAAAATACAACGCCGTATGGACGCATTGCTGATTCGTATGCCGATTTTCGGAGAAATCGTACGCAAAGCAACCATTGCACGGTGGGGTAGGACGACGGCAACATTGTTTGCAGCGGGCGTACCGCTTGTTGACGTATTGGATTCTACGGCTGGTGCGGCAGGCAACATAATTTATGAGGAAGCCACCCATGAAATCCGCACACGCGTAATTCAAGGCCTGTCGATGACCTCAGGAATGCGTGCGACGGAACTTTTCCCCAATATGATGGTACAGATGGCATCCATTGGTGAGGAATCGGGCTCTTTAGACGACATGCTCAATAAAGCCTCCGAGTTTTATGAAGACGAGGTAGACAATGCTGTCGGCCGCCTATCCGCCATGATGGAACCGATTATTATCGTGGTTTTAGGTCTGATTATTGGTACGCTCCTAGTAGCAATGTATCTGCCATTGTTCAACTTGGGTAGTGTGATCGGCTGATTTGCCGCACAAACCCGGCGCGGACTCATTCTGCGCCGGTTTGTTTTTGTATTGAATACACTGAGAACAAAATATGTCTGATTTGTCTATATTGTCGGCATTTGTCGTACCGTTGGCAGCGGTGTTCGGGCTGCTGGTTGGAAGTTTCTTAAACGTCGTCATTTACCGCATACCGGTCATGATGGAGCGCGGTTGGACGGTATTTGCCAAAGAACATTTAAACCTGCCGCTGACCGATGAGGAAAGCCATACCTTCAACCTGATGAAACCGGATTCCTGTTGCCCGAAATGTCGCGCACCGGTACGCGCATGGCAGAATATTCCGATTGTCAGCTACCTATTCCTGCGCGGAAAATGTGCCTCCTGCCGAACCAAAATCAGCATACGCTATCCCTTAATCGAACTGCTGACCGGCATATTGTTCGGCCTGGTCGCATGGCAATACGGCTGGTCTTGGATTACACTGGGCGGTTTGATACTGACCGCATTTTTGATTTCCCTTACCCTCATCGATGCAGATACCCAATATCTGCCCGATTCAATGACCCTACCCTTAATTTGGCTGGGGCTGCTGTTCAACTTTAACGGGGATTTCGTGTCTTTACAATCGGCGGTTTCAGGCGCGGTTGCCGGCTACGGTTCATTATGGCTCTTATGTGCAGTGTATAAACTGCTTACAGGAAAAATCGGCATGGGTAACGGCGACTTCAAACTGCTTGCCGCATTAGGGGCGTGGCTCGGCATATCCGTACTACCCGTTCTGGTATTCCTTGCCGCACTGGTCGGCTTGGCAATGGCAGTCATCATGCGCATCTCCAAAGGGCAATATTTTGCCTTCGGTCCCGCACTGGCAATCTCAGGCTGGATTATCTTCGCAGCAAACGATTCCGTACTTCGTGCGGTTAATTGGTGGCTTACCCATTCGGGACTGTGATATGGCTATATGGGTCGGACTGACCGGAGGAATCGGCAGCGGCAAATCGGCGGCGGCACAATATTTTGCAGATTTAGGCGTACCGCGTATCGATGCGGATGCGGTAGCACATGCACTGACAGATTCAGACGGCATTGCCCTTCTAAAAATCAGACAATTATTCGGCGACCGCTTCTTCGATAATCAAGGTGTGTTGAAACGCGACATGTTGCGTAAAGAAGTATTTGCCTCAAACACCCAAAAAACCCTGCTTGAGTCTGTGATGTTACCGCTGATTTTCTCAGAAATCAAAAAACAGCAAGAAACATTTAACGACGCACCCTACGGCATTGTCGAAATCCCACTGCTGACAGAAAAACGTCAATTCATGAAATTAATACAGCGCGTGCTGACAATAAGCACCCCTTTGGAAGAGCGTATCGTCAGAGTCATGAAACGCAGCGGCCTGTCCCGTAAGGCAGTATCGGACATTATCCGCCATCAAGCCGAAGACCGGGACCGCCTGCTCCTTACGGATGATGCACTGCTTAATGATGGCAACATTAAACACCTGCATGATAAAATAAGGCGGTTGCACACATTTTACTCAAGCATCTTCACCATGCAACAGATACAGGAAAAACACCATGGCTGAACCGGAACAAACATGCCTGTCAGTTAAATGCCCAACATGCGGAACATCAGTAATATGGAAACCGGAAAACACATTCCGCCCCTTCTGTTCGCAACGCTGCAAACTGACAGACTTAGGCGGATGGGCAGATGAGGAATATACGGTTACAGCCCAAGAAGAAGGTTTATTGGAAATATCCGAATTTGAGTGTATATACCGCTGATTTAAAAAAATCCGCCTGACCGCCCCCTCTACTGCTCAAAATAAATGCCGTCTGAAACAAACATGTTTCAGACGGCATTTTCATTCTTAAACCTAATCGTTGGTATTTGCCGTTACCTCTTCCAACGAAGTAATACCCTGCATAACTTTCAACAAACCGGAACGGCGCAAATCGACCATACCTTCCTTATAAGCAACGTCCATAATATCCACTTCTGTACCATGGTTCATAATGACACGCTGCATTTCCTCGCTGATAGGCATAACCTCATAGACACCGGCACGCCCCTTATAACCCTTGCCCCGACAGCGGTCGCAACCAACCGCACGGTAGAGCTTCCAATCCTTTGCAAGGTCTTCATCTGTAAAACCCGCCTCCTTCAACGCAGAAACAGGCGGACGTACCACTTCCTGTTTACAACTCGGGCACAGTCTCCTCAACAGGCGCTGCGCCATAATCAGGCTGACCGAACTGGCAATATTAAACGGCGCAACACCCATATTCAGCATACGTGACAATGTTGCCGGCGCATTATTAGTATGCAGGGTAGAAAACACCATATGCCCTGTTTGTGCCGCCTTAATCGCAATATCGGCAGTTTCCAAATCACGAATCTCACCAACCATGATAATGTCCGGATCCTGACGCAAAAAAGACTTCAAGGCTGCGGCAAAAGTTAACCCCTGCTTTTCATTAACATTAACCTGATTAATACCCGGCAGGTTAATCTCGGCAGGGTCTTCCGCCGTTGCAATGTTTACCGACTCCGTATTCAAAATATTCAAACAGGTATAGAGCGACACAGTCTTTCCCGAACCTGTCGGACCGGTTACCAACACCATGCCGTAAGGACGGTGGATAGCATCCAACAGCAATTTCTTCTGAAACGGCTCGAAACCAAGCTGATCGATATTCAAAGAAGCAGCATCAGAATTCAAAATCCGCATCACAACCTTTTCGCCAAACAGCGTCGGCAACGTACTGACACGGAAATCGACAGGCTTGCCACCCTTTTGGAAGGTCAATTGCATCCTACCGTCCTGAGGTATGCGTTTTTCGGAAATATCCAAGCGCGACATCACCTTAATCCGAGAAGCAAGCTGCCCCCTCACCGCAACCGGGGGTTGGACTACCTCGCGAAGCTGCCCGTCCACACGGAACCGGATACGCGCATTATGTTCGTAAAACTCAAAATGAATATCCGATGCCCCACTGCGTAAAGCATCCGACAAAGTTTTATGGATAAACCTTGGAACAGGACCGTCTTCCGCCTCTTCATTATCAATATACAGAGTATGGCTTTCCTGCTCCTCCTGTTCCGCACTGATTTCCTGAAGCAACGCAGTCGAGCGCGAACCCACCCATTCCAACAGCCCGGCCAGCCGATCGTCTTCGACAATCACCAACTCAACCGAAATCCCTGACGCAAAAACGGTCTTCTGAATCTGAGGCATCTGCGTCGGATCAGAAACCGCAAAAAATACCTTGTTATCCCGTCGGAAAATCGGCACACAACGGAACTCTACCATCTGTTCCTCGGTCAGCACGCCCATCAGTACCCTATGGCGCGGATAGTAACTCAAATCAAGAACCGAATAACTGAACACCCTGGCAATCAATGCAGCAAGCGACTTTGGGGAAATAATGCCGTCTGAAAACAACATCGGCAAAACTTCCTTCCCTGCCTGCGACTCCTTATAGTAATGCTCTGCCTGTTCGACAGTGACCACTTGGTTTTGTACCAAAGTCCTTAAAAGACCAACACTCATACGACCTACCCCTAATTTTATTTATTGTTATACCGATACAACTTTTATCATCAAACAACTGTACAGAACAGTAATAAAAACCACCCAAAAACCGGCACACCCTTTAGAACCCAAAAGACAATTTATAATTCTATCGCCCTAACGGTCGGTTTCTCAAGCAAAAAACGTTTCCAACCAACAAAAAAGCCTTCCAATACTGAAAGGCTTCCTATCATACATTTCTAAATACGGAAAATTTATCAATATAAATCATTAAACCTCGCCAACAGGAATCGAACCTGTATTTTACGCTTAGGAGGCATACGTTCTATCCATTGAACTATGGCGAGCCAAAATGAAAAGGGAGATTTTAAACCTTTCCGACAACAAAAGACAAGATGCCTGCTGCAATCAGCGGGCCAACAGGAATACCGCCCATAAACGCAACCCCGATAACCGTGCCGATTAACAGACCTGCCACCAACACCGGCTGTTGCCCCATTAAAAATACGCCACGTCCGGCCAGCCAAGCCACAAAAATACCGATAAGGACACTGGCTATTATTTTAAAATTTAAAAACTCGGCAACCGGCGGCACCTGCACCCTACCGGAAACCAGCGGACTCAACACCCCGACAGTCAAAAAAATGATACCGATATTCAACCCGTGTTTCTCAACCAAAGGGACAAATTGCACCAATGCTGTCTGCTGCATCAGCAGCAATACGGTTGCCGAAATCGTAATCGAATTGTTTTGGCTGATTACTCCCAGAAAAATCAGCGTAACTAAAAATAGGGAAACAAAACTAACATTCATCGGGTCAAGACACCCTGACTAAAGATTCCTGCGCCAACCGAATCATCGCTTCTTTCGCCTCACTGTCAGGTAAGGCATCTAAAGCGGTAATTGCACAATCGACTGCTTTACGCGCCGCCCCTATCGAATATGCCAACGCATCCGAACGGACGACATACTCATGGATTTTTGCAAAATAACTGCGATCGGCATTTTCCAAAGCCAAGCGCACATCGTTTGCAACCTGTTCAGACCCTTGCCTCATCAAATAAATCAAAGGCAAGGTCGGCTTTCCTTCCGCCAAGTCGTCACCGACGTTTTTGCCGATTTCTTCGGTTTCGCCTGAATAGTCCAGTACATCATCAATGATTTGGAAAGCAGTACCGACATACATGCCGTAATCTTTCAACGCCTGTTCGCATTCAGGAGGGGCATTTCCCAAAATCGAGCCGACCTGTGCGGCTGCTTCGAACAATTTTGCCGTCTTATATTGGATTACTTGAATATATTCTTCCTCGGTAATATCCGTATTGCCGATGTTCATCAGCTGCATGACTTCGCCTTCGGCAATAATATTGGTTGCGTCCGCCATTACTTCCAAAATACGCATACTGCCGGAACCGACCATCAATTGAAAAGCACGCGTATAAAGAAAATCACCGACCAAAACCGCAGCGGCATTACCAAACAGGTTGTTTGCCGTCTTTCTTCCGCGACGCAAATCGCTTTCATCGACTACATCATCGTGCAGCAGCGTTGAAGTATGGATAAACTCAACCATTGCCGCCAGCGAATACAGTTTCTCATTGTCGTATCCCACTGACCGTCCTGCCAGAATCGTCATAATCGGACGCAACCGCTTGCCACCTGCGCTGATAATATATGTACCGATTTGCGAAATCAGCGCAACATCAGACTGTACCGCCCGATTGATAACTTCATTGACTTTGGCAAGGTCTTCAGACAGGTGTTTCTGGAAATAAGGCAGATTTTCGAGCATGGCAGACTCTCAGGTTTACGCTTCCATCAAACGGCAAATACCGCTTAAAGCTAATTTGAAATAACGTAAGATTATATCAGTAAAGCCATTACGGCACATCTTTCAGACGGCATTAAGATTACCTGGAACACAAAATTTTGACGAAACAAATAAATAGCAATATAATTTCGAGTTCCGCATAATGGTGTGCGGAATGTTAACCTAATTCTCATGGAGTTGAGTATGTACGCGGTCGTAAAAACCGGCGGTAAACAATACAAAGTTTCCGTTGGCGAAAAATTGAAAGTAGAACAGATACCAGCCGAACTCGACAGCCAAATCGAACTGACTGAAGTTTTGATGATTGCTGACGGCGAATCTGTAAAAGTAGGCGCACCTTTTATCGAAGGCGCGAAAGTAACAGCTAAAGTCGTTGCACATGGTCGTGGCGAGAAAGTACGCATTTTCAAAATGCGTCGTCGCAAACACTACCAAAAACGCCAAGGCCATCGCCAAAATTTCACCCAAATCGAAATCGTGGCAATCGCCTAATTTCAAGTAAGTTCAGGAGTATTACAAATGGCAAGTAAAAAAGCAGGCGGTAGCACCCGCAACGGTCGCGATTCAGAAGCCAAACGCTTGGGCGTCAAAGCCTACGGCAACGAGCTGATTCCGGCAGGCTCTATCATCGTTCGTCAACGTGGTACTAAATTCCACGCAGGTGACAACGTAGGCATGGGCAAAGACCACACTTTGTTTGCTAAAGTCGACGGTTACGTTGAATTCAAAACCAAAGGCGCACTGAACCGTAAAACCGTAAGCATCCGCCCTTACACTGGTTCTGAAGAATAATTTAACCGAACACAAAGCCGCATCTTTTCACGATGCGGCTTTTTTTGCGTTTATCCTCCATTACCCTCCCTATTTGACGCACATTAAACCAAAAGTAAAAAACCGCATACATCATACTTCGCATATTTCATCAACAACGGGTTTTGATATAATCACCTATCTATTACAGATGGGTCAGACGACATTCAAATTTCTCAAATGCCGCCTGAAATTATCGGCATACGTCTCATACAAAGGATATTCCATGAGTTTACACAGCGACATCCTCGTCGTCGGCGCAGGTCCGGCGGGTTTAAGTTTTGCAGCAGAACTTGCCGGCAGCGGCCTGAAAGTCACCTTGATCGAGCGCAGCCCCCTTTCCGTCTTACAAAATCCTCCCTATGACGGACGTGAAATCGCCCTGACCCATTTCTCCAGGGAAATCATGCAGCGTCTGGGTATGTGGGACAAAATTCCCGAAAATGAAATTTACCCCCTTCGTGATGCAAAAGTCTTAAACGGCCGCTCCGATTACCAACTCCACTTCCCTCAACCAACCGAAGCACGCGGCGAGCCTGCTGACTGCCTGGGTTATTTGATTTCCAACCACAATATCCGACGCGCCGCCTACGAAGTCGTATCCCAACTCGACAACATTACCATTCTGACCGATACGGCCGTTAAAGAAGTCAAAACATCTGATAATGAAGCGCAAGTCTTTTTGGAAAACGGAGACATTCTGACCGCGCGTCTCCTTTTGGCAGCAGACAGCCGTTTCTCACAAACCCGCCGACAACTCGGCATTTCTTCAGATATGCACGACTACAGCCGAACCATGTTCGTCTGCCGCATGAAACATACTCTTTCCAACCAGCATACCGCTTACGAATGCTTCCATTACGGACGCACCATCGCACTGCTGCCACTGGAAGAGCACCTGACCAATACCGTCATTACCGTCGATACCGATAAAATCAACAGCGTTCAAAACCTTTCGCCTGAAGAATTGGCCGCAAGCGTAAAAGAACAACTCAAGGGTAGGCTTGGCGACATGGAACTGGTCAGCAGCATCCACCATTACCCCCTTGTCGGCATGATTGCCAAACGTTTCTACGGCAAACGCAGTGCGCTGATCGGCGATGCGGCTGTGGGTATGCACCCTGTAACAGCACACGGTTTTAATCTCGGACTTTCCAGTGCGGACATCTTGGCCAAACTGATTATCGAAGCCGAGCAGCGCGGTCAAGACATCGGTGCATCTTCATTATTGGAAAAATACAGTAACAAACATATGCTGCATGCCCAGCCGCTTTATCACGGAACCAATATGATGCTGAAACTCTTTACCAATGAGACCGCACCAGCAAAACTGTTGCGCGGCTTGGTATTGCGTGCCAGCAACAATTTCCCGCCACTGAAGAAACTGATCACTAAACAACTGACCGGTTAAAAATCATATAAAAAATGCCGTCTGAACATATTTCAGACGGCATTTTATTTGACTGCCTGCTATATTGCCGTTCAAGTTCGACAGACAAATCCATTACCCTGTATAAGTTGACTGATTACACAATATCATCTGACACCGACTGAAAATAAGAAATTTACAATACTTAAAAACAAAGCCTCCGAACAATCGGAGGCTTTGTTTGCCAAACGGAAATTATTTCAGTTTAGTTTCTTTATACACTACGTGTTTGCGGGCAACTGGATCAAATTTTTTGATTTCCAATTTGCCGGGCATAGTGCGTTTGTTTTTGGTAGTGGTATAGAAATGACCAGTACCTGCACTGGATTCCAGTTTGATTTTATCGCGCATTGCAGTAATCCTTAACTAAGGGTTTAAATTAAGCTTCACCGCGAGCACGCAAATCAGCCAATACGACATCAATGCCTACTTTGTCGATGGTACGCAGAGCGGCGTTAGAAACGCGCAGGCGAACCCAGCGGTTTTCACTTTCTACCCAAAAACGACGTGATTGCAAGTTAGGCAAAAAACGACGTTTGGTTTTGTTGTTGGCGTGTGATACGTTGTTGCCAGACATCGGGCGCTTACCGGTCACTTTGCAAACTCGTGCCATGGTCAGTCTCCAAACTTCTAAAATAGTAAAACGTAATTTATACCACGAAAAACAGTGTTAGTTCAAGTGTTTTAGAGAAAAACGGCTGTTTTACGCGAATTATCCTGCCGATTGTTGCATTCGGGAAACGTTTGCCGATACGAAACAGACGGAATGCGATTATAGCGGATTTCGCAGATGCCTGCATTCTAAATACTGTCCGAACATGTTTCCACATGTGTTTTCAGACGGCATTTTAGTCGAGGCAGGGAGTATTAATGCCCTCCCCCTCCATTATTGTGGAACGGCGGTTTTGCCAGCCATATGACGGGTATCATGATAATGAATAACAAGCTGCCCGCCATAAAGATTTCGTTCGAGCCGATAATGAAACCCTGCTGGGTAATGGTATTGTTGATAATACCTGCGGTTTGAATGTCGGAAACGCCGTGCTGGGACAAATGAGCGGCCGTTTCATGCAACGTCGCGGAATATGGCGTGATGTGTTCGGCAAAGCGTGTATGGTGCAACGCTTCACGCCGTTCCCACAGGGTACTGACGAATGATACGCCGACACCGCCCATAAGCACGCGCAAGAAATTCGACAAGCTGCTGGCAGCGGCAATCTGCCCTCCCTTCATGTGTGACAAGGTGATGGTCGTCAGCGGCAGAAAAAACATGGCGACACCGACACCTTGCCAAAACTGAGGCCAGATGACGTTGCCGATATCCATATCGGCATAAAAATCCGTACGCCAATAGAAAGTAAAGGCAAAGGTCAGGAAGCTGGCAGTTACGAGCAGGCGCATATCGGCCTTGTTGCCGAATCTGCCGATAATGGGTGACAGGAAAACAGGAAGGATGCCGACAGGTGCGGCAGCAAGCCCCGCCCACGTGGAGGTATAGCCCAGGTTGGTCTGCAACACTAACGGCAGCAGGGTCAGCGTCCCCATATACACCATAAAACCCAATGATGTGGCTATTACGCCGACGGTAAAATTCCGATCTTTAAACAGCGATAAATCGACAATCGGATATTTTTCTCCCAATTCCCAAACAATAAAATACGACAAGCACACCAGTGCGACTACGCCCAAGGTAATGATTTCTCCAGAGGCGAACCAGTCGAGTTCCTTACCCCTGTCTAGCATCATCTGTAACGCGCCGATACCGACTACCATCAATGTAAGCCCGACATAGTCGGTCGGCATTTTAACGGTTTCCGTTTCCCGATATTTCAAATGTTTCCATGTAATCCATGCCGATATGATACCGATAGGGATATTAATGAAGAAAATCCAACCCCAATGCCAGTTTCCGGAAATCCAACCGCCGAGTATCGGCCCGAGAACAGGGGCGACAACGACGGTCATTGCCCACAATGCCAGTGCCAGCGTCCGTTTTGCAGGCGGATAGGATGCCATTAACAGGCTTTGCGACAAGGGAATCAGCGGCCCGGCGATAAAGCCCTGCAAGATGCGGAAAATTACCAAAGCCTGAAGGTTGGGGGCAATACCGCACAGCCACGATGTGATGACGAAACCGACGGCGGCGGCGGTAAACAGTTTGACCTCGCCGATACGTTTTGCCAAAAATCCCGTTAACGGCACGGAAACGGCGTTTGCCACAGCAAAAGAAGTAATAACCCACGTCCCCTGAGTGGTTGCCGCACCGAGGTTGCCGGCGATAACGGGAACGGCGACATTGGCGATAGTCGTATCTAAAACTTCCATAAATACGGCAAGCCCCAAAGACAGCGTAATCCATACCAATGCCGCACCTTTAAGCGGTGGATAATCCATTGTGTCCTCCGTTTCAGACGGCATCAATGCGCGTATTGCTCGAGAATTTCGTCCACCAGCCTGTCGGCTTCCGACCAATCCGTGCCTTCAGTTTCCGGCAACACGGCATCCGGCGTTTTTGAAATAGGTGCGCCTGCGGCGGAAATATCCACTTTTACCGTCATCGACAAACCGATGCGCAACGGATGCCTGTCCACATCTTCACGGTTCAATTCGATACGGACAGGGACACGCTGCACCACTTTAATCCAGTTACCCGTGGCATTTTGCGCCGGAATCAGCGAAAACGCGCTGCCCGTACCTGCCGAAAACCCTGCCACCCTGCCGCGATAAACGGTTTGTTTACCGTATAAATCCGACACCAGCTCGACCGGCTGGCCTATTTTCATGCGCCTCAACTGCGTCTCTTTAAAATTGGCATCAACCCACACATCCGACAACGGCACCACCGCCATCAGCGGCGCACCGGCCGCCACCTGCTGCCCGACCTGCACCGAACGCTTTGCCACCTGACCGTCCACCGGCGCGCGGATTTGCGTCCGCTGAAGGTTCAACCACGCATCTTTCAACCTACTGACTGCCGTCTGAACCACCGGCTGTTCGCGCAAAGCAACCTGACCACCCAAAGCCGCACGCGCCGAAGATTCTTCCGCCAAAGCCGCCTTAACTGCCGCCTGAGCCTGAGACACTGCCGCACGGGCATGTGCCAGTTCTTCGGCGGATACCGCTCCCGATTCTGCCAAAGCAGACCGGCGGCGTAAATCATCCTGCGCACGTGCCAAATCCGCTCGGCGCAAAGCAACCTGCGCCCCCGCCTGAGAAGTGGCGGCATTTTGCTGGCGGTTTTGCCGCACCGCCTGAATCAGCTCATTTTTTGCCCGTTCATACGCCAACACATAATTGCCGTCGTCCAATACGGCCAACACATCGCCTTTCTTCACAACATCCGTATCATCATGCAACACCTTCCGCACCGTACCGCCCGTTTGCGGCGTAATCTGAACCACACGTCCGGCAACATAAGCATCTTCCGTTTCCTCTTCGTGCTGCCACCATAAAAAAAACGCCGATACGGCAGCGACGGCGGCAAGCGCAAATAGCAGCGTTAACACCAGCAGGCGGCGTTTGCGTTTGACTTTTGCGCTATCGGCTTCTTGTCTGTTTTGAATTGTCGTTTCATCTGCATGTGTTGCCATTATTCCAATTCCAAATATTTCTAATACTATATAAATAAAACCAATTAAAGATTGATTAGGATTCTATACCCTAGCAATAACTCAATCAAGTTAATGATTTAGAATGAATATTCAAACAAACTGTATCAGCCCGACCTCACAGAACTATTTATATCCACACATCACCGAGTAAAGCAATTACCCATACTAACCGAAGAAAACTACACAAATACCACCACTTATATTACAATCGCCGCCCGTGGTTCGAAAACCTCCCACATTAAAAAACTAAGGAAACCCTCATGTCCCGCAACAACGAAGAGCTGCAAGGCATCTCTCTTTTGGGCAATCAAAAAACCCAATATCCGACCGGCTACGCGCCTGAAATTCTCGAAGCATTCGACAACAAACATCCCGACAACGACTATTTCGTCAAATTCGTCTGCCCCGAATTCACCAGCCTCTGCCCCATGACCGGGCAGCCTGACTTCGCCACCATCTACATCCGCTACATCCCGCACATTAAAATGGTGGAAAGCAAATCCCTGAAACTCTACCTCTTCAGCTTCCGCAACCACGGCGATTTTCATGAAGACTGCGTCAACATCATCATGAAAGACCTCATTGCCCTGATGGATCCGAAATACATCGAAGTATTCGGCGAGTTCACACCACGCGGCGGCATCGCCATTCATCCTTTCGCCAATTACGGCAAAGCAGGTACCGAGTTCGAAACATTGGCGCGTAAACGCCTGTTTGAGCACGACGCACAATAAACCATCCTTCCCATATTTCAGACGGCATTCCTTCGATACGATATGCCGTCTGAACCCCTTTCCGAAAGATTTTTATGTACGCATTTACTGCCGCACAGCAACAGAAGGCACTCTTCTGGCTGGTTCTTTTTCATATCCTCATCATCGCCGCCAGCAACTATCTGGTGCAGTTCCCCTTCCAAATTTTCGGCATCCACACCACTTGGGGCGCATTTTCCTTTCCCTTCATCTTCCTTGCCACCGACCTGACCGTCCGCATTTTTGGTTCGCACTTGGCACGGCGGATTATCTTTTGGGTCATGTTCCCCGCCCTTTTGCTTTCCTACATCTTTTCCGTTTTGTTCCACAACGGCAGTTGGACAGGCTTGGGCGCGCTGTCCGAATTCAATACCTTTGTCGGACGCATCGCCTTAGCCAGTTTTGCCGCCTATGCGCTCGGACAAATCCTTGATATTTTTGTATTCAACAAATTACGCCGTCTGAAAGCGTGGTGGATTGCCCCGACCGCATCAACCGTCATCGGCAACGCCTTGGATACGTTGGTATTTTTCGCCGTTGCCTTCTACGCAAGCAGCGATGAATTTATGGCGGCAAACTGGCAGGGCATCGCTTTTGTCGATTACCTGTTCAAACTCACCATCTGCACTCTCTTCTTCCTGCCGGCCTACGGCATCCTGCTCAACATCCTGACCGCAAAACTGACCGCTCTGCAGACAGAAGAAATACCAAACCGCCCACCCACACCCATGCAAAATTCCTGATTCCAAGTTCTAAGAAATCGGAAGGCCGTCTGAAATCGACAACAGGAAAAACTTATATTTTAAAACATTGCAAAATCCGTATGGCATGTCGCCTTTGAACAGATTAGGCTTTCGATATATTGTCGACAAACAATTGTTTCAAAAACATCATTCAGTAAAGAAGACTGCTGCCGGCGATACGGTCGGATATTTGCCGATTAAAAGCGTTTTACGTTTTCCGTTATGCGAAAAGTCAAACCGCCATAACTTCTCGCCGTTTGTATTGATATACAGATACAAGCCCTTGCCGTCATTCAGCTTAAACGGTTTTTCGGCGGGTTTGGCGTTTTTGATTTGACGATCGTTCAACGGCATAGCAGGGGATGTTTTCGGGGGTATTTTTAGATACCCACGAAAAACATACCCCCTAATTTTGGTTGCTTCAATTAATATGAATTAGACGGAGTTGGACAGTCAGAAAGAGGATGATAGGATAGCAATCAGTCTGAAAGCCTTGTATTTATTGAGATTTGTTGATGGTATTAGACGAGATTAAACGGAAAAAACGCTTAGAATTTCTAAGCGTTTTTGTGTGTTGGTGCCGACAGCGAGATTTGAACTCGCACAGCCTACGGCCACTACCCCCTCAAGATAGCGTGTCTACCAATTTCACCATGTCGGCATTTGAACAACTTTTATTTACTGCTGCTGAGGAATAGGTGCAGCAGGTTCAGTATTGTTTTTAACAGGAACTGCCGGTTTGGGAGCCTGTTGCGTTTGTTGTACGCTGCTGAAGTCCAAACCATGTTTTGTCGTGTGGGTGTGAATATACACCATAGCCATGCAGGTTGCAAAGAAAAAAGTTGCTGCAATAGCTGTTGAGCGGCTGAGGAAGTTGGCATTGCCGGCAGAGCCGAATACACCTTGCGCGCTGCCGCTGCCTGACCCGAAGGTGGCACCCGCATCAGCCCCTTTACCGTGCTGCAGCAATACTAACACGATGACGGCCAAAGCGGAAATAATATTAATAATCCAGATAAGGGTTTTAAAAGCTTCCATATTTTTCTACGAGGCTTGTGCTGCGTTGATAATGGCGGCAAATGAATCATATGATAATGACGCGCCGCCAACCAATGCGCCGTCTACATGAGGTACTGCAAAGATGTCGGCTGCGTTATCCGCTTTCACACTTCCGCCGTAAAGAGCGCGGATTTTAACATCGCTTCCGCACAAAGACAAGATTTCTTTGTAGATGAATGCATGCATGTCGGCAATTTGTTCTACGGTGGCGACTTTGCCGGTACCGATTGCCCATACCGGTTCGTAGGCAACGGCGATGTTTTTGGTGTTCAAACCTTGCAGGATGGAAAGCTGGTGGGCGATGACTTCGTGTTCTTTACCGGCTTCGCGTTCTTCCAAGCTTTCGCCGACGCATAAAAGGGGAATAAGTCCGGCGTTAAGGACGTTTTCCATTTTGCGGCGTTGGATTTCGTTTTTCTCGCCAAAATAAAGGCTGCGTTCGGAGTGCCCGATAAGGACGATGTCGGTGCCGATATCGGCGAGCATTTCTGCGGACACTTCGCCGGTATATGCGCCATTACCGGGGAAGCGGCTGACATCTTGGGCGCAAGTAAGGATACGGTTATTAAGGACAATCTGCATGGCGTTGTGCAGTTGCAGCAGGTAAACGGTCGGCGCTGCGAGTCCGATCAGGACGCGTTCGGCGGTGGGCATGATGCGGAAGCGGTGCATGAGTGCATTGTTGTTCTGGAGTCGGCCGTTCATTTTCCAGTTGCCGATGACCCATTTCTGATCCCACATTCCGATTTCGTGATACATCTTGTCTGCTCCCTGCTGTTTGACCGCGTGTATGCGAAGTTGACGTGCAGTTTAGTGGATATGCGGTGGCTTAGCAATAACGGGAGCGGATATGAATGATTTATTTCGTTTCCGGTTTGTGTAATGCCGTCTGAAGGTTGGCGATGTGCTTATTGAAGTTTTATAATGTATGTCATGAGTAAAACAGGTACTTGACGGAGCATAAAATGAATTTTGATAAAGCGCGATTCAACATGGTCGAGCAGCAGGTTAGGCCTTGGGATGTATTGGATTTTGATGTGTTGGACGCATTGGAGGAGATTCCGCGCGAACTTTTCGTCAATGAGGCCTTGCAGGGTTTGGCATATGCGGATATGGAACTGCCGCTTGCCAACGGTCACAAGATGCTGGAGCCGAAAGTCGTGGCCCGGTTGGCGCAAGGCTTGAAGCTGACTAAAAACGATACGGTTCTGGAAATTGGTACGGGCTCGGGCTATGCGACCGCGCTTTTGGCAAAATTGGCGGGCAAAGTGGTTTCGGACGACCTCGATGCCGAACAGCAAAAGCGCGCCAAAGCGGTTTTGGACGGCTTGTCTTTGGAAAACATCGATTATGTGCAAAATAACGGATTGACCGAACTTTCCGCAGGTGCGCCGTTTGATGCGGTTTACGTCGGCGGTGCGGTCAATATTGTGCCTGATGTGTTGAAACAACAGTTAAAAGATGGCGGACGCATGGTGGTTATCGTAGGACGCAAGCCTGTTCAACGTGCGCTTTTGATTACGCGTCAAGGAGATACGTTTGAAGAGAAGGCGCTGTTCGATACTTTGGTGGCCAATTTGACCGACAAGGATGCCCATCCTTTCGACAGTTTTAATTTTTGATGTTCGGATTGTGATGCCGTCTGAAAGCAGATTGCGTTTCAGACGGCATTTTGCTTGATTGGGGAAAGGAAACCCGATGGATATTGTACAACTCTCGCCGTTGGCGCTGAAAATTTGGATGGATGAGGGACGGGCGTTCCGACTGTTGGACGTGCGTACGGATGAAGAAGCGGCGATTTGTTCGTTGCCCGAAGCGGTACATATCCCGATGAATCTGATTCCGCTGCGGCAGAACGAGCTGCCTGACGACGGCGTGCCGCTTGTGGTGTATTGCCATCACGGTATCCGCAGCCTGCATACGGCGATGTATTTGGCCGATGCGGGGTTTGAAAACCTGTACAACCTTCAGGGCGGCATCGATGCATGGGCGGCCGAGATTGACGGCAATATGATGCGTTATTGAGGCGGATATTTCAGACGGCATTCCTTAAATGCGTGTACCTGTGGTGTTCCAAAAGGTCGTCTGAAACAGAAACATCGGCCTGTGCGTACACGGACAGCAGGGCGGCAAACAGCAGGGAGTATTTGAAGCGTGTCATGGGGTTTCCTTTGGGGTCTGTACTAGATTAGCAGATATATTACCCTCAAAGTATGAAGATAACACACTGCAAATTAAAGAAAAAAGTACAAAAAGAACTGCTCCGTTTTTTTGTACTGGAAGTTACCGCCCGTCCTGCCGCCAATATTTTGGGTATCCATCCCAATTCGGCAGCACTGTTCTACCGTAAAATCCGCACGGTTATCAACTATCATTTGGCCTTGGCTGCCGATGAGGTTTTTGAGGGCCCTGTTGAGCCGGACGAAAGCTATTTCGGTGGACGGCGTAAAGGCAGACGTGGTCGCGGTGCGGCAGGAAAAGTGGTTGTCTTTGGCATTCTGAAACGCAACGGACGGGTCTATACCGTTATGGTGGATAATGCCAAGTCTGAAACGTTACTCCCTATCATAAAAAAGAAAATCATGCCGGACAGCATTGTTTACACGGATAGCCTGAGCAGCTACGACAAGTTGGACGTGAGCGGTTTTATTCATTACCGCATCAACCATTCCAAGGAATTTGCAGACCGTCAGAACCACATTAACGGCATTGAGAGTTTTTGGAATCAGGCAAAACGCGTCTTACGCAAATACAACGGAATCGATCGCAAATCTTTCCCGCTGTTCTTGAAAGAATGCGAATTTCGATTTAATTTCGGCACACCGTCTCAACAGCTTAAAATTCTGCGGGATTGGTGTAGAATTTAGGGCTAATCTACTAGTACAGCCCCTTAAAGAAATTTTGATGGCGGTTGCTGCTGAAAAAGTAGGAATTAGATTTGAGAGAAGGTTTTTTCATATGCTGGTTTCATGAAGGCCTACGCAGGATCAGCGTTGTCAGCGTTTTCATGTGTATGCTAACCTTCTGCAAGGTATCTGCTTAATCATATTTGAAATCAGTATAAAGCATAATTATCAGTATCCGAAATTCCAGTTAATTAAATATTCAGAGACCATCGTTAAGATTGATTTAAGGATGAAAATGCAAGAACAAGAAAATCAGCCAAAAGAAGACAATGGTGCCATGACCAAGTTGCAAGATGTGTTCAATCTTGCGCATGACCAGGCCCATCCCGATAAAATTGATGCCGTCATCCGCGCCAATACTCGGGTGTCCGGAACCAATATGTGGGTATTGATGTTTGCCATTGCCGTGGCGAGTATCGGTCTGAATGTAAACAGCACGGCGGTAGTGATCGGCGCGATGTTGATTTCGCCGTTGATGGGGCCGATTGTAGGTATGGGTTACGGTTTGGCGGTAGGGGATACTGCGCTGATCCGTCAAGCCGTGCGCAATATTATTATATTCGTCGTCATCAGCTTGATTACCGCTACGTTGTATTTCCTGTTAACCCCGCTTAAAGAGGCGCAAAGCGAGCTTTTGGCGCGTACTCAGCCGACCCTTTGGGATGTGTTGATTGCCTTCTTCGGCGGTAGTGCGGGTATTGTGGCGCTGACTCGAAAAGAAGGAGGCAATGCCATACCAGGTGTGGCGATTGCTACTGCATTGATGCCGCCCCTGTGTACTGCGGGCTACGGATTGGCACATGGCAACTGGCACTACTTTCTCGGTGCTTCATATCTTTTTGCCATCAACTGCGTGTTCATCGCTTTTTCGACCTTGTTGTTTTCCAAGCTGCTCAAGCTGCCGCGCAGGGGGTTGGTAACGGAATCCAAACGCCGGTTGCAAAGCATCATTATTACTGCCGTCGTGTTGGCTGTGATGATTCCGAGCGGCTATATGGCATCAGGACTGGTGCGTCAGGAGATCTTCAACACCAGAGCCAATGCCGCCATTGCCACTGCGCAGCAACAGGAAGGTTTTTTCGTGCTGCGTAAGATGTTGAACCATAGAGAAAATACGGTCGGTCTGATTGTCAACGGAACGGGCAATGCCGAGAAAATTTCTGCTTTGCTGGTGAAAAGCCTTGAAGCGTCAGGTGTGAAAGCGCCGAAGGTGAACGTGGTTTATGCGGGTGGAAGCGGTGCCAAAATCGAAGAATTGCTGGCAAGCCAAAACAACCCGGTTCAGCAGCAAAATGAGCTGAAAGAGCAGCAGGCCTATATCGATACCGTACTGGCAGGCAAAGCCTCCGATGTCGACGATGCAGCGGTACTCAAGGAATTAAAAGCCCAATATCCGGAAGCGGAAAAAATCGTTGTCGGACGCGGCTTGGCTTGGGATAAAGCGCAAACAACGCCTGTTTCCGAACAGTCTGAAAGCCAAAAAAACGCAGAACCGAAGACAGATACATATGACGATATCGTCGTTGTCTCTCTCGAATTGGAGCAGCCACTACCTGCCAAAGATCACGAGCGGATACAGGCGTGGTTACGCCAGCGTTATGAGGGTAAGGTAGTACGCATATTGCAAACGCACAAGTCTCAGACAGATAAACCGTCTAACGAATAATCGCCTTCGGGCTTTATCCATTTCCGAGAAATCATTGATTGTTCCTAGTACACCAAATCCGCCTCAAACACGCCTCTCAAGGCGTTGGAGAGGCGGATTTTTTCTGCGCGTTCGAGCATGTCGCGGGTGATGTGCGTTTCGATGATGGTGTCCGCGCCCAAGTAGGTTTGCAGCTGCTGCAACACGGCTTGGCGCATGATGCCGTTGAGGATATCCAAATCCAGAGACGGGGTGAGACGGGTGTTTTTATGCATGTTCATGTTTCAGTATTCTCCTGGAAATACTGTAAACAACGCTACTAGTTTCTACAGCATCGAGTTGATAACGTTCGCCCACACCGGCAAGGTTTTCTGCGCCAAGGACGAGTTTGAGTTTCTCAAAGTCGATTTGGTCTTCGCAAAAGACTTCAGGAAAGATTTGTTTGAGTTTTAATATATTGTTTTGTTTAAAATTATTTTCTAAATCGTGTATAATTTTTCGGTTCGGTTGCCATAATTGCGTCTTCCATCAATGATCACTTACAAAGTGTCCATTTTATCGGGACATGTTGAAAGTTAAAAGAAAAGAAGGCCGTCTGAAAAACTTTAATATTCGTTTTTCAGACGGCCTTCTTTTCACTTGCCGAAACAAGAATATTTGGTTTCTCAACTTTACAAAACGGTCAGTCCTGCTGCTTGCTTCTACCCCAAAAACTCTTTCAAAAACAGCAATACGCAGGCAAGTTCGTCGGCGGATTCGCGTTGCGTACCGTTGCCGGTATGGCCGCCGCCGTCGGGAGCGTAAAGCCAAGATTGTGCGGAGGTTTCACGCAATTTGGCGTAGAACTTGAGCGCGTGGGCGGGATGGACGCGGTCGTCGCTGAGGCTGGTGGTAATGAGCGCAGGCGGATAATTGATGCCGTCTGAAAGATTGTGATACGGCGACAATTCGCCCAGCCAGCGTTTGCAGACTTCGTATTTCTGCGGATTGCCGTATTCGTCCGTCCAGCTTGAACCGGCAGACAGCAGCGGATAACGGATCATATCGGTCAGCGGCACTTCGCACACCAGCGCGCCGATGCTTTGCGGTTCGCGCACGAAGGCGGCAGCGGTAATCAGGCCGCCGTTGCTGCCGCCCTGCAAACCGATGTGTTGGGGCGAACTCATGCCGCGTTCGGACAAATCGCGCACGACGGCAAGCAAATCGTCGACGCTTTTGTGTTTGCTGATTCCCTGTGCCGCCTGATGCCAGCGCGGGCCGAACTCGCCGCCGCCGCGTATGTTCGCCAACACGAAGGCGTTGCCCTCTTCCAGCCAGTATTTGCCGATGCTGCCCAGATAATGCGGCAGCTCGGGCACGCCGAAACCGCCGTAGGCATAGACCAGCGTCGGCGTATCGGACGCGGCGTTTTTGCCGACATGGAAATAAGGAATACGCTCGCCGTCGGACGACACCGCCCAAAACTGCCGCACTTCGATGCCGTCTGAAACGAACTGCTGCGGCTGGCGGCGCATGACGGTCAGTTCCATCACGTTCAAATCCAGCGCAAACAGCGTCAGCGGCGTGGTGAAATCGCTGGCGGCAAGGTAAACCACGTCGCCGCCCCAAGGCTGGTCGGTCATTTCCAGCGCGCCCGAAGGCAGGCGCGGCAACTCGGCTTCCTGCCATTTGCCGTCGGTAAACCGCCACGCTTTCAGACGGCCTTGTACGTTTTCCAGCAGGCTCGCCACCACAAAACGCTTGGTCGTTTCCACGCTTTCCAATGCCTGCGTTTCATCGGGCGCAAACAAAAGCTGCGCCGCCCCGAGTTCGCCCCGATTCAGCTTCACCGCCACCAATGCGCCGCTCGGATAGCTTTGGTTCGTGCGGTTCCAGTCTTTACGCAGCGTCAGCAAAAGATGTCCGGCCAGATAGCCGACCACGTCGCAATCGTTGGGCAGGTTTAACGGTTTCGCTTTGCCTTCGGCTGAGACCTGCAAATAGGTTTTGGTGTAAAAACCGTCAGACGCTTCAATCAAATCAATCGGCGAACCTTGCGGATCGAGATAACGCCACGCGTTCACCATCATGCCGTCTTCGCCGATTTGGTACACCGGCAGGCTTTCCTCGAAACTTTTGCCGCGTTCCACCAGCCATACTTCGCGCGGATAGCCCGATTCGGTCAACTGGCGTTCGTCCCAAGCCGGACACACCCACACGCTGTTTTCATCGCGCCACGACACATGGTTTTTGCCTGCCGGAAAGTGAAAACCGCCTTCTACCAACTCCCCTGCTTCCAAATCCACTTCCAGCGTGTACGCCGTATCGCCGCCCGATTTACTCAAAGTCAATAGCGCGCGGTTGGGCTTTTCCACCAAGTGCGACACGCCGCCCAAATACACATTGTCGCCGAGCAACTCGTCGAAATCCGCCACCGAAAACAGGATTTTCCACTCGGGATAGCCGGAACGGTACGTCGCCGCGGTACATACGCGGTACACGCCTTTCGGATATTCCGCGTCCTGATGGAAATGGTACATCCGCGCGCGGTGTTCCTGACAAAACGGAATCTGCCGCGTGTCCTGCATCTGCGCCAAAATGCCGTCGGACAATGCGCGCGCCTTGTCGTTTTCTAAAAAACGCGCACGCGTTTCGTCATTCGCTTCAGCAGCAAAGTTTTGCGTTTCGGGAGATTCGAGGTTTTCGAAATGGAGATAGGTATCGGGGTAGGATTTCATCAATATGCCGTCTGAACAGTGGAAGGCGGATTATATCGGAAATTCAGGCAGATGATGATGAAGGCAATTCAGGATGGGAGGAAGTCTTGTTCGCCCGATAGGCGGCAGGTTTGAAAATGTCTGTTTTTGATTCCCGTCCTGCAAAGATTTAAACGATATGCCGTCTGAAGCAGCGTTCAAACGGCATGGCGTTTTTATAAGAGCGTGAGGTAGAAAAGCTGCATGATAAGGACGATAAAGGCAAACAGGGCTGCAATAGTCCAGTTGAACCCTTCCTGACGTACAGGGGCGGCGGACGGCTCGGCAATCCGGGGGGACGCAGGGGCGGCGGCAGACGCAGGCGGCGTATCGTTCAGGGTTGTACCGCCGTTGAGGATATCGGCGATTTCGTCGCGGGAAATCTGTTTCTTGCCAATGGCGTGCGTGCCGATGCGGTGAACGAGTTTGACATCCGAAACAGCCTCGGGCAAATCGTTGAATATAGGTTCTTTCGTGCTTGCCAGATGGTCTTTGGCTTTAAACATCCCTTCGCATTTTTGGCAGACGACGAAGCCTTGGGCGACATTGAGCTGGGTTTCTTTGACCCAGAGACGGGTTTTGCAGTGGGGGCAGAAACAGGCGGGCATGGTATTTCCTCGTGTGTGTCAGGTTTGATGCCGTCTGAGGCGTAAGGCGGTTCAGACGGCATATGCTTTGTTTTTATTCTACGCCGTACTGCCGACGGTAGGCTCGGACGGGTTCGAGGAACTGTCCGAATTCGGGGTTGTTTTGCAACAGGATAAACAAATCGTTCAGGCTGGCGATGGGGGCGACGGGCAGACCGTATTGTTTTTCCACTTCCTGAACCGCGCTCAATTCGCCGGTGCCTTTTTCCATGCGGTCGAGCGCGATGGCGACACCGGCGGGGGTTGCACCCTCCGCTTCAATCAGTTTGATTGATTCGCGTACGGATGTACCGGCGGAAATCACATCGTCGATAATCAGCACACGCCCTTTAAGCGGCGCACCGACCAACACGCCGCCTTCGCCATGGTCTTTGGCTTCTTTGCGGTTGTAGGCAAACGGGACGTTCACGCCTTTTTCCGCCAGCATCATCGCGGTTGCCGCCGCCAAAATAATGCCTTTGTAGGCGGGGCCGAACAGCATATCGAATTGGATGCCGCTTTCAATGATGGATTGTGCGTAAAATTTTGCCAGTTGCAGCGTGGACAAGCCGTCGTTAAAGAGGCCGGCATTGAAGAAGTAAGGCGACTGCCGTCCTGCCTTGGTGGTAAATTCGCCGAATTTTAAGACGTTTTGGGCGAGGGAGAATTTAAGGAAATCTTGGCGGAAATCGGTCATTTTTTGCTTTCTGTCAGGTATTGCGATGCAGTTGTGATTCTACCGCCCCGTGCGGCCTGCTTCAACTGCCGCCTGCCTGCAAGGCGCGTTTCAACTGTTTCAACACCTGCCAGTTTCGGGCTTTGAGTTCGGGTTGGCGTAAAAGCCGGGCGGGATGGTCGATGATGAAGAAGGGACGGCTGCCGCACAAAGTTTCAACCATCGTTTGCCGTTCAGTCTGGACAAAAGCCTGCCCAAGGAAAAGGACGGCCGGGGCGCGGCAGCCGTCGAGTTCCCTGGCGATTTGACCCAACGCATTCTCGATGGCCTGTTCAGACGGCATCGGGTTGCCGACGGCGGCGGTTTTCACCCAGCTGGTCTTGTGTACATAAGCGGCATCCAGTCCTACGGCTTTGAGTATATTGTCGAGCAGGACACCCGCTTTGCCGTGGAACAGCTGCCCGTAAACCATATCCTCGGTCGGCGGACACAGGCTGACGACGGCAAGTTTGGTTATGCCCGAAGCGGCGGGAACGGGGGCGATGCCGTCTGAAACACCGGACAGAGGCGTTTCGGTTTCAGGCACGGGTTTGCGCGTATGTACGGCGGTTGTTTCCAACACTTTCATGGTTTTGAGCCGTGCCTGACCGGTATGCTGTTCGGACGGACGCTGCGGAATACTGAGGACGGTTTGCTTTTGCAGGCGGATTTGTGTCGGGTTTCCCGGCAATGTTGCGGACGGCAGGACGACGGCTCCCCGTTTCAACCACATCGGGCCCAAACCCAAGGCTTCGTGCAGGTGGAGGTAGCGCGCGCTTAACATATTTTCTCCATTAAGACGGCATCTTCGGTTTTACCGTCGGCTGTACGGTAATAGTTTTTCCGCCTGCCCGCATCGGTAAAGCCGTGTGCCGCATATAGCGCGTGCGCGCCGATATTGCCCGCGCGGACTTCGAGCAGCAGGCGTTGCGTGCCTTCGGGCAGATGTGCGAACCAATATTCGAGCAGGGCGGACGCGACACCCCGGCGGCGGCATTCGGGCGCGGTGGCAATCAGGTGCAGTTCGGATTCATCGGGCAGGTTCTGCCAAACGATAAAGGCGGCCAACCTGCCGTCTTTTTCCGCAAGGAAAACCTGTTCGGACGGCGAAACGAGTGCGGATTCGAATTGGCGTTGCGTCCATGCGGACGGGTTGCAGACGGCATCGAGTGCGGCCAGCGCCGCGCAATCGGCATAAACGGCACGGCGGATGTTCACGGGCGCGCCCTCCGTTCGGCCTGTTCTTTGGCAGTCAGGGCAATTTTGTTGCGGACGTAGAGCAAACCGGCGTCTGCGGCATGGACGGCAGCATAGCCGCCCTTGGCTGCCAATGCTAGAAAGTCGGCGGCGGTCGGCATATCCGGCCTGCCTGAGAACGGCGGGGCCTCTTCCAGCGCGAACGCGCTGCCTATGCCGTCTGAAAAGGCGCATCCCTCCGGCAGCCGGATGTCTGCCGCCCGCCCGACCTGATAATCGCTCAAACGGTGGCAGTTCAGCGTATCGAACCATGCATAAAACACTTCGCCCATACGAGCGTCCGTAGCGGCAAGGATGCAGCTTTGCGGCGGCGGCAGCGAGGCGGCGGCAGCGAGCGAGGGTACGCCGATTAAGGGGGTATCAAACGGCGTTGCCAAACCCTGAGCCACACCGATGCCGATACGCAGTCCGGTAAACGCGCCGGGGCCCTGTGCGTATACGACCGCACCCAAATCGGCGGCGGTAATGCCCGCATCGCGGAACAGGGTGCGGATTTCCGGCAGAATCAGTTCGGACTGGCGGCTGCCGACTTCCTGATGGAACAGACGGGTTTCGCCGTCGGCACGCAGCGCGAGCGACAAACGGGAAGTACCGGTATCGACGGCCAGGACGGGACGGTTAAAATCAGCTTGCATGGTATTCTCTCGTTGGTTCAGACGGCATTATATAGCGGTTGGCCTGAAAATAGGGATCTCCCCCCTCGGACATGCCGTCGGACGGTGCAATACAAAATGCCGTCCGAACGGTAAATTATTGTGTTCGGACGGCATTTTCACAATGGTTATTGCTTGGCGGCAAGGCCGATATGGCGTATGCCGTTTACGGTTTTCACTTCCGCGCTGCCGGCAACTTCCTGGGCTTTTCCGCCAAAGATACCGAGGGAGTAACTGCCTTTCTCGTCTTGGTTGTAAAGGACGGAACCGCTGATGACGGCATGGTGTTTTTCATCCGGCTTGATATCGGCGGCGGCCAGATCAACATTGAGTTCTGGCGATTTCAAATGTTCGATTTTGCCGTGTCCCTGCTTGGCGGCGAAATCTATGGTGTAGGTCAGTTTTCCACCGGCATCGTCTGAACTGAACGCCGTCCCGCGATATGTCGCCCTGCCGCCTTCGGGAAGCTTGTCAAAAGATGTATGTTCACCCGCTATATCGCCGATTCTGAACTGGCGTTTCGCAACCATCTTCCCTGAATGCTCCGAATCTTGTACTTGCTCGGTCTGAAGGGCGGTTAAGGCGGAATGGCTTTGTTTGTACACTTGGAACTCTCCGCTCTCCAAGGTAATGAGCTGCCCGTCCACTTCGATTTGACGGATAAAGTCGAAGCGGCTGACCTTGTCGTTCTTCAATTTGCCCGTATTGAGGCTGTCGCCGTTTCCATAAGTTTTTTCCGCACCTTGTGCCGCCAGCTTCAGTTTCTCGTTTTTCCTGACGGACTGATCCAGCGTCAAAGACTGCAAACCTTTGTCTTTATGGTCGAGCGGTGCGGTTAGTGCATCGGCAAGCCCCGCACCGATGTCGGCGGCGACACCGCCCCCTCCGCTGCTGCAGGCGGTCAGAATCAGGGCGGCGGTCAAAGAAAGGCAACAGAAGGTAGTTCGGTTCACAGGTTTACTCCTTGTCATACGCAGAATAGATAATATATAAACATTTTGGTTATGGTATCTTTTTTTGCATACTGCATCAATGAGGCAGGTCAAAGCAAAAATCAAATGCCGTCCGAACAGCGGTTCAGACGGCATTTTGTTTACCGGCAACCTGTTATTTGACGATTTGGTTCAATTCGCCCTTGGCATAACGGCTTGCCATTTTTTCCAACGAAACAGGTTTGATTTTGCCTGCCTGACCTTCGCAACCGAACGCAAGATAGCGGTCGAGGCAGATTTGCTTCATGGCCTCAATGGTTTTGCTCAGGTATTTGCGCGGGTCAAAGTCGGACGGGTTTTCAGCAAGGTAGCGGCGTACCGCGCCGGTGGAAGCAAGGCGCAAGTCGGTATCGATGTTGACTTTGCGCACGCCGTGTTTGATGCCTTCGACGATTTCTTCAACCGGCACGCCGTAGGTTTCGCCGATATTGCCGCCGTATTCGTTGATGACTTTCAGCCATTCTTGCGGAACGGAGCTGGAGCCGTGCATCACGATGTGGGTGTTCGGCAGGGCTTGGTGGATTTCTTTGATGCGGTCGATACGTAATACGTCGCCTGTGGGCGGACGGGTGAATTTGTATGCGCCGTGGCTGGTTCCGACGGCAATAGCCAATGCGTCAACGCCGGTATCTTTAACGAAGCGCACGGCATCTTCGACACTGGTCAGCATTTGGTCGTGGGAAAGTTTGCCCACTGCGCCTACACCGTCTTCTTCGCCTGCTTCGCCGGTTTCGAGGTTGCCCAATACGCCGATTTCGCCTTCAACGGATACGCCGCAAGCGTGGGAGAAGTTAACCACGGTACGGGTGGCGTTAACGTTGTATTCATAAGAAGAAGGGGTTTTGCCGTCTTCCATCAGAGAGCCGTCCATCATCACGGAGGAGAAGCCCAGTTGGATGGAGCGTTGGCACACATCAGGAGATGCGCCGTGGTCTTGGTGCATGACGACGGGGATGTGCGGAAATTCTTCGACAGCCGCCAAAATCAGGTGGCGTAAAAACGGCGCACCCGCATATTTGCGCGCACCGGCACTCGCCTGTACGATGACGGGGGCGTCGACTTGGTCTGCAGCCTCCATGATGGCGCGCATCTGTTCGAGGTTGTTGACGTTGAACGCGGGCAGGCCGTAGCTGTTTTCGGCAGCATGATCAAGCAGTTGGCGCATGGATACGAGTGCCATTTGTGTCTCCTTGGGCAATAGGTAAATAAGGCGGATTATAATGTTTTTTACGGCAAAAAACCATAAACGGCTCATTGATTTTATATTAACGATGCCAGTATGCAGGTTTGTCGGGTTTTGACGTTTCGGGATTCGGATATTCCGATTTATGATAATGTTTCTAATGTTATTTTAGGTGTGGGAATGGGTTTGGACGGACTTGCGGCATACTTGGACGCTTATTTGGAAAATATCGTGCGCGAGGGTAAATCGGAGCATACGGTTGCCGCATACCGGCGCGACTTGCAGGAACTGCTTGCCCTTCTGGAAGAAATGCCGTCTGCAAACCCTCCAAATTGCACGCGCGGCGACTTCGTACAGGCATTACGCCGGCTGTCCGGCCGCGGTTTGGGGGAACGGACGCTGGCTCGCAAACTTTCGTCTTGGCGGCAGTATTGCGTTTGGCTGGTAAAGCGCGGCCTGATGCACGCCGACCCGACCGCCGATATCAAACCACCGAAACAGCCAGAACGTATCCCGAAAGCACTCCCTCAAGAATGTTTGAACCAGATGCTCGACCTGCCTGTAGATGACAGCGACGCATTGGCATTGCGCGACCACGCACTGTTCGAACTGATGTACGGCAGCGGTTTACGCCTGAGCGAGATACACGGCCTGGATACAGGCAATGTGTGGTTGGACGAAGGCTGGGTGCGCGTAACCGGCAAAGGAAGAAAACAACGCCAGGTCCCGCTGACCGGGAAAAGCGTAGAAGCTTTAAAAAACTATTTGCCGCTACGTCAGACGGCATCGGACGGCAAAGCCCTGTTTACCGGCAGGAACGGTACGCGCCTGAGCCAACGCCAAATACAAAAGCGCCTCGAATCATGGGCGGCGCAAAACGGCGACGGCAGGCACATTTCCCCGCACATGATGAGGCACAGCTACGCCAGCCATCTGTTGCAGTCCTCGCGCGACATCAGGGCTGTACAGGAGCTGCTCGGTCACAGCAGCCTTTCAACCACGCAGATTTACACCAAACTCGATTTCGACCACATCGCCCGCCTGTATGACGAAGCTCATCCGCGCGCCAAACGGCAGGAAAAATAATCCCGGACAAAATCAGCCGTCAGCCCCGCGTGCTTGATATATAATTAGCCGTTGCACCCGGACGATATAAAAAAGACACATCATGAACCCAAGCCCCCTACTCGACCTGATTGACAGCCCGCAAGATTTGCGCCGCCTGGATAAAAAACAGTTGCCCCAAGTCGCCGCCGAGTTGCGAGAGTTTCTGCTGGAATCCATCGGTCAAACCGGCGGTCATTTCGCCAGCAACTTGGGCGCGGTCGAGCTTACCGTGGCTCTGCACTATGTTTATCATACACCTGAAGACAAGTTGGTTTGGGACGTCGGTCATCAAAGTTATCCGCACAAAATCCTGACCGGCCGCAAAAACCAAATGCACACCATGCGCCGCTACGGCGGTTTGGCGGGTTTCCCCAAGCGCAGTGAGTCCGAATACGATGCGTTTGGCGTGGGTCATTCTTCCACCTCCATCGGCGCGGCGTTGGGCATGGCGGCGGCTGACAAAATTTTGGGCAGCGACCGCCGCAGCGTCGCCATTATCGGCGACGGCGCGATGACGGCGGGTCAGGCGTTTGAAGCCTTGAACTGCGCAGGCGACATGGACGTGAACCTGCTGGTCATTCTCAACGACAACGAAATGTCGATTTCCCCCAACGTCGGCGCGCTGCCGAAATACCTCGCCAGCAACGTCGTGCGCGATATGCGCGGCCTGTTGAGCACCATCAAAGCCCAATCGAGCAAGGTTTTAGACAAGCTGCCCGGCGCGATGGAGCTCGCCCAAAAAGTCGAACACAAAATCAAAACGCTGGCGGGTGAAGCAGAACACGCAAGGCAGTCGCTGTCTTTGTTTGAAAACTTCGGCTTCCGCTACACCGGCCCCGTGGACGGTCATAACGTCGAACATCTGGTTGACGTATTGAAAGACTTGCGCAGCCGCAAAGGCCCGCAACTGCTGCACGTCATCACCAAAAAAGGCAACGGCTACAAACTCGCCGAAAACGACCCCGTCAAATACCACGCCGTTGCCAACCTGCCCAAAGACAGTACTGCGGAAACCCCTATGCCGTCTGAAAACAAACCCGCAGCCAAACCGACCTATACGCAAGTGTTCGGCAAATGGCTGTGCGACCAGGCGGCGGCAGACTCACGATTGGCGGCGATTACCCCCGCCATGCGCGAGGGCAGCGGACTGGTTGAATTCGAACAACAATTTCCCGACCGCTATTTCGACGTCGGCATTGCCGAGCAGCACGCCGTTACCTTTGCCGGCGGTTTGGCTTGCGAAGGCATGAAGCCCGTCGTCGCCATTTATTCCACCTTCCTCCAGCGCGCCTATGACCAACTGGTGCACGACATCGCCCTGCAAAACCTGCCCATTTTGTTTGCCGTTGACCGTGCGGGCATCGTCGGCGCGGACGGCCCGACCCATGCCGGTTTGTACGATTTGAGCTTCTTGCGCTGCGTGCCGAACATGATTGTTGCCGCGCCGAGCGATGAAAACGAATGCCGCCTGCTGCTTTCGACCTGCTATCAGGCAAATTCACCGTCCGCCGTCCGTTATCCGCGCGGCACGGGTACGGGCGCGCCCGTTTCAGACGGCCTCGAAACCGTGGAAATCGGCAAGGGCATTATCCGCCGCGAAGGTAAGAAAACCGCATTCATCGCCTTCGGCAGCATGGTTGCCCCCGCATTGACGGTTGCCGAAAAACTGAACGCCACCATCGCTGATATGCGCTTCGTCAAACCAATAGACGAGGAACTCATCGTCCGCCTCGCCCAAAGCCACGATTACATCGTTACCGCCGAAGAAAACGCCGAACAAGGCGGCGCAGGCAGCGCGGTGCTGGAAGTATTGGCGAAACACGGCATCTGCAAACCCGTCTTGCTTTTGGGCGTTGCCGATACCGTAACCGAACACGGCGACCCGAAAAAACTTTTGGACGATTTGGGCTTGAGTCCCGAAGCGGTTGAACGCCGCGTGCGTGCATGGCTGCCGGACCGATATGCGGCAAACTAAGCCACCCGTTATCGGCAGGTGAAACCCTTGCGTTTTTTTACCGACGGTTTCTATGCCGACTTGTTCGTCCTAACAGTAGGAAACATTATTGTCCGGCCGGATATCATGCAAGAAAAAATGCCGTCTGAAACCATGACGCGGTTTCAGACGGCATTGTTGCGGTTTTGTTCGGCAAGCTTACCAAATTCCGTCAAAGTTCCTCGTACCGCGCCAGAATTTCCACCTGTCCGCGGCGGTAAACGTCAGCGTGCCGCCGTTTAATCCGTCTGTGGAGATATCCAACCGTTTGATTTTGCCGGTACGGACGGTATCATAAAGCGGCGCAAACCAGCGTTCTTCCCACTGCTGTAAAACCGATGCATACCGCTCCCTGTCTCCCGTCAGTCCGGACAGGCGCAAATCGTCCATAAACAGGATATGGTGCGTATCGGGCAGGTGCGCCGCCGTTTCCGCATAAGCTTGGAAGCTGTCGGGCAATGCTCGGCGGTTCGGGTGAAAACGGCTCCAAACCGTATCGGCAAAAACCGTGCCGCCCAGCCCGCCACCGTTCAGGCCGTCCCAAAGCCACAGCCCGTTCAACTCGGGCAGCCCACGTTTCCTGCGGTCATGATTGACGGGATGCGCGGCCAGCCACATTTGGATTTCGGTTTGGACGCGCAACCACGTTACCGCATCTTCTCCGTCCGGCTGATCGTCCGCACCCAACAATCCGCCCAAATCTAAAACAGGCTTTGCCCCCCAGAGGTATGGCCGTTGCATGGAAACCAGCCATAATTCGGGCAGAATGGGCGTAAAATGCCAGGAAATGTCGCGGTAAAATTCAGACAGATCAAAACAAAGGCGTTCGGCCTCGCCTTTTCCGATGTCCAAATATTCCGCCGTCAGTACATTTGCCTGATGCATCCCCATCTTTTGCCAGACGGGAGAGGCAAACGCAACGGCTTCAGACGGCATATTCAGGTCTTTCGCCGCATTTTCCGCCAACTCCCCGCACCACAAATAACGTGCGTAAAATGACGATGGTGCGCAGCGTTGCCGGTGCAGCGTGCCGTATCTCAGCATAGTATTGAATGCCGGCAGGTTCAACGGAATACGGGCTTCGTCTTCATCCAAATTAAGCGAAGGGATGGCGAGTGTGAGTTTCATTGTTGAAATGTTTTCAAAAGACAGTTTTAGACGCAACATTATAGAGGATTCGGCACAAACGCCGTAGAAAAGGAGCAGCATGGCAATCTTTCCGCTTTCGGAAAAGCATCGGAAATACGCGCTTCGTACGCTTGCCGTTACGATTATTCTGTCATCAGCGGCAATTATCGCCTTACCGGACAAGACGGAGCATATTAAGCCGCGGAGCATAGAACAAAAGCTGCCGCCGGTGTCTTGGAGCAGCAGCACCCGGACGGCTTATTGGGCGCAGGAAGCCGTACAGCCCGGGGACTCGCTCGGAGACGTGCTGGCGCGTTTGGGCATCGCTCGGGACGATATCGTCCAGATAACGGGAAAGTATGGCGGCGCAACCGATATGAGGTATTTGCGGGCCGACCAGTCGGTTCATGTTTTGGTCGGCAGCGACGGCAGTGCGCGCGAAGTGCAGTTTTTTACCGATGAGGAGGGCGAACGCAATTTTGTCGCTCTGGAGAAAAAAGGCGGCACATGGCAGCGGTCAGGTTCCGAAGCGGACATGAAAGTATTACCCACGCTGCGTTCGGTTGTAGTCAAAACCTCGGCACGCGGCGCGTTGGCGCGGGCGGAAGTACCTGTCGAAATCCGCGAATCCTTGAGCGGGATTTTTGCCGGCCGTTTCAACCTTGCAGACCTTCAGGAAGGAGATATCGTACGCCTGCTCTACGACAGCCTGTATTTTCACGGTCAACAAATGGCGACAGGCGATATTTTGGCGGCGGAAGTTGTCAAAGGCGGCACAAACTACCAAGCGTTTTATTACCGTTCCGGCAGCAAAGGTTCGGAAGGCGGCAACTATTACGATCAAGACGGCACAGTCGTACAACAGAAAACAGGGTTCAACATCGAACCGCTGGTTTACACCCGTATTTCTTCGCCTTTCGGCTACCGTATGCACCCTACCCTGCACACGTGGAGGCTGCACACCGGCATCGATTACGCCGCACCTTCGGGCACGCCGGTCAAGGCTTCCGCCGACGGCATCATCACATTTAAGGGCTGGAAAGGAGGTTACGGCAACGCAGTCATGATACAGCACGCCAACGGTATAGAAACGCTGTATGCACATTTAAGCGCGTTCTCACAGGCACAAGGCAATGTGCGCAGCGGAGAAGTAATCGGCTTCGTGGGTTCGACAGGGCGCTCGACCGGCCCCCACCTGCATTATGAGGCACGTATCAACGGACAACCCGTCAACCCCGCCTCGGTCGCATTGCCGACACCCGAATTAACGCAGGCAGACAAAGCGGAGTTTGCCAGACAGAAACAGGAAGCTGACGCGCTGCTGGCATCAATACGCGGCATACCTGTTGCCGTGTCGCAAACGGATTAACCCGAGATGTACGGTTTCTCAATATTTATCCATACCGTAAAAACAACGCTCGGTAACCGTGCAATAAAAATGTGAAGCATACGGAACAGTACTGTTTAAATTTAAATGCCGTCTGTAATCCATTCGGATTTCAGACGGCATTTTGGATATTAATTTCTGAATCTGGTTTACACCACGATGTTCACCAAGCGTCCGGGTACAACGATGATTTTCTTGGCAGGCTTGCCTTCCATGAATTTCACCGCACCTTCGGTGGCGAGTGCGGCGGCTTCGAGGTCGGCTTTAGAGGCATCGGCGGCGACGGTGATTTTTCCGCGCAGTTTGCCGTTGACTTGAACCATGACTTCGATTTCGGATTTGACCAAAGCGGCTTCATCGACTGTCGGCCAGCCTGCCTCCCACAGTTTCGCGCTGTTCAATTCGCTCCACAGGGTTTCGCAGATGTGCGGCACGATGGGCCACAACAGGCGTACGGCGGTTTCCAATACTTCTTGAGCGACGGCGCGGCCTTGTTCGCTGCCGGTGTCGGTTTTGTCGTATTGGTTGAGCAGTTCCATCACGGCGGCGATGGCGGTGTTGAACTGCTGGCGGCGGCCGTAGTCATCGCTGACTTTGGCGATGGTGGAATGTAGTTTGTGGCGCAGGTCTTTGAGTTCTTTAGACAAACCGTCTTGGCTGCCTGCAAACGCTTTGACCGCGCCTCCTTGTTTCAGGTATTCGTAAACGGTACGCCACAGGCGGCGCAGGAAGCGGTGTGCGCCTTCGACGCCGCTGTCGCTCCATTCGAGGGATTGTTCGGGCGGTGCGGCAAACATCATGAACAGGCGGGCAGTGTCCGCGCCGTAGGCGTTAATCAGCTCTTGCGGATCGACGCCGTTGTTTTTGGACTTGGACATTTTTTCCGTGCCGCTGATGACGACGGGCAGTCCGTCGGCTTTGAGAACGGCGGAAACGGGGCGGCCTTTGTCGTCGAAAGTCAGCTCGACATCGGCGGGGTTGATCCAGTCTTTGCTGCCGTTGGCGTTTTCGCGGTAGTAGGTTTCGCAGACGACCATGCCTTGTGTGAGCAGGCGTTCGAACGGTTCGTCCACGCTGACCAAGTCTTCGTCGCGCATCAGTTTGGTGAAGAAGCGCGCGTACAAGAGGTGCAGAATCGCGTGTTCGATACCGCCGATGTATTGGTCGACCGCGCCCCAGTATTTCGCGGCTTCAGTCGATACCATGCCTTCTGCGAACTTGGGCGACATGTAGCGGAAGAAATACCAGCTCGATTCCATGAAGGTGTCCATGGTGTCGGTTTCGCGTTTCGCCGCGCCGCCGCAGCATGGGCAGGTGGTTTCGTAAAACTCGGGCATTTTTGCCAAAGGCGAACCCATGCCGTCGGGTACGACGTTTTCAGGCAGGACGACGGGCAGTTGGTCGGCGGGGACGGGGACGTCGCCGCATTTTTCGCAATGGACGATGGGAATCGGGCAGCCCCAGTAGCGTTGGCGCGAAATGCCCCAGTCGCGCAGGCGGTATTGGGTTTTCGGTTCGCCTGCGTCTTGGCTTTGCAACTTGGCGGCAATGGCGTCGAAGGCCGTCTGAAAATTCATGCCGTCCAAGTCGCCGCTGTTGACCAATACGCCGTTTTCTTTGTCGCCGTACCATTCTTGCCATTGGTTTTCGTCGAACGCGTTGTCGCCAACGGCAATGACTTGTTTTTTCGGCAGGCTGTATTTGGTGGCGAACTCGAAATCGCGTTCGTCATGCGCCGGAACCGCCATCACCGCGCCGTCGCCGTAGCCCCACAATACATAGTTGGCAATCCATACTTCCAGCTTGTCGCCGTTGAGTGGGTTGACGACGTAGCGGCCGGTCGGCACGCCTTTTTTCTCCATTGTCGCCATATCGGCTTCGGCAACCGAGCCGGCTTTGCATTCGGCGATAAATGCCTGCAATTCGGGTTTGTCGGCGGCTGCGGCGGTTGCCAGCGGATGCTCGGCGGCAACGGCAACATAAGTCGCGCCCATCAGCGTGTCTGGACGGGTGGTATAAACTTGCAGAAATTTCGCGTAATCGCCTTCCAAGCCTTGTTTGCTGTCGTCTGAAACGGCGAAGCGCACGGTCATACCGCGTGATTTGCCGATCCAGTTGCGCTGCATGGTTTTGACTTGTTCCGGCCAGTGTTCCAGCTTGTCCAAGTCGTTGAGCAGTTCTTCGGCGTAATCCGTGATTTTGAAGTAATACATCGGGATTTCGCGTTTTTCGATCAACGCGCCGGAACGCCAGCCGCGTCCGTCGATAACTTGCTCGTTGGCAAGCACGGTTTGGTCGACCGGGTCCCAGTTTACCGTACCGTTTTTGCGGTAAACGATGCCTTTTTCAAACAGCTTGGTAAACAGCCATTGTTCCCAGCGGTAGTATTCGGGTTTGCAGGTGGCGACTTCGCGTTCCCAGTCAATCGCAAAACCCAGGCTTTTGAGCTGGGTTTTCATGTATTCGATGTTGTCGTAGGTCCATGCGGCGGGGGCGACGTTGTTTTTCATCGCCGCATTTTCCGCCGGCATGCCGAACGCGTCCCAACCCATAGGCTGCATGACGTTGAAGCCGTTTAAGAGTTTGAAGCGGCTCAATACGTCGCCGATGGTGTAGTTGCGCACATGCCCCATGTGCAGCTTGCCGCTGGGGTAAGGGAACATGGAAAGGCAGTAGTATTTGGGTTTGGAAGCGTCTTCGGAGACGTTGAAAATACGGGCGTCGTCCCATTTTTTCTGCGCCGCAGGCTCGATGGCGGCGGGTTGATATTGTTCTTGCATGGTCATTCTGTTTTTCGCTTGAAAACGTTAGAAATATAAAGTGTGAATTATAGCAGGTTGCCAAGATTGGAGAATCGGTAAATTGACGGCAAAATGCAGCAGCGCCGCACAAAACAGATAATTCCCAAAAACATGGCGTATTACATTATTTTGCACACACCTTACCCGAAAACCACTCATGCCGGTCTAAGTCAAGTTAAAAATAGCCCGTAAAAAACATTATATAAATCAGATATAAATAGAATCAGCCAACTTAAAATAATACTCAGGCACACATCATTAATATATGATATTTAATTATACAAAATTTACTGTTGTATACACTTTTTTATGCTAATATCACGAACCGAAATCAAACGTTTAAACTACCTGCAGCAAGTCTGCCAAATCGGACGGCAAACAGGTATCAGACAAAAAGGACTTTGCACATGAAAACAAAACAAATCGTTAAACTTGGCTTGGCAGTATTGGCGGCTGGCGTTCTGTCTGCCTGCGCAACCAAAAGCAACGTCAAAGCCGACGGCACGACCGACAATCCGGTCTTCCCGAAACCCTACTCCCTGACTTTTAACAACGATCGCGGCACATTCCCGACCTATGACGAATTGGACTTGATGCGTCCCGGCCTGACCAAAGACGACATCTACAAAATCTTGGGTCGCCCGCATTACAACGAAGGCATGTACGGCGTGCGCGAATGGGATTACCTGTTCCACTTCTACACCCCGGGCGTAGGTACCGACCCTGAAAACACTTCCGGCGTAGAAGGCGTTACCACCTGTCAATACAAAATTATTTTCGATAAAGACAAATTTGCCCGCAGCTTCTACTGGAATCCAGTATTCCCGAAAGATGCCGTCTGCCCGCCGCCTGCACCAAAAGCCGAGCCGCAAGTCATCATCCGCGAAATCGTACCGGCAACGCCTAAACGTATCCGCCAATAATCCGACATGCCGTTCCGCCTGTTTTTAGGGATATTATGCGGCCTGTCAATGGTTGCCCCCGTATATGCACAGGGGCAACCGGATGCGGTCAACGCCTATATTCAAAAGAAAAAAGTCATCGTAAACACATCCAAAGCGGAACTCTGTTTTGCCGATGACCATCAGTGCCATCCCGTCCTTCTCGGCGTTTCCACACCCAAAGGGAAGTTTGGTTTGACACTGAACAGTACCAACAAACCCGGATACGGCGGCGAAGTTATCGGCTTCAAACAGGAAGGTGACTTCCTGTTTGCCCTGCACCGCGTTTGGAATCAGATACCGTCGGAAAGACGGAGCGAACGTATCGCATCTTCGGTTGTGTCCGACAGGATTATGACCAACGGCTGCATCAACGTAAGCGACGCGGTATACGAAAAACTGCGCCATTATTTTGTATTGGAAGTAATTTAAACAAACGGATACCGTATATAGCGGTATCCGTTTTCACATCATGCCCCAAATCCTAATAAAAGCCATGCATATGCCGTCTGAAAAACGTTAAAAACACCTTCAAGATTTCAGGGGGTATTACCGCCTTTTCCAACAGAACAATCAGACAGCACCTGGGAGAACCTTATGCACGAACAAAACCGCATCCTCTGCCGAGAACTGAGCCTGCTGGAATTCAACCGCCGTGTTTTGGCGCAGGCAGAAGACAAAAACGTCCCCCTGCTGGAACGTCTGCGTTTCCTGTGCATCGTTTCATCCAACCTCGACGAATTCTTCGAAGTCCGCATGGCTTGGCTTAAAAGGGAGGACAAACTGCATCCCCGGTGCAAGCTGGACAACGGCAAAATGCCGTCTGAAACCATTGCGGACGTTACTAAGGCAGCACGTTCGCTGATTCAGCACCAATACGACCTGTTTAACAACGTCCTTCAACCAGAACTGGCACAAGAAGGCATCTTTTTTTACCGCCGCCGAAATTGGACAGACACACAGAAAAAATGGATTGAAGACTATTTTGACCGTGAGTTGTTGCCGATTCTGACCCCCATCGGCCTTGACCCCTCCCACCCGTTCCCACGCCCGCTGAACAAATCGCTGAACTTTGCCGTAGAACTCGACGGCACAGACGCATTCGGCAGACCCTCGGGTATGGCGATTGTCCAGGCACCGCGCATCCTGCCACGCGTCGTCCCCCTGCCTGCAGAATTATGCCAAGGCGGCAGCGGCTTTGTCTTCCTCTCCTCCATCCTGCACGCCCACGTCGGCAAACTCTTTCCCAGCATGACGGTCAAAGGCTGCCACCAATTCCGCCTCACCCGCGACAGCGACCTGACCGTCGATGAAGAAGACCTCAAAAACCTCCGGGCCGCCATCCAAAACGAACTGCACGACCGGGAATACGGAGACGGCGTACGCCTTGAAGTCGCCGACACCTGCCCCGCCTACATCCACGACTTCCTGCTGTCGCAATTCAGGCTGACCGCTGCCGAACTTTACCAAGTCAAAGGTCCGGTCAACCTCGTACGCCTCAACGCCGTTCCCGATTTGGTTGACCGTCCTGATTTAAAATTTCCGCCCCATACACAAGGCAGGTTGAAAGCCTTGGGTAAAAACGGCTCGATATTCAAACTGATACGCCGCGCACCCATCCTTCTGCACCATCCGTACCAGTCCTTCGACCCCGTCGTCCACATGATACGCGAAGCCGCCGCAGACCCCGCCGTCCTTGCCGTCAAAATGACCATCTACCGCACCGGCAGCAATTCCGAACTCGTACGCGCCTTGATGAAGGCCGCGTTGGCAGGCAAACAGGTTACCGTCGTGGTCGAACTGATGGCGCGTTTTGATGAGGCCAACAACGTCAACTGGGCGCAACAGCTTGAAAATGCAGGTGCACACGTCGTTTACGGCGTATTCGGCTACAAAGTTCATGCCAAAATGGCACTGGTAATCCGCCGCGAGGACGGCGTGCTCAAACGTTATGCCCACCTCGGTACCGGCAACTACCACCAAGGCACATCGCGCATCTACACCGACTTCGGCATCATTACCGACGACGACCAAATTACCGCTGACGTAAACACTTTGTTTATGGAAATCACAGGTTTGGGTAAACCCGGCCGTCTGAACAAGCTCTATCAAAGCCCCTTTACCCTGCACAAAATGATCATCAACCGCATCAGGCAGGAAACCGCACACGCCAAAGTAGGCAAGCCGGCACGGATTACTGCCAAGATGAATTCGCTTATCGAACCGAGTGTGATTGATGCGCTGTACCAAGCCAGCGCGGCAGGCGTGCAAGTCGACTTGATTGTGCGCGGCATGTGCACCCTGCGTCCCGGTGTAAAAGGATTGTCCGAAAACATCCGCGTCCGCTCCATCGTCGGCAGACAGCTCGAACACTCACGGATTTACTGCTTCCACAACAACGGCGCGGACGATACGTTCATTTCCAGCGCAGACTGGATGGGGCGCAACTTCTTCCGCCGCATTGAAGTAGCAACGCCCGTTACCACGCCAACCCTCAAAAAGCGCGTTATACATGAAGGACTGACCATGGCACTGGACGACAACACCCATGCATGGCTGATGCAGCCGGACGGCAGCTATATCAGAGCCACACCTGCCGAAGGCGAATCCGAAGTCGACCTGCAAAACGATTTGTGGGTTCTGCACGGCGGCTGACCGTCCTACCAAACCCATGCCCCGTCAAAATGCCGTCTGAAACAGGATTTCAGACGGTATCCGTTTTACCGGCCAATCCTCCTTGTCACGGCAAACCACGCCGGATACCGTATGCGCCGATATACGCCGAATACGGAAAACCCCGAAACTGTCTCCTCTGTTTCGGGGTTATTCTTTCCACACGCACACTCGCGGTCAACCAATCAGATGCGCATCGGCATCACGATATATTTGAAATTCGGATTGTTCGGCACGGTAAACAAGGTCGAACGGTTGGCATCGCCGAAAGCAAGCTGCACATCGTCGGAATGAATATTTCGCAACACGTCCATCAGATAACCGATATTGAAACCGACCTCAAGTTCGCCGCCCTGATAAGCAATCTCGATTTCTTCGCGCGCTTCTTCCTGTTCGTTGTTGCTGCACACAACGCTCAAGAGGCCGGGCTGCAAAAACAATCGCGCACCGCGGAATTTTTCATTGGCAAGAATCGATGCACGTTCCAACGCGCCCAACAATTCCGCCCTCGACAACACGAAAATCTTGTCGTTATCCAAAGGAATCACACGGTTGAAATCAGGGAATTTGCCGTCAATGACTTTGCTGACGATGGTTGTGCCGTTGCAACGGAAGCGAACCTGCTTGTCCAAGAGTTCCACCTGAATCGGATCGGACGGATTATTCAACAGTTTGAAAAGCTCCAAAACCGTTTTGCGCGGCAAAATAACCTCGGTTCGCGGCAAATCCGTATCAATGGCGCAAGCCGAATAAGCAAGCCGGTGTCCGTCTGTCGCCACAAGGCGCAATTGCCCGCCTTCGACCTGCATCAGCAAACCGTTGAGATAATAGCGGATGTCCTGCACCGCCATACTGTATTGAACCTGCGAAAGCATGGACTTGAAGGCTTCCTGTTCCAACTCGAAAACGGCACTGACATCCTCGCCGATATTCATTTGCGGAAAATCTTCGGCAGGCAGGGTTTGCAGGGCAAAACGGGACTTGCCCGCTTTCAACGTCAGACGGTTGTCGTCCCAATCCAACGAAACCAATGCACCTGCCGGCAGTGCCCGTAAAATATCCTGAAATTTCTTGGCATTGGTCGTAATACGAAAATCCGCCGCACTGCATTCCGGACCGGAGGTATCGATTTGGATTTCCAAATCGGTTGCCAAAAGCCGGGGTTGACCATCCCTGCCCTCAATCAGCACATTAGACAGGATAGGCAGGGTGTGGCGGCGTTCGACAATGCCGGTAACGGCTTGCAACGGTTTGAGCAGGCTGTCGCGCTCGGCTTGTAAAATCAACATGTTCGCTCCTTTGAATCGGTTTGTATCTTTACCCTTCGGACGGCTTGTGCAATATCATGCCGTCTGAAAACGTTTTCCATCAGTTTTGAATCAGAATCAGCAGCTTTTCATAATCCTGAGCCAATTCCGGATCTTCTTCGCGCAGTTTCGACACGGCCCTGATGCCGTGCATAACGGTCGTATGGTCGCGCCCGCCGAACGAATCGCCGATAGACGGCAGACTCAACGTGGTCAGCTCTTTGGTCAGGCTCATCGCCACCTGGCGCGGACGGGCAATGTTTCGTGTCCGTTTCTTACCGAGCACATCGCTGATTTTGATACGGTAATATTTGGCAACGGCATCAATAATGATATCGGCGGTAATGACCTTATGCTTCTCGGCAATAATGTCCTGCAAAGCCGTACGCGCCAAATCGATATCGATAACCGGCCGGTTCATAAAGCGGCTGCTCGCACTGACACGGTTAAACGCACCTTCCAATTCGCGCACATTGGAACGGATCAGGTTGGCAATAAACAATGCCGCCTCGTCTTCGATGCTGATACCCGCCGCTTCTGCCTTTTTCTGCAAAATGGCGATGCGCATTTCCAATTCGGGCGGTTCGAGTTCCAAAGTCAAACCCCAAGAGAAACGCGATTTGAGCCGGTCGTCCATGCCTTCGATTTTCGCAGGCAACACATCGCAAGTGAGGATGAGCTGTTTTTTCTCGTTGTGGAAATGATTGTACAGATAGAAGAATTCCTCCATTGTACGGTCTTTGCCTTTGATGAACTGGATGTCGTCGATAATCAGCAGGTCGTATTGCTTGTATTGCTGCTTGAATACGTCATAGGTATTGTTGCGAACCGCCTTCATAAAGCTGCGGATATAGTCGTCCGAATGCATATAGCGCACTTTCGCATCGGGACGGTTTTTCAACAGCTCGTTACCCACGGCCTGAACCAAGTGGGTTTTACCCAAACCCGTACTGCCATAGAGGAAAAACGGGTTATAACTCTGTCCCGGACTTTCCGCTATCGCCTGCGCGGCGGCAGCTGCTAGGCGGTTGCCTTTACCTTCTACCAACGTATCAAACGTGTAATCCGGAGACAGGTTGGTTTGTTCGTAACGCGCCTCTTCCGCATCACGCTGCGCATCCGTCCGCGCTTTCGCAAGCACCTCCGATTCCGGACGAGAAGCAGGTTCGGCAGTATGGCGCAGCTCATGCGGGAGGTTTTTCATACGTTCCGCCAAAATATCCGCCGCCGTTTTCGCCTGTACGGATTTGGCAGGCCCTTCAGACGGCATTTCATCCGACAACTTCTCCTGCACCGGCAATTCATCCCGCACCTCGTGCACGGGCGGTTTTTCTACAACCCCGACATCCGCCATCTCATAGCGTATGCCTTCGCCGGGTTTGAATATGAATGCGGCACGGTTAGGCACCAATTCCTGCATCACCGCCTCGATTTTCCCGGCAAACTGGCTCTTAAGCAT